>NZ_JNIF01000003.1:2838539-4257809 GCF_000702445.1 Bryobacter aggregatus MPL3
TTTGTCCTATCGGCGATTGTTGGGGTGGCGGGATTGGAAGCCACCTTTGAGGCGATCCGGCTGGGGAAGCGCATCGGATTGGCGAATAAGGAAGTTCTCGTCTCGGGCGGAGAACTGGTGATGGCGGCGGTGCGGGAGTTCGGGTCGGAGTTGCTGCCAGTCGATAGCGAGCATAATGGCGCGCACCAGTGTCTCAGGGCGGGGAAGCGTGCCGAGGCCGTCAAGCTGATTCTGACTGCCTCAGGCGGGCCTTTCCGGAAGACACCGAAGGAAGAATTCGCGCGTGTCACGCCGGCCCAGGCCCTAAATCATCCCACCTGGAAGATGGGGCCGCGCATCACGATTGATTCGGCGACGCTCATGAACAAGGGCTTTGAGGTGATCGAAGCCTGTTGGCTGTTTGATTTTACGGCCGATGAGGTAGAAGTGGTGGTGCATCCGCAATCAAAGGTCCATGCCATGGTGGAGTTCAACGATGGCAGTGTGATCACGCAAGTTTGTGCGACGGATATGCGGATGCCGATCCAGTATGCGCTGACCTATCCCGAACGGGCCGATGCCCCGGTGCCGAAGCTCCGATGGGACGAAACGCACAGTTGGGAATTCCATCCGCCGGATTGGGAGAAGTTTCCGCTGCTTGGGTTGGCCTACCAGGCGATTCGCGCCGGGGGGAGTGCCGGGTGTACTTTGAATGCTGCCGATGAGATCGCGGTGGAAGCCTTTTTGGAGGAACAGATCCCTTTTCCTTACGTCTCAGATATTGTGGCGGAGACGCTGGACCGGATGGGCGTGAGTCATCCGCAGTCGATTGGCGAGTTGTTGGATGTGGATTTGCGCAGCCGGCGTATGGCACGCGAGCTAGTGGCGGAACGGGCAGTGCGGGCCTGAGGGGCCTACACTGAGAAGAGAGATCTATGGAATTTTTGAACAGCCTTTTCTGGTTGCTGGTTTTGCTTGGGGTGATGATCATCATCCACGAATTGGGGCATTACTGGGCGGCTCTTATTTGCGATGTCAAGGTGGAGCAGTTCTCGCTTGGCTTTGGACCCCGGCTGTTTGGCTTCAAGATCGGTGAGACTGATTTCCGTTTCTCCGCTATTCTCTTTGGCGGTTATGTCAAGATGCTGGGCCAGGACGATATGAAGGTCGATGATGGCACCAGCGTCGATCCCCGCAGTTTCATGAATAAGCCGCGCTACCAGCGGCTCTTTATTGCTGCTGCCGGGCCGGCCATGAATATTCTGCTTGCGGTTGGTTTGCTGGCGGGCCTCTTCATGTACCAGTTCCCCAAGGTGCTGAATGCGGATGGGCCTGCGGTGGTGGGGCATGTCGAGAAGGCTTCTCCGGCTGCGCTGGCGGGTGTGCATGAAGGCGATACGATCGTCGAGTTTGACGGCAAGAAGAACCCCACCTGGGAAGATGTGCTGGTGACCGAGTTGACCGGGTCCGGCAAGAATATTGCCTTCAGCGTTAAGCGCAATGACCAGGTGCTGGCTCTGCACGTCACCCCGAAAACCGATGAGAAGACGCAGGCGGGCTTTATCGGATGGCGCGAGCAAAGCGAGATCCGCATCAAGTTCATCCTGAAGGGCTATGACGCGGAGAAGGTGGGCCTGATGCCAAACGATGTGGTCATCAGCGTCAACAACATTCCGGTGCGCAGTCTGACGAAGCTGGTTGAGATTGTGAAGGAGAGCGGCGGCAAGCCGGTGGATGTGATCTACGAACGGGATCATATCCGCAACAAGGTGAGCGTACAGCCGAAGTACAGTGAATCGGAAAAGCGCTGGATGATCGGCATCCAACTCGAGCCGAAGTTCGTCGTGGTGGCTCTGGGGCCGATCGAGGCTCTGGAGCAGAGTGTGAAGTACAACCTGCGCGACGCGACGAGGATTGTCGATTACCTGAAGGGCGTCGTACAGATGCGCCTGTCACCGAAGCAGTTTGAAGGCCCGGTGGGCATTGCGCGGATGGCTGCGGCTGCGGCGAAGGAAGGAGCCGCAGACTTTGTCTCGCTCATGGCGATGGTGAGTCTGAACCTGGCCATCTTCAACCTGCTCCCCATTCCTGTGCTCGATGGCGGCATGATTCTGGTGTTGCTGATCGAGATGATCCGGCGGCGCGATCTGTCCTTACAGCTCAAGGAACGGGTGTTGCAGGTGGGCCTGGCTTTCCTGCTAATGATGGTGGTGTTTGTGCTCTACAACGACATCTCAAAAGCAGTCATGAAGAGCTAGAGGCCCAGTTGCGATTTCAACTGCTCGGCAAATGCTTCGAGCGCGCGGACGCGCTCTTCGAGTTCGTCAATCCGGCTATTTGAGGGAGCGCTCCGGGGCGCCGCAGGAGCTTCTGCCACTTCAGGGATGACGTCCCCGAGGAGATGGGCCCAGCGAGCTTCCTTGGTGCCTGGGGCGCGCGGCAATTCCTTCACCAACGGCTCTTCCCGATGGGCGAGGCGCGAGAGCGCCGACAGCACGGCATCGAGATCTTCAAAGGCATAGAGGCTGTTGGTATGGCCGCGTAGTTCTCCGGGGGTTTGTGGGCCGCGGCAGAGCAGCACGCACAGAATCGCCAGATCCTTATTGCCCAGGTTCAGCTTCTGCCCGATCCCTTCGGAATACTTCGGCACACGATGCTCGCGTCCGGAATGTTCAAAGGCGAGGTTCTGGTGGCGCATGACCTCGATCGCGTTCAGCACGTCGGCTTCGGCCAGTTGCATCACCGGCTCGCGATTGTTTTTCTGATTGCAGGCGTTGACCAGCGCATTGAGACTGAGCGGATAGTATTCCGGAGTCGCCATCTCTTTTTCGATCAGCGCTCCGAGGACTCGTTGTTCGACAGGGTTCAGTTGAAATGACATGGCTTAGCCTCTCAGGCCGTGGAATGCGGTTTCGATCTTGAGTTGTACTGCGCGGGAAACGGGAATCAGGGGAAGGCGGGGCACGCCGCCATAGTAGCCATTGAAGTCCATGGCGTACTTGAGCGCGGGAATGCCGTCGTGGGTGGAGACTAGCGTTGCCGCCTGGGTGATGCGTGTTTGCCAATCCTCGGCAGCTTCGTACTCACGGCGCTGCACGGCTTCGGCAATGGTGAGGCATGAGAACGGCGCGGCGCTTGCGTAGCTGAGAATGCCGCCAATAGCACCAGCGCGCAGGGCGGGCGCAAGGCTCAGCGCGTTGCTATGGAGAATCTGAAAGCCGGGCCGTGCGCGCTCAATCAGTGGGCTCACTTGCTGAGAATCCTGGTTTAGCAGCGCGATGAGATTCGGGTGTTGGCTGAGTGCGGCAATCGTCTCGATACTAGCGTTGCTTTCGAGAATCAGCGGGATCTGCGCCTGGTCGGCAATGGCGCGGTAGTAGAGCGCATCGTGGGGCAACGCTGGGGTGCGGATCAGCGCGCAGCGATAGCCCAGAGCCGCAGCCAGATTCGTGAGGCGGATGCTTTCGCGCACGCTTTCGACGCCGGTGTCCACGATGAGGATTTTAGTGGAGGGCGTGAACCTGGCGACTTCTTCCCAGAGAAAAAGCTTTTCCGATTCGGAGAGATAGGGAGATTCGCAGGTGACCAGGTAGCCGGCCAGGGTGGTGAGATTCCACTTTTCGATGTTGTGGCGGATCTTGGCCGCATAGATCTCGCCGGAGTGGGTGAAAGGGGTAGGAATGGACGGGAAGATGCCGTTCAGTTTGAGTGGAGGCGTCATTCCCGTCCGGTCAATAAACTCGACTAGCCAACCTTCACGAAGGTGAAGAGGGCGAGCGACTCGATGAAGGCCAGACCGATGAGGAGCAGGGTCTGGATCTTGCCGGCTGCGCCGGGGTTGCGAGCGATGCCCTCAGCAGCGCTGGCGATGGCCTGGCCCTGGGCGCGGCCGCAAAGACCGGCAGCGATCGCCATGGCGAAGGCAGGAAGAAGAAGGCCGTGCTCTCCGACAGCCGACTGGGCGGTGCCCTGGGCGAAGATCGGAGCGGCGAAGGCGAGGAGGAACAGAATCATCATTGCTTTGTTACGCATTGTAAGAAGTCTCCTTTTGTAGACTTGTGAAATTGCCTGTCAGGAGGTGGTGCCGTTGGTGCGTTGGGACGCCCAGGGCTCACACTGGCGGGCGAAACTTTTTAGTGCTCGTCGTGAGCGACAGCCATACCGACATAGGCCATGGTCAGGATCGTAAAGATAAAGGCCTGGAGGAAGCTCACGAAGGTATGCAAGCCCATCAGGGCTGCCGGGACACCGATCGGAATCAGTTGCGAGAAGCTGACCGTCACCTGCTCGCCTGCCAGCATGTTGGCAAACAAACGGATGGTCAAGCTGACCGGACGGATGAGGTGCGAAATGATTTCGATCGCAAACATGAAGGGAGCCAGCCACCAGACCGGGCCCATGAAGTGCTTCAAGTGACCGACGGCGCCTTGCTCCTTGACGCCCATGGCGTTGTAGTAGATGAAGGTGGCAATGGCAATACCGAGCGGCACGGCTGCGTTCATCGTGGGGCTTTCAAAGGTGGGGATGACGCCGAGGAGATTGGCAAAGAGGATGAAGACGAAGCAGGTGAGGAACCAGTTGGCGTACTTCGGGCCGTCGTGGCCGATGACTTCTTCGGCCTGACCCTTGATGAAGGTGACGAGGAGTTCAAAGGTTTGCTGGAGATAGCCGGGGCGAGCCAGACTCAAACCCATGCGGACAATCCAGGGGAGAACCAGCAGGAAAAGCACGACGAAGACGAGCATGGCATTGTAATTGGTCCAGGGCTTGTCGTGATCGTGGGCGTGCTGACCAAATAGTCCAATGAGGGCATTGGCGGGGCCAGCGAGGTATTGGTTCAACAGCGCAGTGAACCACAGTTCATGTTCGTGCATTCTTGTAAGACTCGATGAGGGCTTCGAATCCGATGGCGAGAACCGAGAGGAAGATGCCGAAAAACACTTCCAGCGGCTGCTTCGGATAAACCTTAAGAATAGCAGACAGGGCAACCGCATATACAGCGAAGCGGATGACGAAGCCGAAACCCTTCAGCCAGGTTTTGCGTCCCGACGACAGGATGTCGATGCCGCGAGCCAGCATGTAGAGGCTGGCGAGGCTCACGGTGGCGGATGCGACAAAGGCGAGTCCGCTCTGCTGGCCGCGCCAGATCAGAAAGACAGCCGTGCCGATGGCCATCAGGATGAGCGCGCAACGCAGGATCCGGTTCGATTTGCTTCGATATTCAATCACGGTTCCGCCGCTCCAGAATTTTGAGTTGTCGCATGAGTTCATAAAGGCCGAGGCCAAAGCCGAGAATCAGTCCAGCCACGTTCCAGTACTTGGTGCCGAAGTGCTGATCGAGCCATTCGCCGGCGTAATAGCCGCCGCCGATGGCGGCGAGTAGCAGAAACGGCAAACTCATGTAAGCGGCAGCTTTCCCCATCTCGATCCTCCTATATATTGTCTACATGGCATTTCAGGCAACGCAAAACGAACGCTACGACGCGATCGTTGTCGGCAGTGGCGCCACAGGCGGCTGGGCGGCGAAGAAGCTTACAGAAAACGGGATGCGCGTCGCGTTGCTCGAAGCGGGCGCCAACGTCTCGAAGAGGGATTACAGCGAGCACACGATGCCATGGCAACTGCCTTATCTTGGCATGTCGCCGAAAGTGCTGAAGGATCGTCCGATCCAGGGCACCTGTTATGCCTGCACCGAATACAACAGCAAATGGTTCGTCAATGACCTTGAGAACCCCTATACGCAGGAGAAACCCTTCAAGTGGATTCGCATGCGCGTGGTCGGTGGGCGCAGCTTGAGCTGGGGGCGGCAAAGCTATCGCATGGGCGATATCGATTTCAAAGCCGCCTCGCGCGATGGCTATGGCGAAGACTGGCCGATCCAGTATTCCGACCTGGTGCCTTACTACGAAGAGGTTGAGAAGTATGTCGGCATCTCGGGACTCGCTGAGGGCCTTGAGCAATTGCCGGATTCGATCTTCCAACCGGCGATGCAGTTCACTTGTACGGAACAGCATCTGCGTGACCAGGTGAAGGCAAAGATGGGCCGTGTGGTGACGATGGGGCGCACCGCGATTCTGACCAAGCCATTGAATGGGCGGCAGGCCTGTCATTATTGCGGTCCGTGCGAACGTGGCTGCACGACAAACAGCTATTTCTCATCGCCGTTTACGACCATCGCCGATGCGTTGAAGACCGGGCGGCTGACGATGATCACCGACGCGGTTGCGGCTCGGATTCTAATGGGCGACAACGGCAAGGCGGACGGCATTGAATACATCGATCGCCTGACCCGCGAGGCAAAGAAGGTGCGCGCCAAGGTGATGGTGCTGTGTGCCTCGACCCTAGAATCGACGCGCCTGTTGCTGAATTCTGACCTGTGCAATTCCTCCGACATGCTGGGCCGCAATCTGATGGATCACATCTACCAGGGCGGGGCATCGGGTCTGATGCCGATGTTTGAGGCGAAGCCCTGGGCTGGCGCTCCCCGCCGTCCGACGGGCATCTATGTGCCGCGCTTCCGCAATGTAAAAGAGAAGATGACGAATGGCTTCATTCGAGGCTATGGGTATCAGGGCGGCTCGACGCCTGCGTTCAGTTTCAATGCGCCGGGCTTTGGTAAGGCGTACAAGGACGGAGTGCGCAATGGCTTCTACAATATGTCGCTCGGGCTTTGGGGCGAGTGCCTGGCGCGTCCGGAGAACCGGGTGCAACTCGAAAAGAGTAAGCCCGATGCCTGGGGAGTGCCGACGCTGAAGATCAATGCGGAGTGGGGCGATAACGAGAAGAAGCTCTGGGAAGATGGCCGCGTGCAGGCGGCGGAAATGCTCGAGGCCGCCGGTGCGCAGAACGTGCAAAAGACCGGCACTTACAGCGTTCCGGGCTTCTGCATTCATGAGATCGGAACCGCGCGCATGAGCAATGACCGCAAGAAGGGCGTGCTGAACAAGTACTGCCAGACGCACGATGTCGAGAACATCTTTGTCACTGATGGCGCGGCCTGGGTGAGCTCTGGTTGCCAGAACCCGACCCTGACGATGATGGCGATCACAGTGCGGGCTTGCGACTACATCACGCGCGAGTATGCCAAGCGGATGGTCTAATCGCCACTCCTCCTGGTGAGCTGCAAGCCGCTGCGATCCACCTTCCATGCCAGCGTCTGCCCCTCGCAGTGCTGCTCTGCAGAGCAGATGCGAAGCTCTGTGTGCGGCAATTCTTGTGACAAACGGTGGGCCAACTCGGACTCGTAATAGAAGATCCCATTTTCTTCCCCAGCCTCTCGAACCAGATTGAGACGCTGGGGAGGATGGGGGAATTGTGCGCCGATTCGCGTCGTTTGGCCTTCGATCTCGGCGAGCGCTCGCAGATACACGGACTGGTTATAGAAAACCCCGAGCAACTGGGCGCCCAGAAACAGCGCGGCGATGGGCAGGCGTAGTCGCGATCTTTCAAGCGCCACCGCCAGGCCGAGTGCAATCCAGGCGGAGGGCCAATAGAGATGCCTGCTATGTTGCAGGGTGGGCTGCAGCCAGCCGATCACCGGGAAGACCGGGATGGCCGCAACGACAGCCATTCCCAGAAAGAAACCAAGGTTTCTCGCGGGCCTGCTGTCTGCTCGCCAGTACCACAGGAGCACTCCCGCAACATAGAGGAACAGCACGGCTGCGCCGCTCCAATGCAAGAAGACGTTATTGATGCCAAAGCCGCCGTAGGTCAACGGATAGAGCAGGAGATGATACAGCGAGCGGAACGAAAACGAGGCAGAGGCCGCTGCAGTTCCATAGGCATAGCCGCCGATCCCGTGATAGATCGAATAGCGAACGCCCAGCATCGCGACGGTGCATAGGGCGAGAGCCAGCAGGTAGGGACGGGGATCCGCCTGTTCCCGGGGCCGGTCCGACCGGTTCAGAACCCAGTACAGGATGGGAATGAGCACAACCAGCGAATACGCGGTCTCTTTGCAGAGGGTGGCGAGTACATAAAGGCCCAGAGATCCGGCTCCGGCCCAGGAGTAAGCTTTCTCGCTCTGGCGATGCTGCAACCACAGCAGGATGGAGAGCAATAGGAAGGTGGTGGCAAGCAGGTCGAATCGGGCGGCTGGCCACAGCACGGCTTCAAAGTGAATCGCGGCCCAGCCGAAGAGGATCGCTGCAAAGCTCGCGGTCCAGGTGCTGAGCTTGAGTTTCTGTGCGAGCAGGAGGAGCAGTACTGCATTCGCGCTATGGATGGCAACGCTCTGCAGATGGTAGCCCCAGAGGGTATCGCCGAAGACCTGATAATCCAGCCAGAAGGAGAGGAAGGCGAGGGGACGATACATGCCATCGGGCTGAGCCTTCGAGAACAGATTCCAGAACGCGTTCCAGGAATTGATGCCCGCTCCGTTGTGCCGGTGCGTCCAGTCGAGCTCGTGGAAGTTCACCCAGAAAGAGGGAAGGTAAGCGAGCGCAGTGAGTGCGCCGATTGAGACGCCGATCCGGAGCAGATTTTTACTGGAAGTGCTGTTGGCGGCGAGAGGCTCCCGATCGCGGCGGATGGAGGACAGCAAGAGCACAGCGAGAAACGCATGGAACAGCAGGAGTGGCTTAAAAGGAGTGCGTGCGGGAAAGGAGAAGGACCCCAGAACGATGGGATGCTCTCCTGCCACCAGGCTTGCCACGACATTGAGTGCGAGCAGCGAGAGAAGCAGCAGCACGAGGGGGGATCGCCGCCGGAAAAGCCGTCGCAAGGATTGAGAGTTCAACTGAAATTGATTTCCTCTGCCTATCCTTTCACGAGAGACAGAGTGGATTCACCGATAATGGGTGCGATGGCTCAATATCGTGCAGTTCAGGTTCAAGAAGATGGGCACCCTGTGGTGCGGCTTACTGAGGTGGAGAGTGGGAGTGAAGTGGCTGTATCGCCCGCTTTCGGCGCTAACTCCTACGACTACCATGTCAACGGCAAGAGAGTCTTTTGGACAACGCCGAACGCTTCTCTCGGGGAGTTGATCGCCAAGCAGCGGATGGGGGGCAACCCGTTGCTCTCTCCTTGGGCGAATCGGATCGAAGGGCTGAGCTACGAGGCCAACGGGAAGAAGTATCATCTGAATCCGGATCTTGGGAATCTTCGCCTGGACCAGAACAAGAATCCGATCCACGGACTGGTGACCTTCACCAAGCTCTGGCAGGTGCGCGAGGTTTCGGCACAGAAGGATCACGCGCTGGTGCGGCTGAGTCTCGATTGCTCGAAGCAACCGGATTGGCTTGCGCAGTTCCCGTTTCCGCATCGCCTTGAGATCACCTACAAGCTCGTTGCGAATTCGCTCGAAGTGATCACGTCGGTGGAGAATCTGGCGACTGAGCCGATGCCGCTGGCGATTGGGTATCATCCCTACTTCCAACTGAGCGATGCACCCCGTGACGAGTGGCAGGTGACGATTCCGGCGAAGGATCTGCTGGTTCTTTCGCCGAAATTGATTCCGACTGGAGAGAGAAAGCCCAACCCCTATGCTGCCGGAATGAAGCTGGCGGGAGTGGTTCTCGATGATGTGTTTGGGGGGCTGGAAGAAAGGGCGACCTTCCGTGTGAAGGGCAAGACTCAGACGATCGATGTCGTCTATGGGAAGGACTACACGATTGGGGTGGTCTATGCTCCGGCTGGCCAGGGTTTTATCTGTTTCGAGCCGATGACGGCTCCGACCAATGCGTTCAACACTCCGGGCGCCGCTAAAACAATCGCGCCAGGGATGACCTGGCGCGAGAGCTATTGGATTCAAACTTCGGGCTTCTAAGGAAGCCCGAAACTACTTCTTGGCGGGGGCTGCCGGAGTCTTCGCCGGGGTGGTGGCGGGAGCTGCTGCGGCCGGCTTCGGCGTGGTGACTGTCGACGGAGCGTTCGAGTCATAGAGCTTGATCACTTCGTTGGTGATGTCGACCGTATTCGAAGCCCAGATGACGGGCGTCTGCTGCGAGCTGATGTCGAGAATCATTGAGTAGCCGTTGTCGGTGGCGTACTTGTTGATTACCTGCATGATGCGCCCACCGAGTTCGTTGAGCGTCTTTTGCTGTTCCTGATCCCACTCGGCTTGCGCGTCTTCGGTGTCGCGCTGCAGGCGCTTGGTATCGGCCTCAATGTCGGCGCTGAGCTTGCGCTTGGCATCCTCACTGCCCACGGTTCCCATCTTCTGCAATTGTTGCTGCTTGGACTGGAGAGCGGCCTGGTTCTTTTCGATTTCCTTGCGCTTGGGGTCGAAGCGGTTCTGCAGCTCAGCTGCTGCCTTCTGGCCGTCCTTGGTGGAGATGATCGCCTGCTGGATGTTGATCGTGCCGACCTTACTCTGTGCCAGCGCCGGGATGATGGTAAGACCAAGCGCAATGGCGCCGGCCATCAAATTCTTCAAGGAAAAGCTCATTGTTTTCGTGTTCTCTTTCAAAATCGTATCACTGAGGAAAAATCAGAAGGTGCGACTGATTGTGAAGCGGAAGGTCTTCCGCTGTTCCTGGAATCGGACTGCTCCGCCACCCGTGGCCCTCACTGCCTCGAAGAAAGTGGTCTGGTTTGGGAAGTATGAACGATCCGCTGCGATCGGGGGCTGAATCACCTCGTCGATGCGGAGCGGATTATAAGCGTAGTAGAAGCGGAAAGGCGCGTTCACCACAGGCATCATGATCTGCAATTCGAGGCCAGTTGACATACGCGGCTTCTGCGTCGCCTCGATGAGGACGGCCTTATTGTCAAAGCCAGCCTGGGGGAATGTAGCATTTAGCACGTCGATATTTCTCGGGTTCAGATTGAGGCCGTTGGAGCGGCTGATCCGGTTGACACCGATATCGGCGAAGGCGGCCAATACGACTGGTCCGAAAATGGGGATACGGTACTCGAAGTTGCCAACACCTTGCGTATCGCCGCCGGGCTGAATGACTTGATAAACAGGGATGTTCTGGCTGACAGGCGAGTTGACCAATTGCCCATTCTCACCGATCGTCCGTTGGATACGGGGAGATCCATCCTCATTATATACAGGCACGGTTGCTCTTGTAGGAATGTAGGCAATTGGGCTGATCTGCCAGATCTGAAAACCACGGATGTCGTTTTCGCCACCCATGTAGAAGCGGTTGAACGGGGGAGCCGTCTTGCCGCCATAGCCGGTGATGAAACGACCCAAGCCGTGCATGCCGATGACATGACCCTTCTTGAGACCAGCTCGGAAGTACTTCACGTCAATCTGCGGTTCGATCATGTTGACGTTGCCGCCCATGAAAGAGCCCGCGAAGGTGCTTGAGATGTAGATCGACTTGCCGCGCGAAGGCGTGATCGGATGATCGACGGTGTTGTAGGAATAGTTCGGAATGATCGAAGACTGTCGAACGCCGGAGAGCTGGTTCGGACCATCGAGATTCTGGAAGTTGACCGCCTCAAAGTAGGTGTTGGCCGCGGTTGTCTGGGGCTTGTACTTGGAGTTCGAGTAGCTGTAGGTGATGCCGACGCGAGCGAAGCTGCGGCGCAGCAGCGTCGAGGCATATGCGGTGAAGCCGTAGCCGTTCGACGAATAGTTCAGCAGGTTGTCGCGGCCGAGTTGGTTGTAATACTGGCTGTAGTCGCGGCCAGAGAACAGCGAGACTTCGCGGCCCTGATCGTAGTTGAAGCGCTGATAGAACACCGTGGCGCCCACCTGGATGGGTTTATCCATGAAGTAGGGCTCGGTAAAGCCGAAGGTCGCCGAACGAATACGATCACCCAACTGGGTTTCGATCGAGAGCGTTTCGCCAAGGCCGAGGAAGTTGTTGGTCGAGTAGCCAAAGCTGATAAAGCTACCGGCGATACCCGATACGCCACCTGACATCTGCACGGAGTTCTTGCCGCGTTCCTTCACTTTGAGGGTGATGTCGACGGTGTTGTTCTTGGTGTCGCGTGTGATGTTGGCGGCTTCGTTTTCCTTCAGCACTTCAAAGTAGCCGAGCTGGTTCAAGCGGAGCAGGCTGACTTCCCAAAGACGCGAATTGAAGAGGTCGCCTTCGTCGAGAAGAATTTCACGACGGATGACCTTGTCGCGCGTGGTGGTGTTGCCTGCGAAGTCGATGCGGCGGACGAAGAACTGCTTGCCTTCATCAACGGTGAGAGTGAGCTCGATCTTGCCCGTCTTGGGATCTGGATCAAAGCTCGGCTCAGGAACGAAGTCGAGGAAGCCAAACTGTCCGTACAGTTTGCGCATATCCTCCATGCCCTTGCGAAGCTTGGCGGTGGAGAAGACGTCGCCCTCTCCCATGCCGAGAACGCGGCTGAAGATTTCTTCCGGTGCGCGGAAGAACTTGACGCCGACCAGATTGAGCTTCTGGAGGTGATACTTCGGACCTTCATCAATGTTGACGCGCAAGTCAGCTCGTTTGCCGGGCTTGTTCGGGTAGAAAAGAGGGATGCGGAAGCCGGAGCCGCCGTAGTCCTTGATCACAGGATCCTCGGCCGTGGCGCGAGCAGTGAAGTAACCCTTGTCCTGATAAGCGCTTTGTACGCGGCTCATGTCTTCTTCGAGCTTGGTGGCATCGTAAGTTTTCGGGAAGATCTCTTCAAAGAGGATGGAGTAGGGAATGCCGATCGGGCGCAGATTCTTCATAGCGCGACGGACAGCCGCAGCATTGAAGGCTTTGTTGCCGTGGACATCAATGAGGCCGACCTTCACCTTGGGGCCTTCGGACACGCGGAAGTTGACTTCGAGCGAGGAGGGCGGAATCTGGCGAATTTCAGGGGTGACGGTAGCGAACTGGCGGCCACGCTCGGACAGATATTCTTTGAGCGTATTGGCGGCGCGTTGCACCTTGTTGGGATCGTACTGCTGTTCCACCTGGAGGCCGACCTTGCGCTCCTTGAAACGGTCGAGAATTTCCGATACGGTGATCGACTTCATCCCGTCGTACTTAATCGAGCGGACCACGCGCCGCTCGGTAACGACAAAGCGAATGATCCAGCCGGTGCGGCCTGCTTCCCGTTCGAGACGGATGTCGTCAAAGCGAGCGGTATTCCAAAGGGCCATGAAGTCGCGGTTCAGCGCATCTTCGCTATAGCGGTCGCCCTTCTTGGTGATGATCAGGGCACGAAGTGTGTCCTGAGGGACGCGGCGGGATCCACGGAATTCAATCGCCTCAATGACGTCCTCGGAAGGAGCGTCAGCAGGCGCCGCTTCTGGCTTCGGCTCAGCTGGGGTTTCCAGTTGGGGCTTACCAGGTGTGGCGGGGGTGACTGGTTTCGGCGCTGGAGCGGTCGGCTCCTGCGTCGTAGGATTGGGGACTGTTTCGAATGGATTCGCGGGTTTCGGCTTAGCCGGCTGTGGGGCCGGGGGTTGTTGGCCAGCTTGCTGCGCGAGAACGGAATCTAATGGGAACGCCAGACTTAGAACGAATAGACACAGTAATGGCGCACCCAGGCTTCCTCGCCTGTAAGACATCATCTAAAGCTGGTTCCTTTCCACTCTGCGCCTCTACGGAGACGCGGCCTTTGCAGTATGGGTTTCTTGAATTGAAGCACTGTAGCGAAGGATTTCGAGGCGATCAAGTTGGGATCAAACCGAGATCTGACGTTCCGGGCTTGATCGCACAAACACTGAGTATAAACCAACGCAAATGCCAAGTAGTACGAAGGAGAAGAAGATGCCCGGCCGTCTCGAATAGATCGCAAAGGGAGGGAAGGCCTTCCTCCAGAAGAAACCGTCCAATAAGTAGAACCAGGTGGTGGCGGCGACGATGCCCAGGAGCACCGCAGTCAGGGCCCGTAAGGCTGGAGGAACCAGCAGCGCAAAGAGGATTGCAAACACATTGCAGAGCAACAAGTGGATCGCCATGCCAGCCAAGGTGTAATAGCCGAAATCGGGTCTTAAACTCGCTGGGCCATACAAGAGCCCGGCCATCAGATTCGGTACGGTCCAGAACGAGTGAGCACTGGAGCTGGCTGCAATGCCATCCCAAAAGAGAGTGAGGATTGCCGCGAGTGTTGCGGCCTGTGTTGCGGCGAAGGAGCGCTCCAATAGGCCGGAGGACGTAGGCGAGTCTGTCATGCCGCAACTCAATGGTAGCATTGGAGTTCTTGGGAGCTAGCTTGGCGCAGAATCTAGGGCGGAGAGTCTTTGTGACTGGCGTGGGCGCGATCAGTCCAAACGGGATTGGGCGCGAGAAGTTCTGGCAAAATACGCGTGCTGGCGTGAGCGGCGTTCGCCGGATTTCCCGCTTCGACTGCGGGCAACAACCGGTCCAGATTGCCGGCGAAATTACCGGCTTTGACCCCTTGCAATATCTGACGGCGCGAGAGCTGGATGGCACTGGATTAGCGACTCCCTACGCCATCGCGGCCGCCGGTGAAGCGCTCGAAGATGCCGGAATCGAATGGCGTGGAATGGATCTGGACGCGCTACGCCGTGTCAGCGTTTATGTCGGCAGTGGGGGCGGCAATCAGGAGTTTACCGAACGGCAATACTCCTACTACTACAGCGGCGAGCAAAAAAAGTGCAGCGTCTATGTTGTGCCATCGAGCACACTTGGAACGCTGGCGAGCGAAATTTCCATGCAATATGGATTTCGCGGACTCAGCCATATGTTCTCAAACGGATGTACGAGCTCGACAGACGCGATCGGTTACGCTTTTCGAGCAATCAAGCATGGCGATGCTGAAGTGACCGTATGCGGCGGTGTCGATGCTCCCATCGCTCCACTGACCCTGCGCGGCTTCCAATTGCTGCGGATCATGAGCACAGCTCACAATGAGAACCCCAGCCAGGCTTCGCGGCCCTTCAGCGCTAATCGCGATGGATTCGTTCTGGCAGAGGGCGCCTGGTTCTTTGTCCTCGAAAGCGAAGAGAGTGCCCGTCGTCGCGGTGCGACGATCTATGGCGAGATCAGCGGCTATGGCGCCACCTGCGAAGCGTTTCACCGGGTACGGCTGGAGGAGGTTGGCATCGAGCCGGCGCGCGCGATGCAACTGGCGATGGAGGAGAGCCGTGTGTTGCCGGAGCAGATTCATTATCTCCACTACCACGGCACCGCGACGCAGTTGAATGACCGTGTCGAGACAACGGCTGTGAAGCTTGCCTTTGGAGACGCTGCGGCATCTCTTCCTGGCTCGAGTGTGAAGAGCATGATTGGGCATCCGCAAGGTGCCTGCGGTGCTGCCAGTCTGGCGGCGACGCTGCTGGCGATGCGGGATTCCTTTGCGCCCCCGACGATCAACCTGGAGCAAGCGGCCCCGGAATGCGATTTGGACTACATTCCCAATCAGGGCAGGGCCATGCAAATCGAAAAGGCGATGGTAAACACCATCGCCTTTGGAAGTAAAAACGCCGCGCTCGTTGTCGAAGCAGTGAAAGCCTAGTCGGGCTTTGAATAGTAGTAGCTGTGGTAGTAGGTGTATTTGGAGTAGAGCTCTCCGCGGCGGGCGCCGTTGACGATCGTTCCAAGCACATTGTTCTCGCACAGTGACTGGATGGCGCGGGTGACGGAGTCGACTGTGGTGACGCCCAGGCGCACCACCAGCACCGTTCCATCGGACATGGTGGAGAGTAGATTCGCATCCGCTGCAAACAAGAGGGGCGGGGTATCGAGCACCACCCAGTTGTAAACCTTCTGCAGATTGGACAGGAGATCTTTGACCTGCGGAAGATTCAGCAACTCAAGCGGATTGATGACCGCTTCTCCGGCTGGCAGAATGCTGAGATTGGTTCCTGCCACCTTCTTGACAATCTGTTCGATGCTTGCTTTGCCGAGCAGGTAGTCGGTGATGCCGGGAGAGCGCTCCACCTGAAACATGTTGTGCACGATTGGACGGCGGAAGTCGAAGTCGCAAAGGATGGTGTGATTGCCCGCCAAGTGGGACTCGGCGAGTGCGAGATTGACTGCGCCCATCGACTTGCCCTCTGCGGGTGAAGGGCTGGTGACCACGACTGTATGAATCGGCTGCAGTCCCTGCAAATGGTTGAGCCGTGTCCGCAAGGTGCGGAACTCCTCACTGGGGGCCTCATGGGGACGCGTTGCATCAATCAGATGGGCATCCGGTGCAGGGTTGAATGGTACTTCTTCAATGCGGTCGAGCAGGTTGATGAATGCTTCATCGAGCTGCGGACCCTTCACTTCGGCATAGCGTGGACTTGATGGAATCGCAGTTCGCGGTGCGTTCGATTGAAAGTCCGGTGTAGAGACTCCGGAGCGCCGCAAGGCGTCGTGTACTCGGCTCATAGATTTTTCCCCTCCAGTTGAATCACGTGTCGTCGCCTAGGACTTGCTCGATATGTAGAAAATGACAGAGCCCACCATGATGGCGATGCTCGCCAAGCAGGCGGTCGACCATCCTAGCCAGGCGAGGCGTCTCCGGCGCCGCACGACGAGGTCATTCTCGAGGAGCGGAATACAACCCAGGATGGTCAATTGCGTGTACGCCCGAACATCCTTCAAATTCTTCAGCGTGGAATCTTTCATCTCCCTCGCGCCGGCGAGACAGATGCCGAGAATCAAACCACCGATGGCTCCACCGAGGATGATCTGCCATCGCTTGGGTTCTGCGGGGTTCAAGGGAAGCGAAGCCTGATCGAGAATTTCGAGCTTCTCGGTCTGCTTTCTGTTTTCAAGTTCAACCGCTGCGCCTGCGCGTTGCCGCATCCGGTCGATTTCTTCAAAGTCGCGGCGGGCCAACATGGCTTGCAAGCGTAGCTGCTCGTATTCCTTCTCGCTCGAAGGCATGGTGGCGAGAGTACCCTGCAACTGGCGCGCGGCACGATCTGCATCGACAAGCGCCTTCTTGTAGGTTTCCTCTTCCATCTTTGAGGCCTCGATGCGACCCTGCAACTGCTGGATCTGCGCCTCGAGCATGCGGGCTTCCCGCGCTGTTTCGGGACGAAGGCCGGAAATAACGTTCGTACCTTTCTTGGCCTGCGCTTCAAGATCGTCCTGGGCCTTCTGTAAGCGGTCCCGTTCCTTACGCATCAACTGTAGATTGGCCACCAACGCTTTGATATCCGGGTGCGTTTCCTGGTATTGCTCGCGCAGGCTCTGTAAGCGGTTCTCGAAGTTGGCGACATCGCGTTCGAGCGTAACCAGACGCTCATTCTTCGGGATGATCGTCGTAATATTTTCGGAGGTTGGCGTCGTAATCTGGCGCAACTGATCTTTGGAGATGCTGATCTGGTTTTCGATGATCAGCCGGTCCTGATTGACACGTCCCAAGGCGGCATTGATATTCGTCATGCGGGATTCAATGCCGTTGATCGCACTAAATGTCGCGCCTTGCTGTTCGGGGGTCCGGCCCACATTGGCCGACTTGAACTTTGCCATCTGCTCTTCAATCGCATCCAGTTCCCGTTTGCGGCTGGTCCACTGATCTTCAACGAAGTCCTTCATTTGGGTGGACGAACTGGTGCGCTCACGGACGTTCTCATCAATGAACTTGGAGACGAGGTCGGCGCAGACGCGCTGTGCGGTGAAGCGATTCTCGTACTTGAACATTACGCCGAAGGCCATGGTCTTGTTCGCATTGAGACCACCGCCATTCACCACGTCCACCTTGATCGCCGAGGTGCGCATGTCTTCGATGATGTCCTCCATCGGAAGGCGGCGGCGTTCTCTCGGGTACAACTGGTAGGTGTTGATGATGTTGGTCAGATTGGCGCGGCTGAGAATGCTCTGCGTCATCTGGTTGACGCGCTGGCTCATGTCGACATTCATCGGCATCGCCAGCAGTCCCTCTGGTACCTGCGGCGGCAGGACGCGAATCTTCGCGCTCGAGATGTAGGTATCGGGCCATAGAAACGCGACGACTACGCTGATCACCAGCCCTGCGAGAATCGGGCCGAGGATCCAGGAGCGGTGACGGCGCACGACATCGATATAGTCTTCGATATCTAGACTGCGAGATTGAATGGCGAGTGGATCGTATGTCGGTTGCATGAGTCTGGTCCTTGGGTGCCTGGAGTCTAGGGAACGACGACGTGATCGCCGGGCTCAAGCGCAATATTCTGTTCTAATTTCTTGCCCTTGATGACTTCGGCGTAGTTGAATTTGATTCGTTCTTTCCCGCGCATAATCACAATTTTTTTGGCATTGCCAAACTCCCGGATGCCGCCAGCCATGGTCAGCGCTTCAAGAACGGTAATGGGGCGGATCAACGGAAACGCGCCGGTGCGGTTTACTTCTCCCGAAATGTAGTAGCGCTTGCTTTCGACGCGCTGCACTTGCAGCGTCACGAGAGGATTCTTCAACACCTTCTCATAGGCTTTTGCAATCTGCGCTTCCAGTTCTACGGGAGTCCGCTCGGCGGCGTCCAACTCGCCAACGAGCATCAGATTGATCTTGCCGTCGGGCCGGACTGTAAATAATCCAGAGAGATCAGGCTCCCGCCAGATGCGGAGCAGGAGAACATCCTCGGCTCCAATTCGATAAGATCTTGGGTCTACCGCTGCTCCGCCGGAGGTTGGAGAGACTTCTGGCTTTTCCTCCGCTGCGGGAGCTGGTTTCGTTTCGGTTTGATTCGGTGCCGTCTGACCCAAAAGCATGAGCTGCGAGCCCAAGAGTACTGTGCATAGCACGGTACGATACCATTTACAAAACACGTCTTCCCTCCACTTGACGAGCTTCGGCAATTGTTTGCCGAAAGACATATGACTCGTACGTCAGCCTCAAGTTTACAACAAGCAAAAGCCCAGAACTCTAGTACCTAGGGCCCAATCGAAATGTCTTAGATGTAGTTCGAAAGTGCGGGGATAATCGGAGATGAAGTGCCAATGAAATTTTATTTAGCAAAATCGGACCCACTTACCTATTCCTTCGATGATCTGGAGCGGGACGGAAAAACGGTCTGGGATGGCGTCAAGAATCATCAGGCCTTGCAGGCGATCCGGCTCATGAAGGATGGGGATTGCGTCGTTTGTTACCATTCCCAGGGCCAAGCTGCGATCGTCGGCTGGGGCTATGTCGAAGGGGATGCTCGTCCAGACCCCAACGATCCGAAGCTTGCCGTGTTTACCTATCGATTCGGAGGCCGTCTGGCGGCTCCGGTGACCCTGCACCAGATCAAGGCCACCGGTCTTTTTCCTGACTTTCAACTGGTGCGCAACAGTCGCCTGTCGACAATGGCCTTGCCTCCTGACTTTGTCGCCTGGCTGCGCAAGACGGCAACGAGCTTTAAGCCTTAGCGAGTACGCCTGCTGCGCCGAAAAGCGCAAAGCTGCGATGCACCGGCAGGCCCACGACATTGAAGTAGCAGCCCTCAACACGCTCGATGTAGCGCGAGGCTTGTCCCTGGATGGCGTAGGCGCCCGCCTTCCCGAAGGCCTCGCCGCTTGCGACATAGCTTGCAATCTCGGCCTCGGTCATGGGGGCAAAATGGACCCGGGTTTCTTCGACGCAGTGGAAGCGCCGCTCCCCGTACTGAAAACAAACTCCGGTGAAGACGGAATGTGCTCTTCCGGCCAGGAGCCGCAGCATTTCCTGGGCATGACGCGCATCGTCTGGTTTCTCCAGTACGATTTCATTTGTTCCGTCCAGAACCACCACGGTCGTGTCCGCCGCCAGGATTCCCTGGTGGGCTTCCGCCTTTTGGGCGGCGGCCTTCTCGATCGACAAACGGCCGACATAATCCCGTGCGGATTCCCCCTGGGCTCGGACTTCTTCGAGGTCCGAAGGACGCACAATACAATCGACGCCAGCCATGCGGAGCAGGTCCTTCCTGCGCGGTGACGCACTCGCTAAAATTAGCTCAAATCCCTTTTGAAATACGGTTCTTCCCAATGCGGACATCGTAGTCCCAATTTTAGCGGCGTCTGCTATCCTGCATCGGAGGGACAATTTGAAAGCGCACTGGAAGCGGTTGCTGGCCGTATTGTTCCTGGGTGTAATTCCAGGATTTGGCGTCATCATCAAGGACGCGGGGAATGAATCTGCTTACTATGGGATTCCCGATGCCGCGAACAATATTTTTAACGGCATCGCTGGTATCAATGGAAATTCCTGTACCGGATTTGCCATTTCACTCAATGTGGTTCTGACCGCGGCGCACTGCGTTTCCGGAGGAGGAACGCCGCAGGTCACCTTCTGGCTTCCGGATGCCAATCCGGGCGGCGTTGGTACTCAGACATTTACCCCAACTTCCGTGCTGGTGAATCCCCTCTTCAACTCTTCAAATCTTGTAAACGGGTACGACATCGCGCTGCTTCGCTTTGATGACGGCATCTTGCCGGATTCAATCCACACTTACCCGGTTTACGACTTCCCCATCACTGGGCCGACCGAGTTCGAACTCTTTGGCCGGGGCCGCTGTGGTTCGCCCTTAACGGGGAGTGTGGTTTCGGAGCCCAATGGTGCTTGCGCCGATGGGGTGGATCTGCATCGTGCCACCAATCGCTATGACCAACTCCTGGGCTCGAACATCCTGCTCTACGATTTCACACAGAGCGACACGCCTACGAACCATTTAACGAATCCTGCCGTCGATTGCCCGGCCACGAGTGCGCTCTGCTATGTCACTCATTTTGCTTACGGAGAAAAGGATTCACTCGGCGGCAAGCAGGGGATTGCCGTGTTTGGCGACAGCGGAGGGCCCTCGCTGATCAATCTCAATGGGGTCTACTACTCGGTCGGATTGCACAGCTTCATTGGCTGCGATACGGGGATGGGTTTGTTTGCCTGCGTGAATCCGCCAGATATTGATGGCTCGATTGGTCCGAACGGGACCTTTGGTGAGTATGCTGGTGATACGTATCTCTACGCGCTCTCCCATTTCATCCAGACGGGCGAGAATGTTCCAGAGCCAGGCACCTGGGCCTTGGCGATTGGTGGTTTCCTGGTTTTGGATCAGATGCGGCGCAAGAGAATTCGCTAGTTGATGGATCAAGCACTCCGGCATATCGCGAAATTGAAGAATCGATTGGTGGGCGACGAAGAACTCGTGCGCGCGGCCTGGCGTGTTGCTGTGGGCGAAAAGATCGAAGCCCATGCGCACTTCCGGGAACTGATTCGCGACCGGATGGTCATCGAAGTGGGAGACCGTGTTTGGCAGTCGCAACTGATGACCCTCGAGCGTCAGATTCTGACCAAGCTGGAAAAGCTCTTAGGCCGGCAGATTGCGCGGCAGATTGAGTATCGGATTGCGATCCCCCGGCGGATGCCGCAGTCTGCTGCCACCTCGGACACGAATGCGCAGTTCCAGTTGGAACTCACCCACCCGGAGGCCAGACGGATTAGCGATCCCGGCTTGCGGCGGATGTACTTGAAGTCGAAGAGACGCGCAATCGCGGGTTGAGTGCTGGTCAAGGTGCCGTCTCCAATGAGAAAATCTTGAGAGATGGAATTTAGCAAAGACGACGTGCGCAAAATTGCCAAGCTGGCGAACCTCGAACTGAACGACGATGAGGTGTCGCGCATGGCGCACGACATGGCCGAGGTGCTGACTCACATGGAACAACTGGCCGGGCTCGACACGAGCAATGTGGAGCCGATGGCGCAGGTTCTCTTTGAGGCCTCCCCCACGGCTTCCTTGCGCGCCGACGTTGTGCGCGACCGGACGATCCTTGGCACCGCGGACGCCCTTCGGAATTCCGCCTTGAGTGGCGCGGGACACTTCAAGGTCCCAAGAGTCATCGAACGCTAACAGGAGCGCCCCATGGAAAACATTTCTTCTCTCACGATTGCCCAGGTGCGCGATGGTTTGCGCGAAAAGAAGTTCAGCGCGACGGAGTTGGCCGGACAGGCCCTTCGTTTTGCCGAAGCTGAGAATTCAAAAACCAATGGCTACCTGACCTTCAGCCCCGAACTCGCCACGGCTACTGCCAAAGTTGTCGACGAAAAGATTGCGCGCGGCGAGGATCCAGGCCTGCTAGCCGGCGTTCCCATCGGCGTCAAGGACGTCATCTCCACCAAAGGCGTGCGCACCACCTGCGCCTCGCGGATGCTGGAGCACTACATTCCTCCCTACGATGCCACTGCGGTAGAACGCCTGAAGGCCGCTGGCGCCTTGATCATCGGTAAGGCGAACTGCGATGAATTCGCGATGGGTTCTTCTAACGAGAACTCGGCCTTTGGTCCGGTGCGCAATCCGGTGGCGCTCGATCGTGTCCCTGGTGGGTCCAGTGGTGGTTCGGCGGCGGTGGTCGCTCAAGGTACGGCGGTTGCTTCGCTGGGTTCTGATACCGGTGGTTCCATCCGCCAGCCCGCCTCGTTCTGTGGCGTGGTGGGTGTGACGCCCACCTATGGCCGGATCAGCCGCTATGGCCTGGTTGCATTTGCCAGCAGCCTCGATCACATCGGTCCTTTTGCGCGCAATGTCTCTGATGCCGCAACTGTTCTGGAAGCGATTGCCGGCCGTGACGAATTGGATGCGACCAGCGCTTTTGCTCCGGTCGACGATTACCAGACGGAGATGCGCAAGCCGGTGAAGGGCATGAAGATCGGCATCCCGAAGGAATACTTCGAAGGGCTGGCTGCGGAGACGGGCGACAAGATCCATGCCGGTCTGGACGTGCTGCGCAAGCTGGGCTGTGAGGTGAAGGAAGTGAGCTTGCCGCACACGCCTTATGCCATCAGCACCTACTACATCATCTGTACGGCTGAGGCGAGCTCCAACCTGGCCCGCTACGACGGCGTGCGCTACACGGCGCGGGCCGAGGCTTCCACTCTTGGCGAAATGTATGCGCGGACGCGGGACTCTTTCTTTGGCATGGAGTGCAAGCGCCGCATCATGCTCGGCACCTATGTGCTGAGCCATGGCTACTACGATGCATATTATCTGAAGGCGCAGAAGGTGCGCTCGCTCATTGCCGCCGACTATTCCAATGCCTTGAAGGAAGTGGATGCGCTGGTGGCGCCGGTCAGCCCCTTCCCGGCCTTCAAGCTGGGCGAGAAGATCGCTGACCCGATGCAGATGTATCTCTCGGATATTTACACGATCACGGGAGATCTGGCCGGTATCCCCTGCATGAGCGTTCCTTGTGGCGTTACTCCAGAAGGCCTGCCTGTCGGCATGCAGATCTTTGCCGGACACTTCCAGGAGAGTACGATGTTCCGCCTCGCCTACGCTTTCGAGCAGGCGGGCGGAGTTGCTTAAGCCTGGTTTTTAGAACTTCGGCTTGGTCATTTTGACTGGTTTGCCACCCTGTTCGCGGCTCTTCTGGGCCGCGTCCAGGAAGGCAAAGATTTCGATGCTTTCCGCCGGATCCACCGGAGCCTGGCCGGTCTTGAAGAACTGAACGATTTCCCTGACGAGCGGAACATAGGAATACTCAAACTTCGTGGGAGTCTGGAGGACCTTGTTGTCCTTCTGGAAGCCCACTGCGCCGAAATCGGCATAAGGACGCAGCGTCCGCACGGTTCCTACCCGGCCATCGCTCCATACGCAGCTTACTTCGTCCTGGTCCGGCGTGTAGATGCGCGTCACCGTCTCGCAGCCCCTTCCCATCACTGTAAACAGCATCTCTGCGGCGTGGATGCCGTACCAGCTCAGGTCGAGATAGTGATGTTCTTCGAGCGGTCCCGGGCCCCAGATGAGTGCGCCCTTCAACGGCTGTTGCTGCAGCGGTGCAAGGCTCTTGGCCCAGCGGAGGCTCGATGAGGTAAACCACTTCACGTTGCGCGAGCGGGCCAGGCGGGCGATCTCAACAGCATCCTCAAGACGCGAAGCGAGCGGCTTGTCGATAAAAAAGGGTTTCCCGGCGGCGATGATTGGCTTTGCTTGTTCCAGATGCGTGCGGCCGTCGACGCTCTCGAGCAGTACCACATCCACTTTGCTGAGCAGTGTCGCGATGTCAGGTACGATTTCGACATTCCAGTTCTGGGCCAACTCGTTCGCGTATTGATCGATGCGCTTTGCACTCGATTCAATGTCCTTGCTTCCGCCTTTATACGCAGCCACCACGCGCACACCGGGAACATAATCCGGGTTCTTGGGGTCATTCAAAATTTTGGTGAACGCGCCGACATGAGACGTGTCGGTGCCGATAATTCCGATACGGATCTCGGCTGCGGAAAGCAGTGTGGCGAAGAAAAGAAGAAGAGAAGCGGGAAAACGCATGCCCGGCATTGTACACTACGGCTTTGGTTCGACTCTCTGCCCCATTGCAATTCCTCAAGGGAGTAGGCCCCGCCCTCGCTGAAAAGTTGAGGGCCAAGGGGCTCGAAACCGTTGAGGATCTTTTATTCTGCCCCCCATTCCGTTATGAGGACCGGAGCCGCTTTCTGCCGCTCAAACACTTCCGGGAAGGGCAGAGCGGGGCCTTGCTTGCGATTGTCGCCTCGACGCGTACGCGCACCTGGCGCAAAGGATCGCAAGTCCTCTTTGAAGCCGAGCTTCAGGACGAGCAGGGCAATCGTCTCCAGGCGCGCTGGTACAACGCGAAGTATCTGGCGAGCGAGATTGTCCCTGGCCTCCGTCTGGCGCTCTTTGGGAAGGCGGAGTTCGACTTCCAGGGGGGCCGCGTCTTTCTTGCCCATCCCGAGTTCGAAGTGCTTCCCGAGGAGGGCGATCCGGAACTCGCGCTCCACATGGGCCGCATCGTCCCCATCTATGAATCCATCGGCAAGATCTCCACCAAGCAGATCCGGCGCTTTGTCAGCCGGGCAATGGAGGCGACCGGAGAACTGAATGATGCCTTGCCCGCTGACATCCTCACGCGCTTCCGTTTGCCGCGCATTGGCAAAGCCCTGCACGAGGTGCACGAGCCGCCGACGGAGCTGAATCTCGATGCGCTGAATAGCCGCCGCTCTCCGGGCCACATGCGCCTGATCTTTGAAGAGTTCTTTTGGTTGGAGTTTGGGCTGTTGCGCAAGCAGCGCGAGGTGAAGCGCAGTCCGGGAATCGCCTTCCAACTCACTGACAAGATCCGCGAGCGGGTGAAGCAGATGCTGCCCTTCAAGCCGACAGCGGCGCAGTTGCGGGCCTTGAAGGAGATCGCGACAGACATGTCGCAGCCTCACCCGATGAACCGCATGCTGCAAGGGGACGTGGGCAGCGGCAAGACGCTGGTGGCTGCCGAGGCTGCGGTGATTGCGGTGGAAAATGGCTACCAGGTGGCGTTGCTTGCTCCGACGGAGATCCTGGCGACGCAGCACTACTTGTCGATGCAGAAGTTCTTCCGCCGCCTCGGCTACAACGTCGCGATGATGGTGGGCTCACAAACGGCGCGCGAGAAGCAGCAGGTGAAGAAGCTGATCGCCGAGGGGCATGTGCAGATTGTGGTGGGCACGCATGCCATTCTCGAGAAGAGCGTTGAGTTCGCAAAATTAGGGCTTGCGATCATCGATGAGCAACATCGCTTTGGCGTGCTGCAGCGCCTCTTCCTGCGCCAGAAAGGCCTCGCCCCTGACGTGCTGGTGATGACGGCAACGCCGATCCCTCGCACGCTCGCATTGACCATTTACGGCGATCTGGACGTCAGTGTGATCGACGAGATGCCGCCTGGCCGCAAGCCGGTCATCACGAAGCATTCTCCGGCGACTGCGGCGAAGAGTGTCTGGGAGGCGGTTCGCAAAGAACTGGTGCAAGGCCGGCAGGCCTACATCGTCTATCCGCTCGTGGACGATTCGGAGCACTCGCCCGATCTCAAGAGCGCGCAAAAGATGTTTGAGATGCACTCCGGGAAGATCTTCTCCGGGTTCCGTGTCGCGCTCTTGCATGGCCAGTTGAGCTCCGGGGACAAGGATGCGGTGATGCAGCAGTTCAAAAATCATGAGGTGGATGTTCTGGTGGCGACAACCGTTGTCGAAGTCGGTTTGGATGTTCCCAACGCAACGGTGATGGTGATCGAGAATGCGGAGAAGTTTGGCCTCGCCCAGTTGCACCAATTGCGCGGCCGGGTGGGGCGGGGGGCGCATGCGAGCTTCTGCCACCTGGTGACGGGAAAGCTGAATGAAGTGAGTGAGCAACGGATTCGCGCGATGGTGCAAACCAGCGATGGCTTCCGGCTGGCGGAGACCGACCTTGAGATCCGCGGGCCCGGGGAATTCTTTGGCACGCGGCAGTCCGGACTCCCGCAATTGCGCTTTGCACACATCCTCAAAGACCGCGAAATCCTCGAAATGGCCCGCGAAGAGGCACGCGCCTTCATCGAACGGGAAAATGGGACAGAGGGATACCGCAATGCATTGCAGTATCTCGAACAGAATTGGCAGCGCCGTTACGGCCTGGGGCAGGTGGGTTAGAACACGATGAGAGTGATCGCGGGAGAATTCCGCAGTAGAAAATTGATGGCGCCCAAGGGCGAGGCCACGAGACCCACACCTGACCGGTTGCGGGAATCGCTCTTCAGCTCCATCGCGCCCCAACTGGAAGGCGTGCCCTTTGCCGATTTCTATGCGGGCTCAGGCGCCGTTGGTATTGAAGCACTCAGCCGGGGCGCGTCCTCGGTGACGTTTGTCGAGCACGACCGCCTCGCGCTCGAAGCGCTGCGGGCCAACTTGAAAAGTCTCGGCATCGAGAAGCGCACCAACGTGATCGCCAAGAAAGTACGGGCGGCGCTCTCCCGGCCTTTTCCGGGAATCGTTTTTGTCGATCCGCCGTATGAGGCAGAGGCCGAGTATCTCAACTGCCTCCAATATTTCGGCGAGAACCCGCCCGATTTACTTCTGATGCAGCATGACCGGCGGCTGGTGCTGCCGGAGAAATCAGGTAAGCTCGAGTTGAAGCGGCAACTCAAGCAAGCCGACAACTGGATCAGTTTTTATTTCTGCGCGGCTGGTGCAGACGGAATGCCTTGACCTGCGGCGGGGATGGGTTCGGCCGTATCGAAGTCCATCGGGATTTCAATAAATGCGAGTTGCTCCTTGCCGGTTTCGCCGCCGTCGCTCACTTCCAATTTGTAGTTCTTGGGTGTGACATCGAAAAGGATGCGTCCTTCTTCTGTCATCGTCGGACCAACTTTGCGAATGATGCCAAACCATCCGGAGAGAAATTCCGCTTCCTGCAACTCGGGAGTCTCCACTCCCTGGTTATCAACCAGCCGGAAGAGTGGGATCTCTGCTTCCTTCCCGCCGCCATTCGTAATGGAAAGGCGAATGACGAGAAATCTCTTTTCCGCCAGCCGTACTTTTCCCTGATCGCCCAATTGCGTGAAGTAAGTAGACTCAAGAACGCTATAGGTGAGCAAGCCAACGCTGGCGCGTTCGCCCATCTTAAATGTCTTGGACGCCCGCTGGATGTTGGCATCGGTCTCGAGTGCATCTTTTGCGCAGCCAAATTGCAGGACCGCAGCCACACTCGTCGCTGTCAGAAAGAATCGTCGGGAATGGAACTGTGGTTCAACTTGTGTCATCTTACTCGGTATGAGCGTAATTCACTTTGGGGGGTGTTGGCAATTGCCTAGACGACAGATTCTCGCTCCAATTCTTCTCCTTTGTGTTTTTAGCACCTCTCTTTTCGCTCAGATTCAGCATCCGAAATCGGGCAGACGCCTTGCGCAAGTCATGGGGATGGGCGGCGCGAATTGGCTCGAAAGAGATGAGCGGGAGGCCGAAGAAAATCCTAGCCGGGCGATTCAATTGCTGCAGTTGGAAAAGGGCATGGTGGTTGCCGATATCGGGGCAGGAAGCGGATATTACACGCTCCGGATTGCGCCTGTTGTGGGGCCCACGGGCAAGGTATTTGCGACCGACATTCAGCCCGAAATGTTGTCGCTTCTCAAGAAGAGAATGCGCCAGCAGAAGATCTCCAATGTGGAGCCTGTGCTTGGGAATGAAAAAGATCCCAAGCTCCCTGCCAAGAGTTGCGATGTCATTCTCATGGTGGACGTCTATCATGAGTTCTCACATCCCCAGGTGATGCTCTCGAACTTGCGAGCCGCGTTGAAAGATGACGGGCGTTTGATCCTGCTTGAATACCGCAAGGAAGATCCTTATGTTCCGATTCGCCCGGAGCACAAGATGAGCGTCAAGGAAGCAAAGCTGGAAGTGGAGGATGAGGGCTTTGTGCTGGATACGGTCAATGAAGACTTACCCTGGCAGCACATCCTGATCTTCAAGAAGACTTCATAGTGGCCAGCCCGGTCACAAGGTCCTCAGGTGGCGTCAGGAGGCTGAGAACGAGGCTGCAAGGGAAGGGAAGATCGTAGTAGAAGCCCGGCTGGACGATGATGCCTTGCTCCAAGAGCGACAGCACCAGATCCTCTTCATCCATGCTGGCCGGGCCCCGGAGAATCGCGGCCCATCCCGCCTCGACGGGCAGCAGGGCCCAAGCCGTATCCTGGACACTCGCCTGAATCGTGGCCAGATTGGCCTGGCACCGCTCCCGGATGGGCAACTGGAACTCGGCTCTCCGCTCCAGCCAGCGGACCGCCGCCTCCTGGATGGGGCTGGACACAGAAAGATAGGTGTCGGCCACCAACTCGAGGTTCTTTCGTACCGCTTCGTCCGGGGGCATCACGATCCACCCCAGCTTCATCTGCGGCAACGCGCAGATCTTCGAGAGTCCGCTGAGACAGAGCACATTGGTCACCGGCAACTGCGTCAGCGACTGGCTGGGCTGCCTGCCCCAGGCATAGTCGGCAAACACCTCATCGCAGACCACCCAGAACTGCTCGCCTGCCACTTCGCTGAGCCAGGCGGCATCCTCACTCGATAGAAAATGCCCGGTGGGATTGTTCGGGTTCACCACCACCACGGCGCGTGTCGAGGTATCGCAGGCGGCAAGCAAGCGTTCGCGATCGAGAATCCATTGGCCATGTGCTTCGTGCAGCGGATAGCTGGCTGCCACCAGGCCTTCGGCTTCCACCAGAAAGCGCAGCA
Source organism: Bryobacter aggregatus MPL3 (assembly GCF_000702445.1). NCBI lineage: Bacteria > Pseudomonadati > Acidobacteriota > Terriglobia > Bryobacterales > Bryobacteraceae > Bryobacter > Bryobacter aggregatus. The sequence continues at coordinate 2,867,225 of NZ_JNIF01000003.1, forward strand.
GCGGGTAGGATGGCTCCGGGAGCAGGACGGTCGCTCCGGGCTCGGCGATCATCTTGAAACAGTAGCTGTAGGCCTCACTTGTGCTTGTGGTGAGCAGCACGTCCTCGGCTCGGACGCTGCTACCAAACTCTTCTGCGTAATAGCGGCTCACGGCTTCGCGCATGTGGGCGGCCCCGGTGGCGCTTGGTGCATAGCCCTCGCTGCCCAGAGCGCTCATCGAGAAGGGATCGGGGAGTGCGAGCCTGGCTTGGGTGGGATTCGAAATGGACAGATCGATCCGGGGCCGGCTTTTGGCCGCGAGTTGCTGCGCAATGCGGTTCGGCGAAGCTCGCCAGGGAAATCGATTGGAGAAGGGAGGCAGGGTGGTGCTCTCTTCTATTCCACGGTCTGCTTCGACTGGACCCATTCGATCATGGCGTCGCGGAGAAAGGGCCCTTCCAGCGGCATCAGCGAGCCGAGTTCCTTCATCTTGGAATCGGCACCCACTCGCCAGCCTTCCACCAGGAAATCAATCGTGGTGAAGCTGTAGAGCTTGGCAGGATCGATCTGCTGGTCCCCCCGGATCGAATCCGGAAGCAGCCGTCCCGGCACCCGGGCGGTCACCAGCATGTTATCGAAGGGCATGATATTCCAGACATCGCGTGCATGGATGCGGCCGGCAGGGAAAAGATCGCGTACCCCGCCGCTATTCATCAATGCGAACTGAGCCCCAGTCTTGTCGCGCATCACCTGTTGGATCCACAGGCGTGTCTCTTCCTTGTTCTTCTTCGCGGCGCTGTTCCCGATCGGCGTATCGACAACGGCCTTCACCTTGTCTTCCCACTTCTGCACGAGCTTGGCGACTTCGGGGTCCGGTTGGTAAGCTGCTGTCGTGATCGGAATCCGCTTCCACTCGGCGCTGACTACTTTGCGGGTTGCCTTGTCATAACGAAGATCCAGCCGTCCCAACTCCGAGCCATAGCTCCGGACGCGAACGCCAACCCGGTCGTCGGCGCGATACATCTGCTGCAGCCCGCCATGATCGTGGCCGGAGACGGTAATCGCATATTCCGGCAACTCCCGTACGATCTGATCGCAGCCCTCTTTCCACAGATGCACCAGCGCAATTAGAATATCGGTCTTGCCCTGCAACCGCGCCGCTTCCGCACGCAGGGCCTCAAGGGTGGGCGTCATGCGGTTTGCGCCCAGCTTGGAGGGGGGCTCCAGGCTCGGAACCAGATCCTGCATCAGTGCGCCGACGATGCCGATGCGTAGGCCGTCGCGCTCGAGAATGACGCTTGCCTGGTCGGTGAAAAGACGGCCTTCCGGCGTCAGGAAGTTTGCCGCCAATACTGGAGGTCCGGAGGCAGCCATGAAGTCGTTGATGCGCTCGTAGCCGTAGTCGAACTCATGGTTGCCCAAGGCAAAGGCATCGACTCCCAGGGGCCGTAGGACCTCAAAGACGGGTAAGCCGCGAAAGATGGTGCTAACCGGAGTGCCTTGCACGCTATCGCCAGCGCTCAGCAACACGCAACGCGGGCAATGGGTGCGCTCCTGCTTGATCGCACTGGCCAGGTAAGCTGCACCACCGACGCCCTGTGCCGAAGGCAGCAACCGGGCATGGAAATCGTTGTAATGCAGGATGGTCAGATCAACAACAGAGCTCTGCGCAAAGGCAGAGCTCAGACAGGCAAGATAAAGCAGAAAGCGCATGGCTTCCTGTATTTTAGTTGACCCGTGCCGCCATCCAATATCCGCCACGCGTCTTCACCGTCGCGTCGCCGCGCCGCACTTCCACCTCGATTGCATGCCAGCCGCCTTCCAATTTGTTGGACGGACTGTAACTCAACAGGTACTGGCTTTGCAGTTCCTCGCCTAATTTCTGTACGGCGGTCTCAAATCCGCGCAGGTTCAGGAAGGAATACTCACTGCCCCCCGTATACCGCGTATAGAGTTCCTGCGGGTTGCTGATGAAGATTGCCTTCGAGGCGGTGAAGACTTCCTGGAACAGAGGAATGATGTTGCCGAAGCTGCCGCTCATCCCGCCCATCTGCGCCTGAGTCGTTGGATTGTTCGCCATCCCTGCCGGCAGGGGCCGCGCACTCGGCGGTACGGGATCGGGCCGCGGGTAGCCGGGCTTGGCCATGATCTTGTTCATGATGCGCGACATGTTGATTGAGTAAACGAGGATGTTGTTCAGCTCCACTTCGAGCAGTGCGTCCTTCACATGTGCCGTGCTGCCGCTCTCTTGCGTCTCACTCACCAGAACGATGACGCGGCGCTGATCTTTGGGCCGTTTCTTCAGCATGCGAGCGGCATAGAGCACCGCATCGGACATCGCCCGCGTCTGGGAACCAGGGCGTAGCGTGTCGAGGGCCGCTTTGAATTTGTCGGTGTCGTTCGTAAAATCCTGTTTCAGCTCGATCCGGTGATCGTAGGTGACGATCGCCGCCTCGCCACGATCTCCAATGATCAACGGAGTGATCATCGAGCCGATTTTCTGCACGGTGGGCAGTACGGGCTCGGTGGAGGCGCTGCGCTGGATCACCAGCACGAGCGAGATCGGCACATAGGACTGGTCCAGACGCAGATCCTGGGCCTTGCCGTTATCGCGCAGGACAAAGTCCTTCACATCGAGACCATTAATGAAATTTCCATCGCGGTCTTTCACTACAGTCGGGGCGACGATATTCAGCGTTGTGACTCGGATGACATCATCCTGTGCCCAGATGGCGACACCTGCGACGGAAGCGACCACGGCAATCGCAATCCAACCTCGAAATTTCCTAATCATTTCCTGGCCTCTCATAGTCACCACTCTTCCCTCCGCTCTTGCTCAGCAAATACAGGTCCGTAATCTCAATCCCTTTGTCAAGGGCTTTGGTCATGTCGTAGATGGTCAGAGCGGCAATCGCTGCGGCGGTTAACGCTTCCATTTCGGCACCGGTCCCAGCAGTACATGCTACTGCACTAGTGACGCGTATGCCTGTGTCTTCGATACCAAATTCCAGATCTACTTTCGCCAGCGGGATCTGGTGACAGAGGGGAATCAGCTCCCAGGTCCGTTTTGCCGCGAGAATGGCGGCTACGCGGGCCACCTCGAGCGGATCTCCCTTCGGATTGTGGGGGAGCGCAGCGAGCACTGCCGCCGGCATTTTGACAAACGCATGCCCGCGCGCCGTGCGCACCGTGCTGCTCTTGCCGGAAATATCCACCATCCTGGCGCTGCCGGCTTCGTCGTAATGGCTCAGCTTGCTCATGCGGGAATCACCTCAATGCTGTCTCCAGCGGCCCATTCCTCCTGTTCGGAGTCCACCACCACCAGGCAATTGGCTCTCACCAGCGCTGGAATGTCGCCAGATCCCTGCCAGGGCAATACTTCGACACTGCGCCCTTCGTTGCTCAGTTTGCCGGGGAGAAAGCGAGTGAGTCCGGGACGATGGCGGTAGGGCGAGCGGAGCGCCGCCCGGCTCAATTGAAAATCAGGTTCCGCGACACCGCAGAGCCGGGCCAGTGCCGCCTCGGCAAAGACTCGAAAGGTCACAAGCGTAGACAATGGATTGCCAGGCAACCCGAAAAAATAGGTTCCCCTGGCCTTGCCGAATACGGTCGGTTTGCCGGGTTGGATGGCAACTTCAGTGAAGTAGAATTCGGCCCCCAACTGCGACAATGCGGATTCGACAAAGTCATAATCCCCAGCCGACACCCCGCCGCTGATCAGCAACAGATCTGCCTTCAACCCGTACTCGATCAGATCCCGGGTGACCGTCTCGTCATCGGGAGCAATCGGCAAGATCTCCGGTCTGCCGCCAAAGCGTTTGACATCGGCGGCGAGGGCCCAGGAATTGGAATTCCGCACCTCGGTCGCATTGGGTTGCCGCGCGATCTCAACCACTTCGTCACCTGTCGCGAGAATTCTCACTACGGGCTGCCGCAGGACGCTCACCTGGGTTCTGCCGACACTGGCGAGCATCGCGATGGCTCCGGCGCCAATCCGGGTCCCATGAGGCAGCACCACCTCGCCGCACTGCGCCATGCTCCCGGCGGCGCTGATCCATTCGCCTGCCACTCCGGGGCGTGAGGTTTCGACGCGATCGGCTGCCCGCGTCACATGCTCTTTCATCACAACCTGATCCGCCCCGTCTGGAATCACGGCTCCCGTCATGATGGAGACCGCCGTGCCCGCCACGAGAGTTTCTGTGGGCATCTGGCCGGCGCGAATCTCCCCAGCGACCGTCAACCTTCCGGGCAGATCGCTCGAACGTACCGCAAAGCCGTCCCGCAGACTGCGCGGTAGCGGCGGCATGTCCCGATCCGATCCGATGTCTTCTGCGCAAACCCGTCCCATCGCATCGGTGAGCCACACCGACTCGGTCGCAATCGCTCCTGGAATTGCAACGCGATCGAGCACCGCGCGCCGGGCAGCGGCAAAACTCAAAGTCCCCATGAAGCCTTCAGTCTACCGTGCCGGCATGAATGCACAATGTCTGTGCGCATGGTTGCTCCTGCGCCCTGCGAAGATAAGTACGGGGCAGTTTTCGATTGTCTCTGAAACGACTTACTTTATGATTCTCGGCATCGGCATTGATCTGGAAGAAAGCGCGCGCATCGGCGACTCGATTGAGCGGTTTGGCCCACGTTTTCTCAATCGAGTTTTTACTGCGGGCGAGATCGCGTTCTGCGAAGGGAAAGGAAATTCGATCGAGCGTTTTGCGGCTCGATTTGCAGCCAAAGAAGCAGCATTCAAGGCACTGCAAGCGTCCTGGACCACGGGCATGTCCTGGCGTGATTTCGAGATTACGGTGTCGCCGAGCGGCGCTCCGCGGATGGTGCTCCATGGCTCCGCGGCGCAACTGGCCAATAGCAGAGCGGTGGACTCCATCCACGTCTCGTTCAGTCACACCCGGACGCACGTTACGGCAATTGTTGTTTTAGAGGGATGAGTGCCCGACCGCGACGTTGGAGGCCGACGGTACGCGGGTTTGCGCGTCTTCGAGACGCTTTGCTTCCTGGTAGGTAAAAATCATGCGATGGACAACCGTCAGGTTGCCGAGAATCGCGGCGATCCACAGCACCGGAGCCATCCGATCGAAAAGTGCGCCGATGATCAACAGCACAACCCGCTCGGGCCGTTCGAGGAAGCCCACCTTACACTGCGGAATCGTATTCTCCGCGCGGGCTCTCGTATAGCTGATCATGACGCTGGCCATCATAACGATGGCAGTCAACACCACGTAAAGAGGGCGGTTGATGTTGCCGTAGTACACGAGCAGGCCAATGAGCAGGGCCAGATCGGAATAGCGATCGAGTACGCTATCGAAAAAGCCGCCAAACATCGTTACCTGGCCCGTCTGGCGCGCCACGCGCCCATCCACCATGTCAAACAGGCCGGCCCCGATAATCACGAGGCCAGCCTGCCAGAATGCTCCTAATGCCAAAAGCCATGCGGCGCCAATATTGATCACCAGCCCAATGAAGGTCAATACATTCGGATGGATCTTGGCGAGCGCCAAACCATTGACGATCTGGACGAGCAGCTTATTGCAAGTTCGTCCGACCGTTCCCGTCCATGTTGTTTTCGGTTCCAAAAAAGCTACCGCTGGCCTCAGATTAACTTAATTCCGCAAGATCGTGGATGGTCTTGAGACGGAGAATCTCAAATTCTTTCTCTCCACCTGGGATAGGGATTTTCACCTCATCGCCCACTTGCTTGTTTAACAGACCCTTCCCAATGGGCGAACTGGTGGAAACCAACCCATTCGGAGCGTCCGTCTCCTCGCTTGTGACGATCTTGTAGGTAACCTCTTCTTCCTTCTTCACATCGAAGACAACGACTTCTGAACCCAGGCCCACGCGATCTTTTGGAATCTTCGTCATATCGGCCATCGATACCGTCTGGAGCCGCATCTTCAATTGGCCCAGCCGGGCATTGACATAGCCCTGACGCTCTTTCGCAGCGTGGTACTCCGCGTTCTCGCTCAGATCACCAAGCTCCCGCGCACGCAGAATCTCTTTCGGCAATTCGGTCCGAAACTCGTGCTCGAGGGCCGCGATCTCGTCTTGCAACTTTTTCTTGATGTCGATCATTACAGAGGTTCTACAACTCCCATTCTAGACGTCTATTGCACCGGAATGCGGCTGCTTCGCGAAGTCACCCCGTTTTGGGTGATCACGAGCTCCACATCGGTGCCCGTCGGACTGTCAGGCGGTACGATTACGTTCACTTGATACAATCCAACGATTCCTGGGGCGAGACCGCTAAAGAGTACTTGAGCGATTTTCCCCCCAATCTTTACATCCGGACTCGCGGTCGTCGTCGCGAGCGGATTTGACGGGCTGACCTGACCGGAACCAGGTGTGGCATTCACCGGCCCCAGGCCATTCACGTAAAGCTGAGCGACTTGGCCCCGCTTGGCCGGATTGTTACTGGAAATCAATCCATACCCCCCGTCAAGTGCGGCCACGAAACGCCGGTTGCTCCCACTCTCGAAATACTCGAAGGGAGCCGGGTTCGCGGTACGCAACTTTAAACTCTGAACGGCGCTCGAAAAGTCTCCAATGGAGACCTTCATGTCCACCGTCGCCAGACCCTGGCATTCCCAAGGGATCTGCACATTGATCTGGCCATTGCTCACAAACTGCAATCGGCCAGGAACGCTAATGCCCTGGCTCCGATTATCAAAACTGACACTCACGCGCGCCAGCGACAGCGGCAGCTCATTGCCACTGAACGCCTTCAAAACAGAACTCAGCGCGTTTCCATAGATACTAATGTATTGGCCGGCCGAAAAGCCATCAGAAGATTCTCCGCTGGCCGCATCGACAATGCCATTGGCCGAGATTGCCGGCTGCGCAAAGACGCTGGCCGTAAAATCGGTATAGAGATTTCCGGCGGTAAAGCGCACCACCTGGTCGCCCAGGTTGGAGCCCACCCGATAGGTGGCTTCCACGATTCCAAACTGATCCGTCTTCTCATTGCCAAAGACAATCGACCCGTTGCCACGGATGACGCTGCCGCGCACGGAAACTCCCTGAATGGGCAATCCATTTTGATCGATCACCTTCATGAGCAGGCCAGAATACTCCGTGCCCGGAATGGCGTCAAAGTACTCGCCAGCCAGCGAGTACATATTCCAGGGCGTTCCTGAACCGACGAAATAGGTGTACGGAATGCGCAGGTCCACCGCTCCACCGCTGAGGACAATAAATCCGTCGTATTTGCCGGCGCGCGGCCGCAGCCCCGTCAGCCTGACGGTCACCTGGGTTTGACGGCCCGCCGCCAAGGCAAAGGTGCTGGGCGAGATCACGAGAGTTCCCTGCGTGTCTGCATTGCGCTGTTCCACGCGCGCCGTTAGATTCAGCGTTCCGGTGGAATTCAGATTCGTGATCACCACTCCCTGCGAGGGGAGGCCACCCGAAGAAACGTCCCCCAGGCTGATGGTGCTCGGCTCAGAACTCAGATTGCCTTGCAAGGCCTGATTCGTATCCAGACGGCCGGCGCCCATGGCGGTCACCGCCGCTTGTACCTGGCGGCCATTGTTGTCGAAATCGACGATGCTGGCGTTGGCCGAATTCACGAGCAGACTTTTCACACTCCCTGGACTCAGTCCCGGGCGCTTTTGCTTCACCAGCGCGGCCGCTCCGGCAGCGAGCGGCGCCGAAAAACTCGTGCCATTCGCGACGACATATCCTGTCGGGCTGTACATATCGCCCGCCGGGTCGAAGCTCTGCGTGGCCATATAGAGATCTGTCCCCACCGCCACCAGTTCCGGCTTCACGCCATTGGTGCCGATGGCCGGCCCTTGCGAGGAGAAAACGGCAATCTGGTCTGGCGTTGCGGCGACCTCCCGGTAACCCGTTCCGATCGATGCGACGCGGCTCTGCGCATTCAGCGTGGTGCGCATGCTCGCCCCGGCGGCATAAGAAATCAACAAGGACGGGATGGAGGTATTCTCCAGGCCGTACATCTGATAGACAGACGAGCCCTGGGGTCCCGCAAAGATCACGCCGATCGCGCCGGCCTGCTGCGCGTAGAGAACCTTCTGTTCTGCGGTACAGGAGCCAAGGTCAATGAGTGCCAGTTTCCCGCTGAGGGAATTGTCGGGTAAGGGCGCGCAAGCCAGTCGATTGACACCAATCGAGCCGGCATCGACAACGGTTCCTTGCAGCGTCGATGCGATCTGCGGTCCATTGGTGAATCGTGCATTGATCGATTGCAGATCGGCCGGAACCCCAGTGCCGAGGACGCTGAGCGTGTTGTACCAGATATGGCTGTTTGTGGTCGCTCCCACGGTGATCGCTCCCGGAGCCGTGCCTGGAGTGCCAATCGTGTTCAGCGCGGGCGCGTTTGCTCCCTGTCCGCCATTATTTCCGGCGGAGGTTGTGACGGTCAGCCCCAACTGGACTGCGTTCTGGATGGCCGTGGCAAACGCATCGCAGGCTTCATTCCCATTGGCGCCACAGTTGGCGTCCAATGGGCCAAAGCCCGCCGGTGCGCCGAGGCTCATACTGGCAATGTCCATTCCATCGGCCACCACATCTTCTAGCGCGCGAATGACGACGCTTGCAAAAGTGGTGTCATTGACGCCGGGGCTGCCAAAAATCTTGTAGTTGCCGAGATAGGCTCGCGGTGCGACACCGGAAATTCTGCCGATCGGCGAATCGTGCTCCTGCCCGGCCGCCACCATCGCCGTTGCCGTGCCGTGCCCGACGCGGTCGCGCGGGGTGTTGTCATCGGGCCGGGTGTAGATGGGATCGTCGCCGAACGCAAAGTTCAGCAAACTCACATAGCTGCGAGCCACAATCACCTTATTGTTCGTATAGCTGCAGTCGCCGTTGTCCGTGCGGCACTTCGGGTAGCCGCTCGGCGGCGCGCTGGAAAAACTCTTGAAGGCCGGATGATTCAGATCGATTCCCGAATCGAGAATCGCGATCTTCACGCCCGCTCCGGCATTGCCCGATCCTCCCACCTGGCTCCAGGCGCTCCGCGCCGTCACCAGATCGAGGGCCTTGTTGATCGTCCGTTTGATCGGATACATCCGCTGGACCCGGGCAACTCCGTCTACGCTTGCCAGACGGGTGGCCTCCGCCGGACTGGCTGCAACATAGATTGCATTGAGGAGGATCTGAGTGGAATCCAAAACTTGTGTGCCATGAAGCCTGGTGTCGGCGATGACGGCGGCTTGTCTCGCCTGCAGGGCGGCGCGCATCTCAACGGATGCGGCTTTCGCCAAGTCTTTTCGGGCGCTAACCGCTTGTGCCAGCGGAGGATCCTTCAAAACCACGATGTAGTAATTCGAGCCCCGTTGCGCAGTCCCAATGCCGGGAAACAGGCACAATGCGGCAAACAAAGCCACCAACGCAGAAAACCTCATGATGTGTCGACGCGTACTCCTGCACAACAGTTTCGCAATGAAAATGCGCTGCAACTTTTGCGTGATAACGACATCTTACTAGTCAAGTAAAGGAGATCAAGACCATGATCACAGTCCGTCCGGCCGCCGAACGCGGTCACGCCAACCATGGTTGGCTCGATAGTCACCATACTTTCAGCTTCGCCGATTATTTCGATCCGAAGCACGTGCAGTTCCGGAGTCTGCGCGTCCTCAATGAGGACAAAGTGGCGGGGGGCCGTGGTTTTGGAAAGCACCCTCACCGGGATATGGAGATTCTCACCTGGGTCCAATCCGGCACGCTCGAACACGCTGACGATCTGGGGAATAAACGAGTGCTACAGCCGGGTGAATTGCAGGCGATGAGTGCGGGGACCGGGGTTGTTCATAGCGAGTACAACCCTTCGATCACGGTCCCGGTGCATTTCTTCCAGATCTGGATTCTACCGGATCGCAAGAATATTGCTCCGGTTTACGCACAAGAGACTTTCGCCGCAGAGCAGCGCAAAGGCCGCTTTCAACTGCTCGCCTCGCCGAATGGGGCAGCGGGCTCGATCCCGATCAATGCCGATGCGAAGTTTTCGGTGATCGATCTGGCCCATGGGCAAAGCGCTTCTTACCCGGTTGCTGCCGGCCGCGGAGTCTGGGTGCAAGTGGCGAGCGGAGAAGTGGATCTGAATGGCCGGAAGCTGAGTGCCGGTGATGGCGCGGCGATTGAGGATGAGTCCGCACTGCAGTTGAAATCACTTCGAGACGCCCAGGTCCTGCTCTTTGACGTGCAATAAACCGGCAAAAGCCGGAGCCTAGGTTTTCACCTTCGCTCCGGCTTTGAGATTCGTTTCGGGCCCCAGGACAACGACTTCTCCTTCTTGCAGGCCTTGCAGCACGATTGCGTTGGTGATGTTGCCCGCGCCGGTTTCCACTTTTTTCCAGTGCAGGGCTCCGTTCTGCACGACCCACACCCCAGCCTCGCCGTCGCGATTGCGGATTGCTTCTTTGGGAACCAAGAGAACGCCTTCCTGCTTGCGGGTCTGGACAGTGACGTTCACATTCGTGCCAGGGAGTAAGTCGCCGTTGGCATTGGCAATGCGGCACTCCACCTCGCCCACCTGCCGGGTTCCGAGCGGCACAATCTGAGTGGGCACCTTATCGACATGCCCTCTCCAGGTCTTGCCCTCCAGGGCGTCCCAGGTGATGCTAACGGGCATATTCTGGTGCACCCGTCCGAGCTCGGGTTCATCGACAAATACAAGCACCTTCAGCGTCGACACCTCGCCGACATTGGCGACCAAGGCCCCGGGGTTCACATAGGAGCCGACCTTCGCATCCAGTTGGTAGACCACACCGTCGCCTGGAGAGCGAACCGTGCTCAGCTCAATCCTGCGCCGTGCCAGTTCTGCCGCCGACTGCGCTTCTCGCAACCGTGCTTTTGCCGAAACCAGGTCGGAGGCCCCGACCAGTGCCGGGCGGCGGGCGTTAAGAGCTGCAATCTGCAGCGTGATTAACTCGATCTTGTCCTTTAAGTTCCGGACGTCTTCCTGCGTCCCGGCATTGCGTGCGGCAAGCCGCTCGGCGACGGCGAGGTCTTTCTCTGCCTGCGACTTTTCGGCCTGGCGTTGCTTGAGGCCTTCTTCGATTTCCACCAGATCGCGCTTGCGTCCCCCGTCCTCGAGGGTCTGGATTGAGGAACGTGCCTCTTCAATGCGTGCCACCGCGCTGGCCAGATCTGCCTGCGCGTCTTTGCTATCGAGGATGGCGAGCGGTGTTCCTTTGGATACGCGCTGCCCCTTCGTGACTGGCACCTGAATGATCAATCCCTCGCGCTCGGCGCGGGCGCTGGCCCATTCACTGGGTTCGACACGGCCATTGGTGGTGACTTGATCTTCGAATACCCCACGGGCCAGACGCTGGGTGGGCACCCGAGGGGTTTCCCGATTCAATTGCCACGCCACAACCGCGGCCAGGATGACGAGGAGGCCAAGCAGTGGCACGCCAAAACGCTTCATTCCGATTTTTCCTTTGCGCAGTATCCAAACAACAACTGCCATTCGGCGAGTTGCACTCGTTCTGCGATTTCCAACTTCTTTTGGTTTTTCGATGCGCGCGCATCGCTCACATAGTCAACAAAGCGCTCGTGATCCCAGTTTTTTCCTGGATCCCAACCCGCCTGCCGGGCCCACTCGGCCAAACTCGGGCCAATCTGGTGCGGCCCGACGCGGCGCAGCCAATACTTTGCATTCCAGTCGTCTGGCTCCATGCGATGGTAGATGCCGTGCCAGTAGGATCCTTCCTTACTGCCGAGATCCTGGGACACGCTATGGCTTTGGCCACCCCATCCCAGATAGAGGAGCAGTCCGGCCCGTGCCTCTTCGGGCAGCCGGCAATCTGCAAATTGCCCGGGTTCCAGGGGCGGAAGGGCAGGGAAGCGGCATTCGTTTCCCGCATCGAGCGGAAAGAGAAGCTCTCCATGTCCGGCCTGCGCAAGCAGGCCTCGCAGGCTAGGAGGGATGCTGGCTGGCTTGAACACCTTCCTTCACAATCCTTTCGATGGTCTCCCGCACTTCTGCTTCGAGCCATTCTTCGCCACAATTCCGGCAGACCAGGGCCGGGACATCTTCGATTTGTATGAGCTCTTCATTGATGATCACCTCGTAAACAATCGGGGCTTCCATCAAGGCAGTGCCGCATTTGGAACAGTGTGTTGGACGCATCAGAACCGCACAAACCCATGCTAACTTGAAACGACATGGCTAGCTTCAAGATCCATCGCCTGAAAGATTCCGCCGCTGCCAGTTTTCGCTGGGCGCCCCATACTTCAGGCTCTGCTTCCGTCAAGCAGAAGGATTATGAGCCGGGCGATGAGAGGGAAGCTCTCAGTGCCTATGCTCTGTTCAACGAACTTCGTGGTACGCCCGAAGAGCTTCGGGTCGGGGATCTCCTGGAGCTTCCCGATGGCTCCCTTCGTATCTTTAAGTACGTGGGCTTAGAGGAGGCCGCTTGGTTCATTCCTCCCGTCCGTCCCGAACAGAATCTAGAAGTTAGCAGCTCTGCAGGGGCCTAAGGGCGTACTGCGGGCCAGTCTCTGGTACTCCTGACCCAAGCAAAGCCGTTTCAATTGCGCTACACTCCCGGACATGGGCAGTTGTTCGCCTCCTCGCGAAGCGATTAATCAATATGCATTGGTTACCTATCTCCCCGATGAGCTAGGTATGTTTCTGGATCAGATGAGAAGAGACTTGGTTCCGGATTGTAAAGCCCGGTCCCACATCTCTCTGCTTCCGCCTCGTGCGCTTCGTGTACCTGCTGCTGTCGCTGAGGCTCAGATCCAACAGATGAGCTTGTCTTCTCAACCCTTCGTTGTGAAAATCGGCGACGTTTCGGTATTCCGGCGTACTTCGGTTATTTACTTGGAACTGGAAGCCGGGCAGGCACAGCTGGAGCAGCTGCATCACAAATTGTCGTGTGAAGCTTTGGAGTTTGACGAGCCCTATCCGTTTCACCCTCACGTCACTTTGGCGCAAAATTTTGAGCTGTGTACGGTGGCGGAGCGATTGGAAGCGGCAAGAGAGCGTTGGAAGGCTTATACCGGATCGCGGGAGTTCCTCCTGGACCGTGTGGTGTTTGTGCAGAACTCCTCAACCAATTGCTGGACAGACTTGCGTTCTTTCGATTTGAAGGGACTTCCGGTGACGCCGGGGCAGGCACTCCAGCCTCAGTTTATTCAAACATTTTGAGTTGTTGAACGACGGGAGTTGGCTTCTTCTTGAGAGGGCTGCCAATGACTCCCAATACTTCAAACCCTTCGATCGCCATTCGCGGGATAAGCACTCGTTGCACGCCGGCCGAGGGGTCGGGCGGTGTGATGAGCAGCGCATTGGGGTCAAGAACACTTACGTTATTCTGCATGATGGCCTCCAGCCAGTCGCCGTCCCGGAACTGAAGCCGGATCCAGAGCCCCTGCTGCCTTGGCCGCACGGCATATTGGCTGCGGGTCCAGGGAGGGCCGTCAATCCAGTCGCGGACGAAGCAGAGTGACTTGATTTGCTTCATCGGAAAACTCTGGACCGAGCCGTCCCGATTGAGGAGCTGGACCTCGCTTCCCTGGAAGGGACTGTTTGAATCAACGAAACCGGGCACGGCTTCGCGATCAAAACGGTAAACCATCGCTTTTTTCGTTGGGCCGCTGGTCAAGGACTGAATTTCCGCCTTCCTGGCATCCAAATTCCCGAATTCGATGGAATTCGGTTCAAACAGAATTACAATATTGTATCATTGACACAATGTTCGGCCAGGCATCCTTTGGGGCTGCCGTAAGGTCGTATTTGACTTACTGCAGAGTCGAAAAAGGTCTTTCCGCATCGACGCTAGCCGCTTACGAGAGTGACTTCAGTGCTTACTCGCGTTGGCTTGAGCGGTCACGGGAAGCCGCATTCTCGCGCGTCGCAACGCTGCAGGCTTTCCAGTCTTATCTGGTCGAACTCAAGCTCAGTTCCCGCTCCATTGCGCGAAAACTTTCCTCTCTTCGAGGTCTCCTGCACTATCTGGCTGCGGAAGGAAAGTTGGAGGAAGATCCTTCCGAGTTTCTGAAAAGCCCGAACCTCCCGCGTAAGCTCCCCAAGGCGATGACCGGCGCGAGTATTGCAGAGTGCACCGCCGCTTTCGACCGGACAACGCCCAAAGGAATTCGGGACTGGGCGATGTTTGAACTTTGTTACTCCTCCGGGTTGCGCGCCAGTGAATTGGTGGGCGTTCAATTGTCCGATTACAATGCCATGGGCGAGCGTCTGCGGGTCAATGGGAAAGGGAGCCGGCAAAGACTGCTCCCTGTGGGTTCAGAAGCTTCTCAGGCAATCGCTCTTTACTTAGCGGAATCGAGGCCCAGGTTGTTGGGCTCCCGAGTTTCACCTTATCTCTTTGTCAGTTCCCGAGGCCCCAAGCTCGATCGGCGTTCTTACTGGCTCGTCCTGCGCCAGCTCCGTCTCGCCGCCGGTAGCACCAAGCCTCTCCACCCCCATATGTTGCGACATTCCTTTGCCACTCATCTTTTGGAAGGTGGGGCAGATTTGCGCAGCGTACAGGCGATGCTTGGGCATGCTGACATATCCACCACCCAGATCTACACCCATGTGGAGCGGGACCGCTTGCGGGGGATCATTGACCAATTTCATCCAAGGGACGCGAACAAAGAATGAGCGATTACATGTTCATGCTGGAGAGCCATTTGAGCCAGGCGCAAAATCTCGTCATTGCGGAAGTGCAGCGCATGATGACGAAGCTCCAGATCAACGTTTTCTTGACAGGCGGAGCGCTGCGCGACATGCTTGCCGGGTTGCCTGTCCGTGACCTGAACTTTACGCTGGAGGGTTCTCCCCAGAAGCTTGTCAAAGCCTTGGAGAAGGATGCAGGCATTCGCGTCCTCAACGCCGATGATGTGCGCAAGAGTTACGAATTGATTTTCCCCAATGGGGTTCTCGCCGAGATCTCCATGGCCCGGACGGAACGCTACGCCAAGCCGGGAGCGAAGCCGAAGGTGGTGCCGGCGACGATCCACGAAGATCTCCGCGGCCGCGATTTCTCGATCAACTGTCTGGCGATCTCTCTGGCCAAAGGGTCTCGCGGGTTATTGCTTGATCCCACCAATGGCCTCTCCGACTTTTCTCTGCGTGAACTACGCACCGTATCGAGCCATACCTTGATGGATGATCCCTCGCGGATTTTGAAGCTGGTCACCTTGCAGGCCCGGCTCGGCTTTCAGCTCGACGAGCGTACGAAAGCGCAGTATGCGGCGGCCCGGGAAGCGAAGCTGGAGAAGTACATCAGCCCCGAGGCCTTGCGCCGCGAGATTATGAAGATTGGCGAAGAGTTTCATCCGCTCCCGATTCTCGAAACTCTCGAGAAGGAAGGCTTTCTCGAACTCTATTTTCCCGGCTTCTCCGGCGCCAAGCTGAACGCCGTCGGTTTTGGAAAGATGTTGAAGCTGCGCGGCATGGTTCCGTTTGGTGCGCAGATGAAGGAAGATCGCTTCTCGCTCTTTCTGTACACCATCAGTGAGAAATGGACGCCGAAAGAGAAGGCCACTTTCATTCAAAACTGCAAACTTTCAAAGCTCCAGGTGGATGCCTGGAAGAATCTGGATGCGAAGTCCAAGACCTTGCAGAATGCGCTGAAGTCGGCGAAACTCCAACGGCCCTCCTTGATCTACGCCGCGCTGATCGATGCTCCGGCCGAACATATCTTTGTCCTGCTCAGTAAATCGCCATTGCGGATTGTGCAGGACCGGATCAAGAATTATCTGCAGAAGTATCTGCCGATGGCGCTTGAGGTGACTGAGGAAGATCTGGTGGAAGCGGGGATCGACACGTCAACCCCGAAAGGGCTGCTCCAGCGCAGTAAGTTTATTGCGGCAAAGCTCGATGCCCGGCCACGCAAGGTGCCTACTGTTGAGGCGGCTTACAGTCCTCAAGCTTCAACTTAAAGGCGCTCACTTCCCGCCAGGTGTTCCCACTGCGCACCTCGATGCGCAGCAGTCCTTTTTTCTCATCGGCCTTGACGCGCGCGGAGTTGGAAGGGCTGTGTGGTGTTGTTTTGGGGATTTTGCTCGCGATCTCGCGCAGCTCCCAACTGGTGCCGCCGGTCTGCGATTCATAGAATTCATATCGGCCACCCTCGCCGCTGCCTTTGTTGTCGATCAGCAGCCATCCCCGCTTGGCATTTTGAAAGGCAAAGTCTTCGATGACGCCCACTCTGCTGTCGGCATAGAGATCGACTTTGCGCCAACTGCGTCCGCCATCTGAGGTTACGAGCACGAAGGGGTCTCGCGGCAATGCCAGCGAAACGTGCCCTACGGCCCACCCATTGGAGAAATCGCTGAACTGCATCGATTCGAGCGTGCTGGCCTTCAGCCGGGGATGCGCCTCGCGCCAGGTGCTGCCTCCGTCGTCGCTGAGGAGCAGGATCGATTGCAAGGTCGAGGACTGAGTATGTAAATTGCCGGCAATTAGAATCAGTTGTCCGGTGGACTCGACGCTCGAGATCTCCAGATAAGTGGGGCAGGGTTCGCTTTCACTGCAAGTGAGTCCAAGAACGGCCAGGTCTAACTCCGCGCAACGGTTCGGGAGCCGGATGGATCCTTCAGTATTCTGGTATACCGTTGGAAGTTCCGGCGGCGTCTGGGCGAGAAGCCAGATGGCAAGAAAGAGATTCACTACCCTCATACTAGACTGGAGTCTGCTTCATGATGCTGAAATCGTTGCCGCTCTCACAGCGAGAGAAATCTTACTCGGCTGAGACGGGTGTCGTTTATCAATACATCTTTGCCGGTCTCGCCGGACGGAAACATGTGTTCGATGTCACCGCTGACCGGCAATCCCCCTTTCAGGTTGCTGTGGATCTGACACCGGAAGCGCTCGCTCCTTGTGCCGAACGGATGGGGTCCGCGCTGCGCTGGAATGAGGAGTATGCTCTGGCAAAACTCTGCCTCTTTGCTGCCTTTGATCGCGAAGTTCTGGTGAAAGAGATTCGTCCGGACAGTGAAGAGTTACTCCTGCACATGACTGCATTGAACCTGGGCTAGTGTGACAATCGAACCCAATTCCGAATACGCACCGCCTCTCGACCAGCTCGCCGGGCGCGAATTCTCGTTCCACCCCTCGATCGGGAATGTGGCGACCAATCTGTGGCGTCTGAACGAAGCCAATTGGTCGGAGTTTCTGGTGGAAAATGTTGCCGATCAGACCCAAGTCTGGATTCCCCGGCGCTTTCTCGGGGAGCTTTCTGAATCGGACCAACCCGTCATGATTGTTGGCCTGAACAAGGTGCTCGAGTATAAGGCCGGGCAAGTGTGGCCGGTGATGAAACGCGTCATCGAGATGCCGCGAGTGCCGGCGGGGGAACAGAACGAAGCCATTCCGGTGCAGTCCGAACCGCTTCCGCTGCGCCTGGATGCGTCCGAAAAGCAGCTTGGCAAGTTAATTCTCGGGGTGCTGGTTGGGGCCTTGGCGCTGGTGGCCATCGTTGTCGCCACCTTCCGCGGCGCAAAGTCAGGAGATCTCATCGCCTATAAGGCGGTGGTGCAGGAGAGTCTGGGTCTGGGCGCGGATGACGACTACTTTGCCGTGGTGCGCAAACTGGGTGAGCCGGAAGCCGATCGTTGGAAGGCAGATGGGGAAAGCATTCGCTACCGGCTGCTGGCTTACCCCAAACGCAACCTGAACGTGATTCTCGCCGGGCGGGAGCCAAACGACATCCACTATGTGGGAGCCATGGATCGCGAGTGGAAGGTGGTCGATAGCGTCACGCAGCGTGGCGGGTCGAATACCTACGACGTTCTGGCTAGACTACCCCGCTTCTAGATACAATTGCCGCATATGCATGCTGCTGGCCGTACCCTGCTTTGGATTGTGATTTCCCTTCTGGGAGCGGGGTGTCTCGCAACAGTTGCCTTCCATCGCGGTGAGCCGATCAACTCGATGTGGATTGTGGTGGCAGCAGCCTGCGTTTACCTGGTTTCCTATCGTTTCTACGGCAAATTCATTGCCACCAAGATTCTCTCGATGAAAGCAGACCGGGCGACTCCGGCCGAACTGCTGCGCAATGGTCACGATTTTGAGCCCACTAACAAATGGATCGTCTTCGGCCATCATTTTGCGGCGATTGCCGGTCCGGGGCCGCTGGTGGGGCCCACACTTGCGGCGCAGTTTGGATATCTTCCCGGCACCCTCTGGATCATCCTGGGCGCGGCGCTGGCCGGATCTGTACATGACCTGATGATTCTTGCCTTCTCGATCCGCCGCGACGGCAAGAGCCTTGGCCAGATGGTGAAGGAAGAGATCAGCAATCTGGGTGGTTTTACCGCGATGGTTACTGTGCTGCTGATCATGATCATCCTGATGGCGGTGATCGGGTTGGTCATCGTGAATGCCCTGAAGGGTAGCCCCTGGGGCACGTTCACCATCGCCGCGACCATGCCGATCGCGATTTTCATGGGCCTGTATCTCCGGTTCCTGCGTCCCGGGAAAGTGGTGGAGATCTCGATCCTGGGCTTTGGCCTGGTGGTGCTGAGTATTTTCGGAGGCAAGTGGATTGCTGAGTCGGCAACGCTCGCTCCCTGGTTTACCTACAGCGCGACGACGCTGGCGCTGATGCTAGTGGCCTATGGCTTCTTCGCCAGTGCGCTTCCTGTCTGGCTTTTGCTTGCTCCGCGTGACTACCTCAGCACTTTCGTGAAGCTGGGCGTGGCTGCGATGTTGGGCGTAGGGGTTTTGCTGGTGCGGCCTGAGTTGAATCTGCCCGCGATGACCCGCTTTGTGGATGGCTCCGGCCCGATTTTCGCGGGCAGCGTCTTCCCCTTCTGTTTCATCACGATTGGTTGCGGGGCGCTGTCGGGCTTCCACTCACTGATCTC
This sequence comes from Bryobacter aggregatus MPL3, assembly GCF_000702445.1. Lineage (NCBI taxonomy): Bacteria > Pseudomonadati > Acidobacteriota > Terriglobia > Bryobacterales > Bryobacteraceae > Bryobacter > Bryobacter aggregatus. The sequence goes on from NZ_JNIF01000003.1 coordinate 2,885,999, forward strand.
TTCAGGAACCACCTCGAAGCTGCTGGCCCGGGAAAGCCATGCCCTGCCGGTGGCCTATGGCGGCATGCTGGTGGAGGGAATGGTGGCGATCATGGCTCTGATTGCCGCCTGCGCTATGGAGCCGGGCGTTTATTTTGCGATCAATTCTCCTGGCGGAGTGGTGGGCACCTTGCCGGCTGCCGCGGTGGAGACGATCAGCAGCTGGGGCTATCCGGTGACGGTCGCTCATATGGAAGAGTTGGCGAAGAGTGTCGGCGAAAGCACTCTGTTTGCCCGCACTGGAGGTGCGCCGTCGCTGGCGCTCGGAATGTCGCATATCTTCTCGCAAGCACTGTCGCTGACCTCCGATGGCGGCAAGACGATTCTCAGCTTCTGGTATCACTTCGCGATCATGTTCGAGGCACTGTTCATTCTCACCACCATCGATGCCGGCACCCGCGTGGGCCGCTTCCTGTTGCAGGATCTGCTGGGCCAGGTTTACAAGCCCTTTGGCCGGACAAGCTGGCTGCCGGGTGTGGTGATCGCCAGTGCCTTGGTGGTGTCGGGCTGGGGCTGGTTTCTCTACCAGGGCGTTCTGGACCCGCTTGGCGGCATCAATTCGCTGTGGCCGCTGTTTGGAATTGCGAATCAGTTGCTGGGGACCATCGCGCTTTGTCTGGCTACCACGATTCTGGTGAAGATGTTCCGGGCGAAGTATATGTGGGTCACCGGGCTTCCGCTCGCCTGGATGCTCAGCGTTACCTTTACCGCCGGGCTGGAGAAGATCTTTTCCGCCAATCCACGGTTGGGCTTTCTGTCGCGCGCCGAGCAGTTGGAGGGGCAGATTGCCGCCGGAAATCTGACGGCGGCCAAGGTTTCTCAATTGCAACAACTGATTTTCAATGAACGGATGGACGCCGCGATCTGCTCGATCTTCCTGATTCTGACGACGGTGATTTTCCTGGAGTCGGCACGGCGCTGGTATAGCGTTTTGCGGGGCACCAGTTCGGCTCTCCTCCATGAAACTCCTTTTGTCGCGACGCAATTGAATCCGGGCGAAATCTAAGATGTGGTGGCTCCTGTTGCCGTTGCTGGCGTTCGGCGCAGAACCGTTGCCTTCGCTGCGGGAGCAGGCGAGCATCCAACAATCCTGGCTGCAGTACCGGCTGGAAAAGAATCTGCCTGCACTGCTGCGGAAGCATGGCGTCGATATGTGGGTAGTTTCGAGCCGGGAGTACAACGAGGATCCGGTCTTTTTTTCGCTCGTTTCTCCAACGATGTTTGCCGCGCGGCGGCGTACAATCTACGTCTTTTTCGATCGAGGTCCGGAGAAGGGCGTCGAGCGGCTGGCGCTGGGAGGCGGATCGCAAGGCGGACTCTACGAGGTCTACCGTGACCCGGATTCAGGGATTGAACTCTGGGGCGACCAGCAGTGGATGCTGCTGAAAAAGCTGATCGACGCGCGGAAACCGAAGAAAATCGCGATCGATGTCTCACAGACCCACGCTTTTTCGGACGGTCTGTCGGCTGGCGAGCGCGAGCAACTGGAGGAGGCGATCGGGGAGGAGAACCGCAAGAAGCTGGTGCGGGCCGAAGAATTGCCGCTCGAGTATGTCGCGCTCCGACCGCCTGAGATGGTGCCGCATTACCAGCGGCTGATGGAGAACGTCCATTCGATCCTCAGCCGCGCGTTTTCAAGAGAGGTGATCGAGCCAGGCAAGACGACCGATCAGGATGTGATCTGGTGGCTGCGGCAAGAGAATCAGAAGCATGGATTTGGAACCTGGTTCCAGCCGTCGCTCCGGATCCAGCGCAAGAATGGCCGTTCTTTACAGTTGCTGCAGGAAGATCAGCCTACGGTGATTGAGCGGGGAGATGTGTTGTGGGTGGATTACGGCTTGACGGCAATGCGTCTGGCCACCGATACCCAACATATGGGTTATGTTCTGCGAGAGGGCGAAGATGTCGCCCCGGTGGCGATTCAAAAGGCACTCGAGAACTCGAAAAAGATGCAGGACATCGTCATGGCCCATATGCAGGTGGGAAAGACCGGTAATGAAGTGTTGGCGGCAGCTTTGCAGGAGATTCGGGCGCTGGGGATCAACGGAACCGTGTATTCGCATCCGATTGGAGATCATGGGCACGGAGCGGGACCGCTGATTGGGTTATGGGATCGTCAACAGGGCGTGCCGGGGCGAGGCGATGTGAAAGTGGTGCCGAACACCTGGTTCTCGATCGAGCTTTCGAGCCGGACGAAGATTCCGGATTGGGAGAATGCCGAGCTCTTTGTGGGAATGGAAGAGGATGCGATGGTGGGCCCGGACGGCAAAATTCGCTGGGTGTTGCGCCGCCAGGAGAAATTCCACCTGATTCGTTAGGCTGCGGCGGTATCGAAGAGTTCCAATTGGGGTTCGACGGCGCTGAGGTAGTCGCGTACGAAGCGGCGGGCCATGCCAACGCAGCTCTGGTGGCGGTACATCTGGAAGAATGCCACTTGTGCTCCGGCGGCATCCAGGGTGGGACACAAGCTGGCGACAACGTTTGCACTGGAACAGACGCACTCGCGGCAATCCTTGCCGAGGGATTTGCAAAGCTCGGAACTGATGGCGCTGCTTAGGTTGTCTTCCACTTCGACCAACATTTGGGACTCCCCTCCTCGGGTGCTTCCTATTAGTACCCCCTAACCCGACCCCGTACCTAGTCAGCGAAGGCGGACTTTCTCAAACTTCTGTGAGGGTAGGAATGCCCACGCGGGATACCCGCACCTGAGGGGATTGCAATTTTAGTTTTCTGATCTGGGGAGAGGCAAACAGGTGCAAAAGACAAACGCTATTGCTACGCTCAAAGAGAGTCCTGTGGATTTTTTTTGAAACACAGTACTCGCCCCAAAAATCCGAGAGAGACAATCGTCTTCCGCATTCATGAATATCCGCTCGCTGTTTAGCCTTTTCTCCTCAGACCTTGCCATCGATTTAGGTACGGCCAACACACTCGTCTATGCCAAAGGAAAAGGCATCGTCGTGAACGAACCGTCGATCGTTGCGATCAATAAAAATAACGGTGAAGTAGAGGCCGTTGGGAAAGAAGCCAAAGAGATGCTCGGCCGCACGCCGGGCAATATCGTGGCGATTCGCCCCATGAAAGACGGGGTGATCGCGGACTTCAAGGTAACAGAGCGGATGCTGAATTACTTTATTCAGAAAGCTCATGGCCGCAAGATGCTCGTGCATCCTCGCATTGTGATTGGCGTTCCTTCTGAAATTACTCAGGTGGAAAAGCGTGCGGTGATTGACTCCGCCTACCGGGCGAAGGCGAGCGAAGTGCACTTAGTGGAGCAGGCGATGGTGGCCGCAATCGGCGCGGGGCTGCCGATCACGGAACCGGGCGGCAACATGGTGGTGGACATCGGCGGTGGTACGACCGATGTTGCGGTGATCTCGTTGGCCGGTATCGTCTATTCGCGCTCGGTGCGAGTGGCGGGCAACGAGTTGGATGAGGCCATTATTCAGTACCTGAAGCGCAAGTACAACCTGCTGGTGGGCGAGCGCACGGCGGAACAGATCAAGATGACGGTGGGTTCGGCCTCGGAACTCGATAAGCCGCTGACGATGGAGATCAAGGGCCGGAACCTGATCGAGGGTGTGCCGAAGACTTTGACCATTGGAGACGAAGAGATTCGCGATGCGCTGGCGGAAGGAATTTCCACCATCATGAACGCAATCCGTGTGGCGCTCGAACGGACTCCTCCTGAACTCTCGGCGGACATTTCGGACCGGGGCATTGTGCTGACCGGCGGCGGCGGGCTGATCAAGAATCTCGATAAGCGGATCCGGCAGGAAACCGGACTTCCGGTGTCGATCGCGGAAGAGCCGCTGGCGTGCGTTGCGTTGGGAATCGGTAAGATGCTATCGGATTTCAAGCTCCTGCGCCGGATTGCTATCGAGTAGGCAAGGAGCGTTTTTCCGGCCGATATGGATGGCTTTCTTGGCAGATACCGCAACTTATCGGTCCTGGTGATTGTCATCATGGCTCAACTGGTGTTGCTTGCCGTACAGGTGAAGAACAACCAGGACGTCCGCCTCATTCGCGTGTGGGCGGTGACGGCGATTACGCCGCTGGCGCGCGTGCTCGAAGGGGTTCGGGCGAATACCTTTGGTTTGGCCGGCGAGTATTGGCAATTGATTCGTATCCGCTCGCAGAATAGCGAGTTGAAGGCCGATCTGGACCGGCTGAAGCTCGAGAATCAATTTCTGAAAGAAGAGCTGGCGACGGCGAAGCGTGTGGAGGCCATGGCCTCCTTCGTGCAGCGTAACCCCAATAAAACCATCGGTGCGCGCATTATCGGCGCCGGCGCGGGGATGAACTCGAAAGTTGTGTTTATCGATCGGGGTTCGACCGCAGGCGTGTTGAAGGGGATGCCGGTGATTACTCCGGATGGCATTGTCGGCAAGGTGACGGCGTCTTATCCGACCGGCTCTCAAGTGATGCTCATCACGGATCCTACCTTTGCCTGCGGTGTGGTTTCGGATAAGACCCGCATCCATGGAACGGCGCGCGGCCAGGGGAACAATCAGTTGCTGGTGGATTACATCCAGAATGAACAATTGGTGGAAGTGGGAGAGATCTTTTTCACCTCGGGCGACGATCGTATTTTTCCGAAAGGTTTGCCGGTTGGGCCGGTGCGCGTAGCCCGGCAGGGCAAGTTATTTAAAGAAATCTATGTGGCTCCAACCGCTTTTGAAAAAGGGCTCGAAGAAGTACTAGTGGTACTAGAGAGCGTGCACCAGCAGATTCCCGATCCCGCCCAGATGACGAATGTAGGCCCGGAGGCAAAGCAGCTGCCGCCGCCCCCACCAGACGCGGCGCCGCATCCGGTGAACGGCATCGCTCCGCAGGGTTCGAATCAGAAGTTCTCGACGGATGCCGATCGCATCCTCGATCGTTATAAGGCGATTGGAGAGCAACAGGGACTCAGTTATGGAAACGGAGGGCGGGTGCCGAATTTCAATGCGCCTGTCGCCCCTCGCGTGGCGCCAAAGACGGCGCCGACCACCCCGCCCGGGGAAGAACCCGTGACGGTGCCTCCGACGCAGCCACAGACACCTGCACCAACCGTGCCGCCAGGGGAGTTCTAGGCCATGGCGTCTCCAGAATATAGCGAAGCGAATTTCGTCGAGGGCCGGCGGCGGAAAAGTTCGTCGTCGACGTTCCGGCCGATCGTTTTCTTCCTCGTTCCGTTGTTTTCGGTGTTGCTCGATATCTTTCTGCCTCGCTTTATCGAGTCGGCCCGGGCGCTGGAGTTTCCGCTACTGGTGACGATTTACTTTTCGCTGATGAAGCGGCAGCCGATTGCCGGTGTGATCATTGGCGCGACGATTGGCCTGATGCAGGATTCCCTGGCGCAGCAGCCGCTGGGAATGTTTGGCATTGTGAAGACGCTGGTGGGCTACTTTGCGGCTTCGGTCAGTCTGCGTTTTGATGTGAACAATCCAGCGTTGCGCTTCATGCTGGTGGCCTTCTTCTTTGGGTTTCACCAGTTCTTCTACTGGGTGATGGTGCGAGCGCTGCTGGGGCAGGTGCCGAGTATTAATGTGCTGGACGAGGTGGTGAAGGCCATCCTAAATTCTGCGATTGCCCTACCGCTCTTTCTCCTGTTGGATAAACTGAGAGAGGACGAGAGCTAGCGTCTCTCGGCGGTACAGCATTTCGTGTTTCTTATCCCTGGACGAGCGCGACAAGAAGACTTCCAAGATCGGATGCGCTTCCTGCGCGACGAATCGAAGTTTGCCCAGGGGAAAATCGCCGTTCTGCAGTACTTTACCGTTGCCGTTTTCGTGTTCATTCTCGGCGGTTACTGGAATCTGCAAATCCGCAACGAAGAACTCTACAGCTCCAAGGCGGAGCGAAACCGGATCAAGTCTCTGCCGATGCCTGCACCCCGGGGGAAGATTCTCGACCGGGACAAGCGGGTGATTGTGGACAACCACTCGAGTTTCTCGGTTTTGCTCTCTCGCGAAACTTTGCGTGACGAACACCTCCAGCCGATTGCCGAGGGATTGGGGCTGGACTACGAAGAACTGGTGGCGCGACTGAAACGTTTTCGCGCACGGCCCAAATACCAAGCCGTAATTATTAAGGAAGAACTGACCCCGTCTGACATTGCTTTTGTCGAATCGCACCGCGACCCGGATACCTATCCGGAAATGGAACTCATTCACACCGAGAAACGTGTGTACCCGGCCAGTGGCTTTGCGGCGCACATGATCGGCTATGTTGGCGAAGTCTCGGAAGCGGAATTGAATCAAGCCGATTTTGCGAAGTACCAGCAAGGCGACATGGTGGGCAAGACCGGGCTCGAACGGCAGTACAACGATCTCTTGACGGGCGTGGATGGGCAGCGGCAAGTGCTGGTGGACAACATCGGGAATGAACGCCGCATTCTGGGCATGAAGCCTGCGGTGGCAGGGCAGAACATCGAGTTGACGGTGGATCTGGATGTCCAGACGGTCATGGAATTGGCAATGGACGGGCGCCGGGGCGGCGCAATCGCATTGGACCCCAGAAATGGGGAAGTGCTGGCAATGACGTCCAAGCCGAGCTTTGATTTGTCGAAACTCTCCTCCCGAGAGCGGACCAAGGAGTGGCGCGATATTTTTTCAAATCCTGATAAGCCGCTGCTGAACCGGGCGATTCAGGCGCAGTTGTCTCCGGGGTCGACCTTCAAGCCCTTTGTGGCTCTGGCTGCACTTGAAGCCGGAACGGTTGACGAGCATACATCCTTTACTTGTACCGGCGGCATGACCTTCGCCGGACGCTACTTCCGTTGCCATAACCGGCATGGTCACGGGCCGACGAGTTTGAAGAAGGCGTTGGCGCAGTCTTGCGACGTGTACTTTTATAACGTTGGAGCGCGATTGGGGATTGATCGGATTTCCGCGTTGGGCGAGATTGCGGGTCTTGGCCAGAAAACAGGCATTGATTTACCCGCCGAGGCCGAGGCGATGCTGCCTTCGAGCCGGTGGAAGATCCGGAATCTGCGCGAGAAGTGGCATGAAGGCGATACAGTGAACGTCGCGATCGGGCAGGGCTATCTGACTATGACGCCGATCCAACTGGCTTATGGCATTGGTGGCATTGTCATGGGGGGAGTCTGGCATACGCCGCATCTGTTGCGCAATGGAGATGCTCCGAAGAAGCCAGCCCATCAGGCCGAATTGAATCTCGATCATGTTCGTACCGTGATGGACGGGATGTGCGATGTGGTGAACGGAGGCGGTACGGCGGGAAGTGCACGTTTGCCCGGAGGCGAGATGTGCGGCAAGACCGGTACGGCGCAGACCGCCTCAAATGAGTATCAGAAGGCAAAGGGAATTCACCTCAAGGACAACGCCTGGTTTATCGCATTTGCCCCGCGGGTGAACCCTGAGATTGTCGTCGCAGTGTTGTTTGAAGAGGGCGAACACGGACCGCAAGCGGGCACGATCGCTCGCGATATTGTGAAGGCCTACTTCGATAAGAAGGTGCGCAAAGAAGTTTCGCAGACCGGTGTCCCGGCTGTGACGGCGAGTGCTCCGGCAGACGCTGCCAATGCACCCGCGAGAGTGGCGAACTGATGTTTACGCTTCGTTCGTTCCGCGATCTCGATTGGACCCTGTTGATTCTTACCTTGATCATCTGCGCCGTCGGCGTGCTGCAGATCTACTCGGCAACCCAGGCGAGCGAGCAGTCGAACCACTGGTGGAAGCAGGTGCTCTATATCGGCGCCGGGTTGGTGGTGTTTTATCTCATCAGCCAGATTGACTATCACACGCTGGTGGGGCAATCGCCGGTGATGTACATCATCTTTACGGTGATTTTGTTTGGTCTGTTGATTCTCAGCCGCGTGGTGCTGGGGGCCAAGCGATGGGTCTCGCTCGGGGCAGGTTTCAAGTTGCAGCCGAGTGAATTCATGAAGCTTGTGCTGATTCTATTTGTCGCGCGCTACATTTCTGAGTTGAAGTCGGACTCGTTGAGCTTGCGAGAGCTCTTGAAGTTGTGTTTGCTGGTACTTTTTCCTTTTGGTCTGGTCTGCCTCCAGCCGGATCTGGGCACTTCGTTGTGCTATTTGCCAATTCTTGCGGTGGGAATTCTGCTTGCCGGTTTGAGCCGGCAGCAGGCCCTCGCAATTGTGATGATTCTTGCACTGGTAGTGCCGATCGGGTGGTTTGCGCTCAAGGACTATCAGAAGGCTCGCCTGACGAGCTTTATGGACCCGGCGTTGGACCCGCAGGGGTCTGGCTACCAGGTGATGCAATCCAAGATCGCTGTCGGCTCCGGAGGGATGTGGGGCCTCGGCGTGACGCGTGGAATGCAGATTCAACTTCGCTTTCTACCCTTTGCCCATACGGACTTTATCTTTGCCGCATTTGCCGAAGAACATGGCTTCGTCGGCGTGGTCACCGTACTTGGGTTATATTTCCTTCTATTGATGCAAATTTTGCAGAACGCTCAGACCGCTTCCGACAGGGCTGGAACCGCCATCTGTATGGGAGTTGGAGCGTTGCTGCTTTTCCATGTTTTGGAGAATGCCGGAATGGTCGCCGGGCTGATGCCAGTGGCCGGGATCCCTTTACCGCTGATGAGCTACGGTGGATCGAGCATTCTCTCGTTTTTCCTCATGCTGGGGCTGGTCAATAATGTCCGCCTCCGCCGATTCCTGCAATGACAAAGATTGAGATAACTGCCGGGGCCGAACCTATGGTTGCTTGGGCCTACACTGATTTGGGAATAATTTGCCGGGACGCTACCGCTGGAATGCCTCGCCGCATCGAGATCATGATGTACGATCTTGCCGTCGCATGCTCCAGTCACCAAACGCTTCTTACTACGCATGGCGCCGAGGGCGCCGTGCCATTCGCGTCTTGTTTCGAGCCGAACTGAACTCCGATCATGTACAACGAGCCCAAGGTTCTCCGCAGTGTCTCCAAGGAGATGCCTGATGGCAAAAGAGCTAGTAATTTCCACAGGGCGGCACGAAACGCGTGTCGCGATTCTGGAAGACGACCAGTTGGTCGAGATTTATTTTCAACGGGCGAATGAGTATTCGCTTGCCGGGTCGATTCACAAAGGACGAGTGACCCGCGTCCTACCGGGCATGCAGTCCGCCTTCGTCGATTTGGGCCTGGAACGGGATACCTTCCTGTATGTTTCGGACTTCTTCGAGGAAAACGAAGAGTTCGAGAAGATGCCGGAAGGCCGTGAGCGCAACGATCGGGATCGTGGCGGACGGAGCCGGGAAGGTAATCGCGAGGCTGGTGCGCGTGAGACTGCCAATCGTGAAGCTGCTCCCCGCGAGGGCGGTGGGCGCGAGAGTGGTGGGCGCGATGGTGGCCGAGGCCGTGGACGGGACCGCCGCGAGGGCAGACCGCCGGTGCAGACGAGCGCCATTGAGGTGCCGATTGAAACGGGAGAGGCTCCAGTTGCGGCGCCTGTTGCTGCCGGAGAGAGTGCTGAGGGCGGTGAAGTGCGCCGTGGCAATCGCCGTCGCCGGGGACGTGGAAACCGGGGAGGCAACTTCCCTGATTCCAAGTATGCGGGGCCAAACGAAGAACAGGAAATCGTAGCCGCCGCGGTTGAGCCGGAAGTGGAAGTTGAAGAGGAAGAAGTGGAGGTTGTGGAGGAGTTCAGTGCTCCCATCCTTCTTCCTGGCGAAACGCTTTCGAAGTATCGGGGACGCGCTCCAGAACTGGTCGCTGCGGTTGTCGAAGAGGATCGTAGCGGAGACTTTGATGATGTCGACGAAGTGTCGTCCGTTGCCGCCGAGACGCAGGAAGAAGAAGCAACCGGCACGATCACGCCGCTGAAGCCAGCCACGCAGGAAGTGCTTGCTGCTCAGCTCGAAGAAGAAGTTCTCGAAGAAGTGAAGGAACACCTGGCGGAGATCGCGAAAGAGAACGAAGAACAGCGCGACTTCGAAGAAGCCGAGCGACTGGTTTACGAAGACCAGGAAGCGACCGCTAGTGCCTCGGAACTGGAAGCGCAGGATGCTCAGGATGCTGCCGACTCTGACGAAGACGACGAATCAGAGGATGGGGCGATCGATGAATCGTCCGAAGCTGCCAATGACCTGACCACGGAAGAGACAGCGACGGACAGCGCCGATATGGTGGATGGGGATGAGGAGGGCGCACTGCCTTCCATGGGTTATTCTGCGCACTTGCGGCAGAACGACCAGCGCTTTTTGCAGCAGCGTGCGCCGCAAGAAGGGGGCGAGCGCAGTGGCCGCCGCCGCCGTCGTGGCCGCGGGCGTGATCGCGCGGACCGTGCCGCCGCATCGGCGGCTCCTACGGGAGAGGCCGTTCCTGAATTATTGATCGAAGCCGGCGAATTGCGTCCGCCCGAGTCGGCGGCTGTTGTCCGCACCGACCAATCGGCGCGCACGGAGCAGACGCCGCGCGAGGAGTCGCGTCGCGAAGGCCGTGGCCGCCGGGAGCGGGGTGGCGAGCGCAATGGAGAACGCGGTGAACGTAGTGAGCGGACCAGTGAAACGAGCGAACGGACCGAGCGTCCGGAGCGCGGGGAACGCCGCCCGCAGCCTTCGATTACCGAGTTGCTGAAAGAGGGTCAGGAGATTCTGGTCCAGATCGCGAAGGAGCCGCTGGGGCAGAAGGGCGCGCGCATCACTTCGCATATTGCGCTCCCGGGCCGCTATTGCGTCTACATGCCGACGGTGGATCACACGGGCGTGTCCCGCAAGATCGCTTCCGACGAAGAACGCATGCGCCTGAAGAAGATTCTCCAGGCCGGCAAGGAAGGAATGCCTGGCGGCTTCATCATCCGTACCGCCGGGGAAGGCCGGACGGAAGAAGAGATTCAGAACGATATCAACTTCCTCCATAACCTGTGGAATGACATCAAACGGAAGGCCGAGAGCAAGCCGGCTCCGGCGCTGATCTATCACGATCTCGAAATTGTGGAGCGCGTGCTGCGCGACCAACTCGGACCGGACTTCAAGTCAATCTGGGTGGACAACGAGGAGATCTACGAGAGCATTCTGCGCTTCCTCGAGCGCTTCCAGCCGGCGATGGTTTCCCGTGTGAAGATGTACACGCGCCAGGCTTCAATCTTCGACAATTTCGGCATTACGCAGGAACTTGAGAAGGCGCTGCGGCCGAAGGTTTGGCTGAAGTCCGGCGGCTACATCGTGATCAACCAGACCGAGGCTCTGGTCGCCATCGACATCAATACCGGCAAGTTTGTCGGCAAGTCGAACCGGTTGGAAGACACGATCGTCAAGACGAACATCGAGGCGATTCGCGAGATTGTGCGCCAGGTGCGCCTGCGCGATCTGGGCGGCATCATCGTGATCGACTTTATCGATATGGATGAGCGCAAGAACCGGATGCGTGTCATGCAGGCCTTGGAAGAGGCGATGCGTGCCGATCGGGCGCCGTACAAGATTCTTCAGTTCAATGACTTTGGCCTGGTTGCGATCACTCGCAAGCGTGTCAAGCAGTCGCTGGAACGGACTCTGTGTGCCCCTTGCCCGTATTGCGAAGGCTCTGCTTATGTGAAGAGCGTCCAGACGGTGGTGGGCGAGATACTGAACGAAGCGAAGAAGCTGGCGAAGGCGCTTGCGGATGCCAAGGATGTCATGCTGCGGGTGAATCCGGAAGTGGCGAAGGTGTTCAAGTCTGCCGACAATCAATATCTCGAAGAACTCGAGGAGATTGTGGGACGTCCTGTGATGGTTGTTTCCGACGGGCTGATCCATCAGGAAAAGTTCGACTTGGCCTAGAGACCGCCTCATGAAACTCACCGCACTTCTGGTGATGTTGATGTTGCATACGAAAAGCTCCGCTCAGGAGCTTTTCGTATTTCCGGACGCCGCACTGTTCACGGAAAGGGACTGGAGCAAGCTGGGTTGTGCGTCGATGGCGGCCATGCAGGGATTGGAGGCGATTTCTCCGGCCGTGGACCGGAATGCATTCTTCTCGCTCTTGTTGATCGTGAAGCAAAAACCGGGTGAGATGTTTTCGCTCGATGCCGGACAGAATCCGCGCGATGCCTTCGCTTTGCGGTTGTACCGTTACTTTCCTGACGTGGAACCGGCGCGCGGGTTGGTGGAGACGCCGCTGGCGTTCCGGGGCCGGGTGGCGGAGGGGCAGAGTTGCGCGATCTTTCTGCTGGATGCCTGGGTGCGCGGGGATCTGAGTCCGGAACGTGTGAAGTTGGAGCCTGCTTTGTGGCTGGAGACGGAACAATACTGGCAGCGCCATCCGATGGAGGTGCGGGTCTTGCCGGAGGTTGCGCCCACACTGCTTCGCTGTGAGGACGGAATTGCGGGACGGCTGCCAAGCCTTGTCCATGCGGTTGCGATGGCTTGCCGCCCCATTGCAGCGCTCTGTAGCGCTGGTGCGATCGACAGTCTGGAGTCGCTTGCGGCCCGGAACCTGATGCAAGACCTCTCCCGCGTGCCGGCGAAGGAATCTTGTGGGACTGGGAATCCGGGGAGTGTCCCGGTAGAAAAAATACTTTCTCTACGAAGAAGACGGGATCGAAGCCAATAATCGCCGATCCTTTGGTATCCTCTTAGAGGAGCTTTCGGAGAGGTGGCCGAGCGGTTTAAGGCGCACGCTTGGAAAGCGTGTGTACGAGAAATCGTACCGTGGGTTCGAATCCCACCTTCTCCGCCATTCTTCCCAGAATGCTAAGAGATCCGAAGCTCCCGTCTCCCCGTAATCTCCAGCCCAAAACCTTCCAGCCCTACCGCCCGTAACGGCGAATTCGTCAGCAACTCAATCCTCTGTAAGTTCAAATCGCGCAGGATCTGTGCACCAATGCCGACCTGGTGCTGCATCTTTTTACCGCCATCGTGGCTTTGTATTTGCCGTGTATGCGGCAAAAGCTTTCCTGTGCCCTCTTCGCGGTTCCGCAAGCGATCCTCATTGCCGTGGTGCAGGTAGACAAGCACGCCGCGGCCTTGGGCCGCAATGACACGCATCGACTCATCGAGTAGGGCACGGCAATCGCAAGCTCGACTTCCGAACAGGTCACCGAAGGGACAGTGAGAATGCATGCGAACGAGCACCGGATCCTGGCCGCTGATGTCGCCGCAGACCAGTGCGGTGTGCATGTCCTGATCGAGCGAATTCTCGTAAACATAGAGCTGCATGGGGCCATGCGCCGTTTCAAGTGGGCCTTGGCTAAAGCGCCGCACATAGCTCTCATTCTTCAGGCGATAGCGGATGAGGTCGGCGACTGAGATCAGCTTGAGATCGTGGGTGCGGCAGTATTCGCGGAGCTCCGGCACGCGGGCCATCGTGCCGTCTTCATTCATGATTTCGCAAATGACGCCGGCGGGCTTGCGCCCGGCGAGCCGTGACAAATCGACGGAGGCTTCGGTTTGGCCGGCGCGCACGAGCACACCGCCTTCCTGTGCCCGGAGCGGAAAGACGTGGCCGGGGCGAGCAAGATCTTCCGGACGGCAATCGTCGGTGACCGCGAGTTGAATGGTGTGGGCGCGGTCGGCGGCGCTGATCCCGGTGGTGACGCCTAGCTTCGCGTCGATCGATTCGGTAAACGCAGTGCCGAAATTGGAGGTGTTGATCCGGGACATCAGTGGCAGATGCAGACGGTCGCAACTTTCTCCAGATAGGGCGAGGCAAATCAAACCGCGGCCATGGACCGCCATGAAATTAATCAGGTCTGGGGTGACCGCGTCGGCGGGCAATGCCAGGTCGCCCTCATTCTCGCGGTCTTCGTCGTCAACGATGACGACCATCCTGCCAGCCCGGAAATCTTCGATTGCGGACTCAATGGAATCGAACGACATGTGTCCTTTCATTGTCGCTGAGAGCGGAGTCTGACGGGGATGCGAAAAAGCCGGTCACATGATTTTGAAATTTATATCTTGTTTGTTTTCAATATGAATTTTGATTTTCATGAAATTGCGTGAAAGTCAATGGGTAGGATTTTTGTGGGGCGTGGGTCCCGAGCGAAAGCCACATATTGAAAGTTACGAAAGATCTGTTTCGTATTCGAGGTGAAATGACTTACACGGAAATCGCGGATGCGATCCAGATGCATCCTCACTACAGAAGCTGGCAGACCAGCTTGGAGATGTACAAAGATCTCTACTCGGGCGGCGCTCAAATGAAGGCTAAGGCTTCGAACTACCTGTATCGACGGCATCGGGAGCCTGCCGAAATCTACCACGAGAGAGTGAGCCGCGCCTTTTATGAAAACTACCTCGGTTCGATCATTGACTGGTATGCCTCGACTCTGTTTCGTCACGAACCCATTCTTACGGTGGAAGATACGAGCCGGAGATCCAGTAAATACTATTTTGAATTTTTTGAAGATTGCGATCGGAATGGCGTTGGTATTACGGATTTTCTTCGTCGGCGTTTTACGGATGCTTTGATCTTCGGGCGCTCCTTTACGGCGCTTGAATTTCCCAAAAGGGAGACCAGCTTCAGCTCGCGGCTGGAAGAAGAGGCCATTGGAGCGGATCGTGGCTATCTGACCGCCATCCATCCTTCGGACGTCGTGAACTGGAGTTACAACACAGAAGGCAAGTTGACGCTGCTGACGGTGCGCTTGCAGGGACCCAGCTATGCAAGCATCTTTCAGCCCACCAATGAGTCTTCCCGTTACCTCATCTATACCGAGACCGAGTACATCATCGTTGAACTGGATGGGACAGACGAGAAGCTCCAGGTAAAAGAGCGTGGGCCACACGCCTGCGCCTCTGAAGAGCGGTTGCCTGTCTTTGACATCACGCTGAGCGATGGCCTCTGGCTAATGAACAAGGCTGCGCATCTGCAGTTGGAGCACTACAACAAGTCAAACTCGCTGGCTTGGTCGCTCGGGATGGCGTTGTATGCGACGCCGGTGATCTATAGCAAGCGCGATTGGCGCGAGACACTCGGCGAGTCCTATTACATTCATCTCGATCCCGAAGACAAATTCGGCTGGACGGAGCCGGAAGGAAATGTCTACCGCATTGCGATCGAGAACCTGAACCGTCTGCAGGAAGAAATCTACCGCACCTGTTATGTGATGGGGCAGTCCCGGAGTTGGCTCTCCGGAGCGGCGCAAGTGAGCGGAAGCAGCAAGCGTGCTGACTATCAGATCACGCAGGAAGTGCTTCGTGCTTATGGCGATTCCGTCAAGGACATGCTGAAGCGCCTGCTCCAAACTCTCATCCGGGTGCGCAAGGATGATCTCCGAATCTCAGTGTCCGGATTGGACGAATTCGAGGTCGGAGAGTTTAACGAAGAACTCGATGAAGCGCAGAAGCTTTTCAACATGGGGCTCAATTCCAAGACCTTCCGCAAACAGGCGTACAAGAAGCTTGCCTTCAAGTTCCTGGCGGATATCAACGAGACCACCAAAGAGAGGATTGCGTCGGAGATCGAGGAGCAAATCGACAAAACCAGTTAGGAGACTGCAATGGATTCCAGCGAAGAATCGAATTCGCAAGAACCCACCGTGAATGACCTGAAAAAGTTGGTTCACGAGGTGTTCGAGGAATATCACAACGTCCAGACGAAGCGGACGGAACCAGCTTATAAGGCCGAACTCGAGGAAGAGCGCCGCAAGCGCGAATCCATGGAGAAGCGGCTGAACGAGTTGGTTGAGGAGAACCGACGCACGAAGGTCCGGGCCGAAACGATGGAACGCGAAACTCTGATCAAGAGCGAACTCCAGCGGCTCGGCGTCGCGAAAATCGACCTGGCCTTCAAAGCTGTCAAAGACGAAATCCAACGGGAGACGGATGGAACTCTGCACGCGCGCAGCTCAGAGGGGCCAGTGCCTGTGCCAGAGTTTCTGCGGAAGTTTGTGGATGAGAATCCGGAACTGCTTCCGGCCCGGAATCTGGGAGGCAGCGGCACGTTAACCAGTGGCCGTGGCTCCCAAAACGCACCTGGGATCGATATCGACTCGATTCGGCCCGGGATGAACAAAGATGATCTGGCCCGCGTACGCAGAGAAATTGCGCGCGTTGCTGGCCTGCTGGTGGACTAACTCAAATTACTTCTAAGGAAAACAAAACATGCCTTCTATCACTTCTTCCAATCTCGCGAACGCCATCGTCAAGCTGGTTGCCGCTGATGCGCTGCCGGCCCTGATGGGCAACTTGGTCATGGGCAATCTGGTCAATCGTGACTTTGAACCGACACTGGCCAAAGCCGGCGACACGGTGAACGTTCCGGTGCCTCCGTCGCTGGTGGCCAACAATATTGCGGAAGGCGGTACTGTTACGCCGCAGAATCCGAGCCTCGGCAATGCGCAGATTGTCCTGAATACGCATGCGGAAGCGACCTTCCAGATCCCCGATGTCACTAAGGTGGTGGCGGTTCCTGATCTTCTCAAGCTGTATATGGAACCGGCGATCATCGCGTTGGCCGAGCGGGTGGAGACCGATCTGTTGGGTTTGGCCACGAGCTTCACCACGAACACTCCTCTCGGGACCACCGGCACGCCGCTCACCGAACAGGTGGTGGATGACGCGGAAACGGCGTTGTTCAATGCAAAAGTGGCTGCCAGCATGCAGAAGTACATGGTGGTCGATGCTGCAGGGTACTCGGCGCTGCGCACCAACCCGCGCTTCAGCGAGTATTCAAAGGCGGGCG
This sequence comes from Bryobacter aggregatus MPL3, assembly GCF_000702445.1. Lineage (NCBI taxonomy): Bacteria > Pseudomonadati > Acidobacteriota > Terriglobia > Bryobacterales > Bryobacteraceae > Bryobacter > Bryobacter aggregatus. The sequence goes on from NZ_JNIF01000003.1 coordinate 2,902,597, forward strand.
ACGCTGGATTGCAGGCCTTGATCGATGGCCACATCGGCCGCTTGAAGGACTTCTATGTCTTCCGTTCGCAATTCATCAAGAAGAGTGGCAGTCCGGCGACGACCTACAATCTCGCCTTTGCGAAAAATGCACTGGGGCTGGCGATTCGCCGCCTGCCGCAGCCGCTTCCGGGGACGGGCGCCATCGCTGAGTATGCTGAACTGGGCAACTTCGGCGTACGTGTTGTGATGAGCTATCAACCCGATACGCTGTCGCAGCAGTTTACGGTCGACATCCTCTACGGTACCGGGATCCTTCGCAACAACCACGGCGTGCAGGTGCGCAGCTAACTGCACCGAACGACCTAAGGTATGGGCCGGTTCTTCACAAGAAGAACCGGCCTTTTCTTTTCCAGGAAAAGCTCAGAAAGCGTGAATCCCATGGCCTTACTGAAAGATCAACCCATCAGTTGTCTGACCGAATGGATGGCTTATGACTCCAAGCTTTCCATTCTCTCCGCGCAAGAAACGACTTCGATCGAGGCAAAGTCGTGCCTTGCGCAAAATGAAATTGAAACACAGGTGACCAGCTTCCTGCTGCGCCATAGCGGACTTGGTGAGCTTGCTGCGCGCCAACTGCTCTCGAAGGTGACGGTGACAGAAGCGCTCCATCGCTGGCATAGCATGCTGACACTGAGCCTGTTCTACGCAGATCTGGCCTCGCTGCAGAACAGCGCCCTGCATCGAGAACAATCCCGCTATTACGAAACAAAGGCCGATGCGGCTCAGGATCAGTTGTTCGATACAGGACTGGGCATTGTGAACTTTCCAATCTCCAAGGCTCCTGTGCCCTTGATCACGTCGCAGCCAGGGACCAATCCACTTCGCATTTTGCGGGGACGGATTCGCTATCTCGACGGCAATGGGGCGATGGGGGCGCCGAGCTCGGACTTTCTTCTGGACATGTCGAATGGGCAGCAACTCACGCTTGCTCTGGATTCCTTGCCGGACCGGGTGATTGGTTGGCTCCTCTATGTGGGAGACGAATCGAATCTGTTTTATCTGGCGACGGCATCGCCTGTGACCAGCTCGGTGACGCTTACCGCAGAAATGCTGAACCAGCAGACGGAGCGTCTCGATCTTGCCTCGCAAGCCGCGGACCGTTTCATCCGTTACTCCACGGAACTCTGGAGATAAGCGATGAACCTTTCCAGTCGAGCGGTGGAAGCCGCAAAGAGCATGCTGAGCGGGGAGGCAGGGCTGAAGGTCAGTGTAGAGGCGATCCAGGAGCTTCGTGGCAATCTCGAGGCGGAAACACGATTCGAGGTGAATACCGACTATTGGCACAGCAAGGTCACGGAGCGAGTTCCTGCCAATCGTTTCCCGAAAATCTCGGTGTCGCTGGTGAAACTCAAGCGCGGCCAACAGGAAAAACTGACCGACAGCAGCGCGCTGGCGACCTTGCAAATCGAAGTGATCAATACGCTCGAGAGGGCGGATTTACTGCAATCGCAACTCAGCGACTTTGTTGATGCGATCTGTGACGTTCTCAATCGCAACTCAGGGCTTTGGAGCCAGGGCGTGTTCTACGCCGGAGGCTTCACCGTCGAAATCCAGCCCGTCTCCAAAGGCGGTCTCAACTATGTGCAAAACGCAACCATCACCTTTGAAATTCATCTCTGGCAGGACTAATCATGGCAAACGAATACATCGCGACACTCTCGAATCGCATCTTCATCAAATCGGAGGTCGATGACCCCGAGGTCGGCAACATGGAAGCAGCGCAACTGGCCCCAGTCACTGCCTTCCAGGTGAATAGCAATCGCAAGCGCATCTTCCGCCGGGACAAGACGGGTTATCGATCGGACAATCCTGTGGTGGGGCCGCAGCGAGAACTGATCGAGTTCAGCATGGACGCCTATGGTACCGGCTGGACCGGAGGCACGGAGAAGCCGGCGATTGCTCCTCTTCTCGAAAGTGCTCTTTGCCAAAGCGCTTCTCTTGGTACATCCTATATAGTGCAGTCTAGCTCTGGTAAGTCTGTTACACTTGCCGCCGACGGGATGTTGAGTGTCGGGATGGGGCTTGCCTTTGGTTCGGAGCTTCGCTTTGTCGAATCGATCTCCGGGCCGCGCGATTTCACTTTGAATACTGCCTTCAGTGTGGACCTGACGGCGGGCGCAGAACTGGCAGGCTGCGTGAATCTCTCGCTCGGCGATACGCCGAGTACAATGTCGGTTCTCGACACCTGGGCGCCCAATCAGGCCGTGCAGCGTTTTTTGACGGGGGCGATCTCCGACAAGCTCAGCTTGAAGATCAACAACGATTTTCTCGAGATCTCGACCAAGGGCTTTGCTCGGAACCTGGTGGATAGTGTGAGCGGTTCAGTGGGTGCCGATTCCACTTTCCCGGCTGCTCCGCCTGCCGCTTTGACGAGTACTCCAATTGCAGGCTATCTTGGACAGGCTTTCCTTGGCGTTGCCACTGCTCGCCTTTGCACCCTCACCCAGGCGACGATTCATATCGATAACGACATCCAGCCGCGTACGGACGAGTTCGGCTGTTTCAGCACGAAGGGTTTTGTGCTGGGACGCCGGAAGGTCAGTCTCGATCTGACTGTCTTTGAACGGAATGACGAACTGAGCCAGGCGCTCTATACGAGAGCGGTGAACAACGAGCCCGTGTCAGTGATGTTGCAGATTGGCAACCAGCCCGGATCGATGTTTGCAATCTATCTGCCCGCGGTGCTGTTTCCAGTGCCTGCTTTCAACGACGGGCAATCGCGATTGCTCTGGCAGTTCCGCAATGCGGTGGCGCTGGGGATGCAGAATGACGAAGTCTTTCTGGCGATGAGGTAGGCCGTGAAACTCCAATACGAAAAGAACATTGCTTCGGCGGCGATGCCAGGAATTGCTTTTCAGATTCGCCGCATCTCCCTGGCCCAACGCCTGCGTTTTCTGGCGGAGAACTATGGCCTGATGCAACGGCTGAAGTTCCTCAACGCGGGCGTCGGCCAGGAGCCGCAAGAGCGAAGTGCGGCGGCTGAACTCGAGATCGATTTGAGCCGCCGGCTGCTTGAAGCTGCTCTGATCTCGACAACCGAAGCCGGGTGCACCAGGCCCGCCGACGAGAGCCTCATCCAGTGGTTGTTGGAGGAGGCTCCGACGGAGCTGAGCGTCGAGGTGCTTGCGCACATCGGCGACGAGATGGTGCTGAGCGACCCTAGACGAAAAAATTGATTGCCGCCTTCCAATACCTGTCCGGTGGAGTCCGGTGGGAGTGCGGCCAATGCAGGGAACGGAAGCTGGAGCAATCTCGTGCTTGTGCCTTCTTGCAATGCCAGCCGTCGCAGACACCGGTGTGGGCCGGGACCAGCGCGGTTTATTTTCAGTGTCCCGAAAGCGTGCTCGATGGAAGCGTCAGTTACTGGATTGCGCTGGAGCGTTGGTGCCGTGTGATGGAAGCCGCCAAGGTGCTGGAGTTTCCGGCGATCGATTGCGATGCGATGACTGCCATTCAGGCAATGGAAAGAGAAAGACGACATGAGCGATAGCAACACGAACAGCAGCAATACCGGGGACCGCAGTCTGAGCGATGTCCTCAATAATCTGATCGCACGGCTCGATTCTGGCAATGCAGGCGTGAGCGGACAGTTGCAAAGCATCACGAACGCAGCCTCCACGGCCATCAGCGCGGTGACCCAGGGCACTACCATTGCGGCACAGACGGGCGCAGTGGGTTCCATGGGGAAAGAGATCGTCAATCTCGTCAATCCGATGAACAACGGGGGATCGACGATGACCAACGTCCTAACTAGCCTCTTTCTCGGCCCGATCTGGAAGGGTCTGTTCGGCCTCTTCACCGGAGGCGGCGACGATCCTGCTCCCGTGCTGACGAAGTATCAGTTTCCAGACGCGACGGCCACCAACGTTGCGGCCAGTGCACCGGACGGCAGCCCTGCTCTCACGCGTAGCGATGCCTTTGGTGTGACGCGATCGGCGCCCAATAGCCCTGCCTCGATTCAGGTCTCCATCCAGGCTCTTGATGCGCGGTCGATTCTCGACCGGAGTGATGACATCGCAAACGCGCTGCGGCAGGCCATGCTCTCCAATCACGAAGTCAATGACAGCTTGAGCGAGTTCTAACGATGACATTCCCAACGCTGATTTCCGGACAGTTGGTGCAATCGAGCACCGTGCGTTCCCAGCCGATCCAACATTGGGAACACCTCTTTGCGGGCCTTGGACGCCAGACCCAGCGCTGGACCAATTCCGACCGCCGCTCCTGGCGGCTCAGCTACAGGGCCTTGAACGGCGACGAGGCGATGCGCCTCCGCGCCTTCTACGAATCGATTCCTCTCCAAGGCCTGTTTCACTTTCAGGACCCTTGGACCGGCACAGACTATCCGCACTGCCGGATCCGCGATGGGCGCATGGTGATGAGTTGCGATGCGCATGGGCGCTACACCGTTGACCTGGAGATTGAGAATGCCGACTGATCCCATCCACTTCCCCTATCTCGACAACGGGATGTTGTCGCAGATGCCGGTTCGTCTGGAACTGAATCGCATTGCGCCCGCCAATCGCTTTCTCGATGGCAGTATTCTGTATGCGGCCTCGGACGCCAAGTTGCAATACAACTGGACCTTGCGCTACGACGATCTAAGTGAAGCCGAGTGGCAGCGCTTCACGGACTTCTTTGCGGCAATCGCCACAGGGAGCGAAGCCTTCACCTTCTACGATCCGCTCGGCAACCTCCTGGCAGACACGGGCAACTTGGAGTCTTCCTCATGGATTCGGCCCGCGGGCCTGGCCCTCCAGTCTTTCTCCGATCCTGACGTAGACAAGGCCTACATCGTGACCAACCCGACCAGCGCGCCGCTGGTGCTGTCGCAGGCAGTCAATGTGGCTGGCGGGTTCCAGACCAGCTTCAGTCTGCTGGTGCGCTGGGCTGGCGGCATGCCCTTTGCGCTGGCCCAATCGGATGGTGCACAGCGCTTGGAGCAGCACTTCCAGGCCACCGGATGGACGCGCCATTTTGTTGCGATGAAGGGCGTTACTTCTTCAGCCAGCCGCAGCGCAGAGATTGTCGTGCTGCCCACAACCCAACTGATCATCGCCGCGCCGCAGTTGGAGATTGCCGCTGCTCCCAACGCTTATTCCGAAACGGGAGGGCACGGCGGCGTCTTTCCGCAAGCATGGATCGGGCAGAAGAAACTTGAGCTGCAAAGCCCCACGCCCGGTGGGCACTCCATCACTCTCCAGATAGAAAGCCTGCGCCAATCATGAGCCTCTACGAAGCAAAAGAACAGAATGCGGTTCCGGCGACGGCGCTGCTTTGCGAACTAAGTCTGGTGGAAGGAACACGGCTCTACTGGGCTACGGCCCGTTGCCAGGATGGTGGCCAGACTTATCAGGCCCGGATTCATCCCGATCAGGCCGGAAGCTGGAAGCTGACGAGCGATGTTACTAGCGAAAGCGCCAGCTTCATCTCCCTGACGATTGCCGATGCCGATGGAACCGTCGCACAGCTCTTCAAGGCCGGACGTTTGCGCGGCGCCCGGGTTGTGTTCCGCGCTGCTGTTCTGAATGAGCGCGATGTCGAATCGTCAACCGTGATGTTGAGCGGCATGCTCGATTCTGTGTCTGATCTCGATGGCCAGTCGGCACGCATCAATGTGCTGAGCCGGCTGAGTTCCATTCGCAGCAGCTTCCCGCCAATGCGCATCCAGAAGCAATGTTCGTGGATGTTTCCTGCAAATGCGGACGAGCGTGGGGCAGCGCTGAGTTCTGGCGAAGATGGCCGCTATTCGCCGCTCTTTCGCTGTGGGTATTCGCCCGATCTTCCTGGCGGCGTTGGGACGATGAACGGGAGCGAAGCCTTCACCACTTGTGACTACTCGCGGACGAGTTGCGAGCAGCGCGGCATGTTTGCGAAGGACGCCTCGGGCCGCACGACGCAGCGCTTCAGCGGCATCGAGTTTGTTCCTCCCAGCATCATCGTGCGCGGACACGGGGAGTCGACCGGGCGCATCTCAAACCTGACCTCACTCGACACTCGCTTCAACGATGTGGTGCCGGCCGTGTATGGCACCGGCTGGCTTCAAGCGCCGGTGGTGTTCTCGCGTAACGATGGCAATCTGACACGCTGCGAAGTGCTGTTGGGGCTGGGCGAGATTGAAGGCGTGGTCAAGGTGATCGCCAACGGCTACGAGATTCCCGAGGGCATCACCGGCCAGAACATGACCGGCACCGGCTGGTACAACTTTGTGAGCAAGGGCAATCGCACCGGTGTTCTCAATATGGGCCTGACGGACTCGAATCAGAACCCGGTTGGCGACCCTTACGGGAGCATGGCCTATCTGAATCTGGTGGTGCCAAATCGAATCAGTGACGGTAAGAGCAGCCCTAAGGTCGACATCCTGATCAAGGGCATGAAGGTGCCGGTGCTGGATGCCGAAGGCACTCTTGTCTCTTACGAGTTCTCGGCGAACCCCGCCTGGATCATCTGCGACATCCTACGCCGCACGGGCTGGAAATTGGACGAGCTAGATTTGGCAAGCTTTGGTAGCGCGGCTGCCTTTTGTGCGGAGACGGTGGAGGCGCATGACGCCAACGGCGTGCTGCGCATCGTCCCGCGATTTGAAACCAATCTTGTCCTCAAGCGCCGCTACAGCGTTGGCGAACTGTTGCGATCTGTTCGCCTGTCGTCGCTGCTCTTTTTGTACTTCCAACCCGATGGGCGTTTGGCGATTCGTCCGGAGACAACGATCGCTGGGCAACAGCCCACCAAGTCGCTCGGCAGCAATGCGGTCAGTTCTGTGGCGGGTGGGTGGCCCACTTATGAATTTGGCGATGGGCTGAATGGCACCACGGGAATTCTGTTGAACGCCAAGCGGGAGCCCGAGTTCCGGGTCTATTCGAAACTCAGTCAGGACTCGCCGAATCGCGTCAACTTTGAGATTCAGGATGCGCTGAACGAGTACCAGCAGGACAGCGTTTCGATTGCCGATACGGACGACATCCAGATGCGCCGTCAGGACATCACGCAGTCGCTGCCTGTCACTGGGGTTCCCAACTTTCCGCAGGCGCAGCGCATCTGCCAGACCTGGTTGAACAAGTCGATTGCTGGCAATGTCTATCTCGAGTTCCGAACCTCGATCCGCGGCTTTCACATTCGTCCTGGCGATCTCATCGCGATGACCTACGAGCGCTATGGTTTTGAGCGCACCTTGTTTCGCGTGCTCGAGTTCCAACTGTCGCCGGCTCTCGCCGTGATGAAGGTGATCTGCCAGTTGCATCAGGATCATTGGTATTCCGACAACGCGCAGATTCGCTATGACAGCTCCCGCCGCTATGCCTGGCGCATCGGGGCTGCGCGCGCGGTCTCCGGTACCAAGCTGGTGGACGGCAAGTATGGGTTCGATGCGTCCGAGAGCTTGGCTGTCGATTCCGATGGCGTGCAAAAGTGTGCGCTGCGCATCCCGTTTCGCAGGCCAAAGCCGGAGAGTGGAGCGGCCAGTGGCATTCCGCTGGTGAGCTTTGATTACGAGGTGCAATCCACCGGCGGGACGCTCGCGCAGGGCTCGTACTTTTACGGTGTGACTACGGTGGATAGCGAGGGCGAGGAGAGCGGACTGTCGAGCCTGATTCCGGTTACCATCTCCGGACTCTCGGCCACCAACAAGATCCAGCTCAAAGGCATCAGCTCCGCCGCCGCTACCGAGACGATGAATCTCTATCGTGGCGATTCGCCGTATCACATGCTGCGCATCGCGAGCGGCCTCGCTGTCTCCGATACCATCTGGGACGCGGGTGCGGAACCCAGCAACGATTTGCCTCCCGACCCCAACTACAGTAGCCTCCGCGCCTGGTTTCGGCAGATCTATCTGCTCGATCAGAACGCGACCTCCTGGACAGCCGATACCATTGGCCGTACCGGAATGAACTTGCGCGTGGACCGCTGGATCGGCAAGAAGGTGGTCCTCCTTGCCGGTGCCGGCAAGGGGCAGGAACGGGCGATTCTTTCGAACACGGAAGAGGTGATCCAACTGGCGGGGCGCTGGGATGTATTGCCGGATGCCACCACTAAGTTTGTGATTGTCGAGCCGGGATGGGTGTTGGCAGCGGAGAGCGATACGGATCTTGTCACGGTCATGCTGCCGCTTTTTACGGCGGCCAGCTTTGAGATAAGCCTGCGCTCGGTAGGCAAGGACGGCTCGGAGCTGGATGCGCTCGAGTCGCCCTCGCTGCGCTGGCAGATTGGTGTGGGGTTGACGGGCGGTATCGATGCCGATGTGCCGCCCAAGCCGGCCTTCGGCTTCGCGATGATTGAAGAGGGAACGATTTCGATTGGCGGCATTGGTTTTGATTCGCTCGACAATCTGAGCTCGGTCTACATTGGCCAACTCGGCCTTCTGTTCTGGGATGAGCTGACCGCTCCGACGCCCTTCAGCCTTGGGGCGGACATCGATGCCGATTCAGAGCTCCTGACCATCGCGGGTCTGGACAGTACTCTGCCCAAAGGGACAATGATTCAGATTGCAAAGGAACTGATCGAGATCTCAGACGACCCGGATGAGGACAGCACCTATCCCGTGATTCGTGGCCGCTACCAGACAACCGCAGTTGCGCACGAGAGCGCGCCGCCGGTCTTTGTGCTGACACGCCGCGACATGACGATCCCCTTTGTGCCGGGCTATTTCAACTCGACTTCGGCGGTGGGCTTCCGCTACAACTTCCGTTTGCCGAATGTCCGTGTTGCCGGCGCCGATCTCACGCTCTTCAATCGCGTCGGCGGCAGCGAAAGGGATGAGGAGAGCTATACGATCCTTTCAGACAACGGCGTCCGCACGATGGCTGGCGGGCAGATCGCGATGAGCACCCAAGGCTACCTGGCGATTGAAGCAAACGCCGGGCCGTCCTATGTCATCGATCGCGACACCGTGGTTCGCGATGTCTATGCCTATGTGCAGGAGCCGCCGGTGGGCGCGCCGATTGAGATTGTGGTTCTTGTCGATGGCGAAGCCTACTGCGAACTGACGATTGGCGCTGGTGTCCGCGTGTCCGATGCAGTTAATCGCTTCAACTACCCGGCGCTGCGTTCGGGTGCGACCATTTCCTTCGATATCGTGAACGTTCCGCCTGCCGAAAGCGGCACCCCAGGCAAGGATCTGACGGTAATCCTGCAAACCTAACTGATACTAGAGAACGTGATCTCTGTTCAGAATGTATCGAAGCGATACATCACTCAGCCTGGATTTTGGCGCGGCCGCAAGGCGCATAAGGCGGAGGCCCGGAATGAATTCTGGGCCCTGCGCCACGTGTCTTTCGACGTGCCGAAAGGCGAAGTCTTTGGCCTGGTGGGACCGAATGGAGCAGGGAAGTCGACCCTGCTCCAGGTGGTGGCCGGCATCCTGCAGCCCACTGAAGGCCGCGTCCTCACGCAAGGACGCATCAGCGCGCTGCTCGAACTCGGCGCTGGTTTCAATCTCGAATTCACGGGCCGCGAAAACGTCCGTCTCAATGCTGAACTGCTTGGCCTCTCCCGCCGCGAAATCGAAGCCGCACTCCCCGCCGTCGAAGACTTTGCTGAACTCGGCCACTTCTTTGATCGGCCCGTTCGCGAATACTCCACCGGCATGTACGTCCGCCTCGCTTTCTCCGCCGCAATCCACCAACAGCCGGAAACGCTGATCGTTGATGAAGCACTGGCCGTCGGTGACGCCCGCTTTGCGAACAAGTGCATTCGCCGTCTCGATGAACTCAAGCAGAGCGGCGCGACGATCCTGTTTGTCTCGCACGATCTCGGTATCGTCAAGCGGCTCTGCACCAGTGCCGCGCTACTGTGGCATGGTGAGATCGCGATCCTGGGCACCCCGAAAGAAATCGCCGATGAGTACTCGCGCCGCGTCCAACAAGGGCTGTTGCCCGTTTCGGCGAGCGATCCGATAAGCGCTACGGGTACGCGCATCCTATCCGCCTCGCTGCACCTGCCAGGTTCCGAACCTCGCACCCAGTTTGAAATCGGCGACACCATCGTTCTCGAGACCGAGGTTGCCGTCGCCCAGCCTGGTACCGAATTCCAGCTCGGCATTCTCATCCGCAACCGCCAGGGCATCGACATCGCAGGCACCAATACGCAAATTGAAAACACGCCGCTCCGTGTCGATGGACCGGCCCGTGTTCAGGTTCGGGTGAGCTTCCCCTGCCACCTGACGCGAGGCGACTACACCGTCACTCTCGCCACACAATCTCCGGACGGAGCCCGCCACGATTGGCGCGATGACTTCCTCGAGTTCCAAGTCCACGACCGTCGCGACTACGCCGGCAACCTCTGGCTCGATGCTAAGTTTGAATACACAATCCTATGAGCAGCATCCAGCAAGCCCTCGAAGAACTGGACCTCGACGCCTGGCTCTTCTTTGATCACCACCAGCGTGACCTCATCGCCTATCAGATCCTGGGTCTCCCCACGACTCAAATGGCCAGCCGCCGCTGGTATTACCTGATCCCCCGCCAAGGCACACCGCAGAAGCTGGTGCACCGTATCGAGTCGAAGATTCTCGACACTCTGGATGGTGACAAGCAAGTTTATTCCGGCTGGCGCGAACACGCAGAAGGTCTAGCCAAGTTGCTCGCAGGCAGCAAGCGCATCGCGATGCAATACTCGCCAAATTGTGCCATCCCCTATGTCTCGATGGTCGATGGCGGCACTCTCGAACTGGTGCGCAGCCTGGGTGTCGAAGTGGTTTCTTCCGCCGATCTGGTGCAGACCTTCCATGCGACGCTTAGCGCGCAGCAGATTGAATCGCACCTTGAGGCGGGCCAGAAGATGGACCTCATCCGCGCGGCTGCTTTTGCACAAGTGACGGAATCCCATCGCAATCGCCGGCCGCTCAATGAGTACGAGCTCCAAGGCTGGCTGCTCGAAAGCTTCGAGCGCGAAGGCCTCTTCGCCGATCACGGCCCCATCGTTGCGGTCAATGCTCATGCGGCCGATCCGCACTACAGCCCCTCGGCCACCACGGCCTCGCTCATCCAGCCCAATGATTTTCTACTGATCGACATGTGGGCCAAGCTCAATGCGCCGGGCTCGGTCTACTACGACATCACCTGGACCGGCTATTGCGGCACGAATGTTCCGAGCGAGATCGACAACGTGTTCGAGATCGTAAAAACCGCCCGCGATGCCGCCTTCGAGCGTGTGAAGCGCGCGCGTGCAAACAACGGCAAGCTGCACGGCTTTGAAGTCGACGATGCGGCTCGCGAATCCATCACCCAAGCCGGTTACGGCAATCAGTTCGTCCATCGCACCGGACACTCGATCACCACCGACATCCACGGCACCGGGGCGAACATGGACAACCTCGAAACGCACGACACGCGGCTCATTCTGCCGCATACCATCTTCTCGATCGAACCCGGAATCTATCTCGACCACTTCGGCATCCGTTCCGAGTTCGACGTGCTGGCCGAGGAGCGCAGCGCGCGCGTCACCGGCGCGATCCAGCAGGCGCTCTTGCGAATCTAAGAGAGACGGCGCATTCGTTACGCCGAATCCGCTGGATATCCCGAAAACGCTGGCTGATCTGGTGGGTCGCTCGATCCTGATTGTGGAAGGCACAGTCCGGAAGACCTACCCCTCACGAGAGACAAGTCCTCGCGCCTTCGAGACGGACGCAGTGATTGGCATCTCAAAAGTACTCAAGGGATCAAACCTCTCAGAGGAGATTGTGATCTCTCAGCGTGGAGGAACTAATGATGGCGTTACCGTCAGCCCGGTTCAGTATTCTCTCGTAGAGAGTGGGACAAGATGCCTGTGGTTTTTGACAGAAGATCAGCGGACGGATGCACCCTCCGATGGGAGAGCGGAAAAGGTTTTTTGTCACCGGAGCGTGGTCGGGAATGCTCTGCGTCGAGAATGACAAAATTCAAGTGAAGGCGCGGCAACCGGACCCCTTTCGTCTTCGCTATCAAGGTCAGACTTTAGAGCAGGTGAAGTCCGAGCTGCAAATGATCCTGTCGAAAGCGCCTTGATGCCTGATCCACGCTAGAGCTTCAACTCCCAGCCTTTGCGGAAGTTCGGCTTCACGTACTTGTTGGCCTCGGCGCTATTGGTGAAGCGCAGATTTTTGCTGTCCCAGTCGAGCTTGCCGGGGACGCGGAAAGCGATCACGCCGAGCAGCATCCATTCGGCGTAAGGCCCGGAAACACTGAAGTTTGAGCAACTCGGGTCTCCGCCCTTGCAAGCGCGAGCCCAGTCGGTCATGTGGCCAGGCGAACGCGTCAGCAGTGGAGCCGGAAGCGTGTAATCCTTCCAGCGATCGGCCGGAAGCAGATGGACGCCCTCACCACGGCTGACGGTCGCCATCATGCCTTTGCTGCCCACAAACACGGCGCCATTGCCGGTGAGGATTCCCGGCTGCATGGGCGCCGAGGGCTCCCCATAAACTTTCACTCCCGGCCCTCCCGCTCCCATGCGCGGCGCATTCGGATCGCGAGGACGCGGCGGCCCGGCTGCTGCCGCCACGCGCCCGCGGCCTTTGTTGCCAAGATTGTCGCTCGGCGGCAGGATCATCTCGCTCTGCATTCCTGGCACATGATAAGCCTCAGGATCGGTCGGCTGCGTCGAATCATGCCAGAAGATCGAAACCGGCGGCATCTCGCCGCGAGCCGGGAAGTTGAAGCGCAGCACCGCGCGCACTGGGAAGCCATACTTGCTGCTCTTCTCGATCTGGATGCACTCGACACTCTCCGGCGCGCCCAGCATCAACGCCATGTTCACCGGCCCCATCGAATGGATGCCCCAGTTGCCGATCTGTCCAGTCCCAAAATCAAAGAAACCGCGCCAGTTGTAAGGCGCCAGCGCCTCATGAAAACTTTGCATCGGCGCGCCGCCCAGCCAAAGATCGTAGTTCAAGGTGTCGGGCACGCTCTTCTCGGGCAGCGGCGCTTGCAGGCCGGTCGGATGTGTCCCTGGCGTGCAGGACACATGCACTTCCTTCACATCGCCGATCTCGCCCGACCACAGAATCTCGGAGGCCACCCGGATGCTCTCATGCGAATAGCCCTGATTGCCCATCTGCGTCGCCACCTTGTACTTGACGGCGGCATCGGCTAGCAGCCGCGCCTCCCAGGGCGTGCGCGTCAGCGGCTTTTCGACATAGACATGCTTGCCGCGCTGCATCGCCGCCAGGGCGACGGTCGCGTGCATGTGATCGGGAATCCCAATTGTGCAGGCGTCGATGTTGGAGCCTTCCTTTTCCAGCATCACGCGGAAGTCCTTGTACTTGTTCGCCTTCGGGTACTTGGCGAAATTCGCCGCCGAGCGCGCCTCGTCAACGTCCACCATCGCAACAATGTTTTCGGTCTTGGCTGCCTCGTTCAGGATCACGCCGCCTTGGCCGCCACAGCCTACCGCGGCAATGTTCAACTTGTTGTAGTAGGGTTTGTAGCCCAGCGCCTTGAGCGAGGCGATGGAGCCAAAGCCAGCAGCAGGGACGGCACCCGCAAGGACGCTGCCATAGAAGAAGTAGCGACGGGAGATGGAGGAGGACATAGGGTTTCCGCCCATCAGTCTATACCCATATACCAGCGAAGATGTGGTATCGAGGTACCTCGATACCACAAGACAGTGGTATCGAAAGACCCTAGCCCCGAAAAATGTGATATTTTTCGCTCTCTGTACCGAGAGTTGCGGTATTTATCGATTTCGATACCAGGAGCTGCGGTACATACCAATCTCTGCTAAAATCACAGTTTTGGTCGATTCCTGCCCAGAATCCCGATACAGTCAGATGTTAAATGTTCGATAGCTTAAGCGACAAACTCCAGCGCGTCTTCAAAAACCTGCGCGGAGAAGGAAAACTCACCGAGGCCAACATGGAAATGGCCCTGAAGGAGATCCGTGTCGCTTTGCTCGAAGCGGACGTTCACTTCAAGGTCGTCAAAGAGCTGATTGAGTCGGTGAAGGTGAAGGCGCTCGGCGAAGAAGTGCTGAGTTCCCTCTCTCCTTCGCAGCAGGTCGTCAAGATCATCAAGGATGAGCTGGTTCGCCTGCTCGGCACGCATCAGTCGCGCTTGCGATTTGCGAACGAGCCTCCCACCGTCATCATGATCGTTGGGCTGCAGGGCTCCGGTAAGACCACCTCCACCTCCAAGCTCGCCAAGTACCTGATCCACAAGGAAAACAAGCGCCCGCAGCTCGTCTCGGTCGACGTCTATCGTCCCGCGGCGCGCCAGCAGCTCGGCGTATTGGCGAAGCAACTGAATATTCCGATCTACGACGGCAACGTCGACGACAAGCCGCTCGAACTCGTGCGTGGCGCCAAGATGGCTGCCGTGCGCGAAGGGCGCGATGTCATCCTCGTCGATACCGCCGGCCGTCTGCATATCGACGACGCGCTGATGCAGGAACTGCAGGAGTTGAAGGAATACCTCAACCCCACTGAAATCCTCTTCGTCGCCGACGCGATGACCGGTCAGGACGCCGTGCGTTCCGCCGACGAATTCAATAAGCGCCTCGGCATCACGGGCATCATCCTCACCAAGATGGATGGCGACGCCCGCGGCGGCGCTGCGCTTTCGGTGCGCCAGATCACTGGCCAGCCGCTCAAGTTTGTCGGCGTCGGCGAAAAGCCGGACGCCTTTGAAGCCTTTCACCCCGACCGCGTCGCGCAACGCATCCTCGGCATGGGCGATGTTCTCAGCCTGATTGAGAAGGTCGAATCCGCCATCGATGTGAAGGAAGCCGAGAAGATGCAGCGCAAGCTCATCGAGAACGATTTCTCGCTCGAAGACTTCCGCGACCAGCTCAAGCAGCTCCGCAAGCTCGGTCCTCTCGATTCCCTCATGGGCATGATTCCTGGCATGGGCCAGATGTCCAAGCAACTGAAGGAAGCGAAGATGGACGAGAGCGAGCTCACCAAAATCGTCGCCATCATCGATTCGATGACGCCGCTCGAGCGGACCAATCACATGATCATCAATGGAGCTCGCCGTCGCCGCATTGCCAAGGGCAGCGGTACGGAAGTCCAGGATGTGAACAATCTTTTGAAGCAGTACACCCAGGCCCGGAAGATGATGAAGTCCTTAACGGATTCATTCGGCGGGATGGGCGGCAAGCTTGGAGGCTCGATGGCAAAGCGCCTCGCCAAGATGGGCTTGCCTGGAATGGACGACCTGATGCGGCGCTAGTCTGCTCCGCAATCATCCCCGCACACGAAAAGCTTTTGTAGAGGAGAATAGAAGGATGTTGATGATTCGTTTGGCGCGTTTTGGCTCAAAGAAGAAGCCGACCTACCGCGTCGTTGTGATCGAAAAAGAACGCGCCCGCAATGGCCGCGCCGTTGAAATTGTTGGCCACTACAATCCGGTCTCGCAGCCCCAGGAAGTGGTCCTGAAGCTCGACCGTATCAATCATTGGGTGAAGAATGGCGCACAGCCTTCGGACACTGTGGCTCGCCTGATCCGCAAGTACCCGGTTCCGGAAGTTGTAGCTGCTGCTTAAGCTTGTTCCCTAAAGGAGACCCACCGCATGAAAGAACTTGTGGAAGAGATTGCTAAGGCGCTTGTCGATACTCCCGCTGCGGTAGTTGTCAAAGAAGTGGAAAGCGATCGCGGCACAGTGCTGGAATTGCACGTGGCTCCTGAGGACATTGGAAAGATCATCGGAAAGCAAGGCCGCACGGCTCGTTGCATTCGCACTCTTTTGAGTGCGGGTGGAGCAAAGCTCGATCGTCGCTACGATCTTTCCATCCAGGAATAGATTTGAGCGGACAATGATTCCCGAAGGCTGGTTAACACTCGCCACCATCCTGAAGCCGCGAGGCAACAAGGGGGAAGTGCTGGTCAATCTGCTGACGGATGACATTGAGCGATTGCTCGAGGTGGAGTCTGTGAGCTGCTTTGAAGGCAACGGCAAAGAGCCGAAAGTCTTTGAAGTGGAAGAAGCCTGGATGCACCAGGATAAGGCGATCGTCAAGTTGGCCGGAATCGATTCGATCAACGATGCCGATACCTTACGCGGACTCGATCTCTGCATTCCACTCGGCGAGCGGCGGGAGCTGCGCGAAGGGGAAGTGTTTTTGAGCGACCTCATTGGTTGCCAGATCTTTGATCGGGCGGATGTCTTGCTTGGGACTGTGGCAGATGTCTACGAGGAAGGCTCTCAAGTTTGGCTCTCGATGGGGCCGGACGAGGTGCTGATTCCGTGGATTCCTGCTTTCTTCCCGGTACAGGATATTCCGAAGAAAAGGCTGGTCGCCGAGTTGCCCGATGGGCTGCTCGAAGTGAATCAGCAATGATCTTTCACATCTTGACGATTTTTCCGTCTTTCTTCGAAAGCACGCTGAAGTATGGCGTGGTCGCGAATGCAATCCAGGCGGGATTGATCGATGTCCGGGTGCACAATCTTCGCGATTGGACCACGGACCGGCACCAGACCGTTGACGACCGTCCCTTTGGCGGCGGCGAGGGCATGGTGCTGAAGGTCGAACCGGTCTACCGGGCGATCCAGTCGATTCTTCCCCAGCGTTTTGCCGCCGCGAACGAAGAAGGCAAAAGTTTCTCCTCACGTGTCGTGCTGCTCTCGGCGCAGGGCAAGCGCTTTGATCAAGCTGCTGCCCGCGATTGCCGACGGTACGATGAGATCCTGCTCCTCTGTGGACGCTATGAAGGCGTTGACGAGCGGATCACCGACCATCTGGTGGACGACGAGTTCTCAATCGGCGACTTTGTGTTGTCGGGCGGGGAACTGGGCGCTGCCTTGATTGTCGACGCGGTCGCGAGACTGGTTCCGGGGGTTCTCGGCAATCAGGCAAGCTCGCAATTCGAATCGTTCTCGGAGACAGACCGGGACGGTTCTCTTCTACTGGATTGTCCGCACTATACAAGACCGGCGGACTTCAACAGTTGGCGTGTTCCCGAGGTGCTCCTCGGTGGCAATCACGCCGCAATCAAGCGGTGGCGGCATGAAGCATCGCTCGCCAAGCGCGAAAAAAATCGGCCCGACTTAAGCGTCGGCGCAAAGGAAAGAGGCAATTGAAATGCAACACCCGGCTCTGGCCAAGGTCTTAGAAAAATACAAACGCACCGATCACCCGAACTTCCGCATCGGTGACACCATCAAAGTTTTTGTCCGCATCAAAGAAGGCGACAAGGAACGTACCCAGCTGTTTGAAGGCGTGCTGATCGCCCGCAAGAACACCGGCATGGGCGAGAATATCGTCGTGCGCAAGATGACCTTCGGCACCGGCGTCGAGCGTATCTTCCCGATCCACGCTCCTGTTGTCGACCGCATCGAAATCGTCCGCACCGGCCAGGTTCGCAAGAGCAAGCTGTACTACTTGCGCGCACTCAAGGGCAAGGCTGCCCGTCTCAAGGAACGCAGAAAATAAAAGCCGAATTCTTTGCTCTGCTCTTTGCGCAAAGAAGCCCGCTTGCGGGCGAACGGATATGTCTCTCCGGCCGGCGTCGATGAAGCCGGCCGGGGTTGTTTATTTGGACCCGTTTCCGCAGCCGCAGTCATTCTTCCCCAGCGTTGCCGCATTGCCGGCATTCGCGATTCGAAAACCGTCCCCTACGAGGAACGTCTGACCCTAGCCCAACAGATCCGCGCCGAAGCCATCGCCTACAGCGTCGCTTTTGCCAGTGTTGAGGAGATCCGCGAGATCAACATTCTCCAGGCCAGCCGCCTCGCCATGCTCCGGGCCGTACAAGCCCTCCAGCCCCAGCCCGATTTCCTCCTCGTCGATTTCGTCACGCTCGACACGCACATCCCCCAGGACAACATCGTCAAAGGCGATTCGATTTCCAAATCGATTGCCGCAGCCTCCATCCTGGCCAAGGTGGAACGGGATCTGTTGCTCGAGGAGCTTCACCAGCGCTTTCCGCATTACGGACTAGCCTCCAACAAAGGCTATGGAACACCCGATCATCTGGCCGCGTTAAGAAAGTATGGGCCCACGCCCGAACATCGTCATGATTTTGCGCCGGTTCGCGAAGTGATGTATCTGCTGCAGCAGCAGGAACTGGAGCTGTGATGGAGTACCGCTGGTACCACAAGCTATCCGGCGTGCTCTACGTCGTGCTCTGCTTTGAGATCGGGATCTTTCTCATCTTTTTCCCCTGGAGCGAATACTGGAAGCCGAACATGCTTTCTAATTTCAGCCCGGAATGGGGCATGTTCTGGATGAATCCCTTCTTCCGTGGCGCGGTCAGCGGCATTGGACTGATCAACATCTATTTCAGCGTTGTCGAGGCGTTTCGCCTGCGGCGCTTTGCGGTTTTGCCGGAGTCAGACGATGAGATTGAGAGGAGACCGGAATGAAACAGCCGAACTTACAAATTGGCATGCTCGAGCGTTGGAATCGCGCCAGGCTGCAGCTTGCTGAGACGCAGCGCGGCATGATTGCCGAGTGGACCGTCACAGTGCTGATCCTGCTCTTTGCCACCACCACGCTGGCTCAGGCCTTCGTGATTCCTACCGGTTCGATGGAAGACACGCTGCTGGTGGGTGACCATCTGCTCGTGGACAAGCTCAGCTATTCACCCGCTGGTTCTTTCACCAAGCACTTGCTGCCGTATCAGGATGTGCAGCGCGGCGATATCATCGTCTTCCGTTACCCTGAAGACATCAAACAGACCTATGTGAAGCGTGCGATCGGCCTGCCCGGGGATCACATTCGCATTGAAAACAAGCAACTCGTTTTAAACGGCAAGCAAGTCGCCGAGCCCTATAAGGTGCACAAGACTGGCTACATCGATTCGTATCGCGACAATTTCCCCTCCGAGCCGCTGATGCCGCTTTTCCCAGGTGGCAGACGGATGCTGCGCGAGAATGTGCAAGGTGGTGAACTTGTCGTTCCTGCCGGGGCCATTTTTGCGTTGGGGGACAATCGCGACGAATCCGAAGACAGCCGCTATTGGGGTTTTGTCCCGCGCGAAAACATCGTTGGTAAGCCGCTGATCATTTACTGGTCCTATGAATCCACCCGGGAGAATCTTTCGGGCAGTCCCATCAATCCCGACCATCTGAAAGATCTGGCGCTGAATTTCTTCACGAAAACCCGCTGGGATCGTAGCTTCCAACTGGTGCGCGGCTATCCACTTCAATAGGGGATCCACGATAATGACAAGAGAGCAGATTCAGTGAGCACTACAACTACGTCCCCTTCGCAACCCGTCCCGCAGCGTAGCGCATTCGAGCGTTGGAACGCCGCGCGGCTCCAACTGGCAGAGACCCAACGCGGCACCATCGGAGAGTGGACGGTGACGATTCTCCTGCTCCTCTTCGCCACCACAACGCTGGTGCAGGCCTTTGTCATTCCCACCGGTTCGATGGAAGATACTCTGCTGATTGGCGACCATCTGCTGGTGGACAAGCTGACCTATTCCCCGAAGGGCAGCATCTCCAAGTATTTGCTCCCCTACCAGGACGTGAAGCGCGGTGACATCATTGTCTTCCGTTACCCCGAGGACATCAAGCAGACCTTCGTCAAGCGCGCCATTGGCGTGGCTGGCGACCGCATTCGCATCGAGAACAAGCAACTCATCCTCAATGGCCGTCCGGTGCAGGAGCCCTACAAGTTCCATAAGACGGATTACTTTGATTCCTATCGCGACAACTTCCCCTCCGAGCCGAACATGCGTGTATATCCTGGCGCCGAGGAGATGCTGAACAAGCACGTCAAGAACAACGAGATCATCGTTCCCGAGAACTGCATCTTTGCCATGGGAGACAATCGCGATTCGTCGCTGGATAGCCGTTACTGGGGCTTTGTCCCGCGCGAGAACATCATTGGCAAGCCACTGATCATTTACTGGTCCTACGAGTCCTCGACCGACCGTCTGGCGGGCAGCCCGCTCAATCCGGAACATCTGAAAGATCTGGCTTTGAACTTCTTCTCGAAGACCCGCTGGAAGCGCACCTTCCAACTGGTGCGCGGCTACCCCCTCCAATAACAATCGACATGGCCATTTCCACTCCGCGAACTAACTACTACGGCTTGATCCTGGCCGGAGGCCGGGGCACCCGTTTCTGGCCCCGCAGCCGCAAGGCGAAAGCGAAGCAGGTGCTCAATTTCTTTGGCGAGCGCAGCCTCATCCAGCAGACCGTGGACCGGCTGCGGCCGCTGCTTCCTCCAGAGCGCATCTGGATCCTGACCAATGAGCATTTGAAGGATGAGATTGCGCGGCAGTTGCCCGAAGTGCCGAAGCGCCAGATCATCGCGGAGCCCGCGGCGCGCAATACGGCGCCTGCCATCGCGCTCGCCTGTCAGATGCTGCAGAGCCTCGATCCTGGGGCCGTGCTGGGCATTTTCCCGGCCGATCAGATCATCTCCCGTCCGGCGGTCTATCTGCGCGCTGTCAGGCCCGCCTTCCGCGCTGCCTCGCAGGGCGAGATGGTGGTGCTGGGTATCAAGCCACGTTATCCCGAAACCGGGTTCGGCTACATCGAATTTCCCAAGAAGACGAGCTTCGGCAACCTCGAGCCGGTGGCGATCTCCCGCTTCCGCGAGAAGCCCGATCTGCCGACGGCCAAGAAGTTCTTCAAGAGCGGTAACTATTACTGGAATGCGGGCATGTTCTTCTGGCAGGCTTCGCGGCTGCTCGAAGCACTGGAGACGCATCTGCCCAAGACGGCAAAGCTGATCAAGAGCCTGCCGCCCTTCCTGAGCCCGGACTTCTTTCCGGAACTGAGTCGCGTTTTCCCGTTATGCGAGAACATCTCGATCGACTACGCAGTGCTTGAGAAAGAGCCTGGCATCCTTGGGGTTCCGGCGCCCGAATTCGGCTGGAACGACGTCGGAAGCTGGAGCGCTGTTTACGACTTGCAGAAGCATGATGCAGAAGGCAATGCGAGCCGTGGCGAAGCGATTTTTGAGGCGAGCAAGGGCAATTATGTGGATGCCCCTGGCAAACTGGTGGCGCTGCTTGGCTGCGAGAATCTCGTTGTGGTCGATACCCCCGATGCGCTGCTTGTGCTCGATCGCAGCCAGGCCCAAAATGTGGGCCAGATTGTGAAACTGCTCGAAAAACAACGCCGCGACAGCTTACTCTAGTTGCGATGAATCGAATTCGCGTTGCCCTCGTTGGCTATGGCCTGGGTGGGAAAGTTTTCCATGCCCCGCTGATTGCTTCTATTCCGGAATTTGAACTGACCGCCATTGTCTCCTCCCGCAGGGAGCAGATCGCTGCCGATTTTCCGGGCCGTGTGATGGGCGATCGCACGGAGGGCGCAGACCTGGTGGTCATCAGCACCCCCGATGCCACTCATTACCCGCTGGCCGCCGCCGCACTGGAAGCTGGCCAACACGTCGTGGTGGACAAACCCTTCACCCTGAATCTCGACGAAGCAAAGCGCCTGGCACGGCTCGCAGAAGAGCAAGGACGATTGCTCTCGGTCTACCAGAATCGCCGCTGGGATAGCGACTTCCTCGGGCTGCAGGAGATTGTTGCCAGTGGACGGCTGGGGCAGATCACCCAGTTTGAATCGCGCATCGATCGTTATCGTCCGGAGGTCCGCCAGGGGACTTGGCGGGAGGGAAACCCCGACGCACCTGCCTTCTGGTTCGATCTTGGAGCCCATCTGGCCGATCAGGCGATCGAGTTATTCGGCGTGCCCGAGGCCGTCAGCCTCTTCACCGCGACTGTGCGTCCCACTGCCTCCGTCGAGGACTGGTTCCATGCGATCCTGCACTACCCAAAGGTTTGTGTCAGCCTTCATGCCAGTGCGCTGGTGCCTGGCGATACGCCGCGCTTTGCGGTCCATGGCATCGAGGGTTCCTGGATCAAGTACGGTGCTGATGTTCAGGAGGATCAGGCGAAGGCGGGCATGCTTCGTTCCGATGCTGCTTTTGGCGTAGATCCGCGGCCAGGATTCTTTACGCCGTCCTCGACCCGCGTTGCCGAGCCGATTCCTGTTCCCACGGGCGATCATGCGGGCTACTATCGCGCGGTTCGTGACGCGCTTGTGCATGGAGCGGCTAATCCGGTACCGCCTTCCCGCGCGGTCACGAATATGGCTGTGCTCGAGGCGGGCGCCCGGTCGCTGGTGACAGGCCGGCCAGAGATCCCCGAAAACTAACAAAGCCGTCCGCGGGAATCCCTGCGGACGGCTTTGTCATTTCAAAAAAGCGAAAGGGAGAGCGAAAAGCCCAGACTAAGCAGGCTTCTTCTTCTCTTCCATCTTGCCTTCGCCCTTCTTCTTCTTCTTCTTTTCTTCCTTCTTGGGTTCGTCCTTGCCAAACGACACGGTCGCGACACCCAACATCAGGGACATAGCCAGCAGAACAGACGCAAACTTCTTCATTGGTACTTTTTCTCCTACTTGAATCAGCGGTTGTGAACTCGCTGTACGAATATTACCCAGTCCCTGAGCCGTTTGTCCTTAAGTTTCAATTAAAGTTTTTCAACACGTGAGTTGATTTTGCTGTGAGCGCCCTACTTTGTGGGGTCCAGTTTCTTGCGGACTTCTGCAGCCCGCTTGTCGTCGGGCGCGAGTTCGAGGAACTTGGTCCAGGCCTCTTTCTTGCCTTTTTGGTTGCCGGCGCGCTCGCGGGCCTTGCCTAATTCATAGAGAGCGTCGGCGCTGGTGGGGTCCCAATAGGTGGCTTCGAGGAAGCGGCCCGAGGCTGCCCGGTAACTCCCTTTTTTCATGTAGTAAAGCCCGATCTTGATCTCTTTCTGCGCCTGCAGCGGGTTGAATTCGTATTCTTTCTTTTCCTTCATGAGCGTTTCGTCTTCTTCGGGCGGTTCGACTGGTGCGGGCGGCTGTTGCTGACCGGAAAGAAGTCCCGCGAAGAGACAGAACGAAGCGAATTTCAAACGTCGTGCCACAATTAAATTGTAGTCCCCCATGAATTGGATCGATATCCTCAAGGAAAAAGTCACCCAATTCCCAACTGGGCCTGGCGTGTACCTTTGGACCGACGCAAAGCAGACGGTCCTCTACGTTGGCAAGGCGAAGAATCTGCGGGCCCGCGTGCGCAGTTACTTCAACGACGACCGGCTGATCGAAGCGAAGACCGGCACGCTGGTTCACGAGGCCCGCGACGTCAGCTACATCCTGGTGGACAACGAGAAGGAAGCGCTTGGTCTTGAGAACAATCTCATCAAGCAGCACAAGCCGCGTTTCAACATCCTGTTGCGCGACGACAAAACGTACCCGTACATCAAGATCACAAACGAGAAGTATCCGCGGGTTTATGTCACGCGCCGGGTGCGCAAGGACGGCACTTACTACGGGCCTTACTTTCCGGCGAACCTCGCGTATCGCCTGGTGAACTTCATTCATCGTCACTTCAAAATTCCGAGTTGCAAGGTGGATCTCAACCGGAATCATACGCACCCTTGCCTCGAGTTCCACATCCATCGCTGCCATGGTCCGTGTGTGAAAGGGCTGGCCGATGACGGCGCGTATCAGGCTTCGGTGAACGATGTCCGGCGCTTTCTCGAAGGCAAGTTGAAAGATCTGACGAAGAATCTGGAGGCGCGCCGGGACGAGGCTGCGGAGAATCTGGAGTTTGAACGGGCGGCTTCGCTACGCGATCTGATTACGACGGTGGAGGAGATGGAGCAGCGCCAGAAGGTGGCTGCGGCCGAAGGGGACGACACGGATATCTTTGCGTTCTACGCCGAGCCTCCGCTGGTGGCGGTGAACCTGTTCCACCTGCGCCGGGGGCGGATCGTCGATCGCCGCGAGTTCTTCTGGGAAGACATTCCCCACTTCGATCCGAGCGACTTCTTTCAACAGTTACTCGTCCAGGTCTATCTGAACCAGCAGCACATCCCCGGCTCTATCCATGTGCCGATCGACTTTGAGGATCGCGATGTCCTGGAGGAATTGCTGACGGAGAAGCGCGGGCGCAAGTGCGAGATCCACACGCCGCAGCGAGGCGGCAAGAAGGCGATGCTGGGGCTGGTGGAGACGAATGCGCGGCATAGTTTCGAGCAGCGATTCCGGGTGCTGCGGCCTTCGTCGGATGCGATCAAAGAAGCGCTGAAGGATGCCTTGAATCTCGAAGACGCACCACGGCGCATTGAGTGCTTTGACATCTCGCACATCCAGGGCACCGACAAGGTGGCTTCGATGGTGGTGTGGGAAGACGGCAAGATGAAGAAGGCGGACTACCGCAAGTTCATCATCAAGACGGTGATCGGCAACGATGACTTCGCCTCGATGCGCGAGGTGGTGACGCGGCGCTATAGCCGTTTGAAGGACGAAGGGTTGCCGATGCCGGGGCTGGTGTTGATCGATGGTGGCCTGGGACAGTTGCATGCTGCGGCTGAGGCGCTGGAGGCGATTGGGATTATCAATCAGCCGCTCGCCTCGATCGCCAAGCGCGAGGAGATCATCTATGTCTTTGGACAGGAGGATGATCCGGCGATGCTCGACCGGCACAATCCGGTGCTGCATCTGATCCAGACGATTCGCGATGAGGCACATCGCTTTGCAGTCACCTTCCACCGCACCCGCCGCAATGCGAGCCGCCTGACGAGCGAGCTGGAAGCGATTCCGGGCATTGGGAAAATTACAATGCGCAAGCTGCTGACGCAGTTTGGGTCGCCGGAGCAGGTGAAGGGGACTTCGCTCGAGGCGCTGTCGGCGGCGATTGGGCCTGCGGCGGCGCGGCGGGTGCTGGACTTCTATCAGTCGCAGCCGGGATAGAAGTGAGTTCCTTCTGTTAGTCTCGGGCTTATGTTTCCTGCGATTCTGGTGTTACTTCTTGTCGCCCAGAACCCTACGTCAAGCGAACTCATGACAAGGGCTGGGAAAGCCTTCGCTGCTGACGATTTTGTTGCGGCCGAGCGGGACTTACGCGCTGTGGTGCAGATGGAGCCCTCTAATTTTGATGCGCAGAGTTATCTGGGGCATGCGCTGTTTCGTCAGGAGAAGTATCAAGAGGCCATTGCACCTTACGAGAAGGCGCTTGCCCTGGAGGGCAAGACGAAGAAGCTGGTGATGCAGGAGCATCGGATTCTGATCGATCAACTGGTCATGTCTTATGGACTCACCGGGAATCTGGCCAAGGTGCATCGACTGCTCGACGAGGCAATCCAACGGGACCCTGAGTACCCTCTGAACTACTACAATCGCGCCTGTGCGTTTGCCGAAGCCGGGGAGAAGCAGAAAGCTTTGACGAACCTCGAACTCGCGTTTGCCCGGAAGAAGAACATTCTGAAGGGAGAGCAGATGCCAGAGCCACTGAAAGATTCTTCGTTTCAGCGCTACCTTCGGGATGCGGACTTCCTCGCCCTCATGAAGAAGCTGGGGCTGGGCTGATCAAGGCGACAATGAAGGGGAATGGATTGGTTCTTACATCTCTCATGAAACTCCTCTTCTGCCTTGTTAGCTTCAGTCTTCTCGCCAGCGCGCAAGATTATCTCCTCCTCTCCGATGTCCTGAAGGAGGTTTCGGACAAGCCCGAGTTCATCAATACTTTGGTGGACCGGTTTGGAGTGCTCGATGCGGAGCAGGTGACGAAGCTTCGAGGCTACATTCGAGACAAGCAATGGAAGATGGTGGACTCTTTTCCTGGCCTAACCGTGAAAGAGTTGGGCCGCAGCATTCGCCTGGCGGGGAAGCTTCTGCCGAAGCCGAAGCCGGAGCACTCCGAGACGATCGACTTTACCGTGCCGCCGCTGAAAGACCTCGGTTATGGCTTGGCCTTTGGCGATGAAGTGGACCCCAAGCTGGCGCCGCTGCACAAAGACAGCGTGGAGCTTGCCACGCGGCTGAATGAGCCGCATCCTGAAAAACTGCTGGCAGAGTTACAGCAGAGCGGCCATACCGTGGAGATTCGCGATGCCCGCTATTTTTCGAATTTTGGCGATCTGAAGTACAAGGGCAGGGATGTGCTGACGCCCTTCTGGCTCGATACCGGGATTCCGATTCCGGGGCAGAAGCGGAATCTTCTGGTGCCCGCGCCGCACTCGCAACACGCCATTCTAGTGAATGGCCCCAAGTACCAGGCGGCACTCTGTTTCTATTTTGGGATCGATGGACGCGCCATCGTCCGGCCGATCGATACGAAGGACCAGGGTTGGGTGATGGGACATGTGGCGCATGTCTACCAGGGCGCGCAGGCCTTGGAGGCGATGCGGATGATCGGGGAAGTGATCCGCGTCTATGCTGCGATCCAGAAGGCGAATCCCGATCTGCCTTTCGGCGGGTATTACGTGCTTGGTGTTTGCAACGACCCGGGGGCGATTGTCGAGATGAAGATGACCGGCAAGACGACGCTTTACCCGCTGACGCTGGACCGCAAGTACTTTGCCGGACAGGGCGAGGTGACCGAGATTGTGAACCAACTGCCGCAGGATGAAGTGTCCACTGACAAGGCGCGCGTGATCGCCTCGATGCCGGTGGATGACCTGAAGCAAATTCCGATCGCGAGTTTGCGGTCTGACCTGCTGATTGTGCGCAGCGCGCCGGATGTGGCTCCGCGTGGCTTTTCACCCTGGCTCGCGCTCGGCTTCTTGCCGATTCTGATTGGCGGCTATTTCATCTGGCGCAGCTTCTCTGCCGCGTCACGATAAGCCTTTACCTTGACCTCATCGGCGTTCCAACGGACTCGCTCCGGCGCGTTTGCCATCAGCAGCGCGCCTTGCGCGATGGTGCGGGTGATCTTGGCCATGTTGTCGTAGTCGAGCTTATCCCAGTGGTCGCCACGCTCGTGATAGTCGGGGAAGGCATAGGTAACGCTGAGGGTGGTGGAGGGGATTCCGGCGGCTGCCAGCGCCGCATTGTCGCTGGCCATGAAGTAAGGCTCGTTGAACTTCTCGTGCTTGACGAGTTTCACCCCGGTTTCCTGGCCGGCCTCTTCGAGAAAGGTGTGGATGTTGGTGAAGTGGTAGCCGGTGAGGTTGGCCATGCCGACATTGGGGCCTTCACTGGAATCCGTGCGGCCGGTCTGCTCGAGATTCAGATCGGCAACGATCTGCCGGAGCGGCACAATCGGATGGTCAGCAAAGTAACGGCTGCCGAGGAGTCCCTTTTCTTCGCCGAAGAAGGCCACAAAGAGAATACTGCGCTTGGGCTTCCTGTCCACTAGAAGCCTGGCGCTTTCGAGCATGCTGGCTGTGCCGCTGGCATCGTCGTTGGCGCCGTTATAGATGTTGTCGCCGGGCTGATTGGGACGGATGCCGATGTGGTCGTAGTGAGCGCTGATGACGAGGTACTCGTCCTTCAGGCTGGCATCGCTGCCGGGCAGCAGGCCGACGACATTGCGGACGAGTTCCGGCTTGCGGCTGGCCTCACTGAGCTTTACGGTGGCCGTTAACTGTGTGGATGCCTTGAGGAAGTCCTCGGTGGCGGCGTCGGTGCTGCGCAGCAGTACGGCGCCTGCATTGCTTCTGCCATCGAACTCCAGGCTGACTTGCGGGAGCGGGGCAGGGATGCCGAGCAGTACGATCAGCTTGGCGCCCTTGGTGGCAAGGCGGTTCATGGCCATCATCGCGCCCGGTCCGGTGACGGGGCCGGAGAGGACAATAACGGGAGCAACGGTTTCCGCGCTGAGGTCTTTGAGTTCGCTATAGGAGAGCTTCTGCACGGAGGCATCGCTCAAGTCGAGCTTCGAGCCGACATTCCATTGCGCCGTCTCGAGCGGCACCTTCACGGTCTTGCTGCCGTCACTGAAGCTGAGCTCGAAGCCATGACGCTGGACGTGCCTGGCGATCGCCTTGGCGTCCTGGAAGTAGAAGCCGTTGGCGCCGGGCTTGATGCCAATGCGCCGGAATTCACTGGCGATGAACTCGCCGGCGATGGTGAGTCCGGGGGACGGAGTGTCGCGGCCTTCGAGGGCATCGCTCGCTAAAAATGAGACGATGGCTGCCAAGGCCTTGGGGTCTGCTTCTTTTACGACTTCTGCTGCGCCCAAGCTCAGACAGAGCAGGCCAAGGAACCACTTAGAACTCATTTCAACAGTGTATTCTGATGCCTTGCAGCACATTGGTCAACTGAATGTCCCGACTCGAGGCAAGGGACTTTACGATATCACCGCGCAGGTGGCGCGCTGGGTGGCGGAGCGAACAGATGGAACGGCGCTCCTGACTCTGTTTTGCCGTCATACCTCGGCGTCGCTCACGGTTCAGGAGAACTACGATCCGGATGTGATTGCCGACATCCAGACTTTCTTTGAGCATCTGGTGCCTGAGAATCCGCGCCTCTATACGCATACGCTGGAAGGTCCGGACGACATGCCGGCGCACATTCGCACGGTGCTCACGGGTGTGAATCTGAGCATTCCGGTGGATCGCGGCAAGCTGACTCTCGGCACCTGGCAAGGCATCTATTTGTTTGAGCACCGGCGCGCTGCCCACCAAAGAAACGTGGTGATACACTTGCTCGCAGAAGACTAAATATGAGCCAAACTCGTCGCGCCTTTCTTGGAAGTTCTGCTGCTCTTGCCGCTCTGCATGCTGCTCCGGCCATGCCGACGCGGTCCTTTAGCCACACGGGCCAGAAGATCTCGATCCTTGCTTTCGGGTGCGGCAGCCGCTTTTTGTCCTACAAGGATGAGGACGAAGCAACGGCAGTCATCCATAAGGCATTGGACCTTGGGATCAATTACTTTGATACAGCCTATGATTACGGCGCCGGCTTGAGCGAGACCCGGGTGGGCAAGGCTTTGGGCGCGCGGCGCAAGGATGTGTATCTGGTCACTAAGATTCCAGCCCGGAATGGCGATGCGGCGATGCGGATCATCGAAGGCTCGCTGAAGCGCTGCCAGACGGATCACTTCGATACGCTCCATATCCACTCTCTGACCACGAAAGAGGATCTGGCCGCGATTGAGGCGAAGGACGGCGTGCTGAACGTGATGTACAAGATGCGCGACCAGAAGGTGGCACGCAACATTGGGATCACCTGCCACACAGACCCGCATGTGTTGAAGACGGCGCTCGAGCGCAACGACTTCAATGTCACACAGTTTGCGTTGAATGCCGCGCGCGTCGGCCAGGCACTCAATGATGGCGACCCGTCGCGGGATAGCTTTGAAGCACTGGCGCTGCCGGTAGCGGTACGCAAGAAGATGGGCGTTACGGCGATGAAGATCTTTGCGCAGGACAAGCTGAAAGGCAAGGCGCCGGCCGCGAAGCTCATCCAGTATTCGCTGTCGCTGCCGGTGAGCGCAGTGGTGGTGGGCATGCCTACCATCGAGATGCTGGAGCAGAATGCCACGATAGCCAAGACCTACTCGCCGATGTCACACGAGGAGATGGGCGATCTGAACGGGCAGCTCTCTCAGTACAAGGCATCGATCGATCACTATTTCCACGATCACGTCGACGCCTAGCTTCATCGGTTCTTCTACTGCTGGGGCCCAGACTCGAATGTAGTCTGGGCCTGTTGTATTGGTGGCGCTGGCTGAATAAAGTGTTCGGATTGGCCATCGGCGCGGGCGAGAACTGCGATCCACCAAGCCAGCTGGGGCCAACTTGCGAAAAGGACATCCGTTTTCGTTCGGCCCCGGCAATTGCCTTCGGCGATGAATAGCTAGCTGGAAATCTGGTGATCTCCCGCTAGATCAGATGGGTAGCTAGTTCTGGCTTATTGGAAGAGGCGCCGTTCCCGCTTCAGGAACGCTGGCATGTCGTAGTCATCTTCTTCGGGCGCTGCTTCCTGCGGGGGAGGCGCCATGGGTTCCTCCACCGGCTCTGGCGCAAAGGCGTAGGCCTCGGGCTCTTGCGGCTCGATAATTACTGGTTCTGTGGGCGTGGGGAAGTTCTCAAAAGCGGGGAAGGTGAGCGGCTGTGGGGCCGCTGATGCGCTGGCGCTCAGATAGTGAGGCGTACCCATGATGACTTCCGGCATTTCGCTTTGCCGGACGCGCCGTTCAATCTGCGGCAGCGTCTCCCGTTCAAAGCCCGTCGCGATGACCGTGATTTTGACTTCCTGGCCCATGCTCTCGTTCATGACGACGCCGAAGTTGATCTGCACGTCGTCGAAGGCCGCTGCCTGGCGGATGAGCGAGCAGGCCGCATTCACCTCATGCAGCCCAAGACGGCTGGAGCCGGTGATGTTGATCAGGATGCCGCGCGCACCGCGCACGCCACCTTCTTCGAGAAGCGGACAACTGATGGCCTGTTCCGCTGCTTCCATCGCGGCGTTGTCGCCTGTGGCGGAAGCGGTGCCCATCATGGCGTAGCCCATGCCGGTCATGATGCCCTTGATGTCGGAGAAGTCACGATTGATCAAGCCGGGAGTCGTGATGATGTCGCTGATGCCTTGTACGGCCTGGCGCAACACATCGTCGGCGATGCGGAAGGCTTCAAAGAAGCTGGTGCCCTTGGGCACGAGGGAGAGCAGGCGATCGTTGGGAATCGGGATGACGGTGTCGACGGCGTTGGCGAGTTCGCAGAGGCCGCGTTCGCCACTCTTGCGGCGGCGGGGACCTTCGAAATCGAAGGGCTTGGTGACGACGGCGACGGTAAGGGCGTTGAGTTCGCGGGCGAGCGCTGCAACGACAGGCGCCGCACCGGTGCCGGTGCCGCCACCAAGGCCGGCCGTGACAAAGACCATGTCCGCGCCTTCAAGAATCTCGATGATCTTGTCGGTGTCTTCGAGGGCGGCGTTGCGGCCCACGGCGGGATCGGCGCCCGCGCCCAGGCCATTGGTAATCTTGGTCCCGATGGCGAGCTTGTTGGGCACCGGGGAGGCTTGCAAGGCCTGCTTGTCGGTGTTCATGATGTGGAACTCCACACCCGTCAGGCCAGAATCCATCATCCGCGCAACGGCATTGCTGCCGCCGCCACCCACTCCGATCACCTTGATCTTTGTGTTGAGCGAAAAGTCGTCCTCCAGCGAGAACTTCAACTTGCTTCCATTCATCAACGGGTTCAACATTTCCGACTCCTTAACGCAACACCAGATTCAACAGACGCGGCGTTCTGCGCTTGCTATCGCGACGCAATTTCATGCGCCCGGCATACATTGCGATTCCGGCCACCGCGGTCCACTCCGGGCTCATCAATTCTTCCGGCCATCCATTGATGTGCTCGGGCAATCCCTTTCGGGAGGGGCAGTTCAGTTCGCGCTCGGCGATGTCCAGCATCCCAGGCAACTTCGCGCCACCACCAGTGAGAACGACGCCTTCCTGCAGACTGCCGTCCATTCCCAGTCTCTCAATCTCTTTGCGAATCACCTGGAATAATTGTTCGGCACGGGCCTCCAGAATCTCAACGATCTGCCAACGGGAGATCTCGCGTGGGGCGCGTCCTTCGCTTCCAGGGACTTCGATGAGCGTGTTTCCGCTCGACAGGCCCAGCAAAGCGCAGCCGAACTCTTCTTTCAGTAGTTCGGCGTCTTCACGGCTACTGGTCAAATAATACGAAAGATCTTTCGTAAAGTGGTCGCCACCGATGCCGACGCTGAAGCTGCCAACGAGCGCTTCGCCCTCATAGAGGACAACGTCTGTGGTGTGTGCGCCGATGTCAATGACGCCAACCCCGTGTTCGCGCTCCGTATCGCTGGTAGCGCAATAGGCGGCGGCGCAAGGCTCAAAGATGCTCTCGTCCATGGCCAGGTGCGCTTCGTTGATCGCGCCTTGGATGATGTTGTGTTCCTGTTCACTCGCGGTGATGAGGTGCACGTGGGCTTCGAGGCGAGTTGCGGACATGTTCTTCGGGTTGCGAATATTCGCACGGCCATCGAGAACAAAGTCCTGCGGGCAGACCTGGAGGATCATGCGGTCATGTTCGAGTTTCACCTCGGCCGCCTGCTTGATCACATAGCTCATGTCGCCGGAGTCGACGTGGCGTGGCCGGCCGAACTCGTAGACTCCACGCGAAGTCATGCCATCGATCCCGCCACCGCCCAAGCCGACGACAACACCGCCGACGGAAACGAGAGCTTGGCACTCGGCCATCTGCACGGCCCAGCGGATCGCCTCGGTGAGGGCTTTCTGATCGGTGACCCGACCTTTGAGCCAGCCTTTCGACTCGAAGAGGCCATGCCCGCGAAACTCGAGCGCATCGTCGACGACTTCGCAAATGACGCAACGCGTCCAGGCGCTTCCGGCGTCAACGCCAACAGCGTAATTCCCTTTACTGGCCATTTTTCCTCCTCGGCGTTTTCTTTTCCGCTGCGGTTACTTGCTCTTCGAGTCTGAGGTCGAAACTCTGGGCGTTGGGCAGTTTCTCCATCAACTGGTCCGCCATCGCCAGGAAATTCTCATAGCGCAACTTGAAGTTGCGGTTGCCCAGCACCAGCGTGACGGCTTTCCCGTGTAGCGCCTGCACGATCTGCATATTGTCGCTGTCTTCGGCATCGATTTCACCGATTTCTTTGACGTGCTCTCCCAGATCTTTGATCAGCCGCTCGACGCGGTGGATGCGGAAGCGCCGGGCCTCATCGCTCACCTCTGGCCCAACACCCGAGACGACCGGCAGGCTGAAGCTTGCCGCGGGCGGGGCTTCCATCAGAACGCCGTCGCTGTCGATGACGGTGGTCTCTGCGCCCCCTTCCCGCTTGACGAAGGCAACTGGCTTGCGCTCGAGAATCTGCACGCTCACACGATTGGGCCAGAGACGGGATACTGTTGCATCACGAATCCAGGGTTTGGACATCAGTTCCGTGCGCCGTTTATCCAGAGGTAGGAGGAAGACACTGCGGCCGAGATCTTCCTCAAAGGTTTTGAGGACCATCTCGCGGCTGGCGTAATGCAGGCCATCGATTTGCAGATTGGGTGGCGGGTCGCCATACTCGGGGGCGCGCTCGAGATAAAATCTCGTATCGCGCATCAGATAGCGCTCCACCTGGCCTTCGAGCAGCACGCCTCCGCCGATCAGCACAATCAGGCCGCAAGCCATGACGGAGCGGCTGAGAATCTTCGAGAAGTCTATCGTCGATTCCTTGCTTGCCTTCTTCTTCTCTTTCTCTGACGCCATTATTTGCTCAACTCCGCAAGAATCATTTCGCCTGCCTGGGAGACGGTTCCCGCGCCCAGGGTCAGGATCATTTCTCCGCTCTTTGCCTTGGCTGCCAAGCTGCGTGCCGCGGCTTCGAGACTCGGCGAGTACTCGACATCGCGCTGTCCCTGGCCACGCATCTTTTCTACCAGCGTTTCACTCGAGACGCCTGCAATTGCTTCTTCGCTTGCTGCATAGATGGGCAGCACGGTGACCGAATCGGCGTCAAAGAAGCTGCCTGCGAAATCGTCCATCAGAATCTGGGTCCGCGTGTAGCGGTGAGGTTGGAAGAGGACGTGGATCTTTGAGAATTGCCGTTGGCGCGCCGCGCTCAACGTGGCTCGGACCTCTGTGGGGTGATGGCCATAATCGTCGATGACGGTGACTCCGGCGACTTCGCCTTTGAACTGGAAGCGGCGATCGACACCACGGAATGCGGCTAGGCCTTCCGCGATCTTCGACACATCAAGGCCCAACTCGATGGAGACGGCGATTGCGGCCGTTGCATTTAATACGTTGTGCGCGCCAGGAACCTGAACCTCAAAGCGGCCGAGCGCATCGCCGCGCCATTGCAGCTCAAAACTGGTGAGGGTCTTGCCGGGTTCCACATTGCGGATCACCAGATCGGCCTGCGGCGTGGTGCCGTAGGTGATGACGCGGCGCTTCACATCAGGAAGCATGCGGCGTACATTCTCATCGTCGATGCAGACGATTGCGACGCCATAGAAGGGGACGCGATTGACGAAGTCCGTGAAGCTGGCTAGCACGCGTTCAAAGGTCTTGTAGAAATCGAGATGCTCACGGTCGATATTGGTGACGACAGCCATGATTGGCGCCAGCTTGAGGAAGCTGCCGTCGCTCTCGTCGCTTTCGACCACGAGCAGGTCGCTTTGGCCGACACGAGCGTTGGAGCCGCCCATGGTGCTGACGCGGCCACCGACGACAACGGTGGGGTCGAGACCGCCGGTGGAGAGGATGGTGGCGGTCATCGAAGTGGTGGTGGTCTTGCCGTGACTGCCACCGATGGCGATGCCGTACTTTAGCCGCATGAGCTCAGCGAGCAGTTCGCCACGCGGAATCACTGGTATCTTGCGGTGGCGGGCTTCCTGAATCTCCGCATTGCTTTCGTCGACGGCGGAGGTGACCACTAAGGCTGTGACGTCCTCGCCGATGTTATTGGCGGCATGGCCCACAAAGATGCGCGCACCCCGTTCCGCAAGGCGTTGCGTAATGGGGGTGGACTTCAAATCAGAACCGGAGACTTGATTTCCAAGGGTCAGCAAGACCTCGGCAATGCCACTCATACCGATTCCGCCAATGCCCGTAAAATGGAAATGCTGCTTACGAAAAAACATTACTACCTACTATTGTTTTTAGCGCGATTTCTTCCAAAATGTCGGCCGCCCGCGCCGCGGCTCCTGGTTTGCGGAGAGAACGAGCCCGCTCCGCCATCGTTTCCAGACTGCTGCGATCCTCGACGCAACGGCGAATGACGGCGAACAAAGAGGCGCCATTGCAGTCCGCGTCACGCATCATCATGCCCCCGCCTGCCTTGACGACGGCTTGCGCATTCTTCGTCTGATGGTCGTCGGTTGCGAAGGGGAAGGGAATCAGCAGAGCTGGTCTTCCCGCCGCAGCCAGTTCACTCACGGTGCCCGCGCCGGCGCGGCAAATGACCAAGTCCGCTTGTGCAAAGGCTGCGGGCATATCGTCGACAAAGGCGCTGACGCTGCCCTCTAGCCCGGTGCTGGCAAAGTCGCGGCGTAGCGCCTCTTCCTCACGCTTGCCGCATTGGTGTATGAGACGGACGGCGAGTCCGCTTTCCTTTAATAGGGGCCAGACTTCGCGCAGGGCCTTGTTGATGGTTTGCGATCCCTGACTGCCACCGGTGATGAACACCTGGAGCCAGGGACCGCGGGCCTTGGGTGCGATCTCGAAGAAGGCTTCGCGCACGGGCAGGCCGGTGATCTCAACGGCTTCCCGCGGAAAGAACTGTGCCGCTTCTGGAAAGGACAGCAGCGCCTTACGGGCGTAGCGGCCCATTAGCCGGTTCACCATGCCGGGCATCGCGTTCGGCTCCATGATGGCGACTGGCACCCCTCGCAAGAGGCTGGCGGCGACAGGAGGGGCGGCGACATAACCGCCGAGACTGAAGCAGGCGGCCGGCTGCTTCTTCCGGATTGATTGGAGGCATTGGCCGATGCTCTTTGGCAGTTGATAGGCGAGTTTTGTTTTTCGCAGAAGGCCGACGCCTTGATAGCCGCCGATCTCGATGTATTCCATCGGGAAACTACGTTGGGGGACCAGTCTCGCTTCAAAACCATTGCGGGTGCCGACAAAATAGGGCTCATGGCCGCGCGCGCGCAGTTGCTCGGCGACCGCCAGCAAGGGCATCACGTGTCCGCCCGTGCCGCCACCGGCCATCAAGAAGCGCTTTCCAGCCACTGGGCGTCCTCACTCACGCTCATCAAAATACCCAACGAAATCAGCGTGCTCATCAGCGAACTGCCGCCATAGCTGATCAGCGGCAAGGGGATGCCCTTGGCCGGACCCATGCCCAGCACCACGCTGATGTTGATGAGCGCCTGGACGAGCAGGGAGATGCTGATTCCGAGTGCGAGGAAGCGGCCAAAGTCCTCTTTCGCCAGCCAGAAGAGGCGGAAGCCCCGCCAGAAGATGACGAAGTATCCGCCCAATAGAGCCGAGGCTCCCCAGAGCCCGAGTTCTTCGCCGACGACGGCATAGATACAGTCGGTGTGGGCCTCAGGGAGAAAGAGCATCTTCTGCCGGCCGCCCATGATGCCAAGACCTAATGCTCCGCCGGAGCCAACGGCGATCTTGGCCTGATTGATCTGATAATTCGGGTCGGTGGTGGAGGTGGAATTTGATACATAGCCCTTCAGCCACCCGTTTGGATCAATCTTGGAGATGACGTTATAGTCCGGATCAACAAAGGCGATGACGCGCGCCATGCGGTAAGGCTTCACGGCCACGCCCACTGTCATGACCAGTAGCGCGACTCCGGCCGCACCCAGAAGATAACGCTTCCGGATACCTGCGACATAGAGCAGGGCGATCACGGGGAGGACCAGTGCGATGGAGGTTCCCAGGTCCGAGACAAGTACGACGCCGGACAAGACGGCCAAGGTCATGGCTGCAGGCAAGAGCGTGTAACGGCTATTGATCGCG
The DNA here is from genome assembly GCF_000702445.1 of Bryobacter aggregatus MPL3. Classification (NCBI taxonomy): domain Bacteria; kingdom Pseudomonadati; phylum Acidobacteriota; class Terriglobia; order Bryobacterales; family Bryobacteraceae; genus Bryobacter; species Bryobacter aggregatus. The sequence continues at coordinate 2,938,679 of NZ_JNIF01000003.1, forward strand.
GCCATGCGCCGCGTGAGGAAGTAAGCGACAAAGACAATGAGCGCGGGCTTGGCGAACTCAGAAGGCTGCAGCTGAATGAGCGGCGTTCGAATCCAGCGATGGGTGCGGCCGTCCATGAAATAGGCAATCGGCAAGGATGCCAGTACAAGTCCCAGGGGGATGAACGCCCACATGGGATCTTTGAGTAGTAAGTAGTTCTGCCTCTTCAACCACATCAATAAGAAGAAAGAGATGAGAGCAGCAAAGAGTTGCCGCAGGAACGATGCTTCCATGTCGCCGCCGCGCAGTGCGGCTGTCACCGAGGTTGCACTGTACACCATGATCAGACCGATGCAGGTCATCATCATGACGGTAAAGAATAGAGTCCAGTCTGTCTGCTTGCGTGCCATCTGATGTTCCTATAACTGCTCAACTGCCTGGCGAAACTGGTCGCCGCGGTCTTCATAGCTGCGAAATTGATCATAACTGGCGCATGCCGGCGCGAGTAAAATGGTGTCGCCCGGTTGCGCCTGGGAGGCGGCAAAAGCGATCGCCGTGGCCATGTCGCCACTTTGTTGCAGATTGATTTTCCCGCGTAATTGCTCCTCAATAATGGGGGCTGCTTTTCCAATGAGAAGGGCGGATTTTGCCTTTTCCTGTAACAAGGGCAGCAGCGGAAGATAGCTGCCGCCCTTGTCCAGCCCACCAAGGATGACCCACAGCGGGCCATCCAGCGCCTCAAGAGCTTTCACGGTGGCGTCCACGCTGGTCGCCTTGGAATCGTTATAAAATTTGACGCCGTTCCGGTTGCGAACGAACTCTAATCGATGCCGCACACCTTGAAATGTAGCTACTGCATTTGCGATATCGGAGCGTTCCGCACCGGCAAGAGAGGTAAGTACGGCCGCGGCCATGACGTTCTCGAGATTGTGTTTTCCGGGCAAGCGGATGTCGCGGATCGGCATCAGTCTGGTTCCGAACAGTTCGATCCAGTCATCGTCGATCTGCGCGGCTGGGCCTTGGAATACGGCTAAGTTCGCGGGTGTTGCTGCCGCATAAGCGGCGCTCGCTGCATTCCCTCCATTGAGGACAGCCCAATCTGAGTTCCGCTGATTGGCAAAGATCTTAGCTTTGGCCGCGGCGTAGCTGTCGAAGTCGCCATGGCGATCGAGATGGTTCGGTGTGACATTTAAGACCGCCGCGAGTTCTGCATGGAACTGATGGACGGATTCAAGTTGGAAACTCGACAATTCCAGGACGTTCCATTGTTGGTAGGTGGAAGCCGCTGTCATCTCTGTGGCGGGGTATCCGATATTTCCACCCACTTGAGACGCGACTCGCCCTTCCTTCAAAATATGTCCAACGAGAGATGTGGTGGTTGTCTTACCGTTTGAGCCAGTAATTGCCAGGATCGGCCCGCGCAGAAAAAGATAAGCCAGTTCGATTTCGCCAAGAACGGGAATCCCCAGATGCCGCGCATCCTGGAGTAAGGGATGCGTTGCGGGTACGCCGGGGGAGACAACGACACAATCGATGCCCTGCAAGGAAGCGTCGACATCTTTTGCATAGGAAATTTCCGACTTTTCCACAAGCTTTTGCACATCGACTAAGTCAGCAAGTGTGCGGCTATCCACACCGGTCACCCGGGCGCCGTGAGAACGGAGCAGATGGATGGCGCCTACGCCGCTGCGGGCGAGGCCCAGTACCAGTACATGCTGTCCCGAAAAACGCATACAACTCCTATCGCAGTTTCAAGGTGGCCAGTGCGAAGAGGGCCATGATCAATCCACAAATCCAGAAACGGGCGATGACCTTCGATTCTTTCCAGCCCAGCATCTCAAAATGATGATGGATGGGCGCCATCTTAAAGATTCTTTTGCCTCGTAATTTGTAGCTGCCCACTTGCAACACCACGCTTAAGAGTTCGATCACATAAACGCCGCCGATGAAGGGCAGAAGCAATTCCTGCTTGATCAATACGGCGACGGTGCCCATGCTTCCGCCGAGGGCCAGCGAGCCCACATCGCCCATAAATACTTCTGCCGGATGGGCGTTGTACCAAAGAAAACCAAGGGAGGCGCCAATCATGGTGGCACAGAAAATCGTAAGTTCGCTTCCGCCCGGAACACGCTGCAACTCGAGATAAGTGGCGAACTCGCGATGTCCTGCCAGATAGCAGAGCGCCGTCATCGCAGAAGAGGCAATGATCATCAGTCCGATCGCCAATCCGTCGAGTCCATCTGTAAGATTCACGGCGTTTGACGATCCCACGATCACCAGAATCATAAAGAGATAAAACGGCGCGAAGGCGAGGGCAAAGGTCCACGGATTCTGAGCCAGCGAAGTGATGATGAGGTCTGGTTTGAAACTCTTGAGGAAGGGGACGTTCATCGCCGTCGAATACATTCCTTTTGCACTCAATAACAAAAGGATAAAACCGATACTCATTGCGACGAGGACCTGAAGGAAGAACTTCTGTTTCGCAGTGAGTCCGAGATTACGCATCTTCTTGAGTTTGGTGTAATCGTCGTAAAATCCGATGGCGCCGAAGCCGACCAGACTCCACATCGCAATCCAAACCTGAACATTGCGCAGGTTTGCCCAGAGAAGAGTGGGGACAAGGATAGAAATGACGATCAGCAGACCGCCCATCGTCGGGGTTCCGGCTTTGGTCTCGTGGGACTTGGGCCCATCCTCGCGGATAAATTGACCAATTGCCATGGCGCGCAACTTGCGAATCATCCATGGTCCGAGTAATAACGAAATTAAGAGTGCAGTGAGCAGGGCAAAGGCCGTGCGGAATGTCACATATCCGAAGAGTCGAAAGGGACTGTAGACGGATTGAAGCTTTTCAAAGAGGAGCCAGTAGAGCATTGGATTAACTTAAAAACCTTTCCAATGCGAGTTCGACCCGCGTGCCTCGCGAGCCTTTGAACAAAATGGTGTCGCCGGGTTCGGCGATGGATTTGAGGTATTCTCCGGCTTCTTCGGGAGATTCGAAAAAGCACGCGGCGCGTGCGGACAGACCAGCTTTCATTGCTGACTCGATGGTGAATCGAGCCGCGCCGCGTATCCCAAGTAGCACAGAAAAACCACTCTCCACAGCATAGAGGCCTAGCTGAGAATGGAGAGCCTCGGCCCAGTGGCCAAGCTCGAGCATCTCGCCCAGCACCGCGATCCGCCGGCCGTGCGCGGTGTCGCGCACCAGATCCAGCATTGCTTTTGCGGCATCCGGGTTCGAGTTGTAGCAATCGTTCCAGATCGTCACGCCGTTGCGCTCGAGTTTTTCGGTGCGCATTTTCGGCAATTCCATCTGGTGGGCGGCGTCGCTCAATTGGCGGAGGGGAACACCCCACATTCGCGCCACGGCAACACCGGCCGTAATATTCAAAACACCAATTCGTCCAGGTACTTTCGAATGGAAAATTTGTCCTTCAATCTGAAATTGAGCGCCGTCGCTGTTGTAAGTCAGATTGGTAGCACGGGTCTTGGCCGCGTTGCTGAGACCAAAGGTCTCTACTTTGCCCGCGAAGTCTTTGCCGAACTTTGCGACTAGCGGGTCATCGGCATTGAGCACGGCGACTCCATCGGCGGGCAGGGAATCAATCAGTTCTTTCTTGGCCGCAGCGATGCCGTCGGTGCCGTCGAAGTTTTCCGCGTGCGCGTATCCGACATTGGTGACGACCCCGATCTGTGGTTTCGCAATCTCGCAAAGCTGTGCGATCTCGCCGGAATGGTTCATCCCCATTTCGAGCACGGCGGCTTTGGATGCCTCGTCGATGCGCAGAATCGAAAGCGGCAAGCCAATGTGGTTGTTGAAATTCCCGATCGTCTTACTTACCGGGATCGCACAACTGAGAAGCGTGGCGATGTTTTCTTTTGTCGATGTCTTTCCCGCACTGCCGGTGACCCCGATGACGGTCTGCCCCCAGCGCAATCGCGCTGCTTTTGCCAGATCCTGAAGCGCGGATAAGGCGTTGGGAACTACGATCTGCACTCCGCTGATGTTCGGGATCTTACGTTCGACCAGGGCGGCAATTGCGCCGTTCTCAAAAGCCTGCTTTACAAAATCGTGACCGTCGACATGATCGCCGGGGAGCGCGATAAAGAGATCGCCGTTTCGGACCTCTCGAGAGTCGATCGCATAGCCGGTTGCGACGAGAGTGCCGGTATCATTGAGCGAAACTTTCACTTTGCGGCGCCCTTCTCAAAGCCAAGGGAAGCGAGGGCGCGACGAGCGACAACGCGATCGTCGAAGGGAAATTTGGTTTTGCCGATAATCTGGTAGTCTTCGTGTCCTTTTCCAGCAATGAGGACAATGTCCTGAGGACGGGCGAGCGCCATTGCTTTTTGAATCGCCTTTTCGCGATTCGGCTCGACGAGAAGTGGAGTGTCGAAGCGACGCAGGCCGACCATTGCATCATTCATGATGGCGATCGGATCTTCTGTACGAGGATTGTCACTCGTCAAAACCACGTAGTCGCTGGCTTCCGCTGCAGCTGCGCCCATCAGGGGACGTTTTGCGCGATCGCGATCTCCGCCACAACCAAATACGGTGATGATGCGCGAAGGTTGCAGCGCGCGGGCAACGCGGATGGCGTTGCGAATGGCGTCATCGGTGTGCGAGTAATCGACGATGACGAGGAAGGGTTGGCCTGCATCGACTCGCTCAAAGCGGCCGGGAACATTCCGGCAATTTTCAACGCCTTGCTGGATCGCGGTGATCGGCAAGCCATGAGCGAGCAGGATGGTGGCTGCTCCTAAGATATTGGAGACATTGATCGCGCCCAACATATGGGAGCGGATTTCATGTTTGCCGAGCGGACTCACCAGATCAAAGCAGAGGCCGTTGAATCCAGCTTGTATATTGACGGCTCGGACCGTAGTTTCCGGGGACTCTTCGCGCATCGCGAAGCTCCAAAGTTCTGTCGTGGGCGCCAGTGCAATGCGACGTCCGTAGCTGTCGTCATAGTTGATCGCGGCCAGGTCGGGAGGCGTGGTGTCCTGACCTCGGAAGAGTTCGCTCTTGGCAGCGAAGTAATCTTCCATGTCTTTGTGGAAATCGAGATGGTCGCGCGTGAGATTGGTCCAGACGGCGCCTCGGAAGTGGAAGCCCCAAACCCGGCCGAGCGCGAGAGCGTGTGAGGAAACTTCCATCGCCACGGCAGCTTTTCCTGGAGCGCCTTCGATCAATTCCTCGAAGTGTTCATAAAGTTCGACACTTTCGGGAGTCGTGTTCACACTTTGAGACACTTTGTTCCCAATCCGGTACTCGATGGTTCCGAACATTCCGGTGTGAATCCCGGCGGCTTCGAGGATCGAAGCCATGAGATAGGCCGTGGTGGTTTTGCCGTTGGTGCCCGTAACGCCAAATAAATCGATCTTGTGACGTGTCGGATCGCCATAGATTCGCGAGGCGACAATGGCTAAGGCCCGGCGGGCATCGACCACTTCGATCCAATATTTTTCAAGGCCCGGCGGCGGGGGCATCTCACTTACCACCGCCACCGCTCCTTGTTCTAAGGCCTTCGCTGCGTAGCTGCGTCCATCGACATTCACGCCAACAAAGGCAAAGAAGATCCAACCCGTTTTCAGACGACGCGAATCAAAGTGAAGCCCATCGGCAACAAGAGCGGCAAGTTCCGGCGCGTAGGGCGTCTTGAGTGCGATTCCCGTAAATAATGCAGCAATCTTCCAGCTCGTCAATCTACCGTCCAAACCTCAACTTGATCTTTTGTCCATAAGATACCGGCTCGCCGGCGGGTGGCGATTGTTCGCGGACAAGTCCGCTGCCGATTGGATCAATGCGAAAGCCTGCTTTGGAAGCAGCTTCAAGGGCTGCGCGTAGTGTCATGCCCGCGAAGCTAGGAGTCACAAATGTCGACTTAGTAACTGTCTCGTCGGAGTTTTCCACTTCTTCCACAGACTTTTCCACAAGAGTTTCAGTGTCTGGTGCGTCGTTGATGGAAATGTCTTTGACGGGTTCACTCTTGATGTCATCAGGCAGGTCTCGCGGGACATTGAGAATGCGGAGCGCCGCATTGGTTGCTTCACTAAATACGGGAGCAGAAACTGCTCCACCATATTTGGTGGAACCGTCCAGGGTAATGATGGTGACCAGCCGAGGGTCGTTCACCGGAGTGAATCCCATAAAGGTCGCGTGGTACTTGTGCGAGTATTGTTTTGCTTTTACGTCGTAGATCTGAGCTGAGCCGGTCTTTCCCCCGACGGAGTAACCCGCGATCTTTGCTTTGCGACCGGTGCCGCCAAGTACAACGTGCTCCATCATCTTTCGCATTTGAACAACGGCGTCGGGGGACAGGACCGTGGTCATCTTTGCTTGTGGCTCGTCAAAGCTGGTGCGTCGAAGTGGTACCCGGTTCGCATTGGGGCCTTCGCTACTGGCCGCTGTAATGCGACGCACAATTTTCGGTGGAATCAGTTGGCCACCATTGGCGATGACAGAAGCGGCTTGTCCCAATTGAATGGTGGTGGCCATCACTTCGTGTCCCATGGCGACAGAGCCAATCGAACTCTTGGTCCATTTCGACAAGCGGAGGACGCGGCCCGAAGATTCGCCGGGCAAGGGAAGTCCGGTCTTGCTGCCGAAGCCAAAGGCTTTGATGTATTCAGAGAAACGCTTTTCGCCCAGTTCCTGAGCGACTCGAATGGCGCCAATGTTGCTGGAGTGCGCGAGGATATCCTCGACAGGAATATATCCGTAGGGATCGTGATCGTGAATGACTCGTCCGAAGAGGTTCAATATGCCGTTGCCGCAATGAAAGCCAGTTTTGGGAGTGACTTTGCGGTCTTGGATCGCGCCGGCAATCGTAAATACTTTGAACACAGAGCCGGGTTCGATCGGACTCTGGATGGGGAGGTTTTGACGAGCCTCCATGTTGACCACTTTATCGTTCGGGTTATAGGTGGGATAGCTGGCCATGGCGACGATCTCACCGTTGTGGGGATCCATGACAAGGGCGCGTCCGGTCCAGCAATTATTGGCGATCACGGCCGCGCCGAGCAGTTTCTCCAACTCAAACTGAACGCGATAGTCGATGGTGAGAGTGACGTCATTGCCAGGAATCGGTTCGATTTCAACAACGCTTTCGAGGCCGCGATGGCGGACATCGGTCACCATGTGGGCGTAGCCGGGACGTCCGGCCAGTTCGTCTTCGAGACCTTGTTCGATGCCGCCGTTGCCGGCTTTCTCAAAGTCGACCCCGCCGAGGATGTGAGCGGCTAACTGGTCATTGGGATAGACGCGGATGGTGGAGGATTCAAACTGAATCCAGCCCAAACGCAGGCTTTTCAGGCGCTTCGCCTGTTCCTGGCTGATCTGTTCGGCAATCTTGAAGTACTTTCGCTTCTCGGCGACCTTCGCATCCAGCTTGCCGAGCAGTTCCTTCTCGTTGAGGCCGAGGATTTCGCTGAAGATACTGGCGGCAACTTCTGTGTTGGGAACCTGTTGTGGATTGACAACAACGGTTTCTACCGGAACCGTGATCGCAAGGATATGTCCGTTGCGATCGTAAATGGTGCCGCGATGGGCGGCGATCTCGACCAGGCGAGTCTGCTGTTGTTCGGCAAGGTCGGCGTAGTAATCGTGTTTGACAATCTGCAGATAGAACAACCGTGCGAGAACGGCCACTCCCCAGATCATCAGCAGCCTAAGCAACCAACGAGCGCGGCGGTCGACGGCTGGGTTGATGGGCGCTAACATTTCGAAGGCTCCTTGGCGAAGTAAAAAATCAAGTAGAAAGCACTAGGCGGAAACGCCGAATGCTTTCTACTTGCCGGAGGGGAGACTGTTCATGGCGTAGGACCCCTTCGGCGTCAGATGTTGCACCATCTGCGGGGCGGGATCGATCAGATCCTGGGTCTTAGCCACTTGTTCGAGCTTGTTGAGATTGGTATGGCGCGCTTCGAGTGCGCGCAATTCTGCGATTTCGCGGTGCAACTGGTCCTGTTCGTCGCGCAACTGGTGGATCTGCATGCCCGCAACCATACGGTAGGCGCCGGGGAGTAAGAGGCCAGTGAAGATCAATGCGCCAGTCACGATCGCGCCAGCGGCGCGCCATGAGGTCTTGCGTTGCGCAGGATCGTCCGCGCGAACGACCATCGAGTTATCGATGGCTTTGGCTTCAAAGTAAAGATCTTCGCCAGGGAAGGCGGGCAGTTTGCGGCGCGTGGTGTGTGCGTGACCTCGCGGAGCCGTGCGGGGTCGGCGAGATTGTGACGGGATATTCCGCGTCATTGTGCTGTCTTGTTCTTCGTATACGTGAGCTAATGCCGACATATCGTCCTCCTAAGTTGCCGCCTGCCATTCAATCGCCCTTAACTTCGCACTTCTCGAAGCTGGGTTTCGCCTTAATTCTTCATCACTTGGTTTCACAACATGCTTGGTCAGGATCTTGGCTAACCCCGCACGTTGAAACTCTTGAAATTTCTGTTTCAGAATCCGATCTTCCGTACTCATGAAACTCAACGCTACAACTCGACTTCCGACTGCCATCAGTCCGGGTAGAGCCTCCAGTAACGCTTTCAACTCATCCATTTCACGGTTGACATACAACCGCAAAGCCATAAAAGTCTTAGTTGCCGGAGATACTTTTGTATCCCGGGACGCGGCCCCCTGACCGGCAAGCTGGGCAAGCTGCCGAGTCGTATGAATCGGCCGCGCCCGGACTACTGCTCTGGCAATTGCCCGCGACCTCCATTCCTCGCCGTACTCGTACAAAATGTCGGCGATTTCTTTTTCAGAGAACGTGTTGACTACGTCCGCCGCAGTAAGATCTTGTTCGGAGTCGCGAGACATCCTCATATCCAAGGGGCCATCGTGCCGGAACGAAAAACCGCGCTCAGGTTCCGTGAGCTGTTTCATGCTCACCCCGAGGTCAACGAGTAGTCCATCCAACTGACCAATGCCCATCTCTCGAAACCTTTCGGGAAAGGTGGAGAACACTCCCTGGGTCGGGCGGATCTTCGCAGCGAATTCGCGCGTATTTTCCACCGCCTCGGCGAGGCTCTCTCCATCCCGGTCATTCATTACCAGAACGCCAGAATCGAGGAGGGCAGCTATTTGTTTGGAATGCCCCCCAAGACCGGCGGTCATATCAGCTATCCGACTCTCGCTACGGATCGCCAGATAACTGAGCACCTCCGCGGACATCACCGGGAAGTGAGCCATAATCCTTAATCCTTTACCGCATACCAGCGAGTCGCATTCGCTTTGCGGCTTCGGCCGCGTTCGCACGGCCCTTTTCACGCATCGCTTCATAACGCGTCGCTGTCATGACGACCAAATGGTCGCGGTCTTTACCCATCTGACAGGAAGCGGGCAGCTCGGTAATTCCAAGCCGTTGCCGAAGGACTGGGGGGAGGGTCAGTCGGCCGTCACTGTCAGGGGAAACATCGTCTCCGAGATCCTTCATGCGAAACAACGTATTTTCAGCGTCCTCAGCCAGATCCGGGTTCAAGCCCATTTCTTCGAGGAATTCGCATTGCTTCAAGAAAGCGTCTCGGGTATAAATCTGAATATCGAGTTCATCACTCGAAGTGAGAAAGAACTGTGTCCCAAGACCCACCATATACTTCAGGTAGCCTGATGGAACTTTTAGCCGACCCTTCGCATCCACGGAACACGCGTGATAGCCCAGTGGGGCTACCGCGTCTCCGGGTTGGAGTTGGTCTGCCAAGTATCAAATCCGAGGTGGAATTTGGGAATCTGGTCCACTTCTGGCCACTTCCCGCCACTCCCTGATAGTAATTCGATTCGCCGGGCAAAACAAGACCCTTTGGCAAATTAATTGCTCTCTTGCGGACGCGCATCTATTCGTCTTTTCTTTGCCTTAGGAGGAAAGCTAAGGACCTGGAGTAGTCCCTGCGATTTGCTACATTAATAGGGCTATGCACGGACTGTCCTTGTACGACATCGATCCTGGCCCGGAGTCGCCCGAGATCGTGCGGATGATTGTGGAAATCCCCATGCACTCCGCCAATAAATACGAATATGACGGCGAGTTTGGGCTTTTCCGCCTGGATAGGTCGCTTTACGCGTCCGTTCATTACCCCGGAGATTACGGATTCATCCCCGGCACTTTGGCGGAGGATCACGATCCGCTCGATATTCTCGTGCTCGTCTCGGAGCCGAGCATCACGGGTTGCATGATGCTGGTCCGGCCCGTCGGAATTCTGAACATGATCGATAGCTCGGAGCGTGATCAGAAGATCCTGGCGGTGCCGACGCGGAATCCCCGTTTCGAGCAAATCCACACCATCGATCAGGTGTTCCCTCACACACGGCGCGAGATCGAGCACTTCTTCACCATTTATAAGGAACTGGAAGGCAAGCGGACGGTGATGGAAGGCTGGGGCGGTCCGAAGGAAGCGCGCAAGGCGATCCTCGAGTCTCGTCAAAGCTACTTTGAGGCCAAAGAAGCGCCTCCTAAATAAACCCCTTGCATTCGGAATTCGATCCTGCTAGATTTCCAGCATGTGCTGGTTTTCTAGCAGGATGGTATGAACGAAACACTCAGCCGCCGCGAGCGGCAGATCATGGACATCCTCCACCGTCTGGGTCGGGCCAGCGCGGCCGACATTGAGGCGGCTCTCCCCGATGCGCCCAGCTATTCGGCGGTGCGGGCCCATCTGCGTACTCTCGAAGACAAGGGGCACATCCGTCATGAGATGGAGCAGCTCCGCTATGTCTTCTTCCCGACTGTCAACCCCGAACGCGCCCGTAGTTCCGCATTGCGCCATCTGGTGGATACCTTCTTTGGCGGATCCGCGACGGATGCGGCGGCGGCCTTGCTTGACCCGAAGTCGGCAACGCTGCCTCTTGCCGATCTCGATCGTCTGGCGGATCTGATCGAAGAAGCAAGGAAGGAGGGCCGATGATTCCCTCTTCCACACTGACACTCGGTCTGCAATCGGCGTTGCTGCTTGCGATCGCGGCCAGCGTCACCTGGCTGCTGCGCCGCTCCAATGCCGCCTTGCGCCACTATATCTGGACCCTGGCGCTGGCCTTTCTGCTGGTATTGCCGTTTTGGCCTGTGCAGAGTTTTCGCGTGCCTGTGCCAATTGCACAGAGTGCCGCCACACGGATTGTTGTGACCGCGGATGGGAGTCGGCTTGGCCCGAGTGCCATCGATGCCGCCACGGTGCTTCGCGGGCTCTGGATGGGCGGCGTGCTGCTCCTGCTCGCTCGCATGGCGGGATCGCAGTTCCGGGGCTGGCGTCTGGCGCGCACGGCCACGGTGTGGCAGGAGGATGCCTTTCTTTCGTCCTCCATCGCAGTTCCGATGGTGGTGGGGCTGTCTGCGCCCAAAATTCTGCTCCCTCTCGACGCTGTCGATTGGGAGCCGGAGCGTCTCGAGGCTGTGCTCGCTCATGAGCGGATGCACGTGCTGCGCCGCGATCTCTTCTGGAAGTTCCTCGCGCAAATCGCCTGCGCCGCCTATTGGCCGAATCCCCTCGTTTGGTTTGCCGCCCGTCAGCATGACAAGGAATGTGAACAGTCTTGTGATGACGGCGTGCTGCTTTCGGGAGTCCGGGCCACCGACTACGCGAAACACCTGGTCTCGATCGCTCGCAATCTGCGAGCGGGTCCTCAACTTGAAGGAGGTTTATCCATGGCAACGACATCGACTCTCGAGCGCCGCCTGACGGCACTGCTCAATCCACTCACTTCTCACAAACCGCTGACGCGAGGAACGCTACTGACGACGGCGGCGCTCAGTCTCGCGCTCCTGGCGCCGATTGCTGGCTGGAATCTCGTTGCACAAACGATGGGAGGAACCAATGGGATGGTAGTGGACCCGAGCGGCGCGCCCATTGCGGACGCACGGGTGACGCTTGTGTTCCCAGCGGGCAGCAATGACCGGCGCGAGATCACACGCACGCATGCCTCAGGCGACTTCCATTTTCCAGCACTGCCCGAGGGGGTTTATACGCTCCGCGTGGAGAGCCCGGGATTTGGTCCCCTGGAGCAGGCTGGCTTGTTGCTGGGCAAGCCGGGCGAAGCCCCGATTCGGATCACGTTGAATGTGGGCGGAATTCGCGAGTCCGTGCAGGTGTCTGCGGTGCCCGGGCCGGCTAGCGAGCCGAAGCAGATTCGCGTCGGTGGCAATATCCAGGCGACGAAACTGGTGAGCCAAGTGCGTCCGCTGTACCCGGCGGATTGCCGTACAGAGCGGGTGCAAGGCACCGTGCTTTTGAATGCGGTGATCGGGGTGGATGGCAGCATTGTCAGCCTGAAGCCGATCAACGAGTTTGTCGACGTGCGGCTTCGCGACACCGCGATCGACAGTGTGAAGCAATGGCGCTACACGCCGACACTCTTGAATGGAAATCCAATTGAAGTGGCCACCGTGATCGAAGTGAACTTTACGCTGTCCCGGTAGGGCGATGTTGCATTGAAAAGATGGGGCGAATTCGTCAGCGCTGCGGATTCGCCCTTTTTATTCCTTGTCAGGAAGAACCGATGTCCTTTGTTGTTCGAATATTCTTTTGCCTTGCGATAGTGGGGCTGAGTGGGTGTCACCGGGCGCGTCCTTCTTTGACGCTCTCCGTGCCGGACACTGCGTTTCGGATTGTTGAGAAAGACGGCGCGAGCTTGTTGCTTCCTCCGCCGGCGGCCACTTCCTTCCATACCCAAGAACTCTCCATCTCTTTGCCGAAACAGAAGCTGAGCCCATCTCGCACGGCGGCTTGCCAGGTGAGCAATGATCTGTTCCAACTGCAGATTCTGGATGATCGGGCTCTCCTGCGCATGTCTCCGGTGGACTCGTGGTGGAAGCAGGCGGATGCGAGTCTCGATGAAGTGCTGCCGAGCTTGGAGACGCTGGAACATCGAAGATGCCTGTCTACGCACTCCGCGCTGCAATTGCAGCAGATCATTCGAGAAAGCCTTCCGATGCGCCCCGGCCAAAGCCTCTATGGCGCATACGGCTATCGCATGGGCGGCGGCGGGCTGGACCTGCGATCGGGCATGCGCGTGAGTCTCCAACGAGCCCATTTCCGTATTCCTGCGGCACTACGGAAGTCGCCAGCGGATGGCTTCATTGGGATTAGCACAGTGCAGTACGAAAGGGGCGAGGACGGGGACTTTCGCCGCTTGGGTGTGGAGTACAGTTCTGATCTGTTGCGGCAATCGCTGCGTCGGGGCTGGCAGGACCTCTACTTTGCGCGTGAGGCCGGGGCGCGGCCGGTCTACCGGCTCTTCCTGCTGACGCATTATGTCCGGGCGGGAATCCAGCGCTCGGCGATTGTCATTGGCGCGTCCAGCGTCGCACAGCTCAGCGACGTCGAGAAACAACTGAAGCAAGATCCAGGTGCGCCGTGTTCAAGTCTGGCCCGTGCGAAGGTGGCCTGCGTTCTCTTTGAGGGGGAAGTGACGGCGTCTGTCGAGTTGCTGGCCAGGATCGATGGCACGCCGACCTATGTACCCTGGGGGACGACGGTGCGGACGGTGCTGCAACAAAGGAAGAAGGAACTGCCGACGATGCAACTGCGCCGCTTGTGGGCGAAGCAATTGCTTTCCGTCGAGGTGGACGGCGACCGGAACTCGCTGCTCGACCTGGCGCTGGTTGCCGGAGACGAGCTCAGCTGGGAATGAAAAAGGGCGAATCTGCTTTGTGTGCAGATTCGCCCTTTTCGTTTGCGAGGAACTTGGCTAGGCCTTGATCTTCATCGCCGTCGGGTCCCATTGCACGAGCCGCTTCTCGAAGTAGCTGGTGTTGCTCAACAGGGCCGGTGCGGCAGCGCGCAGGCCGAAGGTAGCGTCTTCAATGACGGCCCGCTTGTTGCGGATGGCGTCGTAGAAGTTCGCGTGATGCGCGAACTGTTCTGCATAGCCAGCCGGAAGCTTATAGCTATAGGAGGTGGCGGGGCGCATGCTGTCGGCGCTGGGCTTCTGGTCGGGATACTGTTTCTTGTACTCGTCCAGGAACTGCTTTTTGACGGCAGCAGGGAAGGGCTGCAGATCGTAGCCGGGGCGTGCCTCGCGCGGGGTGGAGTGGACCGTGAAGCCATTGCCGACGTCGAGCGTGATGTAGCCTTCGGTGCCGACAAAGCGGAAGCTCTGCCCACCGCCGGTGCCCGCTTCAAAGTTCACACGCAGGGTGATTTGATGAGCGCCGTGAGTGGCTGTCTTGGGGTAGTCGTAGAGACCGATCATCAGATCGGGTACGTCGCGGCCATCGTTCCAATAGTAAGTGCCGCCGCTTGCAAAGACGCGCTCGGGGCCGTTGGAATCCATCACATAGTGGATGCCGCTAAACAGGTGGACGAACAAGTCACCCGCGATGCCGGTGCCGTAATCCTGGTAGTTTCTCCAGCGGAACAAGCGGATGGGTTCAAAGGGACGCTTCGGCGCGGAGCCGATGAAGCTATCCCAGCTGACCGTGCTGGGCGAGGCGTCGTAGGGGATCACATACTGCCAGGCGCCGAGCGCGCTGTTGCGATCGTAGAAGGCTTCGATCATGCGGATCTCGCCGATCTTTCCTTCCTTGATCACTTCCCGCAGGCGAGCGTAGAGAATCGAGCTGACGCGCTGGCTGCCCACCTGGAAGACCTTACCCGACTTCTTCTCGGCCGCAATGATCTTGTGACCGTCTTCGGGGTTCTTGACCATCGGCTTTTGACAGTAGACATGCTTGCCGGCTTCGAGCGCGGCGACAGCCTGCGTGGCGTGCCAGTGATCGGGAGTGGCAATGATGACGGCGTCGATGTCCGGACGTGCGAGTAACTCCCGGTAGTCGCGCGTGGTGAAGATCTGCTTGCCGAACATCTCCTTCGCGTTAGTGAGCCTACCTTCATAGACATCGGCGACCGCGACGAACTCGACGCCATCCACGGTGGAAGCGGTCTTGACGTCTCCAAGGCCCATATTCCCCATGCCGATACAACCGACACGGATCTTGTCATTCGCGGATATCTTCTGCGCCTGCGCCAGGCTTGCGGTTGCGCCTCCGAGTGCGCTCACTTCAAGGAATTCTCTTCTGGTGGACATGATCTAAACTCAGCATAATATGCCTCTCACACGACGAACAGCTCTTGCTGCCACAATTGCACCCCTCCTGCGTGCGCAACCGCGCCAGCAGATCGCCGTATCTACCTATTCGTTCTGGCATCTTCGGGGCACAAAGTACCCGCTCGAAAAGGTGATCGAACAGGCCCACGCCATGGGCTTTGATGGTGTCGAACTTCTCCATCGGCAATTCGCGTCGGAGGATAAGGAGTATTTAAACAAGCTGAAGCAGATGGCCTTTGAACGTGGGCTTTCTCTGCCGATGCTGAGCATCCATCAGGACTTTGTCTCACCCGATGCTGCTGAGCGTAAGAAGAATATCGATCATACGAAGCATTGCATCGATCTCGCGGCGCAACTGGGGATTCCCGCGATCCGTCTGAACTCGGGCCGTTGGAAGACGATCAAGAGCTTTGACGATTTGATGAAGGTGAAGGGGGACGAGCCGCCACTTGCCGGATATAAGCTGGACGACGCCAAACGCTGGTGTGTCGATTCGATCAATGAAATCATCCCGCATGCAAAGTCTGCCGGAGTGCGGATGGCTCTTGAAAATCATTGGGGCCTGACGACGAATGTCGCGGTTCTTCTGGATCTGTGGAAGGCTGTAAATTCACCCTGGCTCGGGATCAATCTCGACACCGGAAACTTCCCTGAGAAGCCTTATGACGGCATCAGCACCCTAGCTCCGCATGCCACCATTGTGCAGGCGAAAACCTATTATGGCGGGGGCGTCTGGTACACCCTCGATCTCGACTACAAGCGCATTGCCAAGATCCTGGCCGATGCGAAATTCAGTGGGTGGGTGAGCCTGGAGATGGAAGGCAATGAGGATCCGCTCACTGCCGTTCCCAAGAGTCTGAAAGTGCTACGGGATGCGTTCGCCTCGCACTAAGTCGTCCCAGTTTTCGCGTTCGCGAATCACTTCGAAGCGGCTGCCGTCGATTAACACCTCGGCGGCACGGCCGCGCGAATTGTAGTTCGAAGACATTCCGAATCCGTAAGCGCCCGCCGTTTTCACAGCCAGCAGATCGCCGCTCTCCATAAGTGGCAATCTGCGCTGTTTGGCGAGCCAATCCCCACTTTCACAAACCGGACCCACGATGTCGGTCAGGATCTCTCGCGAATCCTTCTGCACCACCGGCACAATCTCGTGAAATGCCTTGTACAGCGAGGGGCGGATCAAGTCATTCATGCCGGCATCGACAATGGTGAATTCCTTGCCTCCGTTGTTTTTGCGATACAGCACGCGTGTGAGTAGCACGCCGGATTCCGCCACAATCGAGCGGCCCGGTTCGACGGTGATGGCGAGTCCTGTTCCTTCCACAACTTTGCGGAGAGCAGCCAGGGCCAACCCAATTGAGGGGGTGCGCTCATTGGCTTCGTACTTGACGCCGAGCCCGCCGCCCAAATCGAGGTGCGCAATGGGGAGCCCCGCGGCTTGCAGGCGCTTGGCCAATGCCACCAGCCGCTGGACGGCTTCCACCATCGGTGCGGAGTCGAGCATCTGGGAGCCAATGTGGCAACTGACGCCGGTCATCGCAACATGCTGCAAGGTGGCCGCATATTCGTAGGCTTTTTCGACGACACTCATGTCGATGCCGAACTTGTTTTCGCGCAGGCCGGTGGAGATGTACTCGTGAGTGACCGGATTCACATCCGGGTTGACGCGCAGGGCCACCTGGGCTTTCTTCTTCATCTCGCCAGCCACCTGATCGAGCACGTCGATCTCGGCAATGCTTTCGCAATTGAAGCTGGCAACACCCTGTTCGAGGGCGTAGCGGATTTCGGCGGCAGTCTTGCCCACGCCGCTGAAGACCACCTTTGAGGCATCGCCTCCGGCACGCAGCACGCGGAAGAGTTCGCCGCCGCTCACAATGTCAAAGCCGGCCCCTTCGCGCACGAGTAAGTTCAATATGGCAAGGTTTGAGTTTGCCTTGACGGCGTAGCAAACGCGGCTGTCCAAGCCTGCTAAGGCATCGGCATATTCCCGGTAGCGTTCGCGAATCATTCCCGCGCTGTATACGTAGGTCGGCGTCCCGCATCGCTCGGCTACAGAGGTCAAATGTACATCTTCGACGCACAAGCGTCCCTGTCGAAATTCGTAATTCATCGCCTATTTCACTTTCAGAATCAGTGCACTCTGGTCATCGTGAATGCTCACTGCGCTTCGGTACTCATCCAGGTCGCTGAGCACCTTTTCAAAGATCAAGCCTGGAGCCACTTGCTTGTAACGTTGGAACGATTGCTTCAAACCGTTTTGTCCAAATGGCACACCCTCGGCATTGGCCTGGTCTTCAAATCCATCGCTGAACAATCCCACCAGATCGCCGGTCTTGACGATGCTGACGGTTTCATCATATTCCCGATTCTCGAGCAGGCCGAGCGGCACTCCTTCGAGATGAAGCCTGGTGACTTTGCCATCCCGCATGAGCAAGGGGAGGCCGCCTCCCGCGCTTGCGAAGGTCAGTTTCTTTTCATCGGCGTCCCAGCGCACCAGCATCAAAGTGACATACTGCCCTTCGACGCGGCGTTCGCAGAGCCGGTCGTTCAACACCTTCATCATCTTGGCCGGGGAGAGCCGGCGGTAGGCCATGCTGCGCAGAAAGCCGGAAACCATGGCGCCGTACAGGGCCGCAGCCGCGCCTTTGCCGCTCGAATCGCCAAACGCGATGAGTGCGACCTTCTCTTCAATCTCGAACACATCATAGATGTCACCGGTGACCTCGCGGGCCGGACGCATGCCCATTCCGATCTCGAGTCCGTGGATCCCCGGATCTTCCTGTGGCAACAGCAGGCTTTGCACGCGCCGGGCGGCGATCAAATCCTGTTCCATCCGCAACTGGCGTGAGGCGACTTCTTCATACAGCCGGGCATTCTCGATGCTGGCGGCCACCTGGGGCGCGAGCAGCCCGAGCGTGCGCGAATGCTCTTCCGTAAAGAAGTTCACCCGGTCGCTTTCCACGTCCATTACTCCAATGACGCGATCGTTCACGATCAGCGGGACCGCAACTTCACTGCGGATGCCGGCTGAGGTTTCAATGTAGCGCTCGTCTTCCGCAACATCGGCGACGCGAATGGTATGACGCGCCCGCACGGCGGCTCCTGTCACTCCCATGCTCAATGGAATGTCTGCGCTCTTGCGTTGATCGAAGCGGAGGCTGAAACGATTCTTCAGCACCTGTTCGGCTTCATCCACCAGCATGACGCTGAAGCCGTCGTAATGGATCAGAGTTCGTACGCCGCTCGCAATCTTCTGCAGCAGAATATCGAGGTCGAGAATCGAAGAGAATTCCTTGGTCAGTTGGGTAAGCAGCTTCAGCGTTTTGTGGTTTTGCTCGACACGCCTGTAGAGCCGGGCATTGTCCACCGCGGAGGCCACCCGGCTGGCGATCAGACTCAGCAGCGCTTCTTCGCGCTTGCCATAGGCGTTGAGCCGTGTGCTCTCCAAATCGATGACGCCCACCAGACGGCCACGCGCCAACATCGGGACAGCGACCTCGCTGCGAATCGCATCCAGTGCATTCAAGTAACGACTGTCCGCGCGCACATCTCCGACATTCACCGGTTGGCGGCTTTCGGCTGCCGCACCCACGAGCCCTTCGCCAGGCTTGACTGTGAGCGTTCTGACCAGTTCGTCGCGATGGCCGATCGAATAGCGAACCTTCAATTGCTTCGCACGGTCGCTATAGAGAAGAATGGCGAAGACATCAAAGCCGATCACGCGGTGGATCACATCGCCAACGTGGTCCAAGACCTGATCGAGATCGAGTGTGGCAGAAGTGGTCTCTGCGACTTCCAGAAGAAAGTCCAGCAGCTCTGCCCGCTCTTCAAATTGAACTGTTCGTTCTTTCTGCTTCGCCATTAATACCCACCGCCAGAGGCGCTTGCTCCCTTTACGATGGCAATACTGGCACTTGCTCCGATCCGTGTCGCTCCGGCCTCCACCATTTTCACCGCATCGTCATAGCTTCGCACGCCGCCACTCGCTTTCACGCCTAGCTTATCTCCAACGATGCGGCGCATGAGGCGAATATCTTCGACCGTCGCACCGCCCTTTGAGAATCCTGTCGATGTCTTGACAAAATCCGCTCCTGCCGTCATGCAGATCCGGCACGCGAGTTCCTTTTCGACATCGTTTAACAGGCAAGTTTCCAGAATGACTTTGAGCCGTCCTCCGGCAAGATGGACCATTTCCGCCGTTGTCGCGACATCGACCTCCACATCTGAAATCAAGCCACTCTTCAACGCGCCCACATTCAACACCATGTCGACTTCTGCCGCGCCATCGTTTACGCTCCGCTGTGCTTCCCAACGCTTGACGGCGGCAGGCGTTGCGCCCAAGGGAAATCCGGCTACCGTGCAAACCTTGACATTGCTTCCTTCGAGGGCGTTGACCGCATAGGCGACCCAATAAGGGTTGACACAGACACTGAAAAACTTGTACTCCGCAGCTTCCTCACACAACAGGGCAATCTCTGCTTCCGTCGCATCGGCGCGAAGCAGAGTGTGGTCGATCAACTTGGCTAGATCCATCCTTAATAGGATCGCGCAAAGCCCCGCGTTTCGCTTCTAGACAACGCGCCGTTTGCGGAACTCGTCTACGCTCACTGCCAGAATGATGATGGCGCCGATGATTGCCTGCTGCCAGTACGGAGAAATGCCCTGCAGGTCGCTTCCGTTGGAAAGCAAACCCATGATGAAGGCGCCGACAAGGGTGCCAAGCACACTGCCCTCCCCGCCGCGCAGGCTGCCGCCGCCGATGACCACTGCGGCAATGGCCTGGAGTTCATAGCCCTGTCCGGCTGTGGGTTGGCCGGTCATCAGGCGAGAGGCTTCAATCATGCCCGCCAGGCCGGTGAGTGCGCCGCCAATGGCGTAGACACAGGTGACGTGGAAGGCCACTGGAATGCCTGCGTAGAATGCGGCGTCGGGATTGCTGCCAATTGCAAAACTGTAGCGGCCGAGTTTGGTGTGTTCGAGGATAAAGTGCACAATGGCCGCGCAAGCCATCAGTACCCAGAGAACAAACGGTACTCCGAGGACCGTGCCCTCTCCGAGAAAGCTGAAAGCGGGGGGAATATCATGTACAGGCAAGCCGTTCGAGATGACAAGCGTCAAGCCGCGGATGATGCCCAATGTGCCCAAGGTCACGATAAACGAATTGATCTTGAGGCGCGTGGTGAGATAGCCGTTGAGGAAACCCCAGAATGCGCCTGTCGCGATGCCGACGAGGATGCCAATCGCGATGGGCTGGCCTTTTGCCATCGCCATGGTGCCGAGCAAACCACCCATGGCCAGGATGGAGCCGACACTGAGATCGATTCCACCGGTGATGATGATCATGGTCATCCCCAGCGCCATGATGTTGATCACGGCTGTCTGGCGGATGACGCTCGATAGATTTGTCTCGCTGAGAAAATTAGGGACAAAGCAGAGAGTGATAAATAAAACAATGAGGGTTCCAAACGGGAGCAGCCGTTGAATCATACCTTCGCCTCTTCCTCGAACGCGGCCAGTGCCATGATCTCTTCCTGTGTCGTTTTGCCGGGGAGTTCTCCGGTGATCTTTCCTTGCCGCATGACCAGAATCCGATCGGCTACCTGAATCAATTCGGGGAGTTCACTCGATACCATCAGCACTGCGGCGCCTTGCCGCGCTAACTCGTCCATCGTCTCAAACACTTCCGTTTTCGCTCCCACATCGATGCCGCGTGTGGGCTCATCGAACAGAAAGACCCGGGCGCCTTGGGCCACCCACTTGGCGATCACAATCTTCTGCTGGTTCCCACCGCTCAGCCGCACGCTCTTCTGCCCGGGCCCGTCGGTCTTAATCCGCAATTTTTCAATGTACTTCTGTTCGGTTTCGCGCAGCGCCGCTTTGTTCAGGATGCCCATCGGGGCATGCGCTCCGACGCTGGCCAGCGTAAGGTTCCAACCAACGGGAAGCTGGGTAGCCAAGCCCGTTCGTTGCCGGTCTTCAGGAATCAATGCAATGCCCGCCTTGACGGCATCGCGTGGCGAACGCAGGCTCAATACTTTCCCGCCGACGCTCACCGTTCCACTTTCGAATCGATCGATGCCAAAGATGGCCCGGCAAAGCTCCGTCCGCCCTGCGCCCATCAATCCGGCCAATCCCACGATCTCTCCCGCGCGCACTGTCAGAGAGAGATCACGTAGAATTTCTCCTCGCCGCAGTCCTTCCACCCGCAACAGTTCTGTACCGGGCGGCAGTGCTTCTCGCGAATACATCGCTCCCAGATCCCTTCCCACCATGTGCTGGATCAATTGTGCACGGCTCAAGTCGCACATGTCGCAAGAATGTACGGTTGCACCATCCCGCAAGACCGTGACCCGATCGCCCAGTGTCCGAAGCTCTTCCAGGCGATGCGTGATATAAATCACACCGGCGCCTTTCTGTTTTAGCTTTTGTACGATTTCGAAGACTGCTTTGGTTTCTCCCTCGCTCAAGCTGGAGGTGGGTTCGTCAAAGATCAGGAGGGAAGTGCCATTGGCGATGGCGCGGCAGATCTCAACCAGTTGCCGTCCGGCTGGGCTGAGTTTTTCTACTTTCCAGTTGGCTTGGAGCGGGAATCCATGTTGCTCAATCAACTGGCTGGCTCGCTCCATCATGGCGGCCCGCTTGACAATACCAAAGCCGCCCATTTCCTCACGGCCAAGGAAAATATTCTCGCCGACGCTCAAATGCGGCGCGAGCAGGCTTTCCTGGTGCACCATGGCGATTCCGCTGGCGGCCGACTCCTTGGGATTGAGGAAATCCACCTTCTGCCCGCGAAACAGCATCTCCCCACCATCGAGGCGCTGCATTCCGGCGACGATCTTCATCATCGTGCTTTTGCCGGCGCCGTTCTCCCCCATCAGCAAATGAACTTCCCCCGCGCGCACAGCGAGGTTGCCGTTTCGAAGTGCTGTCACGCCCCCAAAGCGTTTCTGCACCGATTTCATTTCCAATAGCATCGAAACTACACAGTCTATCGAACCTCTCCCCATATGACACTTTTCATTGCCCAAGCTGACATCCGCGTAGCGCCCGAGCCGGCCTTGTCATTCCGATTCCAATTTCGAGACTCTGTGGTGTGGAGTGGTGAGGGAACCATCCTTCGGTCCGGCCGCAACTGCGTGGATTGTTTCACTTCCGGCACAGAATCACCCGGGCCTGCTGCCAGTCACTCCCTGTAGTCCTGCTACGATTCCTATACCGGATCTCACATACCCAGTGCGCCTGTCCATCCGCATCGCCGGACAAATTCGCCGCTCCGTCTTCCATGAAGGCTGGCACGGACCCGCTATCTATGAGGTGCTCCATGGCCTGGATGCTTCAAAATCCGGAGCGAAGACGCCGATTGCCAGCCATTCGATCTGGCAATTGATCCAGCACATGCGCGCATGGCATGAGGCGGTGCTCGACGCTCTCCAAGGCAAACCTCTCCCATCGAATGAAGAAGCAGAGCGTCTGGGTTGGGAGCCGATTCCCGATCTTTCGGAAGCTTGTTGGCAGATGGAACTCCGGCGCTTTCGCGATTGCAGTGAACGGCTCATCCAGCGCACCGCAACCCTCGAAGATAAAAAAATTAATGAGCAAGTGCCAGGACGGGCCTACGACATCGGCCACATGCTCCTGGGGGTGGCGAGCCACAACACGTATCATTGCGGCCAGATCGTTCTTCTGCACCGCTACCTTTACCTGCACAAGTGACTCGGTGAGGTCAGGAGAACCAAATGAGACAACCGCTCTCACGTCGAACGTTCATACGGAGTGCAGGCACTTTGCCCTCACTGCACGCCGCGCTTGCTGCACCCTCCAGCCAGCAGGCGGATGTGGTGATCTACGGCGCAACGCCCGGTGGAATTGGTGCAGCGGTGAGTGCTGCGCGTCTGGGGCGCTCGGTGATTCTTTGTGAGTATGAGGATCACATCGGCGGGATTGTCTCGAATGGCTTGACCAATGCCGATATCGGAAAGCGGCAGGCCGTCGGTGGGTTGTTCTACGAGTTCACGCGGCGCGTGGTCAAACGCTATGAAGAGCAGGACAGAAACGATCCAGCAAAGCCGAACCTGAAGCTTTGCCGCGATGGGTATTGGTATGAAGCGAGTGCCGCCGAACAGATCTTTCATCAAATGATCGAGGGCGAAGCTCCGCGTATCCGATTGCTGCTGCGCCACGAACTGGTGGCGGCGCAAGTTGATCGCAATCAGCTCACGCGCATCACATTGGAGAGCCGCCAAGATCCAGGGACCCGGATTGATTTGCGCGCGCCCGTATTCATCGATGCGACCTATGAGGGCGATCTCGCCGCAATGGCGAAGGTGCCCTTTCGCATCGGGCGCGAAAGTCGCAGCGAGTATCAGGAAGCGCACGCGGGCCGAATCTATATGCGCTTCCGCGACACTGCATTGCTACCCGGTTCCACTGGCGAAGCCGACCAGGCGACTCAGGCTTTTTGCTTCCGCTTTCATGTCACGAACGATCCGGCCAAGCGTATCCCTATCGAGAAGCCCAATGGCTACCAGCGTGCCGATTACGCTTTGACCCTTGAAGATCTCCGCGCCGGCAAAATTCAGCGCTTCCGCGATGTCATCCAGGTCTATCCGATGCCGAATGGCCGCTTTGAATTGAATAGCGATCACGCACATCCCGATACGGGAATTCCCCGTGAATCGCTGGATCTAGCTGAGGAGTGTTGGGCTTGGCCAACGAGTTCGCCTGCGGCCCGGCGCAAAATCTACGAGCGCTACCGTACGCACAATGTTGGCTTGATCTGGTTTTTACAAAACGACCCGGAAGTGCCGGAGACTGTTCGCCAGGATGCTCTCCAATATGGCTGGCACAAGGAAGAATGGCCTTCCAATCAGCATATTCCGCGGCAGGTCTATGTCCGGCAAGGCCGCCGGATTTTGGGCGATGCCATTCTGACGGAGCGCGACGCCGATGTCGATCCCAAGCTGCAACGCACCCGTGTCCAGCCAACCTCCATTGCAGTGATTGAATGGGCCTTTGATCCGCATGGACATCATAAATACGATCCGGCTCACCCCGGTGTTCGAGAGGGATATATCTTCGTCGAGCATGAACCTTTTCAGGTTCCCTATGGAGTGGTAGTGCCGCAGAAGATCGATGGTTTGCTGGTGCCTGTGGCCTGTTCCTGCAGCCACGTCGCCTACAATGCGTTGCGCATGGAGCCTGTTTTCATTGCCCTAGGCGAGGCTTGCGGCATTGCGGCTCATCTTGCGATCGACCGCAAAGTTCCCCTCCGGCGTGTGCCGGTCGATGCGTTGCAGACCTTGCTCGTTGAACGGCGGGGTGTGATCACCTTTTATGGGGATCTCCACTTTCAGGATCCGGCCTTTGCAGCATTCCAGTGGCTGGGCGCACGCGGTCTCAATCCTGGCTACGAGGCAAGCAAAGAGGAGAAACTCACTCAGCGCAACGCTGCCGAAAAACTAGCAAGAGTACTGTCCTTTGCCGGAAAAACATGGCAAATTCCGGCCTCTGCGACAGACCGTCCACTCAGCACTTCGGTTCTCACCGCTTGGCTTCAAAACGCAGGATACCTACGGCAATCGCAGCGAGCGGCTAGCGAGATGCTAGACCTCGCGCAATTCGCTGCGATCGTCTATGAATCGATCGCGCCTCTTAACGGCCAGAAGTAGCTTTAACGGCCCTTCTTCTTGTTCCGCCCTCGAGATTCATTCGATCCGATGGTATCGGCTGGCTTGGCTGCTTTCAGATCGCTGTGGATCGCTTTTTCAACCTTCGCTTTGCCTTTGGTGGTAGTAGTGGCTTTCATACCGAGAAGATGCTTCTCCTGCCCGTTTTGTTTCGAGAGGGAGTTCGGATCGCGCGGCAGGAAGCGGGAATCGTCGTGATAACATGACTGAGTCGTTCTTGAACGACATTCATGCTGCGGCAATTTCTTTGTTGTATTCTGTGCGCGGTCCCGGGTTTTGCCCAGGCGGGCCGTTCGGAACTCTTCGGTGCGATCCAAGACCCTGCTGGCCTTCCGATTGCGAAGGCACTGGTCGAAGTGGAAGATCAGGCCACCGCGACCCGATCCTCCACACGCACCGATGAGCGCGGCGAGTATCATTTGCTGGGTTTGGCTGCGGGGCAATATCTCCTGAAGGTGGAGCAACCAGGTTTTCGGCGCTACCGCCAGACCGGAATTCGTTTGCGACTCGCGGACCGGACTCTGCTAAATGTCACGCTCGAAGTGGGGCAGCCCTCCCAGTCCATCGAAATCACGGCTGCGGCGCCGCTGCTGCAAACTGCAAGCGGTGAGCTGAGCTTTCATATGGACGAGGGTAAAATTCTCACTCTTCCGCTGGATGGCCGCAACTTCATTCCTCTCGTTACGCTGGCGCCGGGGGTGGCGCTGCCCAACGGCCAATTCCTTCCCCGCATCAATGGCAGCCGGCCGCGCACGAACGAATACATTTACGACGGTATCAGTGTCCTGCAACCGGAGCCTGGACAAGTGGTCTACTACCCGATCATTGACGGCATGGCGGAGTTCAAGCTGAACATCAATGCTTACTCGCCGGAGTACGGCCGCTCCAATGGCGGCACCGTGATGGTGATTGGCAAATCCGGATCAAATCAATTCCACGGCAGCGCCTTCGAATTCTTTCGCAACGAGGCGCTGAATGCGCGGAACCTGTTTGCCCAATCAGGACCGAAACCACAGTTCCGCCGCAATCAATACGGAGTCACCTTAGGTGGCCCCATCGAGAAGAACAAGACCTTTTTCTTTGCCGATTGGCAAGGGACCAGGCTGCGCACCGGCATCACACGTTTCAGTGTCGTCCCGACGCTCACGCAACGTCAGGGTGTCTTCACGCAGGCGATCTTTGATCCGCTCAGTTCGCCTCGCGTGCAGTTTCCCAACAATACAATCCCGGCAAGCCGTATCGATCCGATCGCGGCGCAACTGCTCCAGCACTATCCACTGCCGAATGTCACGGGTGCGAATAACTTTGTCCGTACCGCGACCGAGCCGGACAATCAGGATCAAGCCGACTTCCGCATCGATCGCTACTTTGGCGAAAAGCACCGTGTCTTTGCGCGCTATACCTTCTTCCGTGACGATGACAACCCGGTCACTCCGCTCCCGGATGGCAGCGGCACTCTCAGCTCAGGGGTCATTGGACATGCGGTGACGCGCGGGGATGCACTTGTGGGCGATTACAATTGGGTACTTTCTCCAAACATTCTGAATCAATTCCGTTTCGGCTATTCGCGGCGCGCTTTAGATCAGACCTCCCTCCAGAATGGGGGCGTTACCATTCCCGGACTTCCCGCGAATTCCTTCAGTTCGGTACTGCCCATTTTCAGTGTTGCCGGCTTCCAGCAACTGGGGCCCACGACGGCAGCGAACTCGAAGTTCAGCACCTCCGTGACTGAGTTTCTCGATACGGTCAGCGTGGTTCGCGGGCGGCACACAATCAAGTTCGGGGCGGACATTCGCCGCGAGGCGCTGAGCGTGCTCAACCCTCCGAACCCAACAGGCTCTTTTGGGTTCTCGACAACCGGCACCAACAGTTCCGCTGTGACAGGAAGCGGCAACGCACTGGCTTCGCTCCTGCTGGGGCAAGTGAATGCCTTTAGCATTGATATCCAGAAAAATGTGATCGAGCCGCGTGCGCACATTGCAGAGTTCTTTATTGGCGATGACTGGAAGGTCTCTCCCCGCCTCACACTGAACATCGGCACACGTTACACGCTCAACTTTCCTTCGACGGAGCGAAATAATCAAGGGGCCGTGTTCAACCTGAATACGCAGCTTCTCGAGTTTCCTCACACCGCACGCAATCTGGAGTATTGCAACTTCGGTCCGCGTGTCGGGCTCGCGTATCGGATGGGCAACCATTGGACGGTCCGCTCCGGTTACGGCATGGTTTTCTCTGAGCAAAGTGGAATCACGACGCCGTTTACGATTCCCCAGTTTCCCTTTGTGCAAACGCTTGGGCAGCAGTCTCCAGATAACCTCAACGCCGCCTTTGCGCTCTCGAGTGGCCCTACGGTTCAAGTGACTGCTCCCAATCCCAACTCCGGTCTTGGGCAGGGTGTCTTTGGGGTTGATCGGACAAATGGCTCCGGCTATTCGCAGCAGTGGAATTTCACTGTCCAGAGAACGATCGGCAAAAACTGGAATGTCGAAGCTGCCTATCTCGGTTCCAAAAACACGCGGCTTGGCATTCCGGATGCGAACATCAACCAACTCCCCTCGCAGTATCTTTCGATGGGCACCGCGCTTTTGACTCGTGTGACGAATCCCTACTTCGGACAGATTCCGGCCTCGTCCTCACTCGGCGCTGCCACCCTGGCCCAGCAACAACTGCTGCGACCCTATCCGCGCTTCACCAACGTGGCGCTCTTTCGTGACAATGTCGGCAACTCGAGCTATCACGCCGCATCGATCAAGCTGGAAAAGCGGCTTTCTCGAGGACTCACGCTCAATGCCGTCTATACCTACTCGAAACTGATTGACGACGCCTCGAGCGTGTTTTCGCAAACCATCTTCACCGGCCCTGTGCTTGGCAACACGGGGGCGGCGGATGCCTACAATCGCCATCTCGAAAAAGATCTGTCGAGCGGTGATATCCCGCGAGTCTTCGCCATGGGCTGGGTCTATGAAATTCCGAAAGTGTGGAAGATTTCCGGCTGGCAGATTGCAGGGCTGCTGCGGATCCAATCCGGCGACACCGTCGCGGTCACACAGGCGACGAACAATAATTCGAGTCTTGGTTTTGCGGTCCAGCGTCCGAATCGCACCCGCAATCCGAATGAGTTGGACGGACGGAGTGTTGCGCGCTATTTCGACACTTCTGCGTTTGTGAGTGTGCCGCAATTTGTGATCGGCAACTCCTCTCGCAACCCCGTGCGGGGCCCCGGTCTCCAGAACGCCGATCTGATGCTCGGGAAAACTTTCCGCTTTCGGGAACAACTCCAACTGGAACTGCGCGCGGAAGCGTTCAACGTATCGAATACTCCTCCCTTGAATGATCCCAATGGCAGTTTCGGCAGCGCCGCCTTTGGCTCCATCACGAGCGCCGGCAATCCGCGTGTCTTTGAGTTTGTGGCGAAGATCCGCTTTTAATCAGGAGTTAAACTAGAAAGACAGTGTCATGAATACAAGACGTAGCTTTGTTTGCGCTCTGCTGCTGGCCTGCGGCCTTTCTGCCCAGGAGGCCCCACCCACAGTCCAGGTCAGCGGTGCTGTCCCGCAGCCTCTGACACTATCCGCCGAGGACTTGGCGAAGATGCCGCGCGCAGCAGTCAAGACCAATAGCAGTGGAATGGAAACCGCCTACGAAGGGGTTTGGCTTCATGAAGTGTTGAAGAAAGCCGGAGTGCCGCAAGGCGCACAGCTCCGCGGCAAAGCGCTGACCACCTATGTTTTGGCTGAGGCGCAGGATGGCTATCAGGTTGTCTTCTCGATTGGCGAACTGGATCCAGCCTTTATTGACAATGAGATCCTGCTCGCCGACACGGCAAACGGCAAACCACTTTTCGGCGCACAGGGACGTTTTCGTCTGGTGGTGCCGAAAGACAAGCCTGGCGCACGTTCGGTGCGTATGTTGACCAAGCTGGAAGTCGTGCAACTGCGAAAATAGCGGATGTGAAAATGCGCGTCGAGAATCGGCTGAGTCAGATCCGGAAGAGTCGTGGTGTCACTGCCACGGAGCTTTCCCGGCGGGTGGAAGTCAGCCGCCAGACGATCTATGCGATTGAAGCTGGCACCTATGTTCCTAATACAGAACTGGCCTTGAATCTGGCTCGCGAACTTGAGGTGACCGTCGACGAGTTGTTCTCGCTGGCTGGCGCTGCTCCGAAGTCTCCCGAAACTTTTGCCGCCGAAGTCCTCAGTGCCACTTCTGTGAGTAAAGGACAGCCGATGCGTATTTGCCAGGTGGGCACGCGTTGGGTGAGTGTTCCTGTGAGCGCGACGCCTTACTATCTGCCGGAGGCGGATGGGATTGTCAAAGCGCCGGCCAAGTCAGCGGCGAAGGCGGATTTGCTGGTGTTTGAGAAGCAAGAGGCGAGCCAGAAGCGGCTGATTCTGGCAGGTTGCGACCCCGCCACCGGTCTTCTCTCCCGCATGGTGGAGCGCATCAGTGGTGTCGAGATTGTCTCCGCTCCGGCTTCGAGCAAACTGGCGCTGACCTGGCTGACAGAAGGAAAAGTTCACATCGCAGGCTCGCATCTGGAAGATGCGAAAAGCGGTGAGTTTAATCTGCCCTTCTTGCGCAACGAATATCCAAACGAGGACTTCCTCGTGGTGACCTTCGCCCGCTGGGAAGAAGGCTTGGTGGTGGCCTCCGGCAACCCCAAAAACATCAATCGGATTGACGATCTGGCGCGGAAGAATGTGAAGTTCATCAATCGGGAACCCGGCTCCGGCAGCCGTGGCCTGCTGGAGCAGTTGCTGGAAAAAGCAGGCATTCCGCAAGCGAAAGTCCGTGGCTTCGATCGCATCGCTTATGGACATCTGGCGGCAGCCTACTGTGTTCTGTCCTTGGACGCGGATGTCTGTCTGGCCACCCGTTCCGCGGCGCAAACCTTCGGTCTCGATTTCATTCCGCTCCACAGCGAACGTTACGATCTGGTGATGCGCCGCCGCACCGGAGAGCTTCCGGCGGTCAAAGCATTTCTCGACGTGCTCCAGCGCGCCACGTTGCGGCGCAAGCTGGAAGTTCTAGCTGGTTACGACACCACGGAGACAGGAGCTTTGGTTGCCTAACTCTTTTGCTATCCTGCTGGCACTCACATTGGCCAGTGACTTTGATTGGAAGCTGCCGAAGGGCTTTCCGGCTCCTCCGGTTCCTGCGGCCAATCCGATGAGTGCGGCAAAGGTGGAGTTGGGACGTTATCTGTTCTACGACCGGCGTCTGTCGGTCAATGGCAAAACGAGTTGCGGCAGTTGCCATCGGCAGGAACTGGCCTTCACGGACGGACGGGCGCAGTCGGAAGGGACCACCGGAGAGTTACATCCGCGCAGCAGCATGAGCCTGGTCAATGTCGCCTATGCCAAGCGGCTCACCTGGGCGCACAACAGCTTAGATTCGCTGGAAGAGCAGGCGCTGGTGCCAATGCTCGGCGAGAAGCCCATCGAACTCGGTCTCAAGGGCGGCGAGACAAAGCTTCTGGCAATACTGCGTGCGGACGTTCGCTACCAGCGCCTCTTTCCGCAAGCCTTTCCCGGCGAGGCGGACGCCTTCACACTCCCGAATCTGACCAAGGCAATCGCTAGCTTTGAGCGCACCATTGTCTCGATGCGTTCTCCCTATGACCGCTATCGCTGGGGCGGGGAAGCCTCTGCGATCTCTGCTGCGGCCAAGCGTGGCGAGCTCTTCTACTTTTCGAGCGAGCGTGGCGGCTGCTTCCAATGCCACGGCGGTTGGAACCTGGGCGGCGACGCCTCCTCCATGTTCAATACCGGTGTTTCCGATTACGCGGCGCCGAATCGTGGTCTCTACGAGACGAGCCAGGTTGCCGAGGATGTCGGAAAGTTCCGCGCGCCGAGCCTCCGGAACATCGCTCTCACCGCTCCTTACATGCACGATGGCAGCCTCAAAACACTTGATGATGTGCTGAGCCACTACGCCAAGGGCGGGCTAAAAAATCATCCGAACAAGTCAACGATCTTGCGGCCTTTCGAGCTGACCGATCGCGACCGTGCCGACTTGCTCGCGTTTCTGAACTCGCTCACCGACGAGGAGTTGCTCCGGGATTCCCGTTGGAGCGATCCTTTGCCGCCTCGATAAACTCTCTGCCGGGCAGATCGGTGCGAAAACTCACCAGACGGCCGTGCTCAACCTCCGTCACGTAGACGGTCTTGCCATCGGGGCCACCAAAGGTCAGGTTGGTCGGCTTCTTGCCCAGGACATCGATCTCGCGCAGCACTTGGCCTTGCTGGGAAACCACTGCCACCGTGCCTTTGCCGTGCCGCGTCACGTAGAGATTCTCCTTGCTGTCGCAGCGCATGCCATCGAAGCCGAAGTCCGGAAACTCGATCAGTAGCCGCTTGTTCTGGAGCGTGTGATCGGGTTGGATGTCGAAAACCCAGATCTTTCGCTGCACGCTCTCATTCACATAAAGACGCTTGCCATCAGGACTCACCTCGATGCCATTGGTCGTGCCCATATCGCCCGCCACCTTCTTGATCTGGCCCTTGTGATCGATATGCCAAATCTGCCCCGTGCCATTCTGCCAATTGGGATCGCTTGCGTAGAGCGTTTCATCCGGCGCTATGGCGAGATCGTTCGGCTGGTTCATCGATGCGTTGTGCGCGAAGACGCTCACTTGCTTGGTGGCTGGGTCGATGCGCAATACGTTGTGGCCGCTGTAATCTGCGACAAACATCATGCCCTTGCGATCGAATCGAATGCCGTTGCCCAGTGATCCATCCGGCATCTCGATCCACAGCGACGCTGTGCCGTCGGGAGTCACCTTACCGATGGTGGGCGTGCGCTGAAAACTCACCGCATAGATGTTGCCGTTGCGATCGACGGCTGGCCCTTCAATCTCCTTCGTGAATTGATGCGGCGCGGTGAGCGGCTTCGCCGTCCAGAGTGGATCGGCGGCAAGAAGAAAAAGAAGTGGAAGCACAGTCTAGTTATAACGGGTTGGCACTTACTTTGCTATGCAGAATTTTGCTTCGGCGCTGGAGTTTGGGAACTGGAAAATGATTGTTGCATTCGTAAAATCCCCGGCTGCCACACAAGCAACGGACTCCTCTGTCAGTGTTGGGACCGTGAAGTTGATTTGATAGAGTCCGACGCTGCCCGGCGTCATCCCAACAAACTGGACCTCGGAGGAGATCGCTCCGGGCTGCGCGTCAAACCATCTGGGGACCGCGGCTCGGATCAGCATAGAGAAGGAGTATAGCGATGAGACCCGCGGCGCGATCGCAGGCGTCGGAGTGCCGGTTTGCACGGGTGCATCCGGCCGTCCCAGTCCGTATAGATAGGCGACCAGTGTCTCTCCTGCATGCGCCGGATCTTCCTCCGATACGGGCTTGCCGTTAGAATGTGTGATTGCGCTGCGGCAGTCTG
This sequence comes from Bryobacter aggregatus MPL3, assembly GCF_000702445.1. NCBI lineage: Bacteria > Pseudomonadati > Acidobacteriota > Terriglobia > Bryobacterales > Bryobacteraceae > Bryobacter > Bryobacter aggregatus. The sequence continues at coordinate 2,970,764 of NZ_JNIF01000003.1, forward strand.
GCCGGTAAGTTCCGTTCAGGATTGCCTGTGCATCGCAAGCCCTGATGACATGGGCTTGATCGGGCACAATGCGCACTCGGTACTCTGCGATGTTTGTTCCTTCACTCACCGAAATCACGCCGCTACCCTCTCCGGTGTCCAGTTCAAAGGGAATCTGAATCGTGATCGCCAACAGCCGCTGGCCTTTGCATCCACCGACGACGAAGACTGCGCCGCAAGTGTTGGTCGGAGCGATTCCGAGGATCGGCACGGCGAGGGTCTTCGTGGTCCGCAGCGACACTTGAACTCCGGCCAGTGGAGCGGTCAGGTCTGAGCCTGGAGCCAGTTGGGGCTCGTTCACTCCTAAGGCAAAGCCGGCCAGATGCAGCGTCAGCACCTGACCCGGAGCAACGCGAAGGAAGGTGGGCATGCGATAGCCGGCGAGGGGATCGGGTTCCTGCGCCACAAGGCAGGCCACGATCAGTGGCAACAACAGCAATCTGTGCGGCATGGGGCCCAGTCTATCGAAGTTAGGGCAAACGTTTGAGCCGGAAGCTATGGCGAGGATTGTTGCGCAAGGTGGCCGCCGCACCGGAGCCGGCGCGCGTCGAGGCTTCCCGCTCCCGCGTCAGTTCGATCTCTCCGTTTACCATGCGGCCAGTGAAGCGAATGCGGTTCTCGTTGATCTCGTTGCCACTTTGCTCCTGGCGCACCAGCAGGAAGCTGATCAACTCTCCGGCAATCGTACCCTTTGCAATCGGCGTGCTCTGGTAGTCGCCATAGAGCTTTCCCGTCAACACGGATCCCTTCTGTGTGAACTGAAAGGCGATGTCCTCCGTGATGCCAGGCCGGGGCTCAAAAGAGCCAAGCCAGATGCCATTGAAGTCTGCGCCAGACAGCGCCGTGGCTAGCAGGAGTAGCGTCGCGATTCTCATGTGTGCATCAGACCTGCCAGCGGCCCGGTGCTGTCTGCGAAGCGCTCGACCGGCGCGCCAAAGGCGTCCAGCATGGAGACATAGAGATTGGCAAGCGGGCTATCTTCGCCATAGACCAGATGGCGGCCCGTAATGACACGGCCTCCCCCTTTGCCCGCCAACACCAGCGGCAGATTGTGCGGATCGTGCCGGTCACCATTGTGCAATGCGGAGCCAAACAGAATCATCGAATTGTCGAGCACCGTCGAATCGCCTTCCTTCATTGCCTCAAGCTTGTTCAGCAGATACGCATACTGCTGCACATGCCAGTTGGTGATGATCTCGTACTGGCGCAGCTTTTCCGGGTCTTTGCCGTGATGTGAGACGTCGTGATGTCCGGCCGTCACACCTTCAAGGAAGCGGAAGCTCACATTGCTGACCGCATTGCCAAACATGAAAGTAGACACTCGAGTTGTGTCGCTCTGGAAGGCGACGGCGATCATATCGAGCATCAGCCGTACATGCTCGGCGTGATCGGCGGGCCGGTCTGTCGGCGCTGCTTTGAGGTCCAGTGGCATGCGGGACTTCCAGGCGCGTTGCGTCTGATTGCTCGAACGCTCGACCCGCTCTTCGAGCGATCGCATTACGCTCATATACTCATCCAGCCGGTGACGGTCCGCTACGCCTACCTGGGCACGGAGCCGCTTGGCGTCGGACTGCACACGGTCCAGCAGCAGCGTATCGAGCTTGCTGCCATTCTGCGGACCTGATGCGGCGCGATAGAGACGTTCATACACCGCCCGCGGATTCAGTTCCCGCGCGAGCGGCGTTGTCAGGCTGCTCCAGGCAATGTGCGAGCCATAGATTCTCGTATAACCCACTACCGCATCGACTCCGATCGCGACGGGTGTTACGCCGAGTTCGAGCGAGGGCAGCGGCGTCTGGTTCGCTACGCGCTGCGCCGCCACCTGATCCATCGAGATGCCGTTGCCAATGTCGGCGCCGGGCGTCTTCTTGATCGTGGCGCAGGTGAGGATCGCCGCCTCTTTCACATAGTGGCCGTCGCCGGCCTTCGAGCCTTCATTCCAAAGGTTGCGCAGCACGACGATCTTGTCCTGCAGGGGCGCGAGTGGCTTCAGACTCTGGGAGAGCTGGAAATCCTTTCCGGTGCCGGTGGGCGTCCAGCAATCGGGATTCACGCCATTGGGCATGTACAGCATAGCCATGCGCACCGGATTGGCCGCTTGCGCCGGAGCAGCGGACGACATCGCTTCCAACCACGGGAGCCCAAGTGTGACGCCCGCTCCACGCAGGAGGGAGCGCCGGGAAAGTTGGAGTTTGTTCTTGCTCATGGTTTCGCTGTTTCCTTGCTTTCGATGGGCCGCCGGAATGGCACGCTCAACACAATCTCTTGTACCAACACATCGGCTCGATAGCCGTTCTGCTTCACCTTATCAACGATTGCGTCCACGGTACAGGAGTCGCGTAAGGTTAAACCCCGCCCGAGTGCATAGCCGAGCATCTTATTGGTCAGATTGCGCAGCACGACGTCCTTCTTGTCGAGCAGCAGTTGCTTCAACTGGTCTGGCCCCTGGATGGTCTTTCCGCCAATCTGGCCGGAATTATCGATCGGCTGTCCGGCATCGCTGGTACGCCAGGCTCCCACCGCATCGTAATTCTCCAGCGCAAAGCCAAGCGGGTCGATACGGCTATGGCAACTGGCACAGGTCGGATTCGCACGATGTTGCGTCAACCTCTCACGCACCGACTTCGGCGCTGCTCCGGCGGCAGGCTCCTCAAGTGAGGGGACATTCGGCGGCGGAGGGGGAGGCGGCGTGCCGAGGATTGAATCGAGAATAAAGGCGCCTCGCAGCACCGGACTCGTCCGGTAGGGGTACGACGACACAGCCAGAATGGCCGGCATTCCGAGAACGCCACCGCGATTGCTGCCCTCGGGCAACTTGATCCATTGCGGCTGGCTGGCCGCATTCTGGTTCAGCGGCAGCTTCAATCCGAAGTGCTTCTCCAGCGTGCGCGTGCCGATCGTGTATTCCGAGTCGATCAAATTCAGCAGCGACATTTTCCGCAAGATCAGTTCGCGGAAGAACTGGATCGGCTGCATCCGGATGTCACCCCGCAAGTCTTCGCTCGAGGCGTAGAGCGGGAACAGCTTCTTGTCTGGCACCTTCTCGCCGCCCAGGTCGCGCGTGTGCAGCCACTGTTCGACAAAGCGTTTGGCGAACGTCATCGATCGATCGTTGCGCATCATGCGATCGATCAGCGGCAGCAATACCTTGGGATCTTGCAGCCGCCCTTGTGCAGCCAGATCCACGAGCAACTCATCGGGTTGGCTCCCCCAGAGAAAATAGGAAAGGCGCGAGGCTAACGCGTATTGCCCCGGTTCCTTGCGAAAGAGAAAGTTCGGCGAAACCAGCGCCGCGCGGATGGTGAAGAAAATCGCCGGCTCGAAGGCTTCCTCGTTCTTGCGCGCGGCGCGGAAGAGTTCGAGATAGGGCGCGATGTCCTGCTCGGTGACGGGACGGCGGAAGGCACGAGGCAGAAAGGCCGCAAGAATCTGATGAGCCGCCTGATCGGCCGTGACCCCAGGCCCAGGCTTCGCAATCAGAATGCGCGCCCTGCTTTTGAATTCCTTTGCGGCAAAGTCTGTGGCCAGCTTCGCTGTCTCGAGATACTTTTCCGAGTGCAGCGGCGAAAGAAACAAAGTCTCAGCCGCGTTGTCGAATCCCTCCCCGCCTGCGCCGTCCGCTGGCAAGGCGTGGCCGATATCGAGATGAATATCAAGCAGATCCTGGACCGTATCGGTATACTCGTCGCGATTCAAGCGGCGCAGCGGATTCGGTCCGGCAACAATGCCCGCTGCACAAGCTTCGGTATGCAGTGTCGTATCGACCCAATTCGCAAAGCGTTCCCGTAGCGCAGCGCTTGGCGCCGGAAGTCCGCGCGGCGGCATGTCGCCGTTTTCGATCCGGGTCCGTAGCCGGACCCAGGAATGGCTATTCGCAAGAAACGAAGCCGTATCTTTGACGCGATCGAGATGGAATCCGCCTGCCGGTGTCTTGCCTGTGTGGCAGCCCTGGCAATAGGTCTGCAGCAGGGCCTGTCCCTCCTCGAAGCGAAGGGGCGTGTTCTGAGCCGTGAGCGGTATGGTGGAGGCGACGAAAATAGCGAGAAAATAACGATTCACTTCACGCGACCTTCATGATGAGTAGACGTTCATGATTTGGGACTAGTTGCAGCCAAGGCTTGTTGTATCACAAGCGCCGCTCTCTTCGGGTTAGGAAAGGAGCGTTAAATTGCCATTCTCAAATCGCATGCTACGGGTTTGGCCGCTGACGAAATCGCTTCCAATGAGAATGTTCCCACTCGGGGCGAACGCCACCTTGGCTGGACGTACTCCATCGGCCAGCTTTACGATGCCAGTCACGGCATCTGCCCGCCCATTCTCGATTCGCAGAATGTTGTAGGCGCCGCCTCCGAATACCGCCACAGCAAGATACTGGCCGTCAGGTGACAGCGCGGCGCTTCTTGGCAGGATCGCGGAGAGCGACAGCGGAGCGACGTGGAGGAGGCGCAAGCCGTCCTTACCCATCGCGAAGGTCTCGACTGTTCCGCGCGGCAGTCCTTCATACTCGGCGATTCCATTCACCGCATAAAGGAAGCGATGGTCCTGCGAGAGCACCACGTCCACCGGCGCACGGCTCGGCGTCCGGCTGCGTATCACTCCGTCCACCCCAATCCCCTCAATGGTGTCGATTCCGTTGCCGGCATAGCGAATCGAGCCGGCCGCGGCAGACAAGGTGCCGGCTGCCGCCAGGCTCTGGAGAAACAAACGGCGAGTGGTTTCCTTCATGGCCGCACCGACATTGAGTGATGAAAGATGTTATTCGGGTCGTAGTTCCGCTTCACGTTCTGCAAAAACGGATACAGATCGCCCGTGCCGTAATAGAGCTGCGGCCAGTGTGGGTAACGCAGCATGTCGACATCGGGATAGTTGATGTAGCAGCCCTCGTAGTGTTCGCCTGGATAGGGCGTGCCCGCAAACTTTGGATTTACGTTCGTCCCGCTGTAAGCCTCCGTGAAGAATTCATCCATCCATTGCAATCGCCCGGCGTCTTGCTCCTTGCGATTCCAATAACTCTGAAACTGTAATTTCAGGATCGACGATCTTTGCCAGTTGGAGGTCTGCCGCGCCATCTCGGGGCGATTCGTCGCCCCGCCATAAGCATCCACGGCTACGAGCGATCCGCGAAGATCCACTCCCGGCACCATTCGCGTCAGGTGTTGATAGAAGACTTTCGCCTCCGCCTCGCTGAAATTCTTCTTCATATGGGAGGACTTGTACTTGGCCCGGGAAGCTCCACCCCCACCGCTGCCGCGTCCAATCGTCGCGTCGAGCCAGGGCGTCTGATTCACGTTCTGCGATACCGAGCAGGTCTCGGCGCGCAGATCCACTTTCGGAATCCTGTCCTTCTCCGGCTGGCCTGCGATCGCGGCTCTCGGCTCACAAGGCCGGAACAATTCGAGGAATTCGTGTAGCGGTTTCAAATCGTCGCAACTGCCATCCGGATTGCAGAACTGCACGGAAAAGCCAAAAGAGCCAGCCGATTTGTGTGAGATCGGAAAGATGGCGAACATGCCCCAAGTGTCCGGATCTTTGCCGCGTGTCTCCCAGTAATTTCCATAAGTAGTGAGAATCTTCACAAAGCGGCTTTCCGTCATCGTCGTCCAATCAAAGGAGACCGAGGCCCGTGCGATTTCGCGGGGCGCGGGCGGCAGCTTGTCAAACAGAAAGCCGGTGATGACCCCAAAGTTGCCGCCGCCTGCTCCGAGACAAGCCCGAAACAGATCGGCGTCCGTCTTGCGATCCACCCGCCGCTGCACCACCTTGCCTTTGGCGTCCACGGTCAGGATGTCCACTGCCGACACCCAATCGACGGTAAGGCCATGCAGCCGGGCGAGTAAGCCATAGCCACCGCCGCTGATGTGCCCCCCTGCTCCCACTGAGTAACAAGTTCCCGCCGGGATGGTGAGCCCATAGCGTTTATAGAGGTCGAGGTAAGTATCTCCCAGCGATTTTCCCGCCGCAATGTAGTAGCGGGAATCATTCTTCACATGAGACTCGGTCAGCAGCGATAAATCGAGAATGCTGCCGCCGGGGTTATTCATCACAAAGTCTTCGTAGCAGTGCCCGCCGCTGCGAATGGTGGGCCGCTTGCCTGCACTGACAATCCGCTGCAAGGCGGCCGCCGCGTCTTCATTGCTCTCGCATAGAGTGATCTCGGTGGCCGTATTCTCCCAGCGAAGATTTCTGCTACGGCCCAAGATCGAATAACGGGGGTCTGGTTTGCGAATGTCGACTGCCATGAAATACTTCCTGAAAATCTCAGTCTGGCATAACCGGCCAACAAACGTGCCCGCCTGAGCCCAACTTAGTGCTGCGGTACGATCGGCAGCCAGATCGCGCTCGCCTGATCGCCAGAACGTAATACCGTTTGCGTTGCTTTGACATAGTCGCTTGGCTTGGCAAAGAAGATATTGGGAACATAGCTTTGCGGGTTGCGGTCATAGAGTGGGAACCAGCTCGATTGGATCTGCACCATGATCCGATGGCCAGGCAGGAACACGTGATTCGCGGTAGGCAGCACAAACTTGAAGCGTGTTGGCTTTCCCGGTGAAATCGCTGATGGATTTGAAAAACTATCGCGATAGCGGCCGCGGAAGATGTCCATTGACACCGGCAGCTGATAGCCGCTCATCTCCATCTGGCTCGGAACTTCGTCGGGATAGACATCGATCAGCTTCACCACCCAGTCGAGATCGGATCCGGTGGTGGTGGCCAGCAGATCGGCAATCGGTTCCCCGCTGATGCGGACAGGCGCGCTGAGCACTGGTGTCTGATAGACCAGGACGTCCGTACGATCGGCAACCGCGCGCTGATCCGCCAGCAGGAAGGTCCGCCAGCGCTCGCCTTCTGAAAAGCGAATCGGACGCGGCAGATAGGGAACGGGCTTGGCGGGATCGGACACATAGGAGTCGCCTTCGGCGGCTCCGCCCGGCTTCTCGAAGCCCAAGCCAAACTTTGCCTGCAGATAGATCGGCTTCAGCGGCGCGGCGCATCCTGCTTCGCAGGCGAGCGGCCATTGCCGCAAGCGATCCCAATGGTTCTCGCCTGTGTTGTAGATCAACACGGGCGGGGTATCTGCTTTCTTCGCTCCATCCTTCAGGTAAGTGTCAAAGAAGGGTTTCAGCACATCGCGCCGAAACTGCAAGGCGGTGTCTCCCTCAAACTTCAGCGGCCCCAGGCTGCTTCCGTCATAGTTGACGCCGCTGTGCCGCCACGGCCCCATCACCAGATAGTTGGTGGCGGTCTTGCCTGCCGCCTTTAGCTTCAGATAGGTCTGGATCGCGCCCCACTCGTCTTCCTGATCCCAGATTCCCTGAATCCACATCGTCGGTACTGTGCTCGGCTTGGCGGCCACCATCTTGTCGAGCGCCTGTCCCTGCCAGAACGCATCGTAGGCCGGATGCTCCATCATCTTGCGCACCCAGGGGAGACGGTCGAGGCCATGCTTTTCGGCAAAGTCGCCCGCAGACCCGGCGCGGCGGAATTCTTCGTAATCGTCATAGCCATCGCGGCGCACTCGCGTGCCCTGTCCGGTCTTGGTCGTCTGGCCCGCGCTGTAATCGAAATTTGGCTGGCGAAACGCGCCGTAGTGGAACCAGTCGTCACCCATCCAGCCATCCACCATCGGACTTTCGGGAGCCGCCACTTTCAGCGCGGGATGCGGTCCAAGCAGGGCCATCACCACCGTGAAGCCTTCGTAGGAAGAGCCGATCATCCCAACCTTGCCATTGGTTTCCGGAACATTCTTGATCAGCCAATCGATCGTGTCATAAGCATCGGTGACATGGTCAGTAGCGGTCGGGTTGAGGGGGCCCCGCACCGGACGCGTCATGACGTACTCACCCTCGGAACCATACTTTCCGCGCACATCTTGAAACACCCGGATGTAGCCGTCGGCCACAAAGACTTCATCCCCCTGGGGCAAGGTGGCGAGCATCGAAAGGGAATCGGCACGCTTGGTGCGCGCAGCTGCGTTGTAAGGCGTGCGCGTCAGCAGGATCGGCGCGCCTTTCGCACCTTTGGGGACGACGATCGAGGTGAACAACTTCACCCCGTCACGCATGGGAACCATCACTTCCCGTTTGTCGTAATCCCGATTGCCCAAGGGCGGCTGAAAGCCCTTCGGAATATCACCTTGACCTTGTAACAGCCCAACGAATGCGAGGGCCGCGATACAACTCAGACGAGTTACCATGCCAAGAGTTTAGCGTCCCAGAGGCAGATGTAATTTCTTCCCAAGCCTCCTCAACTCCGGCTTGAACTCCTCCTGCAAATTGCTGCCGGCGAAGGTGCCAAAGTTGATGAGCGTCCACTGTCCGGCGTGGACCGAATCATTGAAGCCCTGTGGCATATAGGTTTTGGTGATGAAGCCGGCAGCGATGGCCCCGGCAAAGTTCGAGAGAGCCGGCATCCTGCGGCCCCGATCTGACTTATCGACGAAGGTAAACAGCAGCGCATGGCCGATACGCCTTTTGATGCTGCTGGCGCCGGAGGGATGATAACGCGGGTCTTCTCCGATCAAGCTGGCGACTCCAAACTGGGCCGTGCTTCCCGCGACATTTGAAGCGAGATTGTTGCCGACATTCCGGCCGTAGCCTGCCGCTCCCTGGCGCCACTCGCGCGGATAGGCATTCGGAGGATTCAACATCCGGTAGCCGCCAACCACCGCGCTGGTCAGCAGCGGCTCGATACCAAAAGATTCGCGCAGCCACCAATTGGCTTTGATCTTGAAATCCACCGGTGGCAGCGGCGGAACAGGCGCGGTGGCTGGAGCTTGCGCGAGCAGCAGAGCGTGAGAAAGCAGCAATCCAATCGAAACGAATATTGACTTCATAAATAAGATGCTCGGCGCTTCAGAATACCGCCTTCGTAGGGTTCAGCGTGAGCCGCGGTACTTGCGCAGCAGCTCGTAGAGCACAATCGCTCCGGCGCTCGAGACATTCAACGAATGCTTGGCTCCCAGCATCGGAAGCCGCACATAGGTGTCGCAACGGGCGAGCAACTCCGGCTGGATGCCATCCACTTCATGACCAAAGAGCAGCAGCACTGGCCACTTCGGCTTCCAGTCGAAAAGATCCACCGCCGTAACGGCCGTCTCGATCGCGGCAATTTCGTAGCCGCGCGACTGCAACGCGCTGGTGGTCTCGAGTGCATCCGGGCAGTCGATCCAAGGAACATTCTCTTCGGCGCCGAGTGCGGTTTTGGTGATGGCGTTCTTCGGTGGGCGCGCGGTAATGCCGCTCAGGTAGATGCTTTCAATGCCAGCTCCGTCGGCCGTGCGGAAGAAGCTGCCGACGTTGTACATGCTGCGGATGTTGTCGAGCAACAGCGAGACCGGCAGCTTCTGGATGTGGTCATAGGTGGTGGCGGCGTTTGTCGCGCGAAAAGGAACTCGCTCCATGTCTTAAGCGCCACTCAACAGGCCACGATCCCAATGCGCTGTCAGTACGCTGAGCAGTCCGAAGGCGCAAAGGAGGGCGACAAACTGGAGAAAGATTCCTTCGTCGTTTTCATCTGGCAAGTCCTTGGTGAACAACTTGTAGCCCGCGCCGAGTGAGACCAGAAAGAACATCGTCTCGCCGCTCAAATACCAGAGCAGCAGCATCGTCGCCAGCAGCATCCCGCGCTGCCGTTTGCCGAGCACTTTGTAGGCATGGCTGCCATCAAGCCCAAAGACGGGCAAGAGGTTGAAGAGGTTGATCACCGCGCCGGTATGGGCGACAGCAGACATCCAGCGTTGGTCAAAAAGCTGCGCCATCCCTTCAAAAAACAGACTCGCGCCAAAGCCCCACCAGGGGCCCGCCAGCCCGATGCGCGCATCCTCTTTCGGATTGCGAATCGCCGCTTCGGAACGGATAAACGCGCCGAACATCGGAATAAACATCGGCGCGGACGAAGGGATGCCAAAACGCCGGAAAGCCCACATATGGCCCATTTCGTGGATGTAGATGCTGGCCACCAGGCCTACGGCATAGCGCCAGCCATAGAGCGCCCAATAGACGCCCATCGAGGCAAACATGGAGAAAACCGTTTGCATCTTCGTCAACCCAAGGAACAGAAACTTCCCCTTGGTCAAAAGGATGAGTGCGAAGGTCTTGAACTTCCAGAGAATGGCGCCAGCGACGCCCAGGCTGCCCACCAGCTTCTTCCAGGGTTGATCCTCAGGAACCGGATGCTCCATTTTCGGGGGCGGCAATTCGTTGAGCCGCGCGATGATCGATTGGAATTGGGACGATCCCGGAGGCAACAGCGCAAGCATCTGCTGGTAGAGATCGCGCGTCGCATCGATGTTGCCCACCGCGAGAGTTGCCTGGGCACGCTGATTCAGCTCTTGCAGTTCTTTGGTGAAGACCAATCGCTGGCATTGTGGGCAGGCAAGGACTCCTGAGGGAAGTGTGTTCCCACACTCCTGGCAAAATTCTGGCTGTTCCACTAACTCTCCTGTTTAGCGACCGCGGTCGAAAAAGGACCTGCGATGCTCAGTTGCGCATTGCCGGTTTGCTGCCACGCCTGTTGGAGACCAAAGAACAGAATGGCAATCCCGAGAATGCCGCTCAAGCCATCTCCCCGCATCTCCAGATAAGGCTTGGCCATCGAAATTCTAAGCATGATTACATATCCGGAATTGGACACAGGTTCGCGTCCGGACTGGTACAAGTCCCAGACAGCCTGGAAGAACCAACTGCCGCAGATGGCGACATAGGTCGCGACCACCGCAATGATCTGCATCGGCCGGCCTCCCAATCCATTGGTTCCCTTGCGCACGGCGGTGCCGATTAGCCAGCCGACTGCAATCGAGATCAGCGCGAGTTCATAATTCGTGATGGTGAGAATGGCGGCATAGGCGATCGAGCAGGCCACCGCCGCCCCTAGCGCATATAGGATTCCACGCAGCAACACCGATTTCTGCGGCGCCTCTTGCGACTTGCTCAAGTTCACCCCGCAATTGGGGCAGGCAGCTTGGCCGTTGACCGTGTAATAGCTTGCATGGATGCGGGCCCCGCACACCACGCAGGGCCCGACTCCGGCCGGATTCGAAAACTCTGCCTTCTCAAACTGTAAGTCGTCCATGAATCCTTAGGCTAACAAGACCGGATCAAAACGCAGATTTCCTGTCGAATGATCCAGATCGACGTCGACCTCCATGCCCGGGCGCACCTCCCCGCTCAGGAGTTTCCGCGCCAGCGGCGTTTCGATCTCCTTTTGGATGGCCCGCTTTAGCGGCCGCGCTCCGAATGCAGGATCATGACCGATCATCACCAGATGCGCACGTGCCGCGTCCGTGAGAATTAGCGTGATCTTGCGATCGGCGAGACGAGCCCGCAACGTTTCCAGCTGAATCTCAACAATTTGCTTCAGATGCTCCTCGGTCAGAGAGTGGAAGACGATCGTCTCATCGACACGGTTGAGGAACTCCGGCCGGAAGAAGTGTCGCAACTCCTCCATCACCGAGATCTTCATCATTTCGTACTCGACACCGTCGAAGTTATCTTCCGAGTCTCCCCGATACTCGAGGATGCGGTGTGAGCCGAGATTGGAGGTCATGATGATGATCGTGTTCTTGAAATCAACCCGGCGGCCCTGTCCATCGGTCAGATGGCCTTCATCGAGAATCTGCAGGAGGACGTTGAACACATCGGGATGCGCCTTCTCAATCTCATCGAAGAGCACCACGCAGTAGGGACGGCGCCGCACGAGTTCGGTCAACTGGCCTCCCTCTTCATAGCCGACATATCCCGGAGGCGCGCCTAGCAGGCGCGACACATTGTGCTTCTCTTGATATTCGGTCATGTCGATGCGCACCATCGCCTTCTCGTCATCGAACAGAAAACTGGCCAGCGCACGCGCCAACTCCGTTTTCCCCACCCCGGTGGGACCAAGGAAGATAAAGCTGCCGATGGGGCGTTTGGGATCTTTGATGCCGCTGCGGGCCCGCAGTACTGCTTCTGAGACGGCGGTGACAGCCTCCGATTGGCCGATGACGCGCTTGTGCAACTCGGCTTCCAGGTGGAGCAGTTTTTGCATCTCGCCTTCGAGGAGTTTCGAAACCGGAATCCCGGTCCAGCGGGCGACAACGTCGGCGATGTCTTCTTCGTCCACTTCCTCCTTCAGCATCTTGGCCTGCCCCTGATTGGCAGCCAGTTTGGCTTCGGTATCGGCGAGATCGCGTTCCAGTTGCGGAATCTCGCCAAACTTGATCTTCGCCGCGGCGCTGTAGTCGGCGGAGCGCTCCACTCTCTCGAGATCGGCGCGTTTCTGCTCCAACTGTTCGCGAATGGAACGGAGCCGGTCGACGCCTCCCTTTTCGAGATCCCACTGTGCTTTCAGCCCGTCAGCATCGCTCTTCAAGTCGGCGAGCTCTTTTTCCAGGCGCTCCAGGCGGTCTTTTGATGCCGGGTCGTCTTCTTTGGCCAGCGCCGTGCGCTCGATTTCCAGCTGCATGACACGGCGGGAGATCTCGTCAAGAGCGGCAGGCATCGAATCAATTTCGGTACGGAGCTTGGCGGCCGATTCATCCACCAGATCGATCGCCTTGTCAGGCAGAAAACGATCGGTGATGTAGCGATTGGACAGCACCGCGGCAGCCACCAGCGCAGCATCCTTGATGCGGACGCCGTGATGGACCTCGTAGCGCTCCTTCAAGCCACGCAGGATGGAAATTGTGTCCTCCACGGAGGGTTGATCGACCATGACCGGCTGGAAACGGCGTTCGAGCGCGGCGTCCTTCTCGATGTACTTGCGATACTCATCGAGCGTTGTCGCGCCAATGCAATGCATTTCGCCACGTGCCAGCGCCGGTTTCAGCAGATTGCCCGCGTCCATCGACCCTTCGGTCTTTCCCGCACCCACGACCGTGTGCAACTCGTCGATGAACAGAATCACCTGGCCATTGGAAGACGTTACTTCCTTCAGCACGGCCTTGAGCCGCTCTTCGAATTCACCACGGTACTTTGCGCCTGCAATCAGCGCGCCCATATCGAGCGAAACCACGCGTTTGTTCTTCAAGCCCTCGGGGACATCGCCGCGAACGATCCGCTGCGCCAAGCCTTCGGCGATCGCGGTTTTGCCGACGCCGGGTTCTCCGATCAGCACCGGATTATTCTTAGTGCGGCGCGAAAGCACCTGAATCACGCGGCGGATCTCTTCGTCGCGTCCGATCACCGGGTCCAATTTGCCCTGGGAGGCGGCTGCCGTCAGGTCCCGGCCATATTTTTCGAGGGATTCGTAGGTATCTTCTGGGTTCTGTGTGGTCACGCGTTGGGCTCCTCGGACGCTCTGGATGGCCGCTTCGAGTTTGTCCTTGCGGGCGCCGGCTTCTTTCAGCAGCCTTCCTGTGGCTCCACTATCTCCTGTTGCGGCCAGAAGAATGTGCTCCACGCTCAGGAAATCATCCTTACGCTTTTTCGCTTCCTCCTCTGCATCGGAGAAGAGCTTGGTAAGCCGGCTCGTGATGTAGACCTGATCGGGTCCGCCGCTCGGAGTGGAAACCTTGGGCAGCTTGTCGATCTCGCGTTCCAGCCGCTCCTTCAATAATTCAGGCTGGATCTCAGCTTTCCTGAGAATCGCCTGCGCCAACCCATTCTGTTGTTCCAGAAGGGCGACGATTTCATGTTCCACGTCAACTTGCTGGTTCTGTTGGCGAAGCGCCAATCCCTGCGCTGCACGCAGTGATTCTTGAACCTTTTCTGTGAAGCGATTGAAGTCCATAATGCCTTACATCCTTAGAATAGGTCATTAGTCTTATATTGTCTATTTATATGAGTGCTTATTGCTAATATATTTTCTGGCGTGGTGGCAACACACTGCGTATATCCTGTCAGGAGATGAAGTTCGTCGCTCTGTTTCTGTTTGTCACACTTCTCGGATGTAATTCGGGGTCCGAAGGGACTCCGGCGAGTCCGGAAGAAGCGAAAGACTACATCCGGAATTTGGCTTTGAGCGGAGTGGAAATGAAGGCCGCGGAGAGTTTCGGCGGTCAGCAGCTGGTAGAGATTACCGGAAAGATTACGAACCGGGGGGAGAAACCGCTCCGCCGGGTCGACCTGATCTGCATCTTTCATGATCCCTATCAGCAGGTGGTCCTCCGGGAGACCGTCTCGATTGTCCGCCCGGATCGCGGTGGCTTGAAGGCGCATGAAACCAAGGACTTCCGTTTGCCTTTTGATCAGATTCCCAAAAGCTGGAGCCAGGCGATGCCGCAAATGGTCATCGGTCGCGTGGTCTTCGAGTGAAGCCCAAAATTCACTTGATCGAAGATGACCCGGACCAGCGGCAACTCCGGGGCATGTTGTTGGAGGCGAAAGGCTACACGGTTGTCGAGGTTCACGATTCCCCGGATCTGGTTCTGATGGATCTGCGGATTCCGACCCTGGCTGATGGCCTCGCGAAGATCCGCGCATTGCGCAATTCTGAAGAAAGCCCGAAAGTGGTAGTGTTGAGCGGCGCGGTGGAAGAACTGCGAGGCAGGGAAGAAGGGGCTATGGTGGACGCGATTTTGGAAAAACCTTGTTCGACGGGATTACTCTTTCGGACTCTCGAGGCTTTGCTGCTCCTGCTGCTGTTTGCAATGACGGGATTGGGCCAACCGGCGGATTTGAAGCGTCACGCGCCGATTCTCTACCAGCGGGCCGACACCATCGGCACGCAATCCGACATCCCCCTCCTGATGTATGTCGAATGGGATGCAAACGAGAACTCCCTCACCTATACGGTGATCTTTTCCAACGAAGATGGCGGCACCTCCACCCGGGCGCTGATGGCCCGCTGGGGCCGCACCACCGACATCGAGTATCTGTACAAGGTGTGGCTCAAGCCGGACGGTTCGGCTGCACGCCGCGAGATCCAGACTCGCGACCATAAGGATGTTCCTTTCAATGGCCCCTTCGAGGGCGACCGGCCCCTGCTCGTGCCGGTGACCCGCAACAATATGGTGGATGCCGTCACGGAGAAGAAGGGCGAACGCTACGATTTTGACCCCATGCTGGTCGACCTGCGCGATCACTCCCGCGAGTATGTGATGGACTTGAAGCCGGAAACCTGGAAGGTGATGCGCGAAGAACTAGCCCGCGAAGGCAAGTTGCGGCCTTACGGCACCATTCGTGGTGAAGACATCTCCGACCCCGCGAATTATGCTTACATGGAGTTCAAGTCGACCCAACGCGATGGAGGCCGGGTGGCTTTCGGCATCCAGTTGCGCGGGGCAGAGAAGCCGATGTACATGAGCCACCTCGGCGACACGCGTTTGAGCGTGGAGCGAAGCGGCTGGATGCGGCTGGCTCTCGAACTGCCTCCCAACACGAAGCTTTTTTCGGTGACGCAAGTAGGCGTTGCCTGCTACGGCAAAGGTTCCTGCTTGCTAGAGAAGATTGCCTTCCTCGAACTGGGTGGCCAACGTGGTCAGGTGGCGTTGCCGCATCCGGTCGAGATCAAGGCTGGCGAGCAATGGTTCTTCACGTTAAAGTAATCCCCCGCGCGGTGCGTAGTGAAGTGATCGGAACCATGGCCGACGGAGCCCTCAAGGTGAAGGTCGCGGCAGTGCCGGAGAATGGCAAGGCCAACGAAGAACTTTGCAAAGTGCTGGCGGCGCACTTCTCTGTAGCCAAGTCGAGCGTTGAGGTCATTGCCGGACATACCGGAACCAGGAAGCAAGTGCGCCTAGCCGGCCTTTGAAACCCAGAGGCTCGCTCTGGTTTCACGTTGTGCGCCGATGCGCGGAATTTTCCGCGCGCGGTCCAGGTCCGCCCGGAGTTGGCGGGTAATCTTTTCGGCGACATCCGCGGAGGCCCCACGGAACTTGGCTCCGTAGCTCTCTTGCGTTGTGGACCACAGGACATCGCCTTCTTTGTTGACAATCCGTACGGCGGCAACGGCTTCGTGTTTCCGCTCGGCGATTTTGACATCTTCGCTCTGGTTAAACCCAACGGAGGCTGAGTTCCGCTCCGAATTCCGGCTATTCGTGCTGCCGCGGCCGATGGCGGCTCCGCTGCGGACGCCAACCGAGTCGTGCGACGCAAATTGATCGGTAAAAACCAAATCTTCGGCGGTGCCTCGGAGAAAAGCGTCGGCCCGCTCGGGGTTTTCGGTGACGGTAAAGAAGCCGGCGGCCTGGATGGCGGCGATAATCATGTCGCGAATTTGCAGGGCGGCCTCTCCTCCACTGAGTTCCTGGATGTGCAGCCGGCGGACCGCCGCCAGTTGGGAGAGCCCATCTTCCAGTGGAGTGCCGGGCGGGGTGACTCTTGCGGCGTCTGCCATGCCGGGAGTGTTGTGTTCGGCGCCCACCAGGGCCATGCCGCTCCAGCCAAAACTGAGCAATAGCTGCTTAGCTGCGGTACGTCTTCCTTGCTTCATCATCTTGAACGACCACCTTTAATCCGGTCCGTGCTTCCAGGCTTGCGAGCGTGGGCCGCACAATGCTTTTCGGCAGTTGCAGCACGATCGCCTGGTCGGAACCTTTGGAGTCTCGAAAATGTATTGTCAGGTAGTGATCTCGTTTCTTTGCCAGGAGAAACATCGGGGAGATCAGCAGGGCTTCTAAATATCGCCTGTCTACTTTTTGCCCATATTCGAGAGAGCGGACTTGCGCGTAGGGAATCTCGACAAGTTCCTGTCTGAAGCCGAAAGACATCACTTCGGCGCGATTCATTCCCAAAACGCCATCCTGGCCACTCTTAAAGTTCGCCAGGGTTCCACCCACGAATTTGGCTTTGGTTTCCGCAGCGTCGGCGGTAACCAGCGAGACGATGAGTAGCACCATCCATTTCAGGCTCTGCAATGTTGTATTCCCTCTGGGAATATAGTTATGCAGACTAGAGAATCTTCTCGCTTGAATTGTTTCGAGACTAACAGGTCCTGGATTGGGGCGGCATCCTGTGAATGCGGGTATTTCTTGGAACTGATGGGGGTATCCGGACCCACCTTTCGAAGCCCGGGCCGAAAGTGCTGCATCCTAATAGACAGATGATCATTTCTCCGGACACGCAACGTGAGCAAAGAATCCCGCCGGGGCAGAGTCAGACCGTCAAGTGGCCGGTATTAGATGCGAACGGCACTCCGCCGATTGACCTGAGCAAGTGGCGGTTGGACATTTTCGGACTGGTCGAGCGCGAAGTCAGCCTCAGTTGGGAAGACTTTCTCGCACTCCCCCGGGCTCAAGTTTTTGCGGATTTCCATTGTGTCACCCGCTGGAGCCGTTTGGACAATACCTGGGGTGGCGTCTTGGTTTCTACCTTGATGGAGCTGGCTGGCGGGGTCAAGCCGGAGGCCAAGTTTGTCAGTGCTCTGGGTTATGACTACGGGTGGACGACGAATCTTCCGATTGCGGATTTTCTTTCGGCCGATGCGCTGGTCGCCATTGACCACGACGGCATTGCCTTGGCGCCGGAACACGGCGGGCCGGCCCGATTGATTGTCCCTCAACTCTATGCTTGGAAGAGCGCGAAATGGTTGGGTGGCCTCGAGTTGCTGGCTGAAGACAAGCCGGGTTTCTGGGAGCGGAACGGATATCACAATCACGGGGATCCCTGGAAGGAGGAGCGTTTTGGCTATTAGTCGACGTTTGCTGTTCAGCGCGACGGGCGCGGCTTCTCTTGCGGCTCTCGGCTATGCCGCCTACAAACAAGCTCCGCCCTTCTTTTGGAGGCAACTGTACGACGATATGTCTCGTGTCATTCCAGAAGCACCCCATCGACCGACTCCAAAAGACTGGCCTGACCGGGGCCTGCATGTCGCCTGGCTGGGGCACTCGACGAGTCTGGTGAAGATCGATGGCTTCCATATTTTGATCGATCCGGTATTCAGCGATCGTGTCGGTGTCGATGTCTTCGTTGGAACGATTGGCCCCAAACGGCTTGTGAAGCCCGCGCTTACGATTGATGCGCTTCCACGCATCGATCTGGTGCTGCTCAGTCATGCGCATTTCGATCACTGGGACATTCCCAGCCTGAAAGCCATTGCCGGAAAAGAGATTCCGGTGATCTGTGCGCGGCAGACCTCCGACCTGCTGAACCCTGCCAAGTGGGGGGAGATCCAGGAGTTGGGGTGGCGTGAAAGCCGCTCGGTTGGCCCTGTCCGGGTGAAGGCGCTGGAGGTCCGGCATTGGGGGGCGCGGGTGCGGCGCGACACGTATCGCGGCTACAACGGATACCTCATCGAAGCAGGCCGCTACAAAGTTTTGTTCGGAGGCGATACAGCCTTCACGCCGCTGTTTCGCGAAGCCGCCGGCGCCAAAGCTGCGGACTTAGCGATCATGCCCATTGGTGCCTACAATCCCTGGATCCAGGCACACTGTACGCCGGAGGAGGCCATCCAGATGGCAGACTGGGCGAATGCCGATCGCATCCTGCCGGTGCACCACCAGACTTTTAGTCTCGGCGTGGAGCCGGTACGGGAGCCAATCGAGCGCTTTCTCAACAAACTCGGCAACCATACGGATCGGGTCATTCCTTACGAGATCGGGTCGCAGTGGAGTGTAATCTCTTAAGAGATGTCTCGTTTGCTATTGGTGGTTCTTGTTCTGGCCCAGATCTCTTGCCGTCAAACGGAAAAAGGGCAAGGGGGGAGTGAGGTGACTGGATCGGCTGGCAGCGCAGGCGCGCACAACGCGGCAAAAGACCTGATGCGCTGCGCGGCTCCCATCGCGACGATTGCCTTGGTGGAAGACCCGAGCGGCTATGCGTATATGTCCCGTTATGCCTTGCCATCGCCGCTCTCACTGATGCGGTTGATGATGCAGCAGAGTGGCTGCTTTCGCGTGGTTGATCGCAGTGCGGGTATTGAAGCGGCCAAGCGCGAGCAGGAACTGGAGCAGTCCGGAATGTTGCGCAAGGATCAGACCATTCGCAAGAGACAGGTGATCGAGGCGCAGTATTCGATGTTGACCAGTGTGGTCTTTAGCGAGCGCAATGCGGGGGATACTTTTGGCGGATTGGTGTCTCGCCTTCCCGTGGTGGGTCAATTCGCTGGACTTCTGGGCAACGTGAACTTCAAGGAAGCGCAGACCGTTCTTTTTGTCACGGATAACGAAACCAGCGAGCAACTGGCCAGTGCAACCGGAAGCGCACGCGCGACAGATCTGGGCGCGGGCGGCCTGGTGATCGGGAGTCTGGGTGGTTCGGCGCTGGGTGGCTGGGGCACTACGAATGAGGGCAAGGTGATCGCATCGGCACTGCTCGATAGCTTCAACAATCTGGTGCCGCAGATGAAGGTGTTGGTGGAGAAAGATCTACCTGCGGCCGTACCCACCAAGAAGCGCTAAGCCTCCAGCAATTCGAGTAACTTGGTCACCGTGCGCCAGTTGCGCGCCGTGGACATGGTCTTCAGTTTCGAGTCGAAATAGGCATTGGTCAGCTTGCTATCGGCGACGCCATTGGGCAGATGCAGATAGACCTGCTGGCCCAGCAACTGGTGCTGGTCGGGAGCGGAACGGAGCGGATCCAGTTGCGCGGCGTGTTCGGGTTTGGGAAGGTCGGCCAGAAAGACAACATGGACACGGCTGAGATCGGCATCGGGGTAAGGATTTGCCGCCAGAATCTTACGCATCTCGGCGGCATCGCGGATGGTCAACGAGGTCTTGTAGCCCGATAGCTTTTCGATCTCGAGCGGCACCTTGCTGGGGATTGCCTGCAGTACCTTTGGGGCGGCGCGGAACACAACATTCCCGCTCTGGATGTAAGTGACGACGTCGCTACAGCCTAGGTCCGTAAAGATCCGGGCTAATTCCTTCATCGGGACGACGGTGCGGCCTCCAAGATTGACTCCGCGCAGGAGTGCGACATAGCGGGTTGCCATCTTTCGATCCTAGCGCTCGTGTGTCCATTTGTGACATGATCAGCGCGATGCTGCACGCAATTCCACTTTTGATCTCCCTCTCTTTTGCACAAGCTCCGCCGAACGCCATGCGGCAGGCAACACAACTCGATCTCGAGGGTAAGTACACCGAAGCCCGGCAGTTGATCCAGAAAGAAATTGACAATGCTCCCAACCCTCGTGCGAAGGCAAATGCACAACGCACGATGGCTATGTCTTACGCCTTCGAGAGCGATTGCCAAAAGACCGGCGACTACGAGCAGCTGGTGATTGCTTACTGGGCCACTCGCGAAGCCGAGGAGCCCGCCAATGCCTTTTACCAGCAAGGGGAGATGGCGAACGAAGCGGCACGGGTTTGCATTGAGGCGGGTGTACTCGATGCGGCGGAGCGCTGGTACAAACTAGGCACGCAACTCGGCTTGAAAGAACCTGGGATTTCAGCGGATCGCAAGGCTCTTTGGGAATACCGTCTGGCCCATGCGCAAGCGAGACTTGCGGCCCGCCGTGGCAACCGGAAGGTGGCGGATGGCTATGTCGAAAAGGCCAAAGAGGCACTCGAAAGGATGACAACGCTCCGCGCCGCGCAGCAGGCCTTCCTGCCCTATCTCACCGGTTATGTGGCGCTCTATTCTGGGGATGCGGCGAAGGCCGTCGAGGACTTCCAGAAGTCGAATCTCAACGACCCCTTTATCCAGTGCCTCCTCGCCCAGGCTTATGAAAAGCTCGGTGAAAAAGAGAAGGCGCTGGAGTGCTACCGCAAAGCCTATGCCACCACGGCGCACAATCCTCCGGCTGCTTATGCCAAACCGCTCGCGCGCAAGAAGCTGAATCTCTAACGCGGCAGTGCGAAGGCGACATAACTGCCGCGAATCACTTCCGCCTTGGCCGGGGTGAGCCCAACTTGTGCCGAGGCGCAGAACACGATGTACTGCGTGCCACCGGCCTCATAAACAGCCGGAATTCCTTCGAGCGCCGCATCCACTTCCTGCTCCCAAAGCAGCTTGCCGTTGCTGATGTCGAAGGCGCGAACCTTCTTATCTCTGGTGCCAGTGAAGATCAATCCACCGGCGGTCACCACTGGCCCGACCTTCGGATAGTGAGTGCCGGTATTCTTGATGCCCTTGGCGGCCAGCTCCGGCACTTCGCCAAGCGGAATCTTCCAGGTGATGCTGCCCTCATTCAAGTCATAGACGGTGAGGGAAGTCCAGGGCGGTTTGATGGCGGCCAATCCATCGCTGGCGATCATGAAGCCGAAGCCACTCTCATAGCGCATGGCCTCCACCGGATCGCCCTTCTTGCCTTCCATGACGAGCAGGGAAGGGAGGTCCTTTGAGACGACAACCAGCGTTCCCTTGGCCGGATCGACGGCTGCTCCGCCCCAATTGGCGCCGCCATTGTTGCCGGGCATCTGGATGGTGCCGCGTTTGGCGGGCGGCGTGAAGAGACCTTCGTTGCGGGCGCTGAGAATCTGATCGCGGAACTTCGCGCGGTCTTCTTTGCTGAGGTAGGGGCTGAGGTCATCGACCGTGAAGGTCTGGCGCGCAAAGGGCGGCGGCATCGTGGGCATAGGCTGGGTGGCCCAGGCCTTTTCGCCGGGCATATCGCTGGCAGGCATCGGCTTCTCGAGGATCGGCCAAAGCGGCTTGCCGGTCACGCGATCAAAGACAAACACGAAGCCCTGCTTGCTCACCTGCGCTACGGCATCGATGTTTTTGCCCCCATGCTTTACGGTCAGCAGCTTGGGCGCCGTTGCATCGTCGTAATCCCAGATATCGTGATGCACCATCTGGAAGTGCCAGATGCGCTTGCCGGTGCGGGCATCAAGCGCGAGCAGGCAATCGCCAAACAGATTCGCCCCGGCGCGATCGGCTCCATAGAAGTTGTACTTCGCACTGGCCGTTGGTGCATAGAGGATGCCTCGCTTTTCATCGATTGACATCTCTCCCCAGACATTCGCACCCCCGACCGTTTTGCGAGCGTCCGCAGGCCAGGTCTCGTAGCCGAACTCGCCTTTCTCGGGAATCGTATGGAAGGTCCAGACCAGCTTGCCGCTGCGGACATCGTAGGCGCGGATGTCGCCCGGCGCAGAGCCGTAGCCCTGGTTGGTCGCGGAACCGAGAATCAGCAGGTCCTCAAACACGCGGCCCGGCGTGGTGGATTGCACGAGCGTGAAGCTGTTCGGGTCGCGGCCAAGACCCAGCTTGAGATCGACGCTGCCCTGGACGCCAAAGCTCTCGATCAGTTTTCCGGTGGTCGCATCGAGCGCCCGGATCGCGTGATTGCTCGCAAACAGCAGCCGCCGTTCCTTGCGGTCCTTGCTCTCCCAATAATTAATGCCGCGATTTGTGATTACCTTCGTATCCGCCGGCGGCTGGTAGCGCCAGATCTCTTTGCCGGATGTTGCCTGGAGCGCCACAATCGAGTTGTCCTTACCCATGACATAGATGGTGTTGTCGACCACAACCGGGCTGAAGGAGTAGCGTTTGCCGTCGCCAATCTCATACTTCCAGGCCAGCTTGAGCTTGCTGACATTGGAGCGGTCGATCTGTTTGAGCGCAGAATACTGAGAGGAATCGGCCCCGCCTCCGTAGTCCTTCCAGGTCAGGTGATCTTGAGCAACGGCAAGAGAAGCCAAGGCGAAGAAAAGCGCAAAACGAAAGTTCATAAATCGATTGCACAAACAATAACACGCATGGGACCGGAGTCTGGTTTACGCTGGAATTTTGTCGCCCCTCATGCATCCTCCCAAACAAGACTGGACCAAACTTCGCGTATACCCTCTGGCCGAGCGCCGCAGCCTGACGAAAGCCGATGACATTCTCATCTCTCCGGAGACGGCTCCCCAGCCCTATCCCGAAGATCTCCTGGCCTCGGTTCGCGCTTGTGCGCAGCAGATTCGCACGGCACGCGAGCGCGGCGCTGGCGTGGTTCTCATGTACGGAGCCCACCTGTTGCGCAATGGCGCGGCACTGATTCTAGGCGACATGATGAAGCGCGGCTGGGTGACGCATCTGGCCACCAACGGCGCGGCCACGATTCACGATTGGGAATACGCCTGGCTGGGCCGCTCGACAGAAAGTGTTGAGCAAAACGTCGCCACCGGTAGCTTTGGCGCCTGGGACGAGACCGGACGAAACCTCCACCTGGCAATGATGGCCGGTGCGCTGCGCGGCGAGGGCTATGGCGTTGCGCTCGGCCGCTTTATTGCCGAGGACGGTACAAACTTTCCATCCCGCGCCGAACTGATTGCCGCGATCACTGGCGACCCGACGCATCCGCTCACCGCCGCGCGGGCAGACCTTCTTGCCGCCGCTGTGCCCGAGGGGCGCGTCACGGTCGAACATCCCTGGAAGCAGGCCTCGATCCTCGCCCAGGCCTACATCCACGGCGTTCCGGTGACCGTGCATCCCGGCATCGGCTATGACATCATCGCGAATCATCCGATCTTCAACGGAGCGGTGATCGGCCGCGCCGCCGGGCACGACTTCCGGCTCTTCGGCGATTCCGTCGAGACTCTGGACGGCGGTGTGGTGCTCTCCGTCGGCTCCGCGATCATGGCGCCGCAGGTCTTTGAGAAGTCCTTAAGCAGCGTGAACAATCTGCGGCTCAGCGCGGGCCGGAAGACGGTCAGCGACCACACCATCTATGTTGTCGACCTGCAGGATGGCGGCAATTGGGATTGGACCACGGGCGAACCGCCCAAGACCAACGCCGCCTACTATCTGCGCTTCTGCAAGAGCTTCTCACGCATGGGCGGTGCGATGCACTACCTGCAGAGCGACAATATGGCCTTCATTCACAACCTCTATTTCGAGTTGCTTCGCGATTCGTCGCCCAGCCGCTGATCGCCGATCAGATAGTTCCGCACATAGTCGGCGACAGCATAGGCAAGCGGCGTAATCGCTTCCGTGTAGCCGGCCGCGCGAAGTTTCCCGATGCTGGCGCAGGTGCGGTATTGATACTTCCCTTGCAGCTGTTCCGGCATCGGAATGAAGTGGATGTTCGGAGCGAGGTCGAGCGCGGCAAAGATCGCATGCGCAAGATCGAGCCAGGTGTGCGCCTGGCCGGAACCCAGGTTGTAGAGGCCGCCCGCATTCTCTTCCGCCAGACGAATACTCATCGCCGCCGCGTCCTTCACATAGAGGAAGTCGCGCTCCTGGCAGCCATCGGCAAAGTCGGGACGGTGGCTCTGGAACAGTTCCAGCTTGCCGGTGGAGCGGATCTGGTGGAAGGCCTTGTGCACGACACTGCGCATGTCGCCCTTATGATCCTCATTCGGTCCAAAGACGTTGAAGTACTTGAGGCCGGTGAGGTGCTGGAGCAGCCCGGCATTCTCGGCATACTGATCAAAGAGATGCTTCGAGTAGCCGTACATGTTCAGCGGGCGCAGGCTATCGAGCGGCAGATCTTCGCGGAAGTCGTCTTCACGCGCGCCATAGGTGGCGGCAGAAGAGGCATAGACAAAGCGGGCCTGGTGGTCGAGCGCCCAATGCGCCAGCTTCTTCGTGTACTCGAAATTATTCCGCATCAGGAAGGCAGAATCCTTCTCCGTCGTCGCCGAACAGGCGCCCAAGTGGAACACCGTGCCAATGTCGGTGAGCGTGTGGCTGGTGGCCTGCAGATCATCGGCGTCAATGTAGTCGAGATAACGAAGCGGCACCAGATTGCGCCACTTCTCTGAGGTATCGAGCCGGTCTGAGAGCAGAATCCGGTCATATCCCATACGATTCAAGCGCCAGACAATCGCGCTTCCGATCATTCCTGCGGCGCCGGTCACCAGGATCCGGCGTTTTCCATCAATAGCCATACTTCTAGCCTACTAGTGGGGTCTGTTGTTTGGATTCGATTCAATCCAAATTGGGGAACGTCGAGTTCAGCTCTTAGTTCTGCTTCCTGGAGCGATACGCCGCGTCGGCAGGTGCGTCTGTACTGGCAGGCGGCGCCGGGATATTGGGATAGCGCCTTTGGATGGATCTGTATACCTCGGAGGGGGACATCTCAGGCCACGCTGGCACCTGAAACATGGCTGGGTCAGGCTCTCGTTGTTCGAGCGAAAGGGTGTCGACCACAGTTCGCGCTTCTCTTCCATCAGTGAGAGTCTGGGTCGCAATCGCTTTCAACTCGAAGCATCCCAACGAGGGGGCCCTCCAAATCTCTCTCTTCTGATGTCCAATCGTCTTGTACGCGTGCAGTGCCTCAACTCCCAGAACTGTTATCCGCTCTGCGCCTTCTTCGAGTCCGCATCTGGGGTCAACAGTGGCAGCAATCTTCTGGGCGATTGCAGCTTGATCCATTTTGTAGGTAGTAATCGATTCTGCCGGTCCGCTTACTGAAATCCTCTTAAGTCCAGGTACATCCAGCAGCAGTCGGTTCTCGGCCGGCTTACCTTCAGGTCCTTGGAAATGTCGGATCTCCACTTGCGAACCGTCGCTCCTCCGGGCGATGGTACTTCGGAAACTGTCTCGAACCTCACCGGTGGGTGAATAAGAGGTCGTTGTTTGATTTGCAACGAGACTCACTAGCTTTGGGGAATGCTGGGCCTCCTGGGCTTGAACCACATAAGATCCGAAGAATGGTCCGCTAAGCCATGCGAGTACGGAACTAGCAGCAACGACCAACAATTTATATTTCATGCTTCTGGTCTCCTCTATTCACCTGATGTTTGAGCTACGTGCATCCAACCCATATGCAATTGGAATACATACCACAATCTGCGAGATACCATGCGCATCGAATCCCAAACCCACCTGCGGGCTGACCCGGGCATCGAACGCAATCTTCAGATCGACAATAGTAACTCCCACATTGGTAGCTATCCAAACACATTGTGTTCTCCGCATTCCCAACACCCAGCATTCAACATTGTGCAAATAGGTTGCTAGACGACAATAAAGCGATTACAAAGATCACCAGAATGTATAGTGTCATTCCACACAAATTGCGCTGTGATACAGTGTGTCGGATTTTCATTGCTGTGTCCTGCCTGGATCATACTCTCACCTTACAGTTTGATCAAGAAAACTTTCCATCTTCTTGAGTTTTACTAGAAGAGACCTCTAATGCTTACCGGCCTGTGGCAAATTCACTGAATCACTTGGTCGGAATGGCGGATATCTTTCCGACATGACACGCCACTGCGCAACACTTCCCAGAACCTACAACACCCTGTTCAGGACTGGTTACGTATCGTGCCCCGGTCGGCCTTGGTGTCGTCTCCGTATACACTGGAGCGCTCCTAGTGGGTCATCGCGTAAAGGATGTAGTTGATGCCAAATCGATAGCTGAGGCTGGTCATCTGCTCTGGATACTCCGGCATGTCGGCGTGTTCCCAGGCATCGCCAATGTCCATGTTGAAGTTGATGGCAACCACCATTCTGCCGGCATCGTCGTACATCGCGCGCCACTTCGGCTCGGTTGGCTGCGGCCGCACCTGCGCCTCGCCCCGGCCTCCGCGGGCCAGATGCCGCAGACCCGGAATGAACACACGCTCCTTGATCTCAAACACCATGTTCATCACGGCGTTGCTGTCTTCGATGTCCTCAATGTTGCGTCCCGGCAACACGCGGGCCATGGTTGCCGCAAAGGCGGTCCAATCCCGATCGCCAAAGAAGTCGTCCACCACCAGGAAGCCGCCGCGCAGCAGATACTTCTGCAGCCGCTCCACTTCCGCATCGCTCAGATCCCACCAGCCCACCTGCGTCGCATAGATCCACGGGTACTCGTAGATGCCGTTGTCGGTCAGGGGCGCATGGCGACAGTCTCCAAGGTCGATACGTGTCATCCGCTGGATACCTTTCGAGAAATGGATCTCGGCCTCGGGCATGTCCTGCATCCACCAACCGCGTCCCCAGGGGCGGCGCACCCAGGGAGCGTCCTTGTACTCCATCCGCAGAAAGTGAAACTCCGCCTTTTCCGGAAAACCGCCGAGACCTGCCACTGCCGGAATCGCGGCGAGCAGAATGAGTCGGCGGAGCAGCTTCATTGCTTAGGGTTTCTTGTCGAGTCCAAATTTCGGATTGTCCTTGCTGCCCGTCACCGCAATGCGCAGGAATGTTCCGACGTCATTCTTCGCGAAGATCGGGTTGAAAGGCTTGAGCGCCCAGCGCTTCCATCCACCGAAAGTATCGCTCATCTTCGCCGCCAGGTTCAAAGAGCCGTGGAAGTCGAGTTCTCCGGGGTCTACCTCATAGCTACCCTTGAGATCCACCAGCGCTCCCGGCACCACAAAAATCACGGGCTCAAAGTGGATCTTGCCGTCGGCCATCCGGTACTGCCCGCGGAAGGTGGCTGGGATGTGATCGATACTGTCGTCGCCCGGTTTGCCCTGGCCGCGCTTGGAGAGTCCGTCGATCTTGTCCTGAATCGCATTCGAGGTGAAGTTCGCTTCTTTGATCTCAAAATGGCCCTTCATCTTGATCTTGTTGATCACCACTTCAGGACCGGGCGGAATGTCAATCGTCGTTTTCAGTTGGATGAATCCATGCAGAAACTGCTTCTGGCCTTTCACGGCCAAACGTAGGACATCCCCTAAATGGCCCTTCGGCATATCGACATCGAGATGGATCTCCCGGCCCGAGATGCCGGTCAATCCGATGACATGACCTCGCGCGGTAAAGGCTGTCTTGCCCAAGACCGCTTGCACTGGCTGCAGATAGGTATCGCCATTGGTGCCGTCCACCAGCGCGCTGTATTTGACATTGAGCGGCACCGGGTTGCCGGACATCGAAAGGCTGAAATTCTGGACCCGGCATTCGCCCTGCGCCCGAATCTCTTCGAGCACGCCTTCAAAGTGTCCGGTAGACTGCAGCATTCCCGCAATCCCCTTGAACACGCCGAGGTCGGCGTTTGCGAACACATAGTCCCCATCGAGCGCCGATTCACGCGGATCTTCGCGATTCCAGGGGCCAAAATGACCTTTGGCCTGGATCTGTCCCGGTGGCTTCGGGTTCGTCATGACCGTCTCATAGACATAGCCCTTGCCCGGCCCGGCAGCGCTAAGCGTCAGCCGGTACAGATCGAACTCGAGGGGTGGCTTATTGGGCTTGGAAGGCAGAATCTGCAGAAAGGTGCCATCGGCAACGATCTTCTCGACTAACACCGGATTCGGATCTGGCTGCTGCGGTGTGGGGTCCCCCTTTGCGACAGGTCTCTCGCCTTTGGGAGGCATCGTGATCCGCAGTCCTTCGAGCTTCACCAGCTTTACGGTACGAGGTCCCTGATACAGGATTTCCAGATTCGCCGAGGCCGTCAGGCGCTTGAAGACAATCATCGGCTCGATGTCGGTGCGCCGTTTGTAGCGGAGTTTGAAGTCCTCTCCATAGGCCGAGATCACCTGCGTGTCGGCGCCATGACGGAGGAGTTCCCAGGGGGATGAGATGGGGATTTTGAAATCGAGCTTGCCCACTTCAACGGAAGAGTCGAAGCGTTTCTCCAGATACTCGATCAGTTGCTGGCGCGCCATGGGTTCCCATTCGCGCTGCAACTTCTTGGCGTAGTAATAAGCTCCGCCAACTCCAAGTGCCAGAACGAGGGCAGTTCCGATCAGCCACTTCTTCATTTCGCCATCCTTCCGTCACCGCGACGGGTCAGTTAGCGGTCGCGGTCAGTCACAATGTCGGCGATGGTTAAAACCGCCTTGCGGTAGGCTGAATCGGGAAAAGTTTCGATGATCTGGCGTGCCCGGCCGGTGAACTGCACGGCTCTTTCCTGGGCACGCTCGACACCACGATACTTTTCGATAATCTCAAGGACACGGGAGAAGGGAACCCTCTCATAACTGCGATCTTTGAGAATCGTCTCAATCGACCGGGTTTCCTCGCGCGTCGTCTCCGTCAGCGCATACAGCAGTGGTAGAGTGACTTTTCCCTCGGCCAGATCGTTACCAACCGGCTTGCCCAGGATCGTCTCCTTCGACGTAAAGTCGAGGATGTCATCAATCATCTGGAAGGCCATGCCCAGGTTCCAGGCAAAGTCGCCAAGCCGCGCGCAATCCTCTTCCGACGCATTGCCGGCCATCGCCCCAAGGCGGCAGCAGGCGCTGAACAGGCTCGCCGTCTTGCGGTCCACCAGCTCCATGTAGTCGGTCTCGGAGATATCGATTTTCCCGAGCCGCTCCATCTGCAAAAACTCACCCTCAACCATCACCTGCGTCAGCCCGATCAGCAGATCGAGAATCGCGAAATTGCGCTGGCGCATCGCGATCTGGAAGGCCTGCATATACAGCCAGTCACCGGCCAGCACGCTCATCTGGTTGCCCCAAAGAGCATTCGCGCTGGGGGCGCCGCGGCGGGTCTTGGCCTCATCGATGACGTCGTCGTGAACGAGCGTCGAGGTATGGATCAACTCGACCACCGCGGCAAGCTGGATCGCCTCGTCCGTGGTCTGAGAACTGCTCTTCACCAGCCGGCTCGAGAGCAACACCAGAATCGGCCGCAAGCGCTTGCCGCCTGCCGAGTGCATGTGGTGCGAAATTGTTTTGATTGCGCTGACAGATCCGACGGTTTCGAGTCCGATGGCGGCTTCTACACGCTTGAGATCGTCCCGCACCAGATCGAGGATCTGCTTCATCGACACTGCCTGTGTCAGGCCCTTGGTCATTGGAATTGCTCCAGTTTCGCCGAGAAGAGACGGCGGAAATTTGTGGTGGTGAGCGTATCCAGTGCCGCCACACTGAGGCCACGCAGGGCAGCCAGCCGCTGGGCGGTTTCAACAACGTAGGCCGGCTCGTTGCGCTTGCCGCGGTGGGGCACCGGCGCCAGATAAGGAGCGTCGGTTTCAAGAAGAAGACGATCGAGTGGCACGGTGCTAGCCGCCTCGCGAACGCGGTCTGCCTTCGGGTAGGTGATCACGCCGCCAAAGCCAAAATGAAAGTTCAGCGCGACGGCTTCTTCCGCCTCTGCTGCTCCTTCGCTGAAGCAATGGAAGATGCCGCCGAGTGTGCTGTCCCAATGCTGGCGCAGGATCTCGACTGTGTCCGCCCAGGCTTCACGCGTATGGATGATGATGGGGAGCTTCAACTCTTTAGCCAATTCCAACTGCTTGATAAAGACCTCGCGCTGCTGGTCGCGCGGCGAAAAATCGTAATGATAGTCGAGGCCGATCTCGCCAATGGCAACACACTTTTGATGCGCGGCCAGGGTGCGAAGATCGGAATAAGTTTCGGCGGCAACGCGGCTGGCGCTGTGGGGATGCACGCCCACGCTTGCGACAAAGCAAGCGTGCTGATCAGCGAGTTGAATCCCGGCATCCAACTGCGGCGGCCCCTCACCCGTGCCAATCGCCAGCATCGTCGTGACGCCCGCGGACAGCGCCCGTTCGATCACCGCTTCCCGATCGGGATCAAACTGCTCGCTGTCCACATGGCAATGGCTGTCGATCACTTCAGACGCGCTCCGACGGGTACCTCTTCGAGAAAGGCTGCCAGCACCGGACTGCCGCCTTCCAGACTGGCCGCAACAATCATGCCCTGGCTCTCGATGCCCTTCAGCTTGCGCGGCGCGAGATTCGCAACAATCACCACCTTGCGATCGATCAGCTTCTCCGGCTGATAGGCCTTCGCGATGCCGGCGACAATCGTACGCGGCCCGCTGGCTTCCCCAATGTCGACCTTCAAGTGCAGCAGCTTGTCGGCGCCCTTCACGGGTTCGGCCGAAAGCACCTTGCCCACCCGTAAATCCACCTTCACAAAGTCGTCGATCGAGATCGTTTCCGCAATCGGCGCGATGGGCGCTTGCGGCGCTTCTTCAGCATGCTTGCCGAGCAGCGCATTCTGCCGCGCGAGTTCTTCGACTTCCAGTTCCTTCATGCGGTCGATGGCGACCTTCGCGTCCAAGCGCGGAAAGATCGGTGCGATCTCGCCAATCGGATGCCCCGCCGGCGTATGCCCCCAAACCAGCGGCCCCGCCAGATTCAATTGCACCTGGATGCGTTCGGCGCTCTCAGGGATCACCGGAGCGGCCAGCAGGTTGATCAATCGCAGGCTTTCAAAGAGCTTGTACAGCACTTCATCGAGCCGCGCCTGCGCTTCGGGCGAAGAATCCTTGGCCAGCTTCCAAGGTGCGTTTTCGACAATATACTTGTCCAGATCGCCGATCCAGCGCCAGATCGATTCGAGCGCCTTGTGGAATTCGAAGTTCTCATACTGCGCCATCACAGTCGCCACCGTGCTGTCATCGCCGTCTACCGGCGCGGGCACTTTGCCGTCGCGATACTGCTTGATCATCGACAGCGTACGGCTCACCAGATTGCCTAGGCCATTGGCGAGATCGGAATTGTAGCGGGCCACCAGCGCGTCGTAGCTGAAGCTGCCATCGGCGCCAAAGGGAATCTCGCGCAGCAGGAAGTAACGCAGCGCGTCGATGCCCATTACCTTCTGGATCGGTGTTGCGCGCACGATGTTGCCCCGGCTCTTGGACATCTTGTTGTCTTCAAACAGCAGCCAGCCGTGCGAGAAGATCTTCTTCGGCAAGGGCCAACCGGCGGCCAGCAGGAAGGCAGGCCAGTAGATCGCATGGAAGCGCACGATCTCTTTCGACATCAGGTGCAGGTCGGCGGGCCACAAATCCTGCCCCTCCACCGCGGACCAGTAAGTCATCAGCGCATCGAACCAGACATAGAACACATGCCCCGGATACTTTGGCACCGGAATGCCCCACTTGATGCTCGTTCGGCTGATCGACAGATCCTGCAGCTTCTCGTTCTTCAAGAAGGACAGGATCTCATTGCGCCGCGCCTCGGGTTGCAGGAATTCCGGATTCTGTTCATGCAGCGCGATGATCTGATCCTGAAACGCAGACAGCTTGAAGAACAGATTCTCTTCGGTCAGTAACTCGAGCGGCTGGCCTGTTTCAGGATCCACATCGCCGGGCTTCGCATCGGGAACAAAGGCTTCATTGACCACTGAGTAATAGCCGGTGTAACTGCCCCTGTAGATATGTCCGTTCTGCTCGCAGGCATCAAACAGCTTGACCACCGCGGCGGCATGTTGCGGCGAAGTGGTGCGCTGGAATTTGTCATACTTCAGCCCGAGCTCATCCCAACTGCGCTGGAACTCAGCGGAGATCAGATCGGTATACTCCTGCGGCGACTTGCCAATCTTGGTTGCGGCGCGCTCGATCTTCTGGCCATGCTCATCGGTGCCGGTGACCAGATACGCCTCGACGCCCTGCATCGCCTTCACGCGCTTGATCGTGTCCGCAACAATAGTCGTAAAGGTATGGCCGATATGCGGCGCTGCGTTGACGTAATAAATCGGGGTCGTTAAGTAGTATTTGCTCATTAGGCTTTCGTCTTGAGATAAGCGAAGTTCGCCGCGGAAATCACGTCCTTGAGTGGGACATTCTTCGTACGCGCGAGGTTCTGGCAGTCATCAAACTCCGGAGCGAACCCGGAGCCGCTCACCTTGATCCGCACCGGGCCATAGGGAGTCTTCACTTCTGTAAATTCGCGGGGCAGGGTACGGCGCTCTGCTGTCGTGATGCGCAGGCCCAGCGTTGTCGTTTCGCGCAGGATCAGGCTTGCCAGCGCGTCCTTGTCCTCGATCTTCGCAACCACGCTCAGAATGTGGCCCGGGCGATTCTTCTTCATCAGCACCGGCGTCAAGGTGACGTCCAGCGCTCCGGCCAGAAACAGCGCATCCATCGTGTAGCCGAGCACCTGCGGCGAGGAGTCATCGATGTTCGCTTCGATCACCAGGACAGACTGCGCCTCGGTCTTTTCGACACGGTCTCCAATCGTAATGCGCAGAACATTCGCGCGATTTGCAAAGTCCTTCGTGCCGGCGCCATAGCCCAGCGAGTTGATGTTCACCGAAGGCATCGGGCCATAGCCCTTGGCCAGTGCGGCAAGAATGGCGGCCCCAGTCGGCGTGGTGAGTTCAACGGCAGGGCCATCGACATAGACCGGCTTGTCCTTCAACAGCAATGCCGTCGCAGGTGCGGGCACCGGCAACACACCATGCGCGGCCGTTACCGTTCCCGAGCCGACATTGATTGCCGAGCTATATACCTCGTCCACCTTCAACAGATGCAGGCCGTAGCAGGCGCCGACAATGTCGGCGATGGAATCCACCGCGCCCACTTCATGGAAGTGCACTTGCTCGATCGGCATGCCGTGCACCTTCGCCTCGGCCTCGCCCAGCACCTGAAAGACGCGGCTGGCCGATGCCTTCACCGGCGCTGGAATCTTCGCCTTGTCGATCAGCTCGAGAATCTGGCTGAGTCCGCGATGCGAGTGATCGTGTGTCTGCTCATGCGTGTGGTCATGGGGATGATCATGATCGTGGTGGTGGTGATGATGGCCCTGTTCGTCGGCCGGCAGGTCTCCAATCAGCACTTGAAATTTCGTTGCCGTAATGCCGTAGCGGATCGTCTTCTCCGCCTTGTATTTCGCGCCCAGGCCGAGGTGTTCCAGTCCATGGATCAGTTTGTGGGCGTCCGCCCCCGCATCGATCAACGCGCCAACCGTCATGTCTCCGCTCACGCCGGAAAAGGCATCGAAATAGGCTACTCGCATGTTTTAGGTCTCTGTTTCCTATTATCCTCTGGACTGATGCAGATGGTAGTCGAGGACCGGGAAAAGGGGCTTTCGTTGAAGCGATTTCTGCCCGCGCGCCTGCCTGCCTTCACTTCGATGTACTTGGCGAAGTGTGTATTGGCGGGGCAGTGCCGGGTGAATGGCGAGGTGCGGTCCTGGGGTTTCCGGGTACGCCCGGGGGAAATCGTCGAGATGGAGCTTGACCCCGATGCGGCAACGGGCCGCACGCCGGAAAACATTCCGCTTGAGATTCTTTTTGAGGACGCAGAGATGCTCGCGGTGCACAAGCCGGCCGGGATGCTGGTGCATCCGACGAAGCACGTGAAGTCCGGTACCCTCGCGAACGCGCTTGCCTACTACCTGCCCGAGCGCTTCTGGTTCCCACATCGTCTCGATCGCGACACGAGTGGTGTTCTATTGGTGGCCAAGACCGCCCGGACCCTCTCGATGCTGGTGCGCGCCTGGCAACGCGGCGAAGTGAAAAAGACCTATCTGGCGCTGGTGGAAGGATGGGTCCGTGAAGAGCAAAGGACGATCGACGCCCCGATCAGTCGCGATGGCAACGCGAAGCCGGAGTGGGGCGTGCGTCCTGATGGAAAGCCCGCCCTATCCCAATTGCGAGTATTGCGCCGCCTCAACAGCGGGCGGACGCTGGTTGAGCTAGAACCCGTCACTGGCCGAACGAATCAGCTCCGCATCCACTGCGCCCACATCGGCCATCCCATCGTCGGCGATGTCCTCTACGGGCAGGGGAGCGACCAGCGGCTGTACCTGCACGCTCTGCGCCTGGAGAGCAGCCCGCGCGGCCCTTACGATGCCGGCAGCATGGACCCCGCTCTTGCCAAGAGCAGTGATGTGGCCCATCTTGCGGCCGGGACGCGCCTCGTCTTTTCCATAGAGGTGCAAGCGGATTTCGGGGAACTGGAGTAGCGCGGCCCAGTCGGGCGGATTGGGCTGCCAGAGATCGCCCAGCAGATTCGCCATTGCTGCCGGTGCATGGAAGCGCGGATCGCCCAGCGGCAATCCACAAATCGCCCGCAGTTGCTGCTCAAACTGGCTGGTGGTCGCGGCATCGATCGTCAGATGTCCGGAATTGTGCGGCCGCGGTGCAATCTCGTTGACGATCACCGTGCCATCGCTCTTCAGAAACAGCTCGACGCAGGCGACGCCAACGATGTTCAGCTTCTCGAAAATTCCCCGCGTGATCGCGAGCGCATCCTTTGCCGACTTTGCCGTGACGACAGCGGGCGCCGTTGTCAGATCGAGAATGTGGTTCTGATGGGAGTTCTCAAACACCCCATAGTCCACAAAATGGCCGTCCAGCCCGCGCGCCGCCACGACAGAAAGCTCCCGCTCAAAGGGCACAAAGGCTTCGAGCACGCAGGGCTGCCGCTCTAATTGATCCCAGGCCGCGCGCAGTTCGTCGTCGCTCGCAACCTTGATCTGCCCCTTGCCGTCATAGCCAAAGCCGGCGGTCTTGAGAATCGCTGGATAGCTGCAGCCGCTCGGCAACTCGCTCGTGATCTCGACAAAGCCGGTAACCGGAAAACCATTCGCTCGCAGAAAGTTCTTCTCACGCAGCCGATGCTGCGTGGTGGCCAGCACCTCGGCGCCCGGGCGTAGCGGCACGATCGATTCGGTGGCGAGAGCCGCTGCAGCCGGCACGTTCTCAAACTCGAGTGTGACGACATCCACCTTCTTTGCGAACTTGCGGATCGCGCTCAGGTCGTCATAGCTGGCAACGATTTCCAGATCGGCAATCTGACCGGCTGGCGTATTTGCATCCGGAGACAAGACCACGATCTTGTAGCCCATCTGGCGTGCGGCAATCGCCAGCATCCGGCCCAGTTGGCCGCTGCCTAAAATTCCAATCGTCGAGCCGGGCAGAATCGGCTTCATGGCAATGTTTCCCGGCGGACTTTGGCGGTCTGTTCGCTGCGAAAGGTACGCAATTTTGCGCGCAATTCCGCATCATGATTGGCAAGGATCGCCACCGCCAACAGGGCAGCGTTGATCGCACCGGCACGCCCGATGGCGAGGGTGCCCACAGGAATGCCACCTGGCATCTGAACAATGGAATACAACGAATCGATTCCCTTCATCACTTGCGATTCCACCGGCACGCCCAGCACTGGGATGAGCGTCTGAGCGGCCACCATGCCGGGCAAGTGGGCGGCCCCACCTGCTCCGGCAATGATGACTTCAATTCCTCGTTCCTCAGCCTCGCGTGCATAGGCCGTCATGAAGTCAGGAGTGCGATGCGCACTCACAATCCGGCATTCATGCGGCACTCCGAAAAAGGTCAGCATTTCGTCGCTGTGCCTCATGGTTTCCCAATCGGACTTCGAACCCATGATGACGCCGACCAAGGGCGGGGCCGTAGACATGGAGGACTACTGGCCCTGGCTCAGCGAATAACCACGCTGGCCGTCGAAGTAGAACAGACCCTCGGTCTTGATGATCGAGAAGCCGGCCTCGACGAACTTGGCATAAAGCGCGGCGGTGTCCTGCTGGGTCAACTCGCCCACTTTGCCTTCAAAGCGGCAGCGCCACTGGTCGGCAACGGCGGCTTCGGTTGAGCCAATCGGGTAGACCTTGGTGCCGCGGCTGGAGATCAGCACAAACTTCAGCTTGTCGGTGCTGAGCTTTTCCACCTGCGGTCCGAGTTCGCTTGCATTGCCTTTGGTCCAGTTGATGAAGATGTCGATGCCGGCGGTTTCGGTTTTGCCGACGGTGGGGATGGCCGGCTCCTTCAGCTTCGGCAGTTCCTTATATTCTACGGGCTTCAGCAACTGCGGCAGCTTGCCGACGTTGGCAACGACAGCATCGGCAAATTCCTTGGTGCCAACCTTCGTCTTCGACACGCCTTCCTTGAAGATGTCGTAGGTGTGCGTGCCGTCCTCGAGCGTCTTCAGCCAGGCATTGTGCACGCGTTGCGCAACGTCGGGCTGGCCGATGTGCGCGAGCATCATGACGCCGCCCAGCAGCAGGCCGGAGGGGTTTGCGAGATTCTGACCAGCGCGGCGCGGCGCGGAGCCATGGATCGCCTCAAACATCGCATACTTCATGCCGATGTTCGACGAACCGGCCAGGCCCACTGAGCCGGCAATCTGCGCAGCAACGTCGGACAGGATGTCGCCATAGAGGTTCGGCATCACGATCACGTCAAAGACGCCGGGCGTATCGGCAAGCTTCGCCGCACCGATGTCGACGATCCAATGTTCCTTCTCAATTTCGGGATACTCGGCGCCGAGCTCATCGAAGATCTTATGGAACAAGCCATCGGAGATCTTCATGATGTTGTCTTTGGTGAAGCAGGTGACCTTCTTGCGGCCATTCGCCTTAGCGTACTCAAACGCGTAGCGAACGATACGCTCGGTACCCCGGCGGCTGATCAGCTTGATCGATTCGGTGACGTCGGCAGACAACTGGTATTCAATGCCGGCATACAGATCTTCTTCGTTCTCGCGGACAATGACGACGTCCATGCCCTGGTGCTTGGTCTGCACAAAGGGATGGTAGGCGACGCAAGGACGGACATTTGCATAAAGGCCCAGCATCTTTCGCGTGGTCACGTTCAGGCTCTTGAAGCCGCCACCCTGCGGGGTGGTGATCGGAGCCTTCAGAAACACCTTCGTGCGCAGCAGGCTGTCGATCGAAGACTGATCGATGCCCGTTGAGTTTCCGCGGAGATAAACCTTCTCGCCGATCTCAATGGTTTCGATGTCGAGTTGTGCGCCCGCTGCCTCCAGGATGTGCAACGTCGCGGCCATGATTTCAGGGCCAATTCCGTCGCCATGGGCGACTGTAATCGGAGTTTTTGCCATATATTTTTGAGCTAAACATTCAGCGTACTATAGACGTCCCGATTGTGGCCGCCGGGACAGGACTGCGAGGGGCTAACCGAGGAAGTCAAAGAGGCTGGTGCGGGGACGCTGGGCGCGAATTTGCAGCGCGGATTGTTGATTGAACTCGGCCTGCTGCATATCGAGAATCGACTGCGTATAGTCGGCGCTCTCTAAGCGGTTGAGTTGTGTGTTCAGCCGGAGGTCTGCCGCGCCGGTAGCTGCTGTCGCATCATAGACGCGGCTCTGCGCCGTGCCATAGAAACTAAGTTCATCGGAGACGTGATGGAATGCCGCCTCTATCGATTGCATGGAGGTTTTGACCGCACTGACATCGCGCGCATCGAGCGCGGCCTTCAACTGTTGGAGTGCGGCAAACGCACTCTTCGAGATACCGTTTGAATCTGTGGTCTGGTTATCGAAGATCGCATCGCCAGAATGAGCAATGTCGAAAGGACTGCCACCGGGATAGAGACTTTGGCGTGTACTGGCAGAACCGGCATAGGCCGTGACGGCGCCGAGGTTCGGATCAAAATCAAAGGGCTGTACCGTATCGCTGTTGCCGGAAAAAACATAGCGGCCTTCCACCGCTAAGTTTGAAATATTGAGGAGTTGCTGGGTGAGATCGGAGGCCTGCAGCGACAGGGAGGTCCAGGTGGATTCTGAATTGAAATCGGATTGCGCCTGCCCTGCGAGGACGCGAGCACTCTCAAGTGTCTTGACTGCCGAGGAAAGAGCCCCTTCTGCGGCATCGACTTCCGCCTTCGTACGCCCTAGGTTGTTCTTGAGCTGTGCATTCGCTGCCAGTTCCGACCGTGTGCTCAACAGCGGACTGATGCCATCCGGCTCATCGGCGGCGGAGAAGATTCTCTTCCCGCTGGTTACTTGGCGTTGAGCGCGATCCATCCGCGCTTGGATTTGGTTGAGGCCACGAAGGAACCGGAGATCGCTGGGGGAAAGAGAATTGGTCATGGAAGAGGCCTCTAATTGAAGATATTGAGAATGGTCTGGGTCATCTCGTTGATGGTCTTAAACAACTGCGCGGAAGCCTGGTAAGACCGCTGGTACTGGATCAGCAGGCTCGCCTCTTCATCAAGGGAAACTCCCTGGACACTGGCCCGTAGTTCCTTGGCCTGGAGCAATAAGTCTCCTTGGACCTGGGAGGCGCCCTGGGCGTTGGATAAGTCGCGGCCCACACGTCCGGCGACGGTGCCATAGTACTGCTGGAAGGTCTGATCCTGGATGAAGCGGCCCTGCGCGAGTTGCGTCAACGCAATGGCATTCGCATTGCCTCCGGGCTGGTTTGCGCCAGCCAGCGCCAACTGGTCTGTGCTCAGTGCATTCACTTGGAAGGTGTAGGCCGCGCCCAGCCCGCTTTGATAGGAGAAGAGGTCCTGTGTCGGCGCGTTGCCGTTCTGATCGATCCCCTGCGCCAGCGTCTGATTCACCTGGTCCGCAAACTGGCTGGCCAGCGTATCGAGATCAGAGAGATAAGACGGAAGCTTATTGTTATAGACATCCACCAATGCCGCAACTTTTCCGCCATGGAGCAGATTCGTAATCTCGCCGCCATCGGAATCCACAATCCGCGCCTGATCATTCACCACATCGGTTGAGAGTTCATAGCGCCGATTGCCAATCACTAGTAAGGATTGCCCGCCGAGATAGACGCTCATGCTCCCGTCCGGCGCTTCAATAGCCTGGAAATCCACCAGCTTGGAGAGTTCCTCGAGCGAGGCGTAAAGCTTGGCGTCGGTGCCCGGATCGGTCCCACCGTCCACGCCGTTCCGGCGTGACACGTTGAGCTCCTGGATGGTGGCCGCAATGGCATTGATCTGATCGACGGTGGAGCGGATGCTGTTCTGC
The DNA here is from genome assembly GCF_000702445.1 of Bryobacter aggregatus MPL3. Classification (NCBI taxonomy): domain Bacteria; kingdom Pseudomonadati; phylum Acidobacteriota; class Terriglobia; order Bryobacterales; family Bryobacteraceae; genus Bryobacter; species Bryobacter aggregatus. The sequence continues at coordinate 3,009,853 of NZ_JNIF01000003.1, forward strand.
GTGTTGCCCCGTTCTGCCTGGAGCTGGCTGGCCGTCGTCTGGAAGCTGGTGGCGACGTCGCCTGCCCGGTCGAGAACCACCTGACGGCTGGAGGCATCGTTCGGCGCAACGGTCAACTGGGAAATCGAGTTCAGAAAATTGTTGATCGCAGACGGAATGCCCGCGCCATCTGTCACCGGAAACAGCGTGGCAATAGAGCTGAGACTCGCCTCCCGCTGGTCCTGAAAGCCGGCCTCGCTGTTGCGCCGCTGGACATTCGCCTCGCTGTAGCGGTCGCGATAGTTGGTCAACGGGGCAGGGGAGACGCCCCCGATGATGCTTCTGGCCGGATCGAAACGATCGGCGATAAAATCCTGCCGCTGCTTTGCGTACCCGGGCGTGTTGATATTGACGACATTGCTTTGGGTGGTTGCGAGCGCGCGCTCAAAGGCCCGCATGGCGGCGGCTGTCGAGGACAAGGAACCAAACAAATTTCCCATGCTACGCCCTTAGCCTTCCACCTGGAGCCGGGAGCCCGGACGCGGCCCGGCGCTCGCCCAGTCGCCTTCCATCCCATAGGCGGCTGCCTCCCAGGATCCATGCTGAATCGATTCCCCGGCCAATCCACCATAGAAGTTCGCCGCTTGCCGGTACAACGCATAGACGCGCTCCCACAAAACAAGAAGCGGCAGGATCTCCTCCTCGGATTCCGGGCACCGCGCTTCTTCCCGCAGCAGATCTTCCCGCAACTGGATCCAACCCTGCGAGACAGCCTCCAGAGCTGCCCCGGCCGTGGCCAGCGAAAAGCTGCCTGGGGTTTCCTGCAGCAGTTGTTTGAGTTGTTCTAGTTGCGTTTGGAGTCTCATCCGCTCCGGAATTGGCATGGCATCCTCCTCGGACGTGTTCTCCCTAGCCGTTCTTGGTCAGCAGATTCTCCACCAGGCTGGAGGCAATCTCTGCGGGATCGGGCTGATACTGCCCTGTCGCCACTTCCGATTGCAACTGCTGCAGATACGCCTCGCGCTCCGCGCTTCCACTCTGCAACTGGTTGATTTTACTGGACAAGCTCGACAATTGGACTTCATCGCCGCGCTCGGAACCCCGGATCGATTGTCCCGTGCCTGTTGAGATCTTGATCGGATCGAGCTGCGCAGTTTTACCCGCGGCGCCAGCAGAGCCGGACTGCCCCACCGCTGGGTTCTGATTGGGATCATTTACGCGCATGTGTATAGTCTCGTCAAATCTCTCATCGGATGGAATCCGGCAAGTATGAGAAAAATTTCGTTCTTTGTGAAATTTACAATCTCCCCTAAACTTTTCAACATCCGCTCTCGTAGATTGGATAGTAAAGGTGCTCCACCCATTGATGACCATTCGTATGAGCTTCGGCTTTCTCTGCCTGGCAACGGCTAGCTTTGCTGCTCCCAAGCCCACCTTCTATCAAGATGTGCAACCAGTACTGGAAAAGAACTGTGTCAGTTGCCACCGCCCAGGTGAGGCGGCTCCGATGAGCTTCCTCAGCTACAAGGAAGTGCGCCCCTATGCCGCGGCCATCAAAATGAGCGTTTCGCAGAAACGCATGCCCCCCTGGAATGCCGATCCGCAAGTGGGCCACTTTGCCAACGATCGCTCGTTGTCCGCCGCTGAAGTCCAGACTCTTCTCGATTGGGTCTCCACCGGTGCCGCTGAAGGCAATCCCAAGGATGCCCGTCCCCTCAAGCGTGATTTCGCTACCGGCTGGAGCATCGGCAAGCCCGATCTTGTCATCGAGATGGCAGACTACTTCCCGCTCCCGGCCAAGGGCACCATCGATTACCACTACCTGGTGCTGCCTACGAATTTCAAAACCGACATGTGGGTGAGCGCCGCCGAGGCACGCCCCGAGAACCGTGCGGTCAATCACCACATCATTGCCTTTGTCCGGGAACCGGGCAGCAAATGGCTGAGTGAAGCGGTGCCTGGCCTTCCTTTTGTGCCGTCCAAGCGTGGGGGCGGCGACGGGGCGATGGATTTTCTCGTTGGCTATGCTCCCGGCACCATCCCTGTCCAGATGAAGCCCGGACAGGCCAAGCTGATCAAGGCCGGCAGCGATATCGTCTTCCAACTGCACTGGACCGCCAATGGCACCGAGACCAAGGACAAGGTCAAGCTGGGGCTGATTTTCTCGAAGCAGCAGCCCACCGAACGGGTAATCACCCTATCGGCAACCAACTCCCGCTTTGAGATCCCGGCCGGTGCGGACAACCATCAGATCGATTCGAAAATGACCCTTTATGAGGACACCACGCTCGAATCCCTGTTCCCGCATATGCACTTGCGGGGCAAAGCGTTCTCGATGCGCGTCGTACTTCCCAATGGCGAAACCCGGCAGTTGCTCCATGTCCCCCATTACGATTTCAACTGGCAACTCGGCTACAACCTGGCCGAACCGCTGAAGCTCCCCAAGGGCAGCCGTGTTGAGGCGAGCGGCTGGTTCGACAATTCGCCGAACAATAAGAACAATCCCGATCCCACCAAGGTCGTCAAGTGGGGCGAACAGAGTTGGGAAGAAATGATGATTGGCTTCTTTGACGTGAGCTTTCCGGTGGACACCAAGGTCGAGAATATTGTCCGTCCGAAGAAAGCGAATCCAACTCCCTCCAGTGCAGGGGCCCAAGATTAAATCTCGGATCTCAGTGCTGGGGCTCATGGCCGTCGTGTGGGTTTCCTCCATTCCCGCCGACGGCCATGATGTTGTGACGACCAAGCTCACCTGGTCGAAGGAAGTCTCGCGCGTGATCTACCGGCGCTGTGCCGGCTGCCATGTCGAGGGCGGCAAGGCCTTCTCACTGGTGCAATATGAGGAAGCGCGTCCGTGGGCCAAGGCGATTCAAGAGACGGTGCTCCGCAGGCAAATGCCCCCCTGGAACGCGGTGAAAGGCTTTGGCGACTTCCGGAACGACGCCGGGCTCAGCCAGGAGGAAATTCATACGATCGCCGATTGGGTGGAGGGGGGCTCCCCCGAAGGCGATCCCGCTCTACTTCCCCCGCTGCTACGCGCCCCGAAGCCCTCGCCGCTCCCCAAAGGTCCCCGCATCACGCTGCGCGGCAGCCTCCGCATCCGCGTGCCACTCCGTCTGGCCGCCATTGAAATTGGCCAGGTTGCTGAAGGAACCAGCTTCAAATTTGTCGCCGAAACCCCGGCCGGCGAACGGATTCCGCTCCTCTGGATCGATTCCTTCTCCGCCAAGGCTCCTCGCGACTATGTGCTGCGCACACCGTTGCCACTCCCGGCAGGAACTCGCCTGATCGCTTACCCCGCTGCGGGCGTTACACTTTCCCTCATAGGCTCTTAACCGCAACATTAAACGGAATCGTGTTCACCACACCGGCCCGCTGGAATTGGGCCCAGACCCGGTATGCACCCGGTCTCGGAAAAATCACATTGAACTGGATCAGCTTCGCATCGGCGGGCGGATTCGCCAATCCTCCATCGACCAGAAACGGATGGGTGTGGATCAGATCGATCAGGTCGGCGCTCGCCACCAACATATGTCCCATCGCTCCAAGAAAGGCTTCGAAGTTTTCGCGTGGAGTGACGCGGTAATAAAGCAGCGTCTTCTCGCCTGCCATTGGCTGCGCGGGGCCCAGCCGCAGGCTTGCTTCCAGATTTTCGCCCTGCTTCGGGACCGTCACATCGGAGTGGAGCGTGGGAGCGGCCAGCGTTCCCCCAGGAAGCAGAATGGTCTTCGAGATCAACTGCGGCGTGCCGTGTGTCGGGAAGAAATCGAGCAGCAACCGCCACATGCCACCGCTCGCAAACACCCACTCAAACTCGAAGCTGCCTGGTCCTGCCGGGCGCGGGTGTTCATGCGCAAAGTGTGACAGGTCTTCTGAGATCAGAAACAGATGCAAGATCTGTTCATGAATCAATTCGAGTTCTGGTACGGGCTGGCCGGTCTTCGGGTCGCGAATCGTAAAGCGCAGCAGCACTCGTTCGCCCACCTGCGGCCGTTTGGGGGTGCATTGGAGTTCTACCGGATACTCGATCGGCTCGGGCAACCCGGCCACCAGCTTCATGCCGCAACGCGGGCAACGTCCCGGACCCTTCTGCCGGATGTCGGCATCCATCGGGCAGAGAAACTCCACCGGCTGGTCTTGTGCGAACAGCGACAAGCCCAGGGCTCCTGCACAGAATGCTCGTCTTCCGGTCATCTTAATTCGGTGGCTCGAAGGGCCAGACTTTGGTATTGTTCGATCCTCCATCGACGGCAATCACCTGTCCGGTGATATAGGCTGCCCCTGGAGCGGCAAGAAAGGTGGCCAGCGGCGCGATGTCCTCAGGAATGCCGGTTCGCGGAATGCTCTGCGTATGGTTCAGCCAATGCTTCATTGTCTCGGCCTCCCACATCTGGCGGTTCAAGTCGGTGATGATGAAGCCTGGTGCGATGCAGTTCACTGTAATGTTGTGACGTCCCCACTCGGCGGCAAGACTACGAGTCAATCCAGCCAGGGCGCTTTTTGTCATTGAGTAGATCGTGATGTAAGGCAGGCCGCTCGTGCTTGTCAGGCTGCCGATATGGATGATCCGGCCGCCTTGGCCGCGCTCGACCATGCGCGCTCCTACTTTCTGGGTGAGCCGCACCAGCCCATGCAGATTGGTCTGGAAGATCTTCTCGTATTCCTCTGGCGAATAGGTCTCGAAGCGCTTGCGGATATTTGTCCCACTTACGTTGACGAGGATGTCAAAATCGCCCCTGGCGGCGGCTGCATCGATCGAGTCATCCTTCTCCATGTCGAGAAATTGTGTGGAAGCCAGAAACCCTTGTGCGCGCAGGGCGGCCGCTTCCGTCTCGAGCGCCTCGGTCGAGCGTGCGGCCAACACCGTATCCGCTCCATTAGCGGCAAAACTCTTCGCAATCGCAAGGCCAATGCCCCGGCTGGCGCCGGCAATCAAGGCACGCTTGCCGCTCAGAGAGAAGGCTGCTGCCGAAGTCATGATTTTCGGATCTGGGAACACACTTCAAGTTTATGCCGAGCCTTGCGGCATACGATGGTTGGACATGCGTAACTACAAAATTGCCTCCATCGCGGGGGACGGAATTGGCCTAGAGGTGATGCCCGCGGCTCGCCGCATTCTCGACGCCGTTGCTCGGAAGCACGGCTTTGTGCTCACTTATACAGACCTTCCCTGGTCGAGTCAGTATTACTTTGACCACGGCCGCATGATGCCTGCCGGTGCGATCGATACGCTGCGTGGCTTTGATGCCATCTTCCTCGGGGCCGTGGGGCACCCGGACCTGCCCGATCACATCACCTTGAACGGCTTGTTGCTGCCCATTCGCCGCGCCTTTGACCAGTATGCGAACATCCGCCCTGCGGTTCTTTTTGAAGGGGTCGACTCGCCGCTGAAGGGCAAAGCTCCCGGCTCCATCGACATGATGGTGGTTCGTGAAAACACCGAAGGGGAGTATGCGCAGGTGGGTGGATTTGTCCACCACGCGCATCCAGGCGAAGTCGCCATCCAGACTTCGGTCTTCACTCGCATGGGCTGCGAGCGGATCATTCGCTTTGCCTTCGAACTGGCGCGCAAGCGCAATGGACGCCGCCTGGTGACATCCATCACAAAATCGAATGCGCAGGGCTTCTCGATGGTGCTTTGGGATCGATGCTTTGCGACGGTGCGGGAGCAGTATCCGGAGATCGAAACCGAAAGTCTCCTGGTTGATGCCGCGGCCATGAACTTCGTGCGCCGCCCGGAGAGTTTCGACGTCGTGGTGGCCTCCAATCTCTTTGGCGATATTCTGAGCGACATCTCGGCGATCGTCTCCGGTTCGATTGGCTTGGCTGCGAGCGCCAATCTCGATCCCGAGCGCCGCTATCCCTCCATGTTTGAACCCGTCCACGGTTCGGCTCCCGACATCGCCGGGAGAGGAATCGCCAATCCGCTGGCGATGATCCTGTCTGGGGCGATGATGCTCGATCATCTGGGCGAGGCCGCGGCTGGGGCGGCTGTCACCCATGCTGTGCGTCAGGTCCTGTCTGCAGGGCAGTTTCTCCCGGGCGACTTAGGCGGGCGGGCTGGAACCGCTGAGATCGCAGAAGCAGTTGCTTCTTTTCTCTCCTAGCGATTTCTTCTCAATTCCAAGCTTCATTCGCCGAAGAGCCTTCTAGAAGAGGTGATCACTAGCGATGGCAATGGATGTGTTGATCGTGGATGATTCTGCAGCGATCCGCAAAATTTTGCAGAGAGTGCTGCGGCAGACGGAGATGCCGATCGGCAATATCATCGAGGCGGGCGATGGCTTGGAGGCCCTCGCCATGCTGGAGAAGCAATCTGTGGGCTTGATTCTTTCTGACATCAATATGCCCAACATGGATGGGCTGGAGATGCTCGGCAAGATCAAGGCAAACGACAGCTACAAGATGGTCCCGGTCATTATGATCACAACGGAGGGCAACCAGAACAAAGTGATGGAAGCTGTGAATCTGGGGGCTGCCGGCTATGTGCGCAAGCCTTTTACCACCGAACAGATTAAAGAGAAATTGACGGGCCTCGTCTAGCTGCTCGTTGCCTGAGGAAAATCAAATGACACCAAGCATGACTAGTGCTACGCCGACACGGGAGGAGATTGTCTCCTGGGTTCATCAGGCCACCAGCGACGTGTTCCAAATGATGTTGGGCATGGAGGCTTCGGCCGCAGAACACTTCATTGAGGAACCTGGCAAAGGTCTCACGATGGGCGTCATCGGGATCATCGGCCTGGTTGGGGAATGGACTGGCACGGCGGTGGTCAGTTGCAGTTCGCCGCTGGCCTGTAAGATTGCCAACACGCTCTTTATGCAGGAGTATTCCAGCGTGACCGATGAAGTGCTCGACGCGGTTGCAGAGATGACCAACATGATCATTGGCAATCTTAAAAACAGCCTGGAAGAGCGTTTTGGACAGATGGGACTTTCGATTCCGGCAGTGGTCTTTGGCCGCAACTTTGCGACGCGCCGCAGTGGCAAAGAGAGCTGGTACGTGATCAAGTTTCAAGTGGACGGCGAACGTTTCGACGTCCAGCTCTGCCTGACTCCGACGCAGACGGGTGCTGCGGCCAATACCGGGATCCCGAGAATTATGACGCTCTCCTAGCAAGAGCCACGGAGCCGCTTACCACGCTAAGGTTTCTTCCAGATGGAAGAAGGCGCCGGTTGGTCCGTCGCTGCCAATTGTGGCGAGGCGGACCGATGTCTTCGCTCCTTCTCCCACTTCGAGCGGTGCTTCTGCGCCCCCAAGGTCCGTCTTCACCCAACCGGGGTGCACGGAGTTCACCTTGATCGGCGTATCGCGGAGCTCATAGGCCAAGGTCGCAGTCAGCATATTTAAGGCGGCCTTGGACCCGTTGTAGCTAAAGCTGCGCCAATTCCCGAGCGGTGCATCGAAGTTCGCATTCAAGGTGAGACTGCCAAGAATGCTCGAAACATTGACGATTCGTCCCTGCTCACTTTTGCGAAGCAGCGGTAACAGGGCCTGTGTCAGTTCGAGCAGGGCAAACACATTCACGTCAAAAACGTGGCGCACGGTGGCCAAGGCCTCATGGCTTGGCGGTACACCCAGGTTCCCGGCAATCCCGGCATTGTTTACCAGCACGTCGAGTTTGCCGAATTTTTCTTCGATCCACTTGGCCGCAGCCGCGAAGGTGGCGGGTTGATCCATATCGATATGCAGATACTGTGCTCCATGACCCACTTCTGCCGCCGCTGCCTTGCCTTCCGCTTCTTTTCGCGCGCCCACAATGACGGTATAGCCCAGCGCCGCCAATTGTTTCGCTGTTTCAAGACCAATGCCTTTGTTCGCGCCCGTGATCAGGGCAAGCTTCTGTGTGCTCATGGATTGTCGGATGCAGAACAAAGCGAATGCGATTCGCGAATTCAAGTGTGGCTCGTCTCTGTCCAACACGGATCAGAGGAGCTCAAAATTCCCGCTGGGCGCTCCTGGGAATGGAGCATCGGAGGCGCACATCGCCGTCCGGAGATGATAAAATAAAAGAACGCCAGCGTAGCTCAGTTGGTAGAGCGGCAGTTTTGTAAACTGCGGGTCGCAGGTTCGACTCCTGTCGCTGGCTCCAGAAATAATAAAGCACCGATTTTCATCGGTGCTTTATCGTTTTGAATCTGAATGCGCTGCGCTAGCGAATCCTCTCCGTCACTGTTACCGCATTCGACAGCCGAAATGGAATTTTGGTCTCGACATCGATCTGCGCAGCTTTTCCGCGAGTCGCCAGCACCACACCTGTGCCCGCGCCCGCGCCGCTGGCGCCGCCAATCGCTGCACCCTTGCCGCCGCCGGCAATCGCGCCAATCGCCGCGCCGATTCCCGTCATGACGCCCACCTTCACCGCATCGCTCTTCTTGCTGCTCTCCGCCATGCGTTCCCAAGGATCGGTCCGCAACTCGATCTTTTGGCCATCACTTAATTGAATTCTGGTCAGTGCAATCGTCATGCGGGCGACACCCTTCACCCGGCCGCTGCGATCCAGCTCGACGATCTTTCCATCCACCTTCGCCCCACGTTCGGCCAACACCAGATCATTCACCACCAGCGGGGTGTCCAACACAGCGGTAAACGTATCGCCCGCAACATTCTTCTCGCTGTTCAACGTCGAATTGATCCGCACGCCAATACTCGTCCCTACCGGAATCGTCACGGTTTCGGGAACCCGGGCCGCTTTTGTCGCCATCGGATCTGGCCGTAGTATTTCCGGCGGGTGATTCTCATTGCGAACCCCCTCGCTCGGGGTATTGGGCTGCGGATTGGAATTCGAGAACGGCGGCAGCATCACACCCGGATTGCTCGTGTCGTTTTGTGCGGTCTTGACCGGTTCGGCCACTTTACCAGGGCGCACCTCAACCGGAGCCGGTTTGGGCAAGGTCACGCTCCGGCGTGCTGCTTCTACGGGCCGTGGTTTCACCGGTTCCATGGTGGCGGCAATGTCAGCGGCATTGCCACTTGAACCCGCGACATCGCGCTCGACGATCTTTGCTTGCGTCGACGCCTGGGTCTCGGGGGACACTGGTACTTTGGTCTCTCCACGCCCAGTTAAGAAGACCGCAAGGACCCCCGCCAGAGCGGCGCCGCCAACAAAAGCCAACAAGATCTTCGGGTTCATAAGTCTCCTGACGTAATTTTGATCGATGGCGTTTCTCGCTGCCACGTTAACAAACCCCGCATAATAGAGAAAGATGCGCTCCTTCCCGCCCAATTTCGCAATTGGGAATACCCTCATCAGTCCCGCTACCGTACTGGCACCCATGGTGGGCGTCACCGACACGGTGTTCCGCCGCTTGATCCGCTCGCAGGGAGGCTGCGGACTCATCATGACAGAATTTACATCAAGTCACGGTGTTGTCAAAAGTTTTCGGAGAGGAAAACCCTCCAAGACCGAAAAACGGTATCTCTGTTTTGAACCAGAAGAACATCCGATTTCCTCGCAACTGTTCGGGTCCGATCCGGCGATCATGGCCGATGCGGCGCGCCATTGCGAAGATCTGGGCTTTAACTTTGTCGACATCAACTTTGGCTGCCCGGTCAAGAAGGTGGTCCGTTGCAATGGTGGGTCGGGCTGTCTGCGGGATCTGCCTCTGGTCGCAAACATCCTCAAGACCGTCAAGGCCGCTATTAACATTCCTCTCACCATGAAGTACCGCGCAGGTTGGAATGACCATGAACTCGTTCATGTCGAGATTGCAAAGATGGCTGAGGATCTTGGTGTCGCTGCGATTGCTCTCCATCCCCGTACCCGGGAACAGGGCTACGCAGGCAAAGCCGACTGGACACGCATCGCGGAAGCGAAGGCTGCCGTCAAGATTCCCGTCATTGGCAATGGCGACGTCATCACGCCCGAAGACGCGATGCGCATGGTGCAGGAAACCAATTGCGATGCGGTCATGATTGGCCGCGCCGCCAGCTACAACCCTTGGATTTTCCGCCAGATTGGTGAATTTCTCGCAACCGGAAGCTATTGGCAACCTACCCAGCAGGATCGCTATGCGATCATGAAACGCTATTTCACGATGCTTGAAGAAACGCAATGGCCGGAAGCGGCCGGCAAGATGAAACAGTTCACCAGCTACTTTACGCACGGGGTCCGCAATGGTGCCCACTTGCGTGCCGGAATCTATCAAAAAACTGAACCTCGCGACATCATTGACGCGGTGGATCGCTTCTTTGAACACGATTTGAATTCGGTCGACGCAGCAGCATGAAGGTAGTGGAATTGATTACCGACGGGGCTTGCTCAGGCAACCCCGGTCCGGGCGGCTGGGCTGCCGTTCTGCGCTTTGGCGCACACAAGAAAGAGATCTACGGCGCTGAGCCGCAGACCACCAACAACCGGATGGAATTGCGCGCGGCAGTGGAAGGTCTCAAGCTGCTCAAGGAACCCTGCACCGTCACCATCACCACGGATAGCGAATATGTCCGTAAGGGCATCACCGAGTGGATCCACGGCTGGAAGCGCAACAACTGGCGCACCAAGGACAAGAAGCCGGTCAAGAATCAGGATCTTTGGGAAGCGCTCGACTTCCAGGTCAGCCGTCACAAGGCGGAATGGAAATGGGTGAAGGGCCATGCCGATCATCCCGACAATAACCGTTGCGATGAACTCGCCGTCTTTGCTTCCAAGACGCAATCGAACTCCCCCCTATGACCCGTGTGCTTGCTTTTGAATCCCGCCGTGCCAACGAGATTGCGATCCTGTTTCGCAATCTCGGCTGGGAGCCTACGGTCGTTCCCGTGTTCTCCGAAGCACCCCAGGACGATCCGAAAGAAGCGCTCCAGTTTGCCGCCGATTTATTCGCTGGCCGCTATGAGCAGGTTATTTTTCTGACGGGTGTCGGCATCCGCCATCTCCTCAAAACTCTCGCCCCGCATTATCCGCAGGAGGCGATTCTCGCTGCGCTGCAAAAGATCGTGACGGTGCCCCGTGGCCCCAAGCCTTCGGTGGTCCTGCGTGAGTTCGGAATCACCCCTTCCATCCTCATTCGCGAGCCGGCAACTTGGCGCGAGATTCTCGCCACACTGCAAAACGAACCCAAACGCAGCACGGCTGTGATCGAGTATGGCCGCAGCGATACCCGGCTACTTGCCGGACTCACGGAACTGGGCATCCCGCACCAATCGGTCGCGGTCTATCACTATGAGTTCCCGTCTGACCTCAGCCCGGTGCGCGACACGCTGCAGGCGCTCGCCGGGTCTGAATTCGACATTGTTGTTTTCACCTCAAGCGTGCAATACCAGTTTCTGGTGGCGGCCGCAGAGACGCTCAGCGTTGGCGAAGGATGGAAACAGGGATTGCGGGGCTCCTATGTTGCCTCCATCGGTCCCACAATGACAGAAACGCTGGAGGCCGACGGGATCCCCGTTGCCTTCACTCCATCCGCATCGAAGATGGGCATTCTGGCGCACGAACTCTCCAAGGTCTACGTCGCAAAAGCGAAGAGTCTCTAGTCTCCTGAGTCCTAAGTGGCTGGCATAATATAACCGCTTGTTCTATGGTTGAAGCATGGAAGCGAAGCGAGGACGACCCAAGAAGCAGGAGTTGGTGGTAACCGAGCAGCAACGGGAAGAGTTGGAACGGTTGGTGCGGCAGCCAAGAAAGTCCCGAGCAACAGCGTTTCGGGCACGAATCATCCTGGAATGCGACGGCGGATTGAGTAACGCCGCAGTTGCGGCGAAGCTGAGGACAACTGGGTTTACTGTTGGATTCTGGCGTAATCGTTTCATTGTGGGCGGGATCTCAACTTTGGGAGATGAGCCTCGGCCCGGGGCGCCACGAGAAATCGGCGACGACAAGATTGAGCAGGTCGTCCGGCTCACACTGGAGAAGGCCCCCAAGGGAGCAACCCATTGGTCCAGCCGAATGCTGGCGACGAGAACAGGACTGAGTCAATCCACCATCAGCCGCATCTGGCGTGCCTTTGGTCTGAAGCCACATCGAAGCGAAACCTTCCAGTTGTCGAACGATCCGTTGCTGGTTGACAAAGTGCGGGACATTATTGGGCTCTATCTGTCGCCCCCGCATCATGCGTTGGTGCTGTGCGTGGATGAGAAAAGTCAGATCCAGGCGCTAAGCCGGAACCAACCCGTGTTGCCGCTACGAAGCGGTCAACTTGAGCGCCGCACGCACGACTATCAACGACATGGAGTGACCAGTCTGTTTGCGGCTCTGGATATCGCCACCGGCCGGGTATTGGGCAAATGCTATCGCCGTCATCGCTCTGTAGAGTTCCTCGATTTCTTGAAAAAAATCGATGCGGCCGCCCCTGCCGACCTGGATGTCCATCTGGTGCTGGATAACTACGGAACGCACAAGACCGCCAAGGTTCGACAGTGGCTCCAAAAGAGGCCCCGGTATCATCTGCACTTTACTCCCACACATGCCTCTTGGTTGAACCAAGTCGAACGCTGGTTTGCGTTGTTGACACAACGGCAAATCAAGCGTGGCTCTCATCGAAGCGTCTCGGAACTAGAGGACGCTATTCGGAAGTTCATTGCCGTGCACAACGAGCAACCCAAACCATTCCTCTGGACCAAATCTGCCTCTCAAATTCTTGAGTCCATCGCCCGCTTTGCTTCAACCACCCTTGCCGCCCATCAACCGAACACTTCTGCTAGAAATCAATGACTCAGGAGACTAGGGCACGATTCGCGAAATCCAGTCGTCTGAGAGCGAAACTACTCTTTTCAGAGAGGCGCTGAGATGAAGTCGCTGAGGCCTGAGTCAGAGGACCATCCGCCGTTTTGAGCAGTTGGTCGTATAGACGCTAGGCCTCCTGTTGACCAGCTAGAGCGAGCGAACCCGTAAGTTCCGGAACCAGGCTTCGTCCCCGTGGTTCTGGAGCAGGATCGGGCTCTTCTTCTTGGGCTGCTCGGTGAGCAGCTTGTACACCGGATGCGTGTCGCCCCAGCGCGCCTTGGCTCCTTCGGCAATCACCGGACTCTTCAGGCTGGCATCCACTACTTTCACGCCGTTCACCCAATGCTCGACGTGATCGCCTTTCACCACCAGCTTTGCCGTATTCCACTCACCGGGCTTCTTTGAGACAAGCTGGCTCGGTTTGATAAAGCTATAGAGGGCGCCGGTCTGCTGGTTGTCCTTCAGCTTGTAGCTGTAGTTGTTGTCGTCAATCAACTGGAACTCAAAGGCGACAGTATATAGCTGGCCATGTTCATTCGGCTTCAGCTTGGCCCGGTCACTCGGATGCCGCTCATACTCATCGCGCAAGGTGTCTTCAAACTTCTTGCTGGGGCGGGGAAGACTCTCGTTCAGGAACACCGCATCCTGCAAGCGATACTTCACCCCGCTATTGCCGCGCGGCGATACCTTCCATTCAAACTCCAGCTCGAAATCCGTGTATTCGCCAAGCGAGAACAGATCCTCGTTGATCCAGGGTTTACTGGTGGAATGGATTGCGCCGTCTTCGATGGTCCAGCCATTTCCCGGAACTTGCAGCGTCCGGACATCGCGCCATCCGGCAAAGCTCTTGCCATCAAAAAGGCTCTTCCACTGTGATTGCGCGAAGGCCGCGCTCAGACAAATTGCTGCTGCGATCAGGATCCGTTTCATCTGTCGACTATCATATGAAAGCGATGTCGACGGGGTTTCAAAAACTGCTGCAAAAGAATCTGGGAGCCGCACCGCTCACCCTCACTCTCAAGTCTGGAATCGAAATGCGAGGCACGGTCCAAAAGCTGGAAGAAGACCTGGTCACACTCGCCGTGCCAACAGGCAGCCAGGCCTGGGTCGATTTGCACGAGATTGCGGCAGTTCTGATCCATACTCCCCCGCTGCCCGCTCCGGTTAGCAACGCAAAAGTCTCCTATCGCTGGAAGAACAATCCGCCGGCCGATGCGGAACTTGCCACGGCGCAAGTGCTGCTGGGTTCCATTGTGGAGGCGCTGCAGGCCTTGTCTGCGGAAGACCAGATCCAGAGCATCCGCCTCTTCTCCGGTGAACCCGGCCGTTTCCGCATCGAAGGCAGCAACCTGGAAGCTGGCTTCACACACGAGGAGCCACCACTCCCGGCGCGCGAAATCGTCTCCCTACTGGCCGCGATTCTCTAGCGCCACCCGCACATTCCGGTTGAAGCCCTCGCGCTTTGTCCTGGCGACAGGTGTCTTGCGAAATCGTTCCCGAAACTCTTCTTCTCCCATCTCGGCTAAGGGCGGACAGGCGTTACGCGCCTGGAAGGCCGGCTCTGCCGTCACCGGGGCGCGGCGGTTCCACGGGCAAACATCCTGGCAAATGTCGCAGCCAAACAGATGCTGGCCAAATGCGGCGCGCAACTCCGGAGGCGCTTCCGTTTTGGCTTCGATTGTCCAATAGCTGATGCACAGGCCGCTATCGATCTTCCATCCCGTGCCCTCGGGGACAATGGCGGCTGTCGGGCAGGCTTCGATGCAGCGGCGGCAACTCCCGCAGCGGTCCGGTGGGGGCGTCCCATAGTGGTCCACCTCCAGGCTCAGCAGTAACTCGCCGAGAAAGAACCAACTGCCGGAGCCCTGATGGATCAGACAGCTATTCTTGCCCACCCATCCGAGGCCTGCCTCGCGCGCATAGCTCCGTTCGAGTAGCGGTGCCGTATCCACCACCACCCGCGATTCAAAGGGCTCCCCAATCTGCTCGGCCAACTTGGCGGCCACCCGCTCCAGACCTTCGCGCAACACGTCATGATAGTCGCGCTGGCCCCAGGCATAGCGCGAGATCCAGCCTGTCCCGTCTGCAACGCGCTCTGGCCCTTCCGTGTTGTACAGCTTCCCGACGCAAAGCATTGTCTTGGCGCTTGGGAGCAGATGCCGCGGGTCGGCCCGGACTCCGGCACGATGGTCGGTCAGGTAAGTCATGCCCGCCGCCATCCCATCCTCCACCCAACTCCGATACATCTGATAGTCGGCATGGGGCAGGGCAGGGGTAAGGCCGGCCAACTCAAAGCCCTCCTCATGCGCGGTATCGAGGAGGATTTGCGCAGCAACAGGCACAGTGTAATTATCAACCTATGTGGCTTGTGCTTTTCCTGCTGGCTGCGGCGGACCTCGCCGGCATCCTCCAGAGCCTCGACAATCCAGCCACTCGCGCCGCCGCCCAGCGCTCGTTGATTGCGCTCGCCGAATCTGGCGATCCGTCCGCCCGTCTGGAAGCAGCGCTGCGCAGCCGCAAAGGGGAACTGCCCGCTTTGCCCGCTGCTCGCGCCACCCGCTGGTTTGCCCAGGCGCTCAAAGCTCGTATCCCCCTCGCCTGTCTCGAACAGGCAAAGATCGAGATCGATGCGCGGAAGAATCCGGAACCGATGCTCCGTTGTGCCGCTCAGGCGAGAATCCCCGAATCGCGCTATCTCTTGGGCCGCCTGCTTCTCAATCGAAGCGCCGCTGAGGATGAGCCGCAACGCTTTGAAGGACTTGCGTTGCTTGCCCTCTCGGCAAAGGCCGGCTATGCTCCCGCTCTCCGCCGCTGGGATCTGCTCCTCGACGATCTGACCGCAGAAGACATCGAACGAGTCGAACAGACAGCGAACCGTCTCGATTTTGGCCAGTAGCTTCGATTTTTCTTCGTATTCCCTCTTTGCAATTCAACTCTGCTCTTTGCATTCCGACCGCAAAATGGAGCCATTCGCTTGAGATCTACTTCCTCAAAAGCGAAGGAGCATTAACCTATCACCATACGAGTGGGATCACCCACCAAATTTTTGCGACTCAGCACGGAGAACAATGTCTAAAACTGTCAAGCTCGTCGAAAAGGCCGCCTCGATCGCGGCAAACGCCACTTGGGCGGTGTTTGAAAAGTTGAATGCGATCAACCCGAACCCTTCCTTTACCCCGAAGTGGTCGGATAAGCCGCTCCTTAAGAGCTACCAGAAGACCAAGCCGCCACTCGGCTGGCCCCGCACCACAGATTCCCTCTGTCCGAAGTGCGTTCCCGACATCCGGAACAAGATCATCAACGGCGATCTGCCGGTAGAGATTCTCAAGAACCAGAAGGTCGGCGAAATCAAGGCTCAGATCATCGAGCGCGACGGCAAGATTTTGATGGTGAAGGATTGCGCCACCCACGGTCACTTTGAAGACGTGATGGCCATCGATCCTGCCTTCTTCAAGCATCTCGAAGAAGTGTTCCCCGGCCGCGACATCCGCGCCCACAACGATAAGGACCTGCACAACCACGGTTCTTCGACGATCACCCACGGCCGCGGCGCTGTGCTCACGATCGATTTGACCAATCGTTGCAACATGATGTGTGACCCCTGCTTCATGGACGCCAACCAGGTTGGCTTCGTTCATGAATTGTCCTGGGAAGACATCACCACCATGCTCGACAACGCGGTGAAGATCAAGCCCCGCCGTCAGATGTCGGTTCAGTTCTCCGGTGGCGAACCCACGATGTCGCCTTACTTCCTCGACGCTGTTCGCTACGCCCGCAAGGTGGGCTACAACTCCGTCCAGGCCGCCACCAACGGCATCGAGTTTGCGAAGTCGGTCGATTTTGCCAAGCAGGCTGCTGAAGCCGGTTTGCGTTACGTCTACCTCCAGTTCGACGGCATCGGCAACGCTGCCAACTCGCACCGTGCCGTCGGCAACCTCTTCGACGTGAAGATGCGCGCCATTGAGAATTGCTGGTCCAACGGGATCGACATCGTTCCCGTGACGACCATCGTCAACGGCATCAACAACGAGCAGGTCGGCCGCATCGTCGAGTTTGCTCTCGACAACCCGAAGAAGATCCCCTTCCTCAGCTTCCAGCCCGTGTCCTTCACTGGCCGCGACGAAGAAGTCACCGAAGACCGCCGCGCCGCACAGCGCTACACTCTGTCTCACTTGGCCCACGACGTCAAGAACCAGACCGGTATCGGCGTGCCCGACCGTGACTGGTTCCCCATCTCCGTCATGAGCACCTTTGCTGACTTCGCCGATCTGGTCCACGGACCGGGCGCCGAGTGGGGCCAGGTCTCCTGCGGTTGCCACCCCAACTGCGGCATCGGTATGGCCGTCATGGTCGACAAGGAAACCAAGGAAGCCGTTCCGGTTACCTCCTTCCTCAACGCCACCCAGTTCATGAAGGACGTTGCCAAGCTGAACGATGCTGCCCGCAGCAAGTTCTGGTCGCTCTTTGGGGTCTCCATCGCGCTGATCCGCAACTACAACCCCTACGCTGCTCCCACCCACTTCCGCATCATGGACCTTCTCAAGAAGTTTGACAAGTCCATGGGCGCCACCGGCAAGAACTACGGCAAGGTCACCGGCGAACGTACGATGGCTGACATCGAAAAGCGCCGTGGCGACCGCTGGAACTTCCTCTTCATCGCTGGCATGTGGTTCCAGGATCTGTTCAACTACGACTTCCGCCGTACCGAACAGTGCATCATCCCCTACGCGACGCAGGAAGGCGAAATCTCCTTCTGCGCCTATAACACTGGTGTCGGTTGGCGCAATATCGTCGAGAAGATGCACATGACCGCCACGCTCACCAAGTGGTACGAAGAGCATGGCCGCCACAAGATCTACGCCGGCAACAAGAACGTGGACATGAGCTCGATCGAGCACTCGCTGCTTCTCAACCAGGAAGCTGTCGAAGCCGGCAAGCAGACCGACCTTGACCTCCAGGGCATCGCCAAGAACGCTCGCGAAGAAAAACTCCGCGCCCGTGCCCAGATGATCAAGGAACAAGAGCACCACAAGGAAATGGAAAAGCTCTATCGCAAGGAAGTCCTGAAGGAGCAGACCGTCGAAGGCTTCGTGCCGCTCGGCGACATCAAGCCCGCAGGCCTCCATGGCATCGCTCCAGCCCCCAAGGCTCCCCAACAGGAGACCACGGGCGCGCTCGGCGACTAAGTTTTCAACGTAACGAAGAGTCGCAAATTTCGTTCGCTTCACTCGGCCGGAATCCTGAATCAGGATTCCGGCCTTTTTGTATTCTTGCTATCTGCGCCGGGCCAGTTTGAAGCCAACCAAACCCAATCCGATCATGGCGTAGGTAGACGGCTCGGGAACCGCCGCAACAGGGTCTCCTGTGAGCAGGAAGGCCACGTCAGCTGCACTGTCTGCTTCAAAGTATTCAAAGTAGTTTGTGGTTTTCCAGAACTCGCCACCCGAATACTCATCTCCACTGACGTCCAGGTAGAATACCGCTTCGGCATACGCAGGAAGAGCGTGGCGCCGGCCATTGGAGTTCCTTCGCTATAGAACCGGATGTTGTTCCACTGCCCCCCATCGGGAGTGGTGAACGATTGCCCGACATAGTACTGAACGGTCTGTATTGGTGGTTGGATTCTCGGCAAGGGTCGCCGCTCCCGCACTGGTACTGATTGAGTCATGTTTTTGACATGTCCGGGCCGATTTTTGATGTCCAACTACGTGCCAATGACGCGTATAGAATAGGGCAATGTCTGCTCTACTATCCCGCCGCAATCTGCTTGCTTCGAGCGCAGCTGCCATCCTTCCGCTCCAGGCCAAGACGCTCAAGACCTTTGGGGCTCAGTTGTACACCCTCCGCTCGATCATCAATGAGAAGCCTCTCGAGGTGCTGCAGCAACTCGAAGCCTTAGGCTTTACCGAGGTCGAAGCCATCCGTGGCAATCTCGCTCAGATTTGGGACTCCCTGAAGCAGACCAAGCTGAAGCCCGTGAGTTTGCATATGGATACAAGCTATTTCTTCAAGGATATTGAGAAGCTGAATCCGGCTCTTGACGACGCCAAGTCGAAGGGCTTCGAGTACATTGTCTGCCCCTATATCGCTCCAGCCGACCGCGGTGGCGTCGAAGTCATCAAGAAGCTTGCCGACACCCTCAATAAGACCGGCCAACGCGTGAAGGCTGCCGGAATGAAGCTTTGTTATCACAATCATGCCTTTGAATTTGAACCGGTTGCTGGAACACAAGACCGCCTTCTGGACGTCCTGATGCGCGAGGCGGACAAGTCGCTTGTCGGCCTGGAGCTCGACATCATGTGGGCACAGGTGGGCGGCGTTCCGCCCGAGGATGTCTTCGCCAAGTACAAGGGCCGCATCCCGCTCGTCCATCTGAAGAACGTCTCGAAGATTGCCCCGCAATACAATGAGCGCGTGAAGAAAGAGGACTTCCAAACCGTCGGCGGCGGCGTGATCAACATCCCCTCGGTCCTCAAGGCTGCAACCGCTGCCGGGACGAAGCACTTCTTCGTCGAACAGGACCAGACCCCCGGCAATCCGCTCGATAGCTTGAAGCAATCTGCCGAGTACCTCAAGAAGCTGAACTTCTAGTTGGTTCTTTTCCCGCGCTAGACTCTGGCCGGAAGGAGTCTAGCGCGGAGCTTTGAATTTGTTTTCTAAGTTTCTGAAACAAAGAAAGATGATTCTGTTTTTGATTCTTTGCTTCCGGCTTGCCCTGCGTCCACCCCACCGGCAAACCGGGCTTTCAGCCTGCTACCCTATCTATTTAGGGGAATTCTCGTTTGAAAATTGGTTTTGTTAGTTTGGGTTGCCCCAAGAACCTGGTTGATTCTGAGGTCATGATGGGGCAACTGGCAGCGCACGGGCACGAGCTCACCAGCGCGCCTGAGGACGCCGAGGTCATCGTCGTCAATACCTGCAGCTTCATCAATCCTGCCAAGCAGGAGAGCGTTGACACCATCATCGAGATGGGGAAGTTCAAAGAGACGGGTAAGGCGAAACGTCTGGTGGTTGCCGGCTGTCTGGTGGAGCGCTTCCGTGGCGAGATTGAGGACAATCTGCCTGAGGTCGATGCCTTGATCGGCACCAACGAGATCGAGAAGATCATCGAGGCTTGCGAAGGCGAGAAGTTCACGCCCAGTTCGACGCCCTATCTCTATCACGATCTCTCCCCGCGCGTTCTCACCACCGGCCGCTACTCGGCCTACATCAAGATTGCTGAAGGCTGCGACCACCCCTGCAGCTTCTGCGTCATCCCTCAGTTTCGTGGCGCCTTCCGCAGCCGCCGCTTTGAATCGATCACCGCGGAGGCCACTCGCCTTTTCGAATCAGGCGTTCGCGAGATTAATCTCATCGGCCAGGACACCACCAGCTACGGCGAAGATCTCGGCATCAAGGACGGGCTGGCGCATCTGCTCGGCAGCCTGGCGCAGATCGAAACCCCTTTTGAGAAGTGGGTTCGTTTCCTCTATTGCTACCCGAACCGCGTCACCCAGAAGCTTCTCGACACCATCGCTGAGCACGCCTCGCTGGTGAAGTATATCGATATGCCTCTACAACATGCGAGCCGTAACGTCCTCAAGCGCATGAAGCGTGGCTCGAATGGCGACTTCTTTCTCAAGCTGATTGAGCAGGTGCGTGCCACCATCCCTGGTGTGGCGATTCGCACCTCGATGATCGTCGGCTTCCCGGGCGAAACCGATGCCGACTTTGAAGAGCTGATGCAGTTTGCCGAAGCCGCCAAGCTCGACCGTCTGGGCGTCTTCAAGTATTCCGATGAAGAGACCTCCGGCTCCTTCGCGCTCGACCAAAAGGTTGATGGCCGCACCATCCACAACCGCCAGCGCCGGCTGATGGCGGCGCAACGCAAGATCTCCAAAAAGATCAACAAGTCGTTGATTGGACGGGAGTTCCCGATTTTGATCGAAGGTCCCTCGGAGGAGACGGATCTGCTTTGGCAGGGACGCTTGCCTTCCCAGGCGCCTGAGATTGACGGCTACTGTCTCATCAATGACGTCAGCGATGGCGACCTTGCCAAGGGCCAGATCCGCCGCATCCGCATCACCGAGGCGCATGATTACGATCTCATCGGCGAAGTCTTCGGCGCTCCGGAGCCGATCGTCTCCCGCTTGAGCGACAACCCCTTTCCGATTCTGAACGCTGCTCCCAAACGGCAGCACCAACACATCTAAGAACTATGCCGATCCAGGCCAAATGCCCCATCTGCCGTAAGGTCACCACGCACGGTGACGAATACTTTCCGTTCTGCAGCAAGCAATGCCAGGACATTGATTTAGGGAAGTGGGCGAACGAGGAATATAAGATTCCCGGTCCACCGGTCCAACTTGTTCAGGAAGACGAGGACGATGAGATTCGCGATCGCTGAGGTGATTGCGACCAGCTTTTATGCCGGCTATACGCCGAAGGCTCCCGGCACCGCCGGTGCGCTCTTCGGCGTTCTGCTTGTCTACCTCCTGCATCGCTACGCCTTCTTCATCGACATCCATTTCGCGCTCCTTAGCGCAGTGCTCCTGCTTCCCTCCATCTGGGCCTCGAACCAGATGATCGACACTCTGCAATTGAAGGATCCGCAGTGCATCGTCATTGACGAAGTGCTCGGCCAGGTGATCGCCTTCACAGCCGTGGTCCAGTACAGTTGGCTCAGCTACCTGGTTGCCTTTCTGCTCTTTCGCGCCTTCGATATCTGGAAACCCTTTCCTGTGAACATGTTCGAGAAACTACCTCGTGGGCTGGGTGTGATGGCCGACGACCTGATGGCCGGCGTTTATGCGGCTTTTGTCATTTACCTGCTGCGCAACTTCGGCAACATGACGTCACTGTAATCCTGGTCTGACAGAATAGAAGCAGCCGTTCCATGTCCTCCATTCGAATCGATCGTGTCCAACCGCAAGCCGCGCTGCCAGGTGGGGAATTCACCATCCGCGGAACCAACCTCTCCGGTGAGCAACGCCCGGAAGTTCTATTCGGCGACGCCCCGGGTTCCATCGTTGTGGGCTCTGGGCATCTTGTCATTGCCAAAGTGCCGGATGCTCCTAGCTATGGCGAACTCACCGTGCGTCACGAAGGTGCTACCTCCAATGCCTACCACTGCGCCATCGGAATCCAACTCGCCGACAGCCTGCACCCGGTTGCGAATCCCGTTGCCGATGCCGAAGGCAACATCTACACCACCTTCTCCGGAACCCGTGGGCAGAAGACTGCGGTCTCGGTCTATAAGATCGATCTGAACTACGACTGTCGTCCCTTCGTCAGCGACATTATTAATGCGACCGGTCTTGCCTTCGACGCCGAAGGCTTGCTCTATGTCTCCTCGCGCAACGAGGGCACCATCCACCAGATCACTCCTTCCGGCAACATGAGCACCTTCGTCGAAGGAATGGGCATTGCCACCGGACTCGCCTTTGACCCGGCGGGCAATCTCTATGTAGGCGATCGCTCGGGCACCATCTTCAAGATCGGACCCGATCGCGAAGTCTTCGTCTTTGCCACCCTCGAACCGTCCATCGCCGCCTACCATCTGGCCTTTGGTCCAGACTCGTATCTCTACGTCACCGGCCCCACCACTTCAAGCTTCGATTCGATCCAGCGCATTGCTCCCAACGGCGAAACCGAACTCTTCTTCCGTGGCCTCGGCCGGCCACAGGGCATCACCTTTGATCACGACGGCAATCTCTATTGCGCGGCGAGTTTTGCCGGACACCGCGGTGTGGTGCGGATCGATCCGCAGCGCGAAGCCTCGCACTTCCTGTCCGGCCACAATATCGTCGGCCTTTGCTTCCTGCCCTCGCGCTCGCTTGCGGTTGCCACCAACAATGCCATCTACCGCGTCGACGTCGATATCGCCGGAGCCTGATTCCCCCTCATGCACGCCGCCATCATTGCTGTTGGAAGTGAACTGCTGACGCACACGCGTCTCGATACGAACTCGCTGTACCTCACAGAGAAGTTAAACGACATGGGCGTCGAGGTGGTACAGAAGCTCATCGTCGGCGATCATCGCGGTGGTCTGGAGAAAGCGGTGCGCTACGCTCTCGAATCGGCGCAGCTCCTCATCCTTACGGGCGGGCTCGGGCCTACCGAAGACGACCTCACGCGCGAGGCCGTTGCTGCCGCCACCGATCGAGCCATCCATTTCGATCCGGAAGTCTGCGCTTGGCTGGAGGCGCGCTTCCAGTCCTTTGGACGCACCATGTCGGAGATTAACAAGCGCCAGGCCTATGTCCTGGAAGGCGCCGAGGTGCTGCCGAATGGCCGCGGCACCGCTCCCGGGCAATGGCTCTCCTTGCCCCACAACCAGATTGTCGTTTTGCTGCCCGGGCCACCGGGCGAAATGAAGCCCATGGCCGGCCAGGAATTCTTCCCTCGTCTGCAAAAGATTCTGCCGCCGCTTGCACTGGCCACCGCCACCTTCCGTGTCTCGGGCATTGGCGAAAGCGACCTCGACGCGCTCATCGCTCCCATTTACAAGCCCTATGAGCGCCCTGTCACCACCATTCTTGCCAAGGCCGGGGACATCACCGTTCACCTTCGTACCCAAGCCACCACGCAAACCGAAGCCGACGCGCTCACCTCGGAACTCGCAGCGAAGATCGAAGCCGCTCTCGGCAATAAAATTTACTCGCACGATGGCTCGCCGCTCGAAGCGGCGGTCCTGCGTCTGCTTGAAGCAAAGGGCCAGACGGTCGCAGTGGCGGAGTCGCTCACTGGCGGCATGCTCGGCTCGCGCCTGTCTGGCATTGCAGGCGCCTCCAAAGTTTTTGTTGGTGGCTTCATCAGCTATAACAATGGGCAGAAGCAAAGTCTGCTCGGTGTCGATCCCTGGGCTATCGCTGAACATACCGAAGTGAGTGAAGAGGTTGCGTTGCAGATGGCTGTTGGTGCGCAGGAGCGGGCCAACGCGCACTGGGCATTGAGCCTGACCGGCTATGCAGGTCCCGATGGCGGCACTGCAGAAAACCCGGTGGGCACGGTTTTTTGTGGTATCGCAGGCCCCGGCGGATTCCGCAAAGCGCATCGCTTCCGTTATCCCACCGGAGATCGCGATCGCATCCGCCAGTTCGCGGTGCAGTCTGCGTTAAACCTACTTCGCCTCACTCTCATTTAAGCTAGTGTTGATGGCGAATCCTCAGCGCAACGTCCTGGGCCAGATCCTGGTCCCCTGTTCTACAAATCCAATGACCGGTTTCTTCCGCACGGGCTGCTGCGAAACCAATGAAGAGGACACTGGGCGGCATCTCATTTGTGCGCTCATGACGGAAGACTTCCTGGCCTTCTCAAAGGCTGCTGGCAATGATCTGTCCACCCCGCACCCGGAGTTTGGTTTCCCCGGTTTGAAGCCCGGAGATCAATGGTGCCTCTGTGCGCTCCGTTGGAAGGAAGCGCTCGAAGCCGGATGCGCTCCCCAGGTGGTTCTCGAGTCCACGCACCATAGCGTGCTGCAGTTTGTCACCATGCCCGATCTGCACGCCCACGCCATTGTTTTGCCGGGCCCTGTGCACTAGCTCCATTCGAGCGCGACATAGCGCACTTGGCCCTCGCGCTCCACTTGCAGCACCATGGCGTCGCCGGGCTTCAGCCGTTCGAGCGCCTCTCGTAGGCTCTCCACCGTCGTCGTGACCAGGCCATTGAGGCCATAGATCACATCACCCACCTCAAGATCGATGTCTTGTGTGACGCCGTCGGCGCTTTTCGCCGCCACTACGAGGCCGTACTCATGCCGGTACGGGCCCAGAATCTGCGCATTGTCCTTGGTGAGAGGCACCAGCAGCGCACCCAGCCGCCGCACCAGATTCTTCTCTACGCTCACCATGCCGGACATCTTCTCGTGGTGCGCTTCCTCTTCATCGACGGTGACGTTCAACGGAACTGTCGTCTTGCCTCGTAATACGGTGAAGCTCATCTGGTCCCCTTTGCGCTTGCGATAGATTTCCATGGTCACCTGCCGCAGGTTTTTGACCTTCACTCCATCCATCGTCAGAATCAGATCGCCGCTCTCCATGCCTCCCTTGTCGGCAGGCCCCTCCGGGGCAACATCGCTCAGAATCACACCGCTGGTTGCCTCAATGCCCAGACCCTTGGCCAGCAGAGGCGTCAGATTCTGCGCCGCGATTCCGATCATGCCCCGCCGCACGCCGCCATAGGCGCGAATCTGGCGATAGGCCTGACGCACCACGTTGGAAGGGATCGCAAATCCGATGCCTTCATTGCCGCCGCTCTGGGTCATGATGAACGAGTTGATCCCCACCAGTTGCCCAGCTGCATTCACCAGTGCTCCACCGCTATTGCCCGGATTGATGGCGGCGTCGGTCTGGATATAGGCGATCGGGTTCTCCTCTCCCACCGTTCGCCCGGGAGAACTCACCACGCCCATCGAGACAGAATTCTCTAGGCCGAGGGGGCTGCCAAATGCCAGAACGATATCTCCTTGTTCGAGCAGGTCACTGCGGCCGAAGGCGAGATGCGGAAAATTCTTTCCTTCGATTTTGATGACAGCCAGATCGCTTTCCCGGTCGATGCCGACAATCTTCGCGTCCACCGCCTGCCCTTCGCCAGTGCCTCCGCGTGGCGCCACCTTCACGCTGTAAGCGCTCGACACGACATGCGCGTTGGTAATGATGTAGCCCTCGGCATCGATCAAGACGCCACTACCGCTGCCCCGTTGCCGGCGGAGCAAGCCGGTGCCCTTGGTGCCTTCTTCCTCACCAGTGGAATACTTTGCAACCACGATCTCGACGACACAGGGAGAAACCTTCCGGGCCAGTGCCCGCACGCTCTGGCTGAAGGAACTGAGCTCTTGGGGAGGCGCCGCCGCCGGAGGTGTCTGACCCAAACTGGGAGCGCTGGTGAGAGCAAGGAGTACAACGAGGTGCACGAATCGCATTTGAATTTCATTGTCGCTGTTCTGAAGCGGGATGATTTCGCGATCCATCGCGCCGCAGCGTTGCCAACGGCTCTGTACTGCGCTAAACTCAGACATTGTGGTGGCACGCATTTCGTGTGCCCTTACGCGAGACAGTGGCCGGGTACGCGCTTGAGCCGTACGACCTCTGTTTCAATCTTAGGCAAAACCAAAAACCCTGGTTGAGCACGTTGGAGTAATTTTATGGCCAAACTTTGTCCTGTCACCGGTAAAAAGCCAATCAGCGGTCACACCGTTTCGCACGCGAATAATAAGACGAAGCGTCGCTTCGAACCGAATCTGCACGTCAAGCGGATCTGGGTTGCCAGCGAGAAGAAGTTCATCCGCGTTCGCCTTTCTGCGAAAGCTCTCCGCACTATCGATAAAGTCGGCGTTGACTCCGTCCTCGCTCTTCTCAAGAAGGCTTAGTTTCAGGTCTCGAAAAGGAATCGATCATGCGCATCAATATCAAATTGGTCTCCACCGCCGGTACGGGCCACTACTACACAACCACCAAGAATCCTAAGAAGACCACCGAAAAGCTCACCAAGAAGAAGTTCGATCCGGTGATCCGCAAGCACGTCGACTACAAAGAATACAAGATCACCTAGTCTGGTCTTCTCACCGTTTTTCTGCCACGCCGCTCCTC
Source organism: Bryobacter aggregatus MPL3 (assembly GCF_000702445.1). NCBI lineage: Bacteria > Pseudomonadati > Acidobacteriota > Terriglobia > Bryobacterales > Bryobacteraceae > Bryobacter > Bryobacter aggregatus. The sequence goes on from NZ_JNIF01000003.1 coordinate 3,036,062, forward strand.
ACCGGGCGGCGTTTGCACGTTTGGGCAGCACTCTTTGCAACTCGCGGCGCAAGAGCACCACGAGTGTCCCGGCAATCACACCCAGATAAAGAAACCGAATCGCACTCACCCCAAACAGCATGCCGCTGTTCTCGGGCTTCATTTGGAACTTTGGCGCTCCGCGCAGCGCATCGAAATCGAGCGTCTGCTTTGTTGACAGGTAAGGCAGAAGATATGTTTTCCACTGCTGAAAGAATACGATCGCGGCTTCCCGGAATTCCGTATAGCGCGATAACCCGGATCCCGCCAGATCGTCCACCGCGAATTGGGTCACGGTGTAGGGAGAGAGCCAGGATCCGATCTGGCTCAGCTGCTCCATCCGGCGCACACTCGACTCAAAGGCCTCGACCTTGGGCCGGAGTTGTTCTTCCACCATCAGGCTCTTCAGGGCGATGAGTCTGGTGTTGCCAAGTGGTTGCGACCAGTCGATTGCGGGCGCTCCCTGGGATTGTAGAAATTGATCGACTACTGCCTGCTCTGGCAACTGGATCGTTTTGCTCAAATTCCTACGATCGATCGAAATCTCCAGCCGGCTCTGCGGGCGGGCTATGGCCGATCCAATGCTCTGTAGCAGGAAGGGCACTCCGATGACGCTGATCAGAAAAATACCTGTGTAGCGGATGGCTGCTCCGGCAAAGGAAGAGCCTCGCAGCAGGAGCCAGGCAAAGAGCAAGAGCCATCCCAACAAGTAGACGCTCACGATGGCGACCCAAAAAGAAAGGCGTCCCAACCTCTCGTTGGACCCGATCTGCATCCCGCTGGCGTACAAGCTGGCCAAGGTGCTGAGGATGATCACGCCGGAGAATACGCCGAGAGGCATCAAAATCCTCTCGATGCAGAAGTCGAACATGGAAACCTTGCCACTCAGCAGCTTCTCAATCGCGCCGCTGGCGAGGCACTGCCGATAGAGAAAGAAACAGATCGGAAGAATTGCAATCGGCAGGACCAGGAGGAAGACAAAGCTGAGGTCCACCCGTCCGTAGCGCCGCCGCGCCGGATGTTCGATCACATCGACATTGGTCAAGGGGCGCGTCGCCAAAAGCCGGATCAGATGCATGGACGGTGCCATTCCCACCAAGCCAGAACTCAGTTGCAGCAGCGCAGGCGGAGGAAGCGTGACCTCCACATAGACGGAGCCAGGGTCGGCGACCTGTGGTTCCTTCATGGAATACCGCTGCAATGTCGTCTCGGTCTGGCCAATGCCTGCGCTCACCGAGGAGGCAAAGACAATCAAAGCGACCAGCGCCACGAGCAACAAGCCTTGCAGCACGTAGGGCGTTCTCCCCAGGCGGCTACTTCCAAAAGCAATTGGCGAAGTCATACGGGGATCTCGATCTCCATTGTTTTCGATCGGTTTTCTTTTTGCTGCTTGGATAGGAAAAAGCCCGCTGCGGCCCAAAGCAGCAGGAACGCAGACGGGAGCAGGCTGGAGTTCAGGGCATGGGCTGGGCTTGGTAAGGACGGATGGACAAAAGGAAACTGCCGCCAGTATTCTGGGCCCCGAATGATCTTTTTCCCTTCCGGTCCACTGGACACCACGATGTCCTCATAAACTTTCCGCACCATGTTGTCCCAGTACAAATCGGCCTGGTTCAGTTGTTCCCGCTCACTGGCAAAGTCCGTTGCTGCCAGTGCGCTTGACGCGATCTGAATTCCAACCATCGGAGCGGCAAACGAAGTGAGCTGCTCAAATCGTTCCTGGCTGCGATATAGCTCATTCAATTCGCCAAGACGGCGAACGAAAACCTCGCGTTGGTGCCGCTCCTCTTTCTTCAGCAGGATTGCCGACAGATTGACGGGCAACTGGTCAATGCTCTTCACCTGATATTCGACCAACGCTTCTGCTATGAAACGGCGCTCGCGGTCCTTCCTCGTCTCGACGCCGTTGTAGCCGTTGGCTCGTTCAAATTCAATCTTCCGGGCCATCGCATCGATCGTCGGAAGCGGATACAGCGCTCCTGCCAGATTCGTGGTGGTCGGACGAGCCAGGGCTATATTGAATAACCAAAAACTAGCCAACACCAGCGTGGCCCGCGAAGTGTCCGGAATGTAACGATAGGCCAGCCAGCAGATACTGGCCGCCGCCAGCGCATAGAGCAGGTAGCACCCAAGCAGCAATAGCAGCCGGGTGGCTCCATTCAGCCCTAGCATCTTCCAGCTCAACATTGCGCTGAGGAGACAGGCAATCGCGAGTGCCGGTGCACAGCGCTCGAACAAAGCAATGAGCATTGCCGTCCAGCTCTCCGTGCTCCCGGCCGCAATGGCTTCCCGGCGTTGCCAGCAGAGCAGCAAGGCCAGCATCGGAATGGCGATCTGCGCAAGGATGGCGGCGGTTAGACCGATTTGCCGGCCTGCCGGCGCATAGTCGTACCCCACCTGATCCTGGATGCGGGCGAGTCTTCCCAGTTGCAACCACAGGGAGCTGCCCAACCAAGGACCATCTCCTGCATCAAAGCTGCTGAGCGGCGACGCCACGGCGGGCGCGTACACGGCTCCCATTAAGGTGTCGAGCGGAAATGCGGGCGGGTGGTCGGCCCAGAGACGCTGTGCTTCCCGGCCTGCGCGATCCGCCTCAGAGTGCAACTCCAGTCCCTGCCACCATTGCATTCCTACCAGCAAGATTGCCAAGGTTGGAAGGGCATATCGGACTCTTGAGAGAAAGCGTTGTAGCGATTGCTCGTTGCGATCCGTCATTAGGATTACAGTAGCTCATGAGCGCACCCGACGAAGGCGTGCCAAAATAAAGGCGACTAAGCTTACCCTGTGGCGATTCGACTTCAAATACCCGCTCGCGCGTTTCTCGTGCGCATTCTTCTTCATCCTGTCGGGCGCATCGTCCTGGCGTCACTCGCCTTTATTTTCATCGGCGGCCTGCTCTTTTTTGGCTTCCTGTACAACAAGTACTCGCGTGAAATTGACGAAAAACTGGCCGCTGGTCCCTTCCGCAACGCCTCCCGCATCTATGCCGCCCCGCATGTTCTAGCGCTCGGAGATCCTCTCGATCGCGAAGAACTCGTGGGCCAACTGCGGCGCAGTGGCTATAGCGATTCCAGCGGCAATCCGGTCGGCCATTATGTCCTGCGCGGCGACTCGATCGAGATCTATCCCGGTCCCGATTCTTTCTTTGCCCGCGATGGGGGCCTGGTCCGCATCGCCGATGGCAAGATATCGCAAATCGTCTCGCTGGTCGATAATAGCGTCCGCAACCAGTACCAGTTGGAGCCGGAACTGGTGACGAATATTTTCGACCGTTCCCGCCAAAAGCGCCGCATGGTCCGCTACGAGGATCTGCCCAAGACGCTCGTGAATGCGGTTACCAGTGTCGAAGACAAACGCTTCTTCAAACACTCTGGCTTTGATCCGATCCGCATTGTGAAGGCGCTCATGGTCGACATCTCGACCGGACGCCATGCCGAAGGAGCCTCCACGCTCAGCCAGCAATTGGCGCGTGGTTTCTTCCTCACTCCAGAGAAGACCTGGCGGCGCAAGATCAATGAAGCGTTGTACACGCTGATCCTCGAACAGAAGCTCACCAAAGAGCAGATCTTTGAGTACTATGCGAATTACGTTCCGTTGGGCTGGCGGGGTGGCTTCAATATTTTTGGCTTTGGCGAGGCCGCGCAAGCCTATCTGGGCAAGGATGTCCGAGACGTCACGCTGCCTGAGGCGGCCCTGCTCGCAGGGTTGATCCAGCGTCCGAGCGCAACCAATCCTTTTGTGTACCCGGAGAAGGCGAAGACCCGCCGCAATATCGTTCTCCGTCTGATGCGCGACAACGACTACATCGACGAACGGCTCTATGCGCCCGCCACGGCCACCGAAGTGCGCACCGTCCGCGGCAATGGCGACTCGGCCGATTCCTCCTATTTCGTCGATCTCGTCAACGATACCCTCACCCAGAAGTTTCCTTCGATCGATTTCCAGGATGGCGGCTACCGTGTCTTCACCTCGCTTGATGTCGATTTGCAACGCGACGCTGCCGATGCTGTACGCGCCGGGCTCAAGGAAGTCGACGAAGCGATCGCCCGCAGGCATAAGAATGACAAGGATGGCAAGCCCGCTACCGTCCAGGTGGCCCTGGTTGCTCTCGATCCGCGCAATGGCGAAATCAAGGCGCTGGTGGGCGGACGCAATTACGGGCTATCGCAATTGAACCGGGCCATGGCCAAACGCCAACCGGGTTCGATCTTCAAACCGCTGGTCTATGCGGCTGCCTTGAATACGGCTCTGTTTGACAGCGAGAAGGTCTTCACGCCCACCACCATGCTGGTGGACGAACCCACTACCTTCTATTACGATGGCCGCTCCTATGATCCCGGCAACTACCAGGAAAAATACTACGGAGCCGTCAGCCTGCGCACGGCCTTGATGAAGAGCCTGAACATCCCCACCATTAAGCTGGCCGAAGCCGTTGGCTATGGGGAAGTGGTGAAGCTCGCTCGCCGCGCGGGTTTGAATATGGAGGTCCGGGCGACGCCTTCCGTAGCGCTCGGCGCCTATGAGGTGACGCCGATCGAAATGGCGGGTGCCTATACGATGTTCCCCACCAACGGGATCGCTTCGCGGCCCAGTTGGGTGCGCACCATTCGCGACCGCTTTGGAGGCAACATTTTCGAGCAGAAGGTGGAGCGCCACGAAGTGCTCGATCCGCGTATTGATTACATCATGGTGAATCTCATGGAAGACGTGCTGCGCGCCGGTACCGGTGCTGGCGTCCGCACCCGAGGCTTTACCTTACCGGCGGGCGGCAAGACGGGCAGCAGCCGCGATGGCTGGTTTGCCGGCTTCACCTCAAAGCTGGTTTGCGTCGTCTGGGTTGGCTTTGATGACAATCGCGACATCAAGCTGACCGGCGGACAAACCGCACTGCCGATCTGGACCGAATTCATGAAGCGCGCCCACACCCACCGTGAGTATCGCAATGTCCATGGCTTTGAGGCGCCGCAAGGTGTGGTCTCGGCTGAGGTCGATGTGGCCACTGGCAAGCTGGGCGCAGGACGCACCGAGTATTATGTCGCTGGCACGCAGCCGGTTGAAGGAGTGAGCGGCCAGACGCAGGTCTTTGGCTGGGATCTGGAAGAGCCGAAAGCGGGCGTTTCGTCCCACCCTTCTTCTGCGGGCGGGGAAGGGCAGGTCTCTTCTGGGGGCCGCAGCGTGACGATCCGGAAGAAAGACGGAGAGACGGCTCGATCTGCTGAGGGCGATGCCGGACGCCGGGCAAAGCCGGGGGAGGAAGGGTCCCAGGACAAAAAGAGTATTTGGGGCAAGATCCGGTCGATATTCAAATAAATCGTTTTGGATTAGAATTTGAAGCAAGTGGAGGTGCCCGATGCGACTACGCACCCTGTTTGTTTCGACAATGGCTGTCTCGGCTCTGCTTGGCCAGCCTCACGCCAATAATTTCACCACCGCGTCGACTGCGACGCCTTCGTCTGTAGCGAATCCGATTCCGCCTCCAGAGAAAGCGGAACTCAGCCCCGAGATGCGGGGCGATATTTTCATGGCACGGAAGATGTTCCGTGAGGCGGTCGAGATGTACCAGCAGATGCCGGCAAACTCCCCGGTCACCTGGAACAAAGTGGGCATCGCTTACCACCAGCTGAGCCAGCTCGATTTGGCGCGCAAGCAGTATGAGCGATCGGTCAAGCTGAACCCGAAGTATGCGGAAGCAATCAACAACCTCGGCACGGTAGCGTATGCTCAGAAGAACTATCGTCGCGCAACCAATCACTATCGAAAAGCCCTTCTCTACGCCCCGAATTCGGCGAGCATCCACTCCAATCTGGGAACCGCACTGTTCGCCCGCAAGAAGTACGAATTGGCCTTCACCTCTTACCAGACCGCGCTGAGCCTCGATCCGAATGTGTTTGAAAATCGGGGATCGCAGGGGACCGTTCTGCAGGAGCGCAGTGTCGATGAGCGGGCCAAGTTCCACTATCATCTGGCCAAGCTTTATGCCAAGGGAGGGCAAAACGACCGGGCCATGCAGTACTTGCGGAAAGCGCTCGAGGAAGGTTTCTCCGAGCGGGATAAGATTGCGGGCGACGAAGCATTCCGGGCCATCAAGGATGAGCCCGAGTTTCAGACACTTCTGAAGTCGGAGTTCCGTGTCCTCTAGCAGCAAATCTTTCACAATTTATTCGATCCTCATTCTGGCGCTTGCCGGGTGTTCCCGGCAGGCGCCTTCTCCTGTCAATTCGCGTCTCGTGATTCAGGAGTTTGAGAATCAAGGGCCCGATCCCGCGCAGAACTGGATGGGGTCTCTCATTGCCTATGCAAGCGCCCAGCGCCTGGTGCAAGACCCCCGGCTGGCGGTCTCCGTCGTGCATGATGCGGAGGGCTGGCGCGAACTGGGGGCGGGCCGCCTCATCAGCGGAACGATTCGTCCGGCGGGCCAGGACTTTCTCATCGAAGCGCGTCTCACCGACACCGCCACTTCCAACATTCTTTCCAGCTTCACGGCAAAGGTGCCGGAATCCGGTTTGCTCCAGGTTTCCGCGCAAATGCTGGGCCGTATGCTGGACGCAAAGCTGACGGAGATTCCTGCTGATCTCGGCGCGTGGCGCGCCTTCATGCAAGCCCAGTCGCAGAAGACGCTCGATCCCTTTCTGGCGCTGCAGCAACGCTTCCCGGGCTTTGCTCCGGCCTATCCGGTGATCATCGATCAGCTCTTGCGTGCAGGGAGAACGGAAGAAGCGCAGGCGATGGCGGCGAAGCTCCCGTCCGATGCTGATCCGTTGACCAAGGCGCAAACCAGCCTTCTACTTGCGCCAGACGCCACGGCAAAGGTGGCGGCGGCAAAGAAGCTCCTCCCTTTGCGTCCCAGCGACTTGCGGCTCCGGGCAGAAATCGCAGCCACGGCGGCCAATCTTGGCGATTGGCCCACCGCGGTGGAAGAGTATCAGGAACTCTCCCGGCAGGAACCGAACAAACCCGATTGGTGGAACAGCCTCGGCTACGCTTACGCCAACCAGGGGCAAGTACCCGAAGCGGTCAAGGCCATGGAGCAGTATCGCCGTCTTGCTCCAAACGAAGCCAATCCGATCGATTCACTGGGTGAAATCTACTACATGAATCGTAACTTCAAAGAAGCGGCCCACTCCTTCCAGCAGGCGGCGCAACGTTTCCCGAACTTCCAAAACGGAGTGGAGTGGCGCAAGGCTGCTTTTGCAAATTTCTATGGCGGCGATGTGAAGGCGGCGGATCTTCTCTTTGACACCTGGTTGAAGCAGGTGTTTGCCAACGCTCCGAGCCACGCACAGTTCTTCCAGCGTGCCGTCTGGCTGGCTCGTACGGGCCGTTGGCCCCAAGCGCAGGCCTTACTGCAGACGGAGTCCAAGAAGAGCACTGGTGACCTCAAGGCGGCCCTTGATCTCTATCTGGAAATCCTGCGCTTCGGCGTTGATGGCGTGCGGCCCTCCCCGGCCACGCTGCAGGCGCTCAGCGCGCAGATCCGGGATCCGAATCTGCGCACCGAATTTTCGATCTTTGCCCTGCTCAGCCAGCCTGCTCCCAATGAAGCGGCTCTGGCCGCTCGTATCCAGGCGGCGATGCCGCAACCGCAACTGGTGAAGCTGCGTACCGAGATGCTGGCTGCCGCGCACCGGCTCTTTACTCCGGTCGATCCAACGAAGCCAAAAATCTTCCCTCTCCCCACAGGAATTGATACAGCTTTTCACGCAATGCTTTTGCGATTTGAGATCCCTGTGATACGATAGAAAAGTTGTCAGGCGGCCTTCTTTGAGGGTTCGTGCGCACCCGGACAGGTGGCCGAGCGGTCAATGGCAACAGACTGTAAATCTGTCGGAGTTTACCTCCTACGAAGGTTCAAATCCTTCCCTGTCCACCATTGATTCTTTCAATGCGCCACTCGTCCTGATACAGTAGTGCAAGCGGGCTGATGTAGCTCAGATGGTAGAGCGCGTCCTTGGTAAGGACGAGGTCACCGGTTCAATCCCGGTCATCAGCTCCAGATTTTTTTCCCCGCTTGATTTTCAGGATCAAAAACTCCACTCTGGTTTAGTTAAGGCGTTAGCAACATGGCGAAAGAGAAATTTGACCGTAGCAAGCCGCACGTCAACATTGGCACGATTGGGCACATCGACCACGGCAAGACGACGTTAACGGCAGCGATCACGAAGGTGTTGTCCAGGCACAACCCGAAGAACACATTCCGGAGCTTCGACTCGATCGACAACGCGCCGGAAGAAAAGGCTCGTGGTATCACAATTGCCGCTTCGCACGTGGAGTATGAGACGCCGAATCGTCACTACGCTCACGTGGACTGCCCCGGCCACGCCGACTACATCAAGAACATGATCACCGGTGCGGCGCAGATGGACGGAGCGATCCTCGTCGTTGCCGCCACCGACGGCCCGATGCCCCAGACCCGCGAGCACATCCTGCTGGCCCGTCAGGTGGGTGTGCCCTACATCGTCGTTGCTCTGAACAAGACCGACATGGTGGAAGACGCCGAGCTGCTCGAGCTGGTGGAGATGGAAGTGCGTGAGTTGCTCTCGAGCTACCAGTTCCCTGGCGACGATCTGCCGGTGGTGCGTGTGTCCGCTTTGGGGGCGCTGAATGGCGAGCCGCAGTGGGAAGCAAAAATTGACGACCTGATGGCGCAGGTGGATGCGTATGTTCCGATTCCGGAGCGCGCCATCGACAAGCCGTTCATCATGCCGATCGAAGACATTTTCTCGATCCAGGGCCGTGGCACGGTAGTGACTGGCCGTATCGAAAAGGGCATCGTCAAGGTGGGTGAGGAATGCGAAATCGTCGGCTTTACGGCGACGCGCAAGACCACGGTGACGGGTGTGGAAATGTTCAAGAAGTTGCTGGACGAAGGTCGCGCGGGCGACAACGTCGGGCTCTTGTTGCGCGGCATTGAAAAGAACGACGTGGAACGCGGTCAGGTGATTGCGAAGCCGGGTTCGATCAAGGGCTATAAGAAGTTCAAGGGCGAAGTGTATGTCCTGAGCAAGGAAGAAGGCGGACGTCACACTCCGTTCTTCAACGGGTATCGTCCTCAGTTCTACTTCCGTACGACGGACGTGACGGGTGTGGCGCACTTGCCGGAAGGCACCGAGATGGTGATGCCTGGCGATAACGTGCAGATGACGATCGACCTGATCACGCCGGTTGCGATGGATAAGGGTTTGCGCTTCGCCATCCGCGAAGGCGGCCGCACTGTCGGCGCCGGTACTGTGTCGGAAATCATCGAGTAGGGTCGCGAGTTTCTCGCGCTTGTTGTGGGGACCGGAAGCCGGGAGGCGATGCCCATCCGGTTTTCGGTCCCCCAGTTGTTTTATACTGTTGATTGGTTCCAATAGGGGCATAGGCTAACGGTAAACCTGCGGTCTCCAAAACCGCCTTTGGGGGTTCGAATCCCTCTGCCCCTGCCAAATCTTCCTCTACTCCCGGAAAGTTGAAAATGGCGACTGAAAACGCAATGGAAAAGGCCAGCTCCTGGCCGCAGAACGTAAAAGACTATTTTGAAGATCTCCAGAAGGAGATGCGTCTGGTCACTTGGCCCAGCCGTAAGCAAGTCATCGCCACTACTACCGTCGTCGTCGCCAGCGTCTTTCTTTTCGCAGCTTACTTCGCAGTGATTGACCAGCTCTTCGTCCGGGCTGTGAGCCAGGTTTTTAAGATGAGCGCGAAATAGCGCCGCGAGGTCATCCATGCCCGACTTTGACGAGATCGACGAAAACCAAGTGGCTCCTGATGATGTAGTGCCAGGGGTTGAAGAAGCTGCGCAAACAGAACATGCAGAGCATGAGGACTTAGTTCCGGCTGGTGAGTCTCAAGAAGATTCCCATCCGAATATGAACTGGTTCATCATTCATACTTATTCGGGTTTTGAAAATAAAGTTGCTGAATCCTTGAAGAGCCGTGCTGAGGCTTTCGGATTCGATCACCGTCTCGGCCAGATCCTGATTCCCAAGGAACAGGTTGTCGAGATGAAGAACGGTAAAAAAGTTACCAGTGAGCGCATGCTCTATCCGGGTTACGTGATGATCCAGATGGAGATGGATGACCAGCTCTGGCACGAAGTCAAAAATACCCCTCGTGTGACAGGCTTTGTGGGTGGCGGCAATACTCCGGTTCCCCTCACTGCAGACGAAGTCAATAAAGTTCTGTTCCGGCAGGCCCGTCCGGGTGATGCTCCCCGCCCGAAGGTCAATTACGAAAAGAACGAAACGGTGCGTATCGTCGATGGCCCGTTCAACAATTTCTCCGGCAAGGTCGACGAAGTCAATACCGAGCGCAACACGCTGCGCGTCATGGTTACGATCTTCGGCCGCTCCACCCCTGTCGAACTCGATTTCTTACAAGTAGAGAAGGTATAAGCAAATGGCAAAGAAAGTTACTGGCTCAGTAAAGCTTCAAATCCCCGCTGGCAAAGCAACTCCCGCCCCTCCGGTCGGTACGGCTCTTGGTCCGCAAGGCGTCAACATCATGGAATTCTGCAAGGCCTTCAATGCGAAGACCTCTGCTCCTGATATGGCTGGCCTCATCATCCCTGTTGTCATCACCATCTTCTCTGACCGTAGCTTCACCTTCATCACCAAGACCCCGCCAGTGCCGGTTCTGATCAAGAAGGCTGTTGGCATCACCAGTGGCTCGAAGGAACCCAATCGGAACAAGGTTGGCAAAATCACCATGAAGCAGGTGGAGGAAATTGCCAAAACGAAGATGCCCGATCTCAACAGCTTCGATCTCGAAGGTGTGATCAATCAGGTGAAGGGTACGGCTCGCTCCATGGGTGTTGACGTAGTTTAATCCCTGTAGGGCTTACTTTATATTTTTAATATTGATACGATGCGTAGCGCATGTCGCTACGCATCTTTGCTTTGGGCCTCATTTTCTCCCTTGCCTCTCTACTCGCACAGCAGACCACTGCCACACTAACGGGTACTGTCACAGACTCGACAGGTGCTACGGTCCCCGGTGCGGTGGTTAAAGTCGTCAGTAGCAGTACTAACGCGATTCGCGATACTCGTACCGACGAATCTGGCAACTATAATCTTCCATTTCTACCGTCTGGCGATTACGCCGTAACGCTTTCTTCCAAGGGCTTCCAGACCCAGTCCGTCACCGGCTTGAACCTACAGGTGGGACAAACTCTGCGCCAGGATTTCCAGCTCAAAATCGGTGATGTCACCGAAACCGTTTCGGTCGCTGCCAGCAGTGCGATCCTGCAAACGGACAACGCCGTGGTGGGCACGGTCATCGATGCCGCCAAAGTATCGGATCTGCCCCTCAACGGCAGAAACTTTGTCCAGTTAGCGCAACTGATTCCCGGTGTCCAGGCGGGAACTCCCGGCTCGATCACAGTACGCCGCGGCCGCGGCTCGATCGGTCAAACCTCTTCTGCCTATGGAGAAACAGCGATGTCGGCAAACGGACAGCGCGATACCGCCAATCGTTTCTTCCTCGATGGCATCGAGATCATGGACTATGACGCGATGAGTTACAGTTTCTCGCCTTCCGTCGACTCTCTCAGTGAGTTCAAGGTGGAAACTTCCACTTACGGAGCTGAAGCGGGCGGGGCACCGGGTGGCTATGTGAACATCATCTCCAAACGTGGTTCAAACCAATTGCATGGCACTCTCTGGGAGTTCAACCGCAATAACGCGCTGACGCAGAGTTACGATGCGATTGCCAATAAAGATGTCACTCCGCCGCGGCTGAATCGCAATCAGTTTGGCGCCAATGTCGGTGGTCCTGTGTTTCTTCCTAAGCTCTATCGCGGCATTGACAAGACCTTCTTCTTTTTCAACTGGGAGCAGGGAAGGCTGCTGCAGGCCACCACCCCGGGTCTGCGCATCGTGCCGCCGACTGCTTATCGCAACGGAGATTTCAGCCAGCTCACGAATGCGCGTACCGGCGAGAAGATTATCCTGCGGGATCCGATGGGCGTCGGCCCTTTTCCGAACAACCAGATTCCGTCGAGCCTCTTAAGTCCGCAGGCGAAAGCGTTCTTGCCGTTTACGCCCAATCCGAACACCAGCCAGGGTGCGTTCAACTTTATCTCCGCGACACCCAGCGCGCTCTCGCGGCAGAAGAACTTCCTGGTTCGTGGGGATCATAACTTCTCGCCGAAAGACTCGATCTATCTGCGTTATGCCTGGAACGATACCTTTGAAGCGGGAATCCCTTTCTGGGGCAATGACCAGCGCGACAACCTGGGCAGCGTTCGCACCTGGGGCGGTGGCTATGTCCACACCTTCTCTCCCACCCTGGTCAACGATTTCAAAGGCGGTACGCACAGCTTTGCCGAGTTTGAAAACTTCGGAACTTCCAATAAGCCGGAGTTCGACATTGCGGGCAAGATGGGCTTGCCTCTGGTCTCTCGCCGGCCCTTTGAGTACGGACCTCCTTCCATCTCCATCAGCGGCAATGATGGCGGCTTCTCGGTGTTTGATCTCCAACGCCAGATCGGCCCGCGCCAACGTTCCAACTCCATCACGCAGTTTGCGGACATTCTGAGTTGGCAGCATGGGAAGCACTTCCTCAAAGCGGGCATCGATCTTGCGATTCGCGAAGTCACCTTCGATCAGGCTCGCGCTGCCCGTGGCGCTTTCGGCTTTGATGGAACGTATACGGGCGCGGCGATGGCAGACTTCATGCTTGGCTATGTCAAAACGTCCAGCATCAATCCAACTCCGACGGCCACCCGTCTAAAAAACCTCTGGCAGAGTTATTTCTTCAGCGACGACTGGCGTCCCACCTCACGTCTCACGGTCAACGTCGGTCTCCGTTACGACTACTTTGGCAAGTACACCCAGGCCGACGACAAGTTCGTTAATATCGGGCAGAACGGCATGATCGTGACGGATCTGATCACCCCGCAGAACTCGAAGTATGGCCGCGGTCTCATCCGTCCCGATAAGAATAACTGGGGCCCACGTTTCGGCTTTGCCTACCGTCCCACCTTCGCTGATGAAATGGTGATCCGTGGCGGTTACGGACTCTACTACACGCCGCAGATCTCAAACGCCATCTTCGCCATGGCCGAGGGTGCGCAAGCGACTTCGGGCGCTGCTCTGATCGGCAGCACCTCCACGACGCCCAACATCTTCTTCAACAATCCTTTCGCGCTCGCGCAAACCTCTGGGGCTTTGAACTTTGCCGTATCAAACGATCCGGAAATGCGAGACAGCTACATCCAGCAATGGAATCTGAACATCCAGAAGAAGGTCTTTGCGAACATCGTGATCGATGCCGGTTATGTCGGTTCGAAGGGCACACGCTTACTGGTCACCTTCGGCGATATGAACCGTCCGATCGAGGTGGTGGATCCGCGGACCCCTGGACTTGCTTCGCTCAATTCCCGCCGTCCGGACCAACTGTTCCAGCGCGCCGTCACAGGAGATAAGTCCATCGGAAATTCGATCTATCACGCGCTCCAAGTGAAGGCCGAGCGCCGCCTGGCAAAGGGGGCCACGTTTCTGGCCGCCTACACCTGGTCCCATGCCATCTCCGGCCCGTCCGATATCGGTGGGCAAGTGGGCGGTGGAAACTTCATCGGTGCTCCTCAGGACATCTTCAATCTCCGGAATGACCGTTCCACCTCCGGCTTTGACCTGCGGCACCGTTTTGTGAATACGATCCTCTATGAGCTGCCCTTCTTCAAAAATTCGAAAGGCATTGCACGTTCGCTCCTGGGGGGGTGGAATCTCAGCACGATCATGACGTTCCAGGGCGGCTATCCGGCTCCTGTCAGCGCCAACATTGATACGACGGGCACGGGAATCAACTCGCGTCCTGATCAGGTGGCCGGACAGAACGGCAATCTGGCCGGGGGAGACCGCACTTGGGCCAAGTGGATCAATACCAACGCCTTCCTGGCTGCCGATCCGGTGCGCAACCCCACAGCCTACGGCCGCTTCGGAACCTCACCGCGTACCGATGCGGTGCGGCTGCCGGGCATTACGAACTTTGACTTCTCAGTGAACAAGCAATTCCGTCTGGGGGAAACGCGCCGCCTGGAGTTCCGGACGGAGATCTTCAATTTGTTCAACAACTACAATCCAGACCCGGGCACTCTCGATCTCAACGTTCGTTCGGCCACCTTCGGCTCGATTGGCGGCGGCGTGCAAGGGATCACCACCCGCGTCATCCAACTCGGCGCGAAGCTGTACTTTTAAGCGACGGCTTTCGCCATCAAAACAGGAGGCGCCCGCCAGTGGGCGCCTCTTGTTTTAAGCACTCAAAAAAAAATCAGGAACTCGGTTTAATTTATAGATTATAGATTTTTATGAGCTGAGGCGTACATTTTCGGATCTGGCCACGTGACGCAGTTCCAATCGGGGGCTCTCGGTTCGGCCGACTCGATCAACTTCTCGGGCCAGTTCAGCGACTCGGCCTTAAGACCCGATGCAGCCTGAAAACAGACACTGTTCACCAAGACTACTTCGGGGACCGACCGTCTACGCAATATCCTTTATGCACCTGGCTTCCAGAACTGGAATCTTTCGGCATGCAAGAACTTCAGAATCGGTGAGAGCCTGCACGTTCAGTTGGTGGCCTGGACCGCAATCCCAACAACGGAACTTTTGGACAGGTAACGTCCAAGACCGGCGAGCGTAATATGCAATTCGGGCTTCGTTTCGCTTTCTAGATAACGAGAACAACGAGCTCGAGCGGATCGGCCTGCATCAGCGGGCCGATCCGTCATGCCTATAGCTGAATTAAGAATTCTTACTATAAGGTGCGGATAAAACACAAAGAAATTCTTTTTCGGTAGAATTTGTGAGGGTCTTACAACTTTGGGTTCAGGCTTCTCTGGTCTGAATCTGAGGTGTCACTCTCTGTTCTGAGGAAAAAGAAATCATGAAGAGCAAAGTTCGCTCGCTGTCTCTCAGGCTTGGTCTCTTGCTTTCCGCTATCTTTCTCGCGGCAAGCTCGGGCTTCGCTCAATCTGACTCATCCCAAATCACCGGCAACGTTCATGACGCATCGGGTGCTTCCATTCCTGGCGCTAAGGTTACAGCGCGGAACGAAGGTACCGGAACCGAACGTCAAACAACCACCACCGGTGAAGGCTTTTACACCATCACCAACCTCCAGCCTGGCTACTACACCGTAAGCGTAGAGGCCGCTGGTTTCAAGAAGTACATCAAAAAGACAAATAAACTGGATGCTTCGATCCCGCTTTCGGTAGAGATCTCTCTTGAGGTCGGCGCCGTATCGGAATCGATCGAAGTCACTGCTTCCACTGCCAGTGTTCAGGCTGACTCTGCTACGGTCGGGAAAACGATCGAAGCCAAGCAGATCGAAAACATGGCGATGAACGGCCGCAACCCGCTGCTGCTCGCCCAGTTGAAGCCGGGCGTTCAGGGCGATGCGATGAACCGTTTTACCTTTGGTCTCAACAACGGGTTGCAGATCAACGGCGCCAGAAGCCAGGACTTCCTCATCACCTTTGATGGCGCGGTCGGCGTTCGTACGCGTTCGAATGGCACCTCTGTTGGAACTGCTGACGTGGATACTGTGCAAGAAGTTCAAGTTCTCACTTCGAACTACAACGCTGAATACGGCCGCACCTCCGGCGGTCAGGTCCGCATCGTCACCAAGTCTGGTGGACGCGACCTTCACGTCACTGCCTACGAATACCTGCGGAACCGTGAGCTCGACGCCAACACTTGGCTCCGCAATACGACTGGTGCGCGGAAGCCGCAGAATACCTTCAATCAATTCGGTTTCGTGGTCAATGGTCCGATCATGGTCCCGAAGGTCTTCAATACGGACCGGAGCAGAGCCTTCTTCTCCTTCTCGCAAGAGTATGTGCGCTATCGCCAGGAAGTCACTGCCACCACGACAGTGCCGACTCCTCTGATGCGTACCGGAAACTTTAGCGAACTCTTGAGCCCCAATCCGTTCTTTGCGGTCCGGACGATCAATGACCCGACGACGGGTGCGCCTTTCCCTGGCAACATCATCCCGGCGAATCGTGTCAGCTCAAACGGCCTCGCGCTGTTGCGTGCCTACCCGGATGCCTTACCTGGCTATCTCTCGGGACGGAACAACTACTTCGCTTCGCGCTCGCAGCCTGAAAACCAGCGCAAGGATAACCTCGGTATCGATCTCCTCCCGACTTCGAACCAGACCATCCGCGCCCGCTGGTCCAATTACACCTATCACATCCTGAACGGTTTCAATAACAACACCGACCGTGCCACGACCGATCAGAGCCGTCCGAACGTCACTGGTTCGATCAACCACGTGTGGACGATCAATCCGACCACCGTCAACGAGTTCCTTGTTGCCGCCTCCGTCGATCGCGTCTACACCAAGGTGAACCAGAGCACCGGCGCCTATAAGCGCAGTGCTTATGGCATCAACTACCCCTACCTCTTTGGTGGCGCAAAGGAAATTCAGGACAAGATCCCGACGATCGAAATCAATAGCTTCGGTACTGTTGACGGCGGTCCTTATCCGTCCCAGTCAACCGGCCCGATCTATCAGATCTCGAACAACACAACGAAGATCATCCGGAATCACACCCTGAAGTTCGGCTTCTACTTCGAGCGTTCTGGCCAGAACGATTTTGACCAGATCAACGTGAGTGGCGTCCCCGGTGGCACCAACAACCAGAATGGCCGTTTTGTGTTCTCTGACGGCCGTCAGGGCGCTCCGAACTCCGGCCTCGCCATCGCGAACGCAGCTCTCGGACTCTTTGATACCTATGCGGAAATCGGCACGCGCGCCTATACTCCGTATCGTGGCCAGATGTATGAAGCCTTCTTCCAGGACTCCTGGAAGATCAACTCCAAGCTGCGTATCGAAATGGGCTTGCGCTACACGATCATGCAGCCTTATTACTATTCGCTCTGGAACAACATCGCCGTCTTCGATCCTTCGAAGTACGATCCTGCAAAGGCTGTTGTTCTCGACCGTGCAACGGGTAACGTTCTCAGTGGCGACCGCTACAACGGAATCGTGATTCCGGGAACCGGCTGGCCCAAGGCCGCGATTGGCCGTGTGCCGATCGCCAGCGATCCCTCATTCAACCGCCTGTTCTCGGGTGGCAGCAACACCTTTGGTCAGTTGCAGAAAAACAACTGGGCTCCGCGCTTTGGTATTGCCTATTCGATCAATACAAAGACGGTCGTCCGCGCCGGTGGTGGAAGCTTCTTCCAGCGTCCTGGTGTCTCTGACGGTGTCTTCCTTGGCGGTCAGGCTCCCTTCCAGCCCTTCGCCTCTGTTACCGCTGGCAACGTGGACAACCCCGGCGGCACCGCCGGCACGCAGTTCCCGTTCTACTACATGACCACCGATCCGGTCTTCAAGATTCCACGTTCCTACCAGTGGAATACCACTGTCGAACGTGAAGTCGGCTTCAGCACGATCGTCACTGCTGCCTATGTGGGCCGCACGGCGAACAACCTGGAACGGACTCGTAATCTGAACCAACTCCAGCCGGGTACGACCCAGGCCAATCCTGGTGCGAATGTCAACTTCCTTCGTCCCTACAAGGGCTTTGCCCAGATTGACTTGCAAGAGAATGCTGCTCGCAGTACCTATCATTCCTTTCAACTCGAAGCGAACCGTCGCTTTAGCAAAGGCTTCCTGGTTGGCGCTGCTTACACGCTCTCCAAGAGCATGGACAATGCCTCCGGCCGTAAGGATCTGCTCTGGAACGCCTACAACGACAAGAACTTCTGGGGCGCTTCGAGCTTCGACAACCGCCACATGTTCCAGATCAACTTCGTGTACGAACTGCCCTTCTACAGGACCAGCGGCAACGCTGTTGCGCGCATGGTTCTCGGCGGATGGCAGACCAGTGGTAACTATCAATGGCAAACCGGTAAACCGTTTAGCATCACGACGGGTGACGACTTTGCTGGTACCGGCACCGGAACGCAGCCGTGGGAAATCACCTCGGCCGCCAGCTACCCGCGCCAGTTCGCACAGGGCAGTGCGGATCCTGCCAAGTGGATTCAGGTAACGGCCGCCAAGCCGGTTGCCGGAACTTTCTCCACCACGCAGAACCGCAACATGTTCTACAACCCTGGTTTCAATAACTTCAACATGTCGGCGTTTAAGAACTTCCGCTTCCAGGAACGCCACAATGTGCAGTTGCGCGCTGAGTTCTTCAACCTCCCGAACCACCCGAACTGGTCCGGTGTGGACACCAACCCGAACAACGCAACCTTCGGGAAGGTGACACAGAAGACGCAGACCGCTCCCCGCAACATCCAACTCGCTCTCCGCTATACCTTCTAGCCAAAGCGATTTTTAACAAACAAAAAGGGCTCTCCTACCGGGGAGCCCTTTATGATTTCTACATGAGAATCCTTGTGAATTTCTTTTTTGCCGCCGCACTTGCTGCGGCTGCTGACCTCAGTGGGAAATGGGCCTGCACTGTGGAGTTCGATGGCGGTAGTGGCAGTCCGAACTTTGACTTGAAGCAGACCGGTTCCGACATCAAAGGCAGCTACAGCGGACAACTGGGCGACACCGAATTGAGCGGCAAAGCAGAGGGCAACAAATTTACGCTGAGTTTTACTGCCGGAGGCTACGCGCTTGTTTATAAGGGCAGTCTCGAGAACGATGCGCTCAAAGGCTCGGTTGATCTTGGGGGCCAGGCGACGGGCACCTTCTCCTGCAAACGGAAATAACGCCTACTCGGCGAAGCGCAGGACTTCCGCCGGCGAAGGCTTGCCGCGCTGTCCAAATTTGATCTTGCCGTCGGGGCCAATCAGGTAAACGGTCCGCTTCACGATCAGTCCATGCGCGTGGTAGAGCTGCCCGATCTTTTGTCCCTGGTCGACCAGCAGGGGGAAGGGCAATTGCCTTCCATTGACGAACTTCTTGTGGCTCTCCGCCGACTGCGGATTGATGCCAAAGACGACGGCATTCTTCTGCTTGACCAGTTGCCAATTGTCGCGGATCTCGCACACCTGCTTCGTGCAAACGGTCGTATCGTCGCCCGGATAGAAGACGAGGATGACGTTCTTGCCGCGCAGCTTCTGCAGGCTCACCTCGTTGCCATCCTGATCCTTTGCCGTAAACAGAGGCGCGTCTACGCCCACTTCCAAGGGGTCACTCCAGAGCCAGCTCAATTGCAACATCTGGTGTGATTATCCTCCACTCAGATAGAAGAAGCGCGCGATGAACAACGCGGTCAACCCATAGACCAGCCAGCCCACTTCCTGCCACTTGCCCTGCGCCAGTTTCAGCAGCGTATAAGCGACAAAGCCAAAGGCAACGCCGTTCGCAATGCTGAAGCTGAGCGGAATGGCGAGGATCGTCAGAAAGGCGGGAATCGCCACCTCGGCATCATCCCAACGGATCTCTGCCGCATGCGACATCATCATGCTGCCGACGAGAATCAAGGCCGGTGCTGTAGCCGCAGCGGGAATCACACCCACAATGGGCGCGGCAAAGAGCGCGACCAGGAACAGCAATCCGGTGACGATCGCCGTCACTCCAGTGCGTCCTCCGGCCAGAACTCCCGATGCGCTCTCGATATAGCTCACTACGGTGGAGGTGCCCAGTAGCGAGCCAAACATCGTCGCGATCGAATCACAGAGCAGAATCCGCCCCACGCGTGGGATCTTCTGCTGGTTGTCGAGCAGGCCTGCCTTCTTCGTCACGGCCACCAGTGTTCCGAGATTATCGAACAAGTCGACGAACAGGAATACGAACACGATCTCGAGCAGCCCGAGTCCCAGCGCGCCTCGCACATCGAGCTGGAATGCGCTTTGTCCCAACTGTGGCAGATAACTCGGCTGCCAGCTCCATTGGGTGAGTCCGAAGATCGCGCCCAGCAGACTGGTGCCGAGGATTCCGAGCAGCATCGCCGCTCGCACCCGCCAGGCGAGCAGCGCTCCGATGAGGAGTAGTCCGCAAATCGCTAAGACTGTTGTGGGCTCGCGTAGATTTCCCAGCCGCACGATCGTCGCCGGATCCGGCACGATGATCCCGGCGTTCTTGAGGCCGATGAAGGCGATAAACAAGCCGATGCCGACGGCGACTGCGGCGTACAGATCCGCCGGCATCGCCTCGACAATCTTCTGGCGCAGTCCGGTCAAGGTCAGCAGGAGGAATGCGACACCCGAAAGAAACACTGCTCCCAGCGCCACCTGCCAGGAGACGCCCAGGCCCTTGACGACGACATAAGTGAAGTAGGCGTTCAGCCCCATGCCGGGGGCAAGCGCGATGGGATAGCGTGCGACGGCGCCCATCAGAATGCTTCCCAAAGCCGCGCTCAAGCAGGTGGCCGCCGTTACCGCGCCCACTGGCATGCCCGCTTCGCCGAGGATGGAAGGGTTCACGAAGACGATGTAAGCCATCGTGATGAAGGTGGTGGCGCCGGCTAAAATTTCGGTCCGCCAGCTCGCGCCGAGTCTCGCAAACTCGAAATAGGACTCCAGTTTCCCGCGCATCTGGATCCATGATGGCAGCATCCTCTAAGCGCACGTTTCAAAAGACTAGTAAAATCTAAGATTCCGCGCTTATTTCTCAATGTCATTCCGCACCGACGACGTACGCATTCGCGGCATCCGCGAACTCAATCCTCCTGTTGATCTCCTCAAGGAACTTCAACCTACCGAAGATGTAACCCGTGCTATCCACAATACTCGCCAAGAGCTGCATGAAATCATTCATGGCCAAAGCAATCGTCTTGTCGTTGTGGTGGGTCCTTGCTCGATCCACGATGTGGACGCTGCTCTTGAATATGCTGCCCGTTTGAAGGAGATTGCGAAGCCTTACAGAGGGCAACTCCTCACTCTCATGCGGGTCTATTTCGAGAAGCCCCGCACCACCGTGGGCTGGAAGGGGCTCATCAACGATCCCTTTCTTGATGAAAGCTTCTCGATCAATGAAGGCATCCGCCGGGCGCGCAAGCTGCTGCTCGACCTCGCCAACATGGGGCTGCTTTCGGCTACCGAGTTTCTCGACATGATCACGCCGCAGTACATCGCGGACCTCATTGTCTGGGGGGCCATCGGCGCGCGTACGACGGAGAGCCAGTCGCATCGCCAGTTGGCGAGCGGGCTCTCTTGCCCGGTCGGCTTCAAAAACGGCACCGACGGCAACGTGCGCATTGCGATCGATGCGATCCGCGCCGCGGCAGAACCGCATCATTTCCTCAGCGTCACCAAGACCGGCCACGCCGCGATTGTCGAGACCAACGGCAACCCCGACTGCCACGTCATCCTCCGCGGCGGGAAGCTCCCGAATTTCGATGAGGAAGCGGTTTCGAGCGCTCTCGACACCTTGCGGGCGCAGAAGGTCCCCGATCGTCTCATGATTGATTGCTCGCACGCGAATTCACAAAAGCACGCGGCCAACCAGACCATCGTGGCGCAGTCCATTGCCGAACAGATCGAAGCGGGCCAGACCGGCATCTTTGGCGTGATGATCGAATCGAACATCGTGTCCGGCCGTCAGGATCTGATCGCCGGAAAGCCGCTGACCTTTGGCCAGTCGATCACCGACGAGTGCATCGATATCCCGTCCACCGCACGCATCTTTGAAAGGCTTGCCGAAGCATGTCTGAAGTCCAGGACATAAAGCGAATCGCAACGTGGAACGTCAACGGCATCCGGGCTTGTGCCAAGTCCGGTCTGGCCGAGTGGCTGCAGACTCACGATGCGGATGTGATTCTGCTCCAGGAAGTGCGTGCGGATGCGCACCAGATTCCCGAGGACATTGCCTGCCTGTCGCACTACAACCAGCACTGGTATGCTGCGACGGTACGCAAAGGCTATAGCGGCACTGGCATCCTGTCGAAGGATGTCCCGCTGAAGGTTTACTCCGGCCTGGGCTACGAGGAGTTTGACGGCGAAGGCCGTGCGATTGCGGCCGAGTTTGATCGCTACATCGTCGTCAGCGCCTACTTCCCGAATTCACAGGCTCTCGGCGGGCGCATCGATTACAAGCTGCGCTTCTGCGCGGCGATGGAAGGCTGGCTTGAGAAGCTGGGCCGCACTGGCAAGCCCGTTGTCCTCGGGGGCGACTTCAACGTTGCGCCCTATCCGATTGATCTCGCACGGCCCAAAGACAACGAAAAGAATCCCGGCTACCTGCCGGAAGAGCGTGCCTGGATGGACGCCTTCCTCAAGAGTGGCTGGATCGACACCTGGCGCCATCTGAACCCGGGTGTGGTGAAGTATTCCTGGTGGAGCGCCCGCATGAACGCCCGCGCCAAGAATATCGGTTGGAGAATTGACTTTAACGTGGTTGCCAGCAAATTTGCTGACCGCATTGCCGCTGCCGATATGCTCAATGACATTACCGGCAGCGACCATTGTCCTGTGACTCTCGATCTGCGCGTTTAAGCCCTATTCAGGCAGCGCAAAACTGTACAACACCTGGCCTGCCGCAATCGCGACATACTGCTTGCCGTCCACCGCGTAGCTGATCGGTGAAGTGGCCGTGGTGGCGCCCGTCTGCATCCTCCACAGATACTTGCCCGTTGCCGCCTCCAGCGCAATCAGATTGCCCTCTGCCGTTGCGGAGAACAGCACGCCCGTCGAGGTGGCGAGCACGCCCGCAGCAAGCGATCCCCGTGACAGCGGATGTTCCCACTTCACATCCCCCGTCGCTGTGTCGATGGCCTTGATGCCTGCCAGCGGCTTGTCGCCGGTGGCAACGGAGCGGCCACCCCAGTAGGCCTTGCCGGGCTCATAGACACTCTTCTCGCGAATGAAGCGCTCGGCGCCATCGGCATAGACCGTGTAGAGCATTCCATTGCTGCTGTCGAAGGAAGGGCTCTGCCAGTTGGTGCCGCCGACGAGGGTCGGATAGACGACGCGGCCTTCGGGTGTGGAGTCTGTATTTGGAATCACCTTCGGGCGACCATCGGCCTCAAAGCCGGCGTTCCAGGTTTGGCGGACATAGGGCTTGCCAAAGAGCAGTTTACCGTTCGTACGATCGAGCACATAGAAGATCCCATTCCGATTGGTCTGCACCAGCAGCTTGCGCTGCACTCCATCGATCACCCGGTCGACCAGCACCAGATCCTGATTCGCATCCCAATCGTGGCTGTCATTGGGGGTGAACTGGTAGTGCCATTTGCGCTTGCCAGTCGCAGGATCGAGGGCGAGCACGGAGCAGGAAAACAGGTTGTCGCCCTTGCGAATTTCAGCGTCCATATCGGGCCCGGGATTGCCGGTGGCCCAGTACAGCGTATCGAGTTCGGCATCATAGCTGCCAGTGAGCCAGGTGGGCGCGCCACCAAGCTTCCAGCTATCGCCCTTCCATGTCTCATGACCGAATTCGCCAGGTCCCGGAACGGTGTTGAATCGCCATACCCGCTTGCCGGTCACAACGTCATAAGCATCGAGAAAGCCGCGAATGCCATGCTCGCCACCGGCGACGCCGACAATCACCTTGTCCTTCACCACCAGTGGCGCGACGGTGACGCTGTAGCCTTCCATGGTGTCGGCCACTTGGGTTTCCCAAAGCGGACGTCCGGTGCGCCGGTCGAGTGCGACGAGCGCCGCATCGAGGGTTCCGAAGAAGACGCGATTGCCCAACACCGCGACGCCGCGGTTGTAGCGGTTGCTCTCAAAGGCGTTTACCTTCTTTTGCGTGCGCTGGTACTTCCAGATCTGCATGCCGGTGCGCGCATCGAGCGCAAAGACCTGGCCTGGCATTCCGGCCGTGTACATGATGCCGTCGATCACGATCGGGGTGGTTTCGAGGATCGAGTCGCCAGGCATCTGCACAGACCACTTGGCCTGCAACTGCTTCACATTGGCCGGAGTAATCTGCTGGAGCTGGCTGAAGTGCTTGCCTGCGTAGTCTCCCCAGTAGGTGAGCCAGTTTTGCGGCTCCTTGGAGGCATTCCGAATCCGCTCATAGCTCAGGCCGCCGGCGGGTAAGTCGCCGCGTACGGTGGCTGCGTAATCGCGAGCGGTCAGGGTTTTGAGATAAGCGACGATGTCCTGGATCTCCTCGCCACTGAGGCGGGTGGCATAGTTCGCAGGCATCATCGAGGTTTCGATCGTCTTCCGGCTCTTGAGGCTGGCCTTGTCGAGCATATGGAAGCTACCGTCACGTTCGCTGATTTGCACGACGAAGCTATCTTCATTGCGCCTGAGACCGGTTATGGTTTTACCTTCGGCGGTGACCACTTCGATCATGCCCGGGCCTTTCTGGCCGCCGATCAGCTCGTTCGGTTTGAGGATCTTATTCTTCAGTGCTTCGGCCGGAGTTCCTGCTGCTGCAGAGAGATCTGGCGCGACAATGCCGCCTCGTCCGTTCACCTCATGGCAACGGAAGCAGGAGGCTTTTCCGAAGTACAGGGCTTCGCCTTTCTTCGGATCGCCCGGCACGGTCTCGTTTACTTTGACGGTGCTGCTACTCAGGCTGCGAAGATAGCTGACAATCTGCCACGCTTCGGTAATCCCGAGCTTTTGGAAGGCGGGCATCTGCGTGCCCGTGATACCGTTGCGAATGTTGAGGAAGATCTCTCCGTCTTTCGCTCCATGCTTAAAAATTCCTGTCGCAAGGGCGGGTCCACGGTCGCTTCCTGCCGCATTTCCACCGTGACAGGCCTGGCAGGCTTGGCCAAACAGTTTTTTGCCGGATTCAACTGCGGTTGCGTCAGCAGCGAGTGGATTCTTTTCATTCTGCGGCGTGTGTTCCTGTCCAACAAGGACAGTCAACGAGAAACAAGCGGCCGCAAGGCGCCGCGACAGGGCAGGGAACATACGTATAAGCCTATCGCAACGTGTTACAGCCGCCGCTTGGATTTTATTGATCACGCCGGCGGGTGAAGCGGCGATCGCCTACACCTTTTGAGGGGCCTTTGAATGGAGGTTTGCTGTGGCTCTCCGCCTGAGGACGGAAGGACGTTTTCGGGCCCCAATCGCCGCGCGAAGGAGGCTTTGCACTCCAATCAGACTTTGGTTTGGGGGACCACTTGGAGTCGCCACGAGGAGCGTCACCGCCGCGAGGTGCCCAGTCGGACTTGCCGCGTGAAGGAGGTTTCGCACCCCAATCAGACTTCGGCTTCGGACTCCAATTCGAGCCGCTCCGGGAGTCGTCGCCACCGCGAGGGGACCACTCCGCCTTACCACGCGCAGGAGGCTTCGAGCCCCAATCGGACTTCGGCTTTGGAGACCAGTTCGAGCCGCCCCGCGAGTCGTCGCCCCCGCGAGGTGCCCAGTCGGATTTACCACGCGAAGGAGGTTTCGCACCCCAGTCAGACTTCGGCTTCGGACTCCAATTCGAGCCGCTCCGGGAGTCGTCGCCCCCGCGAGGTGCCCAGTCGGATTTACCACGCGAAGGAGGCTTCGCACCCCAGTCGGACTTCGGCTTCGGCGACCAGTTCGAGTCGCCACGAGGAGCATCACCACCGCGAGGTGCCCAGTCGGATTTGCCACGTGAAGGAGGTTTCGCACCCCAGTCGGACTTCGGCTTCGGGGACCAGTTCGAGTCGCCACGAGGAGCATCACCACCGCGAGGTGCCCAGTCGGATTTGCCACGTGAAGGAGGTTTCGCACCCCAGTCGGACTTCGGCTTCGGCGACCAGTTTGAGTCGCCACGGGGAGCGTCACCACCACGAGGTGCCCAGTCGGATTTACCACGCGAAGGAGGTTTTGCACCCCAGTCGGACTTCGGCTTCGGGGACCAGTTCGAGTCGCCACGAGAAGCATCACCACCACGAGGGGACCACTCCGCCTTACCACGCGAAGGAGGCTTCGCACCCCAGTCGGACTTCGGCTTCGGAGACCAGTTCGAGTCGCCACGGGGAGCGTCGTCCCCGCGAGGTGCCCACTCCGCCTTGCTGCCCGTACGTGGTTTCGGATTCCAAGTGGACTTCTTGGGAGACCATTGTGAGTCGCTACGAGAATCGCCGCCGCGAGGCGCCCGATCGGATCTATCGCGTGAAGGCGATTTCGCACTCCAATCTGACTCAACCGGCTTCGACCGGCCGAACTGCGTCCGTGAAGGCGGCCTCATTCCTCCTTGCGCATCCGGGGCCGCTTCCGTTTCCTTCCGTACCGGCTTCTCTTCCATCCCAGCCAGCTTCATGAGTTTCGTCACTTCGCCCGGATTCAGATGGCGCCACTTGCCGGATTCAAGTCCCGTCAGGGTCAGCGGCCCCAGATTGGTCCGCACCAGCTTCAATACCTGGCTATCCATCGCCTCGATCATCCGGCGCACTTGCCGGTTTTTGCCTTCGGTAATCGTGAGCTCGACAAAGCTCTTCGATTCGTTCTCACGCACCCGGTTGACGATCGCCGGCCTTGTCATGCCATCCTTCAATTCCACGCCTTGGCGCAGCGTCTCGAGCGCCTCATCCGACAGTTTGGTCGAACACTTCACGAGATAAGTCTTCGGCACATGGAATTCCGGATTCGTCATCCGCTCGGCGAGCGCCGTGTCATTGGTCAGCAAGAGCAGTCCGCTGGTATCTTCATCCAGCCGGCCCACGGTCCCGACAAAGGATGGAACGTCGGTAAGCAGGTCGTAGACGGTCTTCCGGCCTTCCGGGTCGCCCTTACTCGTAATGTAGCCTGCGGGCTTATAAAGGAGGATGTAAAGCTTGTCGAGCGTCTTGACCAGACGCCCGTCCAATTCAATCCGGTCCTGGATCGGATCGATCCACTCATCCGGATTCTCGACCATCCTGCCATTCACCGTCACCCGCCGCGAGTGGATCCAGTGCCGTGCATCCGTTCGCGAGCCCAGGCCCGCCTTGGAGATCACGCGTTCGAGCGTCTTGCTCGTAATCGGGCTCTTGGTTGTTTTCTTTATTGGGCGGTCCATATACTCTTCACTGTTGTAAATTCTTCGATCGCTTCTTGCCCGAGTTCCCGTCCAAAGCCTGACTGCTTCACACCACCAAACGGAACAGCTGCGTCAAACTCATTGTAAGAGTTCACCCACACGGTCCCCGCATGCAATGCACTGGCCATCCGGTTAGCCCGCTTCAAATCGCTGGTCCAAACGGCAGCGGCGAGCCCGTAGGAGGTGCCATTGGCGATGGCGAGCGCTTCCTCTTCCGTCTCAAAACGAATCACGCTCAGCACCGGCCCAAAGATCTCTTCCTGCGCGATTCTCATGCTGTTCTTTACTCCGCTAAACACCGTAGCTTGCACAAAACAACCAACATTCCCCTCGCGAGCGCCGCCACAAACCAGGTTTGCTCCCTCTGCTTTTCCTGTCTTGATATAACCGAGAACCCGCTCCATCTGCTGCTTGGAAATCAGGCTCCCCAGTACGACATCGTCCTGCCGCGGGTCTCCCATCTTCAATCCCCGCACCCGTTTCACCAGCCGGTCGACAAACTCATCATGGAGGGAGGACTGTACCAGGAGACGGCTCCCGGCGGTACAGATTTGCCCCTGATTGGAAAAAATTCCCCACAGTGCTCCGCGAAGCGCAGCTTTCGGGTCCGCATCACCGAAAACAATATTTGCGCTCTTGCCGCCCAATTCGAGGCTCACTGGCTTCAAGTTACTCTCTGCCGAGGCCAACAACAAGCGTCTGCCCGTCCGGGTCGAGCCGGTGAAGGAGATCTTGTCGACATCCATATGCCGCGCCAAGGCTTCGCCCGTCGTGTGGCCATAGCCATTGACCACCTGGAAGACTCCCGGCGGAACGCCCGCCTCTGCGAGCAACTCCGCCAGCTTCAACGCATGAAATGGCGTCAACTCGCTGGGCTTCAGCAGGACGCTGTTGCCACAGGCGAGGGCAGGCGCAATCTTCCAGGCTGCGAGACAAAGCGGGTAGTTCCAGGGCACGATTGCCCCCACCACGCCCATCGCCTCGCGCTGGCTTGCGACGGAAAACGGACCATCCGCCGCAATCGTCCTGCCGCCAATTCGCCTCACGGCGCCGGCAAAATAACGGAACGCGTCGGCGGAGCCGCCAACATCGCTCCCACGTGATTCCTTCAAGGTCTTGCCGGTTTCGAGTGTCACCAGCAAGGCCAGATCTTCGCGATCCCGCTCAATCAGATCGCCAATCCGCCACAGGATCGCTTCCTTCTCGCTTGGCAGCTTCCGGGCCCACACTCCGGCTGCAAAGGCAGCGCGCGCGGCGGCGACCGCCTGGTTGACTCCTGCTTCTCCAGAATCCGCGATCTCCCCGAGTACTTCCTCCGTCGCAGGATTCTCCACCGCAATCATCGTCACCCCAACATCGTCACATAGAATAGCGACAATGCGTACAGTCCTCATTACGGGTGCCAGCAAGGGAATCGGAGCGGCTACGGCTCTGGCCTTCGCGAAAGAAGGGGCATCCCTTCTCATCCATTACTCATCAGACAAGAGCGGAGCCGAAGCAGTGGCCAGCGAAGCTCGGGCCCTCGGCGCCACTGCCGAAACGATCCATGCCGATCTCGCCACTCTGGCCGGTGCACAAGCATTTGCAGAAACACTGAAGGGCCGCAAGATTGACGTACTGATTAATAATGCCGGTTCGCTCCTCGGCAGACACTCTTTAGCCAGCATGCCCTCGGATCATTGGGAGCAGACGGTGATGCTCAATCTCTCGAGCGTCTTTTATGTCACCCAGGCGGTTGTGCCGCACATGATCGAACAGAAGCAGGGTTGGATCGTCAATGTCGGGTCCATTGCCGGACGCAATGGCGGCGGTCCGGGAGCTTTTGCTTACGCCACCTGCAAAGGCGCCGTTTCTGCGCTCACCAAGGGCATGGCCAAAGAACTGGCACCGCAAGGCATCCATGTGAATTGCGTCGCTCCCGGTGTGATCGCCACCCATTTCCACGAGGTTTTCTCGACGCCGCAAATGCTCGAGAGCTTCAAAGCAAACACCCCCGCCGGCCGCTTGGGCAGCAGCGAAGAAACCGCCGATGTCATTGCCTACCTGTGTTCTCCACAAGCCGCGTATATCTACGGCCAAACCATTGAAGTCAACGGTGGCATGTACTTCGCATAGTTTCTAGTTCACTTCGCGGAGTGCGTCTCGCTCGGCCTGGATCTTGCGCATTACAAGCGCCATCAGCGATTCGAGACGAATATATCCTGCAATGCGCCGGTCGTTGATGTCATAGACGACCGGCATTCTCTTCATGCTCCGCTCCCGCATCATCTCCGTCACGAGCAGCGGCGAATCGTCCACCGTGACCCAGATCGGATTCTGCGTCATGATGTCCTTCACCTTGATCTTGCCGCGCTCCTCCTCGGGCATGGCCGCGATCATTTCGAGCGTCGACAACAGATCGGTTCGCGTCAGAACGCCGGACAGATTCGCCTTCTCATCGACAACGCAGAAAAAGTCTGCTTTCTCTCTTTCAAACTGACCCACTGCCGAAGTAAAGGTGCAGTTCTCGCTGAGAGGTTGCGAGGGCAAGGGTTCGATTACATCCTTCAGCACGCTGTGCTTCAGAATGTCGCTTGAGCGCGGTAGCTTCTGCCGCATCGTTGTCCGCTTCCGGATCGCGTTATTCACCTGTTGCGACAAGGGGGCGAGGATCTTCGACATCTTGGCGAACATCCCTTTGCCAATAATCGTCAATTCGACATCGGTTCTGGCCCGCACACTGGCGTTGCGCGGCCGGTCTTCCACCAGCGCCATCTCGCCAAAGAAATCGCCGGGGCCGAACATGGCCACCATCTCTGGCTCCTGTCCGTCCTCAATCTGCCGCATCACCTCCACCTCGCCCTTCTCGATGACGTAGAAGTCGGTGGCGGGATCACCCTTCTTGAAGATAAAACTGCCGGCTTCAAAGTAGGCGTCGTGGACGCGATTCGCATGGTCGATCTTGACGCCCGTGATATCGCGCGAGAACATCAACTCCCAGGTCCAGTCGAGAGCCACCTTCACCTTGCGTGAGAAGGAGGGAATCTTCAGGAGATAGACGGTCCGCCAGATGAACCAGGCAATAAAACCGGAGAGCTTCACGCCCATCATTTCGGCGACGGCATTGTGTCCGCCAATGGCGCACAGCATGCCCAGGGGCTTGAAATAGAAGGGCTTGGTGGGCTTGCCTTGGAGCAGCGCGAAAAGATTGGCGGCGCATTGCTTGCCTTGCCGTTCCGCAAATTGTCCCGTTGGCGGAGAGGGCTCGTTGTCAAAGCTATTGAGGACCAAGGCGCAGTCTCCAATGGCCCATGCGTTCTCATAACCCAGCAGCCGCATATCGGGCTGTGTCTTCAAGCGGCCCTTGTCTTTCTCCGCCTTCATCCTTTCGACAAACGGATGCGGGGCCGTGCCTGTTGTGCCCACGACAGTTGCGGCATGAAAGTGTGTCCCATCACTGAGCGTCACACCATCGGCTGTCACCATCTTCACGCGCTGTTTCAGGACGATCTTGACCCCGTTCTGCTCCATCTTCTTCTTGGTGAAGTCGCGCAGGGTGGAGGAGACTTCGGGGAGTAACTGCTCCCGGCTATGGATCAAGATGACCTGCGATTCTTCCGGCTTGATCGTCGGGTAATACTTCTCACTTGCTTGCAGGAGATCGTTGATTTCGCCGGCTACCTCGACTCCCGAGAAGCCGCCTCCGATCACTGCGAAGGTCAGGAAGAACTCCCGGCGTACGGGGTCCTCACAAACCGCTGCCTGCTCGAGCTGCTGCGAAATCTGCGCCCGCAATGCCACCGCATCGGCGACCGTACGAAACGGAAAGGCATGATCGGCCATCCCCGGTACAGCGCTGAGATTCACACCACTGCCGCAGGCAATAATCACATGGTCGTATTTCAGAGTCCGTTTCAGTCCATCGAAGCTTTCAAACACGAGCGTGTTTTCGGGCAGATGGATGTCGATCACCTTTTCGCGGCGGCACTCCACGTCGGGCAACGCCACCCGCAGCGGGGTGGCAGGAACTTCCGCCTGGATCGAACTTCCGGCTACTTCCGCCAACAGCGGTTGGAACACCATATAGTTCTCTTCGCTGAATACGACAATGTGCGCTTCCTCGGTGCTCATCAACCGGCGAAGCCGACGCCCACAAGCCACCCCGGCGAACCCGCCTCCGACAATCGCAATTGTTTTCTTCGCCATGCTCTCTCTCTAGTGTGCCTTTGTTTCCTTCGGGATGGTGGCGGTCTGGAGGAGGAGAAGCCTTGAAGAAAAATCAGACCTTCCTCAGTTTCTTCCTGCTGGCGGCGTACGGGATTGCACAAAAGGAGAGCCCGCAACCCAAGTTGCAGTACGCCGTGATCCTCACCCGACACGGCGTTCGCGCTCCTCTGGCGCCGAATCGCTGGCTTCATTTTTACTCCGTGGGGTCTTGGCCCAGTTGGGGCGTCCTCCCTGGTCATCTCACTCCCCACGGGCGGCAGATGATGAAGCTGATGGGAGCCTACTATGGCGAGACCTTTCGCGCCGAAGGGCTGCTTGCTCGCAATGGTTGCGAGGACTCCGGCCGCATCTATGTCTGGTCAGATAGCGATCAGCGCACTACGGAATCGGCTCGTGCACTCCTTGAAGGGATCATCCCCGGATGTCGCTATGCGGTCCACTCTGGCAGACCAGGGATTCCAGATCCGCTCTTGTCTACGCAAGGCACTGCACGATTTCGCTCAGAGGATCGATCTGGACTCCAACCCGCACTCGACAAGTTGCACTTTGTGCTCAAGGGCGCGCGAGCGAGATCGAATCTTTCTCTACGCACGGCAGCAACCTTAGCCGAGAATCTGATGCTCGAATACGCCAATGGCTTCGAGGGAAACGAACTGGGCTGGGGGAGACTGTCCCAGGAAGATTTGCAAGAGATCCTGACGCTCCGTGCTGCGCAGCCGCGCAAAGCGGAGTATGCGCGGAATCTTTGGCTGCGAATCCAGACTTCGCTGTGCCAAGCCGCGACAGGCGAAAGCATCGATGGCTCGATCGGACCCAAGAACACGGCACTGCTGATCCTATCGGGTCACGACAAGAACCTCGAAAGTCTGGCCGCGCTGCTCGGACTCAACTGGCAGCTTGCCTCCTATCCAAAGAACTATGCTTCGCCAGGCGGAGCACTGGTCTTTACGTTGTGGAGGCAAGACGGGCGCTTCCGATTGCGGTCCCAATACATCGCGCAGAGTCTGGAGCAGTTACACAACGGTAGCGGCGGCACACCTGTTGTGATCGACCTGGGGAGCTCCGATTTTACTCCCATCACCCGGCCGCCCCACGGACACTTCTGCGTCGCGACCTCTCTTCTGGTCACTTCCAGCAAGCGGCGGAGATAAAATAATGTCCATCATGCGCCTCCTCCTTGTCCTCGCGATTTCCACCCTCAGCTTTGGAGCGGCGCCTATCGAGTTCAATCGCGACGTCCGGCCGATTCTCTCCGACAAGTGCCTGGCCTGTCACGGTGCCGACGCGAAGAACAAGGGCATTCCGCTTCGTCTCGACATCGAAGCTCAGGCGAAAGCAGACCTCGGCGGCCACCGCGCTATCGTCCCCGGCAATCCCGAGGCGAGCGAACTCGTGAAACGAATCAACACCGATTCGAAGGCTCGCAAGATGCCCCCCATCTTCACCGGTCACGTCCTCACCCAGGCCGAGCGCGACACCCTTACTCAATGGATCGCCCAAGGAGCACAGTGGCAGAAGCACTGGAGCTTCATTCCTCCCGTGCGCCCTGCCTTGCCCAAGGTCTCGGACGAGAAATGGGCGCGCAATCCCATCGACAACTTCATCCTCGCCAAGCTTGATCGCGAAGGTCTCAAGCCCAGCCCGGAGGCGTCCAAGGACCGGCTCATCCGCCGCGTCACCCTCGATCTGACCGGCGTGCCCCCGACTCCGGCTGAAGTCGATACCTTTCTCAAGGACAAGTCCCCCGATGCCTATGACAAGGTCGTCCAGCGTCTGTTGGCCAACCCAAAGTACGGGGAACGCCTTGCCATGCGCTGGCTCGACAACGCGCGCTATGCCGATTCGAATGGCTACCAATACGACGGGGAACGCCAGATGTGGCGCTGGCGCGATTACGTCATCGAGAGCTTCAACAAGAACAAACCCTTCAATGATTTCATTACTGAGCAGATTGCCGGTGACCTGCTGCCCAACGCGACCATGGAACAGAAGATGGGCACGGGCTTCAATCGCAACCACCGCGCGAACACGGAGTTCGGCATCGTTGCCGAAGAGTACGCGGTGGAGTATGTGATCGATCGCGTCGAGACAAACAGCGCTGTGTTCCTCGGTCTCACCATGGGCTGCGCCCGCTGCCACAACCACAAGTACGATCCGACGACGCAGAAGGAGATGTACCAGTTCTACGCCTACTTCAACAATGTGCCCGAGCACGGCCGCGCTATGAAGTACGGCAACTCGCCGCCGCTCATTGCCGCGCCCACGCAAGACCAGCAGGCAAAGCTCGCGCAGTTGGATCAGTCGATCGAGCAGGCGCGTAAGGCGCTGCGTGTCTCGGCCACCCAGCAGCAAAGCTGGCAGACCTCGCTCCTGAAGCAGCCGGAACAGCACTGGGTCCCCGCCGTCGACCTCAAGCGGAAGCTCAGCTTTGAGGACCCCGAGCAGACACGGGCCAACGCGGGCATCGTGCGCTTTGTGCCGGGCCGCATCGGCAAGGCGGTCGAACTCGATGGCACTAACTATCTCGACGCCGGATTTGAAGCTGCCAACTTCGACATCGAAGAACGCTTCACCATTGCAACCTGGGTCTACTCCGACAAGCTGCCGAACGGAACCTTGTTTTCGCGCATGAATGACCGCTTGAAGGGCCGTGGCTATGGCCTCGAGGCGCGCGAGGGCAAGATCCACGTCCACTTCACTTCGGAATTTGCCGACGACGCAATCCGCATGGACAGCGAAGCCGTGCTCCAGCCCAAGACCTGGCAACACGTGACGCTCACCTACAACGGCTCTCGCATGGCCGACGGTATCAAGGTCTATGTGGATGGCAAGCCGGTGCCGCTGAAGATCGAAATCGACGCGATCTACCGGCCCTTTAATAACGCAGCCAAGCAGTTTCCTGAACCCTTCCGCATCGGCGCCGGTGGTGGCCCCACCAAGCGTTTCGCCGGCCGTTTCGATGAACTCGGTGTCTGGTCACGCGTACTCTCGACAGAAGACATCGCGGTTCTCGCCGAAGGCAAGAGCCTCCAGCAACTCGCGCAAGATCCGAGCTCTCCTCATGCCAAGCGAGTGCTGCGCGCAGCCTATCTCGAGGCGGGAGCTCCTCAGCCGCAGCGGGAACTGTGGGCCAGGATCCAGCAGTTGGAACACGATCGCGAGCTCTTTGAATTCGAGCTCCCCACCGTCATGGTGATGGCGGAAATGCCCGTTCGCCGCGACACCTTCATCCTGCAACGGGGTGAATATGACAAGCCCGGTGAGAAGGTGGAGCCTGGAGTGCCCAGCTTTCTGCCGCCGCTCCCCGCAGGCGCGCCGAACAACCGCCTCGGCCTGGCGCAGTGGATGACGGCAAAGGACCACCCGCTCACTGCTCGCGTGAACATCAACCGCTTCTGGCAAGCGATCTTCGGCACGGGCATCGTCAAGACGACGGAAGACTTCGGTAACCAAGGCGAATGGCCCTCGCACCCCGAACTCCTCGATTGGCTCGCCACGGAGTTTGTGGAATCCAAGTGGGACCTCAAGCACATGATGCAGCTGATGGTGACCAGCGCCGCCTATCGTCAGGATTCGCGCACCACTCCCGATCTCACCCAGCGTGACCCCGAAAATCGATGGCTCGCCCACGGCCCCCGTCTGCGTCTGCCCGCCGAAGCGATTCGCGACCAGGCGCTCTACGCCGCAGGTCTGCTGAATCCGAAACTCGGTGGCCGCAGCACCAAGTCCTACCAGCCTGCGGGGCTCTGGGAAGAGCAGTCGATGCAGAACATGGACTACGAGCAGGACCACGGCGCAGACCTCTACCGCCGCTCGCTGTACATGTACTGGAAGCGCACGATCGCGCCGCCAATGATGGTTACCTTCGACGCCTCGACGCGCGAGAGCTGCACGGTGCGCGAATCACGCAGTAACACACCGCTGCAGGCGCTCAATCTGATGAACGATGTCACCTTCCTTGAAGCCGGGCGTCAGATCGGGCGCCGCATGATCGCAGAAGGCGGCGCGACCGACGAGGCCCGTCTCAGCTACGGCATGAAGCTGCTGCTCTCGCGGACTCCAACGCCCAAGGAACTCAGTATCCTCAAATCGAACCTGAACTACCATCGCGACTACTTCGCCAGCAATCCAGGACGCGTGGATACTTACTTGTCCAAGGGCGAGTCGCCCGTTTCCAAAACGATTCCGCCGCAGGAACAGGCTGCCTATATGGCGGTGGGCAACCTGATTCTGAATCTCGATGAAGCAGTTACAAAGGACTAACGATGCACACCAGACGTAAATTCACCGGCATCGGTTTTGCCGCGCTTGGTTCTTTATTGGGTAAAGATTCAGACACGCCGGTCGGCCTGCCGCACTTCCCGGCAAAAGCAAAGAACGTGATCCTGCTCTTCCAGCATGGCGCGCCGAGCCAACTCGATCTCTTCGATTGGAAGCCCGGCCTGCAAGCACGCCGCGGGCAGAACCTGCCGGATTCGATTCGCAACGGCCAGCGCCTCACCGGCATGAGCGCCTATCAGGACAGCTTCCCAACGGCGCCCACGATCTTCAAGTTTGCGCAGCACGGCCAGTCGCAACAATGGTTCAGTGAACTGGTGCCTCACATGGCAAAGGTCTCGGACGATCTCTGCTTCGTCAAGAGTCTGCATACGGAGGCGATTAATCATGATCCGGCGGTGACCTTTTGCCAAACCGGCTTCCAGCTTGCCGGGCGTCCCAGCATTGGCTCCTGGGTTTCTTATGGCCTGGGCAGCGAGAATCAGAATCTCCCCGCCTATGTCGTGATGGTGAGCCAAGGCAGCGGTAACACGCAAGCGCTTGCCGATCGTAGCTTCGGCTCGGGCTTCCTCCCCACCAAGTACACCGGAGTAAAGTTCCGTGGTGGCGCTGATCCGGTGCTCTATCTGAGCGATCCCGAAGGCTACTCGCGCGAGGCGCGTCGCAAGTATCTCGACGACCTCGGACAACTGAATCAGATCAAGCTCGACGAATACCAGGACCCCGAGATTGCAACACGCATCGCGCAATACGAGATGGCCTTCCGGATGCAAGCGAGTGTTCCCGAGTTGAGCGATCTGTCGAAGGAATCGCCAGAGACTCTCGAGATGTACGGTCCTGAGGCCAAGAAGCCTGGCAGCTATGCGGCTAACTGCATCCTGGCCCGGCGTCTGGTGGAGCGGGGCGTCCGCTTCGTGCAACTTTTCCACCGGGGATGGGACCAGCACACGAATCTCCCGAAGGAGATCCGTGGCCAGTGTTTGGAAACCGATCAGCCCTCGGCGGCGCTGGTGCAAGACCTGAAGCAGCGTGGACTGTTGAAGGACACTCTCGTGATCTGGATGGGCGAATTTGGCCGTACGGTGTACTCGCAAGGCACGCTGACGGAGACCAACTACGGTCGCGATCATCATCCGCGTTGCTTTACGGCTTGGCTCGCTGGTGGCGGCTTCAAGGGTGGTCTTACTTATGGCGAGACCGACGACTTCTCGTACAACATCGCACAAGACCCGGTAGATCTTCACGACCTCCACGCGACGATCTTCCAGGCGCTCGGAGTGGACCACACCCGACTCACCTTCAAGTTTCAGGGGCGCCACTACCGCCTGACCGATGTCAAGGGCAGGGTAGTGAGGCCCCTGCTGAGCTAGGGGGCGGTGACGCGCACCAGAATGGATCGGATGCTCGGGGTCGCAAATCCTTCTGGCGTTGTTAACTCGAGCACCGTGGAACCCGGCTTCAAGCCCTCGATTTCAATTTCCTTCGTCGACTCTCCCGGTGCGAAAACCACTGTCTGCGCGGGCAGCTTCAACACCCCGAGCTCAGAGCTGCTCGCGGATAGGTGTACGGGTGAGGCCCCCGGACGCAGCCCATCCCAAAGCCTCCCAGCACTTCTCCCTTCGGAATCGACGGAGGTGAAGACAATCTCCATTTTCCGCTTTTGCCCCACTGGTATGGTGATCGTGTTCGACGAGTACATCGCGTCGCTCAGCACAAAGCCGGTCTGGGCGAATCTTACCTCTTGCACCGTGTCCAGATATCCAGGGGCGCTGAAAAGAAGCTGTGTACTTCCACTACTGGCGAGGCCATGCAGATAGAAGCTCGTACTCGCTCCAGGTTCTATGGTGAGGCTTGCGGCGGGGAGAACTTTATTCGTCCGTGAGAGCAACAACGATGCGGGTTTGAGGGAGCGGACCGTCACTACGTTTTTCAGGCCCGAACTGATGTAACTCGACGTGGTCGAATTGTAGTAAGCGGTTAGGGCTCCAGAGCTGATCGGAATCGAGGGTAGGCTGACAGTAACCGTCAGCGCCCGATCCAGCGCAGGCGGTGCGGCCGCAAAGCCCTCTGGAACGCCAATCCGGAGTGTTGCTGTTCCTTCGCCTACCGCGGTAATTATGAAGTCGCTCTGGCCGTAATTGAGGTTGCGGGCCGAGGAGACGCTCACAACTTTGGGGTTGCTGGACTCCAGCAAAAACAGAAGGGGATCCATTGCTGGATATAGAGATCCATACCCGCTACCGGAAATAATTTTACTCAACTCCGGTCTTGGGATGGGATAGATGCGGACGCTGCTGCGAGCTTCCTGGCCGAGCGCCAAGCTCATTCGATCCGGAGAACCGTATTCTGAGAACTGAAAGTAAGAGTTGTTCAGGTAGAGCGTTGTTCTACCGGTTTCGTAAGAGGCCAATGTGTACTCGATTTCGACTGTCCCCTCGAATGCAAGCGCTTCCGCATAAAACACTTCGGAGTTTTGTGTATTCGCATTCCAGACGACATTGAGAGACGCAGCCGAGTTTCCGGTGCTGCGGCGGAGAACGAGTTTGCTCGGGTCGAGACTCCGGACGGATAGGATTGCATTGTCGGCCGGACCACTTCCTCCAGTTTCTACCTGGACGGATAATGCGCTCCAGATACCTCGAGAGACAATGCTCGGAGGCATGGTTAAAGCGGCTTTCTGGGTGGTCACCCGGTAGGGCCCGGCGACGGAAACCGGATTGCCCGGCGGACGGATTTCAAATTTCAGATCCGCCTCTCCTGGCGCAAGGGCGTCGAGCTTGACGTTGAGATAGCCAACGCCTGGCTTGAACACGCCACTCGGCGTCACCTTCAATGCTCCTGGATTTGAGTTTGAGATTTGTAGGCTAATCTCCCCGACGCCCGGTCGCGGGCCTGCGGTTGCAAAGCGGTCTGGCGTCGTGATCGACGCTGACCAGGTGACGGGCGTATTGGTTCGGACCTTCAACTGTGGGGTTCCTGCATACGAATTGAGATTCATCGCAAGGAGCGCTGATCTCATGTAGATCCGCACGACGCTTTCTTCCGCCTGGTCGCTTTGCATTCTGAGGCTCCCCGATCCTTCCTCCGTCAGGCCGTGGAAATAGAAGTCTGCACTACTGCTGACCTGGATCGAAGTCTTTCCGGGATCGTTTGGAGAATTGCTGAGGAGGAATTTGGAAGGATCGAGTGAGGTCAGGGTCACAGAATTCTTCGGACTCCCCTCAATCGTCATGCGGCTTTGGACCAGCATGTCTTTCACTGCGTAGTTGCTCGAACTCGTCAAGCTAGCCGTGCGGATCTGCATTGAGAGGCGGGTGCGGCGGGACGGAACCGAAAAGCCTTGGACGGGGGCAAGCACGATTTCCGAATCGCCCGCACTGGCCAGGATCGGCGTGACGATGCAGTAAGTGGCCGGACTGAGAAGCATGCACTGATCTTTGGATAGTGCTACGTACTTGGGATCGGAGCTCAATTTGACGATTGCGCTGAGGCCGGGGCGGATTGCCTGGGCCAGCATCGGAATGCCGGTTTCGGGGTCGAGAAGATAAGAGGTCACCCGGACGCTGTCATTCATATAGCCGAAAACAAAGGACTCAATTTGGGTCGTCGTAAAAGCGAAGCCCGAGGGCGCCAGACGTACCGGAAAGGAGAACTCCTGCCGATTATCGATCTTGACCCGGACCGTGGTCTCTCCAGCGGCCGCAAGTCCGATGACATCAAAGTTGAAGTAGATCGAGCTGTCTCGATTGCCAAGGGTGAGACTCGAGGAATATTCTTGTGCGGAAGAGTTTGCGAGTTGCACGAGCGAGGCGTCATCCACGGTGATCTTCATCGTCTCTTTCGCGTAATTCGGAACGCTGAAACCAACCGATTGCCGGAGATCCTTCCCCACCGTGACCGCAGGGATTGAGATCTCGACAGGCGGGTTGTCGCGAATGGTGACTTCGATCGGCTCGGGCGCATAGAAGGACTCATCATCCATGCTCACCGTCAGCGTAGCCTTACCCTTCGCAAGTCCTCGGAAGGGGCCGAAGCTGTTCGCGATCGGGCTGCTGTTCGCATTCGTTTTGATCACCTCCGGGTTGCTGCTGAGCGCTTTTGCCGTCGGATAGGGGTAAGGGTTTAGGTTGGTCTTCTCGCCGTCAAAAAAGAACTTCGCTGCAAGATAGAAATCCACATTGGGAGGCGCTTGAACACCATCGGCTGGTCCGCCCGTACTGTTGGTTCCGCCAGAGAATTCCACCCTCACTTTGCGCAAGTCGACCTGGACCCAGATGTCTTCTTCAAAAAGATCCGATTGGAGTCGGACCCGCGTGCTCCCCTCAGAGGCGACACCCTTCACAAAGAGATTAAGAGAGGAAGTCGGCTGTTCGATCGAAAGCTCGGCGCTTGCGGCATGGATCGCATTCGTTCCAGTTGAGATTCCGACGAGAACCTGACTCGGATCTTCACTCTCGACCCTGAATTTTCCTCGATATATAGGAGCGGTTTGGTTCGTTCTCAATCGACTCGAAAACGAGATCGAGGTGGTTTGACCTTTGTAGATAACGATACGGTCTTGTGCGGCTGTGAGCCGGGCGGGAACGATCCGCATCTGCAAGGCGCCGATCGGGTAAACGGGGTAATTCGACGTCGCGGTGACTGTGACCACGCCCGGCGCCAGGGGGGTGACGTCATAGTTGCTGGCGCTGTAGCTGGATGGCTCTTTGCTAATCGACGCCACGGAAGGGTCGGATACCTCAAATCGGAACTGGGGCGCAGGCATCGATGGAGCCAGGTAGAACGATTGAAAGCTCGCATTCACCGTTCCATCGGGGCCGACGATTACGGGGAAAGTCGAAATCGTCCCTGCGCTCACGAGCATGTCCAGAACGGTTGGAACAGACACTGAATAGGAAAAGGCGCCCGTGCGGAGTTGCACGCGTCGAGTCGGAAATCCGGGCATGCTGAACGTGACCGTCGTATCGCCGCTGTCCTGGAGTCCAACGAATTGCAGGCTGGCCGCGCCGCTATAGGTCGAAAGTAGAAAAGTTGCTTCGCCCTTGGTTTGGTCATTCAGCAGCACGCCGCCAACTGAGGGGTCTTCGACGCGTATCGTGATGGGATCCAGTTGCAGATTGGCCGACGATCGTAGCGATATGGTGGTGCGGGCTCCCTTGGCGACCCAAATCGTTTCCGGAATTTCAAGGGTTTGTGTCGTTACATCGGCAAGGAACGAGTCCACGCCGGAATCGAGTTTCATCTGCCAGGATTTTTTGGTGGGCAGGTCGGGTGAAGTGGTTGTTCCAGCAAGCCTAAGCAAACCCGTCGAGGTCAAGTAGATGCCGTTGATCTCATCCTCGCCGGAGCCTCCAAAATAGCTGAGTTGATTCCATTCTCCCGAAGCCGTGATGTACCCGAAGAAGCCATCTTTAGAACCATTGAGCTTCGATTGCAGCGCGCCGCTGGTGGGAAGATCCGGACTGGTGGTAGAGCCGCCAAATGCGAAACCTCCTATTCCTGAGGTCAGTGTGCGGATGGACTCTGTGCCCGAGCCGCCAACATAGGTGAGATGAGTGGGGTCATAGGCGCCTGCACGATAGATCCCAAAAAACGCATCGACGCCGCCGCCCAAGCGCTCCTGTACGGCGTGGCGCACCGGGAGATCTGGAGAGGTCGTTTCCCCGGCAACTCCCAGCGCTCCGGAGAGGGTGCTGAGACCGAGAATGCGATCTTCTCCGCTGCCTCCGAGGCGTGTCGCGCCGATGAATTGTGGTTCTATCGCCAAGCCAGAGCTCGTTGTTCCGGCAATGATATCGACCAGGAATGCATCGCTCGGTCCCGATAAGTCTCCAG
This sequence comes from Bryobacter aggregatus MPL3, assembly GCF_000702445.1. Lineage (NCBI taxonomy): Bacteria > Pseudomonadati > Acidobacteriota > Terriglobia > Bryobacterales > Bryobacteraceae > Bryobacter > Bryobacter aggregatus. The sequence continues at coordinate 3,077,186 of NZ_JNIF01000003.1, forward strand.
CCACAGCCGGAAACACCGGGGAGCGAGTCTCTCCTCCAAATCGAATGCTGTTCAACGGAGCGCCGGAATAGGCGATGGCGGAGGCGACATCATCCCCGCTTCCTCCCCAGTAAGTGGAGAACATCAATTTTGACAAGTCGGAGGCGGACACCGTCGAGACAAATGCATCTGTACCCCCTCCCTGTTCCCATTGGAATGCCTTTGCGACCGGAAAGTCGCTGGAGTCTGTGGAGCCGACCACCACAATGGAACCGTTCAAATAGAGGGATGCGTTTGCGCGGTCTGCTCCTGACCCTCCGATATATCGTCCGGACATGGACATAGAAGACTGGATGCTTTGAGTCCAATAGCCCTGCAACGTAAGAACGAAGGCATCGGAGGGGCCCCCTCCATACTCGTTAACAAATTTTCTCGATTCCAGCGAGAAATCTCTGCTCGAGGTAGTTCCGGTCAGAACCAAATAGGCGGTGGTGTAGCTGGATGCTGCGGACAGAGAGACCATCGTGGCCGATGCAACCTCATCATCGCCAGACCCTCCAAAAACCATCGTGTATCCATTGAACAGGACGGTCCCAAGTTGCTGGGCTGCTGGCGTCGGACTGAGAAAGCGCACCATGATGTCGCGCTGACGGCGCTTGGCGGGCGTCGCACCCAGTAAGGCGATGGAGGTGGTGGAGCCTGCCGCATAGCCGTTCCCGACAACGGTCAATCGATCATCGCCCTCGCCTCCCAAGTAAGTGGCGAACTCAAGGACCGGATCAACGACCAACGGCAAATCGCGTCGATAAGTGTCTGCCTGAAAACAGAACTCGTTTGAACCGCAGGAATACAATCCACCGTTGACCGGCACCCGCCCAGCCGGAGTGTCCTGGTACAGCTGCGGCGCCAGTTGTGTCAGCTTGCGACTTCCCACATTTGTCGCGAGCTGAGAGTCCTGCAACTGGAGCGGCTCGCTCGAACGCAGACGGATGCGCTTCGGGTCCGCGCCGGGATGCACGATGAAGTCATACTCCAGCTTTCCCGCAACTCGATAGAAGGTGAGGTCGATTCCGGGGTAGACTCCTTTGCGAATGATTCGCTCGTACTGCGGAGCATTCTCCACCCACTGCTTCGGGTCGCTTCCGGTCTTGTAGCTGATCGTTCTGCCGATCGGACCGACCTGCTCCCATTTGCCCGCTTGGATGCCTGGCAGCGTGATCGACAGCTCCTGCATGTCTCCGGCTTCGTCGGGCTGCAGGAGCCGGAACCCATCGGATCGAAACGAGACAAATCCCTGTCCTTGTCTCGAGAAGAATTCGATTTTCGGATCCACTTGGCCGAGGTTCTTTTCAAATGAGGCGTCCTTTGACGTCGTGCTCGCCAACATACATATTGCGGAGGCAAGAATTAGGGAGATGGTTTTCATCGGGATATATATCTACTTAGCGAACGTTGATCAGAGATTCGATTGTTTGCGCGGGAGCCGTTCCAAACGCCGGAACGGAAATGCGGAGTACCACTGCACCGGCCCCACTAAGATCCAGTTTCAGATTTTTGATCGAGTCACCTGGCATCCATGTGACTTTGGAATCGCGAAACTTGGCAATGCCCGGCGCTGAGGTGGAAAGGGTCATTTCAATTGGTCCAATCAACGGACTCAATCCCGCGCAGGAGTAATTGCACCCCAGTTGGAGAGGAAGCTCCACTGTGCCCTGCGTCAGACTCACTTGGGAGATTCTGGAGGCATCGGCGAAGAAGGTAGCATCTACGGCAGACAGCACTACCTTACCGTCGGTATAGCCAGGGGAACTGAGATACAGTTCGCCGTTTTTTGCATCATTGCTGAGTGCCACGTAAACTTCTAGTTGTCGATAGGCGGAAGGTTGCACACTGAGTTCCGTGGCCAGGGCGGTCGTGGCGCTGGATCCCAGTCGGAAGCCACTCTCGGGACTGACCCGAAGCTTTACCATTTCTCTCGAGGAAGACGGCAGGCTGATGCTCATGAGCGAGACTGTCCCACGTCCAAAGGATCGGGGATAGCCCTCGAAGCTCCAGGGGATGACTCGAATGGTCTGCGGCGTAGCCAGGACCTCTAAGTCCGCCGGCCCTTCCACGGACACTTCGGCCTCGCCGACGCTGTTGAATTGGATCGGAACCGAAGCATACAGGCCGTTTGAATTGATGACTCCCCGATTTCCGGACGGGAAGGAAACGACGTCTTCGCGACTCGAACGAATGCGGAACTCCAGATCGCGCCCAGGCAGTGGGCGCAGCCCCCCCCCTGCCGACTTCGCGTAGTTCGGAATATACTCGATCCGAAGCTGAAGAGCCTGGCCGGCTTCTCCGATGTGATAAGGCGTGGACCAATTCGAAGAAGACCATCCGAGCGCCAGGGGTTCCTGGTAGACGGAGAAGGTCTGAGGCTCCCATCCATCCCGTTCCAAGCTGACCTCGTATCTTGCCGAGCTATTTTCCTTCATCACCGCCTGGAGGTAGACGCTTCCGTCACTCGCCAGAGAGGCGCTCTCGGTCCCGATGCTTGTGCCGGTCGATGAAACGAGCAGGGCGTCCGGGTTCAAGGAGCGAATCTTGATTCCATTGGGTAGGGAATAGGTTCCCTCAATCCGAAACGAGACACGACTCTCGAAGCCTCGCCCCACCAGCAGCCATCCGTTGGCGGAGAGTGTCCCTTGGCGGACATTGATCTTTGCTTTCGAGGCCGGAGTGGCCGTATATCCTTCCGGCTGATCGATCTCCAGGTAAGTTGTGCCAGCGGATAATGCTGAAAAGTTGACGGTCAATCCATTGAAGGAGTCTGAGGGGAAGCGTACGACGGGGCTGGGGCCCTCGACTTGCACGATCTCCGGAGCCGCGCTGCGGATTCGCAGGAGGAATGGCTCCGTTTCGGGAGTCAGGGTAACCGGGCCGACGTAATTGGAGCCCAATGTTTCTACTTCTCCAGAGACAGGATCGATGGGGGCGATGAGCATCCTGAGAGAGCCCCGCACGTTTGCGCCGGGCTGTTCCAAGCTGAGTTCTGCGCCGGGCAATCTTTGCCCGCTGCTGGACTCGGTGCGAAACACGATCGTCGCGGGGCCCACACGAACCGGAATTCTCATCGAAGGCCCTGCCGTGGATTCGACCAGGATTTCCGTTTCTCCAGTTCGTTGACGAGCCTGGATATAGATCGGGTTGTAGGAAGAGTAATTCGACTTTACCTGAACCGATTCTTTTCCCATTGCGCCGGGCTGTGTCGAAATCAAAATCAGACTGGGGTCCAAAGAACGCAATTGGAACTCTGCTCCCGGGAAATTCGGGAACAGGCTCCATCCGACCTGCAGATTCGGAGCGAGGATCACGGGGCGTAACGACGAACTCATCCCTGCCGGATTTCCTCCGCTGATGAGGCGAACGGCAAGCTCCGGCATTGCTAACGTTTTGGTCTTCTCAAAGATGCGGATGGTCACTTCACCGCTTCCCATACATTGGATGGGGAGCTGGAAGGCCTTTCCGTAGGTTGGTTTCACCGTTTCGGTTGCTGTGCAAATCTGTGGATCAGAAGAATTGGCGCCGAATGTGATCGGCCGCGGGTTAGAGAAGGCGCCGCTAACCAACTTCCCTCCGTCATCTCCCTCAATGCTCACGGTCAACGAGATCGTTGACGCCGTGATCCTCACCGGGGAAAGCTCGGTTGTCATGCGAGCGCTGATGATGCGGACTGGAATTTCCAGACCATTGAGGAACGAATCTGTGAAGCGAAGCATCGTCCTGTCTCCCACCTTCCCCAGGGCGCGGATGACGACGGAGGTCGAAGCGGTGGGTAGCGGCAACACCGTCGCCGTGATTTGGTTGTTCGACACAAACTCGGCCACTCCCGGATTGGAATATTCGTAGCGGAGATTCCGGGTTGGCATCGCCGTCGCAAATTCCGTGAGGAAGGTGACCTGACTCTCCATTCCTTCCGGAATCAGGATCTCAGGGCCTCCCGTGTAGATCGATTGCGGGACAACGGTAAAGTCAGCCCAGACGTAGGGGGAGGCGAACTTTTGAGAGGGGAGGGACAGCGAGCAGCGTGCCGGACCTGTCTGAGAGAAGGTCATCTCGGTTTTGGAAGAATCAAAAGAGACAATCCGTCCTCGCGTGCATTGGAAATCAAGGAACGGGACCTCAGGCGCCAGGGGCGCGCTTGCGAGGCTCAGCACATCGGACATGGGATGGATCGCTACGAATGACAACGAAAGACTTTGGGTGCTCAGTACGGGAACTCGTGGATTGATATTGATTCGCGCCGAGCTGGGTACGACAGTCAAGTCCAGGGTGTAGGTGACGCCCTTTGCCTCGGAAAAGATCAGACGGGTGCTTCCAGACTTTCCGATCGCCTGGATGAAATAGGTGTTCGCTCCGTAGGTTCCTGCCGGCGACTCGACTACGATCGAAGGCTGGCCCGCTTCGAAATTCGTCCGGCTCACCAGAATGAGCGACGGGTCTTCGCTCGTAATGGTGACCTCGCCAATTCCCGAGCGGAAGTAGCTGGTGGAAGTCAGGCCGCCCAGCACCGTAGCCCGGTTGGAAAGACGGCTCGGGTCGTTTTCGCTCGCGGCCGCTGTCCAGACTCGAATCTTTTGGACTGCTCCGGTGGCGAAGTACGGGGAGCTAGGAATGAGTTCGTAATTGCCCACCTTTTGCAATTCCAGGTTTCGCGTCAATTGCAGGTTGGGGGTAAGGTCCGGACGGACCCGCACAGCCGATTCATCACTGGAGACGAAGCTGATCGTCGGCTCCAGGCCAGCGCGCGGTCTCTGTGTTTCGCTGGGAAGCGACGTATCGGGATCGATGGGCTTGAGCTCGATAGTACTGGAAATGCTACTCCCTACGAATCCCGTCAACTGCGGCTCGCGTGGATAGATCGCGCTGGGCACGACCTGCACCCGCAAGCGACGCTCGGGAATTCCTGGAGCGCTCAGAATAATTTCCGTACTGCCTTCGCCGCCCATCGAATGGACTGCGAAGTTCCCGGGCTGGTTGTAGTTGAGCGGCTGTCCCACCTTGTAGAGAAAGAAGCTGGAGAATGGCTCTTTCGTCGATTGGTCCCCGTATCCCAACTTCACGAGTTCGGGATTGGCGGATTCGACACGGACGGTTCCGACGACGCTGGAATCCAAAACCGATTGGAGGGTCACGGTCGTCTGCAGGTTGTTGCCCAGGATGATGTCTGGCGCACTCAGGATCGGCGCACGAAGACGAAGCAGAAAGGCGTCATTGCCGCCGCCAGGCTGGGGAGAATCGAGCAAAAGTTCTGGCTGTAAGGCGGACACCCAATCCGATTGATCGGTGATGCCAGCCAGATGGAGAGGGCCGGAGATCTCCATCTGTGCTGCGTAGTGGATTCGATCCTTACCCGGTCCTCCTATGCGCGCGCCCCAGTACGGACGAAGTGTGGAATCAAAGGTGGCGAGTACCCCGTCCAACCCTCCATGCGCGGCCGTCAAGCTGGAGGGGGGCATGGGTAGATCTTTCGAATCAGAAGACCCGGAAAGCAACAGATCTCCCACATAAGCCGAGACGTGCTCTACGCGATCCGCGCCGCCCCCGCCCCAATAAGTGGCATGGGTCAGTTTTGTTCCATTAGAGCTGAAGCGAAGCAGGAAGCCGTCCGTCGCTCCACCGCCGTAAGCTTCCTGAGATGCCTGGAGGAGAGTGAGGTTGTGAGAATTCGTGGTTCCGGCTACGAACAGCCCATGTCCGGCCAGAGAAATCATTCCGGCGACCTCTTCGTTCGCCGACCCGCCGTAGGCGCCCTGCCATTGCAGTTCGGGTAGGCCCGAGGTGAATCGTACCAATCCAATCCAGGCGTCTCTTGCCCCACTCGGGCGGTGCCACTCCGGGTGTGGACCCGCCATATCCGCGGTCTCCGTGTCCCCGGCAAACAGGATTTCGCCTTTTGTCGCATCGAGAAGATGAATACTCCGGATGTGATCCTTCCCATTGCCTTCTCCGATCCAGTAGAGGTCCTGATTGCCAGTCAATGCGACAAATCCGCGGGAGCCCGGGCGGCCGGACAGCTCGATGTCGCCGGCATAATAAAGTCGCGAATCGTAAGTCCGGGTGCTCACTACCGCCGTGATCCGCTCCGTATGTTCCGTCGACATCATGCGCGGGGCGAAGCGGCCCTGCTCATCAAAGCTGAGAATCAGTCCGTCACTTTCGCCACCTCCGTAATACCAGTTGGCAATGGGGAGATCGCGCGAGTTTGTCCATCCTCCGACATACTGAGCCCTGGAAGCATTGGGGAAAAGCTCCAGCGCCACGGCGGGATTCAGCTCCTCGTCTCCACTCCCGCCCCAAAACACTGTCCGATAGCCATTCCCACCTTGGTAATAACGAACAAAGACATCGGAGCCGCTCCGTCTTCCGTCTCCTTCCCAGGACTGCGAGCGCGTCGTCCCCACGACATAGTTGGCGGTCACCAGGGCCACTTTCTCCTCGCCCTCGCCGCCAATCACACCAGCGATCTCGATCACCGGATCAATCCGCACTGCTCCTTTGAGCGTCCCATCCAGGCGAAAGCGGGCCCGATTCTCTGATTGTGCGAGGAGTGCCCCAGGATACTCCTTGCTGCCCTGAAAGAAACGCGGTAAGTGCTGCGTCCAGCGCACGCCGCCCAGGCTGGCCTCGACCCGCCCATCGGCCCGAAACGCCACCGGCACCCCTTGCCATTGCAGTTCAATCGAAGCAATGCGATCGGCCCGATCGAGCAGGAAATCATACTCGATTTTCCCGTTGCTCCAATACACAATCCAGTCCACGCCAGGAACTGCATTTTTCATGCGCAGGCGCGCGAACTTCGGTGCATCCGTCACCCAGCGGCTGGGGTCTTTCCCTATCTGATAGCTCACCGTTTCTCCGGTGGCTTGCTCTCCCACCCACTTCCCCTTTGCGCCAAGAAGCGAGAGGGAAAGAACACTGCCATCTGCTGCGGCAAAGTCCAGCGACGAGTCTCCGGCCCGTAAAATCAAGGAACCCTGTCTTGTTACAAACTGTGCACCAGACTGGCTTTGTCCTTGGTTTTGCTCAAAACCACGAAGGGGAACTCCCTTATTGGTCGCGCCAAAACAGACAGGAAGATAGCTCAACAAGATGAGAATGGGAAAAACTCTGTAAGGAAGCAATTCCTCCATCCTAAACGTTGAATTGAAGAAACTCAATTTAACAATTTCAGAGATAGTCCTCGTATTTGAAGGAGCTAGTTTTTGATCCGGCGCCAGATGAGTAGATAAAGACCAACCATGGAACAGGCGATCGCTGCGCAGCCCACTCCAGCGGTTGCGCCGAAGAGCGGATCCATCAAGGTGGGTGCAAATCCGGATTTTGCCGCCATCAGGCCAGTGAAACCGTTCAACGGAATTCCCAGCGCCAGCCCGCCCATGACCAGTAAGATATCGAAGCTCTCGCTATCCTGCACATTCTGCAGGGCCACTCCCAGAAGCAGTCCCACCAGTCCGAGAAAGGCGGGGTGGGCAAGTTGCAGAAACGAACCCACCATCAATACGGCGCCAAGTAGCGGCATCACCCATTTCAACCCCAGGCGGCGAGGTTGGGGTGTCAGCGCCAGCACGGCGAGCACCAGAAATTTTCCATGGAAAAAGACATGGTCGAAGAACCAATACAGCAACGCGCCACCTCGGGCATCGGGCGGCCCGGGCACGATCCGGCGCAATCCTTCTGTCAGGATCAGGCCTGCGATGGCGATTCCTGCCAGAGTGCGCCACTTCACCGTCTCATTCGCTGTTTTTTCCAAGCCGTCCCACTCCTCCCAATTCCATTCCACTGGTTCAATATCAGGTTAAAGGCTGAAGCTCCACCTAGAGAGCGGATTTGCTCCTTTTCCATGCAATGATTCTAGAGAGTTTCCCCTTGGATCGTACTCACACTATTTTCATTTGGATGATGTTTCTTCTGGCTGCCAACACGGGCGTCTTATTGACGCTGCTGCGGGAGCGAATCGCGTTTCGTGCGGTCCGGGACGAGATCGCGCGCTTGCTGCCTCCTGGCTACGATCCTCGCCGTCTCGATTATCCCTATCTGTTTTCTTTCCTGACTCCGCCGGCTTGGCGTGACGCTTTGCGAGCGCATGAGTCGCAATTTCCCGATCATCGTCCCCGTCTGGCTTGGCAACGCTTTCTCAAGCTCCGCACGATCCTGATGCTGGGCGAAATTGCTGTCATCTTTGCCTTCGTGGTTTGGATGTTGATAGGGTAAAATCGAAAGTCTGCACTCTATGAAGCCCGTAGTCACCTTTGGTGAAATCATGCTCCGTCTGGCGCCTCCTGGATTCGAGCGCTTTCTGCAATCGCCACAATTCGTCGCCACCTTCGGGGGCGGGGAAGCAAACGTTGCGGTCAGCGTCTCGGGCTTTGGTTGGCCAGCCCGTTACACTACGGTGCTTCCCGACAAGAATCCCATTAGCGACGCCTTTCTGGGCGAGATGCGCCGTTTTGGCGTGGACGTTTCGCAGGTGGCGCGTGGCGCAGGACGCTTCGGCATTTACTACGTCGAGCCGGGTGCAAACCAACGCGCTTCGAAAGTTGTCTATGACCGCGAAGGCTCTTCGATTGCCATTGCGAAACCGGGTGCAATCGATTTCGCCAAGGTATTTGCCGGTGCGGGCTGGTTCCACATCACCGGGATCACTCCGGCGATCAGCGCCAGTGCGGCCGAGCTTGCCATCGAAAGCGTGAAAGCGGCCAAAGCCGTTGGCTGCAAAGTCAGTCTCGATTTGAACTTCCGTAAGAATCTTTGGAAGTACGGCAAGAAGGCCAGTGAAGTGATGCCGCTGCTGGTCGAACACACGGACGTGATCATTGCGAACGAGGAAGATTGCCAGATGGCGCTCGGAATCGAAAGCGAAGCCGATGTCCATTCTGGAAAGCTCGATCACGGTGCTTATGAAAAACTCAGCGCAAAGGTGCTGGCCGCTTACCCGCAGGTGAGTTCCATTGCGATCACCTTGCGCGAGTCCTTCTCGGCCTCTCACAATGGCTGGTCGGCCTGCTTCAATGATCGAAAGAATTTTCTGGTCTCAAAACGCTACGACATCACGCATATTGTCGACCGTGTCGGCGGTGGAGACAGTTTTGCTGGCGGCCTGATCTACGGCCTGCTGGCGCTTGAGACGCCCCAGGCTGCTCTCGAATTCGCTGTGGCTGCCAGTTGCTTGAAGCATTCCATCCCAGGTGACTTCAACCGCTTCACTCGTGAAGAAGTTGAGGGTTTGGTCCAGGGTGGCGGTTCTGGCCGCGTACAACGATAAAATTTCCAAGTCTCCAAACACAGGAAACCTTTTTTCCGGAGCGCCGTTACAATAGGAGTTGTTTCAATCCTTATGACTTCACGCCGTCACTTCATGCTCGCGGGATCGGCGTTGCTGAACGGCGCTCCTTTTTCTTCTTTTTTAGATGCTGCCCAGGCAACGAAGCCCCTTTCGGTTTCCACCAGTGAGGTAATCGTTCCAATTACCGTTACGGACGACAAGGGAAAGTTCGTCAGCGATTTGCGGCAGCCGGACTTTAAGATCTTCGATGAGGGCAAAGAGCAGAAGATCACCTACTTCAACGCGGAGCGCGAACAGCCCGTTGTCGTCGGCTTCCTGCTCGACATGAGCAACCTGAACCGCCTCCATTGGAAGACCTTCGCCGAGGCGACCGAAGAACTGGTTCTCGCGCTGCTTCCCCAGGAAGGTCCGAAGCAGACTGCCGGTTATCTCATCACTTACTCGACCACCGCCGAGGTGGCTGTGGATACGACAAATTCGCCGGACAAGATCCAGGAGAAGATCCGCAAGATCAAGCCCGGGGGCGGTGCGGCTCTCTACGATGCGCTGTATCTTGCCTGTACCAATCGCAAGCTGGTGCGTGGCGAGCCGATTGAACCCCGCCGCGTCATTGTTGTGATTGGCGACGGGCATGACTCGGCATCGAAAAAGAGTCTCGATGAAGTCATCGAACTGGCTCAGCGCAACCTGGTCACCATTTTCGGCATGAGCACGGTTGCCTTTGGTTTCAAGCAGGAAGGCGAGAAGAACTTGCTCCGCCTGGCGGAGGAGACCGGTGGCCGTGTTGTCTTTCCGCTCGAAGGTTTGTATAAGGACGTTTCGGGTTTTCTTTCCACTCCCAGCGATGAAGGCAACTACGCGCTGAAGGTGGGCACTGGGCAATATGCTGCAGAACTGGCCAAGGGCATGTTCAACGCCGTTGCCGCCATCCAGGGCGAGATCACCACCCAATACATCATCCGTTACTCTCCCACTAGTACCGATGACCGCAAGGCGTTCCGCAAGATCCGGGTTGAGGTACCCAATATCGCCAACCTCAAAATTCGCTTCCGCTCCGGATATTACCCCGCAAATCCTTAACCGATAAGAAAGACATGCTCTTCTCCCTTCTCAGCGTCGCCCTCCCCGGAAGACCGGAAGAGCCCGCCGGAGTGCTGCTGTACGATCCTGCGAGCGAGAGCATGGGGGTGAAGCTGCGGCGGGACTGGCATCATCTGGCGGAGCCTGAGGATGCTGAGATTCTTGCTGGCATCGAATCTCATTTGAAGCAACTCAGTCGCGAGATGGGCGCCGCGCGCTGCCTGGCCTTTCTCGAAGACACGCTCAGCAACACGCTGCGCCTGGGAGAGCGCAACGAAGTCTCCTCCTCGCAATTGGATTTCACGCTCCACCAGCTTTACCGGGAGTATGTTCCGGTGACGGTCGAGCCCTATGTCACGCATCTCCCGCGCTATGCCCTGCGTTCTGCCGCGGGGGCTTTTGGGGAACAAATCGCCGATCCAAATGAAGTCCAGGATTGGGTGGAGGCGCCCGAAGGCTTGCGGCTCAACAAAGGCATGTTTGTTTGTGAAGTGTACGGCCGCAGCATGCAGCCGCTGGTGCCCTCCGGGAGTCTTTGCGTCTTTCGCAAGTTCACCGCCGGGTCCCGCAATGGCAAGCGTGTGCTGGTGGAGGATCGCAGCGAATCGACGTCTGGCGGCGAACGCTACACGCTCAAGGTGTACCAATCAAACAAGTCTGTCTCTGCGGAAGGCGACTGGACTCACGAGAGCATCGAACTCCACCCGCTCAACCCGGATTTCCCCGTTCTCCATCTGAGCGCGGACGAAGACCGCTACGCTGTGCTCGCCGAGTTTGTCTGCGTCTTATAGCGCGCGCTCGTACCACCAATCCACTTGCGGATCATTGCCCACCGGAAAGACCTTCTCGCCGCACTTGGCAAAGCCCCACTTCTGATAGAAGCGCTGGGCGCGAAGGTTCTTCTCCCAAACGCCGAGCACGATGCGCCGATAGCCCATCGCACGGGCCAGTTCGAGGCTATCTTCCATCAAGCGGTGTGCTGCCCCGGTGCCAATGGCGCGCTGCTCCAGGTAGAAGCGCACCAACTCCACCAATTCTGTGTCCAATCCCAGCAGTCGTGAATAACCAAGCGCACCACTCTCATCCTCAAGAATCAGGAAGTGCGACAGCTGCTGTTCTAACTCGGTCTGCACTTTCTCTGGCGCATAGGAGCTGTCGAGAAAAAGCTGCATGTCTTCGTCGCTGCAAGTTCCGGCAAAGGTCTCAAAGAAGGTCCGGCGGCCCATCATGACGAGCAGATCCCGGTCGGCTAGGGTTGCGATTCGAGCTTGCACAGCGGATCTCCTACGATCAGACTTTGCCAGGACAGCACGGGCAAGGCGAGATAAAAACTCTCCGCCAGATTCCTTCCACTGAGATAGGGCGGAAACAAGGCATCGGGATGCACGGTGAAGCGGAGATACGGTTCATCGACATAACCCGAGATGCCGCTCACCCCCTCCCAGACATAATCGAGGATCATCGATTGCGGCGCTCCGGCAAAGAAGGTTTCGGGCTTGCTCCATTCGCCCAAGGTCCAGGTGGTGGGCGGCATTTTCATCGTGCGCGCATTGGTCGAGACATACTCGGCGGCAATCGCTCCTGGCAACCATTCCATGCCACTCTTGCGGCTCTTGCGATTCCGGTCGTTCGACCCCCAACTGGCGTATCCGATCACATTCTTGGCCCACTCCACGATGGCGGCGCTTCTTTCGAGAATCACCCGATTTTCGGGCAGCAGAATCGCAGTGTTCAGTAACCAGTCATTCCCTTCGGCGTCATTGTCGGCTTTGAGATCCAGCACCACTTTGCCGATATTCTTCGCGCCGCGGCAGCGCTCCACTGCTTTCTTGGCATCCTCAAAGCTGTAGCCGGCCAGCCGTGTCACCAGGTAGAGGGGGATTGCGGGGTGCGAGAACGGTTCGTCTTTTCGCTTGAAGAATGGATTGTCGAGTGGTCCCTCAATGGGGATCTTGGCGCCATGCAGCTTGCCGTAGAGCATGGCCAGTTCACTGTCGACGCTCGCTCCATCTGTCCGGAGCGGTTCTGCTTTTTTTGTGGCAGAGATCCGGATTGCCAGTCCCTGCGTCATCACAATGTAATAGGTGCTCTCGACCGTCTTGTTCCGCTGCAGGCATTCCCCTAGAGGACCGGCGATCTCCCGCTCATAGACTTCCCGGCTGACAATCTCCTCTTCGCTTGCCGTGACCCTGCAAATCTGCTTTGGCTGCAGCCCGTGCCAACTCGCATAGAAGTCTCCCAATCGCCGCGAAAGAGCCGAATTCTGGTTCACCACCAGCGTCACATTGTTCTTGTCTCCAGCCCAAGTTGCCAATGCGAATAGAAAGAAAACTCCAGTCCTGATCCTGCCTTGCAATGCGCTCCGGCCCCCTTCTGCTCCAGCGCGAAATCGCGGCTCGGCATACCTCAAATGCTATACTCGCAAGTGCAAAGCTCGCAACCTGCGTAGGGAATGTGAGGCCTTGCCGTACCGTCCAGAACCAATGGATCTCGACCAACTACATACGTTTCTAGAGATCGTTCGCCTCAAGAGCTTCTCGAAGGCGGCTCAAACCTGCTTTCGCACCCAACCCGCGATCAGCGCGCAGGTGCGGCAACTGGAACAAGAGCTGAATTCGAATCTGTTTGAGCGCCTTGGCACCCGCATTGCGCTCACTCCCGCCGGCAAGATCTTTGCAGAGTATGCAGAACAGATTCTCGATCTCCGGCGCCGCGCGCAGGAGACCATCCAGGAACTGGAGCGCGTTCCCCGCGGCGAACTCATCATTGCCGCCAACGAAGCCACCTGCATCTACGTCCTGCCCGAAGTTTTCAGCGAGTACAAAAAACAATTCCCCAACGTCCAACTCCATGTCGACCGCAGCTATGGTTCCCGTGTGCTCCAGGCCGTGCAGGACAACATGGCAGACTTCGGGATCACGCAGCTTCCAGTCGATGCGAAGAAATGCCAGGTGGTCAAAATCCACTCCGATGAAATCCGTGTCCTGGTTCCCCGCGACCATCCTCTCGCCGCCAAACGGCAAATCGTAGCCGCCGACCTTGTTCCTTACCAACTCCTCCTTCCCAAGACCGGCACCACCCGTGCAAAGTTAAACTCCTGGCTCGAACCGGTCGAAGAGCAATTACAGGTTTCGATGGAACTCGATTCAACCGAGATGATCAAGCGCTTTGTCATGGCTGGCTTGGGCGTGAGCTTTTTGGCGGGCTCCCATTGCCGTGAGGAAGTGGCGGCCGGCAAGCTCGCCACCATTGCACTCGGCCCCGAGCCGATGATCCGGCGTCTGGCCCTGATCTACCGCAAAGACAAGTCACTCAGCCGCGCCGCTCTTGGCTTCATTCAGGTAATTCTCGATCAGGCGGGCGACAACATGCGTCCCTTAGGCCTGGTGGGAGTGGGCGACTAGGTGTTTCTCTCATGAAGACGACCATCAAGCGCACAACCGTCTACATCTCCATGGGCGATTCAACCCAGGTTTACCGTTCTCCCGACGAGATTCCCGCCAAGCTCCGCAAGCAACTGGTTCTGTCGACGCGCGGCATGAACAGCGCAACGATTCTGATTGCCGATCGTGGCGGCCGTGAAGAGATCCGCAAGATCCTCAATGGCGAGCCGAGTCCGCTGAAGAGCCGCTTGCGGCCCGGCTACCTCAAGCGCAGTCTTGGCATTGCGGAGGAGACGAGCGAAAGCGGCGAGGGCCACAGCGAAGCGGCGCCTGAGCTTGTTCCCACCGTCCGCACCTGGGGACTGCGCAACTGGGCGGAACTGCTTCTGCCGGGTCTGGTCGGCATTGGCCTCTGGGTTCTTTTCACCCGTTAGTTGCCACGCCGCTGAAATAAGTCGGATTCCCCATCGTCAGGCAGGATGAGGATACGATTCCATGATTCTGCTTGATAGCATTGCGCACGATTTCCGCCAAGGACTTCGTCTCATGGCTCGCCATCCGGGCGCTACCATCGTGACCGTGTTTGCTCTCGCTGTGGGCATCAGCGTGAACACTGCCGTTTTCACCGTGTACCAGGCAATGGTGGCCCGTCCTCTCGACGCCCGCGATCCGGCCAGCATGGTGAGTTTTGCGTTGCAGCGCGACTCTGGCGCCACCGAGTTCCGCTTCAGCCATTCCGATTACGAAGCCTATCGCGATCAAAATACTTCCTTGCGCGGTCTGGTTGCCTTCCGGCCAGCCCACTTCACGCTGTCCCATGCCGGCAGCAGGATCAGCCAACGCAGTGCCGTTCAGGATTCGGGCATCGGCAAACTTGGTATCTTCCCGGCAGGAGCCAGCAATGTCGAGTACGCAAGTGTCGCTGTCGTTTCTGAAAATTACTTTCGGGTCTTGGACATTACTCTGCTCGCGGGACGAAGCTTTGAGCCGGGCGGTGCTCCCACCGTGCTGATCAGCGAAAACTACTGGCAGCGGCGCTTTGCAGGGGACCCGGCGATCCTCGGCAAGACCATCCATCTGAACGGGATCGCTGTCAGCATCATCGGCATCACGCCGCACAACTTTGTCGGTACCGGAATCAACGCGCCTGCTTTCTGGGTGCCGCTCGGGCTCGATCCCTTGCTGCAGGCAGACCCGCAGTGGTTGCGCAATCGCGACAATCACCCATACCGGCTCTTTGGCCGTCTGGCTCCCGGTGCGCAACGGAGCCAGACCCAAGCAGAGCTCACCCGCATCACCCACGATCTTGAGCCCGCTGCGGCGTCCCCGGCAACGGCGCTGGTCTGGCCTGGCTCGCCCTTCCCGCTTCCTTTGTCCTATTACGGCGGCTTGCAACTCGTGATCCTGCTTCTCATGATTTCTGCCGGAATGGTGCTGGCTGTTGCCTGTGCGAATGTCGGCAGTTTGCAACTGGCGCGGGCGCGGTCCCGGCAAAGTGAATTGCGCACCCGGCTCTCGCTCGGCGCGAGCCGTCTCCGCGTCATCCGCCAACTCATGACAGAAAACACAAGCCTCGGGCTGCTCGCCGGGCTCTGTGCGCTGTGTCTCACCTGGGCCTTGCTGCGCTGGCTGGCGAACTTTTCCGCCACGGCACTGCCGGTCGAGTTTGGGGGGCTGATTTTCGATGTCACGCCGAATCTCGCCATCTTTGCCTATGTTGTTGGCATCTCGCTGCTGGCCGGAATGCTATCGGGGCTGGCCCCGGCGCTCGAGAGTTCCGGTGTCGCGCTTTCCTCTGCCATGCGCTCGACCACCGCGTCGATCGGAAGCCGCCGCCTCCAGGACATCCTCGTTGCCGTTCAGGTCGCCTTGTCGCTGGTGCTCCTCCTCGCCGGCACGCTGTTGATCCGGCGCTCGCTCCACTCGCTCGAGAGTTCCGATCGCTACGCGAGCCACCAACTCATCGATATCGAAATCCAGTTTCCCGAGAATGCGAGGCCGAGCGAGGCCCGCAAACGGAGTCTGATGGACAGCCTGCGCACGCGTCTGGCCGCCTTGCCGGGAGTCACTGTAGTTACCAGTGCCGAGACTCCAGAAGTTGTCCGCCACCGTGCGGCATTGCCGGTGGAATCAACGAAAACAGCGCCATCAACCGTTGAGACCACCGAGGTGCAGCCGAACTACTTTGAATGCATCGGCCTCCCGCTTGTGCTCGGCCGCAGCTTCCAATCGACCGGCGAGGTAATCCTTAGTGAGGCAGTTGCAAAACAGCTCTGGCCGGGGCAGAATCCGCTGGGCCGCCAACTGCGTCTCGCCGCGCCGGGAGATCGCAGTCAGAACTTCCTCAGTGCGCCCTCCTACGAGGTGGTCGGGGTGGCTCGCGACAAACGGGAGCCGGATCTGGACGGCAACAGCGCGAAAGAGATTTACTTCCCCCTCCCCGTAGACCAGTTCCATCCTCACTCAATCCTGGTCCGTACGCATGCTGACCCGGCCGCGCTGCTCCAAGCCATCGACCGGATGAGCGCTTCTTTCCAGCCCGATCTGGTGCTCAGCTTCTCGACCTTTGAGGAGATGCGCCGCCATGAGCCGCTCTTTCTGATTGCGAGCCTCGCTGCTGCCGTCGCCTCCCTCTTCGGTTTCTTTGGACTGCTGCTCGCGGTGATGGGGATCTATGCGACGGTCAGCTACATCGTCGTCCTGCGGACGCGCGAAGTCGGCATTCGCATGGCGGTGGGGGCACAGCAGCGTGACGTACTGCGTCTGATTCTGCAGGAAAGCAGCCGGCCGGTTCTGGTCGGATTGCTCGGCGGCATTGTCCTGGCCAGCGCTGTTGCCAGCCTCGCGCATCGCCTGCTGCTCGGGCTCATCTCGCTTGATCCTCTCAACTTTGGCGCTGTCTCTTTGCTGTTTTTCCTGATCGCATTGCTCGCCGCCTATCCTCCCGCCCGTCGGGCAATGCGTGTGGATCCGATGGTTGCGCTGCGCTACGAATGAATTCATCGAATTGCGGGCAGCTGTTCCGATAAGAGGAGTGTGAACTTCCTGCTCGCGAAAAAACGCACGCTGCACATCTTCCACGAAAACGGCAAATCCGTGCCCTTCGCATTGCAGGAGCGCGACAGCGCCTTGGTTGGCTTTGCCACTCCGGAAGCGATTCCGGTGGGTGTCTATATCGAGTGCCTCGACCAACAGGCACAGCCGGTTGAGCAGACACACCTCAAGCCTTTGCTCACCATCAGTGTTGAACTCAAGGACGAGGCTGCGCCTTCAAAAGAGTAAAGAGGTAGACTTCGAAGTCTACCTCTTTGATACTTTCGATTGGTTCGGAATGTTCTAGTTCAGACTCCGCACTCCAGCGAGCACACTACCTACCAACGATAAAATCAGCGTGGCAAAGAGAATCCACCCGATCCGGTTCGCACGCCGCGTCCGGTACAAGCTATTCTGAATCACGCCTCTCTGCATTCCAAGTTTCTGCATTTCGTCTTCCGGCCGCGCCAGTTGAATTTTGTCCTGCTCCATTGCTTCGCTCCTCAGGGTGTTTCGAGAATTTAGCGGTAGACAAACAATGTCTTTCAGGAGAAAGGCCGGACAACAAGATCCAAAGCCTTCGTTACAGTATACGCACGTTGGGAATATTTTGTTACAGTCTTGTGACAGTCCGCCGCTTGATATCCTGCTAATTCCCCTAATCGGCCATTTTGGCGAAAGCGAGAGAGCATCTGTGAAAGTAGCAGTATTTGGTTCCGAGGGTCAGCTCGGAGTGGAATTGGTCCGTGTTTTCAACGAACGTGGCCATCAGGTGAGGGGCTTCAGCCGTCGCAGTGTCGATATTTGCGATGCCGCTCAAGTCGAATCGACGGTCGCCGCCATGGAAGCCGACCTGGTGTTGAATGCCGCTGCCTATAATAAAGTCGACGTCGCCGAGACCGAACCGCAGGTTGCCTATGCGGTGAACGGCCTGGCTGTCCGGAACCTGGCCGTTGCCTGCCGGCAATCGGACGCCCGGCTGGTGCATTTTTCTACCGACTATGTCTTTGACGGCATGGCCGGACGCCCCTACCGGGAAGATGATCTTGTTCGCCCCTTGAGCGCCTATGGCGTCTCAAAACTGGCTGGAGAACTCTACGCCCAGGCCTATTGCGACTCCGCCCTTGTCTTACGCACCAGCGGTGTCTTCGGCCCTGCCGGGGTGCGCACGGCGGGTGGGAACTTCATTGAATCGATGCTCCGTCTTGCCGCAAAAGGCCAGCCTCTCCGTGTCGTGCAGGATCATGTCGCCTCGCCTACCTATGCTCCGGAACTTGCGCGGGTCACTGCCGATCTGGTCGAGAGCAAGCAGACCGGAGTCTTCCATACCGGGGGCGGGGAAGCGATCTCCTGGTATGACTACGCCGCGAAAATCTTCGCCAAGGCTGGCGTTTCGCCGGAGTTGAAGCCCACCACCGAACGCGAATACCGCACCCCGGCGCGCCGCCCGAAATACTCGGCTCTCGAGAACACACGTCTGGCGGCACTCCCCATCAAAGCTTTTCCGAGCCTCGACGAACAGATCGCTCTCTACTTCCAAAACAGGTGAACCCCATGCTGAAGTTTCTTCTGACTCTCACTCTCTTTGCCCAGACCAGCGATTGGACCAACCCCTTTCCTCCTCACAGGGTTGCAGACAATCTTTACTATGTCGGCAGCGAAGGTCTGGCCAGCTTCTTGGTGACTTCACCGCAGGGGCACATTCTGATCAATAGCAATCTCGAGAGCGAGGTCCCGCAGCTCAAAGCCTCAGTGGAGAAACTAGGCTTCCGCTTTGAAGATGTGAAGATCCTTCTGATCAGCCACGCGCATTGGGACCACAATGCGGGCAGCGCAAAGATCAAAGAGCTGACCAAGGCGAAATATATGGTGATGGACGCTGACGTTCCGGAAATCCTCGACGGCGGCAAATCGAATTTCCAATATGGCCGGGATCCGCAATCGCTGGTTCGCCCCACTACGGTCGATCGCATCCTCCACGACGGCGACACGGTCAGACTCGGGGGCAACACCCTGACGGCCCACCTCACCCCAGGCCACACCAAGGGCTGCACCACCTGGACCCTGACCGTGAAAGACGGCGGCAAGTCCTACAACGCCGTCATCATCGGAAGCCCGAACGTGAACACTGGCTACAAGCTGCTCGATAACCCGGCTTATCCGGGAATGGCGGCGGATTTTGAAAAGACCTTCAAGGTGCTCAAGTCTCTCCCCTGCGATCTCTTCCTCGGCGCCCATGGCGCCTATTACGGGCTTGCGGCGAAGTACCCGAAGCTGAAGTCCGGAGGGGCGAATCCGTTTGTGGATCCTTCTGGCTACCAGGCTTATGTTGCTGAGCGCGAGCAGGCCTTCCGCAAAGAATTAGCGGCCCAGCAACGGCTGCGATAAAACGAGTTCTGTCGATTCGGTTGCTGTCGTCAGTGGCTTCACCGGCAGGCACACCACTTCGCAGTGCAAGCGTTCGAGTTCCGCATTGATCGAAGAGCTGAACAGAGTATGGCGAACCGCGTGCTTTTCTCCTACGACGGCAAGATCCGTCTGGCAGTCGGCGAGCAGACGGCCGAGATCGCGAGACCGCGTTCCTGCCGTCACATGCAGCGAGGTGCGCAGGCCAAACTGATCCTCCAGCCGCTGCAGTTCCTGGAGCGAAACGTTCGGCTTCTCAAGGCGAATGTCTGCGGCCACCATGCCTTCATGCACTTCCGGCCACGGGGTCTGGTAGATGATGTGCAGGGTGGCGCCAGCGCTTCGCGCCAGTTCCGCCGCCCAGCTTGCTTCCTCAATCCAGGTGGGGTGCCCCGTCATCACATAGGAGACATTCTTTGGCTTACTGGCTATCGGCGACAGTTGCTCGGCACGGCCACGGGTCCAGATGCGCACTCCGGCGCGCACCAGTTCTGCCCGCATCGACCGGTGAAAGAGTCTCGGAAAGCCCAGCGGTTGGCTGGCCGGGCAAAACACCAGCTCCGGATTTTCCCGGCGGCAGTAGTCCACGATCTCCGTCACCGGATCTCCAGCCAGCAGAACCCGGCTGCATTGCGCATAGTGGTCGGCCTCGCTGAAGAAGGACTTCAGCCGGGCGCCCGCAATCTCACCCTGCCTCTTGCCCGGCGCGTGGACGTGTAACAGGGTCAGTTCGCCCTGTTCCCGATCCACCCACTCCGCCGGCCCGGGAATTGCATGAAAGCATGCTTCCGAAAAATTCGTAACAAACAAGAGTTTTTTCTGTGTCTTCATGTCTTTCACCTCAGTACAGGAATCCGTCCACCGGCTGGACTTCCGCCGGGATTTCGCTTTCGCCAAACAGCTGCCGCACATTCACCTCAATCGTCCGGGACAGGCTGGTGAGCGGCGTATCGTGAACCGTGTTTTCAAAAGGAGCTTCGATTTCGCGGCCCACTGTATCGAGTGCGATGAAAATAAAGCTCACCAGAGTCGAGGCCAGCGGTGTCATCAGGCCCATCCCTTCCACCAGTCCGAGGGGCAGAAGTACGCAATAGACGTTCACCAGTACCCTCGGGAAGAAGTCGTACTGCCGTGGCAGTGGCGTCGTTTTGATACGCTCGCAACTTCCCAGCAGCGTCGTCAGTTCGGTCAGACTGCGATCCAGTTGCATCCACCGGAACTCGCCGATCTTCGCCTTCTGGAGTTGCTTGCCCATCTGCAGTAAGATCGCGGATGGAACATTGTTATGCGTCCGCAACATCTCGATTTCCGTCTCGCCCAACAGCTTCTGCAATTCCGGAAATGGATTCTGTTTGCGCAGCCGGCAACGCGTGGCGGCGATAAAGGCGATCTGCAGGTTGCACATCGTCTTCTGCCAGGCATTGGGCGTCTCTCCACCATCCACCAGAGTCAGCACCTGCCGGGCAAGAGTGCGCGAGGCATTGACCAGCCCGCCCCAAAGCGTTCGTGCTTCCCACCACCGCTCATAAGCAGAGTTTGTGCGGAAGGCCAGAAAGATTCCGATCGCGCTTCCCATCGTGCTCAGTGGCAAGCCCGGCAAAGCCAATGCCTTCCAGTCCGCTAAGGTGTATAGCATGGCGATGGTCAAATCGAACAAAAATAGAAGCACCAGCCGGTTGGCCACTGTTGGCCACATCCGTCGCAGGGGCAAATGGTCGCGTACAATCATTAAAGTTTTTTACCCACATCTCGACCTTACCGGCTCCTGCTCCGACATTCTAGATATCGATCCGTCATCCTTCGATCCGGCAAAACTATCTTTTGATCGGTTAAGATAAATTAACAAAACCCATGCCCACTCGCCTCACCATCCTTGGGCTGCCCCTGCCAGAGACCTCCTTCCGGAGGCACTATGTGCTTCCTCTCACAGTTGCGCTGATTGGGCTCCTGGCGGGCTTGGAATGGTATCTCCACATCGATTACTCGCTGGGGATTCTCTATGTCTTCCCGATCATGGCTGCTGCTACCGTACTGGGGCGATTCGAGATCATTGTCCTTGCTGTCACCTGCGCGTACATCCGTGGCCTCTTCACGCCACAAGAGGCGCAACTGGAGCATCTGCTACGCTTTGCGATGGCGACGCTGGCTTTTTCCGGACTGGGCCTGCTGGTGGTGGAAATGAGCCGCAACCGGCGTACGGTACTGGCCTACTATGCGAGCCTGGGACTCGAACAGGAGTTGCGCCGGAAAGCCGAGCATCAACTCCGCATTCTGGTGGAATCGAGTCCAGCCGCGATCCTCACCATTGACCACTCCGGCACCATCGTTGCCGCAAATCGTTCGGCGTCCGAAATGTTCCTCGACGAAGCAAAGCACCCACTGGTGGGCCGGCAGGTTTCTGAGTACGTTGCGACGCTCGGGAATGCGTTGCAGGTGCCGAGCGGACCGCGGCAGATGCGCGCCTCGGCCTGGACCTGGGGACGCAAAGCAGACTCTTCGGCCTTTCCAATTGCCACTTGGTTCTCAACTTATGGAGAAGGCCGCGACCGCCATCTGGCGGCAATTATCGTCGACGTTTCTGAGGAGATTCGCGACCGGGAGCGGGAGAACTTCAAGCACCTTCTCGATTACAACCGCTTGCTGGCTGGCGCGGTTTCTCACGAGATCCGGAACCTCTGTTCGGCGGCCTCTGTCCTTTGTTCCGTGCTTTCCAGCCGCGAGGATCTCAAGCAGAATGCAGATTTCAATGCGCTCTCTCACTTGATTGAAGGCCTCTCGCACATGGCTAGCTTCGAGCTGCGCAAAGAGGCTGATGCTCACGCCGCTGCGGTTTCGATTCCGGCTGTTCTCCAGCAATTGCGGATCATCATCGAGCCGGACTGGCGCGACAATGACAGCGTCATCGACTGGAGGATTGCGGACAATCTGCCTGAGGTCCACGCCGACGCACATGGCCTGCTCCAGATCTTTCTCAACCTGACACAGAACTCTCTGCGAGCTGTCTCCGATTCCGAGGTGCGCGAACTCTGCGTGCAGGCCACGCAAGAGGGGCAGGGCGTTCGGCTCAGTTTCAACGATTCTGGTCCTGGGTTGATGCACCCGGATGAACTCTTCCAGCCCTTCCGTCCCAATTCCGACGGCACCGGGCTCGGCCTCTACATTTCTCGCATGCTCGCCCGCAGCTTTGGCGGCGACCTAATTCACATCCCCACGAAGAAAGGATGCCAGTTTGACGTCACCCTCCACGGAAAGCGGAAGCCCCATCTCTAGCTCTGCGCGCATTCGTCTCTATGTGCTCGACGACCACGCGCTCTTTCGCGAAGGTCTGCTGAGCCTGCTGGCGACCGATAACGACTTTGAAATCGTGGGCGCCTCCGGGAACATTGCAGAGGCGATGCTTTCCATTCCCGTCCTCCAGCCGGATGTCTTGATTCTCGATTACGACCTCGGGGAAAAGACTGCCGTGCAGGTAGTGGATACGCTGGCGCGCGAGAAATTTCAGGGCCGGATCCTGCTGGTCACCGCTGGCCTGCCGGATCGCGATGCGCTGACCTTGATCCGCAATGGTGTCTCTGGCATCTTCCATAAGCTCCATGCACCAGCCGATCTGCAACGCTGCATCCGGGAAGTAGCCCAGGGCAGAACGCTCATCGAGCAGGACTATCTGCGCGGTTTGATCGCCTCGGCAACCAACGAAATGGAGCAGCCTGCTCCCAGTCTCACGGCTCGGGACCGGGAGATCCTCCGCTTTCTGCTCGAGGGGCTGGCGAACAAAGAAATTGCGCTCCAACTCCGGGTTTCGGAAAGTGCGGTCAAAGCTTCGATCCAATCGTTGTTTGCCAAGACCGGGGTCCGCACGCGAAGCCAACTCGTTCGCATTGCGCTCGAGAATTATCTCGAACAACTCCGCGAATGATGATAGAACTTGACCTGTCATGCAACGCCGCACCTTCCTGAGTTCTGCTCTCGCCATGCCCTTGGCGGGCATCCTTGCCCCGCTTGAAAAACTAGCTGCGCTGATATCGGCAAAGTCAAAATCACCGATGTGAAGATGCGAGCCTCGGGTACGCACACCCAGATCCGGATCGATACCGATGCGGGCATCTCGGGGATGGGCGAATCCGGTGTGACTCCCGCCATGATGAAGGGCTGGATGGAGCAATACAAACCGTTGCTCCTTGACCAGGACCCGCTCGCCATCGGCTACCACTTCCATCGCATGACGACGCTCATGCACACCTATATGTCGCGGATTCCCGCCATGAGTGGCATCGACATGGCGCTCTGGGATCTGGCCGGAAAGCTGCTTAATGTTCCGGTCTACAAATTGCTGGGCGGCTCCTTCCGCGAAGAGGTCCCCTTCTTTATCAATACCGAGCCGCGGGATATGCTCGACCCGAAATCGATCAAGGACTGGGCTGACCAATTCCGCGCCAGTCCGCTGGGCTTCCGGGCCTGCAAGATCAATACCCATACCGTCTTCGGCATTCCAATGGGCAAATACACCACCGCCCTGTCGGCCCGCGACATCAACAAGCTGCATACCTCCTTTGGCAATGTCCGCAAAGAACTGGGCCTCGACTACGACATCATGGTCCACTGCCACAACGAATACGATCTGGCGACCGCCAAGGCGATGGCCAGAGCAGTGGAAGAGATCCAGCCGAAATGGTTTGAAGACCCGCTGCCGCCCCAGTTCTCCGACTCCTGGGTCGCCCTCAAGCGCGACATCAAGGTCCCGCTGCTGACCGGCGAAAAATGTGAAATGCCACAAGGGTTCTACCCGTTCTTGAAGGAGCAGGCGGTGGACTATATTTATCCCGACATTGCCTTCTGCGGCGGGATCACGGCCTTTATGAAGATCGCAGCCATGGCGTCGGTCTTCCGCATCCCAATCGCCACGCACAACGTCGGCGGCATCCACCTGACGATGTCCTGCATCCATGTGGGCCTCTCGATCATGGACTTCCTCACCAGCGAGGCAGCCATGGGGGGTCCCAATGGCGGAGTGCTTGCCATGGCGACCAATCCGCCGGTGGTGAAGAACGGAATGGCGGCGAAGCCCACCGGCCCCGGTCTCGGCGTCGATCTGAACGAAGAAGCCTATCAACAGCAATTCACCCGCCGCCGTGTCGCCCCGGAATTCCAGGTCTGGAGTTAGCAATCACGCGGAATCCACTTCCGAATCGGCTCATCCCCTGAGCGCAAACAGTTGAAAAATTGGATATTATGGCGATAAGAGTTGAATCAGGGCAATTGCCCTGAATTGTGTTGCAGAAGGGTTGTGATGAAGGAGCTTAAGGGCCAGTTTGTCGGCGCGTTATTCGTCGTCCTGACGGTAGCTGCCCTTGTTGCGGCCGGAATCAATTTCCGCCAGCAATTTAAGTACCTTCTCTGTACGGACGGCATCACGTGGGTGGATCGCACCTCCCCGGATGGCCGTCCGTATGTCGTTGCGCTTGATGTCAAAAAAGGCTCTTCCGGCGAGCGCGCGGGCATCCACCGTTGGGAAGTTCTCGATCGCATCGGTACGGTGAAAATTCGCTCCAGTAGCGACATCCCGGCCATCCTTTTCGGGAAACCGTGGCTCACTGTCGACTACTACCTCTACCAGGACAACGTGGAGGTCAAGAAGCCTGTCCGGATTGAGGAGTTGGGTCCGGAGCGGACCATTTATTACCTCACTGCGGTTGGCCTTGCCTATCTCGGCATCGGACTCTTTGTCTACTTCCGCCGCGAGAGTGCACCCAAAGCCCGCCACTTCTTCCTGCTCTGCCTCTGCTCCTTTGTCTATTCCTGCTTCCACTACACCGGCAAGCTAAATCCTTTTGACAAGGTGATCTACTGGTCCAATGTGGTGGCCGGTTTTCTGGCGCCGGCTCTCTTTGTCCACTTTTGCGCCACCTTCCCGGAAGTCCCCCGCCGTCTGCGGGGCGTCTTCCGCCAGTTCCTGATCTATGTGCCGTCGCTCTTGCTCATTGCGCTTTATGTGCTCACGGCGATGGGGGTTTTGCGCTACCAGGTGTCGCTGGTCGAAGTGCGCTGGTATCTGGACCGTCTCTGGCTCCCCTTCTTAAGCGGCGGTTATCTGCTGGGGGCCGCAATCCTCGGCTACAAGCAGCGTCGGGTGGAAGACTCGATCCTGCGCCAGCAGATGAAGTGGCTGCGTAATGGGGCCATCATCGGCATCCTGCCCTTCACGCTGTTCTACGTCATTCCGTATTCTTTCGGTGTGCTGCCCAGCGGCCTGATGAAGGCGGCGGTCCTCAGCCTCCCGCTCATTCCGCTGGCCTGGGCCTACGCGATCCTGCGCTACCGGCTGATGGACGTCGACGTGATCTTCCAGCAGGGTTATGTCTATACCCTCGCCTCGCTAGCCGTTCTGGCGGTGATCTATGGCCTGCTGTTCAGCTTTGGCCGGGTGGAAGAACTGCCGCCCGCCGCCGTTGTTGTGCTGATCCTGGTTGCCACCTTCATCTTCCAGCCGATTCGGAACTGGCTGCAGGAGAACCTCGATCGTTATGTCTTCTATCGGGAATCCTACGACTACCGCCGCACCCTGCTCGACTTTGCCCGCGAACTGTCGAGTGAGAATGACCTCGAAGAATCGCTCCACGGCGTTGCCTCGCGTCTGCTCAATACTCTGAACGTCCAGCACGTCGCCTTCTTCCTCAGCAACGAAGACAATCCTCTCGACTTTGAACTCAGTCTGGTCCACGGCTCCCGGCCTTCGGTTGTGCCTTCGTACCCGAATCTGGGTTTTCTGCGGGAGGCGATTGGCAAGCCGTATCTGTTCTTTGAGCGCACCAAGTTCAATCCGGACTATGTGTTTGGCGAGTATTCGCACTCGACGCGCCAAACCATTTCTGAACTCGATCTCACCTATTACATCCCCTGCACGGTCCGCGGGCAGACCATCGCCTTCCTCGGCGTGAGCCGCACGAGCAAGGGCGACTTCCTCACCTCGGATGATCTCGAACTGCTGGTCACCTTGAGCAATAGCGTTGGCATCACGGTTGACAACGCCCGTCTTTACCGCAGCCTCCAGCGCAAGGTTGAAGAGAATGAGCGGCTCAAGGAATTCAGCGAAAACATTGTCGAATCGATCAATGTCGGCATCCTCGCGGCAGACCTGGATGGCTCGGTCGGTTCCTGGAATTCGCAATTGGAGCGCCTCACTGGCGTCACCCGCGAGGCGGCCATCGGCAAGCGTCTCGAGCAAGTGCTGCCCATCGAACTGGTGGCTACTTTGGCCGAGCGCTCCAATAGTCCTGGCATCCAACATGTCTACAAGGCGCGTCTTGCCCGCAAGGGCAAACAGCGCGAGGTGCTGCTCAATATCGCGATTGCGCCACTCTTCTCGAAAGACCAGACCCAGATCGGCCGTCTCATCATCTTTGATGACATCACCGACCGGGCCGACCTTGAAAGCCGCCTGGTCCAGGCGGACAAGCTGAGTTCGATCGGTCTGCTTGCTGCGGGTGTGGCCCACGAGGTCAACACGCCGCTCGCCGTGATCTCGACCTATGCGCAGATGCTCTCCAAGCGCATGAATGGCGATGAGAAAACGATCCTGCTTGACAAGATTGCCAAGCAGACCTTCCGGGCCTCGGAGATCGTCAACTCGCTGTTGAACTTCTCCCGTACCTCGACCCTCGATTGGTCTGAGGTTAGCCTGAATCGTGTCGTGCGCGATACGGCGAGCCTGATCGAGCACCAGCTCGAGAAAGCCCGTGTGACGGTCGCCTTCCAACTTGACGAGAGTCTGGGGCAGATCAAAGGGAATCAAGGAAAGATGCAGCAGGTGTTCCTGAATCTCTTCCTCAATGCCCGCGATGCGATGGAGGGCGGAGGCGTGCTGACAATCCGTTCGTACTCCGATGGCGATGTCGCTCACATTGAGATTGCCGACACCGGCGCCGGCATTTCCGCCGACCATGTGGACCGCATTTTTGACCCCTTCTTCACCACAAAAGGCGCAAAAAAAGGAACCGGCCTCGGTTTGTCCATCAGCTACGGTATCGTACAAGAACACGGTGGATCGATTGAAGTCACCAGTGCTCCCAATCAGGGCACGCGTTTCCGGCTGGACTTCCCTCTCGTGAAAAAAACTGTCCATGTCTAATCCCCCACTGACAGCACCCTCCAAGGGTCACATTCTGGTGATTGACGATGAAGCCGATATCCGGGAGAGTCTGGAGTTCCTGCTCACCGGAGAAGGCTTTCGTGTTGATCTTGCGACTCGCGCGATGGAAGGGCTCGATAAGCTGTCCAAAGGCAGCTACGACCTGATCCTGCTCGACTTGATGATGCCGGATCTCACTGGCATTGAAACTCTGGCTGAGATCCGGAAGAAGGACGGGGCCACGCCCGTCTTCCTGCTCACCGCCTATGGCAGCATCGAGGTGGCGGTGGAGGCGCTCAAGGCCGGCGCGAACGACTACTTCTCCAAGCCCTGGGACAACGAGAAGCTGGTCATCGAGATCGATCGCATGATCGCCGCCAGCCACCTGGCCCGCGAGAATGTGGAGCTCAAGCGGGCGCTGAAGCAGCGCTACAGTTTCTCGAACATCATCGGCAAAAGCGAGCGCATGTTGAAGCTGCTCGACATGGTGACGCAAGTGGCTCCCAGTCGCGCGAACATCCTCATCAGTGGGGAGGCCGGCACGGGACGCGAACTGGTCGCCAAGTCGATCCACGCGAATTCGACGCGCGCCGACCGGGCCTTTGTCACGGTCAACACCAGCTCGCTTCCTTCGGACGTTCTCGATTCGGCACTCTTCGGCATTGGTTTGGCCGGTGCGAAGAAGCCCTATCTGGAATTGGCGAATGGCGGCACACTCTTCATCGATGAAGTGACGGCTCTCACTGCCGACATGCAGGCTGGGCTGCTCCATGCCATCCAGGAGCGCGAGTTCACGCCCCCATCGGGCGAGACGATTGCCCTCGATATCCGGGTGCTGGCGGCCACCTCGGGCGATCTGCGCAAGGCTGTTGAGGAGGGCAAGTTTCGTGACGACCTCTACTACCGCCTGAACGTGGTCCATCTACCCATGCCTGCCTTACGCGATCGCAAAGAAGATATCCCTCTGCTGATCGAACACTTCGCGAATCTCTACTCCACTGAGAATGGAAAGCTCCTCGGTCCCGCCGGGCGCAGCCTGCTCCGTTTTGATTCCGAAGCGATGCAAATCCTGATGGACCACAACTGGCCCGGCAATGTCCGCGAACTGGAGAACGTGGTCGAGCGCGCGATCGTTCTATCGAGCGAAGCGGAAGTCAACGCCAGTCTTCTGCCGGAGCACCTCTTGCAGGCTGGCGGCGTGCGCATCCGCAAAGACGAGAGCGAAGCTCTGCCTGCCGACGCGAGCCTCTATGAGATCGTTGCGGACTTTGAACGCAAGGTCATCATGGACCACCTCGACCGCACCAACTGGAGCCAGACGGAAGCGGCGGAAACGCTGCGCATTCCTTTGTCGACGCTCAACCAGAAGATCAAACGGCTGGCAATTAACGTCAAAAAACGTTAGAACTTCGGAATCAAAGGTTACGACTTGCCTCTGGTGCAATCACACCGCTGAGTCGGCTGTCGATTTCTATGTCTCTCTCTTCCCCAATGCGAGGGTGACGGAAATTGACCCCAGGCCTGCCAGCGGAGCCCACGCTCAACCCCACCTTCCAGGACGGCCTCTCTCGGGTCGTGAACGGCAAGCCGCGGAAGTTTGGAGTTTCCTGGCAGGTTGTGCCGACCGTATCCTGCAGTATGTCGAGCATCGGACTGGCCAAGATACGAAAAGTCTACTTGTTGGAATGAAGGTATTTGACGATCAGTGCCTCGTTGCCATGCTCGTTGTAGATCAACTCATCGACAAAGCTCGATGCCAATAGAATCCCGTAGCCCCCGGGTCTGAGTCCGTTGTCTTCACGAACCTGTGCATGGAGCACAGCGTCTTCAGGCGGGTTATTGATGGCGGCGTGACGCATCTCACGCATATCGAAACCCGCCCCAGGATCCCTCACAAAACAACTGATCGCTCGATTGGAATGCAGCAGGTCGATCCGGATTCGCACCTCCGGATCCAACTTGCCGCCATGCTCGATGCCGTTGAACAGCAACTCCCGGACCGCAGAAAGGAAGTTATCTTTCAACCCTTGTTCTGCTTCAATGCCGTGAAGCACCTTGCTGGCGAGCATTGCTTTCAATGCTTCATCCCCGCAACTGAGCTGGGCCGGCACAAGAAGCGTCAGCCACCGGCTGGTATGCGCCAAGACTTCGATCTTCAGGCTTTCCAAATGTTGATTCTATCTATCTTTTTCGAGACTTCGAATCTTAACCCTGGTGAAAGCGCATCCCCGCAAAGGAGACGACACTTGCTTCATCGATATCCCAATGGCTGTAGCGGAGCAGTTCCGCCCGCACACCGGGAAGGGCGCGATAGAAAGTATAGAGCGGAGCGCTGCCGCACCACTTCCAGGGGTCATCGTCCTTGCGGACATCGGTCCAGAAGGCATCGATGTCGCCTTGGGTGAGTGTTTCGATACGGCGTTGGTCGTTGCGCTCGATGCCGGCGTCTCCCTCGTCGTAGCTCCGCTCGTCACCGTAGCGCGGGCCCATGTGCGCCATATCGATCGACAAGACCCAGCCCAACTGATCACCGTGCTTTTCGGCGATCGTCCGCAGGGCGTGCAGCATGGCGGCTAGATGCGGGTTGGCATCGGGCGAATCGGCAAAGCAGGACCCGACGAGAATGGGCAGCACCTTCACCTCAGGGCCGAACAGATGCTGGAGCCAAAGCACATGGAATTCCGCCGAGTGCTCCATGACGTGGCAGAAGTCTTCCGCAATGAGCGCATCGGGAGCAAGTGCCTGGATCTCGTCCAGCAGGTCGAGGGCGGGCGTCGTCTGGCCATAGGGAGTGAGAAAGGGCTTGCGCGTGATGCCAAATTTTTCGGGCTCCCCATAATGGCTGGTCGCCAGCACGATATAGGTGCGCTCCGGCCCCATCTCGCGCAGCGCCGTGAACGCATCGCGATAGCATTCCCAGCCTCCTTCATAGCTCACATGAGGTGCTGCGATGCCCACCAGCCTGCCGGGGCTTGGTGCGAGCGTAGGGGCATCTTCGAGAAACTGATCGAAGTAGCGGCGGCAATCCTCGGGACACTCCGGGTAAGCCGCGCCGGCAAAGGCTGGCGGCCGCACAGGCATCTCGGCAAACTGCTTGTGCGCATTGTCACGAAGCTCGAAGTAAGTCTCATTCTCCAGAAAGCCACTTTCTGAGAGCGCGGCCACGAGTTGCTGCAACTGATCACCCACATCAAAGCTGTTGGTGACGCGGACCAGCCACTCGCGCAGGTCGTTCGTCGACGAAGCGCCGTCAAAAAATTGGAGGGCCGGAACGAGTTGTGGGGGAATCACCAATACGCGTTCCGAATAGCCAAACGAATCCCTGAGAAGAAGGCCGGGGTGCTCCGGGTCTGGCGAGGGCATGGCGTCCAGGTTGCGCCGCAAAGGCGCGAGTACTTCGGACATAGCGTTTATCATAAGCAAGATGAGCTCTGAAAAGTTGAATGAGGAAGCAGTCTTAACTGAGATTTTGACCTTGCCAGGCTGGAAACTGATCTTTGGCGGGAAACTTCTGAGAACCTACGAGTTCGATGGCTTTGTCGAAGCCTTCGGTTTTTTGACGAGTGTTGCCCTGCTGGCGCAGCGCATGAATCACCATCCCGAGTTTCGCTGCGTCTATAACAAGACCGAGTTTATTCTGATGTCCAACGACGTCGGCGGACTGACGGAACGGGATTTCAAAATGGCGCGTGAGATTGACAAGCTTGCGGAGAAAGTGAAGAAGTAAATGAAGAAACTGCTACTGTTGGCGATGGCCGGGGTGCTGGCGGGTCAGGAAATCCCGCAGCTGAATGCGGTGATTGAAGCCGCAGTAGCAAAAGGTGAGATCCCAGGCGCCGTCTGCATCGTCGGGTACCGGGACCGCATCCTCCACCGCAAGGCCTATGGCCAGCGCGCACTCGTTCCCACTCGCGAGGCGATGACCCTCGATACGATCTTTGACGCCGCCAGCCTCACCAAGGTGGTTGCCACCACCAGTGCGATGCTGCGTTTGATCGAAGATGGCAAGGTCCGGCTCAACGATCGGGTGACGGCCTATCTGCCTGAATTCCAAGGCGGCAAGAGTGAGATCACGGTCCGGCAACTGATGACCCACTACTCCGGTCTTCGGCCCGATCTCGATCTCGATCCCGCCTGGAGCGGCTATGATCTCGGCATTCAGAAGGCGCTCATCGACAAGCCAACTGGCGAGCCGGGTGTGAAGTTTGTCTACAGCGACATCAATTTCATCCTGCTTGGCGAGATCGTGCGCCGCGTGAGCGGGCAGCCGCTGAATGTGTTCGCAAAAGAACGGATCTTCCAGCCACTGGAGATGAATGACAGCGGCTATCTGCCGGATGCCTCGCTGCTCTCCCGGATTGCTCCCACGGAGACGCCGCTTCGGGGTGTTGTCCATGACGAGACCACGCGCTTTATGGGCGGTGTGGCGGGGCACGCGGGCTTGTTTACAACGGCCGACGACTTGTCGAAATTCGCACGCATGTATTTGCGCAAAGGCGAGCCGCTCTTCTCGCCACTGATGATTGCCCAGGCCACCCGGCCGCAGTCTCCGGCGAATCTGCCTGCCTTGCGCGGCTTGGGCTGGGATATCGATACGCCCTTTTCCGGCAATCGTGGCGATCTCTATCCGATCGGCTCTTTCGGGCATACCGGGTTCACCGGAACCAGCCTCTGGATTGACCCCTCCACTGAAAGTTACGTCATCCTGATGTCCAACGCGGTGCATCCCAAGCGTGGAAGCGTCATCACCCCTTTACGCGGCCGGGTGGCGAGTGTGGCCGCAGCTTATGTCAGCCGGAATTTCTCGGCTGCCGCCATGCAAAAAGAAAAAGTGACCTTGTCTGGCCTGGACCGTTTGGTGGAAGAGAAATTTCGCAGCTTGGCCGGAAAACGTGTGGGTTTAATCACAAATCACACCGGGCTGTCGCGCGATGGCCAACGAAATATCGATTTGATGCTTCGTGGCGGTGTCCAATTGCAGTCTTTGTTCAGTCCCGAGCATGGAATTCTCGGAAAGTTGGACGACGAAAAAGTGGTGGACTCGCGAGATCCCGTCTCCAAGCTACCCGTCCATAGTCTCTACTATGACGAGCGGCGCAAGCCGAATGCCGCGAATCTCAAAGGGATCGATACCCTCGTCTTTGATATTCAAGATATGGGTGCGCGCTTCTACACCTACGGTTGCACGATGAAGAATGCGATGGAAGTCGCCGCGCAGTTGAATATTGAATTTGTCGTACTGGATCGGCCAAATCCAGTGACTGGCGAACACGTTGAAGGTCCGATGATTGACGATGCGGAAATGAGCTTTGTGGGCTGCCTGCCCATTCCTGTGCGGCACGGGTTCACGATGGGGGAGTTGGCGCGCTTTGCCAACGATACACTTTCCAAGAAGGCGAAGCTCACCGTGGTGCCGATGAGTGGCTGGCGGCGGAGTGATTGGTTTGACCAGACGGGCTTGCCCTGGGTCAATCCCTCCCCCAATATGACCAGCCTGACGCAGGCCACACTCTACCCCGGGATTGCTATGTTGGAGTTCTCCAAGAATCTATCGGTCGGGCGGGGAACTGCCGCTCCTTTTGAACAGGTGGGCGCGCCCTGGATGGACGCAAACCTTGTAGCAGAGGCTTTGAATCGCATGGCGATTCCAGGAGTCCGGGTCTATCCGACAAGTTTCGAACCCCAATCCAGCTACTATGCCGGTCAAAAGGTGAACGGTGTGCGCTTCTTACTCACCAATCGGGATGAGTTTGATGCCACCTTCCTTGGCTTGAGCCTGATGGAAACCCTGCAACGCCTTTACCCCAAGCACCTCGACCTATGGGTCAATCGAAAACTCATTGGGAGTGCGGATACGATTCGCCGCCTCACCCAGGGAGAGACGGCGTCAATCGTGCGGAAGTCGATGGACTCGACTTTGCGCAAGTTCCTGGACAAGCGTCAGCAGTATCTGATCTACCCCTAAGCTTTCGTAGCGAATCGTGAGGTCGGAGCCTCTTCCGCATCCGAATCGTCCAGATCGGGCGAATCGGAGTCGGACGTGCCGCGTTTTCTGGCCTCAGCCAACCATGTGGGGGGACGGCCCCGACGTCGGCCACGGCCTTCGACGAGCCTCTCGAGCGTCAGAATAGCTTCCTCAATTGAGGCCCGCTCCCGCCGCAAATCTTCCAAAATTTTCATCAAGTCCACGGATACAGCCTCCGCAAAAAATTAGCTGCCGTCACGCCTTCTCCAGAGAAGCGCGTAACCAAGCTTATTGCTGTTATATCGGATTATTGGCTTTGATACAAGAGGCTTGTTCTGAAAATAGAACAGAATCTTAGTCGCCAAAAAGTTACATCTTTTTTTGACGGCTCCAGTACCAGTAAAACGGAATTCCTGCCGCAATGAGCGTCAATCCAATCATAGATTCTCGTGGTTGATCCTTTAGAGTGAAGAAGATAAGCAGCATTGCAGCCATCACAAACAGCCCCGGTACCACCGGATAACCTAGGGTTTTGTACGGGCGGGGAAGATCAGGTCTTTTGTGGCGGAGGACGATCACGCTCGCTGCCGTCATGCCGTAAAGAATCCAGCTCGCAAAGATCACGCAAGCCGCCAGCTGGTCATATTGACCCGAAAAAACCAGTACCGAACTCCACAGACTCAGCCACAACATCGACTGGGCGGGCGAACGGTAGGTTGGGTGAACTTCTGCGATTTTCTTAAAGAAAAGGCCATCTTTGGCCATCGCGTAAGGAACTCGCCCCCCGGACAGAATACTGCCATTCAGCGCCGAGAAAATCGAGATCATGGCGGCTACCGAAACCCAGTTTGCCCCTGTGTTTCCAAAGAGTTTGCGCATCATCTCGGCCGGCACGCGGTCGCTGGCAGCCACCTCGGCGCTGGTCAGAACATAGAAGTAGGCGGTGTTGGCAAGCAGATAGATCGCCATGACCCCCAGCGTGCCGAAAATCAGGGCCAGCGGCAGGTTCCGCTGGGGATTCTTGATCTCGCTGGACACCATGCTGACGTTGTTCCAGCCATCGTAGGCCCACAGGATGGCCACCAGCGCGACAAAGAAACCGCTGGCTCCCCCGGGTTGAGGCATCACGGAGGTGGTGAAGTTGACGCTGGAACCCTGAGAAGAAAATAGTCCTAGGAGTACGATGCCGAGTAACAGGCCAACTTTTGCGATCGTCACTGCAATTTGCAGTTGTCCGCCTGCTTTAACACCGAAATAGTTCACGCCAGCGAGGAATAAAATCACTCCCATAGCGGCCAACTGCCCCAGCTTTAGCTCCAGGTGAGCCCCGTTTGGACCCAGTGGAAGGGGCACTGTAGCGAAGGTCTGTTCCAGAATCGGAACAAAGTTCGACAGATAGATGAGGAAGCCGCTCGCCAGAGTCGCAATCGAGCCCGATTTGGCCACCCAGAACTGAGTCCAGCCGTAAATGAATGCAAAGAAAGGGCCATAGGCTTCCCGAAGGTACACATACTCGCCTCCGGCTTCCGGCATCATGGAAGACAATTCCGCATAGGTCAGAGCCCCGGCCAGGCTGAGAATCCCGCCGACAATCCAGACCAGCGTCACCCAGTCTGGGGACCCGGTTGCGATTACCGCACGTTTGGGAACAACAAAGACACCGCTTCCGATTACGGTGCCAACCACGATCGCTGCCGCACCCCAAAGACCGAGGTCGCGGCGAAGCGTAAATTTTTCAGACATGTAAGCGTTTCTCTCTCTCTGTAACGAGGTAGCTGGCCGCGAGGGCGACAAGGAAGGTGATGGAGCTTCCGATCAGGACGTACCAGGTCCAGGCGATCGAGGTGTAGAACTTTACGTAGATCGAGATGGCCAGCCCGCAGCTCATGCCGATCATGGCGGCGCGCTCGCCCGTCCGCTTGGTGAGCAGACCCAGCAGGAAGACGCCGAGCAAGGCGCCATAGATGATGGAGGCAATGCCCAGCCCGGCCTCCAGGACGCTCTCGATACTGCGGGCGAGGAGTGCGATTCCCAAGAGGATGGCGCACCAGAGAACGGTCATTTTCTTGGCAAGGCTCAGATACTGCGAGTCACTACGCTGCACCTTGTCGGCCGGTTTGATGAAGTCCATCACGGTGGTAGAGGCCAGGGCATTCAAGGCGGCGCTCAGATTGCTCATAGCCGCGGCGAGAATGGCGGCAATCACCAGTCCACTGACCCCGTGCGGGAGAAAATCCCAGATGAACTTCGGATAAATCCGATCCCGGGGCTCCGGAGGGGGCAGATTGGCGTCCTGATAGTAGACCCAGAGCATGACGCCGATCACCAGAAACAAGGTGAACTGGAAGAGAATCACAAACCAGCTCGAGAACAGAGCCAGCCGGGCCTCCCGCTCGTTCTTGGCGGAAAGGAGTCGCTGCACCATCAGTTGTTCGGTGCCATGCGAGGCCGTCGTCAAGAAGCAGCCACCCAGTACACCTGCCCAGAACGAGTACGTTTTAGCAAAGAAAGCCGGTGTCATCGACACTGCGAAATCAAAGACTTGGAACTTATGGGCGGCGCGGCCCAACTCCGCGACATGGTCCCAGCCCCCTGGAATCTGCTGGAGAATGACGAAAACGCTGAGGATCGCGCCGGCGACATAGAGACACATTTGAATGACATCCGTCCATATGACAGCGGTCATTCCTCCCTCGAAGGTATAGAACAGGGTGAGGCTGACAATGGCGAGTGCGCTCAGGAGTTCGCCGGTGCCGAGCACGATGGAGACCACAATCGAGATGGCGAAGACCCGGACCCCCTCGGCCAGCGCGCGCAGCCCGAGAAAAGATCCAGCCGTCAGCTTGCGGATATTGGGCCCAAAGCGGCGCAGCATCAGTTCGTAGGCGGTGAACATTTCTCCGCGGAAATATTGTGGAAGGAAGAGTACGCTGATGATGATGCGCGCCAGAAGATAGCCGAAAACGACCTGGAGGAAGCCAAAGTTGCCGTTGAAGCTGATGGCGGGCGTGCCAATGACGGTCAGGGTGGAGGTTTCCGCCGAGACGATGGAGAAGGCAATGGCCCACCACGGCGCGTCTCTTCCTCCGAGGAAGTAGTCTTTCAATGTCTTTTGGCTCTCGCGAAAACGATAGCCAAATGCTGTGATACCGATAAGGTAAGCGAGGATGACACCGTAATCGAGCCAACGCATCTCGCTCATGCTACCACCAAGCCTGCGTGGAAGGCCTGTCATTGCAGGCCCGGAAACAAAATCCACCTTGCTGGTGTCGAATGGACGCGGGGAGTTCTGTTATACTCCCCAAAAGATTCCGAGACCTGCAATACTTGCCTTGTGGACCGGGTACGGCAGGGGTTCCGGAAACCAAAAAGATTACTAGCGTATCGTCTTTCTCAGGAGGCTGGGGCCAGTGAAATTATTCACTCATTCCTTTCGTAAAATGATTCTCGGCGGCGTCTTCGCCGGCATGCTCGTGTCGACTTCGACGCTCGGTGCTCAGGCACCGCAGAAGAACTGGAAGGATACAGCAGAGTATGAGTTGTATGTTCAGTTCACCAAAGCTGCCACGCCAGATCAGCAGTTGCAACTGCTGAACCAGTGGAAGGAAAAGTATCCTGACTCCGAGTTCAAGCTGGACCGTGCTACCGGCTATATCGTCATCTACAACAAGAAGAATGACGCTGCGGGCCTTTACCAGGCTTGCAAAGACGTTCTTGCTCTCGATCCCAAGAACTTCCAGGCTCTCTACTTCATCACCATCCTCACGATGAGCATGAACAAGCAGGATGCGGAGAGTTTAGACCTCGGCGCCAAGTCTGCGAATGGACTGATTGCGGAACTGGATGCGAATTATGCTCCGGCCAAGAAGCCTGCTGGTGCAACGGATGCCCAGTGGAAGCAGCAGCGCAACGATCTTGAAGCGCAGGCGCTCAAGACGCTGGGGTGGATCGCACAGCAGAAGAAGGATTATGCCGGTGCGGAGAAGTACTTCGTCAAGGGTCTCGAATTGAGCCCCGGCACTGCCGAGCTCAGCTATCTGCTGGGTACGGTCATCGTGCAGCAGAAGGACCCCAAGCGCCAGGCTGAGGCGATGTGGCACTTTGCCCGCGCCGGCAATCTGGAAGGCCCAGGTGCGATGGATCCCACGCGCAAAGGACAGGTCGCCAAGTATTTTGAGCGTGTTTACACCGCCTATGCTGGCGATGACAAGGCAGAAATGGCAGCGATCATCGACAAGGCGAAAGCCAGCCCGATGCCGCCTGCTGACTTCAAGTTGGAAAACAAAGAAGAAAAGATGGCGAAGAACGAAGAAAAGTTCAAGTCTGAAAACCCGATGCTCTTCCAGTACATGAACCTCAAGAAGGCTCTTCTCGCTCCCGATGGCGATACCTATTGGAACAATGCGAAGGATGCCGAGCTTCCCACCTTTAAGGGCAAGCTGGTGAGCGCCAAGCCGGAAACGAACCCGAAGGAACTTGTCCTGGCGGTGGAAACTGCAGACCAGCCGGAAGTCACCCTGGTTCTCGACAAGGCTCTGCGCGGCAAGGCAGACCCGGGAACCGAGATCGAGTTCACGGGCGTCGCCAAGGAATACACGAAGGACCCGTTCAGCCTGAAGCTGGAAGTCGACAATGAAAAGGCCGACAAGCTGAAGGGCTGGCCTGTCTCCGCGCCTGCGCCGAAGGCCGCGCCGAAGAAGCCCGCCGTCACCAAGAAGACCGTTAAGAAGTAGACGGTACGTCAATCGCAAAAACGCCCGGTAGCCGCAAGGCCGCCGGGCGTTTTGCATTAGACCATCTGCAGGCGCCGCACCTCGATTGCATTCAGCGTCAGCCGGATGCTGGTGTCCAGCGGGACCACTCCAGATACCGTGAGATCGGCAAACGCAGCACTGGGCCGGACATAGGCAAGGGCCATCGGGCGGACGTTCTTGCAGTACTGCTCCTGGATCGATTCGGGAGTCCGGCCGCGCTCGGTCACGTCGCGCCGGAGACGGCGGCGGAAGCACTCCTCATCGTTGGTTTCGACATAGACCCGCAAGTCCAGGAGATTGCGGAGTTCTTCCCAATACAGGCTGAACAGGCCCTCAATGAGAATGATCGGGCGGGGGGCAACCGGTTCCGTATCCTCCAGGCGGGAATGGGTGACAAAGCTATAGCGGGGTTGCTCGATGGCCAGGCCATTTTTCAGACTCTCGATATCCTTGATCAACAGCTTCGCGTCGAGCGTATCCGGGTGGTCAAAGTTAAAGTTTGAGCGTTCTGGCTCTTCGATATGCGAGCGGTCGTTGTAGTAGTGATCGAGCGCAAAGAGCAGCGCATCCTCATGGAGTTGGCGGGCGAGTCCGCGCGCAAGTTCTGTTTTGCCCGAACAACTCGGGCCCGCAATACCGACAAGAAGAGGAGACATCCTTATTGAGTTTGCCCCATTCCCATCAGGCGGTCATGAGCCTGTGTGGGGATGATTTTCCAGTTTCCTGAGGCCTGCGTGGGGAAGCGCTTCTTCTGGGTGTAGTACTCGATGATCAGGTCGCGAATCGCGTCATTGGACTGCCAGAGGATCTTGGCGCCCTTGAACATGTCATAGCCCGCGCTTCCGGCCGCGCGATAGTTGTTGATCGCAATCGTCAGAGGTTGGGTATCCGCCAGCGGCTGCCCTTTGTAGCGCAGATTCACGATGCGCTGCCCGACGGGCTTGCGCAAATCGATCTCGTAGCTGACGCCCTCGGCCATGTCGAAATTGAAGCCCATGAAGCTGCGGTCAATCAACTCGCCGGTATTGCATTGGGGTGTGGGGCAAGTGAGAAAGTAACGCGAGGCGTTCTCCAGGGCTGTGCGCACCATCTTGCCGGTGCCCTCGATCTTATAGAGCGTATTGTCGTAAACATAGAGCGCCGCCGCTTCTCGCACCGTCACCGGACCTTTGTGTACCACCAGGCGCGGGTTAAAGAGCGCACTGAAGGACACGTCGGCCTTCGTATAGTGCAGTTGTACTTCTTGAATGGCGTCGATCAGCGCCGAATCCTCAAAGCGCCCATGGGCGGCGCTGAGTTCGACATCGGCCTCGGCAATGGGCGTGGCCAGAAACTGCTCGGCCGCCTCGTGATAGGGCTTGGCGAGCGCGAGGATATTCTCATCGGCCGGGGTCTCGGCCGTCACTTTGATCAGGTGGCTATGGCGCGAAGCGAGTTGCCACTTTCCGGCGGCGTTCTTGGTGAACTCGAAGTCGAGCCGTGTGAGGCTGCCGCCGTAGTTCTTCGGTTGGGTTAGGAGCGTATCGCCATGGAAGATCTCCGCCACCTCGCTATGGCTATGTCCAAAAACAACGGCGTTGACTCCAGGCACCTCGGCGGCCTGCCAGGAGAAGTTCTCGCTGCTGTTCGGGCCGCCTTGCTTGTCGATGCCGCTGTGCGCGCAAACGATGACGAGATCGGGGGCTGGTTCCCCCAGATCTTCACCAGCCGCTGTAGGGCAACGGTTGCGTGCTCCCAGGAATAGCCGCGATAGTTTTCCGGCTTCTCCCAGGTGGGGATCGCCGGTGTGGTCAAGCCAACAATGGCAACCCGGACGCCCTGGATGGTCTTCTCAAGATAAGGGACGAAGGGCTTGGTGTTGGGGCCGCTGGCGATCGTATTCGCACTCAGCCAGGGGAAGCGGGCCACGCGGCGGGCGGCATTCAGATTGTCGAGGCCGTAATTGAACTCGTGATTGCCCACCGTCATCGCGTCGTAATGCATCGCGTTCATGACGAGCATCATCGGGTCGATGCTCAGGGAGCGGGCCGGGATTGTGACTTGCGGCGGCAGTTTTCCCGTGCTGCGGAAGGTCTGGTACACGCTTTCAAGCGGAGAGCCCTGGATGGTGTCGCCTGCGTCGATCAGGAGTGCGTCGGGGCTCTGTTTGCGTTCGGCGGCCACCAGGGTGGCGATCTTGGCCACTCCATAATTGGCGGGCGTCTGGGTGAAATAGTCATAAGGGTAAATGTGACCGTGGAGGTCGGTCGTTGCCAGGATGGATATCTTCGCTGTTTGTGCTGAAAGCGTGAGAGCTAGGAGAAAAACTGCAGTCCCGATATAATTCATGGTGATGAAGAGTTCGTTTGTTTTGGCGCTTGTAAGCGCGTCCTCGTTACTGATGCTCGCACAGACGCCGCCCGCCGCGGCTCCCAAGAAGACGGCGCCGGTTGCCGCTCCTGTGAAGAAAACGGCTGCTCCGGTTGCCAAAAAGACGGTCGAGCCGCCTCCGCCTCCTCGTCCCGATGGCTTGTATGTGACTTTGTACTTGTCGCATGGAGGCAAGCCGGTAGGAAAGATTGTCGGGAAGTTATTCGAGAAGGAATCGCCGGTGACGGTGCGGAACTTTGTCGACTTGGCGATGGGCAAGAAGATGTGGACCAACCCGAAAAACGGTGTGAAATCGATGAAGCCGCTTTATACGGGGCTCACCTTCCATCGCGTGATTCCGGACTTCATGATCCAGGGCGGCGACCCGAACGGCGATGGAAGCGGTGGTACGGAACCGATCGTCGATGAGTTCTACCCGACGCTCAGCTTCGACCGGCCCGGCCTGTTTGCGATGGCAAATGCAGGTCCGCGCACCGGTTCCTGCCAGTTCTTCATCACCGAGAAGCCGACGCCGTGGCTGAACGGAAAGCACACGATCTTCGGAGAAGTGGTGGAGGGGATGGACCTTGAGACCTCGCTCGCCCGTGTTGCGCGCGATCAGAGCAATAAGCCCACCGAGCCGATTGTCATGACGCGTGTTGTGATTACGCGTTATCCGCTGGGGCAGCCCATCTGGCCTGCTGCGCCGAAGCCTGCTGTGGCCCCGGCGAAGAAGACACCGGTCAAAACGGCAACGCCTGCGAAGAAAGCTGCCTAGTTCAGCTTGTAGAGAATGAATCCGTTGGAATGGCCTGTCCTGGTGACAGGCCATTCGCTTTGATGGGCTTCGATATCTTTGGCGAGCCGCCCGTCTTGACCGATCAGCAACCAGCGAATGCCTTCGGCCTTCACTGCGAGGATGGCCTGCTGGCGAAGTTGCGCCGGCGGATCGATGTCGCCCACTTCGGGGTCGTACTTCTTGCCGTTTGCCGTTAGTTGGAGCCGTGCCGACCATTGGTCATGCGTCATATCGACCACGATTTCAGCGCTCGGCTTCTCCAGATGTACGGTGATGGCCATGCCCGGCGTCATGCGTTGGTAACTGCTCCAACGGGTGGCCGGGTTCTGGTCGAAGGCTTGCGCGGTGTCCCAGTTTCCATGGGTCGCCGTGGCGGTACCGGCCGGGCTCATGCTCGTGATCGACCAATTGTCGTCGCTCTTCTCCTGCGTGGCGGTCTGCGTAATCGTGAAGTCCGTGACGCTTTCGCTGAGCTGAAAACGATGCCGCCAGGTGGGGGCAAACGCTTCGCTGAAGGGCACCGCAAGTGCGAAATCGGCGCGTGTCCCCTTGGCGCTCTCATAGGGCACCAGCGCATCGCGAAGATGATAGGCCCGCTGGATGCTGGGCTCCGTAAAGACCAACTCTCCTGCGGGAACTTGCGCCTGCAAGAGAAGGCCAGGGTCATAGTCGGACATGTGGGCGCGCAGGAAGTCGGCTTCCGGCCGGTGCCGCAAGGCATGCTGCAACGGGTACTCATAGATACGCCAGGCATAAGGGTTGGCGTAGTAGGGAATCACGCTCGGCCAGGAGAGGACCAGGTGCACGGCGCCTGCTGCCATCAGGATCTTCGGAAAGTGGGTCAGGTTCAGTAGGAAGAAGGGAAGGGCAGGGATGAGGAAGCGCGCCCCGGTGTTGAGCGGATAAACTGCCAAAAATACGCTGGCCGCCAGGAGCAGACGCCTGGACTCCGGTTTCCGCCACGCCAGATAGGCGAGCGGAAGAATCAGGTAGAACGGACCCAGAAGCCCGCTAAGCCGGAAGCCATCAAAGAGCAGAGTTTTCGGAATTTGATCCCAGCTCACCTCGTTGAAATGGCGAAGCGCTTGCGCATAGCCGGTCATGCGGTCCACGGTGAAATAAGGATTCGGGAAGATCGAGTTTGCAAACGGTGCGAATGGATTGCCATAGACGATCGCATTCTTGATGAGCCACGGCGCAATGGTTGCCACAAAGACGGCGCTGGCGATCAGGCAGTTCCGCCACCTTGCTTGTGTATAGAACAAGAGGATGAGAAGGAGAATCCCGATCGCGGCTCCGCCGGTCATCTTGATGTTGTAAGCAAAACCGGCCAGCAGCGCCGCAAACACTAAATGCCGTGTGTCCTTCGATGCCAGATAGATCTCTATTACAAGCAGCATGCCCAGCAGCGTGGTGGCCAGTGCAACATCCACATAAGCACTGACGCCGGTTTTTGCGACAACAGGCGTCACTGCAAAGAGGATGCCCGCAAGAGCACCTGCCTGCGGATGCCCCAGCCGTGCGCCATAGGCAGCGAAGCCGAGCGGAATCAAAATCAGAAATCCAAAATGGACCAGTGCCGCTGCAGAGTGGGCCCCAAAGGAGAAGGCCATCAGGTAGAGGATTTCTGCACCTTGTGGCAGCGCGGCGTAGAGACTTTCCCGGAAAGGCAGAAAGCGATGGGCGGCATCAAAACGCGCAAGCAACGCATTGTGATAATTTGTGCCATCCGGACTCACCTCAGGTGCCATCGCATTCACGCCAAAGTAGACAAAGAACGGCAGCGCCACCAGGAGCCAGGGCGAGAGACGGAACTGCGGCCTTTCCCAGGCGGGCCAACTCGCGAGGATGATTCCAATCCCGAGAATCAGAAACACCGTCTGCGTCGCCAGGCCCAGCAGCGCAATGGCAAACAGGATTGGACTGAGTAAGGCGGATCCACAAACAAAGCGAAGAAAGAAGTTCTCAACATTGTTAGGGCCGCGCCATACAATCGCTCCCAGACAAACGGCAGTGAGGAGCGTGAACACAGCTCCAAATAAGATCGGCCAGACGGTAGTCAAACGGTGATTGTCTCAGAGATCAGCGCTTAGTCCTCAAACGGGATCTCAAAATAGAAAATCTCCTGGCTCGTGCTGGAATCAACCAGCCCGTTGACATACACTTTTGCCGTCGTGCGATGCCGGACGTTGAAGTAGAAAAAGCCGCTGGCCGATTCTCCTGCTGCAATCATCCGCGCGGCAAAGGCACGCCCTTCAATCTCAGCAGCCATCAGCGGATTCTTCTTCTTGCGGGTTGGGAACGGCAGCGGCTTCGGGCCCAGATTCGGCGCCGAAGGCCCGCCAGCCGCCGAGCCCACTTCATCGGCGCGCAACGCATGCACCTTGCCCAGCCCCGGTACGATGTACTCCACCTGCAGCGGACTCACGCGCAGCGCCGCCTTGCGGTTGTTCTTGATCACCACCAGCACGGGCAGCACTTCGTACTTATTCGGGTCCACTTTGCCAAAGGCTTTGAGCGCTTTTTCATTGGTGTCAAACGCCTCGACGCCGATAGTGACCTGATCCAGCGTTATCTTAGATTTCATATCCTCGACGGCGGGAGCCCGGAATGTTTCACCGACAGCAAAAGCGCTGGGGGCCGCCGTTATACTCGAAAGCACGACGAATTCTCTGCGAGTCAAGTTCACCTACCTTCTGATCCGGCTGGCTGCCATCGCTGCCCTGCCATTCCTTCTACTGTATGCGGCCTGGCGTTGCCTACGGCAACCTGCCTATTTTTCCGGAATGCGGGAGCGTTTGGGCTGGCTGCCTGCTAACATTCCCTCGACGAAGCCCGGCGGAATTTGGTTGCATGCAGTGAGTGTGGGAGAGGTGATCAGCATCGTGCCGCTCCTGAAGACGCTCCGTGCGGCTCTGCCGGATACGCCGCTTTTCGTCAGCACCTCCACGCTGACGGGCCGGGCACTGGCCGTAACGCGCCTCGCCGGACTCTGCGACGGCGTTTTCTTTGCGCCGCTCGATTCTCCTTTCGCGGTGCGGCGTGTGATCCGGCGTCTTGCCCCCGCGCTGATCATCAATCTCGAAACTGAGATCTGGCCCAACTGGATTCGTGAGGCCAAGCGCAGCGGCGCGATGTGGGCGCAGGTGAATGCCCGTGTATCTGATAAGGCATGGCCCAAGTATGAGCGGCTCGCCTGGTTGTTCCAGGCTGTCCTGCCGCAGATTGATTTTCTCGCCGCGCAAAGCGAGACCGACGCCTCGCGCTTCTGTGCGCTGGGTTTCGACAAGCAGATCACCCTCGCCGGCAATCTGAAGTTCGACGTTGAGGGCAACGCCAAGGCGGCGCCCGAGGATGTTGTCGCCTGGATCCGCCGCGATCCCCGGCCTCTGTGGATTGCGGCCTCCACCACCGCGCTTGGTGACATCGATGAAGACGACGGCGTTCTCGATACCTGGCTTGCGCTGCGGGGGCAAGTGCGATTGCTGCTCGCGCCCAGAAAGCCGGAGCGCTTCGATGTGGTTGCCGAAAAGCTCAGCGCGCGCGGT
Source organism: Bryobacter aggregatus MPL3 (assembly GCF_000702445.1). Lineage (NCBI taxonomy): Bacteria > Pseudomonadati > Acidobacteriota > Terriglobia > Bryobacterales > Bryobacteraceae > Bryobacter > Bryobacter aggregatus. The sequence goes on from NZ_JNIF01000003.1 coordinate 3,121,938, forward strand.
ATCTCGTTTGCGCGCCGCACTGCGCTTACCGATGCCGATGTCTTGCTGCTCGATTCCATCGGCGAACTGGCCAGTCTGATTGCCTTCGCCAAAGTCGTCTTCGTCGGCGGCACCTTCAACGCCACCGAAGGACACAACATCCTCGAGCCCGCGGGTTTCGGCGTGCCGATTCTAATTGGCCCACGCATGGCGAACTTCGCCGCGATTCGCGATCGTTTTGCTGCCGCCGATGCGGTCTATACCGTCAAGCAGATTCCCGATTTGCCGGCCGCCTTGCAATGGGCGCTCACCGAGGGAGCAGCGATGGGCGAACGCGGACGTGCTGTCGCGGAAAGCATGCGCGGCGTCGCGGCCCGCCTCACGCCAGCCCTCGTCGCACTGTTGTCGCAAGGGGTTCCTCGCCGCCAAGGAGCGCTCTTTGCGCTGCGCCGCTTGTTCGCAGGACCTTGGCGGCGGATCTCCCAACGCACCCTCCTCGCCCAAAAACTTCCTGTACCGGTCCTCTCGGTGGGCAATCTGAGCATGGGAGGCACCGGCAAAACTCCCGTCGTGCTGGCGCTGGCAGCCCACTTCCACGCGAGCGGTAAAAGGGTCGGCATCCTCACCCGCGGCTACGGCAGAGCGAGCCATGCCGACCAGATCCTGTTGCCCGGCGAGCAGATCGACCAGCGGGCAAGCGGCGACGAAGCCGCGCTCTTCATCGAGCAGGGCCGCTACGCCGTCGGCATCGGTGCAGACCGTTACCGGGTCGGCCTGCAACTCCTCGCCCGCACGCCGCTCGACATTCTTCTGCTCGACGACGGCTTCCAGCACCGGCGCTTGCACCGCGATTTCGATCTTCTCGTCGTCGACGCGCTGAACCCCGTGGCCGGTGGCGAAGTCCCTCCGGCAGGCTGGCTCCGCGAACCGCTCTCGGGTGCCCAACGGGCGGACGCGATCGTGCTCACCCGTGGCCGCCGCGGCGTCACCGATACGGGCCTCGAACAGCTTTTCGGCCAGCCCCTCTCCCGCGCAGAAGTTGTCGAAACGCTCGACGAACTGCCCGCCACCGGCCGGCGAATCGCCTTCTGCGGCATCGGCAACCCGGCTGGTTTCCGGCAAAGTCTCGATCGCGCCGGGATGCGCGAGGTCGAACTCATCGTTTTTGCCGATCACCACCGCTACAGCGAAGCCGATCTCGCGGAATTGCAAAAAAAAGGCGAAGTCTGGATCACCACAGCCAAAGATGCCGTAAAGCTCCCAGGCCGCCGCGGCCTCTTTGTTTTGCGCCAACGATTGCAGCTGCATGACGATCTGTTACATCGCCTCCCCGTCCCCTGAAGTTTGCAAACACTAACAAAGGGGCTGAATCGGAGAACGAACACCATAAACCTCGGTTATACTTATAGTTTCCGATGCCGAACTCGAGCCTTTCCACGAGTCCGACGGGGACCAAGAAGATTATTCTTCTCTCTCCCAGAGGATTCTGCGCAGGAGTTGTCCGCGCGATAGATGTAGTGAAAATCGCACTGGACCTTTATGGCGCGCCCATTTATGTCCGCAAAGAGATCGTGCACAACCGTCATGTCGTTGACGAATTGCGCGAAGCGGGTGCCATTTTTGTTGATGAGTTAGCCGAGGTCCCTGGTGGATCGCGGGTGATTTTCTCTGCGCATGGCGTTTCTCCCGCCGTTCGTAAGGAAGCGCTCGAACGCAAGCTGAACGTCATCGACGCCACCTGCCCCCTCGTCACGAAGGTGCATCTTGAAGCCGTCCGTTTTGCTCGCAAGGGCTATTCGATCGTGCTGGTGGGCCACTCCAATCACGACGAAGTGATTGGCACCATGGGCGAAGCCCCCGATTGCACCCATCTGGTCGAACACCCCGAGGACGTCGCCAAGCTCGACCTCCCCGATCCCAATAAGATCGTCTTCCTCACCCAAACCACCTTGTCTCTCGACGAGACGCGCGACATCATCGCCGCTCTCAAGGAACGCTATCCGGCCATTGATGGCCCCGGTGCGCAGGACATCTGCTACGCCACAGAGAACCGCCAGATCGCCGTCAAGGCCGTCGCTCCTCTCTGTGAGTTGTTGCTCGTCGTTGGCAGCCAGAACTCCTCAAACTCCCGGCGTCTGGTCGAAGTCTGCGAGAAGTCCGGCGTCCCGGCCTACCTTGTCGACGACCGCTCGGAAGTGCGGCCCGAGTGGCTGGTGGGTGTCAATAACGTATCGATCACTGCCGGTGCCAGCGCGCCGGAAAACCTGGTCGAAGAGTTGCTCGCCTTTTTGCGTGACGAACACGGCTTCGGCGAAATGGTTGAGATGGAGATCAAGGAAGAAGATGTACGTTTCACCCTCCCATCGGAATTGAGCGAGGGTGCGATGCGGTTGCATACGATCTCGAACGCCAATCCGGTGGGGCCGCGTCCATGAGTCCCCAACTGCAGGTCGCGGATCCGGTGACAGCGAGCGCAGTCGGAGCAGTACGCAAGGCATGTAACTTTATGCTCCGGCGGCAGCATAAAGAAGGTTTCTGGTGGGAAGATCTCACCGCCGACACCACACTTGAGTCCGACTATATTCTCTTCCAGCTCTGGCTCCACCGTGTTGAGAATGGTGTCTGGAATCCCCCCAATCGCGATGTGATCGATCGCGCGGTTGCCTCGATTCTTTCCCGGCAACTGGAAGACGGCGGCTTTAATATTTATCCGCAAGGCCCCTCTCAGATCTCTGCTTGTTGCAAGGCCTATTTTTCCCTCAAAGTTGCTGGCATCCCTGCTACCGATGAGCGCATGCTCCGTCTGCGGGATCGCATTCTCGCTCTCGGCGGCTTGCAGGCCGCCAACAGCTACACCAAGCTGAATCTCAGCTTCTTCGGCCTCTATCCGCGCGATTGTGTTCCTACCGTGCCGCCGGAAGTCATGCTGCTCGGCAACTTCATCTATGAGATGTCCAGTTGGTCCAGGGCGATTGTCATCCCTCTGTCGATTATCGCGGCCAATGACGAAGTCTGTCCCGTGCCCACTGGCTTTACGCTCGAAGAGTTGATGAAGCCTGGCGTCAGCCTCGACTTCCGTCCGGCAGACAAATTCTGGTCGCTCAAGAATCTCTTCTTCACGGCCGACAGCTTCCTCAAGCTGTACCAGAAATCGCCGCTCAAATCCTTATTGCGGCCCATGTCGATCAAGCGTTGCGAAAACTGGATGCTCGAGCGTCTCGAACACTCCGACGGTCTCGCGGCCATCTATCCGCCCATGATGTATACCGTCATGGCCATGGATGTGCTCGGCTACGCAAAGAACGATCCGCGCCGCGTCAACGCACTGAATCATTTCGACGATCTGATGGTTGACGACGACGCCAAAGGCTTCTACTTCCAGCCCTGCTTCTCGGTCGTCTGGGATACGGCGATTGCCGCCTATGCGATGGCCGAAGTCGCGGCCAGTCCTGCCAATGTCGATCTCCAACCTGCGCTGAGCCGCAGCGCCGACTGGCTCCTCACCAAAGAGTGCCGCCGCAAGGGCGATTGGGCGATCAAGCGTCCCAACCTCGAACCCTCCGGTTGGTACTTCGAGTTCGCCAACGAATTTTATCCCGACATCGACGACACCGCGATGGTGCTGATCGGTCTCGATAAGGCCCAGGCCACCAATAAGACAGCGCAGGAAGCCTCCGCCCGTCGCGCCGTCAACTGGCTGATTGGCATGCAGAGCAAGGATGGCGGTTGGGCTGCCTTTGATGCGGACAACAACTGGGAATTTCTCAGCGATGTTCCCTTCGCCGATCACAACGCGATGCTCGATCCGTCCTGCCCCGATATTACCGGTCGTGTGCTCGACGCCTTGACCCGTTACGGAATCGGCTCCAACCACCCGGCCGTTCGGCGCGGCATCGACTACCTGATCAAGTCTCAGGAGAACGACGGAAGCTGGTACGGCCGCTGGGGAGTCGACTATATCTATGGCACCTTCCTCGCCCTCAAGGGTTTGAAGCAGGCCGGTGTCAGCGACCGCGAAGTTTACGTCCTGCGAGCCGGCGAATGGCTCCGTTCCATCCAGAACGCTGACGGGGGCTGGGGTGAATCCTGCGCCAGCTACGACGACCACTATTATGTCGGCGGCCCTTCTACAGCCAGCCAGACGGCATGGGCTGTCATGGGGCTGATGGCCGGCGGCGACACCACCAGCGAAAGTCTCCGTAAGGGTATTGAGTATCTCATTGATACCCAACTCCAGGACGGAAACTGGAGCGAAGAATTAGCAACGGGAACCGGCTTCCCAAAAGTCTTCTATATGACGTATCACATGTATCGCAATGCCTTCCCCATGATGGCGCTCGCGATGTATCTGAATCGAGGTAAGGAAACCCGATGAGTTTTACCGTTTCAACAATGGCCAGCTTGGCAACCTACATTGCCAAGAACAAGTTCAGCCCGAAGCCGGAGTGGCAGAAGACGGTGAAGACGGAGTACGATTCCTCGAATCCTTTCCGCATCATTCACACGCGCTTCGGTGAGAATCCGGACAAGAAACCACACCCGCTGATCAACAAGCGCTTCCCGCTGGTTCTCCAGTTGGAGCCCTTGCACGCTTGCAATCTCACCTGCACCGGCTGTGGCCGCATCCGGGAATACGAGTCCACAATCACCCAGCAGTTGTCTCTCGAGCAGTGCCTCAAGGCCTCCGACGAGTGCAATGCGCCCGTGGTCGCCATCTGCGGTGGTGAGCCGATGCTCTACGCCCAGTTGCCGCAATTGGTGGAAGCGCTGATCGCACGTGGCCGTCTGGTCATCCTCTGCACCAATGGCATGTTCATCGCGAAGAAGCTGCACCAGTACAAGCCCCACGACAACCTCTTCTTCAATGTCCATCTCGATGGCATGGAGAAGAACCACGACATCGCTGTCGAGCGCGAAGGCGTCTTCAAGTTGGCGATGGAAGGCATCCGCGCCGCCAAGGCTGGTGGCTACAAGGTCTGCACCAACACAACGGTCTACAAAGAGACCGACATGAACGAACTGCTTGAGATGTTCGAAATGCTCCAGACCCTCAAGGTCGACGGACATAGCATCTCGCCCGCCTACGGCTACTCGGCGGTCAACGATCGCGAGATCTTCATGACCCGCGAAGACATCCTCGAAAAGTTCGCCGGCTTTAACAAGAAGTTCTCGAAGATCAAGTTCAACAACTCGCCGGTCTACCTCGAATTCCTCGAAGGCCAGCGCGATCTCCCCTGTACGGCCTGGGGCAACCCCACCTACAACATCAAAGGCTGGAAAGGCCCGTGCTACCTGATTACGGACGGCCACTACAACACCTTTGAAGAGCTCATGACCAAGACTCCCTGGGAGAACTACGGCCATGGTGCGGACCCGCGCTGCGACCATTGCATGGTCCACTGTGGCTACGAGCCTTCTGCTGCCATGGGGATCAACTCCAAGTGGCAGGACGCCTTCACCTATCTGGGCTGGATGATCAAGTAAGAGTGCCGCGAGCCCTGGTTACCGGCGCCACCGGTTTCGTAGGGTGGCACGTTGCAAAGCAGTTGCGAGAGCGCGGATGGGAAGTCCGCGCTCTTTCGCGTTCGTCAAAAATTCCCGAGTTGGATGTCGAAACCGTCCGGGGAGACTTGCGTGACGCCGCCTCTCTCACCGCAGCCGCCGCCGGCTGTGAACGCGTCTTCCACGTCGCGGCCGACTATCGCCTCTGGACCGCGAATCCCGCAGAGATGTACGCCTCAAACGTCGAAGGCACGCGCAATCTGATTGCCGCCTCTAAGAACGCTGAGCGCATCGTCTATTGCTCGACAGTGGGCGCTGTCGGCATGCGCAAAAATCTCATTGCCGACGAGGCCTCGCCGGTCTCGGTCGACGACATGAAAGGCCACTACAAGCGCTCCAAGTTCCTTGCCGAGCAAGTGGTAATGGAGGCAGGCCGCAAGGGTGTTCCGATCGTCATCGTCAATCCCACCACGCCAATTGGCGATCATGATTTCAAACCCACGCCCACCGGCAAGGTAATCGTTGATTTCCTTGCAGGCCGCATCCCGGCCTACATCGACACCGGATTGAACTACGTGGACGTCCAAGACGTTGCCGCAGGCCATCTTCTTGCCGCTGAGCGAGGCAGGGTCGGCGAGCGCTACATCCTCGGCAGCGAGAACCTCACGCTCAAGCAGATGCTGGACCGTCTGGCGATTCCCGCGGGCAAACCGGCACCCATCGTCCAGGTCCCCTACGCCCTGGCCTACGCCGCCGCGTTTTGCTCCACCACCTGGTCCAGGATTACGGGCCAACATCCCGGCATTCCGCTCGATGGCGTGCGCTATGCGCACATCAAGATGTGGGTGAGTCATCAGAAAGCGGCTACCGAACTCGGCTATGCGCCCAAGCCTGTAGACGACGCACTCCGCCGTGCCGTGGAATGGGTGCGCCATGGATAAAATTCTGGTGCTCTGCGCGATGGGGCTTGAAGCGAAGGCCGTCCCGGCGAGGTACCAAACCATCGTGACAGGCGTCGGCTTTCGCAACGCGCAGCGCAGTGCCGCCGAAGCGATCCAACGCTATCGTCCGGATCTGGTACTGTCCATCGGCACCTGCGGCGCCCTGGACCCTCGTCTCGAACTGGGTACTGTCCTCAGCCCTTCGGCGATCCTGTCGCCAATCGGCAACTTCAACTGTCTGCGTCTCGAGGCGCAGGACGCCGTGCTCTACTCGCAGGACCGCGTCGCGGTCACCGTCGCCGACAAGCGTGCCCTCCACGGCAAGGGTGCTTCGGTGGTGGACATGGAAGCCGCAGTCATCGCGCGAGAAGCCGCAAAGGCCGGCGTGCAGTTTGGCTGTTTGAAGGCCGTGAGCGATCTGGCCAGCGAAGATCTGCCACTGGATTTCAATTTGTATCGGGGACCGAACGGCGACTTCCGGAACTCCCGGATCGCATTTGCTGGCATCATGAAGATTGGGGCTCTCATGCGATTGCAACAACAATCGAAAATGGCAGCCCGGCAGCTCGGAGAAGCGATTGACCACGCTATCGCAAACATTACCTAACACCATGCGCGCGGCTGTGTACCGCGGAAAGCAAAAGGTTGAAATTGAAGAGATTCCTGTGCCGTCAATTGGGCCAGGTGAGATTCTCATTGAAGTCGAAGCCTGTGGCATCTGCCACACGGACTTGAAGAAGATCGAATACGGCTTGCTCGAGCCGCCACGCATCTTTGGCCACGAAACCGCGGGCCGCGTCGCCGCCATTGGCGAAGGTGTCACCAAGTTCGCGGTCGGCGACAAAGTGATCGCCTTCCACCACATTCCATGCAGTAAATGTTTTTATTGCGAGCGCAAGCTCTACGCCCAATGCGCCGGATATAAGACCGTTGGCATCACCGCTGGTTATGAAGCCGCCGGTGGCGGCTATGCGCAGTACGCTCGCGTCATGCCTTGGATCGTCGAACGTGGGGTTGAGAAGATCCCTGATGGTGTTTCTTTTGAGCAGGCCAGCTTTGTTGAACCGGTCAACACCTGCCACAAGGGCATCGAGCAGTCCGGCGTCCGCAAGGGCGATCTCGCGCTCGTGCTCGGCCAGGGTCCCATCGGATTGATCTTCACCATGCTGCTGAAGCACCGCGGTATCGACACGATCACAACAGACACCATGCCCACGCGCCGTGCAAAGTCTTTGCATTTCGGCGCCCTCCAGGCTCTCGATCCCTTGCAGGAAGACCTGCCCGCAGCCGCCAAGGCTGCCACCGAAGGCCGGGGTGCGGATGTTGTCTTCGTGGCAGCTAGCGCTCCTGGGATTGTCGAGCAGGCCATCCGTGCCACTCGTCCCGGGGCAACCATTGTTTTGTTTGCCCAGACTTCAGAAAAAGAGAGAATCGATATCTCTGGGGCCGACATCTGCAAAGATGAAAGAGTGCTGATGGGCGCTTATTCGGCTGACGTTGACTTGCAAGCGGAATCCGCTAGGCTGGTATTCTCAGGAGAGATCCCTGTCGCGGAGTTGGTGACCCATACTTTTCCGTTACCCCAGATCATTAAAGGCGTTCAACTCGCCACCCATCCGGATGCGGAATCACTGAAAATAGTGATACAGCCTCAGAGAGTCTAGAGAATAAGGACAGAGAAACAGAGCTTCGTGAAGAACGAGATGCTGGCAGCCGTCTTATACGGCAAGGAACACGTAGAGATCGAGAAAGTTGCTGTGCCCCAGTTAGGCGACGGTGATGTTCTGGTGCGTGTCCGTGCTGCGCTCACTTGCGGAACCGACGTCAAAGTATTTCACCGTGGCTACCACGCGCGCATGATTGTGCCGCCTGCTTTGTTTGGTCACGAGTTGGCTGGTGATGTTGTGGAAGTGGGCAAGAGCGTACGCGGATTCCGTCCTGGACAGCGCGTCGTCGCGGCAAACTCCGCACCCTGCGGCGAATGCTTCTATTGCAAGCGGCACAACGAGAATCTCTGCGAGAACCTTCTATTCAACAACGGCGCTTACGCCGAATTCATTCGGATCCCGTCGCGGATTGTAGAAAAGAACCTGTACGAGATCCCGGAGCATGTGGCCTATCAGGACGCGGCGCTTGTCGAACCTCTAGCCTGCGTCATCCGCGGCATCGATGAGACCGGCGTGAAGGCTGGCGACACGGTGGTCGTCATCGGCGTCGGGCCAATTGGCCTGATGTTTGTCCGCCTGCTGGCCTTGCGCAATTGCCGCGTGATTGCGGTAGGCCGCCGTCGGCCGCAGCTCGATCGGGCCGCGCAGTTAGGCGCGCATCTTACGCTTTCCACCAACGACGAGAAAGATATTGTTGCTGCCGTGCGCCGCGAAACCGCGGGCTACGGTGCCGATGTGGTGATTGAAGCCGTCGGTCTGCCAGAAACCTGGCAGCAGGCAATCCAGATGCTGCGCCGTGGCGGCGTGGCAAACTTCTTCGGTGGCTGCCCGGCCGACACGCAGGTTTGTCTCGACACGCAGTTGATGCACTATTCGGAGATCACCTGCACCGCCAGCTTCCACCACACGCCCGCCCATGTGCGCAAGGCGCTTGAAGCGGTGGTTGCCGGCTACATCACTGCTTATGATTTCGTGACGGGCGAGGAGCCCCTCAGCAATCTCAACGAAGTGCTGACGCACCAGTTGCACCAGAATGGCGCCGTCAAAACAGCCATCATTCCTTAGTCCAGCCGCGTTCGTACGCGATACGAACTCGATGGAGCGCCGCTGGAGCTACGAGGAATCGCTTGCCTACACGCGTTGGATCTCCACCAGCCACTACGAGAACTTCCACGTCGTCAGCTTCCTGCTGCCGCAGGAACTACACCAGGATTTCTATAACGTCTATGCCTTCTGCCGCTGGGCCGATGATCTGGGTGACGAGATCGGCGATGTCCAGGAGTCGCTGCGCCTCTTGCGCTGGTGGCGCGGCATGCCGGCCACCCATCCGGTCTTCATCGCGCTCCAGCCTACCATTGAGGCCCGGCGTCTGCCCCTCGATTGCTTCACCAATCTGATCACCGCCTTTGAGCACGATCAGATCGTCACGCGCTACCAGAACTGGGACGAAGTGCTCGCCTATTGCGTGAACTCGGCCAACCCCGTTGGCCGTCTGGTGCTTGCGCTGTGTGGCTATCACGATGAAGATCGTGCCCGTCTGAGCGACTTCACCTGTACCGGCCTGCAGTTGGCAAACTTCTGGCAGGACGTTCGGGTCGATGTCGGCAAGAGCCGCATCTATCTGCCGCTCGACCTGCTCGCCCGGCATGGCGTGACCGAAGCGGAAATCCTCAACCTCGAGCAAAGCCCGCGCTTTGAAGCCGCCATGCACGAAGCCGTGGCCTATGCGCGCACTTTCTTTGAGCGCGGCCTGCCGCTGATTCCCACCCTTGATGCCCGCTTGTCGCTCGACATCGAACTCTTCTCGCGCGGCGGCCAGGCCATCCTCGACAAGATCGCATCGCAAGGCTACCGTGTGCTCGAGGCGCGGCCCAAAATCACCAAGCCCGAAAGAGTGCTTCTCCTGCTCCAATGCCTCCTGCGCTGGAGCAAGAACCGGATAGCTGGCAAGCGGCCCGTGCCCGTACTCTCGAGCTATGAGCCAAGCCACCCGCCCCGTCTCAAACCCTGAGGCGATCATGATTCCGATCGACCCGATCGCCTATCTCAGCCAATACCTCCGCGACCATTGCGACGAAACCATCTCGCTTGACGACATGGCGCGCATCACCGGCTACAGCGCCTACCACCTGCAGCGCAAGTTCAAGGCGGCCCTCGGGGTCAGTCCCAAGCAATTCCAGGCGCGCTGCCGCATGGAGCGCATGAAGTCCGCTCTACGCCATAATCAGCCGGTCACCACCGCCCTCTACGAGGCCGGCTTCGGTTCCGCCAGCCGTCTCTATGAGCGTGTGGATAGCGACCTCGGCATGACGCCCGCGCAATACAAAGCGCGCGGGAAGGGAATCGAGATCTCCTATGTCATCCTCGGCACCGTGCTCGGCAAAATCCTGATCGCCGCCACCGATCGCGGCCTCTGCAGCCTGCAGCTGGCTGATCGCGAATCAGAACTGCGCGCCGCGCTCCAGCTCGAATTCCCCGCCGCGCAACTTACTGAAACCCTCGCCCCCTTCGTGTCGCCCTTAAAGGACTGGCAAGAGGCCATAGAAGCATTTGTCGCCGGAAAGACCCTCGCCGCCGGCCTCCCGATGGACATCCGCGCCACGGCCTTCCAGGCGACCGTATGGCAGTATCTGCAGACCATTCCCGCCGGTGAAACCCGTTCCTATGCGGAAGTCGCTGCCGGCATCGGACACCCCACCGCCACCCGCGCCGTTGCCCGCGCCTGCGCCTCCAACCCGGTGGCCCTTGCCATCCCCTGCCACCGCGTCATCCGCAACAATGGCGAACTCGGCGGCTATCGCTGGGGCCTCAATCGAAAGCAGCGCCTGCTCGAGCTGGAAGCGCGAGATACTGACACTAGACCCGCTTCCCCGTGATTTCTCTCTCCGACTCCTACGACTACTGCGTCCAAATTGCGCGCTCCCGCGCAAAGAACTTCTATTACTCCTTCCTCGTGCTGCCCAAGCCCAAGCGGCAGGCCATGTGCGCGGTCTATGCCTTCATGCGGGAGTGCGACGATTTGTCCGACGAGGCCGGCGCGACGCGTGGGGCCCTCGACCGCTGGCGCGAAGATCTCGACCGGGCCCTCGACGGCGACCTGCCCGCGCACCGCATCTGGCCGGCCTTTGCCGACACGGTGAACCGCTATCAGATCCCCCGTGCCTATCTGTACGACATGATCGAAGGCGTCACCAGCGACCTCAGCTTCACCCAGCCGCCAAGCTTCGACGACCTCTATCGCTATTGCTACCGTGTTGCTAGCGTGGTTGGGCTCACCATCACCCACATCTTCGGCTTTGAGCAACCCCGCACCCTCGAGATGGCCGAAAAGTGCGGCATCGCCTTCCAGTTGACCAACATCATCCGCGATGTCGGTGAGGATTCCGGCCTGGGCCGCTGCTATTTGCCGCTCGATCTGATGGAAAAGTACGGCGTGACACCCGCGGATCTGCAACAGCGCAGCGTCTCAGAACCCTTGCGCCTCTTGCTGCGCGATCTGGGCTCCCGCGCCCGCGCCTACTATGACTTCTCGCGGCCGATGATTGGCTTGGTCGGAAAGGATTCGCGCGGCAGCCTCTGGGCGCTGATCGAAATCTACTCGCGGCTCTTTGCGCGCATCGAAGCTTCCAATTTTGAAGTCCTGGCGGCGCGGCACCGGCTGCCCACCATCGAGAAATTGTGGATTGTGGTGCGGGCTACTCTTCCCACTTCGGGCTAGGGAAGGTCTTGGTGATGTGATCGTGCCAGGTGAGCTTCTCTTCGTCAAACAGGCACCAGGCCAGGCCCACACCGAGTGAGCAGAAGCTGACGATACTCACCAGCAAGCGCATCAGTCGCTCTTCCCGGCGAGGCCGCTGGCCATCAAAGTTCAGCAGACGCAGTTGCACAGCCGCCATGCCCGGGGAATCGCCATCGCCGATGGCCCAGAGCACCTTATAGAGCAGGGCGACAAAGATGGTGACTCCTGCATAGGCGCCCAGATCCAATTTGGCCAGCCCAAAGCTACCGCCGGCAAAGTAATAGATGCCAAGCAGAATGCCCACGCCGATTGCGATCATGGCCGCGTCATAGGCGGCGGCCATGGCCCGGTGTGCGGGCATCGCGACAGGAGCGTTGGTATAGACCACAGGCTCAATGCGGCGAGTCTCGACATGCTCTTCGGCAAAGGCAAGTTCTTTCTGCACCTCAGCCGATTGGCCTTCTTCAATGCCGAGCCGCTCGTTGTAGCGCTGCTTGGAGCGTGTTTTGGCGTTGCGATCGCTGGTCGAGCGCGCAATCTTGGCTGCCTCTGGCGAAATGGACTCAAACGGAATGACGCGTTTGGCTTCCTGTACCGGAAAAAGCCGGGATTGGATGGGTTGACGGGAGCGGTGATCCTCGGCGGCTAGATGCTCCTCAAGAATCTCGAGCTTGGGCGCGGCGCTGCCGTGGCTTTCCGGAACGAGGACAGGACCATGGCCGGACAGACGGCGCCCACAGAGTTGGCAGCGTAAGTCTTCGCTTGGATTGTCGCTACCGCAATAGCCGCACTTCATACGCCAAACCATTCCTTCCTCATCGGATTCTGAGTCCCCAGCCTTTAGGATCGCTCGGTTGTGTACCCTGCGTCCAGCTTGATAAGCTGAGCGTTGAGCTGTCAAACGATTCCACCCAAGCGCCTCTCTTATTTGCTTAACACGTATGTGGTGGTTTGTCACGTAATATCTTCATTTCATTGGGCTTCGTTCCTTCTCTGTGTCCCTCTGATGGCTCAATACCGTCCCCCGGTTTTTCTCGGCCCCCAGACGTCTACTCCCCAGAACAATCCAACGGCCTCCAACCCCAACATTAAACTTCCCTTCGTCCGTCAGAATCCTCCGCCCCGCGATCGAGTCGACGTTCATGCTGGCTCGCAGACGGTCGAAGGCGACTGGGTGAAGTTGCGTGGCGCCGCCATGGTCGACATCTACGAATCGACGCTCCAGGCCGACGAAATCGACTACAACACCGAAACCGGCGAAGCCCATGCTCGTGGCAACGTGCATTATCGCAACTACGAAGAAGGCGAAGAAATCTTCTGTGACAAGGCGGACTACAACACCAAGGACGTCACCGGAAAGTTCTACAACGTGCGCGGTACCTTTGCCGCGCGTATCGATGCACGCCCCGGCATCCTCACCTCTTCCAATCCCTTCCAGTTCCAGGGGGAATGGGCAGAGCGACTCCAGCAGAAGTACATCCTGTATAAGGGCACCATCACCAGTTGCACCTACCCGCGTCCCTGGTGGACTCTGCGCTCCCCCAAATTCGATATCGTGCCCAACCAGCGGGCCACCATGCAGCGCGCTTTCTTCCGTGTGCTCGGCGTGCCGGTCTTTTACTTTCCTTACTTCTACAAGTCGCTCGAAAAACAGCCGCGCCGCAGTGGCTTTCTCACGCCGAACTTCGGCAACTCCTCCCGTTACGGACAGATGTTTGGCGCGGGCTATTTCTGGGCGATCAACCGCTCCTACGATGCCACCTACCGCTCGCAATACTTCACCGAGCGCGGCTTTGCACACACCTTCGACTTCCGTGGGAAGCCTACCGACAAATCGGATTTTGACTTCTTCCTCTACGGCGTTGGCGATCGGGGCAAGCTGCAGAACGACGGCACGCGCCTGAAGCAGGGCGGCTATACGATGACCTTCAATGGAAAGGCAGACCTGGGCCACGGCTGGCACGGCCGGGTCAATTTTAACTACCTGTCCTCGCTCACCTTCCGGCAGAACTTCACCCAGAGCTACAACGAAGCCATCTCTTCCGAGGTCAACGCGGTCGGCTACGTCGAAAAGCAGTGGCGTGGCAACAATGTCCAGATCGTCGCCTCGCGCAGCCAGAATTTCCAGACGCCGGCGGAAGGCGATTCGATCATCATCCGCAAACTCCCGCAAGTCGAATACACCCGCCGCGACACGCAGATCTGGAAGACCTTGCCCGTCTGGGTCTCGCTCGAATCAAGCGCCGGCCTGGTCAGCCGTTCGCAGCCTCTCTTCCAGACCCGCCAGTTCGTCTCCCGATTGGACGCCACCCCCCGCGTCTCGACGGCGCTGCACTGGAAGGGCTTCCACCTCACTCCGAGCGTCAGCTTGCACGAGACTTACTGGGCTAGCTCGCGGGAGGGCACGACCGTTCTCGGATCGAATGTCACCCGCAGTGCCCGCGACATCCAAATCGATTTTCTGCCGCCCTCGCTAGCGAAAGTATTTGAGAAGTCTCCCAAGTGGATGGGCGGCGGCAAGATGAAGCACGTCATCGAGCCGAAGGCGACCTTCCGCTATGTCTCCGGGATCAATGACTTTGAAAAGATCATCCGCTTTGACCAGACCGAACTGCTCACCAACACGAAAGAGCTGGAATTCGGCGTCACCAACCGGCTCTACGTCAAGCGTGGCCAGACCACGCAGGAGTTCCTGTCCTGGCAGGTCTGGCAGAAGCGTTACTTCGATCCGACCTTTGGGGGTACGATCATTGACGGTCGCCGCAACGTGAATCAATCCTCGCTCGATTTCACCGGCTTTGCTTTCTTGGACAGGGCGCGCAACTATTCGCCGGTTGCCAGTTCCTTGCGCATGCAGCCTCTTCCCGGAACCGGCGTCGAGTGGCGCACCGACTACGATCCGCTGCGTGGCCACATTTCCAACAGCTCGCTCACCGTCGACGGTCGCGTCAACCAATGGTTTGTCTCGGCAGGCCACACGCAGGTCGATTCAAACGTCGTCCTGTCGCCGAAGAACAACCAGTTCCGTGGTTTGCTCGGCTGGGGCGGCGAGAATCGGCGCGGCTGGAGCACCGCGTTTTTTGCGATCTACGACTACCGGCTCGCCGTGCTGCAGTTTGCCAACACGCAGGTCACCTACAACACCGATTGCTGCGGCTTCTCGGTGCAATACCGCCGCCTGTCCTTCGGCACGATCAATGAGAATCAGTTCCGGATGGCCTTCTCCATTGCCAACATTGGTTCCTTTGGAACCTTAAGGCGGCAGGAGCGCTACTTCTAAGCCTTGCGGTAAGCCTCGTCCAGCAACTCGACGATATGCTTGACCGGCTCCGGGTTGTTCTTCAACTTCCCGGCGCCATGCGTCTTGCATCCGGCAGTGAGTTGGATCATGCAGCCCGGATTGGAGCTGGCAATCTGCTCGGGCTGCACCGAGTTTGCGTTCTTCATCTTCGAGGCGAGAATCTGTTCGGCCATGTCATTCTCCACCACGTTGTAAATCCCCGCCGATCCGCAGCAAACGTCACTGGCCGGCATCTCGACAAAGTCCAATCCCGGAATCGACTTCAGGAGCTTGCGCGGCGCGGCCTTCACCTTCTGGCCATGGCAAAGATGGCAACTGTCCTGATAGGTTACCCGCCGCTCGATGCGGCCCATCTTCGGGTTCAACTCAATCGAGGCGAGAAACTCATTGACGTCCTTCATCTTGGCGACAAAGCGCTTCGCCTTGTCGTGATAAGCGGCATCATGCTCGAGAATCTCGTCGTATTCCTTCAGCGTCGCCCCGCAGCCACCTGTATTCGAAATGATGGCGTCAAAGTCCGTCATCAACAGTGCATCGATGTTCTGGCGCGCCAGGGCCCGCGTCTCTTCGCGGCGTCCGGCATGGGCATGCAGCGCGCCGCAGCAAACCTGCGCTGCCGGCACCACTACCTCGCAGCCATTCTTCTGCAACACGCGCACCGTCGCCTCATGCAGCCGGGCAAAGAAGACGTTCGCAATGCAGCCGCCCAGCATCGCCACGCGATACTTGCGCTTGCCTTCGGCGAAATACACCTTCCCGTACTTCGAGTAGAAGCTGGGCAATTGCGCCTCGGGCGTCAGATGCTCGATCTTCGCCATCGGTCCCAACAGCTTGATCAGCCCCGTATTGCGAACCAGCGATTCCAGCCCCGACTTCTGATACAGCCAAAGACCAGCGCCCATCAGCCGTAGCATCCACGGGCTCACCAACAGCGTGCCAAAGGCAAAATCCTCCACTTGCTTCCAAGGGAAAGGCTTCGGCGCCCGGGCCTGAATCTCCGTGCGCGCGGCCTCAATCAACTTGCCGTACTGCACCCCGGACGGGCACGCCGTCTCGCAGGCGCGGCAGCCGAGGCAAAGCGACATGTGTTCAAGATAGCCCTCGTTCATCGGAGCGGCGCCCGTGGCCACTTGCACCATCTGGTAGATGCGCCCGCGTGGCGAATCCATCTCGACGCCAAGTTCCCGATAGGTCGGGCAAGCATTTAGACACAGCCCGCAATGGACGCATTTGTCCAGGTCTTTCTGTTGTGGAGCGTCGGGGTGGCGTCCGTCCATGACGCGCAATGCGGTTTCAGATGCGGCCATAGAGCCTCCCGGAATTCAATAGACTTTGCGGATCGAAGTGGCGTTTGATCTTCTCCATCAGGAAGAAGTCATTGCCAGGATGCGGCCAGAGCCGTTCCTTTGGCAGACGCTGCATGGGGCTGTATTCAATGACACCTTTGCCATTGACATCGGCCTCGCTCGCCGAATGGATGTACAGCACTCCGTTGCCGCCTCGTGCGATGGTGGCTGTGCCTGCGGGGATACTCTGCTCGATCTCCATGAGCTTCGTCGAAACCCGCAAGACAGACCCCTCGGGATACTCGGCCAACCACTGCGGCGTGAAGTCGCGCACCTTGTTCCAAATCTCGTTTCCAACCACCTCGAAGCCCGGCAACTCACGCTGGTAGCGATCGAGAACCTTCTCGCTTCCCAAGGCCTCCACCAGCAGCGTCCAGGCGGAGCTCAAGCCCAGCCGCACTGCGGCCAACGGACTCAATACATCGACGGCAGAAGGCTGCAGGATGCTCGCCAGCAGCTTCTTGCGCTGTGTCTTGATCTCGGCGGGCGTGGCTGCCTGCAAGAGAAAGCTACGGGCCCCAAACGGTGCGGGCATCAGCTTGAAGTTCACTTGTGTGATGCAGGCGAGGGTGCCAAAGCTGCCGGTCATCAATTTCGCAAAGTCGAGCCCGGCGACATTCTTCACCACCATGCCGCCCGATTGTACGGTCTTGCCTTCGAGCGTGGCAAACTGCATGCCAATCACCAGATCGCGCACGGTGCCAAAGAGGCGGCGGCGAGGGCCGCTCGAGTGCGTTGCGAGAATCCCGCCAATGGTTGCCCTGTCCGCGAAGGGTGGCTCAATCGGTAGAAACTGCTTCTTCTCGTGCAAAACAGCGCTGAGGTCGCGATACAGCATGCCCGCCTCGACGCTGATCGTGAGGTCGCGCGGGTCATAGGCTAAAACACGATTCAGCGCTTTTGTTTCGATACGAAGATCGGCTTCGGCAACAGGACCGCCCATCCGGAGCTTCGATCTGGACCCTGCGATTTCAATCCGTTGTCTGCTGTTTTGGCTATCCCGCAATAGCTCCGCCAAGTGTGCCGAGGAGGCGGGCTGTTCGACTCTCATGGGTGAATCTCAAATTTTATCGTAGAGTTGAGACAGCTATGCAATTTGCCTTTACCGAAGAGCAAAACGAGCTGCGCAAATTGGTGCGCAATTTCGCAACCGCGGAGTTGGCGCCCCATGTTCTGGCCT
Organism: Bryobacter aggregatus MPL3; assembly: GCF_000702445.1. NCBI lineage: Bacteria > Pseudomonadati > Acidobacteriota > Terriglobia > Bryobacterales > Bryobacteraceae > Bryobacter > Bryobacter aggregatus. The sequence continues at coordinate 3,139,593 of NZ_JNIF01000003.1, forward strand.
GGGACGAAGCGCAGGAGTTTCCATTACAGGCGGTGAAACGTGCGGCCTCGCTCGGATTCCTCGGGATCATCTTCCCCGAAGAATACGGCGGTTCCGGCATGGGGTATATCGAGTATTCGATTCTGATCGAAGAACTCGCGCGTGTCGATCCCAGCTTCGCCCTGATCGTGGCGGCGCACAACTCGCTGTGTTCCAACCACATCTACCTGGCTGGCAGCGAAGAACAGAAGCAGCGCTACCTGCCCAAACTCGCGACCGGCGAGTGGATCGGCTGCTGGAGCCTGACCGAGCCCGAAGCCGGCTCAGACGCAGGCGGCACCCGGACCCAGGCGACAAAAACACCCGGCGGCTGGCTGCTGAACGGCGCCAAGACCTTCACCACCAATGCCCATTACGCCGACCTCTGCGTGGCCATGGCCGCAACAGACCGCACGGCCAGCCACCACGGCATCTCCGCCTTTCTGATCGAACGCGGAACGCCGGGCTACCGGCTCGGGAAGAAGGAGAACAAGCTTGGCATGCGCAGTTCCGCCACCGGAGAGGTGATCTTTGAGAACTGTGCGCTCGACGATGCGCAACTGCTCGGCGTCCAGGGCGAAGGCTTTATCGATGCCTTGCGTATCCTCGACGGCGGCCGCATCTCGATTGCCGCGCTCAGCGTCGGCATCGCCCAAGGAGCGTTTGAAGAAGCGCTGAAATACTCGAAGCAGCGCAAGCAGTTCGGCCGCTTCATCAGCGAATTCCAAGCGATCCAGCACAAGCTAGCTGATATGGCGACCAAGATCGAGGCCGCGCGCCTGCTGACGCTGCAAGCAGCCTGGAATAAGGATGAGGGGAGAACGGTCACCAAGCAGTCGGCGATGGCAAAGCTGTTTGCGAGTGAAATCGCCGTCGAGGTCTGCAACGAAGCGCTCCAGGTGCACGGCGGCTATGGCTTCATCAAGGACTATCCGGTTGAAAAGTTCTACCGCGATGTGAAGCTGATGACGATCGGAGAGGGCACCAGTGAGATCCAACGGATGGTCATCGCGAGGCAGTTGCTGAAAGCACAATGAACGAAATCGCAACCCGTGTCTTAGCGGGAGAACGGCGCGCTGTGGCGCGCGCCTGCACACTGGTCGAGGCGGGCAGGGCACCGGATCTCTTGCGCCTGCTCCAGCCCGGCCACTCGCTGCTGATCGGTATCACGGGAGCTCCCGGAGCAGGCAAGAGCACCTTCACCGATCAACTCATCCAAACGATCCGCGCGGACGGCAAAACGGTGGCGGTGCTCGCCGTCGACCCTTCGAGCATGAAAACCGGCGGCGCGCTGCTCGGCGACCGCATCCGCATGCAGCGCCACTACCAGGACCCGGGTGTCTTCATCCGGAGCATGGCAACGCGTGGCGCGATGGGCGGCTTAGCCCCAACCACCCGGGCCATGACCGCCGTCTTCGATGCGGCGGGCTTCGACGTCGTACTCGTCGAAACCGTCGGCGTCGGTCAGGATGAGATCGACGTTGCAGCCATGGCCCAGGTGGTGGCCGTGCTGCTGGTGCCAGGACAAGGCGATGAGATCCAGGCGATCAAATCCGGAATCATGGAGATCGCCGACCTCTTCGTGATCAATAAAGCAGACCTGCCTGGAGCCGAAAAGCTGTTCCAGGAGATTGAGGCAGAGGTCCACGGGGTCACGCCGGTTCTGAAGACGGTCGCAGCCACAGGACAAGGCATGGCGGAGGTGTGGGCGCGATTGCAAAGCCTGCCCAGAAGAGTGCCCCGCACCGAGCCGCCGCGCTTTGCCATCGATCATCTGGGCATCGCGGTGTCTAGCCTCGATGAGGCGCTCCGCTTTTACCAGGACGCACTCGGAATGGGCGAGGCTCATCGCGAGACCGTGGCGGGCGAGAAGGTCGATGTGGCGATGCTCCAAGCGGGCGAGAGCCGCATAGAACTGCTGCAGCCGAGTGAACCCGGCAGCACCATTGCCCGCTTTCTCGAGAAGCGCGGACCCGGCCTGCACCACATCGCCCTGCGGGTGCCCGATCTCCAGGCAGCCGCCGCAAGGTTACAATCGCACGGGGCGCGTCTTTTGAACGAGCCGAGGATCGGGGCGGGTGGACACAGGTATGTGTTTATTCATCCAGCATCCACCGGCGGCGTGCTGCTAGAACTAATTGAGGAGCATTCTTAGACTTTGAAAATCGATACCGGCATTATCGGCGGCAGCGGACTCTATTCAATGCCTGGATTTGAGCAGACCGAAGAGGTGGTCATCACGACCCCCTATGGCAGTCCGTCAGATCCTTATGTCGTCGGCACCATTGGCGGCAAGACGGTCGCCTTCCTGGCACGTCACGGCAAGGGCCACCGCATCACGCCCAGCGAACTGAATTTTCGCGCGAATATCTGGGGTTTTAAGAAGCTTGGCGTCGAGCGCATCATCAGCTTGTCGGCTGTTGGGAGTCTGAAGGCCGAACATGCGCCGGAGCACTTCGTGTTGCCGGACCAGTTCTTTGACCGCACTTCGGGCCGCGTGTCCACCTTCTTCGGCGAGGGCCTTGTTGCCCACATCGGCTTTAGCGAGCCCACCTGCCATCATTTGATGGGCGTCGTACATGGCGCTTGCCAGCAAGCGGGCGTTGTCTCGAAACTAGGTGGAACTTACCTCTGCATGGAAGGCCCTGCCTTTTCGACCAAGGCGGAGTCGAATGTCTACCGGAGTTGGGGCATGGACATCATCGGCATGACCAATCTGCAGGAGGCGAAGCTCGCGCGCGAAGCCGAGATCTGCTACGCCACCGTGGCGATGGTGACCGATTATGATTGCTGGCATCCGGATCATGATGCCGTGACTGTCGACCAGATCATCGCCACGCTGGTGAAGAACGCGAGCAACGCCGCCACAGTCGTTCGTTTGGCTGTTGAAGCGCTTCCTGCGCCCGGCGTCTGCTCGTGCAACCAGGCACTGAAGAACGCCATCATTACGGACAAGAAAACTGTCCCTGCTGAGACCTTGAATAAGTTGGAGATCATCGTTGGGAAATACTTCCGCTAGCCGGCTGGCGGCCGCCATTCTTGAAGGGGGCCGCGAACCGGAAGATCTCGTTCGACTCACGATCGAAGACGCACTTCGATCGGATGCCGGTTCCACCGCGCTTTTTCGCGACCTGGTGGAACCGCTTGCCGATCGATTTGAATTCCGTCTGGTCAATGCTTATACGCACATCTTTGCGCGCGTGATCGAGGCTGCTCTGCCGGAGCTTGACGCGGCCGATCTGATCCAGCGTTTCATGCGGATTCGCAAGCCGCGCAAGTTCCAGGGCAATCCGGAATCAGTGAAGAAGGTGTTTGTGTTGTCGCGGGTCACGATCGGCGCCGACATTGCGATCACCAGCCGCATCCTCCGTGCGGCCTTCGTCCACTTCCCGAATGCAACGGTGTACTTTGTCGGGCCGCGCAAGAACTTTGAGATCTTTGAGCCGGAGATCGGGATTGAACTGATCGAGGTGCCCTACAAACGCGCGGGTACGGTACGGGAGAGGTTGAGCGTCTACCCGAAGCTCCGCGAGGCGCTGTCTGATCCCGAGGCCTTGATCATTGATCCCGATAGCCGTCTGAGCCAACTCGGGTTGCTGCCGCTTGGGAACGAAGAGAACTACTACTTCTTTGAGACCCGCAGCTGGTGGAGCGATGAAGACATGCCGCTCGGCGAGATGACCGAGCGCTGGGTGGAGCAGACCTTCGACGTGCCGCTACATGTTCCGGTCGTCGCGGTTGAGGATCGCCTCGAAGGCTTTGATGTGACGATCAGCCTCGGCGTGGGCGAGAATCCGGAGAAGGCGATGGCTTGGCCCTTTGAGCCGAAGCTGTTGCAGTTACTGGTCGATCGCGGTCTGCGCGTGTTGGTGGATACGGGCGCTGGCGGCGAGGAAGCCGATCGAGTGCATCGGGCGATTGCCGAGGTCAAGCCTGGCGCGAATGGCAGCGTGACGCCTTACTATGGCAGCTTCAAGGAGTTTGCCAGCGAGATCAATGCGAGCCAGTTGTACATTGGCTACGACTCGGCCGGCGGACATGCCGCCTGCGCCTTGGGCATCCCGGGTTTGCTACTCTTCCGTGGCTTTCCAAATGAGCGATTCATGATCCGTTGGATCCCCTGGGGCGATGGAGAACTCGAGGTGCTGGACGCCGAAGAGCTGTCGACGGAGGCCGCCTTAGATCGTGTGCAGGAAGCGGTCGAAGCCGTATTCTCGAGCGATGCGAAGGTGCGGGATGAAGACGATCTGGACGACTTCGATGACGAGGATATCGACGACGAAGACGGGCCGGAGCCCACGCGCTAGTTCGATTGGCGACGGGAGGGCGTGTAGCCTTCCCATTCCCATGGTGTGACCGTGTTGCCCAGAATCTTTTCGAGCAACGGGCGGAAAGCGAGTTCGCCGTTGTCGCTGTTGGTCAAGAGGATCATGCAGGACTTCGAACGCGTGAAGCAGATCATGTAGTTTTGAGCCCCATCCCCGTGCCCCTCCTTGAAAAAGGCGGGGCCGAATTTGGTTTTGGTTAGCACTCCCCAGCCGGTGGCATAGGCTAAGCCGACGGCTGGTCCTTCTTTGCCCTCCGGCTCATTTGCTTCGACCGGAAACTGATGCAGGCTCTTCAGCATCAGCACGGGCCGGAGCATATCCTTGCGGCTGGCAGCCGTCAGCACTTTGCCGTTGAGGATCGCTTCGGTGTAGCGCGCGAGGTCTTCGACGCTTGTCGTCAAGGAACCTGCGGCGCGCGCCGGAAAGCGGCGGGTCTGAGAGATAAAGGCTCCGGATGCGTTGAAGCGATCGGCAATATTTGGTTCCATCTTCTTCTGAAAGATGATGCCGCTTTGGTTCATGCCGAGCGGCGTGAAGAGGGCCTCTTGCATGAGCTGATCGAGTGGCTTCTGCTTCTGTTGCTCGATGTAGAACTGCACGATGTTGATCGCTTCTCCGGAGTAGAGAAAGCTGGTGCCTGGCTTGAAGTGCAGGTGCATTTTCTTGTCCGGTTCGAGGAAGGCAAAGTTATGCAGTCCTGAGGTATGGGAGAGCAGCATCCGCGGGGTGACGAGTTGCCATTGCGGATCTTTGACCAGTTCCTCAGCTGTCAGCTTGTAAGGCTCAAACTCGTTGAGAGGCTTGGGGAATTGAGGGGCGATCGGTTTGTCGAGTTGGATCTCACCGCGTGCGGCCAGTTGCATGACGTAGCTTGCGAAGACGCCCTTGGTGATCGAAGCTGCCCAGATTGCTGTGGTTGTTTGCATTGGTTGCTTCGGCTCGAGGGTGCGGATGCCAAAGGCCATGCTCCATGCCAGCTTGCCATTGTTGATGACGGCCAGTTGCGCGCCTGCCACCTTAGCTTCTTCGAGTGTCTTGCGCGCGAAGGCTTCGGCTTCTATTGTGGAGATCTTTGAGCCGTCGAGACGCTCGATGTTGGCAGCGTGCGCCAGGAGAGGGAGAAGAATCAGCAACCAGTGCTTCATGGTTTAGTGTACGTCTCACCTCTCCTTTTGTTCCAACCTGCTTAAGACACGATGTAGTCCCAGCCGAAGCCGGGTTTTTCGAGCGGGCGCATGTAGATGCCCTCGGGGCCGCGGGTGATGTTGTAGTTCTCCTCGAAGATCTGGTAGACCTCTTTGGGGCCGCCGGGTGAGGGAAGAAAGAGTTCGGCCCAGGGAGCGTTCGTATTGGCGATGATCCAGTGCGAGGAGCCGTTGAGGCCTCCGCCGTGCGGGATGACTGGAATGTCGTAAGCAGCGGCGAGTGCGCCGATGCGGCGCATTTCCGTGAGGCCGCCGCACCAGTTGAGATCTGGCTGCCAGATGCTGGCGCTGTTGTTCTCAAGCAGGTGGCGGAAGCCGTAGCGGCCGTACTCGTGTTCACCGGTGGCGATGCGAGTGGACTTGAGCGCGGTGTTGAGACGTCCGAAGCCCGCGTAGTCGTGGGGCTGCAGCACTTCTTCCATCCAGTAGACCCGGTAGGGTTCGAGCATGGCGGCCATCTCAAGGGTGTAGCGTTCCGTCCAGGCCATCCAGCAATCGAGCATGACTTCGCCGTCCGGGCCAACCGCCTTGCGCGCGCGATCGACGAGCGCGGCGTTCTTGCGCATGCCCTCCCGGCCATCGGCGGGGCCGTGGGGGATGGCGAGCTTCAACTTGCTATAGCCGAACTCGACGTGCTGTTCGATGTCGTTGCCGGTGCAATAGGCGGGGATGCGATCTTTGGTTTCTCCGCCGAGGAGCTTATAGACGGGGACGTTGAGCGCTTTGCCGACGATGTCCCAGAGCGCGAGATCGACGCCACTGATCGCATTCATGGTGACGCCCATGCGGCCGTAGTGCATGGTGGAGCGCCAGCAGATGTCCCAGTTGCGTTCAATGTCGAAGGGGTCGCGTCCGATCAGCAACTTGGTGAGGTGGTCGGTGACGATCGGTCCGCCGCCTGGGCCGCCGCTGCCGTAACCGGTGATGCCCTTGTCGGTGGTGATCTCGACGGTGAAGCCGCCGACTTTGCCGGGGTCGGCAAAGAAGAGTTCGCGGCGCGCCTTGAACTCGGGGTAGATGGACATCGGGTTGGCCACCTCGACGTATTGGGTGGACCATGCCCCGGGGGCTGGTTTGAAGTCGGGATAGGGCTTGCGCGGCTTGACATTGACGAGCCGGATGCCGGTGATCTTTAACTTCGACTTCTCTTGTGCCCAGGCGAGTGCGGGCAAGGTCAGGCCGAGACCGAGTAATTCTCTACGACGCATTTAGTATCCCTTCTGTTTGTCGACGACGTTGACGAGTGGCAGCCCTTCGGCAAAGCGGCGGATGTTCTCTTTGACAATGCCGAGCATGCGGGCATTGTCGAGATCGCTACGGCCGGCGATGTGGGGCGTGATGATTGCGTTCTCGAACTTCCATAGTGCGTGGCCTTGCGGCAGGGGCTCGGGATCGACGACGTCGACACCGGCGCCTTTGAGGCGCTGCGAGTCCAGGGCTTTTACGAGCGAGGGGAGATCGTAGACGCCTCCTCGGCTGACGGCGATGAAGTAGGAGTTCTTCTTCATCAGCTCGAACTGCTTGGGGCCGACCATCTTGTGGCTCTTGGGCGTGTGGGGTGCGGAGATGAAGAGCGCATCGGTGTCGGGCAGTTCCTCATCGAGACGATCGGGCTTGACGGTCTTGACGATGAAGGGGGAGAAGGGGATGTCTTCCGGATCGACGCAGGTGACCTTCATGCCGTGGGCCCAGGCGCGGACGGCAATCTGCTGGCCGATGCCGCCGCAGCCAATGATGGTTGCTTTCTTCGTGTTCAGCTCGATGCCGGTGAAGGCTTCGCGACGCCAGTTCTCGGCGCTGCGGTCTTTGAAGTAGAGCGGCAGGTTGCGTGATAGTGCGAGGAGCATCGCCATGGCGTGGTCGGCAATCTCGGGGCCTTGGACGATTTGATTGTTGGTGAGGATGATGTTCGAGTTGCGCAGATCGTCGCCGCCCGAGAGGTGCAGGACCCGCTCGACACCGGCGCTTTGGATCTGGACCCATTGCAGCTTCTTGCCGATGCGCACTTGCTCGGGTGTGATCTCGCCGATGAACGCGTCGGCATCGGCGAGTTCGGCACGGAGTTCTGCGTCGGAGGCGACTCGGACGATTTTGATTTTATTGGAGACTGCTTGCCAGTCGGCGACGATGGCAGGCGACTGGCGGACAACGACGATCTTCTTGACTTGTGCAGGCAGGAGGAGTGCGCCGAGAGTGAGCAGCGGTAGGAAGCGATGCATGGCGTCATCTTATCTGAGGTCATAAGATGGGTGCAGTGAAATTTGGCCTTATTCTCTTCGTTTTTGCGCTTGGCGCCTTTGCCGATGAGTTCTTTGAGAAGAAGATCCGGCCCGTTCTGGTGGAGCGCTGCTATGGATGCCATAGCGAGAAGGTGCGGGAGCCGAAGGCTGGGTTGCGCCTGGACTCCCGTGAAGGCGTGAGGCGGGGCGGAGATAGTGGACCGGCGATTGTGATTGGCAAGCCGGAGGAGAGCCGCTTGCTGAAGGCGATCTCCTATACCGATTTCCAACTGCGCATGCCTCCAACCGGGAAGCTTCCCGATGCAGTGGTGGCGGACTTTGCCGAGTGGATTCGGAGAGGGGCGGAAGATCCTCGCGAGACGAGCTTCGTGGTTCCAGCGAGGAAGCCTGTTGGTTCGGACATTGAGCGCGGAAAGAAGTATTGGGCCTTTCAGCCGCTGCGTCCGGGGAAGCTCGAGATGCCGGGTGGAAAGCCTGTGTCGAAGGAGGTCTGGATCCGCCGCGTCAGCTTTGATCTGACCGGCTTGCCTCCGACGCCTGCTGCTGTGCGGGCCTTTGTTGCGGACTCTTCGCCTGGGGCTTATGAGACGGTGGTGGATCGCCTGCTCGCTTCGCCTCAGTATGGCGAGCGCTATGGACGGCATTGGCTCGATCTGGTTCGCTATGCCGAGACCAACGGCCATGAGTATGACAACAACAAGCTCGATGCTTATCGCTATCGGGATTATGTGGTGCGGGCCTTCAATGAGGATCTGCCTTATGACCAGTTTGTGAAGGAGCATGTCGCGGGCGACTTGTTGCCGCGACCGCGCGTTTCGAGGGATGGGGCGATTCTCGAGTCGCCGCTGGCGACGGGAGCTTATTGGTTTGGGGAAGTGCTGAACAGCGCAACTGATTCGGAGAAGAGCCGGGCCGATGAAGTGGACAACCAGATCGATGTGATGAGCAAGGCGTTTCTGGGTCTGACTGTGGCTTGTGCGCGTTGCCATGACCATAAGTTCGACCCGATTCCGACCGCTGATTATTACGGGTTGGCGGGGATTCTGCATTCCACTTCGATGCGCGAGGCGGTGGTGGATTCGCCTGAACGCCGGGCTGCGATTCAGGCGGCGCATGCGAAGATTCCGCTGCGCTTGCAGGCTGCTGAGAAGCGGCGGATTGTGCTGCGTCCCGGAGATGAGTTGTTCGATGGTTGGGACCAGTGGCAGTCGAGCGGCGAGGCGTTTTCGCTGGGCGGAGCGGACTCGTCTGGACGGGGCGCGGAAGCTTTGGTGGGCTCGCTGACTTCGCGGAAGTTCCGGATGCCGAAGCGCTATGTGCATGTGCGGATGCGGGGGACGCAGTCGGATAAGAAGCTGGTGGAGAATAACCCGTTGCGCGTGACCTTGGTGGCGGATGAGTATCGCAGCGAGTACTTTGTCGCGAGCGGCTCGGCTGACTTTGAGTGGGTGAGTGCGCGGATGGTTTTGCCCTTTGAGCGCATGTGTTATTTCGAGGTGGTGGATCGCTCGCGCAGCGGGCATCTGGAAGTGGATGCGATTGTGATTTCCGATCACAAGGAGCCGCCGCAAGTGGTGGTGGAATCGCCGGCAGTGGCGAGTGCGCCGGTGGCGGGCGCGGAGATTCCGGAGAGTGCGTTTGCGATGGTGGCGATGGATGAGGCTCCGCATGATGTGAAGCTGCATATCCGTGGGAGCCATCAGAATCTGGGCGAGGTGGTGCCGCGTCATGTGCTGCAGGTGCTGTCTCCTGGCGATGGCCGGGTGAGTGGGCCGGGCAGCGGGCGGCTGGAGTTGGCGGAGTGGTTGGCTTCTCCTGGCAATGCGCTGACGGCGCGGGTGCTGGTGAATCGCATGTGGAAGCATCACTTTGGCAAGGGGCTGGTGAAGTCGACTGATAACTTCGGGTTGACTGGGGATCGGCCGGAGAGTCGTGAGATGTTGGATGCGCTGGCGGCGCAGTTTCTCGCCGATGGATGGAGCGTGAAGAAGCTGAATCGGCGGATTGTGTTGTCGGATGCCTATCGCGGGGAGTTGCCGGTGCGCAGGCTCGAGGCGGAGGCGGTTCGCGATGCGATGTTGGCGGTGTCGGGGCGTTTCGATTCGCAGGTGGGCGGGCCGAGCGTTGGACCTTATATCAGTAAGTATCAGGACGGGCGTGGCAAGCCGGTCTCGGGGCCGCTCGATGGGGACGGGCGGCGGAGCTTGTATGTCCAGGTGCGGCGAAACTTCCTGTCGCCGATGATGTTGGCCTTCGACTATCCGCTGCCGGTTTCGACGATCGGGACACGGAGCGTTTCGACCGTTCCTTCGCAGGCTTTGATCCTGTTGAACAATGAGTTTGTTTTGCAGCAGGCGGAGTTCTGGGGGAGCCGGATCGGGAAGGTTGCGGGTGACGATTCCTTGCGGGTGCGGACGATGTTCGAAGAGGCGTTTGGACGCGCGCCACTCGATTGGGAATTGCAGGAGTCGCTTAGCTTTTTAGCGCAGGGCCGGAGCCTTGCGGAGCTGGGGCATGTGTTGTTGAATTCCGCGGAGTTTCTTTATGTTCAATAGACGCCAGATGCTTTGCCGTGCCGCCAATGGCTTTGGTGGGCTCGCTTTGCTCGACATGATGGCGAAGGCGGCGCCACTGAGCCCGCACTATGCGGCGAAGGCGAAGTCGGTGATCTTTCTGTTTATGGATGGCGGGCCGTCGCAGATGGATAGCTTTGATCCGAAGCCGCGCTTGCGTGTGGACCATGGGAAGAAGTTGCCTTTCAAGCCGCCGACGACGGTGTTCAATATTTCGGATCAGGTGTTTGGTTCTCCTTTTGAATTCAAACAATATGGGCAGAGCGGGACGCCGGTGAGTGAGTTGTTCCCACATGTTGCGAGTTGTGTCGATGAGCTTTGCGTGATTCGTTCGATGGTGGCGGACCACTCGGAACATACGGCGGCGAACTACTTTATGCATTCGGGGTCTGGCTTTCAGGGGCGGCCGAGCATGGGGGCTTGGGTGAACTATGGGCTGGGTAGCGAGAGCGAGAATCTGCCGGGCTTTGTGGTGCTGGAGAGTGGGTTGATTCCTCCTGGGGGACTGGATTGTTTTGGCAGCGGCTTCCTGCCAGCTAGCTATCAGGGGACTTTGTTTCGGAAGGGGAAGTTTCCGGTGGCGGATCTGGTTTCTCCGGATGCTTATGCGGCGAGTCAGAAGCCGAAGCTCGCTTTGTTGAGCAAGCTGAACCAGGGCGTGTTGCAACGCTTTGGCCAGGTGAGCGAGGTGGAGGCGACGATCCAGAACTATGAGATGGCGTTCCGGATGCAGTCGGCGGTGCCGGATTTGTTGGACTTTTCGAATGAGACGCAGGCGACGAAGGACCTGTACGGGATTGATGGCGAGATGACGGCGGAGTTTGGCCGTGAATGTTTATTGGCGCGGCGACTGGTGGAGAAGGGGGTTCGCTTTGTCGAACTGCTGACTCCGGCGCGGCGTGGGCAGGATCGTTGGGATCAGCATTCGAATCTTCTCACTGGGCATCGGATCAATGCGGCTTCGACGGATCAGCCGATTGCGGCTCTGCTGAAGGACTTGAAGTCGCGTGGCTTGTTGGAGACGACGCTAGTGGTTTGGGGTGGAGAGTTTGGCCGTACGCCTTGTGCCCAATTGGGCGAGAGCGGCGATACGAGGGCGGCGGGCCGGGATCATAATCCTTATGGCTTCACGATGTGGATGGCCGGGGCGGGCGTGAAGAAGGGGATCACCTATGGGGCGACCGATGAGTTCGGCTACTTCGCGGTGGAGAACAAGGTGCATGTGCATGATTTGCATGCGACGATTCTGCACTTGCTCGGGCTAGACCATAAGCGTTTGACCTTTCGCTATAGCGGCCGCGATATGCGGCTGACCGATGTGCATGGGAATGTCGTACACGATATCTTGTCCTAGCTAGCCTGGCTACTTGGGCCAGATGGTGAAGTCACGGTAGGCGACCCGGGTTGGTTTTCCTTTGAGTGCGGCGAGGGCTTGCTGGAGTTCGAGCAGAGTGGAGCGCGAGAGTTCGAGTGAGTGTTCCTTGGGTTGGAAGCTGGTACGGACGGGGTAATCGAGATAAGGCGTCGCGGCTTGTTCGATGTGCGCGCCGAGGATGTGGGCGACCGGTTTGCCGTCCAAGAACTGGACGAGACGGGTGATCGATTTTTCGTATTCGGCCCAATTGGCGACGTAGAGACGTCCGGGATAGAGGGTGTCGCCGCTGAAGACGATGCCGGTGCGGGCGTCGTAATACGCAACGTCGACGGTGTGGTGGCCGGGGATGGGCAGCGCGTCGAGGATGCGGCCGCCGAGGTCGATCTTGCCGGGAGTGTTGAGCCAATCGGTGATCTGGAAAGCGGCTTTGATCGCGTCGAGATTTGCGGGGATGAGATCGGTATCGGTGCGGTCTTTGAATTGAGCGTCGCCAGCGGTGTGGTCGCCGTGGCCGTGGGAGTGGACGATGAGGCGACGGATGGATTCGCGATTCTTGCGCTTGAGCCACTTGGCAATCGTGGAATCGACGATGCGGGCGACCTCGTTCTTGCCGGCGCCTGTGTCGATGAGGAGGACCTTCTCTTCGCCGAAGATCAGGTAGAGAAAGGGCTTCTCATAATGGGTGCAACCGGATTGCCGGATGACGAAGAGATCGGGGTTGTACTCGTGGACCTGCCAATCGGGTTCTTCGATGCAATTGGGACCGCCACTGATCCACTTTGCCGGAAGAGTGCCTGGGAGGAGACCGGCTCCGTCGGGTTGCGGGGCCTGAGCGAGAAGAAGCAGGATGGGGAACAGCATGGAGATCACAGGATGGGGCACGGCGGGGGCTGCTGTCAAATGAGGCCTGGATTTGCTTCTCGGAGCATGCTCGCAGCTGTGTCTTGGACCTCCTTGGTTTGGTAGAGCAGGAATTGCGCGAGGTAATTTGGGTTGGTTCGTTGCAGGTTGGTGGCGCGGAGCGAGGCGATGGGCAGGGACTTTGCGATGGGCACTTCTTTGCCCATGATGCAGTGCTCGGCATAGACTTCGTAGGCGGCGAAGCGGTCTTTCTGGAGTTGGCGGAGCTCGTTGAGTGCCCTGCCGGCGCGGCGTTCGTGTGCGGCGGCCATCTTTTGGGTTCGTTCCATTTGGGAGAAGAGTTTGGGGTCGCTGGGGGACTCGAGCCAGAGGGATTCGGTGAGGAGCTCGAGCTTGCGGGCGCGCTTGGCCTGGAAGGTGGCCCAGGCGTAGCGGTCGAAGGCGTCTTGTTCGAGGGCGGAATCGGGTTGGCAGTCGGCTTGGAGGATCTGGGTGTGGGCTTGGTAGGCTTTGGCTTCTTCGGAGTGGGCGGCGAAGAGGGTTTCGGCGTTGGAGTTGAGGCCGTGGGTGACGCGGTTGGCGGCGGACTTTGCTTTGCCAGCGGCGGTGCTGGGGCCGGTGGAACGCTGCGCGTTATCGCGATTGGCTCTGAACTGTTTTTCGGTGGCCATGGGGGCTCGCTGATTTTGGAGGTGCCAATGGAAAAAGCCACAGGGGGCCTTTCCTTTTGATTTGACGGTAGCAGGGCGGGTGGCGGAAACGGACTGTTTGCGCGAGAAATTTTGGAGGTAGAATTAGTGGTAGAAGGGTAGAATTTGATGAGTCTGAACATTAAGGACCCTGAAGTGCATCGCCTGGCGCAGGCGGTTGCGGAGGCGACCGGAGAGACGATGACAGGCGCAGTGAGGACGGCTCTTCAGGAGCGATATGATCGCCTGCGGCGGAAGGATGCTGCTTTACTGGCTGCGGATTTGCGTCAGATTGCGGCGCGTTCTGCTGCGAGTATCAAGGGCACGCATGTTGATCATGCTGAGTTCCTCTACGACGAGCATGGGCTTCCGAAATGATTCTCGATACCTCGGCGGTGGTCGCGATTTTGGCACTGGAGCCAGAAGCTGAGGAGTTCATCCAAGCCATCAGCACTGCCCCTCGCTGCCGGATTTCCGCGGGAACCTTTGTGGAATTGTCTATTGTTCTTGAGAACCAACTGGGTGCGGAAGCCGTGCATCAGTGCGAGGCCTTGTTTCGCCGTGCTGGTGTTGTCATCGAGCCTGTCACTGTCGAGCAGGCATACCTGGCGAAGCAGGCGTTTCATGACTTTGGAAAAGGCCGGCATCGCGCCGGGTTGAACTTTGGGGACTGCTTTAGCTATGCGCTGGCTAAGGAGACCGGGGAAGAACTGCTGTACAAGGGGAAGGGTTTTCGAAAGACGGATCTGGGGGAGAGGGATTTGACGTTTCCAACTCTATCATTGTAAAGACCCGCTCGGGATGGTCAGTGCTTCGCCTCCAGTCGGGTTGCGCCCTTCCTTGGCCTCTACCCCTAATACCCCATCATTGTGTCCGATGATCTTCCGCTAATTTCAAATAATCGATCAGAATTTACAATTTGTTTGAGCAGGCAGTGGTTATGCTGTCTCTAGTTAATTTGTCCTAATTCAGTAGTTTTGCGCGGCAATCGTAAAGCTAAACTCTGCGAAGTACTTCACAGTTGAATCGAGAGATAACAAATGTTGTTTCTAAGATTCTCTGCTTCTGGATTATAGAATCACACCTTCAAAGGAATTCGAATGCGCCATCTGTGCCTTATTGCTCTAGTGTCTCTAACCCTCCAAACCGGGTACTCACAGACCGTTACTATACGAAATGTCTCATATCCAGGGACAGGTCTCGAAGTCGGTAATACAGTTGAAATCAAGATTACAGGTGCGAGTCCGTTTGGGACCGTCACCGTAGTAGAAAACGGGAATCCACCGTTCACCTTCGGAACCACGAATATATTTGGGATATTCACCATCACTGCTGTGGAAACTACTCCTTATATCGGGTCTTATAGCCAGCAGTGGTATGTCAATGGGACTGCAATGACGCCGATTAACCCAGATATAGTATATTTCCCTTTCGCCCCCCGATTACCGTTCTTTCAAGTATCTGCGAATTATACCGGCACGAACTCGGCTCCCCAGTCGACCCAAGTGGCCGGATGCGGAGCGTCGGGCAACGCGCTCCATGTGGCATGGTCTCCAGTAACTTACGGATCTTCTTCGACGCTGGCCCCCGCTATTATAAACGGTGCGGCGACTGCTTGGATCCGCGCGCAAAGCAAACTTACCCTTTCAAATAATACTACGGCCCGTTTTGATATCTCTCTAATTGACGATGCAGGCATAGGTGGTTATACATACGGATCAAATAGCTCGTATGGTCAAGATTGTTCCCCATGTCTCAATCGAACAAACCTTTGCACAGGGCAGTGTATACGAAAAGAACAAGTCTACGGTTCACAGATTAAACTTAACCAGCCCGCCATGGCTAACCTTGCATCAGCTCTTGTAGCCCCGATCAATGATATTACGTCCATGGTAACGATACACGAGTTAGGGCACGCTCTTCGTCTTGGCCACTCGCAAGTTTATAACGGAATCTGCTCTGAAGTCCAAAGTATCATGTATCCTGACGAAGGCATATTGTACACGTGCGGAGTTAGAGGGCCAACCGCCAGTGATACCAGTAGCTTTAACGCCATATACCCTAGTGTCGTTCCATTCTGTGCAGTCACTACAACCCCTGCATGTATTCTGCCGAGCCCGGCGTGCTAAGAGTCACCTGCCGAATAAATGTGCCACGAGCCTGAATAAATAGAAAGTGAGATATATCATGAATAGCTCTGCATTGATGTTGGCCTGTGTTATCGCTGTATTAGCGATGTGTGCTGAGCCGATTTTGGCTCAGGCTGGTAAGTCTGACACAGTGAGTAGTCGACCTATTATAATCCATGAAGGTAAAATTACAGTAGCCCCAAGCGGGAATGATAGAATACCATCATTGATTCAACTCATCACGGTATCTCACTTAATTATTGAAGGAACGATATTATCTATTAGTCCACCGGTGCGGCGGAATGAAGAAATACCAGACTCAATTGAAACACACTCGATGGTGGCAATCCACTCCATTCTGTCGGGTAGTATTCCAGACGGAAGTAAGACGATTGTCTTAGCGGAAGAAGGCGGAACAATTGACCGCCTCGAAGTCTCTCTTGACGGCAGCGCTCCAGTAAAAACCGGGGATCGCTATATTTTATTTTTGTCGCCAGACACGCGTAAGGCACCTGAAAACAACACTGGATCACCCCGATATCATATCGTCGGATCATTGACAGGAAAGATAAAGATTGAGGGGCAGAAAATACAAATATCACCACTCGTTGCCGCACAGCTCAGACAGTACAACGGTATGGACACCGGGTCCTTCCTCCGGGCATTAGATAATCTGATTCATCATCGCTCGATTCCAACTAAACGAAACACAATCCCCCATCCTGGATTGCCTGACAAGAGAGACAATTAGAGGCTATTCGAATGCAAGTAAAAAGGATAGAAGGTATGGCCAATCTTATGGTCCTGATGAGGAGGATTATTGTATATTCAGTATTGTGTGTAGCCTATCTTCCGGGGCAAGAAACGCAGCAATGCCAGCAATGTTCGGATGTTCTATTAGAGTTGCGTCAACTTCGGCTGTTAGTTGAATCACTTCGCCCAAATTCAGAAGCGCCGAAGACACGGATTGTAAAACTCGCAGTGGGGAATGCTCCCATGTTGGGCAGCAGCGACGCCCCCTATACGATAGTGAATTTCACAGATTACCAGTGTAGCTATTGTCAGCAATTCTTTTATAACACGTATCCAGATCTGAAGAAGCTTCTAATTGACACTGGAAAAGTCCGTTTCTTCAGCATGGATCTTCCCTTAGATAATCACCCCAATGCAATGAATGCTGCGATCGCCGGTCGATGTGCGGCGGATCAAGGTAAGTTTTGGTCATTACACGATATTATGCAGTCTGACTCACAACGGTTATCGCTAAGTGAGCTGGCGATTTCAGCTGTAAGAATAGGACTAGACGAGGATAAATTTAGTAAGTGCATGAAAAGCATAGAGCACCGAGAATCGATCACGTCGAGTATAAAAGTGGCGATGAGTGTTGGAGCCAATGGTACTCCTTCATTTATTGTTGGTAGAAGTACAAAGGAGGGTGTCGAGGGTGAACTCGTTATAGGGGCGCAGGCCTTCGGAACTTTTGAATCGAAGACCAAACAGCCGAATCCTTAGTTGAAATTAGCGGAAGATCAGCGGACACAATGATGGGAAACGGCGCTTAGGGGAAGAGGCGAAGGGAGGGCGTAGCCCGACTGGAGCCGAAGCCCGACTGGAGCCGAAGCCCCTAAGCGCCCCGAGCGGGCCCTTGCGGTGATAGACTGGGGATCTTCCAACCCTCAGAGTCACGCCGAGAGGACACACTCACGAGCGACACTCAGAAGCGTATTAAAACCCGCATTGGACTGCTCCAACTCGCTCAGGAACTGGGCAACATCAGGCCGCCTACCAACTAGCTGGAATCAGTCGCAGCCACTTCTATGAGATCAAAGAAACTTACGAGAAACGCGGAGCAGAGGGCTTGAGCCCAAGCAACGTCCAGAGATCTTCAGCTAAATACACCTTAACTATCGCGGGAGAGGACGGTAATCGTGGAAAAGATAAATAAGTAAAAGATGGCGTAGGAATGTCGAACCGAACCTCAAGTCGGCTCCAGATCAGAAAGCGGCCACGGACTGGTCCCGAAATCTGACACTACTAATGGCGTGCGGGCTCTTGAGGCCGATATGGTGTTTGGGGAGAGCTTAGATATGGCGTGAGAAGATGCAGGCAGTGGACGCTTCTGGCAGTTTCCGTAGAAGCGTTCCGCGTTGAACGGTCGACAATCTATCCGCCACTGAAGCTAAATATGTTCCGGAAAAGGAGAGGCAGGGTCATTAGAATCCGATTAGCTATGAGACCCCTGATGTTTATGCATCCTATATCGTCCTGGAGTCATTCCAAGGCGCTGATGGAAGAGGTGGTTGAAGTGGCTTTGGTCAAAACATCCAACATCAAGAGCAATCTTACCTATCGGCAGAGTGCTCTGGGAAAGAAGAAATTTTGCCAGCTCTATTCTGACGTCGATGATTGATTGATGGATAGGTCGACAGATGCTTTGCTTAAACCGTTTGCGGAAGATCGCTGTTGAGACTCCAGCCATGCTTGCTAGCTGTGAGGTTTCAAGCGCCGGGTCACTGATACTGTCGGCGATATGACCTAGAGTGGAGTTGAGCGTGGCATATGAAAGAGGAGGATGAGAGGTATTGTTGTCGCAGGTAAACAATGAGTATCTATCAAGCAAGGTGGCAATAATGTACGTTGCATAAAACTTTCCGTGCAATCGTTTTAAGAAGGGCCGGGAGTTCATAAGGTCGCGGAAGCTATGTATCGATAAGCTAAGGTCAGAGTCTTGAATTAACGGTGGTATGTGTGAAAGCCTGTCCTGTAGACGCGACCAATACGGAGATAGCTGGGACAAGAACGTTGGAAAGATGATCAAGGAAGTCACGTGTCTTAGCTCAGAATCCGATTGAGTGTCCGGTGGCGACACTGACTTGAGTATGAGTTCACCAGAACTTAGATGGCTAGATTGGACCTGATTGGAGATGGTGGTGTCGTTGCGATGAGTTGTGAAGTGAAGCAACGAGTCGTGAGGCGATGATCCTATCACGGTGGGTCTTCCGTGTACGGAATCGAACTCTACGAACATTAAATCAGCCCACAGAGTTCCACTTGTCAAACGTGGAGAAAGTGCATCAAGCTGAAAGTTCAAATTCAAAGCTTTATCTTGCATCAATGTCTGCATCCTAGTGTAATAATAACTTAACGTTCTGCTTGAAGCGATCGAAGCTGATGATTTATTCCGCTTGGATTGGATGTATCCATTGCTACTCAAGAAAACGTTCCTTTGCCTTGTCTCCTTAGTGCCTATCATCGTACTGCAGTGTGATAGTCCGTTTCGACTTATATTGTGAGGTGAGTGAAGTGAAGATCACGCCGAGGGCCAGACTTATCCGTGTCTCGGTTCGTGTGTGTTTCTGTGTCGCTGTTATCCTGTCAATCATGTATGCGGGCTCATCTCCCGTTATCTGTGGGTAAACGAGGAAGATTGCCGTGATTCGTTGTAGTTGCTTCATTTGTAAAGAACCGAATGATGAGCCATCAATCGGTTTTCTCATCGCTCTGACGAAGAAGTCAGAAAGGAAGAGCGATTAGGCGAGGCTACAGGTTGGATTGCGGCACTGCTGTCTTGTGGCCAATATAGCTTGAGCGTCTGGGGTTCTGTCCTTACCCCCTTCCGGCGCACGGCTGAGCTGGATCGGATGCGTGATCCTGAGTGGGATTGAGTTCCGCCTGGGGCTGTAGGCTGCGAAACTAGTAGGGATGAGTGAATTGCGGGAGAGCGCGCGGTTTGAGAGCGCGGACGGGACGGTTCGGATGCTGCTGGCCTTGCAGGATGGCAAGCAGGTGGAGAGCGTTTTCATTCCAGAGAAGATGCGCGATACCGTTTGCATCTCCTCGCAAGTGGGCTGCGCCGTTGATTGCCAGTTTTGCATGACCGCGAAGATGGGCCTCGAACGGAATCTTTCCTCCCAGGAAATCGCCGGGCAGGTGCGCCGGGTGATCGACCTTTGGAAACTCGATGTGAAGGAACGCCCCTTCAATGTCGTCATGATGGGACAGGGTGAACCGCTTCTCAACCTTGACGCTGTTCTTGAAGCCACCGCCATGATGATGGACCAGAAGGGCATGTCCGTTGCTCCGCGCCGGATTAGCCTTTCCACTTCCGGGATCATTCCGAAGATTGAAGAACTCGGTAGGGCAGAGAAGAGACCAAGGCTGGCTGTGAGCCTGAATGCTTCTCATCAGGAACAACGCGAACGCATCATGCCGATTACGAAGAAGTGGCGGCTGGATGATTTGATGCGCGTTTGCCGGGACTTTCCTTTGAAGCGCAGCGAACGGATTCTTTTTGAATACGTGATGCTGGATGGGGTGAACGATACGGTGGAAGATGCTCACCGGGTGGTGGAACTGCTTCGGGGGATGGAGGCGACCGTGAATCTGATTGCCTGGAATGCGGCTCCGGGGATTGATTTTGCCCGGCCGAGCGATGAGAAGGTTTCTGCTTTTCAGGAGATTGTGCAGGCCGCTTTGCCTTGTTACCAACGGAAGCCGCGCGGGCGGGATATCTCTGCTGCTTGTGGACAGTTGAAGCTGGTGGCGCTGGGGAAGAATTAAGACGGCGGGTTGAATGAGATTTGGGTGATGCCAGCGGCTTCGAGCAAGGCTCGAATGGAGGTGCGGGCGTTCTTTTCCGCTTCCTTCAGAATGCCCATGTCGAGGGCGGCTTTTCTGGTGGCTTCAATCGCTGCTTGACGGGCCCGGCTTTCAAGCTCCGGGTTGTAGGGGACCCAGGGCGTCCACCAGGTGATCTGGTGGTCCCAGACTTTGGTTTCTTTTTCGTTCAGCACGATGTGGAGGATTTGCGCGGGCGGCAATTGGATGAGCCGCGATTTGTCTTTGCCCATGATGATGTTGGACGATTTTAACTGCGACAGATCGATGCCCGCGAGGACTTGGGCCTGGGTGATGAGCAGGATTTTTTCCATTCCTACGGGGCGCTTTTGCTCTTCAATCCCGATGACCTTTTGGATGCTGTATTTGACGGAGACGAGCTCGTTCAGCTTTTGAATTTCGCGGAGGAGGACTGGGGAGTCTGCTGCGAGTTTGGGTCTGCCAGTCAGGAAGAACCCGACGGATGCTATGAAGAGCAACGCCGAGATTACAAGCAAGAATCTGGGCTTCATCTGTCTTGTTAGACGAGGATTTCCTGGATCACGTTGCCAGCAACATCGGTGAGGCGGAATTGCCGGCCGCTGTAGGGGTAGGTTAAACGTGTGTGTTCCAGCCCCATCAGGTGGAGGACGGTGGCGTGGAGGTCGTGGACGTGGACCTTCTTGTCGATGGCCTGGTAGCCGAAGTCGTCCGTTGCTCCGTAGGCCATGCCGCCTTTGACGCCGCCTCCGATGAGCAGGGTGGTGAAGCCTTCGTTGTTGTGGTTGCGGCCGTTCTGGACGTTGATGCGACCAGCTACTTCTGTCCAAGGACGGCGGCCGAATTCGCCACCGATGATGACGAGGGTTTCTTTGAGGAGGCCGGAGGATTTCAGATCGCTGAGCAGGGCGGCGATGGGTTGATCGGCCTGGTGCGCGAGACGGCGGTGGACGAGGATGTCGTGGTGGCTGTCCCAGGGTTTGTCGTTGCCGAAGTAGACTTGCACCGCGCGCACGCCGCGCTCGATGAGACGGCGGGCGACCAGGCAGCCACGGGCGAAATCGCCGTCGCGGGTGGCGGACTTGATCTTCATCTCAGAGGTGTCGGGCGTGGCTTCGATGCCGTAGCGCTCGCGGATGGCGAGGGGTTCCTTGGCGACGTCGAAGGCGTCGAGCGCCTCGGACTGCATGCGGTAAGCAACCTCCATCGACTGGATGCGGCCTTCGAGCTGGGCGTCGGGACCGGATTGGGTGAGTTGCAGCTTGTTGAGCTTTTCCCAGAGTTCGACGCGTTTGCGTTGCTCCTCCGTGGTGCCTCCACGGGCGCGGAGGTGTTGGATCATCTTCTCGGGATCGGATTCGTCGTTGGGCACGTAGGTGCCTTGGTTCACGCTGGGGAGGAAGGCGCTGGACCAGAGCTGGGCGCCGACGTCGGGGACTCCGGCGCAGAGGGTGATGAAGCCGGGGAGATTCTTGTTCTCTGTACCGAGGCCGTAGGTGATCCAGGAGCCCCAACTGGGGAAGCCGGGGATGATGCGGCCGGAGTTCATTTGCAGGATGGCTTGGGGGTGGGCCGGCAGATCGGTGTGCATCGAGCGGAGGACGCAGATGTCGTCGATGTGTTGGGCGGTCTTGGCGAAGAGGTCGCTGACTTCGAGACCGGATTGGCCGTAGCGCTGGAACTTGAAGGGCGACTGCATGAGGGTGCCGCGCTCCTGCTTGGCCTTGGGGTAATCGCCGGGCATGGGCTGGCCGTGGAACTTGGCGAGGTTCGGCTTGGGGTCGAAGGTGTCGACTTGTGAGGGGCCGCCGTTGAGGAAGAGGAAGATGACCTGCTTGGCCTTGGGAGTGTGGTGGGGCGCGGCCTGGAGCAGGTGCGAGAGGCCGACCATGCCGAAGCCGGTGCCGGTGGTTTGGAGGAGTTCGCGTCGGGTCATATTAATTCACAAAGAGCAGCTCGTTGGAGCTGAGGAGGACTTGGGCGTAGGCGAGCCAGGGGTTCTTTTCGCTGGCCAGGAATTGTTCGCCGATCTTGAGTTCTTCGGCCGTCGCTTCTCTGCCGTAGAGGAGGCGGTAGGCCTGACGAATGCGTTCGGCGGGCGGGTTGATCTTTTCGAGGCGCTTGAGGAAGGCCTGGGCGCGGGCCTCGAGGAATTCGCTGTTGAGGAAGAAGAGCTGCTGGAGCGGCGAGGCGGTGGCGATGCGCTGTTCGGCGCTGAGGTTGGGATTGGGGAAATCGAAGAGAGCGAGCGTGCCATCTAGCTTGCGCCTGCTAACCATTCCATAGATGGAACGGCGGTGGTTTTCGATCTTCTCGAGGGGCTCGGGGGGACCAGCTGGCTGGGTGTTCAGTTCGCCAGAGACGCTGAGCAGGGTGTCGCGCATGGATTCGGCGTCGAGACGCTGGCGGTTGGCGCGCCAGAGGAGCCGATTGGAAGGATCGATGTGGAAGCTTTGCTCGTTGTAATCGCCACTGAGCTGGTAGGTGGCCGAGAGCATGATCTCGCGGTGGAGTTGCTTGATGGACCAGTTGTTCTTGATGAAGCTGGTGGCGAGGGCGTCGAGCAGCAAGGGGTGGCTGGGACGGTCGCCCATCAGGCCGAAGTTGCTAACGGATTTGACGAGGCCTTCGCCGAAGTGGTGCTGCCAGACGCGATTGACGAAGACGCGGGCGGTGATGGGCGTGGCGGCGATGGCTTCGGCGAGTTCGAGGCGGCCACTGCCTTGGGTGAAGGGCTTGGGGTCGCCTTCAGAAAGAATCGAGAGGAAGGCGCGGGGCGCTTCTTCGCCAAGCCGCTCGGGGACGCCGCCGATCTGGATGCGTTCGTTGATTGGCGTGGGGTTGTCTTTGATCGCGTGAGCGTAGGCGTATTGCGGGGGCAGAGCGCTTTGCAGGTCTTTGAGCTCGGCGCGCATGTTGGCCAAGTATTGCTTGAAGGGGCCTGCGAGGTAGCGCTCGATCGTGCCGTCGGAACTGAGATAGCCGCGATTGGGGCCGTAGTAGAGGATGCCGTCTTCTTCCTGCTTGAATTCGCGGCCGTAGAAATCGCTAAAGAACAGGTCGCGCCAGAGGTAGAAACGGGCGGGCGGGAGCGCGAAGGTTTCACCCTTGGAACTGGGGTCGTTGGTGGCCTTGTTGCTGAGGTTCTTTTCGTCGACGGCCTTGCGTTCGACTAAGACCGAGAGAGCTTCTTTGCGGAAATTGCTGAGGTTGAAGCTTTCGTCGCGCCAGCCTTGGAGGTATTGGTTGTCCTTGGGGCCGGTCTTCAGATAGGTGAGCCAGCGGGAGAGGGTGGGCTCGTCGAGTTGGTCGGAGGAGGCGACTTCTTTGACGCTGAGAGTGGGGGTGCTGACGAGCTTGCGGACGGCGCGGATGTAGCGTGGCGACTCGGCAGCGAGGGCTTCGGCGAGGGTGGAAGCCTGGTTGTGCAGGAAAGCTTCGATGCGCTTTTTGACTTCCTGGATCTTCTTGTCCTGGTCTTTCCAGGCTTTGACTTCGGCGGCGGGGGCGAGTTCAAACTCGGAACGCTTGGTGCTGGAGAAGATGCCTTGGAGGGCGTAGTAATCCTTGGTGGGGATGGGGTCGAACTTGTGGTCGTGGCATTGGGCACAGGCGGCGGTGAGGCCGAGGAAGCCACGGGTGGTGGCGTCGACGCGATCGTCAGTCAGCTCGGGGGAGAGGCCGTAGAAGCCGAGACCGATGGCGAGCTTGGGGTCTTGGCCCTGCAACTGGTCGCCGGCGATTTGGGCTTTGACGAAGGTGTTGTAGGGAAGGTCTTTGTTGAAGGATTCGATGACCCAGTCGCGGTAGCGGAAGGAGTTGGGATAGGGGAGTTCGACATCGCTATCGAGACGGTCGTCGGCATAGCGGGCGACGTCGAGCCAGTAACGGGCCCAGCGCTCGCCGTAGCGGGGCGAGGCGAGCAGACGGTCGACGACCTTGGCGAAGGCTTCGGGAGATTTGTCGTTCAGAAAGGCCTGAGTTTCCTCGTAGGTGGGAGGGAGGCCGGTGAGATCGATGGAGGCGCGGCGGATGAGGCTGCGACGGTCGGCAGGGGCGTTGGGCTGGAGCTTCTTCTCTTCGAGCTTGGCGAGGATGAACTTATCGAGAGGGGTCTTGGCCCAGGTGGTGTTTTGGGTGGGGGGAGGCGTTGGATTGGCGAGCGGCTGCCAGGCCCAGAACTTGCGTTGCTGCGGGGTGATGAGGTACTTGGAGGTCGTGATAGTGGGCGTGGCGGCCTCGGGCCAGAAGGCTCCATCCTTGATCCATTGCTTGAGGACGGCGATCTCCGCGTCCGGCATTTTGCCTTGGCCCATCGGCATCTTCATCTTGTCGTTGGTGTGTTCGATGGCCTGGATGAGGAGACTGTCGCCGGGGTTGCCGGGGATGACGGCGGGGCCCGTTTTGCCACCTTTGAGCAAGCCGTTGCGCGAGGTCATGGTGAGGCCGCCGAGCGGGGCAGTGGAGTGACAGCCGAAGCAGCGGTTGGCGAGGAGCGGACGAATCTTCAGTTCGAAGTGCTCGGTGGGATCGGGAGCGGCGTATGCAGTGAAGGCCGCCAAGAGAAATATATGGCGCATCGATTAAGCCGCCCTCATCCTATCAGGGACGCAGCACGATTTCATCCATGCGGCCTTCAAAGCCGCGTCCGATGATGAGCGTATTTTCGAGGCTCAGCTCTGCGGGGGCGCTGAGCTCGGGCTTGCCGTTGACGCTGAGCTTGAGCGTGGTTCCGGTGCGGAGGGTGACGCGCGTCCATTGCTGGGTGGGGATGGGCGTTGCGCCGCGTTGTCCGGCGAGGTAGAGATGGTTGTCGCGCAACTCGAGACGGGAGAGCAGCCAGGAGTTTTGGGTCATGCCGGGCCAGATCCAGAAATCGATTTCGTAGGTGGAGAGTTCTTTGGGGAAGGGCAGGGTGAGTTCGCCGCCGGCGAAGTAGAGAGACCGGCTGCCGGGACCGTCTTTGCCGGGGACGGCGAAGGCGAAGTTGCCGTCGAGGCTGAGACCGCTGCTATCGAGATTGTCGAGGGGCCAGTAGGCGAGGGCGCCGGGGGGAGTGGGACGGACTTGTGTGGGGTGGGGAGAGACGGGTCGAGGCGATCGATGAGATCGAGTAGGGAGCCGAGGATGCGCGGTTCGGCATCGACTTCGAGACTGGCCGAGCGAGCCAGCCAGGTGGTGTAGCCGCCGAGGGCGTGCTGCTCGGGAGGCGGAATGTAGCCTTCGGCTCCGTTGGCGAGGCTGATGTTCATGGTGAGCGGGAAGGGGCTTTGCTCCTTGAGCTTGAGCCCGGAGATGGCGAAGACTTCGTTGGGCCAGGCGGCGATGGCGAGCGGGCCGATGCGGAGGGCCTGGAGTTTCAGGTCGCGATGGGGTTCGGCGGCGACCAGATCCTGCTCGCGCTGGTAGACTTCCACTTGGTTTTTGGGCTTGCCGCCTTTCCATTTGCCGAGGCGGCTGGGCAGGGGGACACGGCGGTTGAAGCCGCGCTCGGTTTCTTCCATGGCGAGGCTGGGGCTCGAGTCGTAGGTGATGGTTTTGTAGGCGCGCTCGGCGGCGTTGACGAGGCCTTCGGTGTATTGCTCGATGGTGAGGCCTTCGCGCTTGGGCTTCGAGTAATCCATCCACATGAGGTCGCCCGCGGTGCCTTGGCTGAGCAGCACGATGGGGGCGTTGACGCGCTTGGCGAACTGCTTCTCGAAGATGCCGAAGTAGTCGGGCGAGATGGGCTTGCTGTCGAAGTAGTGCATCGAGTAGTTAGCGAGCACGGCGATGGGCTTGCCTGCGAGTGTTTGGATGGCGAGGACAGTGAGGGCTGGATCGACGGGGCCTGAGGGGCCGATTGCGTCGGGATTCTGATAGCCGGGGTGCATGTTGGCACGGACGGATTTGACGCCGAAGGGGTCTGTGAGCATTTTGTCCGGACGGTAGATGAAGCGGCGGTTGAAGGTGTGTTCGTAGTCGTCGATCTTACTGGCGCCGGCTTGGGCGGGCTGGAGGTTTTTATTCGCATCGATGATGGCTTGGGCGATGCGGGCCGGGAGCCAGGCGGCGTAGCGGGCGTCTGCATCGGAGCCGAGGCAGGCCATGGCGGCGGGCGCCATGTGGGTGTGGGTGGCGGAGATGAGCTGGTGGGAGCTGTCGATGCCGGTGGCTTCCTGGACGAGGGCTTTGGTCTGGTCGATGAGTTCGCGGGGCAACATGCAGGAGTCGACGACAACGATGGCGAGCTTGGTGAGGCCGTTCTCGAGCACGATGGCTTTGGCGAAGATCGGCGCGATGACTTCGGAGGACTGGCGTTCGGTCATGAAGCAGTTGACGGTGACCGGGAACCAGGTGGGCGTGATGTCTGACTGCGCGGCTCCAGCCCGGAAGGATTGGGCGTTGGCAAGGGTAAGAGTGAGGAGCGCTAGCGCAAAGAACCGCATTCGACGATTATGAATGAGAATGATTGCCCTGCTGTTTTTTGTCGTGGTTTCTGTGTTTGCGGAGGATCTGGTGCCGATGCGCTGGCCTTCGGCGGAGGTGGCGAGCATTGGGGTGTTGGAAGGTGGGGCGATCAATTGCCTATTGGTGCCGGAAGAGAAGTGGTCGCGGGACTTTGCGCGGGCGGCCAAGGGCTTTACGGTGTTGGGTGTGATTGTACCTGGCGCGCCTGCCTTGCCACGGGCGAAGCGGGCTTTGGCGTTGGGGCTGGCGGGGGTGGTGTTGGAGGGGGATTTCCCGGCCACGGAGGTGGCCGCGGTGCGTGCGGCGTCGAAGTTGACTGTAGAACTGGGTTTGCGTGGGAAGATGCCGCTGGGGGCGGATGCGCCGACGATTATTGGGACTTTTCAAGGCGTGTGGGCGGGGATCAATCCGCCGGACGAGGCGAAGGCGGCGCCTTCGGGGGCGCCGTGGATTGATACGAATGCGGGGTTTCTGCGCTTTGTGCGGGCGAATACGAATCGGCCGGTTTGGGTGGGCGCGCAGCCTCCGGCGCAAACGGTGGTGAGCCTGCGGCGCTATCTGCAGATGATTGCCGATGCCGGGATGGTGGGCGCGCGGTGGGTGATTGATTTGGAGGCTGGCTACTTTGCGAAGTTGGTGGCCCGGGATGCGAAGACGCTGCGGGAGTTCCAGCGGATTGAGCAAGTGGTGGCGTTTTTTGAAAAGCATCGTTCCTTGCAGCAGTATCCGGCCGCAGGGCAGTTGGCGATTGTCGAAGATGTGCAGAACGGGGCGCTGCTGTCGGGCAGTGTGCTGGACATGATCTCGGTGAAGCATACGCCAGTGCGGCCGGTGCCGTTTGGGGCGGTGCGGCCGGAGGCGTTTGCGCAGGTGCGGATGGCCGTCAATGTGGATCCGCAATCGCTCGATGCGACGCAGCAGAAGGTGTTGCAGGACTTTGTTCGCCGTGGGGGGACGGTGCTGACGGGTCCAGCCGGGTGGCGGATGCCCGAGCCGAGGCCGGATCAGGTGAAGACCGATGGGGCAGAGATCGAGAAGTTGGACCAGATCTGGAAGGAAGTGAATGCGATGACCGGGCGGCGGAACCTGGGCGCCAGGTTATTTAATGTGTCGAGCTTGTTGTCGAACTTCATCGGGCCGGCGGATGGATCGAAAGTGGTTCTCTATCTGGTGAATTACTCTGATTTTCCGGTAGATTCCATTGCGGTGCATTTATTGGGTAAATACTCTAGAGCCAGTCTGTACCGGCCGGAACAGCCACCTCAACCGTTGGTGTTGTATGAGAACGAGGATGGATCGGGGGTGGATCTTGATCTCTTAGAATCCACAGCCATCTTGGTTGCGGAGAAGTGATTTGCCGGCTGGCGCAATACAATGGTAGGATGACACGCCGCGAATTGATCTCTCTCAGCGCGCTGCCTTTGCTGTCGCAAGAAAGAGTGTTGCCGACGGCCCCGGTATCGATTCGCAAGTGTCTTAGCTACAACGAAGATTTCTTTGAGATTTTCGGGCAAATGTTCGATGAAATCGGTGGCCTGCCGAAGTTGGTGCGCCACAAGACGGTGACGATCAAGCTCAACCTGACGGGTTCTCCCGGGTTGCGGTATCAGGGGAAGGCATTGGGAGTTACCCATTATTCGCACCCGAAGCATGTGATGGCGATGACGGCGTTGCTGGACCGGGCGGGGGCGAAACGGATTCGCTTTGTCGAGTCTGCCTGGGGGACGGCGGGACCGCTGGCCGAGTATCTGCTGGATTCGGGATGGCCGGTGCGGCAGATGGCGAGCGCTGGAAAAAACGTTGAGTTTTTGAACACCAATGCGCTGGGCGGTTTTGCCAAACGCTATGTGCGGATGAAGGTGCCGCATGGTGGGTGGATCTTCCCGTCGTTTGAGTTCAATGAGATTTATGCCCAGACCGATGTGATGATGTCGATGGCGAAGCTGAAGAATCACGATACCTGCGGCGTGACGCTGGCGATGAAAAATCTGTTTGGCTGCACGCCGGCGTCGATCTATGGGAACGATTCCGGTGTGGATGATCCGAATGAAGCGCCGACTTCGGGGCGCAATGAGATTTGTCATGACGGCAAGCGGCAACCGTCGAAGATTGCGGCTGGGGAACTGAATCCTACTTCGCCGCGTGAGTCGACGTACCGGATGCCGCGGATTGCAGTGGAAGTTGTGGCAGCGCGGCCGATTGACATCGCGTTTCTGGATGGGATTGAGACGATGACGGGGGGAGAGGGGCCCTGGATCGATCCGCGGCACGGGACGTTTCAAGGACTCGGGTTGGCCAAGCCTGGGCTGCTGGTGCTGGGGACGAATCCGGTGACGACGGATACAGTGGGGACGGCTCTGATGGGCTATGACCCAAGAGCTGTGAAAGGCAAAGCACCATTCCACCGCTGCGACAATATGCTGCTGCTGGCCGAGGAGGCTGGGATTGGAACCGCAAATTTGAAAAAGATTGAAGTGATTGGCGGCAAGATTGAAGATCTCCGGTTCAAGTTTCCGATGAGCCTATGATGCATAATTTCCTCGAACAACTGAAGGAAACGATCGGGAAATTTACCCCGATCGCAGCGCTGGATGTGCTGCTGGTGTCGATTTTCATCTACATCTTCATCATCAACATCCGGGGACGGCGCGCTGCCCAGATTGTCAGCGGTATGGCGATTCTGATCTGCGCTTATATCGCCAGCGTCTGGTTTCGGTTGGAGTTGCTGCGGACCTTGCTGGCGACACTGGCGCCTTACTCCGCATTTGCCATTATTGTGATGTTCCAGTCGGAGATCCGGCGCGTATTGGCTCGTTTGGGACGGACGAGAATCTTTACCTTCGGAGGACGCTTGCAACGCCGGGAGACGGCGGAAGAGATTCTGATGGCGCTGACTTACTTTTCGCAATCAAAGATGGGCGCCTTGATTGTGGTGGAACGGGATACCGGGCTGAAGACCTTTGTCGAGACCGGCGTGAATCTGGATGCGCGGCTGTCGCGCGACTTGCTGTTGAGTATTTTTTATAACGGCGGCGCGTTGCACGACGGCGCGGTGATTGTGCAGGGTGACCGGATTGCGGCTGCCGCCTGCTTTCTGCCCTTGTCCATGAACCCGGCACGGCTGGGGCATCTGGGGACACGGCACCGCGCAGCGATCGGCATTACAGAAGAGACCGATTCGCTGGCGCTTGTTGTGTCTGAGGAGACCGGGAAGATTTCAATCTGCGCCTACGGAGAGATCCAGCATGGCGTGTCGATTGAGTATGTCGAGGAGCAAATCACGAAGCATCTGAGCCAGCCGCTCTCGCCGCCGATCGGGGAGAACTCGCAGATGGAGATTCGGCGTTCATGAGGTTTTTGACCGAAAATTTTCTAGCAAAGGTGATGTCGGTATTTATCGCCTTCCTCCTCTGGGTGGCACTTGTGGATGAACCGGAATTGATCGAAACCGTCACAGTGCCAGTGGAGTACCGGAATCTGTCGAGATCTTTAGATCTGTCACCCGATGTTCCGGACCGGATCCAGTTGCAGGTGAAGGGGCCGCGTGGGCGGTTGAGCGAAGTGTCTGCCGAGAAGACCAGCATTGTTCTGGATCTGGCCGACATGCAGACGCCTTCGGCGCGCACCTTCACGATTCAGGATTCAGCGATCAACCTTCCAACTAATGTGAACCTGCTCCGGTCCATGCCTTCGCAACTGCGTGTGAAGCTGGAACGGCGGCTGTATAAGGAAGTTCCTGTCTCGGTGACCTTTGAGCAGCCGATGCCGCAGCACCTGAGAGTGATTTCGAGTGCGGTGAGTCCGTCGATGATCAAGGTGGTGGGACCGGAGAGCCGGATCTCTCTGATCACGACTCTGCCGACCGAGCCCATTGATCTTGCACAGGTGGATGTTAAGAAGCCGATTCGATTGAATGTGCTGCTGGGGGACCCTGAACTTTCGATTGTCGGGTCGGCACAGGTGGTGGTGCAGCTGGAGACCGTTACGCAACCCTAAAGCTCTGCTTCTAAAGCGGCGAAGATAGAGGTAAGGACGTAATGGCAAGACAACTGTTTGGGACGGATGGAATTCGAGGGTTGGCTGGGGAAGCTCCTCTCGATCCGCAGACGGCATGGGCGCTCGGTTCTGCATTGGGGAGTTGGGCGAAAGGGAAGGCAGATTCGCCTCGAGTCTTGTTGGGACTGGATACGCGGGAGTCGGGCCGCTGGCTCGCTGAAGCGGTTGCGGCAGGACTAGCTGCAGCAGGGGTGGAAGCACACTTTGCCGGTTTGTTAACGACGCCGGGAGTGGCCTACAACACGAAGCACGGCCCGTATGTGGCGGGCGTGATGATTTCGGCTTCGCACAATCCTTATCAGGACAATGGATTGAAGGTGTTCGACCATTCCGGCTACAAGCTGCCGGATGAGCAGGAACTGGTGCTGGAGCAGGAGATTCTGCGATTGCGCGAGGGGGCGACCGTGCCGCCATTTGAATTGCCGTGGCATGGGGAGTTGGCCGATCATTATCTGGAATTCCTGCGTGGGAGCTTTGGACATTCTCTCCACGGGCTGAAGATTGCGATCGATTGTGCCCATGGAGCGGCGACGCCGCTGGCGCCGCGCTTGTTTGGGGAACTGGGCGCGGAGTTGATCGTCATCGGAAATGAACCGACGGGCAGGAATATCAATGACGGCGTTGGGGCGCTGCATCCGGACGCGGTGCGAGCGGTGGTGCTGCGTGAGGGCGCCGATTTGGGAATCGCTTTTGATGGCGATGCCGATCGTGCGATGTTCATTTCATCGAGCGGTGCCTTGGTGGATGGCGATGCCGTATTGCTGATTGCGGCGCGCTTGTTGAAGTCGAGGAATCGATTGCCGGGAGATTGTGTCGTTTCGACGGTGATGTCGAATCTGGGACTGGAAGTGGCGCTGCAGCGTGAGGGCATTGCGCTGGTGCGTACGGGTGTGGGGGATAAGTATGTGCTCGAAGAGATGATCCGGTCGGGCAATACGCTGGGCGGCGAGCAGAGCGGCCATGTGATCTTTTCGCAGTACTCGACGACGGGGGATGGCATGCTGACGGCCCTGCGGGTGCTGGAGGCGATGGTGGAGAGCGGAAAGAGTCTCGATGAACTGCGGCGCGGCTTTGAGGTGTATCCGCAGATGCTGGTGAATGTGAAGATTCAGGAGAGGCAGCCGCTTGAGAACCTTCCTGAGGTGCAGGCGCGCATTGCGGAGTGTGAGCAGGCTTTTGGCGGGGATGGACGGGTGCTGGTGCGGTTCTCGGGGACCGAGCCGCTGGCCCGGGTGATGGTGGAAGGGAACGATCTGGCGAAGGTCACGCACCATGCGCATACAATTGCTGCTTCGCTTGCGTCTGCTATCGGCGTAAAATAGCGCTGATGCGTATCCCTCTACTGATTGCACTGACTCTTTCGACTCTTGCTGCCCAAAATGTGAAGCCCGCCAAATTAGGGGGCGAAGATTGGGTGCAGCTTTTCAATGGCAAAGACCTGACGAACTGGGTGGAGGTGGGGAAGGAGAAGTGGACCGTTGAAGAGAACGAGATCAAAGGCGAGGCCGCTTCAAAAGCATACGGCTATCTTCAGACCGCCAAGGACTATAAAGACTTCCATCTGTCTTTGAAGTTCAAGTGCGTCGGCAACGGCAATTCTGGGGTGTTTTTCCATACGGATTTCAAGCCAGGGACTCCGGACATCACACGCGGTTTGCAGTTCGAGATCGATTGCACGATCGGGCAGCATACGGGTGGCATTTATGGGGATGGCCGGGGTTGGATCGTTTGGCCTTCGCCCGAAAACGAGTTGGTAGTGCGCAAAGGAGATTGGAACGAGTACACGCTGAAGGTAGAAGGGAACCGTTATGTGTCGCGCCTGAACGGAGTGGTGATGGTGGACTTTACCGATCCGAGCCCGAAGTCGTTTGACGGACCAATCGCGCTCCAGTTGCACTCGGGAGGACAGGGAAATATGCGGTTCAAGGATATCTGGATTCGAGATCTGTCGAAGCGCTAAGCGCTGGGGTTGAATTTCGTTACGAACAGGCCGCTTTTGCGGCCTGTTTCATTTTGTGGAAAATAATTTTGCTTGCTGGTGGACCGCTTTGGTCCGCGATGTTATGCTGAGATTTCAGATGCAATGCGCTTGCAGAACGAAATCGGTGCCAAGCTCTTGGCGCCTATCACTCCTGGAGATTTGAAGCTTCCATGTCGACCCTGGTGATGGTGAGAACAATCTGTTGCGAAACGTACAAGTGCGGGGAACGCTGTGCGAGTTGCCCGAATCGCGCAGAGAACCGGGCGGCCGTGGCACAGTTCCAACGGGAGGTGGCCAGCGCGTACCGGGGCCGGGGATTCCGGATGGAGCTGTCGCAGATTTCGCCAGCGCCGGAACATGGTGGGGAGCGGAGCTAGGGCGGTAGAGTCGCCAGTTTGTCCGGCCGAATTCAAATCTGAAATCCAGCATTTCGAAAGTCAAACTGCTTGCGGTTCAGAATAGCGCTCTACTTCTTTGGGAATGCCGATAGAAGGAGACTACGGGCCTTTCGAAGGTTTTTGTCCAAAGACGAACACGGCCCTGTTATTTCCATAAATTGCTTGTGGCCTCTGATGAGACTCTTGTGGCAGGGAATGGCATCGAGGTAATCCAAAGCCGTTCGCCCAGACTGATCTTTGATCGTTGTCTTTGCACCAAACCGTAAGGCTGCTCGGATCTCGTCTCCTCGTCCTGTTGCCGCCAAGAGCATCAGAACTGTAACACCATCGTGGTTCTGGGCGTTGATATCCGGACCACCCTTAGCCAAGTCTTTGTCAAAGGATCCCTGGAGGGCAGATGCCATCAAGACGGTATCTCCAAAGGGTGAGATGTGATTTCGGTTCGCTCCTGCTCGAAGCAGTTCTTCGACAACGCCATTTGTCGAGTATGCTGCTGCGGCATACATAAGTGCGGTCCATCCGCTCGCGTCAACCGCTTCTATCCTGGCTCCTTCCGCGAGTAGTTTGCGCACTGCGGCGAGATCCGACTGCGCCGCAGCCCGCATCAGCGCCGTCATCCCCGGTTTCGATAAATACTCCTCTTGGATATGGACGAGTGGTTCGGTAGCTGGATCTCCATGGCGCATCTGATGCGTTAACGCGACTGAATCCAGGTCGTCCTGTAGTTTGCGGAACCATTGGGGAGAGGACGATGCGTAGTCGTGAATAGTCTTCTGTGCTCGAGATACGTTGATGATGGTGGTGGTGGAAGGGCTGTCGGTCACGCTCCGGCTGTAGTTACCGCATAGGCCAAGAACTTCCGTCGAACGAAAACGTTGGATCATTTTCTCCGCGTCCGATGTCGCGATCTGAAATTTTCTTTCCCCGATCGAATCCACAAAGCCGTATCCCTGCCAGACGACCGCACCGTCGCCGAAGAGCGCCACTTCATAGGATGGACAAGTCCCGTAGCATGATGTCCGAGCCAATTTTACAAAGTCAAGGGGGGTAATTGGGGCATTAGATCCGGCAATGGGACTATCGGGACAATCTTGCGCCGATAGCTTGCCACTCGGTGCCGTACGAACGCGCACCAGATTGGGCCCTTCAAAGCTCACTCGTTCCTTCTTCGGGTCATAGTAGTCATCACCCCAGTCCTCTGAGAACTCAAAAACAAAGGTTAGGAGCCGCGACCCAGGCTGTACATCTTGGGGATCGACTGAGAACTTCCAAGTCGAAAGGTTGTCTTTGGCGGAAGTGGAGAGGAGAGGATGGCCTGAAATAATTTTGATATTCGAAGGCTTTCCATTCGGGTCGACTGTGAAGCTGAGGACCACCGTCCCTGCGATTCTGGCTAAGCGGGCAAGAAGCGGATATGTCGGAGACTGGTAGAACTCCAACTGAGGGTCTTGCGCTGAGGCGCAAGTCAGCAAAGCTACCAATGCGACCACGACATATATTCGACTGAAGTGGTTCACAAGCACACTCTCATCTATCGACTGTATCGCTATCTGAGTGCGGCAACGAGAGAGAATGGAACCCAGCCGGTTTCTAGCGGTAGCGCTTGAACTTTCTTGTTCGGGCTAAAAATGACACTCGGGAAAAGACCGAGTGGTTCGGGTGTATAGAAAGCAAAAAAAGCGGCCTTTGCAGGCCGCTTTTTGCTTTAGAAACTTTTGGTGCGGATGAAAGGACTTGAACCTTCACTCCCTTGCGAGAACTAGTACCTGAAACTAGCGCGTCTGCCAATTCCGCCACATCCGCACGATGTACAGCCCTTTTATGGTGACAAACCACTTGGGGCTGTGTCAATTTGATTGCGCGTGTTTTCGCTTAGAATTCGAAACGCAAGGCCACTTGCATGGTGCGCGGGCCTCCATTTGAGTACACGCCAGTGCCTGTGATGCCACTGTTCAGCATCCGGTTCACCACACCAAAGTTCGAACTGGCCAGATTAGCTGCTTCTTGACCATTCGGGTTTCCAAAATTGGGGTGGTTGAGGACGTTGTAACCCTCCAGGCGTAACTGGAGTCGCGTGCCTTCCCGAACCACCAGGTCGCGGCGGAAGGTGAGGTTCAACTGGTTCATGGCAAAGCCACGGATCGCGTTGCGGCCAAGATTGCCCTGGGCGAGCGTGGTGGGCACCTTGAAGGCCAGCGGGTTCAACCGCTTGCCGCCGGGAACCGTCGCATCACTGATCCAGACCGGGAGACCGTTGTAATTCGGACGACCCTGCCCAAAGAAGCCGACACGGGTGGTACCCGTGGTTGAGGTGCTCGGGGTCAGGGATTGCGCCTGGATGTCGAATGGGAGGCCGGTGCGCATCGTGAAGATGAAATCGCTCCACCAGTCGTTGGTGATCGTCTTGAGCCAGCCGTGCTGGGAGCCAGGAATGCGGTAGCTGCCGCTCGCGTTGAAGTTGTGACGCACGTCGAAGTTGGAGTTGCCGCGATTGTTGCCGCTGAGCTGCTGGAAGCCCGCCGCAACGTCGCTCGAGGCGCTGTCGATCGAGTGGCTATAGGTGTAGTTCGCCTGGAGCTGCAGTCCCTTGGAGAAACGGCGGCGGTACTGGGCGTTGAGGCCGTGGTAGTCGCTGGTGGCGCCGTTGGTGGTGACACGGACGAGGGTCGCGTCGTTGTAGGTAATGGCGGTGGAACTGAAGACCGCGCGCGTTTCCTGCGTCGCCATCCGGCGTCCCTGGGTGCCGATGTAGCCGACTTCGACGGACTGGCTGCGGCCGTAGTAGCGCTCGATGGTGGCCTGCCACTGGAGGATGCGCGGCGCGAGCAATTCGTTGTCGGCGCCACTGACCTGACCGTAGGGCTCCGTAGCGGGGAGTCCCGGAGCGGCGAGACTGGCGGAGTTGAGCGGGAAGGAGGGCTGGGTGATGAGCCGGACATTGGAATAGGGCGCGCCACTGAAGGCCGCGGTCGCGTTGCCGTAGCCGATGTCATAGAACATTCCGGCGCCTCCGCGGAAGATCATTTCCCGGCCCGGGGTGTTGTCCAACTGGTAGGAGAGGCCGATGCGGGGGGCGATGTTGAACCAGCGCGTCTTGTAGAGCGCCTGGTCCTGGGTGAGAGTGCTGTTTTCGCTGATGGAGAGGGGCTTCAGGCCGTCGCGTACGCCGGGTGCGGGGTTGACGTCCCAACGCAAGCCATAGGTGAGGGTGGTGCGGTCTGTGAGCTTCCAGGTGTCCTGACCGTAGGCCGAGTAATTTGTGTAGAGCGGGTAGGTGGAGGGGGTGTTCGAGCTGACGATGGCGTTGGAGGCGTAGCCGCTCAGGAAGCTGCCCGCGTCGCCGCTGCCCAGCCCATTGAAGGTGAAGGAAGCGCTGTAGGGCTTCTGGATGATGGTGGGCATCAGGCGGCGGTAA
The DNA here is from genome assembly GCF_000702445.1 of Bryobacter aggregatus MPL3. Classification (NCBI taxonomy): domain Bacteria; kingdom Pseudomonadati; phylum Acidobacteriota; class Terriglobia; order Bryobacterales; family Bryobacteraceae; genus Bryobacter; species Bryobacter aggregatus. The sequence continues at coordinate 3,175,907 of NZ_JNIF01000003.1, forward strand.
TCGACGCCGAATTTATATTGGTGCGTGCCGGAGGTCTTGGAATAAGCGTCGACGATGTTGATCTGCTGCTGGCGGCCTGCCGAGCCCTGGCCGATGGAGTAACCGCCCAGACCGTTGATCTGGAGGTTGTAGGTGCCGTTTGCGGTGGTGACGCCGGTGGGGAAGATGCGGCTGGGGTCAAGGGGCGTGGCGCCGCCGAAGTTGTCCATGATGCTCGAGGAGTCGAGATGGGCGCGGGTGTAGTTGATGCGCAGATCGTTGGTGCTTTCTTCGCTGCGCTGCCAGATCCAGGCACCGGTGAGCGTTTCATTGCGGCTGTCTGAGGTATTGAGGGTGTTGGCGGTGGTGAGCCCGACGCCGCGGCTTTGGTTATCGGAGGGCGTGATCGCGTAGCGGACGAAGAGGTTCATGTCCGCATTGATCGCGTGATCGACCCGGACACTGGCGGCCTTCATGGTAGAAGGATTCGAATAGACGGCGGTGAATTCCGCGGCGCCATTGTCGAGCAGCGCGCCATTGGCGACCGGGAAGGCATTGAGGTAGGGGCGCAGGATGGCCGGGGCGCTAAGGCGGGCCTTGGCGCTGGGGACGGACGTGAAGACCGTTTGTGGGGAGGAGAGGGTGTTCTGTTCGTAGGAGAGGAAGAAATAGGTGCGGTTCGGAATCAGCTTGCCACCGAGGGTGCCACCGAAATCGTTCTGCCGCATCTTGCCACGGCTGAGACCAGCGCGGTTGGCAAACCAGTCGTTGGCGTTGAAGCGTTGGTTGCGGAAGTAGCCAAACAGGGAACCATGGAAGGCGTTGCTGCCGCCGCGGCTGGTGACGGAGATCTGGGCGCCCGGGGTGCGGCCATATTCGGGGGCGAAGGCGGAGGTTTGGACTCGCAGTTCCTGCATGGCGTCGAGGCTGATGAGGTTCGATTGCCCGGTGGCGGCGGTGCTGGGACTGGTTCCTGAGGAACCCGCGGCGGCGGAGAGGCCTGCGAAGGGGCCGCCAATGCCGAGGCCTGGAGCGCCGATGCCGGTGTTGGCGCTGACGCCGTCGACGGTGTAGTAATTCATGTTCGAGCGCAGTCCGTTGACGTTGATGCCGCCGTCGACGCTCGCGTCGCTGACGACGCCGGGCGCGAGATTGATCAGCGTGGTGACGCTGCGGCCATTGACGGGCAGATCTTTGACAAATTTCTGGGTCATGGCAATGCCGGTGGAGACGTCGGTGGAGAGACCTTCGGCCTGGGCCGTTACGGTGACGCTGGTGCTGGCCGATGTTCCGATTTCCATCTGGAGGCGCAGGCTGCGGACATCACGGGTGCCAATGCGGATCAGGTTGACGCGCTGGTCTTTGAAGCCTTCTTTGGCGATGTGGAGGGAATAGTCACCGGGGGGGAGGGAGTCGAAATTGTAGAGACCGGAATCATTGGTCAGGGCGTAACGGGTGACCTTCAGGTTCGGTTCAAAGAGTGTGAGTTTGGCGGCGGGGACGGCGGCGCCACTGGGATCGATGATGGATCCGGACAGCGCAGAAGAGTCCTGGGCATAGATTGCGGGAACGGAACAAAGCAAAAGCAGACTGACGATTCGAGACATGAAACGCAAAACGGAAAAGACCTCTTGGCGAGGGACGCGCGTGCGAGGTTTCCGGGTGCAGATCCGTTACAAACTTTACAAAACATTACATAGTTTTTCTGTACCGAGATGAAACCTGATCGACGCAAGAAGCGGATAGAGCAGAATTTCGCCTTCGCCTAGGCTTCAACGTATGGAAGATCTATGGAAATTTGGGGCTGCCTCGCTGGGAACGCTATTCAGTACGGAAGAGTGCGAGCAGATCGTGGCCTTGTATGAGGAGGCGGAGCACTTTCGGAGCCGGATCGAGATGGCTCGTTATCGTTTTGGGCGTGGCGAGTATCAGTATTTTGCCTATCCGCTCCCGGAGCGGGTGGAGCAGTTGCGGCAGCATCTCTATGGGCGGCTTGTGCCTGTGGCGAATGAGTGGATGGAAGCGCTGGGGATTCCTGTCGTTTACCCGGCGGAGCTCGATGCTTTTCTTGCACAGTGCCATGAGGCGGGGCAATTGCGGCCGACACCTTTGTTGTTGCGCTACGGCGTGGACGATTTTAACTGCCTGCACCAGGATATTTATGGGAAGGTTTCTTTTCCCTTCCAGGTGATTGTGCAACTGAGCCGGGACTTCACCGGGGGAGAGTTGCTGCTGGTGGAGCAGCGGCCGCGGGCGCAATCGGCGGGGCAGGTGTTGCGTCCGGAGCAGGGCGAGGGTGTCGTGATCGCAACCCGCTATCGTCCTGCAGCAGGGAAGCATGGCTTTTCCCGGACTCAGCTTCGGCATGGGGTGGCGAGAGTGCGATCGGGTCAGCGCTGGACGCTGGGGGTGATCTTTCACGATGCGATCTAGACGGCAGATTTTCGTTTGAGATCGTAAAAGTCGATATTGTTCTGGATGAGCTTGATTTCGAGGGAATCCTCGCCGTGCTCGGACAGATAGTCGTATTCCCCATCAGAAATCGGAAGGGCCTGGAGAAAGCTGACTTCCAGATTTCCCATGCGGAAGGGGAGCAGGCTTTCTTGCGCCCAGGTGGAGGGCAAGGTGAAGAAGAGGTGCGGGACCGTACATTTGGGGTACCACTCGCGCATGTAGCCGGGGAACACATCGCCCGGGCCAATGGGTTTCTGGGTGCGCATGATGCGGAAGGCGGCGGTGGCCAGAACGGCAGAGAAGCCCTCCTTATCGGAGGGGAAGGCTCCGACCAGTTCGAGGCGCGTGTGGGGATCCGGTTCGAGGGGCGTGCGCCAGAGGCCGATGGTGGAATAGGAACTGATTCCCGGCGCTGGCTGACCATGAAAGCAGAGAACGGATAGCTCGAATTTTCGAGTGGGGTCGCTTTGCCGTTCGAGCGTGTAGGTCTCTCCGAAAGCTTCGGTGACTTTGCGTGTGACCTGTTTGTCCTCACTAATCACTTCTGGTCTGCCACTGGACATTCACTAACAACATGCCATAGTTAGGGCCCGCGATACCATCGGAGGGTGCGCGTTTGGTTGTTGTTTTTGTTGCTGGGTTCGCTGCCGCCGGACCTTGATTTGGATGGATTGCCCGATGCTGTGGAGCAGGAATTGCTCGATCGCTTTGTTCCCCGCTTTTATGCCTCTGCTGAGGATTGCGATCTGATGCCGGCGGAGTTTGAACCTGGTGTCGCGGTGCCGCGCGTGAAGGCGCGCAATGGCACGATCTATGGACAGGCCTTTCCGGTGGGTGAAGAAATTGAGCTGCACTTTTATCATTTGTGGGCGCGGGACTGTGGACAGAAGCCGCATGACTTGGACGCGGAACATGTCTCGGTGTTACTGCACAAGCAGGGCGGGGAATGGAGAGCTCGATATTGGTTGGCCGCGGCGCATCAGGAGACGATTTGCGACGTGAGCATGGCGGCGCGCGCAGGACTGGTTTATGCCGAGTGGCGCGGACCGGAAGTGTGGATTTCTAAGGGGAAGCACGCTTCTTTTTTCAGCCGCGAGGCTTGCCAGTCTGGGTGTGGCGGGGACCGCTGCGAGCGCACCCGCATGCTGGCTCCGGGCCGGGTGATCAATCTGGGGGAACCGGATGCGCCGCTGCAGGGAGCGATCTGGACCGGGTTTCTGAAGGCCAAGATGGGCACTGACTTTGGGCCGGAGTTGCGGCAGTTGCTCGAGGAGAGTGACCGGGCGGTGGTGGTGAAGCCGTCGACGCCTGCAGTGAAGCCGGTGATTGCCGCTGGGAGTTCGACTGTCAGTGCGGTTGGGACTTCAGTGAAGACGACGAAGAGCGCGGTGAAGCGTTGGTTTGAGCGCCGCTTCTAGTTGACGAGGCGGGGCGTCAGATACCACTTGAGGACGCCGCTCGGCTGGGACTGGAAGGAATCGAGATCGACGCGGAAAATGCCGCCCTTCTTGAAATCCATACGCATGGATGTCGAGTTCAAGAGAAAGCCGGCCGCACTGCTGAGGAGTGGTTCGTGGGAGACCAGAAGCAGGCTTTCTTCCGAGCGGTGCATGCGCACCTCTTCCCAGAGTTCCTGCGCGTGAGCCGGGGGGACCAGGGCTTGCGATTGGATGATGTCGTGGGTGTAGGCGAGCGACTTTGCGGCGATGGCGGCAGTCTCCTGCGCGCGCTTGTAGGGGCTGCTGAGGATGAGCGTGGGCTTGACGCCAGCGGCTGCAGCGACCTTCAACAGTTCGCGGAGTTTCTTTCTTCCCTCTGGGGTGAGCGCGCGGTCCGCATCGCGCCCTCCGGGAGCTGAGTCTTCGGCGATTCCGTGACGCAATAAATAGAGTTCCATGGCGACAAGTGGTTCTCCCGCTTTTTATCAATATTACGATGGATGCTGTGCCCCTCTCCCGGCGTGAATTGGCTGCTGCCTCCTTTGTGGGCTCGATCGTGCTCTCGTTCTCTTCGATTGCCTTGAGCCAGATTCTTCTCGGATTGGCGATTGTCCTCTTTCTGAGCTTGCGGGAAAGGCCGAAGTGGCCTCCGGGCATGGTCTGGGCCGCTGCTTTCTTGATGCTCACTCTGGTGGCCGCGCTGCTGAGCGGCTCCCCGGCGAGCGCAGTGCCTCAGTTGAAGAAGTTGTTCTTGTGGGCGATTTTGCCGCTGGGCGCGAGTCTGGCAATTTGCCGGACAGCCTTTGTCTGGCCCGCGCTGTTTCTGGCAGGCTCTTCGGCGCTTTGGAGCTTTTGGCAGTTCTATGTGAAGTGGCAGACGGCGGCGGCGCGGCATGAGGATTTCTATCTGGCTTATGTGGCGAGCCGGATCACCGGCTTTATGAGCCATTGGATGACCTTTGGGGCGCATATGATGATTGCTCTGTCGCTGGCGGGGGCGGTGTTGCTGTTTACGCGGCAGAGCGGCTGGCGGCGGGTGTTGTTGGGCGGGCTGGTGCTGATTTTTGGCGTTGCGATTGTGCTGGGTGAGACGCGGTCGATTTGGTTGGGAAGCGCTTGCTCTGTTGCTGTGCTGCTGAGTTGCTGGAGGCCGCGCTGGCTGCTGGCGCTGCCAGTGCTGATCGGACTGATCTATGTGGTTTCGCCGGCGGCGATCCGGAGCCGGATGGACAGCATCGTCCGGCCGCATGGTGAACTGGATTCGAATTCGCATCGGGAAGTGACGCGCGAGGTGGGCCTGCGCATGATCGCGGCACATCCGCTCCTGGGATTGGGGCCGGAGGGACCGGGTCAGCATTTCCGTGAGTATCTTCCCGCGGAGCGTGCGGCAAAGCCACTCCCCGAGGGCTATTATGGCCATCTGCACAACTTGTATTTGCAATATGCAGCGGAGCGGGGCTTGCCCGCGCTGCTTTGCTTTCTGATCTTTGTGGGGATCAATGCCAGAGAGTGGATCGCACGGCCTTCCGCCTTGCGTTACTTTGCCTTGGCTGCCTTGGCCGGACTGGCGGCCGAAGGACTTTTCGAGCACAATCTGGGGGACTCTGAAGTGCTGACGCTCTTCCTGGGTCTGTTTGGTCTGGCCGCGGCACCGCGTGAGGGCGAATGAGTGCGTTGCCCTATTTTCCGTTTGCTACGCCTCGCTATGAGATGAAGATCGGGGCTGTTCCATTGGGGCCGACGGACCGGATCTTTGAGCGCGGTACGAACTTTGCCGAAGAGATGGCTCTGAAGCGCGCTTGTCTTGCCTATGACGCTCGTTACTATTGCCAGGCGCTGCCGGGGTCGGAGGCGGCACAGGCGGAGGTGGCGGCGCTGGTGGGTGCGGTGGGTGCGGGGATTGCAGCGGCGGGCGATTGCGTGCAGGAAGATCTGCTGCTGCTCGATGCGCAGCAGCCGGGCTTACCGCTGGTGGCCGGGCATTTGTGTTTTGCGAATGCGTGGTGTCTGGACGAGAAGATCGGAAAGCCTTTTCTGGCGATTCATGGGCCGGTGCCAGGCTTTGCGAGTTCGATTGGGCCTGGGAGCGAGAAGCTGCTTATGCGCTTGCAGCCGGGGCGTGCGGTGTCGCGGTTGAACTGGGCGGTGAAGTCGAGCGGGCAACTGGATTTGACCTCTCGCTGGGACGAGCAGGTGCGCGAGTGGAACGCGCTGGTGGATGCAGACAACGCAGGGGAGCGTTGCTGGATGCGCGTCGAGCGGCAGACGCTCTCGCGATTGCCGCAGAGTGAGGCGATTCTCTTTACAGTGCGCACTTATACGGCGCCGGTGGCGCAGCTTGCTGTGGAGCAGCGCGAACTGTTGCGCGGCGTGTTGCAGAGCTGTCCGGAGGAGATGTTGCGCTATAAGGGCATCCTGGCTTTTGCCGCGCCGTTGCTACGTTATTTATCTTTACAGTGAGTTCACAGAACCGTTACATACACTTCTTTACACGATAAATAGTCACTTTGAAAAGATATCGTCGTCTTCTATTGCAGGAGACACAATGTACACCTTCACTGCCACGGCAGCCCTGCTTCTTTCCTCTTTTGCCTTTGCCCACGCCAAGGACGGTGCGTCGCTGATGCCCGTTAAATATAGCCAGACGCAGCGCGAAATGCGCACCAATGCACGCCTTGCTGCTGAGCAGGCGCAGTTAATGGCCCGGATGGCTACTTATGGGCATCATGATTTGAACCTACAGCAACGTTATGCTGCCGAATTGAAAGTAACTGTGAACGAGACACTGAATCAAGCCGTGAAGTTTGCGCTCCACCAGCCCTATGATGTTTCCAATTCGGCGAGTGGATTGCAGTTGCAGATTGCAATTCATAAGCTGGCGGCGGATACGACAGCGACCTTGCACTTCCTGAACGAAACGCCGAACCGGACTCAGACTCTGGCCTATCAGGAACTGCTGAAGCAGGTGCAGGACGACTGCGAGGATCTCGCCGAATAGTGAGGACGACAGGGTGCTATGACTGGTTCATGGCGACGCTGTTCTACTGTGACCCGTATGACCTCCCTCTTCGCGAGGGTCACAGATTCCCGATGGAAAAGTACCGCTTGACCCGGCAGGAACTGGAGACAAGCGGTGCTTTTCATTTTGCGGTGGGACCTTTGGCGAGCCGTGAGGATTTGCTGGCGGTGCATGCGGCGGAGTATGTCGATGCGGTGTTGGAAGGACGCTTGTCGGCAGAACAAGTGCGGCGGATTGGGTTTCCGCAGATTCCGGAGTTGATCACGCGATCGCTCTCGAGTGTAGGCGCGGCGATGGCGGCGGCACGGCTGGCCTTGGGTGAGGGGTGGAGTGGGGTGTTGGCCGGCGGGACCCATCATGCGTATCGCGATTTTGGGTCTGGCTATTGCGTGTTCAACGACATCGCGGTGGCGGCTGCGATGGTGCTGCGAGAGGGCTTGGCGCAGCGGGTGGCGGTGGTGGATCTCGATGTCCATCAGGGAGACGGTACGGCTTCAATTTTTGCGGGTTCGGATCGGGTGTTTTGTTTCTCGGCGCATGGGCGGAATAACTTTCCGTTTCGCAAGCAGCAGTCGCATCTGGATCTTGAGTTTGAAGATGGGGTGGGGGATGCGGAGTATCTGGCGTTGCTGCCACCGGCGCTTGACCGGGTGCGTGCCTTTGAGCCGGAGATCGTGTTTTACCAAGCGGGTGTCGATGCGCTCAAGACCGATCGCTTGGGGAAGCTGGCTTTGACGATGGAGGGGATGCGGCGGCGCGATGAGATGGTGTTTGAGTGGTTCCATGAAGTGCCGTGCGTGGTGACGCTGGGCGGGGGATACTCGGACCCGATCGCGCTTACGGTGCAGGCGGCTGCGACGACCTACCGGACGGCGGATCAGATCTTGCGGGCGATCAGTCCGACCGATTCGCGGCCATCGGAGTGAAGGCTCTTGGGGAGATCCAAGCGGCGGTAGAGCCAGCAATCGACAATTTCGAAGCCAGCAGCTTCGAAGACGCGGCGGAGAATGACATTGTCGAGCAGATGGATGGATTTGGGAATGCGGCTGAGCAGGCGGTGGTTGGAGAAGTGACGCGTGTTTTCGATCCAGCCCGGCCATTCTTCGCCGCGCTGTTGCCGCTTTTTGTATTCATCGGCGAAGTCCGGGAAGGCGGCGAGTGAGGGAGTGGCGGCGACGGCGAAGAAGAGACCGCCGGGCTTGAGCCAGTGGTACAGGCTGGCTGCGCCGATTTCCAGTTGACGGCCAGTGAGGAAGTGCAGAACGTTTGAGGCGTGGGCGGCGTCGAGGCTGGCTTCTTCCAGTTTGATCTTGTAGGGGAAGCGGCCTGGGAGAAGCGTGAGCGGGGCGCCAGGGGCTGCCTGTTGGCGGATGCTTTCGAGATGGGTTGGGTTGCTGTCGTTGGCGATGACCTGCGCTCCGGCGGCGAGCGCCGGGAGCGTTGCGATGCCGTGGGCGGCGCCGATGTCTAAGACGGTGCCCTGGTGCTGCTGGCAGTGCCGCACAAATTGCTGGCTGATTTCGTTGAGGGTGTTGGAACTCCAGCCGGAGTCTTCACTGAGGGCGACACGGCGGTGGTGCAGGGGCAACTTCATCGGGGGCGGGAGACGGTGAGCCAGAAGCGAAAGGTCTCGTCAAAACCATTTTCCTCGAAGTGGACTTCGCGCAGTTGCTTGTGGGGGTTGAAGGGATTCTGCAGCGAGTTGTCGTAGAGGGCTTCGGCTTCGAGCGGCGTACCTTTTTTAAGGGGAAGCGGGGCGGCGAGCAGATAACTGCTCATGAGGTGATGCTCGAAGGGCGCGAGCCAGAGGAAGTAATCGTGCTGGCCGCCAATGCGCAGACGGATGTCGTCGGCAAGGAGCTGGAAGACTGGCAGGATGGCGTGGAGCTGTAGATTCTCCGGGATGCGGAAGCTGGTTTTCTCGAGATGAAGATTTTCGCCTGCGGGGATTTTGATGTCGGTTTTGACGATTTCGAGGAGGCTGGCCCATCGTTTGGGTTGCTGCTTGGGGACGTAGAGCGCGAGACGCGTGAGATCGCGCGCCGGACGCAAGTTGCGCTTGAAGTAATGCAACTCGACAGTGAGCGGCTGGCCCTTGGGGAGGCGCCAGGCGACGCCTGCGGGCAGGCGGATGCCGTTGTCACACAGAGCCCAGGCGGCGAGAGGCTGCCGGCCGATTTTCAGCACGGCGTGGTGGAGCAGTTCACGATTGGAAGGGCGGAACTCGAAGGCGTCGAAATCGCGATCCTTGTCGGTTGTGCCGAGTTCCGCCGACGGGATGTCGAAGCTTAGAATGTCGACGGTTTTCTCAGCTGGGACCGTGTGTTCTTTGGGCTGAGTGAAGATGAGATCGGGCGGGCCGAGGTTCCATTGGGGATTTCGCTTGGGGAGCGTGGGCGCGGTGCCGTTTGGAGTGTTTGCATTGATCCAGGCGAGCAGCTTCGCCGTGACTTCGTCGGGAAGCTGTCTCGAATTGGAAAAGTGCAGGGGGCCAGGTTTAACGCCCCAGGGGGGCATCTTGGCCGCGTTGATCTCGCGGGCGATTTCGGGGGCGTAGGTGGAGGCTCCCTCGTAGGTGGTGAAGTCGAAGGGGCCCACTTGTCCGGTGCGATGGCATCCGTTGCACCAGCGGTCGAAGAGCGGTGCGATCTCGGTCCAGGTGGGGGCTTGCGCCGCGCAGAGAGGAGACAGCAGCACAAGCAGGGCGAACCTCATAGGTGAGGGATGAGGTCCTCGATGCGGTCGAGCAGGAGGTCGGGTGGGGTGGTGATGAGCGACTCGGGTTGCAGCCCGTAGGTGAGGCCAACCGAGTAGACTTTCGCGTTGCGGGCGGTTTGGATGTCGACGTGGGAATCGCCAATCATGAGGGTCTGGTCGGCGGGAGTGCCTGATTCGGCACGGAGGGTGTCGATGCCGATCGGGTCGGGCTTTTTCATCAGGAAGCTGTTGCCGCCGTAGACGCGGAAGAAGGTGCTGCCGAGGCCGAGTCCGTCGAGGATGATGTTGCTGATGCGCACCGGCTTGTTGGTGAGGATGGCGAGCCGGATGTCGCGCTCCTGGGCGGCCTGGAGCGTTTCGGCAATGCCGGGGTAGAGCCGGGTTTCATCGAGGCAATGGTCGTGATAGTACTTGATGAAATATTCGAGAGCTTCTTCGACCCGGCCTTGGCTGGCGTCTTCGCCCATGGCTCGTTTGATGAGGACCGGCGCACCGTTGCCGACATAGCTGGCGATGAGGCTTTCATCGAGCGGCGGCATCTGCATGTAGGCGCGGGTCGCGTTGACGCTGCTGACCAGGTCGGCTTTGGAATCGATGAGGGTGCCGTCGAGATCGAAGATGAGCAGCCGGGGAGCTGGGAATGGTCTTAGTGTGCCGTTTTGTTGAGGGTGTCCGTTAGCGTTTTCTTCCACTTCCCTCTTAGTTTCTCGTAGTTTGATTGGAAGCCATCGCGGATCTCGCGCGGAGTGAGGTAGATGAGGAGCCGCGAGCCGTCCATGACGTAGGGGGCGAAGGTGGATTCAGCGACGGCGTCGGGGGCAGGAGTCCAGGAGAAGGCGGTGAGGATCATGACGAAGACGCTCGAAACGAGGATGGCGCGTACGAGACCGAAGGCTGCGCCGAGCAGGCGATCGAGCCAGCCGAGGCCGACCGATTTGGTGAGCCGGGCGAGCAGCATGGCGAGCAGCACGCCCGTGAGTTGGACGGCCGCAAGGATGGTGAGAAAGCCGAGGAAGTTGGCGAGGCTTTCCTGCTTGAGATAGGGCGAATAGCAGGAGGCGGCCAGGCCGTAGAACCAGCAGGCGAGAATGATGGAGATGATGGTGGCGGCGAGCCCGATCGAGAGGCGGAAGAAGCCCTTCCAGATGCCTGCTCCGACCGAGAGCCCAAGGATGGCTAGCAATACAAAATCAAGCCAATTCATGTATTAGGACAGTGCCTTTCCGGTGAGGATGCGGTACGCCTCTTTATACTTGTTCGAGGTTTCGAGCGCAACTTCGTCAGGAAGCGCGGGGGCGGGAGGTTGCTTGTTCCAGGCGATGCCTTCGAGGTAGTTGCGCACGTACTGCTTGTCGAAGGAGAGCTGTGCGCCGCCGGGAGCCCAGGTGTCGCGGGGCCAGAAGCGGGAGCTGTCGGGGGTGAGCACTTCGTCGCCGAGTACGAGGGTATCGCCGACATAGCCGAATTCAAATTTCGTGTCGGCAAGGATGATGCCCTTGGTGGCCGCGTAGCTGGACGCCGCGTTGTAGATGGCAAGGGTGCGGCGGCGGAGTTCGTTCGCGAGTTCCACGCCGATGGTGGCTGCCGCGGTGTCGAAGCTGATGTTTTCGTCGTGACCGGATTGGGCCTTGGTGGCGGGCGTAAAGATGGGCTCGGGGAGCTGGCTGCCGTCGAGCAGACCGGCGGGCAGGGGGATGCCGCAGACGGCGGAAGTGGCCTGGTAGTCTTTCCAGCCGGAGCCGCACAGATAGCCGCGCGCGACGCATTCGACGTCGATCATCCTGGCGCGGTGGACGAGCATCGAGCGGCCTTCGATCTGGTCGGCGAAGGAACGCAGTTCGATGGGATAATCGCGGAGATCGGCGCTGATGAGGTGATTGGGTGTGAGGCCGGCGAGGAAATCGAACCAGAACAGAGAGAGCTGGGTGAGGACCCGGCCTTTGTCTGGAATGCCGGAACCTAGAATATAGTCAAATGCGGAGATTCGATCTGTTGCCACGATCAGGAGCGTCTTTGCATCGATCGCGTAGACGTCGCGGACTTTTCCACGAGCGATGAGTTCGATTCCAGGTAGGTTTGTTTCGAGAATAACTTGTGGCAACTTGGGGTTCCTAAACTCCTAATTTTACGATTGTTGGCTAGTAGGAGTATCGCTTTGCAGAGATTTTTGAAGTTTGCCATGGTGCTCGGGCTCGCGCCCGGGCTTTTTGCCGCGCTGACGGAAGAGCAGCGCGTTCAGGATTTTCAGACGCTGGCGAGCATTTACGCCAAGAGTTATGGGCCCGCGAATTGGAAGATCCAATCGCTGGGTGTGAATATTTTTGAGATCGGGCCCTGGCTCAAAAAAGTACGGGCGGCGAAGAGCGATCTGGATTATGCCGTGGTGGCGATGCAGTATGTCGCGAGCTTTCAGGATGGGCATGATTCGGTAACGGTCGCCTCAAATTTTGCTGCCGATCTGGGCTTTTATGTCGATCTCTATGACAACAAGGTGGTGATCGATCTGGTGGACCGTACGGCGCTGCCGAGCCGGACCTATCCGTTTGTGGCAGGCGATGAATTGGTGAGTCTCGATGGCAAGCCGGCGATGGAGATCGCAACGGAACTGGCGAAGCTGGAGGGGTGGGGCAATCCCCGTTCCGCTCTGCGCTGGGCAATCGATAAGATCACTTATCGCTTTCAGGCGAATGAACCGCATGCCGTCGAGCTGCCGGACGAGAGTACGGTGGTGATCCGGCGTCAGAATGGCGATCTTGAGACATATCAGATTGCCTGGCGGAAGAGTGGTTTTCCGATTCGCAGCTTTGGCGCGGCGCCGACGCCTGGGGCGCTGTCCACGGGCTTGCGCCTGGGGGGACGGCGTGGGGGGCCGGTGGTGGATATCGAGCCGACCTGGGACGATCTGCCGGACTGGAAGAAGCTCTACTACGACTCCTTCTACATGGGCATGTCGAAGACGCGGCTGCGCGACCGGGGCAAGGCCGGGATTCTGAATGAAGACGGCACGGAGACGACGCCGCATGCGGTGATCAACTTTGGCGGCCGCGCTCCGATCTTTGCGCTTCCCTCGGGCTTTGTGCTGCGGCAGGGGCGCTTGAGTTCGGACCCCTTCTATTCGGGCACATACATGTCGGAGGGGCAGCGGATTGGATTGATCCGGATTCGGAACTTTGCGACCTTGTCGACCTCGCAAGTGAATCAGTTTGCCACCGAAATTAACTACTTCAATGCGAATACCGATGGGCTGGTGATCGATGTGATGAGCAACCCGGGCGGCAATGTGTGCACGCCGAACGATCTTGCAAAGTATCTGATTCCGAATGGCTTCAATCACATTGGGCTGGCGTTTCGTCCGACGTTGAGCTTGATTGCTTCCTATGACTCCATTGCCTCGCAACTGGATGCGCTCGGTGCGCCTTCCTACTATGGGGCGAACTACCGCTTCTATCGGGACGTGCTGTTTGATGCGTTCCATGACGGGCGCGGGATGACGGGGGCAATTCCGGTCTGCTCGCAGACCTTGGCGAATTATCCGGACTTTCCTGTGGCGAGCTCGCCGAATGCCTACCAGAAGCCGCTGATCGTATTGATCGATGACTTCTCGACATCGGCCGGCGATGCGTTTCCGGCACTGCTGCAGGACAACAAGCGCGGCAAGCTGGTGGGAACGCGGACGGCAGGGGCCGGCGGTAGCGTGGTGGATGTGTCCGCAGGCTGGTGGAGCGAAACTACGGCTACGTTGACGCAGAGCCTGATGGTGCGCAATCAGGAGTACAGTTATGATCATTTCCCGCGCTCGCCGTTTCTGGAGAATGTCGGAGTGCGTCCGGACATCGCATTGGACTATATGACGGTGGCGAATGTGACGCAGCGCGGGAAGCCTTTTGTCGATGCGTTTACGAAGATCCTTGTTGAGGAGATTCAGGCGGCAAAGCCTTAAGCGGATATAGTAGAACTTTGCCCATCAAGCTCTCCATCCTGATTCCTGTCTATAACGAACGTGCCGTTGTAGAAAAAAGCCTGACCCAGGTGCTGGCCGCTCCTCTCCCGGAGAATCTGGAGCGCGAGTTAGTGATTGTTGACGATTGCTCGAAGGATGGGACCTCGGAGATTCTCGCCCGCTTTGCCGCCGCGCATCCCGAAATCAGCCTCTATCGCCATGAGGTGAACCAAGGGAAGGGAGCGGCCGTCCGTACGGCGATCGAAAAGGCGACCGGTGACTTTTGCCTGATTCAGGATGCGGACCTTGAGTATGATCCGTCCGAGTATCCAGTGCTGATGGCGCCGTTGTTATCGGGCCGTGCCGATGCGGTGTTTGGCAGCCGCTATCTGGCTGGGGAGCAGCGGCGCGTGCTGCCGTTTTGGCATTCGATGATCAACCTCGTTTTGACGCTGATCTCGAACATGTTCTCCAATCTCCATCTCACCGATATGGAGACTTGCTACAAGGTGTTTCGCACCGATTTGCTGAAGAGCATTCCAGTGCGATCGGATCGTTTTGGCTTCGAGCCTGAGATCACGATGAAGTGCGCCAAGCGTAAGTTCCGGATCTATGAAGTGCCGATCAGCTATCACGGGCGCACCTATGAAGAGGGCAAGAAGATTGGCTGGCGCGATGGAGTGAAGGCGCTGGGCGTTGTGCTGTATTTCTGGGTGGTTGATGATCTCTACAAAGAGAGCTATGGCCGGAGCCATCTGAATACGCTGACCGGCACGCCGGCTTATTTGAATTGGCTGGTTTCGATTGTGCGCCCGTTTCAGGGGGACAGGGTGCTCGAGCTGGGCGCGGGCCTGGGAAGCTTGAGCGGCATGCTGATGGGCAAACGGCTGCGCTATGTTGCGGGAGAGAAAGATCCGCTGCATCTGCATTCGTTGCGGAATCGATTTTTGCGGACGCCGAATGTGGAAGTGCGGGAGCTGAGTCCGGATAGCGATGAAGGGTTTGAGAGGCTGGGTGGGGATTTCGATACGGTGCTGCTGCTGCGGACTCTTGAGTACAGCGCGGATCCGGAGGCTTGTATCGGACGGGTGGCTCGTTTGTTGCCCCCAGGAGGGCGGCTGATCATTTCCGTGCCGCAGGGGGCGGGGAAGTTGACGGCTCTTGATGCGGGGATGGGGTACCGGCAACGCTTTACGCGGGAGCGTGTGGTGGAGATGATTGCCCGCGCGGGATTTGAAGTGGAAGAGGCCCGGGAGTTGAACAAGATCGGCAAGCTGGCCTGGGGTGTCTTTGGAGGCTTGGGGAGCAGCCAGATCAACAAGCTCTCCTTGAAGCTGTTTGATCAGACCGTGTGGCTCTGGAAGCTGGTGGATAGAGTGCTGCCCTGGCGCGGCCTGAACCTGATCGTGATTGCGAGGAAACGGTAAATGAAATTTCGACATGCGATTTGCAATGAGGCATTTGAGAAGTGGGACTTCCGCGAAGCATGCCGGACGATGAAGCAACTGGGCTATGAGGGGATCGAGATTGCTCCGTTTACTCTGGCGGAGAAGCCGCTCGATGTGAGCCCGGCGCAGCGGCGCGAGTTCAAACAGATCATGGCCGATGAAGGGCTGACTTTTGTTGGGTTGCACTGGATCATGGTGAGCCCGGCGGGCTTGCAGGTGACGACTCCGGACAACGCGTTGCGGGCGAAGAGCTGGCAGCATATTCGCGATCTGGTGGATTTGTGTGCCGATCTGGGCCCCGATGGGGTGATGGTATTTGGGAGCCCGAAGCAGCGCGGCACGACCGGCGGCTTGAGCGTTGCCGAGGCGACGAAGAACTATGTGGATGGGATGGCGGGAGTGGCTCCCCATGCCGAAGCGCGTGGGGTGAAGATTCTGATTGAGGCGCTGCCTGTTGAGCAGTGCGATGTAGTGACGACGCTCGATGAAGCGGTGGCGCATGTAAAGACGATTGGCAGCCCAGCGGTGTGGACGATGTTTGATACGCACAATGCCGTGAATGAAGTGGAGCCGCATGCCGATTTGATCGAGAAGCACTATTCGTTCATTCGGCATATCCATGTGAACGAGACCGATGGGCGGCATCCGGGTACGGCGGACTATGACTTTGTGCCGGTTTTCCAGCGTTTGGCGAAACTGAATTATGGCGGCTGGATTTCGATGGAGGCTTTTGACTTCAGCCCAGGGGCCGATGTGCTGGCGAAGGAAAGCATCGACTACTTGAACTTGAAAATCAGAGAGGCGGGCGCGGCATGAAGGCAGTGATTACGGGAGGGGCGGGCTTTATCGGGTCTGCATTGGGACGGCATCTGCTCGAACAGGGTGTCGAGCAGGTGGTTGCTTTTGACAACCTGAATAGCGGCCACAAGAAGAACCTCGATGGAACCGGGATTGCTCTGGTAGAGGGCGATATTCGGGACTACGATGCGGTGCTTCGTGCCTTTGCCGGCGCGGACTTCGTGTTCCATCTGGCGGCGATTCCGAGTGTGCCGCGGAGCATCAAGGAACCGTTGCCGTCGCATGATGTGAACATCAACGGGTCCTTCAATGTTTTCCGTGCCGCGCAACATGCGGGTGTGAAACGAGTGGTGTATGCCGCTTCAAGTTCAGCCTACGGTGACACCGAGGTGCTGCCGAAGGTGGAGACGATGCAGACGAACCCGAAGAGTCCGTATGCGGCGCAGAAGCTGATGGGCGAGCAGTATGCGAGTGTGTTCTCTTCTTGCTTTGGGCTGGAGACGGTATCGCTGCGCTTCTTCAATGTGTTTGGCCCGCGTCAGGATCCGGGGAGTGCCTATAGCGGCGTGCTGTCGTTGTTCATGAAGGCGCTCATCGAGGGCACTTCGCCGACGATCTTTGGGGATGGCGAGCAGAGCCGCGACTTTACGTTTGTCGAAGATGTGGCGGCGCTGGTTTGGAAGGCGGCGCATGCGAAGGATGTCAGTGGCCGGGTGTTCAATGCGGGCAATGGCAATCGCTATACGTTGAATGAGACCTGGAAGCTGCTGCAGGGGATTGCCGGACGTGAATTGACCGCCAACTATGGACCGCCGCGTGCCGGAGATGTGAAGCACTCACAAGCCGATACGGCGCTGGCGGTGCAGTATCTGGGGCATGCGCCGCAGTTTACCTTCGAAGAGGGACTTCGTCGAACGTTTCAATGGTACAAGGCGAGTCTGGCTTAAGCACAATCACGGAGAGCGGCGGCAGCGTGAGCCGGAAGCGCTGCGGGAAGAAATGAGCTTCGACGGGTTCCGTCTCGATGCGATCCGGATTGGAAACGCCGCTGCCGCCGTACTTGTGTGAGTCCGAATTCAGGATCGTGGTCCAGGAGCCGGCGAGCGGCGCGCCGATGATGTAGTCGTAGCGCACGACCGGTGTAAAGTTCAAAACAAAAACGATTGGATTTGTTTTGTTCTCTCCGTAGCGGACGAAGGAGATGACGGAGTTTTCGGTGTCGTGAAAATCAATCCACTGGAAGCCTTCGTAGCTGTGATCGACTTCATAGAGCGCGGGCTCGCTTTTGACGAGAGCGTTGAGGTCGCGCACCAGATTCTGCAGGCCGGCATGGTAGGCGTACTGGAGCAATTCCCAGCGCAGCGGACGTTGTTCTGACCACTCTTCGTATTGCCCAAACTCCTGCCCCATGAAGAGCAGCTTCTTGCCGGGGTGCCCGTACATGTAGCCGAGGAAGGCGCGGACATTGGCGAAGCGCCGCCACTCGTCGCCGGGCATTTTGCCGATGAGGCTGGATTTTCCGTGGACGACCTCATCGTGGCTGATGGGCAGCAGGTAGTTCTCGTTGAACGAGTAAAACAAGCTGAAGGTAATGTTCTGGTGGTGGTGCCGCCGGAAGAAGGGATCGTACTTGAAGTAGCGGAACATGTCGTGCATCCAGCCCATGTTCCATTTGAGAGTGAAGCCGAGACCGCCGAGAAATACAGGGCGGGTGACACCGGGGAAGTCAGTAGATTCTTCGGCGGCGGTGAAGCAGCCGGGGACCGCATGGCAGAGTTCGTTGAAGCGGCGCAGGAACGAGATCGCTTCGAGATTCTCACGGCCACCGAACTGATTCGGAATCCAGTCGCGCCCTTCGCGGGAGTAGTCCAGATAGAGCATCGAGGCGACCGCGTCGACACGCAGGCCATCAATGTGGAACTCTTTCAGCCAGTACATCGCATTGGACAGGAGGAAGCTGCGGACTTCATTGCGTCCGAAATTGAAGACGAGGGTGCCCCAATCAAGCTGCTCGCCCTGGCGGGGATCGGAATGTTCGTAGAGACGGGTGCCATCGAAGACGGCAAGGCCGTGCGCGTCCTTGGGGAAGTGCGCCGGAACCCAATCGAGAATGATGCCGATGCCGGCCTGGTGCGCTTTGTCGACGAAGTACTTGAAATCGGCGGGGGTGCCGAAGCGTGAGGTGGGGGCGAAATAACCGGTGACCTGATAGCCCCAGGAGCCCGAGAACGGATGCTCGAGAATGGGCATCAACTCGATGTGCGTGTAGCCAAGATCTTTGACGTAGGAGACAAGGCGGTCGGCGAGTTCGCGGTAGCTGAGCGGCTTATTGTGCGCGCCGTGGCTCCAGCTCTCGAGATGCACTTCATAGATCAAGAGGGGGCGCTTCAGGATGTCTTCTGAGGCACGCTTGGTGAGCCAGGCGGCGTCCTGCCATTCGTATTCAGGTTCGGCCCAGACGACAGAGGCGTTCTTGGGGGCGACCTCGGCGTAGAAGGCGTAAGGGTCGGCCTTCATCTGCTGGTGGAGGTTGATGCGCGAGCGGACGAAGTACTTGTAGATTTCGCCGGTGGCGAGACCAGGAATGAAGAGCTCCCAGACGCCGCCCTCGCGCGGGCTCATCGGGTGGCTGTTCTTGTCCCAGTGGTTGAAGGCGCCGCAGACTTGTACTGATTCAGCATTGGGCGCCCAGACGGCGAAGCGAACCCCTTTGACACCCTCGATCTCCATGCCGTGCGCGCCGAAGCTGCGGTAGACCTCGTAGTTGGTGCCTTCGAGGAAGAGATGCAGGTCGAAGTTGGACAGGAGGTTGTGGAAGCGGTATGGATCTTCGAGTTCCTGGTGCTCGCCGTGCCAGGTTTGGAGCTGGATGCGATAGGGCTCGACTTGTCCTGGGATGGCGACGCTGAAGAAGCCGGCAGGATCGTCCTTGGTCATCGGATAGAGCTTTTTTCCGACAAGGATCGAAGCGGTTTGGGCCTGCGGGAGCATGGCCCGCACTTCCCACTCCCCGGGCAGGATCTGATGCGGACCGAGAACCTTAAGTGGATCGCCGTGGTATCCGTTGACGATCGCGTGAATCTCTCCTGGGAGCATCATGGTTATTATGGCAAGTTTGATCCGGTACGCAGAACTGCATGTGCATCTTGAAGGAATGCTGGACCAGGAAACGCTGTGTGAGATTGCTCCAGAGCTCGATGGAATGGAGGTGAAACGCAAATATGCGTTCTCTGACTTTCCTGGATTTCTGGAGAGCTTCAAGTTTGCGGCGCTGCATCTGCATACGCCGGAACAGTATCGATTGCTGGCCCGCCGCGCGTTTGCCCGGATGGCGAAGCAGGGAATTGTGTATGCCGAGGTGATCCATTCGGCGGGGATCTGCCTTTGGCGGAAACAGGATGCGCGGGCGATTGCGGAGGCTCTCATCGAGGAAGGCAGGCAGGCGCCGCTTCAGGTGCGCTGGGTGCTTGATGCGGTGCGGCAGTTTGGCGGGGCGCATGCGATGGAGGTGGCGCGGCTGGCGGCGGATTTGTGTGGCGAGGACGTGGTGGCCTTTGGCGTGGGAGGCGACGAGCGGGGCGCGGCAGCGGCGGAGATTTGTACGGCATTCCGTTTTGCAGAAGAGGCTGGCTTGAAGCTGGCGCCTCATGCAGGCGAAACATCAAACGCTCAAAATGTTTGGGATGCTTTAGAGCTGGGAGCTCATCGGATTGGGCATGGGATTCGCGCGATTGAGGATCCGCAATTGGTGCGCGAACTGGCGGCGCGGCAGGTGCCGCTTGAAATCTCGATCAGTTCCAATGTGCTGACGGGGGCTGTTGCGACGCTGGCCGCTCATCCAGCCAAGCAACTCTTCGACGCCGGCGTGCCGATTACTTTGAATACCGATGATCCGGCCTTCTTTGGGACGACAATCGAGCGGGAGTTTGCGATCGCGAAAGAAGGGTTGGGCTTTACGGACGCGGATTTGGAGGTGGTGCGGGAGAACGCGTTCCGTTTTGCGTTCTCTGCGCCATCTGCCACTTGAGCTGGACGATGTCGCCGGGGGCAAGCGGAGAGGTTTGCCGGATGTCTTCAAAGGTCTTCAAGCGACGGCGGAAGCGGGCGAAGTATTCAGTGAAGTCGCCGCCGTGTTCGAAGGAGTACATGATCTCTTCATACTTGCGTGTGTGAAGGAGCCCGAGGGCGTGTCCGGATTCGTGGACGCAGGTGAGGAACAGAATGACATCGGCATAGAGAGGATCTTTTGCCACCGCAGCCTTCATATCTTCGCCGAGCGAGTCGACGGAAGGGTTGATCACGACGTCAGCCAATTC
This sequence comes from Bryobacter aggregatus MPL3, assembly GCF_000702445.1. Lineage (NCBI taxonomy): Bacteria > Pseudomonadati > Acidobacteriota > Terriglobia > Bryobacterales > Bryobacteraceae > Bryobacter > Bryobacter aggregatus. Next base: position 3,196,018 of record NZ_JNIF01000003.1, read on the forward strand.
CTTGCCATCTTTGCGGAAGGAGAGCGCTTGTCCGTAGAGGCCGCGCCGGAGCGGATCGACCCAGTAGAAACGGATTTCCGCTTCCTCGGCCGTAGTGACTTTTTTCACTTGCAGCGCGCCGCCTGAGGCGGCGGCCCAGCGTTCCATCGCCCATTGCGCCAGTTCTGCGCGCGGATGCGTTCCGGTCCAGAAGGTGATGAGTGTTTCCGCCTGGAGGAGGGAAGCGAGCGACAGAAGCAGGAGCAGTTTCATGGGCGCGTCTTTTCTTCGAGCAATGCGCGAATCGCCAACTCCAACTGATCCACGCGGTGCTGCATGTTTTCAAGATCCTGGCCTTGCGGGTCTGGGAGTTCTCCGTGCTGCAGATCGTCGGCAATCTGGCCCCGCGTCCGAACGACGCGACCGGGGATGCCGACCACCGTAGAGTCTCCTGGTACGGAATGGACCACGACACTGCCTGCGCCGATTTTGACATTGTCGCCGAGCGTAATGTTGCCCAGCACCTTGGCGCCCGTGCCGACTACAACGTGATTGCCGAGCGTGGGATGGCGCTTGCCGCGCTCCTTGCCTGTCCCGCCCAGGGTGACGCCCTGGTAGAGGATAACGTCATCGCCAATGACCGCTGTTTCGCCGATGACGACCCCCATGCCGTGATCGATGAAGAAGCGGCGGCCGATGGTGGCCCCAGGGTGGATTTCAATGCCGGTGATGCCACGCGCAAAGGTGGAGATGATGCGGGCGAGGAGTTTGAGATTGAGGTGATAGAGCGCGTGCGCGAGGCGATGGAGCAGAATCGCGTGCAGCCCTGGGTAGCAGAGAAGGACTTCGACGACACTGCGTGCCGCGGGATCTTCCCGAAAGATGACGTCGATTTGTTCCCTGATAGCGCGCAACATATTAATTTCGATGCAATGGATCTATTATCCGTTGAAGTTTGATCTTGCAGTCTCCCTGGTTTTTGTTATTCTGATTGCATGCCGGAAGGGTATCTCCCTATTTTCTTCCTTCTGGTGATCGCAATCGCGTTTCCCGTCATCGCGTTGATTGTCGCCCGCCTCCTTCGACCCTCCATTCCCAATCAGGCAAAGTACGAAGCCTATGAGTGTGGCATCGAAGTAGAGGGCAGTTCCCGCGCCCGATTCTCAGTTCGCTTTTACATCATTGCGATACTTTTCGTGATTTTTGATGTGGAAACGATCTTCTTATTCCCCTGGGCCGTCCGTTACAAACAACTGGGCTGGTTTGGGGTCGCGGAGGTGACGCTATTTCTTTCAATCCTGATCGCCGGTTATCTATGGGCTCGCAGGAAGGGTGCACTCAACTGGGTGTAACTTCAACCGGCTGCAAAAGAGCTCGCAACAATTTCGGCAAAATTGTTTTAGGACTGGCACTGCTGCCAGTTTTCTGGGCACAGCCCGTATTTGGGCAGGCGCAACTGCGTCTGAGCGATACGGCGCTGGGACCTATTTCCATTGCGACCGGCTCGAACGGCACCGCACAGACTATCGAAGCGTATAACGCAGGGACCGGCAATCTAGCCTTGAGCTTTAGCTCCAATGCTACCTGGCTGAGCGCTTCCGCAGGTGCGTCACGCGCTTGCCAGATTGCAGTACAGCAGTCGAGTTGTACTCCGATTACGATCAGCCTGGCGACGGCCAGTTTGGCCAAGGGATCGTATACGGGCGCGATTACAGTGAAGGATCCGTCTGCCGTCGATGCACCGCAGACGGTGACCGTAACGGTCCAGGTGGGCGGCGGCGTTCCGGACACCGTGTTCCTCTATGTGGCGCCGAATGGCACCAGCGATAGCTATCCCTTCTCAACGAATAGTGTGTTGAATACTGCGGTGGCAACGCAGAGTGGCGGGAACTGGCTGACGGTTGCCTATGAAGGCGCCGGGAGCTTCCGATTTGTGCAGCCTTATCGCATTGTGGGAACACGCCAGGCTGGCCAGGGGGAAGGGACCTATAACGGAACCGTCCAGGTGAGTGGTTCGTCCTTTGCCGGTGATAACAAGACTGTCCAGACTCGTCTGGTGGTCACCTCGCAGCCGATTGCGTTTGCCGGTCCGGAAACGCTGAGCGCAAAAGTGGTGCAAAACTCCGCGGCCACAACGCTCAATGTGGGTGTTGGCAATCGCGGGGTTGGTGCGCTGACTGTCGGTGCGATCACGACGACGATGACCAACGGGACAGGCTGGCTGAGCGCCACGGCGGCTACGGGCTTTACGGGGGCAGCGGTGACGCTCACTCCTGGTTCGCTGCCGGCGGGAACCTACCGGGGTACGGTGAATATCGCGACAAACTCGATCAATGCTCCGTCGCTTGCAGTGCCTGTGACGATGGAAGTTGTTACTGCGGCAGTTCCGACAATCTCCTATAACGGTGTGTTGAACAACGCCACCTTCCAGGTGGGCGACACGCTTGGAGTGGGCGCGATTGCGGCGGTGTTCGGTGAGTTCCTCACCGACGGTCTGTACTACAACACCTCCTCCACTCTTCCCACGACTTTGGGCGGAGCTCGCGTGCTGGTGAATGGAGTGGCGGCGCCGCTGTATTTTGCTTCGCCGGGACAGATCAACTTCCAGGTTCCTCTCGAGACGCAAGGCGGCAGTGCGACGATCCAGGTGGAACACAATGGTGTGGTTGGCAACCGTGTCAGCGTGACTGTTGTGGCCCAGGCGGGGCGCATTCTGGTGTGGCCAGGGCTGAAGTACGGCATCATCGTGAGCAACGATGGCTCTTTGCCGATGCCGAGCAATGTGGTGCTGGGAACTTATGTTTCCAAGCCCGCGAAGCCTGGTGATGTGCTTGTGGTCTATGCAATCGGATTCGGGCAGACGACGCCGCCGGTGGCAACGGGTGCTTCTGCGCCGCTCAGTCCGCTGGCTCAGCTTTCGAATGTCGTGGTGCGCTTCGGTGTTCCCGATCTCTTCAATAGCTCGATTCCAGTGGGAGCACAGTTCGCTGGCCTGACGCCTGGCTTTGTTGGCCTGTATCAGATCAACGTACAGGTTCCAGTGGGCGTACCGACCTCATCTGATTACGATCTGACGATTGAGTACAACGGTCAGTTCTCGAATCGTGTGAAGATCGCAACCCAGCAACAGTAGTACCAAAACAGTTTGGCTGTTGGAGCGCGTGGATTGGGCCTGTTTTGCAGGCCGGGTCCGCGCGCTTTTTCGTTTGTTAGAGTAGCGATTTGACAGACCGTCTCTATTATCAGGACTCCCGGCTTTGGGATTTTCAGGCTTCCGTGGTGGAGCGTTCCGCCGATGGGCTACGTATTCAACTCGATCGCACCGCGTTCTATCCCAATTCCGGTGGGCAGCCTTTTGATACAGGCACTCTCAGTGGACTTCGCGTGGTCGAAGTGGTGGAGGCGGGCGAGGACATTGTGCATGTTCTTGAGACTCCGCTGGCCGCGGAGCTCAGTGTAGTTCATGGGGTGGTGGATGGCGCACGGCGGCTGGATCACATGGTGCAGCATACGGGGCAGCACCTGCTCAGCGCTGTGATGGCGGAGGAGTTCTCTCTGTCTACGGTCAGTTTCCACATGGGGGCCGTGGGCTCGACGGTGGATGTGGAGCCGAATCGCGTTTCTGCCTCCCTGCTGCTGGAGATCGAAGGCCGGGTGAATGAGCGGGTTCGCGAGAACCGGGCGGTGCAGATTGGATTTGAAGCCGCTTCTGGTGCTACCGGATTGCGCAAGGCCAGTGAGCGGGAAGGGCTTCTGCGCATCATCTCGATTGAGGGCTTGGATCGGAGTGCTTGTGGCGGGACTCATGTCTCGCATACGGGCGAGATTGGGTTGGTGCTCCTCGGCAAGACGGAAAAGGTGCGGGATGCACTTCGCATCGAGTTCTATTGTGGAGCCCGTGCGCTGTCGGAGTTGCGCCAACGGCTCGACCGGGCGGCTGAGAATGAACGCAGTCTGCGCGAGCGACTGGCGGAGGCCGACAAGGCTCGCAAGCGGATGTCCTTGGAGCTAGCGGAACTGCATGGACAGCGCCGCTATGAAGAAAGCAAGGCTGATTGGTCCGGACGCCGGGTGTGGGTGGAGACGGTGGACGAAATCGATGAGACTTCCCGTGTGAGCGCGACTTGTTTTGCTGCGAACCCCGGAGCTCTGGTGGTGCTGGCTGGACGGTTGAACGGTGGCGTGCTGTTTACGGCGCATCCGGAACTGGGCATCGATTGTGGCAAGCAGTTGAAGGCTGCTCTCGAGGTGGCTGGCGGGCGTGGGGGCGGCACGGCCAAAATGGCACAGGGGAGCGTTGCCGTGCCAGAAAAATTAAATGAAGTTGTGGCGCGTCTCTTAAGCCGGGGAGAGCGAGATGAGGGCCATCCCGGCGAGCAATAGCGCGATCACCGCCATGAGTAGCTTCTTGGCCCCGGCCTCGGCGCCGTCGAATTCTTTCCAGATCAAAATGCCGCACAGCGCGCTGACGATCAAGGAGCCAGAGCCGACGCCAAAGCTGAGCCAGGGGCCGATCTTGGCTTCCCCCGGAGCGATGGTGACGAGCAGGTAGGAAGATATGCCAATCATCCAGATGGTTCCACCAGCCAGACCGAGAAGATGCTGGGAAAGAGTTCCAGTGAAGTAGGCGAAGAAGCTGGTGGGGAGCCCGCGGACGGGCAGGTTCATGAAATAGAGGTTGTAGATAAAGGTGCTGATGAGCATTCCGGCGGCTGCGATCATCGTCACCGCATAGGGATTGCTCAAGCCAAGTTCCGCCTCCATCGACAAGTTGACGAGGGGTAGGAAGGCACCCATCACAAAGCCGCCTGCCAGTGCGACCCAGACACCGCGCAGAATGCCAGGGCCTGCTGGTGCGGCAGGCTTTTTCTTCTTCACCGGGGAAGTGGGCTCCGCTGCCGCTAATTCCGCTGTGGCCGCAGCTTCGAGTTCTGCCGCGATCTTGCGGCGCTGTCCTTCTGCTTTCGCATGGGCGATCGCAATGAGAACTACTGCCATTGAAACGAGGAAGGCTGCTCCAAAAACGTAGAGCGGGGAGCCGCTGTTCTGGGTGAAATAAGTCCAGATGGCGCTCAACACAAAGGAAATCCCCATGCCAATCGGAATGGCGACGCTCATGCCGGCCAATTCAATGCCAGCGACGATCAGCATGTTGGCGAGGTTGAAGACGCAGCCCGCAACGAAGGCATAGAAGATTTGTTTTTTACCGCTCAACAGGAAGTTATCTGCCACGGAGAGATCGGCACCCATGGATCCTACGGTATAAGCGAGAGCGACGCCGGAGAGCAGGGCACCCAGGGCGAAGTCCATATAGAACAGCTCAAAACGCCAATTGCTTTTCTTGAGCGTATTGGCCCATGATCCCAAACACAGCAGAGACAGAATCAAGATGATTAGCGTGGCAGCGTAGGTGGTAGGTAGGAGCATGGATTATGGATCGACCAAAAGTTCTAAGCTAACACAGGTCAGGGAAAAGAACTTGGAGAGCTGCTCCGGCAATGATTTTGTGGCCGCTCAAGTTCTGGACTTCTATTTTTGTAGGAATCGAATGGCCGATCGAGTTGGGCTCCTGGACTGGCTTGCACTTGTTGCGGCGACAGCAGCGAAAGTATTTCCTGACTAAAAAATACAAATCTTTAGTACTGATAGTACTAAAGATGATATTGGCGTGCCATAATCCTTGAGAATGAAAAAACTGATTCAGCTGAGCTTGGTGGGGTCCTCGGCCTTGGCCAGCACCATCTCTTATAGCGGGGTTCAAAACCTCAGCATCACTGTGGCCTCCAATGGTGAGACGTTTCAAGCTATGGACGTCGATTTCGATGGGGATGGGACGATTGACATGATCTTCCGAGTCGGCGCCGGGGATTCCGACCCGTCTGCTGAATGGGATGGAAGGTCTTCTGCGCGGATCTTCTTGCAAAATGGGACGGGGGTGGCCGGCGGCGATGGCAACGTGCAGCCGCTTTTGATTGGCGACAGCACAGAGTGGCTCCCTTGGGTTGCCCAGGAGTTCAACGAGCAGATGCTCCTCTCGCTGGGGAAGGATGGTTCTGGAAACTTCCCAAATGGAGAGGACCGGTATTTGGCTTTTACCTTGAAAAAAGACAACGATGTTCTCAAGGGTTGGGCGCTGGTGAATGTGTCTCTGGATTTCACTTCTTTCAATGCAACTCAAGTACCCTATGCCGTGAACCGCGCGACCCTGACCTTACAGGAGTGGGCCTATTCTTGTGCCGCAAACGAGAATATCGAGATGGGAGATAAGGGCGGCGCGACAGGCGCCAGCGGTTGCGGGGTGGAAAATGTTCCGGAGCCATCGACGTTTGGTCTGCTGGCGTTGGGCGCAGCCGGGCTTGGAATTTTGAAGCGACGAAAGGCCTAATCCCCGAATCCGAGTGGGAAAAATTTACGTTTCCTTTGCGGGCCTCAAGCCTGGTGAATTGCATGCGGCCCTTGCTGAGGGCCGCATGCCGCATTTGGCCCAGGTGGAACGACAAGCGGGGTATGAGGCCAAGGGGCGAGTGTTTTCGGTGGGCTGGCCACATCCCGACGCTGTTGCGAGTGTGCGTGCGGATTGGGCGGGACGTGTGGCGCCAGTGGGCTCTGTGCTGCCGCTTACGCTTGAAGAGGCGCTCTGGGATCTCCGTGTTTTGGAGACCGACTTCCAGGCGTCGGACTTACTCCAGTTTCTTCCCCGCCTGGCGGAAATCGATCTCGACAGAGACTCTCGCGTGGCTGCTTTGGCGGCGATTCTTGCCGATGCGGCAACACTCCATGCCGCAGCGACGCATCTGGCCGAGAAATCGGATTGGGATGTACTGCTTGTTCGCTACGATGCCCTCGCGTGTGCTGCCAAGCATCTCACCGGGCCACTCTTTGCACCGTGCCGCAGTGTCCTCCTGCAATATCTGGATTTATTCCTCTGGCGATTGGGGCAATTCGGCGAACTCATTTTTGTGGAGGGGGGCGAGCCGGAGATCCGTCGCCGGGAGACGAAAATTTCGCTCGGACCGTTTGTCCTGCACGAGGTGAGCAACAAGCAGGGGTGGCAGGAGTTTCGGGTGGAACGGGAAGCGAAGGGAATCGGTACGGTTTCTTTTGGCCGTACCGCGACAAACATCCGTAAGTTTCGTTTGCGGATCCACCAGGAATGGCGGCGGCGCGGCTGGGGCCGGGAACTTTTTGAGCAGGTGAAGCGATTGGCGTATGGGAATCCAATCGAGGCAGAGTGCTATCAGGATGAGGGAATGTCGGAGTTTCTCGAGCGCTGCGGGTTTCGTCGCCAGCATGTCTGGCATCGCCAGGAATGCAGCGTCGCCAAGCTCCATCAGAGTTGGTCGGAAACGGTGGCGTCATGGGGGGATGTAGGACTTGAGATTGAGAAGCTGAGGAATGAAGACCGCGCGGCGGTGTCTGCTTTTCTCCTCGAGACTGTGCCCATTCACAGCCGTCTTCCGGAGCTGGAATTGCGCCGCTGGGTGGCGCGCGAAACCACTACTGGAATGATTGCGAAACGGGAGGGCGCTGTTGCCGGCGTGTGTCTCTATCGGATCTCGGGGAGCATTGGGACGCTGCAGATGCTTTCGATTCGAGAGGGAAAATGGGCTTCGCTCGCGCTTGGGCTTCTGACTCAACGATGCCTGGAAGATGCCATGCAGCGGAAGGTCTCCACCTTCCACTATGAGTTCCACGCGGAGAATCAACGTGTGAAACAGATTTTACGCCGGCTGCCTGCGGTGGAGATGAGGGTGCGCGAAGTTTGGAGCTATGACGCGGTTCGACCGGTTTAGCGCGCTGCTTCGGGAGCTTGCGCTTCTTTGCGCGTACGGACTTCGCGGACGGCGTAGATGCGGCGGCCCTGGCTTTCAAAGTAGGTGCGCATCAGCATTTCGCCGAGGATGCCCGTTGAGAACATCATGATGCCAGCCAGCAATAGCAGGGAGCCTGCAATCATAAGTGGGCCGTGGTCCACTACGATGTCATTCCCGAGCAACTTGTAGACGAAGAGGTAGCTCATGATTGCGCCACCGAGAATGGTGCCCGTCAGCCCGAGGGTGCCGAAGAAGTGCATCGGGCGGGTGAAGTAGGTGAGCAGGAACTTGATGGTGAGGATGTCGTAGAGGACGCGGAAGGTGCGGCTGAGGCCGTAGTGGGAATCGCCAGCGGCGCGGGGAGTGTTCTTGATCGGGACTTCGATGACGCGGGCGCCGTAGAGCTTTGCCAGGGCAGGGATGAAGCGATGCAGTTCGCCGTAGAGATTGATGTCTTTGAGGATCTCGGTGCGGTAAGCCTTGAATGTGGTGCCGAAGTCGTGCAATTCAATGCCGGAAGCCTTGGCCATCAGCCAGTTGGCGATGCGCGAGGGAATCTTGCGGGTGATGGCGTTGTCGATGCGATTCTTGCGCCAACCGGAAGCAATGTCCCAGCCTTGTTCCACTTTTTCGAGCAGGGCGGGGATGTCTTCGGGGTCGTGCTGGAGATCGCCATCCATCGAGATGATGACTTCGCCTTGCGCTTCGTCGAAACCGGCCTGGAGGGCGGGAGTTTGTCCGAAGTTGCGGCGGAGGCGAATGACTTTGAGGCGCTGGTCGGTTTCGACGAGATTGGCGAGGAGGTCGAAGCTGCGATCGGTCGAGGCGTCGTCCACAAAAATGATTTCGTAGGGCCGCTGTAGCCGCTCCAGAACAGCGGTCAGTCGGTCGTAGAGAGGAAGGATGGACGGTTCCTCGTTGTGAATCGGGATGACGATCGAGATCATGAGATAGTGGAAGTCTTATTCCAGTCTAGCTGAGGGGGAGAGTGTGGGTCGAATTCCCAAACGCATTTGGGGTTTAGCGCTTCTCGTTGCCATATATTTACTGATCGCCTACGGGTTCCCAAAACCCGATGTGATCAAGCCGGAAGGCTGGCGGCTGTTCTCCCTTTTTGTCGCGACCGTAGCGGGTCTGATCTTCCAACCGGTGAGCGGCGGGGCGCTGGTGCTGATGGCCGTCGTCTTTGCCAGCATTGTGGGCGGGCTTTCAATCAAGCAGGCGCTTGATGGCTATTCAGACCCGACGAATTGGCTGGTGCTGGCCGCATTCTTCATTTCGCGCGCGCTGATCAAATCGGGACTGGCGCGGCGGATTGCTCTTTTCTTTGTCCGCTTGTTTGGGAAGACCTCGCTTGGCGTCAGCTATGCGCTTTGCTTTAGCGACATCGCGCTGGCCTCAATCATTCCCTCGAATGGTGCGCGCAGCGGTGGTGTGATTCTGCCGATTGTGCGCAGTGTGGCGGAGCTGTATGGGTCGAAGCCGGGGCTGACGTCGAATGTGATTGGAGCTTTTTTGATGACCAGCGTCTATCAGGGGGTTTGCATCAGTTCGGCGATGTTTCTGACCGGACAGGCCTCAAATCCGCTGGCGGCGCAGCTTGCGGGCAAGCTGCACAATGTCCAGATCGATTGGTTTGGCTGGTTTCGGGCGGGAGTGGTGCCGGGATTGTGCAGCATTCTGGCGGTGCCGTGGCTGGTGAGCAAGATCTATCCGCCAGAAGTGAAAAATACTCCGGAAGCTGCCGCTTTCGCACACCAAGAACTCAGCGCGATGGGCAAGCTGGGATCGAATGAGTGGGTGCTGACGGCTGTATTTCTGGGTGTTTGCGGAGCTTGGGCAACAACGAGCATTCACAAGATGGATGTTGCGGTGCCGGCGCTACTGGGTAGTATTGCGCTGCTGATTACGGGTGTTTTGACCTGGGAGGACGTGAAGAAGGAAGAGGCGGCCTGGGACATGTTCATCTGGTATGGCGGGCTGCTGAATCTGGCCAAGGCGTTGAATAGCACCGGGATTCCGACAGAGTTTGCGAAGTTTGTGGGGGGATCGCTCGAGGGGCTGAACTGGTATCCGCTGATGATGATCGCGCTACTGGTGTACTTCTTTGCCCACTACGCGTTTGCGAGCATTACCGCTCATCTGCTGGCGATGTTTCCGGCCTTTGTCGGGGTGATCATCGGGCAGGGAGCGCCGGCTGGTCTCGCTTGCTTTGGATTCGCGATGTTCGCGAACCTCTCGGCTGGATTGACCAATTACGGCACGACGCCTGCCCCGATGTTCTTTGCCCAGGAATACGTTGACATGAAGAGCTGGTGGCGCGTCGGATTCCTCTGCGCCTTGCTCAATATCGCGATCTGGTCGACGGTCGGCTTCGCCTGGTGGAAGTTCGTCGGTCTCTGGTAGTTAGTTCGGCAGAGACTCGAGTGGGATGACGGCGTGCTTGACCTTCTTGCGGTGCCAGGTCCAGGTGGCGTGGACTTTGCCGTCGGCGGCTTGGATGATGGCGGGGTAGGAATATTCGCCGGGTTCTGATTCGAGAACGATCGGCGCTGTCCACTTGTCGCCATCCTTGCTCACAGCGATGTTGAGCGGGGAGCGCCCGCTGCTGGTGTGGTTGTAAATGAGGACGATACGGCCGTCCTTGAGCGCCACGGCATCAATGCCGCTATCCGGGTTGGGGAGATTGGTGATCTTGGCGCTGGACCAGGTTTTGCCGCCATCCTTGGAATCGGCGTAGGTGATGAAGCCGATCTTCTTGGTGGAGCGAATGTACATGCGCAGCGTGTTCTTGCCAATGGGGACGATGGTGGGCTGGATGATGCCGCGGGCTTCTGCCGGGTAGACGATGGGGCCGTGCTTGGTCCAGGTTTGCGCGTTGTCGGTGGAGCGCTCGACCCAGGCGGTCCAGGCGTGGTCGGATTCGACGCTGGTGCCAGAGACGACAGTGCCGTCGGCGAGAACAAGCGGCTTGTTTTTGATCGGGCCGTAGAGACCAGCCGGCAGATACTCTTTTTCGCTCCAGGTGCGGCCGCCGTCGAGAGACGAGATTTTAGCGCCGTTCCATGTCTTGGGGTGCAGACCGTGCTTGTAGAACAGCCACAGCTTCTTATCTTTGGTGAAAAAGAGAACGGGATTGTAGGTGGACTGGTCCTTTTCGCGAGCCAATTCGACGGGCGCACTCCAGGCTCCATCCTTCAGACGGGCACCCCAGATGGCGACGTCTTTTGCACCTTCCTTTGTGCCGCCGAACCAGGCGGCATAAAACTCACCGGGAGCGGTTTCGACAATCGTTGAGGCGTGGCACTCCGGAAATGGCGCTGATTCGTAAATGAATCCTTGTTGGATCTGCGCTATGGCCAGCAAGGGAAATAGAAGAATTGCAAGTCTCATCAAACTCTCAAGTCTATATTGGATGAGAGTCATCATGTTTGGAGCAATTGAAGCTGGTGGTACGAAGATCGTCTGCGCCTATGGCAAAGACCCTGAAAATCTGACGGTGAGTCCTCCGATTCCGACGACGAGTCCGAAGGAGACCCTCGAACGGATCCGGGAGTTTTTCGCCGGTCGCAAGCTGAAGCGCACTGGGATCGCCTGCTTTGGGCCGCTCGAAATTGCGAAGGGCCGCATTGCCCCGTTGACGCCGAAGATCGAGTGGCGTGGCTTTCCGATTGTGAAGGCGGTGGAGAAGGCGTTGGGCTGTCCCGCGGTTCTTGATACGGATGTGAACGGCGCCGCGCTTGGCGAACATCTTTGGGGCGCAGCGAAGAAGTCGACACACTTTGTCTATGTCACGGTGGGGACGGGAATCGGCGGTGGGACGATGCTGAACGGCCAGCTGATTCATGGACTGCTCCATCCGGAAGTGGGGCATATGCGTGTGCGCCGCTTTGGGGGCGACGAGTATGGCGGGCACTGCCCGGTGCATGGGGATTGTCTCGAAGGGCTGGCGTGCGGGCCCGCGATCGCAGCCCGTTATGGGGTAGCGAAGGCGGAAGAACTACAGGATCATCATCCGGGCTGGGCTTTGGAAGCTCACTATCTGGGACAGATGGCGGTGAATCTGGCTTGTGCGTATTCGCCGGAACTGCTGATTCTCGGCGGCGGGATTGGTCTCAAGCGCGGGATGGTGGAGATGGTGCGTCAGACTGCCGCGCAAGAGATGAATGGTTATGCGCCGCTCCCAAAAATCGTGCGGGCGAAACTGGGCGGCCGGGCAGGAGTGCTGGGCGCGTTGGCGTTGGCAATTGGCGTTTAGTTCCCGATGGGAATGAGCAGGCTTTGGGGACCGGGGACTCCGCCCAAGGTGTAGGTAAAGGGGACAGCCTCTCCCGCGGCGACGCTTGGGACGACCACATTGAACTGGTAGAGGCCGACAAAGTTGCCGGATTGTCCGGCGTAGCTCACCGTGGCCTGGGTGCCGCCGATAGAGCATTGGAAGCTGCCGACAAGCCGGTTGCTTTGGGTTTGGATGGTGCCGGCGGGGGTGTCCGGGGTGACGGGGCCGAATCCGATGCCGTAGAGGATGATCGTTTCGCCGGGCCTGGCGCGCCGGGCGGGAATTCCTTCTGCGGGAGGGAGCACAAAGGTGACGCCATCGGGAAAGAGAGCGGCGACGTATTGTCCGGCTGCGAGCTTGAATACGGCGGGCGCGAGAAGGCCTGGCTCTACGCTATTGACGTTGATGGTGTAGGCGGCACTTGCGCCGCCAGCGGTGGTGATGACGACAGGTTGCGGGCCTGATGGGACGCTTGAGGGGACTTGCGCATTGACTTGGCCCTGATCGACGTAATCAAGATAGGCAGGTTTGCCGCCGATGGTGAGCGTGGTGCCGCCGAGGGCGGTGGGGGCGATGTTGCCTTTGAAGTCGGCTCCACTCCAGGTTTGCCGGAGTACATTTGCCAGGTTGATGCCATAGACCTCCATCCAGGAGCCTGGCGCGACGGAGGAGAAGCCGCCGTAAGCGCTCGCGCTGACGACGCCGCGGATGATGGGCGTTGCGTCGAATTGCCCCGTGACGGGGCCGGTGATGGTGGCGCCGGGAATGAGGCCAACCTGGCCAACCGCGCATGAGGTGACCAGCGTGCAGACTGCGTTGCTGGTGTTGAAGAAGGTGGTGAGGTTTGTGTAGTAGAAGGTGGTGGGGTTGCCGTTGATGGTGAGCTTGGTTTCGATCGCGCCCGCGGTGAGGCCAAGGTTGATGGTATCGGTGCCTGGGATGACTGTACCGATGAGCGGCGAGGGGCCGTTTCCGGCATAGGTGACTACGACCGTGAAGGTGCCGCCGGAGCCGATGCCGGTGTAAGGACCGGACAGGGTGCAGGTGGTGACACCGTTTTCAAAAACGCAGGAGCCCCAACTGACGCGCACTGTCCCGTGGCCTTGGGCGTCGGGGCCGAGACCGGTATAGGTGAGTGTTTGATTGGTGGGGCCGTAGTTGATGATGTTGGCAGAGGCCACGGAGATGAGAATGGCCAGAAGAAATGCAAAGCGCATGGGTATGATGGTTCCTCGCTGGTGTCGGATGACCTGAACGATGCCAATGTTACGGAAAGAGTAGTGGGCAGGAAGGAATTGAGGTTGGCGAGTCGACGGGGACTCGTGAGTGTTCTAGCGGCGGCGCAGCAGGGCGAGACCGGCGAGTCCTGCACCGAAGAGCAGGTATGTGGATGGCTCTGGGACCGCAGAGGGATCGGCTGTCCCGACGATGAGGTTGTCGACGTTTGGCCAGGCGTAGCCGCTTTGCTCGGTGGAGGTGCCTTGTAGGGTGAGGGCGGTGAAGGGTGTGGTGCTGATGAAGCCGAAGAAGCTTTTGTTTGAGGTGGGAGTGTTTACGGCGAGAGTGGCGAGCGCCTCGGTTCCGTTCCACAGGGTTAAGAAGCCCGAGCCAGAAGGGCTCAATGCGTTTTCTGCATTGTCAAAAAAGAAAGATCCTCCGATTGCTGTGATGCCACCGGCGAACGAATCGATGATCAAGGGATAAGAGGCATCCTCTCCGGACAGAGAGATGTCCGAGTCGATCACGGTGACATAGAGTCCGTCTTCGGCAGACACGTAGTAGGAGAACCCATTGCCGCTAAAGGATTTTCCGGTGAAGATGATGAGGTCGGTTGGGATGGTGGAAAACGTCTCCTCGTAATAGCCGGAGTCAATTGCCGCCAGAAATTCGGTGCGATCGGTAAAGGTGAAGACGCTAGCGCCTGCCTGCACCGCAAATGCGATCAGAAGAAGTAGGATTTTATAGTTCACTGGTTTGTGCCTGTTGGAGGGTTCTTCTTTTATACCGTAAGCTCTCATCAGGAACGGCCGCTTCGGCTCAAAGACATCGATTCGTTCTGAAAGGCTCGCTGGCAGCCTCATGGTCACGGCGAGGATCAGGTGCGTGAACAGGACCGTGAATCGAGCGATCGAGAAGTGGTCGGTGGGAGGGGCAGCCTGTTGTAGCGGGAGTGCTAGGCCTAGGAATGGGGAAGGAGTCGACGGGGACTCGTGGGTGTTCTAGCGGCGGCTCAGCTTAGTAAAGAAAGTCGTTTTCGCTAGAAGATATAGAGCATCAGGTAAACGATGACGCCTGTGATCGATACATAAAGCCAGATGGGGAAGGTGATTCTGGCGATCTTGCGGTGCTTGTCGAAGCGCTCCTGGAAGGCGCGCCAGAGGGTGAGGATCGCCAGCACCGGTACGGTTACGGCGAGGAGGATGTGGCTGATCAGGATGGTGAAATAGAGCGGGCGGAGCCAGCCCTGGCCCTGGTAAGGCACGCTGCCGACCGAGAAGTGGTAGACGAGGTAGCAGATGAGGAAGATCACGGAGACGGCAAAGGCAGAGAGCATCACGTTGCGATGTTCTGTCTTTCTGCCATTGCGGATCAGATAATAGCCGTACAGTAGCAGGCAGGTACAGAGTGCGTTCAGACTGGCGTCTATAAGTGGTAAGTCACGGATGGTCATGAAAGTTGTTGGATATCCTCAATGAGCTGATCGATGCTGTCTTTTGCGAAGGAATCGTAGAAGCCACGGATCCGCATGGAACCATCGACCAGAACGAAACGGGTGGAGTGTTCGGTCATGGTGCCAGCGTGCCCCAGGTAAAAAGACTCTCTCATTACATTCTCGATGAGGTCTTTGCGGCCGGTAAGAAAGGTCCAGCGCATGGGGTCTGCGTGGTAGCGCTTGGCATACTCGGTCAGGACCTCTGGCGTGTCGCGGTCAGGGTCTACCGTAATACTGACGATGTGGAAGTCCGGGAGTTGTGCCGTCTGTTCCTGCACCCGCTTCAGTTGATTGGACATGCGTGGGCAGGGGCCGGGGCAATGGGTAAAGAAGAAGTCCGCCACCCAGACTTTTCCTTTTAAGGCAGAGCTGGAAAAAGGCCGGCCATCCTGTTTTGTAAATTCGAAGGGCGGCACGGTGCCCAAGTCGGGCAGCGCGCTTTTCTTTTTGCAGCTACTCCATAGGACAAGGCCAGCGAGCCATTCACGCCGTCGCATATTCGCTCCTTCCAATGAACCATAAGGCGGCGCCAAAGAGCAGCGCCGTTGTGCCACACAGAACCGCCAGACTGAGCGCCATCGAAAACGGCGAGGTGCCTCCGAGGCAAACGTCGAGCAGCGAGATGCCGTAGGTCATCGGATTCACTTGCATCAGGCGCTGCATGAGCGGATGCGCTTCTCCGACGCGAAACAGCGAGCCGGAAAGCATCCACATGGGAAGCAGCAGCATGTTGATGACGCCGTGGAACGCCTGCGTCGAGGGCATGCGCCAGGCGCAGAGGAAGCCGAGTAGCGTAAACAGCAGACCGATCAAAAGCAGTACTCCCGCTGCCCCCAGGATGCCAAAGAAACCCGGCGTCAGGCCGGTGAGCGGCAGGAAGAACAGAAATACGAGGCTTTGCAGCCAGGCAAGGATCGTTGCCCCAAGCACCTTGCCGAGGACCACTCCCGCGCGCGGTGCGGGCGTCACTAAAACGCCGGCGAGGAAGCCCTCTTTGCGATCGTCGATCACCGACATGTTGGAGAAGACCGCGGAGAACATCAGCGTCAGCGCGATGGAGCCGGCAAAGAAGCGGGCGAAGTCGTTGAAGCCTGCGCTCACGACGAACCAGAACAGCAAGGGGGCGGCGGCAAAGCCAACCACGCGTGCCTTCTCACGCCAGAATTTCAGCATCTCCCGTCGGGCTAAGGCCAAGGCTGTGAGGATCATGCTGTCACCTTCCGAAAAACGTCGGCGAGGGTTGGCTGGTGCAGCCCGACGGATAAGACTTCACCGGGTAAGGCTTCCACCAGGCTGGGGATCATCTGATGGGCGTCCTTTGCTTCCACGCGGAGGATGCCGTCCGATAGCTCGATGGCGGCGCCGAATTTGGCTCGCAAGGTCTCAAGGGCCGCTTCTGGCTTCTTGGCGACGAGTTCGACGATCTGGCCGCCGATCGTCGCTTTCAGTTCTGCCGGTGTGCCTTCTGCGACGCGCAGCCCGCGGTGCAGGAGGATCAGCGAGTCGCAACGCTCGGCTTCGTCAAAGAGATGGGTGGAGATTAAGATTGCCGTGCTTCGCTTCTCGCGCAGTTCTTCGATGGCTTTCCAGAAGTCGTCGCGCGCAGCCGGGTCGAGACCAGAGGTGGGCTCATCGAAGATCAGGAGTTGCGGCTCGTGGAGCAGGGCACGGGCGATTTCGGCGCGGCGGCGCAAGCCCCCGGAGAGGGTTTTGGCAAAGTCGGTGCGCCGATCGAGGATACCGAATTGCTGCATCAGATGGCGCACGCGCTCGTGCAGGGCGCGTCCGGAGATGCCAAAGAAGGAACCGAAGATCAGCAGATTCTCCTCGACAGTGAGGAGCGGATCGAGCGTGGGTGTTTGGAAGACCACACCAATGCGGCTGCGCACTGCCTCAGGCAGTTTGCCTGCGTCGAAGCCGCAGATTTCGACGCGCCCCGTTTGCGGCTTGACCAGTGTGGACAGTACGCGGAGGAGCGTCGACTTGCCGGAGCCGTTGGGGCCGAGCAGGCCGACGATCTCGCGGCGATTTAAGTGCATCGTGAATTGGTCGAGGGCTGTCTTGTCCCCGTAGCGATGCGTCAAGCCTTCTACAGCAAGCAGCATAGGGTTATTTCGGAGAAAAAATCAGCACGGCGTAGAGCACCGGCAGATACACGACCGAGGCCAACAGGACGCCCCGTGCCCGTTCTCGGCTGCGATCCTGGTACAGCTTCCAGGCGGTATACAGCAGCAGTGCGCCCATGAGCAAGGCGAACGCGAGATAGATCTTACCGCTCATGGCCAGCATCACCGGCAAGAGGCTGGTTGGAACCATCAGAATCGAAGTCCAGAGGATGCGATTGGCGGTGGAGTTGCCATCGGGCTCAACGACAGGGAGCATGCGGATGCCCGCTTTGCCATATTCTTCGCGATACATCCAGGCGATCGCGTAAAAGTGCGGGAACTGCCAAACAAAAAGGATTGCGTAAAGGGCCCAGGCGTC
This sequence comes from Bryobacter aggregatus MPL3, assembly GCF_000702445.1. Lineage (NCBI taxonomy): Bacteria > Pseudomonadati > Acidobacteriota > Terriglobia > Bryobacterales > Bryobacteraceae > Bryobacter > Bryobacter aggregatus. The sequence goes on from NZ_JNIF01000003.1 coordinate 3,213,287, forward strand.
CCAGGTGAGCTCTCCCGAGGCGGCTGCGTAGCCGATGAGCGGGGGCATGGCGCCCGGGATGGCGCCGATCGTGGTGGAGTGCGGCGAGCGCCGTTTGAGCGGCGTATAGACAAAGAGATAGGTGACCAGGGTAAAGAGACCGAGGCAGGCGGTGAGCGGGTTGCAGCCGAACCAGAGGTCGAGGAAACCCGCAGTGGCCAGGGTGATGCCAAAGACGAGCGCATTGCGCGCAGGGAGTTTTCCGGAGGGGAGCGGCCGCGTGGCGGTGCGCGCCATGAAGCGGTCGCTATCGCGCTCCCACCATTGGTTCAGTGCCGCGGTACCGCTGGCAATCAACGCTGTGCCCAGCACGAGGTGCAACAGCACCCAGTGCAGGGTGCCGGGATTCAGGTGCGGCAGACCAAAGTAAAACCCCACCGCCGTGCTCATGAGGATGAGCCAGGTGATGCGTGGTTTTGTTAACGCCAGGTATTCACGAAACAGTTTCGTGTTCCTCCTGTTTGCGAGCTGTCCGTCGCGTAATTTCGCACAAGACCAGTGTGACGCCAAAGGTCAGCATTGCGGTAGCAGAGTGCAAATGGGTAAAAATTTGAGTATTCGGCAAGATATTATTGCTGCTTCCGTCAGAAAAGCGAATCACATAGGCGGCGATACCAAGCAGCACTTGAGCAGAGACGACATAGAGCAGAGCCAGTGCGGCCGTGCGGGCGGAGTGGCCCTTGGGGGCCGGTGCGAGCACGCCTGTCGCAAAGTAGAGGAGGAAGGCTCCCACCAGCATTGCACCCAGTACGTGTGAGATGGCGCCCATATACTTGTAGCGCAGTGCGATGCCCATTCCCAGTTGCAGGATGACCAGCCAGGGGGCAATCTTTGCGATGGACTGCAACGAGGGACTCCCAAAGTCTGGAAATTCACTGCTGTTTTCGAGGATGCCGCTGGAGCGTAGCGCCCAGACACTGGCCGCACCGAAGAGGAGTTGCGCAATCGAATCTGTGATCGCGGATTGCATTGTGAATAGAAGAATCAGACTCAGCGCGCCAACTAAACCTGCACCCATCACCAGCTTGCTATGGATTCGACTCTTCATTCACCCTGTTACACTTTCATTCTAGCCGACCGCCTCGATTTCAACCTCTGATGCCGTCCCATCGCGCCCTCCAATCCGGTGATTTATTTGGTCACTACCGCTTGGAACAACCCCTTGGCGGCGGGGGGATGGGTGTGGTCTGGAGAGCGACGGACACGCGTTTGGGCCGTCAGGTGGCGCTGAAGTTTCTGCCGGACGATTTTCAGGAGGGCGGGGAAGACATTGAGCGCTTCCGGCGCGAAGCCCGTACGGCGAGTTCGCTCAATCATCCGAATATTTGCGTTGTGCACGATATTGGAGAAGATCAGGGCCGTCCCTTCCTGGTCATGGAGTTGCTTGATGGCAAGACGCTCCGCCAGCTTCTCCAGGAACGCCCGCTCAAGGTTGGGGAGATCCTCGACATCGGGATTCAGGTTGCCGATGCACTGGATGCGGCGCATTCGAAATCGATCATCCATCGCGATATCAAGCCTGCGAATCTGCTGCTCTTAGAAAAATCGGGTCTGGGGCTCCAAGCGAAGCTGTTGGATTTTGGGCTGGCCAAGCAGGAGTTGTTGAATTGGGACTCTGCGACGATGGCTGCTTTCCGTACCGATAGCGGCGTTGCGATCGGTACGGCGGCCTACATGAGCCCGGAGCAGGCGCTCGGACAGAACATTGATGCGAGGAGCGATCTGTTTAGTTTCGGGATGGTTCTCTATGAGATGGCCACTCGAACCCTGCCCTTTCGGGGCGCTACCAGTGCGGCGCTCTTCGATGCCATTCTCAACAAGGCTCCGGCCAGCTTGCTCGCTGCGAATCCTGAAGCTCCCGCAGAACTCGAACGCATCATTCTGAAGCTGCTGGAGAAGGATGCCGCGCTTCGTTATCAGAGTGCCGCGGAGCTTCGATCTGATCTCTCGCGGCTCAAGCGCGATCTGAGTTCCTCTGCATCCGGCCGTAGCACGACGAGTGGCCGCAGATCCGAGGCTGCGCAATCGAAGTTGCCGCTTTGGTCGCGCGCTCCTGCGCAGGCAGCCTTTGTCGGATTTGTGGCCGTGTTGGTTCTTTTTGCCGGATGGATTGCGATTCGCAGCCGACGTGGCCCTTCTGTGATGCAGTTTGAGACCGCGAGTTTCCGTGCGATTACGGATACGAAAAGTGCCGAGTTTTTTCCGCAGATCGGTCCGGATGACCGGATGCTGGTCTATGCCAGCAACGCCCGTGGCAATTGGGATCTCTATCTGACCGATACGGAGGCGAAGCAGACTCAACTTCTTACGGAAGCGAGTCATGAGGACAATACGGAACCGGCACTCTCTCCCGATGGGACCACCATTGCCTTTCGCAGCGAGCGCGAGGGTGGTGGTCTTTTCCTTTACGACCTGCGCTCGAAGCAGACGCGCAAGCTCAGCCCGATGGGGCACAATCCGTCCTGGAGCCCGGATGGCGCTGAAATTGTTTGCGCCACAGAAGGCATCATCCGGCCGGAAGACCGCTATGCGGCGGCCAGTGAGCTCTGGGCCATTCGAGTGGACAATGGCGCGCGGCGGCTGATCTACAAAGGGGATGCGGTGCAGCCGAGTTGGAGTCCGAGCGGGGATCGTATTGCTTTCTGGGCGTCGCGGGCCGGACAGCGCGATCTCTTTACCGTGCGCGCTCGGCCGCGCAACGGCATTACTCCTGAACCTCTTGCGATCTCGAATGACACCGCCGTGGATTGGAATCCGATCTGGAGTCCTGATGGCAGTTTTCTGTACTTTGTCAGCGACCGGGATGGCCACATGGGCCTCTGGCGCATTCGCGTCGATCAGAAGAGCGGGGAGGTGCAGGGAGTTGCGGAGTCCGTGCGTCTGCCTGTCGATGATGTCGCCCATGTCAGCTTCAGCCGGGATGGCCGGCGCATTGCATTTGTTGCCTATCAGCTGCTCGCGAATCTCTATCGCGTGCGCTTTGATCCCGCATCGAAGCTGTTGCAGTCGACTCCTGAACCCCTGACCAACGGAAAAGTTCCTTATGTGCGCCCCGACTTGAGTCCGGATGGCAAGACGCTGGCATTCAATAGCCAAAGCAATCGCGATGATCTCTATGTCGTTTCGACCGATGGCTCTGGCCTTCGCCAGCTTACCGATGATCAGTATAAGAATCGAGGTCCGCGTTGGAGTCCGGATGGGAAGAAGCTCGCGTTTTTCTCCAATCGCGGCGGAGCTTGGGAGATCTGGACTTATGCGATGGAGGGTGGAGTACTCCAGCAGTTGACACGGGGCGCAACGGGCACGACGGCTTGGCCTGTGTGGAGTCCGGATGGCAAGAAGCTTGCCTATACGATCTTCGGCTTCAGTAGTTTTCTGATGGATACGGACCGGCGTTGGAACGATCAGAGCCCGCAAGCTCTGCCGCCGATGGAGAACTCGGAAGAGCTATTCTCTGCCTGGCATTGGAGCCCGGATGGCACTCAGATCGCGGGCTTTACGCAGACAGCGGATGGGTCGATGAGTGGGATTGTCACTTACCACTTGAAGGAACAGAAATTTACCAAGTGGAGCGATGTCGGGCAGGATCCGCACTGGCTGAGTGATTCCCGCCGGCTCTTCTTTGTACATGACGGGAAGTTGTGGTTACTCGATACGAAGGATGGGGTGCGGCAGATTGTCGTCCAATCGAAGGATTGGCAAGTGGAGCGCCGTGGGATTGCATCGAGTCCCGACAACCGATGGATCTATTTCAGTGGCTCGCGTGCTGATTCTGAAGTTTGGCTTGGGAGTATTGACTAGACGTTGAACGGCTTAGCGCAGCCACGATCCGATAAGATTGTCGGACGTGAAGCGAATGAAGGATCTGAATCGTATTTTGTTGCTGCTGTTGGCCTGTGCAGGGGGCCTTTTGCAAGGGCAGGTGCCAGGGGGACCGCGAGTGCCTGGGCAGAACCCGAATGGCATGCGCGTGTATCTCTGGACCGGGTTGAAGACTCATAGTGCCGGGCAACATGATTACCCGCAGTTTCTGGCCGATTGGAGCAAGCTCTTAACGGAACGCGGCGCCGTGGTGAACGGGGCACTGCATCCTCCCCATCGCGAGGATCTGGAGAAGACCGATGTCGTTGTGATTTACAAGGGTGATGTGGGCTTTTTGACCGATACCGACAAGGCTACGCTCGACGCTTTTGTGCAGCGTGGCGGTGGGCTGGTGAGTCTGCATGACGCTCTTTGCGGACCTGATCCTGTCGCCTTTTCCAAGCTGACCGGCGGGGCTAAGAAGCATGGCGAAGTGAACTATACACTCGAAGCTCCAGTTCCTTACACCGTGACGGATAAGGCGCATCCGATCATGAAAGACATGTCCAATTTGACCCTGTTGGACGAGGCTTTTTTCAATCTGACCTGGGCCTCTGATCCGGGAATCCATGTGTTGGCGACTGCGGAGATTGCCGGAACGCCCAGCGCGGGGGATCATCGCGGTGAAAAAGTCCCTCAAATTTGGACCTATGAACATCCTGCCGCAGGCGGCCAAACTGCGCGCGCTTTTGTTTGGATGCAGGGCCACAACTACGCGAATTTCTCAAACTACCAGATCCAGCGGACGCTGCTTCGTGGCATTGCATGGGCAGCGAAGAAGCCAGTGGACGAGTTGGTGGATTATGTCGCTCCTCCACGTCCTGTGCGGCCCCCGGCAACTGCGCAATCTCGAGGCGGGCAATAGCCAGTTATTTCTTACGGGAGGCGAAGAAGGCCGCTACTTTTTCCTTCGCCTCCTGATCTACCAGCGCTTCGCGAAACAGCCGTGCTTCTTCGGCGAGACCCGCTTCGAATGTCCCGGCCCGCACAGCGGCGAGGATTGCTTCCACCACGCGGAGATTCCCTTGGCAGGGCAGTTGATCGGTGCGCCGGCCCTGGGTGACTTCAAGTGCTGCGGCAACTACATCTTCTTCGACAACGCGATCGACAATTCCAAGCTCCAGCGCCTCTTCCGCACTGATGCTCTTGCCCGTCAGGCACATTCGCAGTGCCGGCCCGACACCGGCCAGCCGTGGTAAGCGTTGGGTGCCGCCCGCGCCTGGAATCAGCCCCAGGTTCACTTCCGGCAGGCCCACCTGGCTTCCGGCGCGCAGCACGCGGTAATGCCCCGCCATCGCGAGTTCCAGTCCGATGCCCAGCGCTCCGCCATTCATCGCCATGACGACGAGCGTATGGCCCCGCTCGATCGCATTGAGCAGTTGATTGAGATAGCTGAGATCGGGTGGAATCTCGTGTTGAGTGATTCTTTCGATCTCCCGCAGATCTGCGCCTGCGACGAACATTTTGCCCGATCCGGTGATGACGATCCGCGTTACAGCATCGTCTTCGTCGGCTTGCTGCCATGCCAGATGCAGGGCTGCCGCCGTCTCTCGCGACAAAGCATTCACCGGTGGGTTCATGATAGTAAGGATGGCGGTAGAACCAATCCGCTCACTCGTGACAAGGCGCTCCATGTTCTTGACGCTACCACTTGCCCTGCAGGCGAGGCCGCGGATCCGTGTTGAAATCTTCCTTGCCGTTGAGTGCCCCATCTCCAATCGCTATATTCCAGAACTCAAACGGATTGTCTCGCTCTATCAGCCCAAGGGTGTCGATTTTCTCGCACTGTTTCCGGAGGCACGGCTCACGGAGGCGAGTCTGGAGGATTGGCGGAAGAGCTATGAGTTTCCAATCCCAGTTCAATTAGATCCGCTTGGTGTGAGGGCCGAACAGGCCGGAGCCACGCTCACGCCGGAAGTGGTGGTCTTCTTGGAGGACAAGCTGATCTATCGTGGCCGTATTGACGATCGCTATGTGTCGTGGGGGAAGTCGCGGCCCGCACCGACGCGTCGCGATCTGGCCGATACATTGCAGATGCTGCTCGATGGCAAAACGCTGCTACCCCGCTTTACGAAGTCCTGGGGCTGCTTCATTGAAGCGCGCTGAGCGTTAATCGACGATTGCCTGCATCACGGCATTTTCAAAGTCGCGATCCAGTTGGCGATTCGGGTTGTCGGTCTGGATCATGAGGATGCCGACGATCTTCTCTACCGGGTCGATCCAGAAGTGAGTCCCGTAGGCTCCGTCCCAACCGTAGCTGCCTTTTGAGACGCGCATTCCGGCAGCCACCGGATCGCTGACCACTTGCACGCTCAGGCCGAAGCCGCGGCCCGGCGCGCGGCCTGGCAGCGTGTCGGGCACAAAGACCGAGGCCATCAGATCGACGGTCTTGGGGCTGAGGATTCGCTTGCCGTTGAGCTTGCCCCCTTCGAGCAACATTTCGGCGAATTGCAGATAGTCTTCGGCGGTGGACATCAGGCCGCCGGCGCCGGAGAAGTAAGTCTTGCTGGCGATCCAGTTCGGGTTGGCAGTCTTCTCGAGTTGGTTGTCCTTGCGGTGATAGGCGGTGACGACGCGCGGCCAGCCCTGATCGCCGGGATGGAAGAAGGTGTCCTTCATGCCGAGCGGCTCAAAGAGGCGGGTCTTGAGGAACTGATTGAAGTCGAGACCCGAAGCAACTTCGACGATGCGGCCGAGAGTGTCGAAGGCCATCAGGGGACTGTAAGCCCATTGGGAACCGGGCTGAAAGGCGAGCGGCGTCGCGCCGAACTTCGGAATGTAGGTGTTGAGGCCCTCTTCGCCTTGGCGAAGACTGATTGCGCCCTGGACGCTGGTGGCTGGATCGCTTCCGAGTCCCGAAACGTGGGTGAGCAGGTCCTGCACGTTGATCTCACGGGTCAAGGCAATGCTGCTCTTCACCTTCATGTTTTTGAACTCGGGGATGAACTTCGAGACTGGATCGTTGAGGCGGAGCTTGCCCTCTTCGAGGAGCATCAGAATGGCGACGCCGGCTACGGGCTTGGACATCGACCAGATGCGGAAGACGGAATTCTTCGCCATCGGCTTGTTGGACTCAAGGTCAAAAGCGCCGTGAGCTTCAAAGTTCGCGATCTTGCCCTTGCGGGCCACCAGTGTGACGGCGCCCGCGATCTGTTTCGAATCGATGTGCTGCTGGATGGTTTGGTGGATGCGGGTGAGCCGCTCTTTGGAGAAGCCAAGCTCATCGGCCTTGCCCTCGGGCACGGCGGCAGACAGGCCCAGACAGGCCAGCAGAAGTACAGCAACAAGACGATCGAAACGCATAAAGACCTCGCGGAAAAGTGTATCGCAACCGGAGTTTGCCGTGATCTGACCATGATGGTCACATCTTGACAGTCATATGGAATGGATCTATTCTGGACTCAACTTGCATATGGATGAACCAAACACCGACCTGATTCAGGGCACTCTCGACATGTTGATTCTCAAGACGCTTAGTCTCGAGCCGATGCATGGCTTTGGTATTTCCCGCCGCATTGAGCAGATCTCGCGTGGTGTCTTCAAGATGAATCCCGGCTCACTGTTGACCGCGTTGCAGCGCCTGGAGCGCAGTGGCTGGCTGGATGCGGAGTGGGTAGTTACAGAGAATGCCCGGCGCGCCAAGCTCTACAGCCTGACGCGGGCAGGGAAGAAGCAACTGGAAATTGAGACTGCCGATTGGTCGCGCCGTGCTGGGGCGATCGCCAGGTTACTGAAGGCTGAGGCATAAGCTTATGCTGCTCTGGCGCCAGATTCTGCGAGGGCTGCAACGGTTGGCGAATCGCCGTCCTGCCGACCGGGATATCGCTGATGAGGTGGAAAGTTTTCTTGAGCAGGCGACTGCGGCTCATCTGGCGAAAGGACTCTCTCTTGAAGAGGCGCGTCGCGCTGCGCATCTCGAAATGGGCAACGTGACGGTGGCTCGCGAACAAATCGCTTCCTATGGTTGGGAGAACGCGATCGAGACGCTGTTCTCTGATCTGCGTTTTGCCGTGCGCCGTTTGTGCGCGAGCCCGGGCTTTTCCGCAGTGAGCATTTTGACGCTGGCGCTGGGCATTGGCGCGAGTACGGCGATCTTCAGTGTGATGCAGGGTGTTCTTTGGAAGCCGCTGCCCTATCGCCATTCCGAGCAGTTGATCGTGTTACGGCATACCGCGCCGGGAATCAAAATCGAAGACTTGAACATGGCGGCCTCACTGTATTTCACTTACGGCGAAGAGAGCCGGACCTTTCAGGATGTGTCGATGTGGTTGAGCGATACGGTGAGTGTTACCGGTGTTGGAGAAGCGGAGGAAGTGCCGGCGCTGTCGGTGACGGATCGTTTTCTGCCGGCGCTGACGATCGCTCCTGCGTTGGGTCGCTCCTTTCACGCCACGGACGGCAATCCTGCCAGGGAGCGTGTGGTGATGCTCTCCGATGGCTATTGGCGGTCTCGCTTTGGTGGAGATCGTGCGGTGCTGGGCCGCCGGATTCTGCTGGATGGGCAGGCGCATGAGGTGGTGGGTGTGTTGCCGCCCTCCTTTCAGTTTCTGGATCGCCATGTCTCGCTGCTGCGGCCACTCCGCTTTCTTCGAGCGAATGTAGGCCTGATCAGTTTTTGTTGCCAAGGTCTGGCGAGGCTCAAGCCGGGCCAAAGTCTCGCCGATGCGAACACGGATGTTGCGCATATGCTGCAGCTTGCGCCGCAAAAATTTCCGATGAATGCCGGTTTCAGCAAGGACACCTTTCAAGCGGCGCGCATCGCTCCGCGCGTTGTGCTGCTGAAGGATGCCTGGATTGGCGACATTGGAAACACGCTCTGGGTTCTGATGGGCACTGTCGGGATTGTCTTGCTGATTGCGGGAGCCAATGTGGTGAACTTGCTGCTGGTGCGCGCCGATGCGCGCCGTCAGGAGCTTGCCGTGCGGGCCGCACTGGGCGCTTCCTGGCCGCGCCTGGCGCGGGAACTGCTGCTTGAGAACTTAGTCCTTGCGCTAAGTGGTGGGGCTCTTGGTCTGGGGCTGGCCGCTGCTGCCTTGCAGTTGCTGGCCGCGTCGGCATTCACCAGGCTGCCTCGCATTCAGGAGATCGCGATCGATCCGCTTGTTCTGACTTTCACCCTCTGCATTTCTCTCCTCGTGGGCCTGCTTTTCGCGCTGATTCTTGTTGTCAAGTATGGCCGGCCTGAAGTCGGCAGCGCGTTGCGCAGCGAAGGCCGCTCGCTGAGCCTGACCAAGGAGCGGCATCGCGCGCGCAACACATTGGTGGTGGTACAGGTGGCGCTGACGGTGGTGCTCCTTGTCGCTTCTGGATTGATGATCCGCAGCTTTCAGGCGCTGCGCCGCGTCGAGCCCGGTTTCTCCGGTGCACAACAGGTGGAGAGCTTGCGCATCTCGATTCCCGAGCAACAGGTGCCCGATCCGGAGCGTGCGATTCGCATGGAAGAGGCGATTCTGCGCAACATCGAGAAGATCGATGCTGTGTCCGGTGTGGCGATTGCCAATCACCTGCCGATGGAGGGAGGCTCGAATGATCCTGTCTATGCCGAGACGAAGACGGAGGGGCTTCCGCCGATTCGCCGCTATAAGTTCATCTCACCGGGATACTTTGCAGTGACCGGTGCGCGCTTGCTAGCGGGCCGCGATCTGCGTTGGACGGAGATCTATCAGAAGTCGCCGGTCGCCATTGTGTCGGAGAATCTGGCCCGTGAAACTTGGGGCGATGCACGCGCGGCGATTGGCAAGCGCATTCGTTCGACAACGAAGGACGATTGGCGGGAAGTGATCGGAGTGGTGGCGGACCTGCACGATAACGGTGTGGCGCAGAAGGCTCCCGGTATTGTGTACTGGCCCTTGTTGCAGCAGAATTTTGAAGCCTCTCCGGTCTCTGCCGTCCGTAGCATTGCGATCGTTGTCCGCAGTCCACGTGCCGGATCGGAGGCGCTGCGGCAACAACTGCAACATGCTGTTGCCGCGGTGAACCCGCTGTTGCCTCTTGCCGATATCAAGACTCTTGAGACGGTATACAACCGCTCGCTTTCTCGCACTTCGTTCACTCTTGTGCTGCTGGCGATTGCGGGTGGCATGGGCTTGTTTCTGGGAGTGATCGGTCTCTACGGTGTCATCGCTTATGCGGTTTCGCAGCGGACCCGGGAGATCGGAATCCGCCTGTCGCTGGGTGCGCCTGTGCAAAGTCTGGCTGGAATGTTTGTCTGGTATGGCTTGCGATTGTCCGGCATTGGCGCGGCTTGTGGATTGGCTGCTGCGCTGGGGCTGACGCGTATGATGCAGTCGCTGCTTTATGAGGTGAGCCCGGCCGATCCGTTGACCTATGTGGTGGTGTCAGCCAGTCTGATTCTGGTGGCATCGCTGGCGAGCTACTTGCCTGCGAGAAAGGTGGCGAGAGTGGATCCGGTGGCTGCGTTGCGCAGCTAGGTGACCTTGCTCTATGGCTCGAGACGATGGCCAGCGGCGCGGAGGGCGGATTCGACGGCAGCACGGAGATGGGCCGTGCGATCGGAGGGAGTGTCTTCGATCCGGAAGCGGCTGCCAGCGGGGAATTGCGAGAGTTTCTCTTGGAGGGCGGCTGTGCCGCGCACGGAATATTGGGCGACAAAGAAAGCGGGCTGGGGAGGGATGTCGCTGTAATTGATCGCAATTGCCCCGTTTGTTTTATGAATCCAGTCCTGTACGAAGGCGCGGCACTCTTTGCTGCTGCATAAGGAGTGCAAGCGATCGAGGCCGCGCGAATCGAGTACCCAGTTTTGCGCTTGTCCCAGGGCCGAGGCCAAGGTTCGTTCCAAGATGCGGGACTCTTCGCCGATTGGTGTTTGTAGATCTGCCTCACGGTCTTTCCACCAGTTGCGAAAGTATTCTATGGTGTCCCAGAGCGGCTTCTGCGCGGCCTTCGATCCATAGCGGCCGAGCAACTCTGCCGCTCCTCGCTTGATGCCCACGATGCCGCTGGGAAGCTGTTCGATGGCGATGCTTTCGAGCGCGGAGCTCATGGCGTAGCGGCCCAGTGGGTCGATGCCGTTTACGATGCTCTGGTAGTTACACGAGGCGAAGGATTGGATGAGTTGCTGGCGACCGAAGTCCGGGTCGTACTTGAGGAAGTAGAAAATGAGCGGGTGGGTACAGTGGGGGAGTTTTTGCCGATCGAGTTCTGCTACAAAAGCCAGGAAGCGGGCTTTGACTGCTGGAAGGATATCGCCATTGGCATAGCGGGTGATCAGATGCCCGGGTGGGGAGCCGCCACGCGCCATCTGCGCGAGAAACACCTCGTGCAACTCCGGAAGGACAGGATCGGGGAGCATCATCACTGTGGAGAGACCGAGCAATTGATCCTCCTGCTTGTGGAGCTCTTTGAGGATGATCTGGCGTCCCTGATCGGGCGCGAGTTCGTAGATGCGCTGGACGACCAGGTCGATGATCGATCGCGATGGCGAATTGGGTGGGCTTGCGTAGTATTCGAGGAGGATTGGGAGGATCTTTGCTCTGCGAACCAGATACCAGCGTGAGCTGAGTAAGTCTTCTTGCTGCCTTGTTGTTAAGGAATGAAAATCGGCGATCATCTCGGCGAGGAATGCATCAGCCCAGGGCGGGGTTGTGGCAGAAGAAACGGCCAATCGAATGAGGGTTTCGCGCGATTGCGAACGGGCTTCGGGCGTCTTCTTGGGGAGTGCCGCCAGTAATTGCGAGGCGAGGCTGGCTTGTTGTTCCTCGAACTGATGTGCTCTCTGGGTGGCCACATTCTGCCAGCGTAGCTGCGCCTCGGGAGTTTGGGATTCCGGCGGCGTCAGTCGGCCAAGTTTCTTGCGGAGGCTCAGTTCCGTGAGGGTCTTGAGAAAAGTTTCGTTGATCGGCTGTCTGGGGGCATTCAGCTGTTGTTGCATCTGCGGCAATACCTGCTCCCAGTGGGCTGAGTTCAGGATCGCTTGCGTGACGGGATAGGTTTCGGCTGTGTACTCCTCCGGGATGTGCGTGATTAGGGCGCTTGCAGATTCGGGGGTGTCCAGGAAGCGGAGGATCTGGAATGCGTGGCTCTGCATTTCAGGGTCTTGCTGGGGCGGAGCATCGAGCGTCGCTGTAGCCTCCCGGATGCGTTCGGCGACCCACTGCGGAGGTGGCTGCACAATCTCGATCTGGATGATATTCGAGGCCAGCTCCAACGGAGTTCTGTTGTTCGAGTTCCGCAACTCCATTGCGGGCAGTCCCGGCTCCGTCAGTTGACTGATCCGCCTGCTGACCAGATAAATGCGGTAAGTTCCTGGTTTGTGGATTGGGGACCAATCATTGAGGAAGACCGTATTTTGTGAGGGTTGCTCTGGGCTGAGGAACTGGACATTTCCCATTGGGCCGCTGCCGGCGAATCCTCCCTGGACCATCCTTGCAGCCGGTTGTGAATCGTCTGGGTCGAGCGTTAGAGCTTCCCAAGGGCTCGGACCGCTTGTCCTCGGGGCTGGCAGTGTTGCGAAAGTCTGGGCCTGCGTAGTGAGAAAGGAGAGCGTGAGCGGAATGACCTCGCCGAGATAGTATTTTGATTTGTCTGTGCTGAGCATGAACTCGACGCCCGGTGCTTGCTTGGAGCGAGCAGCATCCCAGCCGGCCTGGAAGCTGTCCTGTGCGAGGACGGCTGCACTCCCGCATAGGGTCAGCGCGACAGAAGTTAGCCAGGTCTGCTTCACTGAGGCGGGTAGACGCGTGAGCGACGGAATGAGTTCCCCGTAATAGAGACTTATTGAAATAGCGCCATCAGCGCATCGGCAAAGATCCGCATGCCGTCCGCGTTGGGGTGATTGATGGCGTTCAGCATCAACGTGTTGTAGGGAATGCCTTGACGCCACAGCCGGCCGTAGCGCAAGGAGGCGTCGGCGAGGGCAACGTCGTGCTTGGCGGCGAATTGCCGCAGGCCAGCCACATAGGGGCGCGGGTCCTTGTCGATGTCGCGCTCGCGGGTCAGGTTCATCCAGTCGGGACGGACATAGTGGGGTGTGAGTATGACCCATTCGGCGCCGATCGCTTTGAAGTCGGTCAGCAGTTTCGAATAGCGCTCCTCGACCTGCGCTGGATCGAGACCCGCATCGTTGACGAACTCGGAAATGATCAGGTCCGGCTTGAGATTCAGAACGGTCTCCTGGTAATTGTGCGGACTGCCTGCAGGTTCCTGGAGATAGCTTCTTGTATTGCGGCCGCCCCAGGCTTGGGTGCGCATCTCAATCCGGGCTTTGGGGTATCGCTCGCGCAGCCGGGTGGCAAATTGCTCCTGCCAGCGTTGGGTGTTGCTATCAGAAAGATAGGATCCGTCCGTGACGCTGTCGCCCCAGGCCAGAATGCGCAGAGGCTGTCCCGCTTCGAGACGCTTCTTGAGGTTTGTGATGGTTTGGTTCTTGGGGCTGGGAGTTTCGGGATAGTTTTTCTCAAGAATCGGAAAGAGATGGTCGGGCTCAAGCTTGCTGATGAAGCCTGGGAGATAGACATTGCCAAGGTGGCGCTCGCCGGGTTGGATTGCCGGGAGCGGCGGCGCTGCCGCCTTGGGCTGCCCGGTGCGGATGGTCACTTTACCGTCAGGGCCGAGCAGCACCGCATCCAGGCGAAGTTCAGCGTTTCGATAACTGGCATAGACCGTCTGGTCCGGAAGAATGTGCCCGCCCGCAAGACGACCGATGGTGCCCCAGTCAAGATCGATCTCGTAGTCGACACCTCTTGTGAACGCTGCGGCGTTCGCGGTGGGGCCGGAGCGGAGGACAAAGCTCTCTTTGTCGAGAAGGTGCGGGCTGGTGGTCTCCTGCACGCGGACTCCCTTTAGCTGTGCTCCGCGCAGCCATCCGCCGTTCTTTGGATTAAATATGGGAAGTGCCGAATAGGCCTCGGCCTGGACGTCCATCATGATGGGCGGCTGCACACGGATCTGTTGTGCCGATCCTGCCGGTGGGGTGACGGTGAGGGTCCAGTCCCCGGAGATTGTAAACGTCGCCGCTTGCTGGGCCAGAAGGCTGAGTGGCACAAGGAAGAGGGCGAGGCTAAGCCGCGATGCTGGGTGCATCTTCAGAGTTTATGTGGGAGTTGACCTTAAGTGTAGATCTGCTGTTTTCCGCAAGAGGATCAAATTGAGTGAACGTATCTTTAAGCCGCTGTGCCACGAGAGGCAGAAGCTGTACCGGCCTCAACGCAAGGATAAGCATTAGGGACTGATTTCGGAAATCTTTTCATTGCAACCGGTGAGATGTTTTTCCCTCCGGGATCACTTACTGTCAGTAGGATGTGGCCATTACTTCCTCCAGTGTATCGGCGAGGATGAACTTATCGAAGTAGATGCTGTCGACGGAAGGGCGGTGCGGGCTGCGATGGATGCCCGGCTGGCAGAAGTAGACAGACTCCGGACCTTTCGTCTTCAGCTTCTTGTCCAACACCAGCGCGCCATCGAACCAAAGGCGCGTGTTGCCTTTGCTTGGGTCCTCGGACCAACGAATGTGCATCGCCAGATGATGCCATTTGCCTGTGCTGAAGTCTGCCGACCATTCCGTGCCATTGCGGCCGAGATTCCCGGTTCCGTACTTAATGAGAGTGCCGCCGCCTTCTTTGGGCTCCACCCACCAAGTCATGACGTTGTTATAGCGGGGCGGGGGATTGCCTTCCCAGTAGAAGAAGTTATCACGGTCCTTTGGGGGATCGGCCATATAGAGATAGAAGGACATGTAAGTATCGGAGCCTTCCTCGACCGTGACTCTTGGCCCTCCCACTTGTACGCGCAATTGCTGGGGATTGAAGATGTCATCTTCGTGAATGGTGAACTTGGCGGCGTATTTCCCTTCGCGAACAATGTCCGTCACGATCTCGATATTCCTTGCAGTGGCATTCTGGCCACGGGTGCCGGTTTGGCTCCATTGGCTCAGGTCACCGGTTTCAAAATCGGCTTTGAAGAGGATCTTTGCTGCCGCAGGGGCAGTTGTCCAGAACAGATTGGACGAGAGCGCTAAGGCGAGAGCAGAGCGACGCAGGACTTTCATTCAGAACCAGTGTATAGCCTCAAGTTTCCAAGAAGACGACCGTAACGATTTCGCCGGACAAGCTGATCTACTCTATGATCACGCCATCACTCCATCTTGAAAGAGGACATCTCTTATGGTGCCTGAAACTCTGGTTCGCTATTCCGACTCAATCGAAGTTCGCCAGCCGGACGAAGACGAACTGACTGAGAAGATCGTAGCCTCAATGGCGGCCGTCAATCGACGTGCTTTCGACAAGTACCGGCACGCGGTTCGCGACGCACACGCGAAGAGCCATGGGGTGCTGAAGGGGGAGTTGAGTGTGTATGAGAACTTGGCTGAGCCGCTGCGGCAGGGTGTCTTTCGCTCGCCACGCCGCTACCCGGTGATGATTCGTCTATCGACTGCGCCAGGAGATCTGCGGGATGATCGAATCTCGTCGCCTCGTGGGATGGCAGTGAAGCTTTTGGGCGTGGAGGGGGCGAAGCTCTTGGCGGGACACGAGTCGGAAACGACACAGGACTTTCTGCTGGTCAACATGCCGGTGATCCCGTTTGGCGAGGTCAGCACCTATTGGAAGATGCAGCAGATTCTCGAGAAGCATGCCGAGGATCCTGATCTTGTCAAGCGCCTGACGGGAGCGCTGGCGCGCGGTGCGAATGAGGCGTTGAAGTTGCTGGGGCGGCCGAACTCCACTCTCGATGGCCTGAGCCCAGCGAATCATCATATTCTTGGCGAGACCTTCTACAGCATGGCGGCGATTCGCTATGGAGACTATGTGGCCAAGCTCTGCGCCGCGCCGTTGTCGGAGGGTGTTCGTGCGTTAACGGGGCAGGAGGTGGATGCAGATGAAAATCCTTCTGTTCTGCGCGATCTGGTTGTCGACTTCTTTCGCATGCAAAGTGCTGAGTATGAGGTTCGAGTGCAGCTTTGTACGGATCTGGAGCAGATGCCGGTTGAGGATGCTTCGATTGCGTGGCCGGAATCGCTGTCGCCTTATCTCGCGGTGGGGAAGATCACGATTCCGGCCCAGGACGCCTATAGTCCCGTCCGCCGCGTGTATGGAGATGACCGCCTGAGCTTCAATCCCTGGCACTGCATTGCCGAGCACCGGCCACTTGGTTCGATCATGCGGGTGCGCGTCAAAGCCTATGAGACTTCGACGCGCTTCCGGCATGCGATGAATGTACAGCCTGTTGAGGAACCGCGCGACATCAGTGAGATGCCGGACTGAATTTCCTACTGCTGCCAGCCACCGCCAAGAGCGTTGTAGATTTGCACGATCGCCAGACGCTCATTGAGTTGTGCCTGGGCTAAGTCGATTTCCGCATCGAGCAGATCTGTCTCGCTGGTCAGGACTTCGAGGTAGCTGCTGGCGCCGCCGCGATAGCGAAGCTCGGAGAGCTTGGCCGCCGATTGCGCGGCTAGCGTCAGGGCTTGCTGGCGCTCGCGATATTCACGGTTCTTACGAATGGCAATCAACGCGTCGGATACTTCGCGAAAAGCCTGCTGTACATTTTGTAAGTAAGTCAGCAAGATCTCTTCTTTCTGTGCTTCTGTCAGGCGAACGTTGTTCCGGATCCTGCCGAAGTCGAAAATCGGCTGCGTCATGGCGGCGCCGATGTTATAGACCTTCGAATCGAAAAGACCTGTCAGGGAATAGGCCTGAAAGCCCGCTGTGCCGGTGAGGCTGAGCTGCGGGAAGTACATCGCCTTGGCTACGCCAACGTTGGCGTTGGCCGCAACGAGTTGGAGTTCAGCCTGGCGGATGTCGGGACGGCGCTCCAGTAACTGCGACGGAAGCCCTTCGGGAATCGCGGGCGGAATGACCTGAGCGGCCAGTGCCTTGCCGCGTGCGACGGGCCCTGGATTCTCACCCAATAAGATCTGAATCAAGTTCTCTTGTTGGGTAATTCTCCTTTCAAGATCGGGAACCTTTCGTGCAGCTAACTCCACTAACTTCTCGGCTTGCGCGACATCGAGGAGTGATATCGCCCCACCGCTCTCCATGGTGCGGGTAAGCGTGAGAGACTCGTTGCGGGCTGCGAGAGTGCGGCGTGAGATCTCCAGTTCCAAATCCAATTCGCGCAACTGGAAGTAAGCTGTTGCAACGTTAGAAACGAGAGTTCCAAGTACGGCTTTACGGCCCCATTCGCTTGCAGCCAAGGTGGCCCGCGAAGCTTCGGTGGCACGGCGGTAGCGGCCCCAGAAGTCCAATTGCCAGACGGAGGATAGGCCCAACTGACTCATGTTGGCTTCAAAGGCCGGGAAGACGGGGTTACTGGGGTTGCGCTGGCGGTTGGCGCCACCGGTGCCACTAATGCTGGGAAACTGGTCGGCGCGCGTGATGCCTAGCTGCGCTTGTGCCTGGACAATGCGGGAGGCGGCAATGCGGACGTCATAGTTTTGAGCGAGCGCGGTGCGGATGAGCTTTTGTAATTCCTCATCTTCAAACACCGTCCACCATTTGGCATCGCCTAAGGATTCCGGGCTTGGCGTTGCCACTGCTGTATCGCGGAACGCAGGTGGGGCAGGGACGCTGGGGCGCTGGTACTTAGGCCCCATGGTGCAACTTAGCTCAAAGCCGAGCAGAGCGAGACTCAGTGCTTTATGCCTCATGCAGGTTCTCCTTCACTCTCTAAGGCGGCGAGGGATTTCTTCCGGCTGAAGAGCGCGCTGAAACGTTCGACCACCACAAAGGTTACCGGAATCAAGAAAATAGCGATTATGGTGGCTGCTAACATGCCGCCGATGACGACGGTGCCAAGGATACGGCGGGAGATTGCACCCGAGCCACTGGCGGTCCAGAGCGGTACGCAGCCTAGGATGAAGGCAAATGCCGTCATTAGAATGGGGCGCAAACGGAGCCGTGCGGCAGTGAGTGCGGCTTCCGCAATCGGACGACCTTTCTCATATTCGAGCTTGGCGAACTCGACAATTAGAATTGCGTTCTTTGCCGACATTCCGATGAGCATGACCAGACCGATCTGTGCGTAGACGTTGTTCTCAAAGCCGCGCATCCAGAGTGCAAAATAAGCGCCCAGGACGGCGACTGGAGTGACTAACAACACGCTAAAGGGCAAAGACCAACTTTCATACTGAGCAGCCAGAATCAGGAACACAAATAAGATCGACATGGCATAGATGGCGGAGGGCGGGATGCCGTCGGCCGCTTTCTTTTCCTGATAAGACATGCCGGTGTAGTCGAAGGCCATTTGCGATGGCATCGTTTGGGCGAAAACTTCTTCCAAGGCAGCCATGGCTTGTCCGGAACTAAAGCCCGGAGCCGCGGCGCCGAAGATCTGTGTGGCGCGGTACTCGTTATAGCGGTAGTTGAACTCTGGACCATTCCGCTTTTCGATCCGGGTGAGTGTACTGAGCGGAACCATGGTCTTGGCGGAGTTCTGTACGTAGAATTGGCCAATATCTTCTGGCTTGACTCGATACTCTCCTTCCGCTGCAAGATAGACCTGCCATTGGCGGCCAAAGCGATTGAAGTAATTGACCAAGTAGCCGCCCATGAAGGTTTGGAGCGTGTTGTAGACGTCGCTGATGGCGACCCCTTGACGCGCGGCCTTCTCTCGATCGACGTCCGCGTAGAGCTGAGGCACTGTGGGCAGGAAGGCTGGGCTCACGCCTACCAGTTCCTTGCGTTTGGCCGCTTCTGCCGCAAACTTGAAGACGTTCTTGCCGAACTCCTCGGCGCTGCCGCCGGAACGATCTTCCAGCACGAAGGTGAAGCCGCCGGAACTGCCGACGCCGGGAATGGCCGGAGGCGTAATGGGGAAGGCAAAAGCGTCGGGTACAGTGGAGATGGCTGCTGCAAGGTTGCCTTGGATCACCTCGAACTGTTCGTTCGCGGCCTTGCGTTCGCTCCAGTCTTTGAGCGTCACCCAGAAGATGCCATTATAAGTATTTTGGATGCCGGTGAGTAAGTCGAAACCGACGACGGAGAAGACGCTAGCAACGCCAGGAATCTTCATGACACGCTGTTCAATTTTGCGTGCGGCTTCATCGGTCCGCTCAAGGGAGGCTGCATCGGGAAGACGCATGGCGACGAGTAAGTAACCTTGATCTTCATTCGGAAGGAAGGAACTGGGGATCCGGCTGCCGAGACCAACGCCGGTGACCGTAACTAAGCCAAGGAACAGCAGGCTGAGAACCGACTTGCGGATCATCGCGCCGCTCATGTTGATATAGCCGTTGGTGGCGATGCCGAAGACGCGATTGAACCAATCGAAGAAGCGGGCCAAGGGGCCGCGCGACGGCTTCTTCGGCTTCAGCAACAGGGCGCAAAGCGCAGGGCTGAGCGACAAGGCGTTGAAGGCCGAGATGATGACCGAGATCGCAATGGTGACGGCGAATTGCTGGTAGAGGCGGCCTGTGATGCCGGGGATAAAGGCGGTCGGAATAAATACCGCCGATAGAATCAGGGCGATCGCAATGACCGGACCAGATACTTCCTCCATGGCCTTTAGCGAGGCATCTTTGGGAGACAAGCCTTTCTCGATATGATGTTCGACCGCCTCCACTACGACGATGGCGTCGTCTACAACGAGGCCGATGGCGAGCACCAAGCCGAAGAGCGACAGAGTGTTTACCGAGAAGCCCAGCATGGGGAAGATCATGAAGGTACCGATCAAGGACACGGGAACGGCAAGGAGCGGAATCAAGGTGGCGCGCCAGCCTTGCAGGAAGAGATAAACCACCAGTACGACGAGCAGCAAGGCTTCGAGCAATGTTACGGTGATTTCCTTCATGCCTTGGGTGACGACCTTGGTGGTGTCCAAGGTCATGTCGAGCGCGAGTCCTTTAGGGAAGCGCTTCTTTAATTCGTCGAGGCGTGCTGTTACATTCTTTGCTGTTTCAACGGCGTTTGAACCGGGTAACTGGTAGATGGCCAGACCTGACGTGGACTTTCCGTTGAAGCGGCTGATGGTGTCGTAATTTTGTGCGCCCATTTCGATGCGGGCGATGTCTTTGAGACGAAGCGTTGAGCCGTCCGGATTGGAGCGAATAATGATGCCGCCGAACTCCTCTGGGGAACTGAAGCGGCCTTGGGCCATGACCGTGTAGGTGAATTCTTGTCCCTTTGGTGCAGGACGGCCGCCCAAGCGCCCGGCGGGGTTGACGCGGTTTTGAGATTGGACGGCGGTGATGATATCGGGGACCGTGACGCCGAGCTTGGCCAACTGGTCGGGCTTGATCCAGATGCGCATCGCATATTGTCCGCCTCCGAAGGCCTGGACACGGGCGACGCCCTGGACGCGAGTGAGTTCGTCGACTAAGTTGATGTAGGCATAGTTCGACAAGAAGACATCATCTAAAGAGTTGTCACTCGAATAGATACTCACGAACATCAGTGGTGAGTTCAGTGACTTCTGTACTGTGAGGCCAGAGGTGTTGACTTCAGCCGGCAGCTGCGAAGCCGCTTGCGAGGTGCGTAACTGGGTTAAGACTTGATCGATATTCGGATCGGTCTTGATGTCGAAGGTTACGGTAATCGATGCTGCTCCATTGTTGGCGGAGGTGGAGCTCATGTACTCCATGTTGTCGACGCCGCTGATTTGCTGTTCGAGCGGCGTTGTGACCGATTGTTCCAGCGTTTTTGCGTCGGCGCCGGGATAGACCGCACTAACGAGAATCTCTGGAGGAATGATGTCAGGAAATTGCGCTGTGGGGAGACCGAGGAGTGCGACCGTGCCGACGATGACCATCACAATGGAGATCACCATCGCCACGATGGGGCGGTGGATGAAAAACTTTGACATGCGTTAGCGCCCCTGAATCCCTGTCTCTGATTCTGCCTTCTGTACTGGCGTGGCCTTAGGCACCACCATGCCGCCATCCATTGCCTTTGCGAGGCCTTCGACAATGACGCGATCGCCAACTTGCAGGCCGTGCTCGACGACATAGCGGGAGCCGACGGACTGGCCGAGCTTGATAGTGCGAATTTGAACCTTATTGTCCGCGCCGACGAGAGCGACTTGTTGTTTCCCTTGCAGTTCGGTTACGGCGCGCTGGGGAATTAAGAGGGCTCCCTTCTGTTCGCCAGTCTGTGCACGGATGCGGCCGAACTGGCCGGGGCGCATGACGTTGCCAGGATTAGCAAAGGTGGCTGCCATGCGAATGGTGCCGGTTTGTGAATCCACTTGACGGTCGGCAAAGCTGACGCGGCCGGGATGTTCATAAACTTTGCCATTGCCGAGGATCAATTGCAGCGGGGCCGCTTGATGATTCTTGAGAAGGGTACTGGACAAGGTCAGATACTCGTGTTCACTGATCGGAAAATAAACGCGAAATGGATTGAGCTGTGAAACGGTGGTGAGCACGGTGTCGTTTTTGACTAAGTTGCCAATTTGTGTTTGGGCCACGCCGGCAATGCCATCAATGAGGGAGCGCACTTTGGTGAAGCCGAGATTCAATTCGGCCTGTGCCAGATTCGCCTTGGCCACTTTCACCGCTGCCTGCGCGGACTTGACTCCGGCAAGGCTGACGCCGACATTGGCTTTGCTGGCTTTCCATGCCGCTTCGGCTGCCGCTTTTGCCTGTAACTCCGCATCCAGCTGGCTTTGCGCGATGGCGCGGGCCTGGACTAGTGGTGAGTCCCGCTTGACGTCCTGTTCGGCCTTGGCGAGTTGCGCGGCGGCCTGGGCCACCTGGCTTTCCGCTTGCGTAACCTGACTTTCGGCCTGGGCCACTTGGCCTTCGGCTTGGGCTAACTGGCCGGCAGTCTGATCGACGACAGCCTGGAAGGGACGGGGATCAATTTCAAAGAGAATCTGATCTTTCCGGACAAAGGCGCCTTCCTGATACTGCTGTTTGATCAGATATCCCATCACCTGGGCCTGGATCTGGGCGTTGACATTGCCGTCGATGGTGGCGACCCATTCGTTGCGGACTTGCACGTCTTCCTGGGCAACGCTTGCTACTTCCACTTCAGGCGGTGGCATTTGTGGCGCACCCGCGGCAGCGTTTTTTGCGCCGCAGGAATTGAGGAGGGCAACGCACAATAGGAGCGTCAAGGCGCAGTGCGCCTTCAAAGTTCTACTAACAGTCATGTTGTTATTTCTCTAAGTCTTTTGCGCTTTGTTTTTGGGCTTACTTTGCGGGGCCCCGGCGAGCATCAGAAGATACTCGATCATGGCGTCGTAGGTGGATGGCGCTGGCATATTCCACATCGTTGCCATGCCCAGTCCTTCGCCGGCATAGCGGACGATTGACGCAATTATGGGATCAATGCCATCATTTTCAATTTGCTCCTGCCATTGCTTGGACTTTTGCCGGAATAATTCCATCGGGCCGGGGAAGCTGCGAGATTCCGAAGTGAGTGCACAACAGACTTGGCAACTTTCGCCGTCATAGTGGAGGTTGGCGCGGAGGAAGGCACGAGTAAATGCTCCAGGAACCGCGGGGTCGGCTTTTTGATAACTCGCAATGGCATCTTCAAATCCACCCATGATGCGTTGCGATACACCATTAATTAAGGCTTGCTTTGTGGGGAAGTGATGTAAGAGCCCCCCCTTGCTCACAGAAGCGGCAGCCGCCACTTCGTCTAGCGTCATTGCCCGAATGCCCTTTTCGACAACGATTCGTTCGGTGGCGGCTAGAATCGCTTCGATTGTTCGTTCGGAATTTCTCATTGGCTACATCAGGATCTTAGGATACCGTCCAGACGGTCGGTTCGTCAATAAAAAACTGAAGCTGGGGGGGGCAGTAGACTCCTGCAACCGCCATTCCCTTCGGGGCGAAAAGACTTAAGCGAGCATTTTCCGGATCACGTTCCCGCTCACGTCGGTGAGCCGGAAGTCGCGTCCCATGTAGCGATAGGTCAGCTTGGTGTGATCGAAACCAAGGCAGTGCAGAATCGTCGCCTGCATGTCGTGGACGCCCACCGGGTCTTCTGTAATGGTGAATCCCAGATCATCGGTCTTGCCGATCACTGCGCCTGCCTTGATGCCACCTCCGGCGAGGAACATGGAATAGGCTCCCGGGTGATGATCGCGGCCGGCATTGTCCGGGTCCAAGGCGTTGCGCACTTCCTGCATGGGGGTCCGTCCAAACTCTCCACCCCAGACGATCAGCGTGTCTTCGAGCAGGCCGCGCTGCTTCAAGTCTTGAATCAATGCCGCGGTCCCCTGGTCTGTCTTGTCGCAGTTTGCCTTCAGACCCTTGTTCAGATCGGTGTGCTGGTCCCACGAGGCATGCATCAACATCACGAATCGCGTGCCGCGTTCAATCAGTCTTCTGGCCAGCAAGCAGTTGGTCGAGAATTGATTGGTTGGTTCCTTGCCGATGCCGTACATCTCAAGCGTCGCCTTGGACTCCTTGGAGAAATCGATCAGTTCGGGCCCTGCCATCTGCATCCGGTAGGCCAGTTCGTAGGCGGCCATGCGCGATTCGATCTCTGCATCGCCGGTTGTATCGAAATGTTCCTTATTCAAGTCTCCGATTGCATCGATGGCGGATCGTTGGGCCTTTTGATTCACCCCGTCCGGGTTGGACAGATAGAGAATCGGATCGCCGCCGCTTCGGAACTGAGTGCCCTGGTAGGTGGATGGCAAGAAGCCGCTGGAGAAATTCGATGCTCCACCGCTGGTGCCGACGCCGCTACTCAATACGACGAAGCCCGGGAGATTTTCGCTTTCGCTGCCGAGTCCGTAGACACTCCAAGCTCCCATGGTCGGTCTGCCGATCTGGGTGGAGCCGGTGAACATCAGCAGTTGTCCAGGATGATGATTGAAGGCTTCCGTGTGCACGCTACGAACCAGGCAGATGTTGTCGGCTTGTTTTGCGATGTTCGGAATGAAGTCGCTTAACTCCATGCCGCTTTGTCCGTGGGGTGTGAAGATGCGCGGGCTGCCCAGTACGGCTGCGGTGGGCTTGATGAAGGCCAGCTGTAAGTTCTTAGTGAAGCTTTCGGGCAGACTTTTTCCGTGCCATTTGACCAACTCCGGCTTGGGATCAAAGAGATCCATCTGGCTCGGGCCGCCCTCCATGAACATGTAGATAACGCGTTTTGCTTTGCCCTGAAAGTGCGGTTTCTTCGGGGCCAGCGGATTGACGCTCGATGCATAGCCGTCCCGTGCGAGCAGGTCGCCAAGCGCCATCATCCCGATGCCGCCGCCAACGTTTTTGAGAAAGTTTCTACGGTGATTCATGCTGCTACTCCCGAACAATAAACTCGTCTAAATTCATCAACACGCGAGCAAGCCCAACCCATGCTGTTTCCTTCGGCTGCTCGTCGACATACTTCTTCAATCGCGTCAACTCAGTGGCGCTTGCCTTGCGTCCCAATGCCAATTGGACCGCATAGTCAATCTTTGCGCCTGTCTCTGCCGGAGCTTCCGTCGCAACACGATAGGCGAGAGCCTGCGCTGCCTCATAAAAGACCGGATCATTCAAGAGATTCAATGCTTGCAGTGGCGTGTCGGAGCTCCGCCGCCGGCTGCAGGCGACCGTCATGTCGGGCGCATCGAAATTCGTCAGCATCGGATAGGGCGCAGTTCTCTGGAAGACGATGTACAAGCCTCGGCGATACTTGTCTGCACCGGTGCTCTCCACCCACTTGCCGCTATTGCCATAGACCAGCTCCGCGACGCCCTTGGGCTGCGGAGGCCGTACGCTGGGTCCGCCGACTTGCATGCTCAACAGCCCGCTCGTTGCGAGTGCTACGTCGCGGATCGATTCCGCAGACAACCGCAGTCGCGATTGCCGCGAGAGCCAGGCATTGTCCGGATCACGCTCGGCGATGTCGGCGCGGGCCTTGGAGGCTTGCCGGTAGGTGGCGCTGGTGACGATGGTGCGGTGGAGCTTTTTGACACTCCAGCCATTGGCCCGAAACTCTCGCGCCAAGTGGTCGAGCAACTCCGGATGCGAAGGCTTGTCGCCTTGCGTGCCAAAGTCTTCACTGGTCTTGACGATGCCGCGGCCGAAGAATTCCTGCCAGTAGCGGTTCACGATCACGCGTGGAGTGAGATCATTCGCATCGCTCACCAACCAGCGCGCGTAAGCAAGACGCTCCGGTTCGCCTGCGGGCTTGAACTCGGGCAGTACGGCGAGCGCTGCTGGCTGCACTTCAATGCCGGGAGTCTTCCAATCGCCACGCACTGCCATCCGTTGTGCAGGCGCCTTTGGGTCTGGAATGACGACCGATGCTTGTGTCAACTTCGGAGTTTCTTCTTCGAGCTTGGCGATCTGGTCTCGAATCTCCTTCAACTTCTTTTCGCCTTCCTTGTCGTCTCGCAAGGTCAGTCGTGAGTTGCTCAGGAAGTAGAGCATCAGGCGCCATTGGTCTCGCTCACTGCGCTGCTCTTCGGGCATGAGCAGGGTCTCGTCGGCGTGGTCGAACATCACACGGAAGCTCGTGACGGAGAAGTCCCATTCAATATCGGTACCGGGTTTCTGCACTGCCGACCGCATCTTCTCTTGCCACTTCTCAAACCACTGTTGGACGGGGGCGCTCTTCAGGATTTCGCCGCGCTTCTTCAAATAGGTGGTACGGCTTGCCAGCCAAGGGCCCAATTCACCAGAAAGAGGAGCATCGATCTCGGTATCGCGGCTGTTGGAGAAGACCGCCATCGCGGAATAATACTCTCGTTGCGAGATGGGATCGTACTTGTGGTCATGGCACTGCGAGCAGCCCATCGTTAAACCAAGCCAAGTGGTCGAGGTCGTGTTGACGCGATTCACCAGCGTCTCAAAGCGGTCCTCTGCCCGGGGCACCCCGGCTTCGCGATTGATGAGCGTGTTGCGATGGAATCCCGTTGCTACCTTCTGTTCGAGAGTGGCATTCGGCAACAGATCGCCGGCTAACTGTTCGACGGTGAATTGATCGAAGGGCTTGTCTGCATTGAAGCTCTCGATGACATAGTTGCGCCAGCGCCAGGCATAGGGACGAATCAGATCTTTTTCATAACCGTCGCTGTCGGCATAGCGTGCGAGGTCCAGCCACTGCCGCGCCCAGCGCTCTCCATACTGGCGGCTGGACAGGAGTTCGTCGACGGCGCGCTCGTAGGCGTCGGGTCTGGTGTCGGCCAGAAACTTGCGCATCGCGTCCGCTGTGGGAGGGAGGCCGGTTAAATCGAGAGTGACCCGGCGCAGCAGCACCGTTCTGCTCGCCTCCGGAGATGGCGCGATGCCTTCCTTCTCCAGCTTGGACAGGACAAAGCGATCGATTGGATTCCTCACCCAGTCTGCTTGCTTCACTGCTGGTAACTCGCCCTTCCACAGCGGCTGGAAGGCCCAATGGTTGCTCTTGCGTGTTGTGGCTTTTCCGATCGTCAAGCCGGCGGGCCAGACGGCGCCCTCGCTGATCCAGGACTTCAGACTTTCGACTTCGGCATCGCTGAGGCTTGCGCCCATCGGCGGCATGCGAAAGCCATTCTTTGTCGACGTCACCCGCTCGATCAGCTTGGAGGCTTCGGCTTTGCCGGCTACGATCACTGGTCCGGAATAGCCGCCCTTGAGTGCGTCCGGGCCATTGTCAAAGCGAACGCCTGCAAGCTGCTGTGCTGCCCCATGGCACATCACGCAACGCTTCATCAGGACGGGCTGCACATCCTTGGCAAAATCTGCCCCAAACGCTGCGGAGCAGATTCCCAGCGCTAAAACGATCCTACGCATTCCACTAGTCTATTCAATTAAGAGAAAATAAGGCCTTGGGAATTGCATCTGATTTTGTACTCATCGTTGTCGCCGGACTTTTCGGCGGCCTTTTAGCTCGACTGCTCCGCCTGCCCCTCCTCGTCGGCTATGTAGCGGCGGGGGTCATCGTGGGCCCTTATACGGCTGGCCCCACCGTGGCCCAGATTCATGACATCGAACTTCTCGCCGAGATCGGCGTGGCGCTGCTCCTGTTTTCCCTCGGTCTTGAAATCTCCTTCAGCGATCTCAAACCCGTACGGCGGGTGGCTCTGATCGGCGGTCCCATTCAGGTTCTTGTCACCCTGGCTCTGGCTGCTTCCGTTGGGATCTATTTCCTGCACATCCCGATTCCCGAAGCGGTTTGGCTGGGCGCGATGATCTCGCTCTCCAGCACCATGGTGGTACTCAAGACGCTTGCCGCGAGCGGCCGTACCTCCACGCTTGCCAGCCGTGTGATGATTGGCTTCCTGGTGATCCAGGATCTAGCGGTGATCCCGATGCTGATCATCTTGCCCCAGTTGAATGATCTCGACAACATTCTTCCCAAGCTGGGGACTGCGATTGGAATTGCCGCCGTCTTTCTGGCGGCGGTGGTCCTCATTGGAACTCGCGTCTTGCCTGTTCTGCTGAAGGGGATTCTCACCTGGGGCTCAAGGGAGCTTTTCCTGGTGGCCGTGGTTGCCATCGGGATTGGCGTTGGTTACGCGACACACCTGGTTGGAATTTCCTTCGCGCTGGGAGCTTTCGTTGCCGGTATTATTCTCAGCGAGTCTGAGTTCAGCCATCAGGCGCTTACCGACATCATTCCTCTGCGTGACATCTTTGGCCTCATCTTCTTTGTCAGCGTGGGCATGCTCTTTGACCCCGCTTATGTTGCCCAGCACATCTTCCAGATTCTCACCACAGTCATCCTCATCTTCCTTGGCAAAGCAATCATCTTTGGAGTTGTCACGCGGTCTTTTGGATACGGCAACATGGCTCCTTGGATTGTGGGCCTGGGCCTGTGCCAGATTGGTGAATTCTCGTTCGTGCTTGCCCGCAGTGGGCTATCGAGCGGTGCGTTGAGCAAGCCGATCTACGACTTGGCGCTCACTTGCACCATCCTGACGATGGCGCTGTCCCCGATGGTCTCCGGCTTTGCCGTTCCGTTGGCGAAGGCCTGGCTCGATTGGCGGAAGCCGAAGTCTCCGAAGAACATGGCAGTGCCGCAGGAATCGCTCTCCGGTCACGCCATTGTTGCGGGTTTTGGCCGCAGTGGCCGCGCCGCGGCCAAGGTTCTGCGCGATGCCAATATTCATGTCATCGTGGTGGATTCCGATTACGCCTTGCTGCGGAATATCAATACTCCTGGCGTGACCGTGATCTGGGGCGATATCTCCAGCCCTGAGATTCTTCATGCGGCGCAAGTCGATCACGCCAGCATTCTCATCTTTACGATGCCCAACCAGTCTGCGGTCCATTTGGGTGTCGAACGAGCCCACCGCATCAACCCGAACCTTCCGCTGATTGCCCGCGCCTCGCAAGAGATCGAGATCGACGACCTCCTCAAGTCTGGCGCCACTTCGATTGTGCTCCCCGAACGGGAAGGCGGCCTCGAGATGGGCCGCCTGGCGCTCGAGCGTCTGGCTACTTCATTGGACTGAAGTCTACCGGCTCCAGATAAACACCAACTGCCTTATCTACGATCTTGCCGTTCTTCTCGCTCTCGGCGCGGGCCTTCACCCACTCGGGATCGTTGCGGAAAGCATCCCAGTTCTTGATCGCCGCTTCTTTGCTATCGTGCTGCAGCAGGTAGATCAACGTGTTCTGTGAGGCTGGCGCATCGGTCGGCACTGTGTAGATCACGTTCTTCATTCCATGCTTTTCAAAAATCCGGAGTGTATGGTTTTTGAAACGCGCCTTCAAATCTTCGAGCTTCCCGTCGGGGGTGGTGTAGGTCCTGAGCTCATAAATATGAGGCTTGGGCGCAGCGCTTACCCCGGCAACGTATCCCAATCCAAACAGGCCGCAAACTCCTGCAGCCACCATCAAAATCTTCTTCATAGCCAGCTATCGTCCTTTCGGTATATTCATCATAGTCATCTCATGCGCTTCCTCCTGCCCCTTGTTTTTGTTCTTTCCGCCATCGCCCAACGTACAGTGCAAGTTTGTACCCCCGATGCCGCTTGCACCACTGTTGATACCTCCCGCATCGGGAGCTTGCGTTTTGAAGACTACCGCGTTACCAACTCGAGTATGAATCTGGCGAATCTCGAGGTGCGGCGCGCTCATCTTAGCCAGTTTTTACAAGCGACACAGAATCTCCTCTGCACTGCGAACCCGAATGCCAATGCCATTCTGAATGCGCCGTCGCTCCGCTTCAACGCAGCCAGCGCCGACATCAGTGAGGTTGAGTCTGTTGGAAGCAGTGGGCAGTTGATCCAGGAAGTCTATGCCCAGATCCAGCTCACCAATCTGGTTCTCTCAGATGGTTTCTTCACCCCGTCTTTCAACTTTCGCCTCTCGCGCAATCGCGGTGCCTCGCTCCTCACACTGACCTTCGCGCCCGCGGGGAATAGCGTGGTGGAATTGACGGAGCGCTATGCGCTGAGTGTCGATCCGAATACCGGGCGTGTCGGTTTTCCTACGGCACTTCCAACCAATGCACAGCTTCTCCGTCTGGTCTGGTCGCTGACAGCCAACCTCAATAAGATCCTCACGCATGCGACGGCTTATAAGGTTCCCAATCCGACGCCCTTCGGCCGCCCGCTCTTCACCCCGGATGACCTGCGCGATTTTGCGAATTCTGTTTCCCTCTCGGTTGCTGCCTATGCCACCCCCAGCTTTCCGCCGGTGCTCGAGGCCACCTGTGAGAAGAGCCCTACCAATTCGTGTCTGGCTCAGGACGAGCTCAATACTTTTGCGGAGGCTCTCGCACGGCAGGGAAGCGAATATGTTGCAACGAAATCCGCAACCCCAGCACGAGTACTGGCAACCAATCTCACCACTTGGGCAAAGGCCAATGCCCTTTCAAAATCCACGCCCGCGAATACGGCGATCCTCCTGCGGCCCATCTCGCTGTTCTGGCCGGTATTGCAACAAGACAGTATTCTTGCCGCGAGCGATCGGGATACGATCAACGCCTGGCTCCTTCCTCTCACGCAGTCAGCGGCAAGCCAGGATTTCTCGGTGAAGATCCTGGATGCCATCACTCGTCGCGACAACACTGCTTTTGCAGAATCTGTCGAGCGCTACTACCTCGTCCTGAATACTCTGCGGGCGGACGGATCGATTCCGGAGCAGGCGCAGCGCGGCCCTTGTGCGCTGAGTGCTACGAATCTCGCTATCAGCCAAATGATGCTCACTGCCGAGGCGGCAGCGACACAGGGCTTTGACCTCTATTCCTTGTCCGTCAACGGGCGCAGCATTCATACGGCGATTGAGTTCCTGCTGGATGCTTACGACAACTACCCGCTTCTTGCGAAGTACAACAATCCGAATGCGAGTTGCTACCTCAATAACGCTGCTCCTCTCGAACGTAAAGTGTTTGAGCTCCAACCGAATGCGGCCAGCCCCGCGGCCTGGGTCGAAATCTATCTCGCTCGCTTTCCGGCCTCTGCACTCGCTGTACGGCTCAAAGCCAAACTCGGTCTCAACGGTCTAACGAATCGTCCGCTCGCCAGCGCCGCTGCTGCCGCCAACACCAGTTGCCTTTTTCTGACGCCGCAGGAACTGACGCCTGTCAGCCTGCCGAATTTTGACATTCTCTCCGGTGACAATCAGACCGGACCAGTGAACTCGACGTTGCCGGAGCGGCTTGCCGCACGAGTACGCGGGAATGCCGGAAATCCTCTCCCGAACATCCTGCTCAATTTCGCAATCCGTTCTGGCTCGGGCACGCTCGAAACCACTTCTGCGTTGACGGACCCGTTTGGGGTTGCCACCACACGTCTGACTCTGGGCCCTCGCTCTGGCACGATCCAGGTGAGTGCGTCGGCTCTGGGGGGCGCGCCGCTGGTGTTTCAAGCGACGGCGCAGGGCAACGACCCGAAGCTCTCTCCGGATGGGATCGCGGGCGTGGGTGGCAGCATCCCCAGCGTGCGAACTGCCTCTCCTGGCGCCATTCTTTCGATCTATGGAGCAGACTTTGTCACGGCCGGGCTTGGCCGGCGGGTGCGGAGTGAGGAACTGCTCGACAATCGGCTGCCGACCAACTTCCTGGGGGTTTGCGTCTATTTCGACACTACACCCGCTTATATGTTGGATGTGTACCCGAACCAGCTGAACATTGTGGTTCCGGCAATCACCGGTACCAGCACCCAGGTTCGAGTGGCAAAGAATTGCGGTACGGCGAATGAGCAGCGCACCGATGCGCAGGCTTTGGCGGTGTCCACCGCCGCGCCCGAGTTCTTTTCCTTCCAACCCACATCGAGCGGCAACAACCCGGTCACCGCTGTTGATGCGATTACGGGCGAGTTCTTTGGTCCGCTCAATCTCTTTGGGGGCACCGCCAAACCGGCGAAGCCGGGCGACTATGTCACGCTTTATCTCACGGGACTCGGCACGACACTTCCCGCTGTATTGCCCGGCATGCTGGCGACCGGAGCTGCGGCGCTGCAGTCGCCGGTGACGCTCAAGCTCGCAGGGCAGACGATCACCGAGATTCTCTATGCCGGATTTTCTCCCGGCTCCTTGATCTACCAGATCAACTTCCGGGTGCCGGCTGGCTTGCCCGCTAATCAGCAGCCCATCTCCGTTACTGTCGATGGGCAGACCACTCCGGTGGGCGCTTATCTCACGCTCGCGTTACGCTAAACCAGAAGGAGCTTTTTCATCATAATGTCTACCCCCTCCGGCGCAGAGTTTAAAGAACAACTTCGCAACGGCGCGCCCAAGATGGGTCTCTTCCTCAACTCTGCTTCGCCCACTGTCGCCGAGCAATTGGCACACTCCGGTTACGACTGGTTGCTGGTGGATGCGCAGCACGGCCCCATGGGCAACGAGAAGCTGAGCGCCATGCTTTGCGCCATTGCCAGTGGTGGCGCCAAATCGATGGTTCGCGTCGCGGGCTATTCGGACCGCGCCGGTATCCAGCAGGCGCTTGACCTGGGCGCCGACGGCGTTCTCGTTCCCTATATCAACAACGCAGAAGAAGCCCGCCAGGCGGTGAGTTGCTGCCTCTATCCGACTCAGGGAACGCGCAGCGTGTACTTTCCGCAGCGCTCCACCAATAAGGCCGGACTGCTTGGCTATGTGCCCAACGCAAACAAGAACATCATTGTCGCTCTCCAGGTGGAAACCGCCGATTGCATCAAGAACATGGCAGAGATCGCCGCTGTTCCTGGTCTCGATGTGCTCTTCCTCGGGCAGAACGATCTCTGCATGTCGATGGGACTCTTTGAAACCTATGAGTTTCCCAAGATGTACTTTGGCCCTGAGATCGCCGCAGCGACCAACACGCTGATCACCGAAGCAAAGAAGAACAACGTGATTCTTGGCCTCTTCCTGTTTGGGACGTCGCGTGTGGGTGAGTTCCTCGAGAAGGGTTTCCGCTTCATCTCGATCGGCAACGATCTCCACCATGTGCTGACGCAAACAGGGGAGCACGTCAAAGCTCTGGAAGGGATTGGCGCAGAGAAGGGAACTCCCTGGTCTCCACGCCCGTCGGCTCTCCTATAAACTTTCCAACATGACTCCCGGAACGCCGCTGCTTCTGGTAACGCTGGCAGCAGTGGCGTTCCTTCTCTTTCTGATCCTCTATCTCCGTCTGCAAGCTTTTCTGGCCTTGCTCATCACGAGCTTTGCCCTTGGCCTAGCTGCGGGGATGTCTCCGGCAAAGCTCCTCAGATCGATCCAGTTCGGCTTTGGGGATGCGCTTGGTTTTATCGCGGTGGTGGTGGCTTTGGGTTCGATCATCGGAAGATTTCTCGAACATTCTGGCGGTGGCCGCCGGCTGGCCGATTGGCTTCTCCAGAAGTATGGTCCTCGCAATACGCCCTGGGCGTTGCTCACTTCCTCCTTTCTGGTGGGCCTGCCGATTTTCTTCGAAGTCGGATTCATCATTCTGGTGCCGCTGGCCTGGTCTCTGGCCCGCGAGTCCAAACGGAGCCTGCTCTATTACGGCTTACCGATTGCTTGTGCGCTCACCGTCTGTCATGCGATGGTGCCTCCCCATCCCGCTCCTGCCGCCGCGGCGCAACTCTTTCATGCGGATCTTGGCAAGACCATTCTCTATGGCATTCTCATTTCGATCCCGATGGCGATTGCAGGTGGCATCGGCTACGGCCTGTGGATTGCGAATCGCATCTATGTGCCTGTTCCGGAAATGGCAGACAAGCACGTGCCGGCGGAAAGCATTGCAAACCCGCCAGGCGTTCCCCAGGTTTTGCTCACCCTGCTCCTCCCTGTCGGGCTGATCTTTCTATCGACTTTCGTCAATCTGTCTGATCCAAAGGCCGACAATCTTTTCACTTTGATCGGCCACCCCTTCATCGCGCTGCTGCTCACCACCCTGCTCACTCTTCTCACCTTTGGCTGGATGCGTGGTCTGAATAAGTCGCAGATCTCCACCCTGGCGAATGAGGCTTTGGTTCCCATCGGATCGGTACTGGTCATCATGGGAGCGGGCGGGGCATTCAAGCAGGTGATCGTCGATTCTGGCGTCGGTCCCTACGCTGGGCAGCTTCTGGCTTCCTCTTCCATCTCGCCGTTGCTGGTGGCTTATTTCATTGCGACCGCGTTGCGAATCGCGCAAGGCTCGGCCACGGTCGCGATCATTACTGCAGCCGGCATTGTCGCTCCGCTTGTGAATGAGATTCCGAATCAATCGCCGGAGCTTCTGGTGCTTGCTCTTTGCGCGGGCGGCACCATTTTGAGCCACGTCAATGACGCTGGCTTCTGGATTGTCAATCAGTATCTCGGCATGACCGTACCGCAGACCCTGCGCTCCTGGACTGTAATGAAGGTGATCACTTCGCTGGTCGGCATCTCGATCATTCTGACCGTCAACGCCTTGCGATAGAAAAACAGCGGCAGGGTAAACCCTGGTGCCGGGAGCCTCGTCTACATGGGTGTGCTGCACAGCATGGCGACCATTGCATTGATCGACGGATCGGAGCGGACAACGGACCCCACTGCTCGCGACGATTTTGATGCGATCGTCCAGGCACATCAGGCTTCTCTATTTCGTTTCGCACTGTCCTATCTGCGGGATCGCGATGAAGCTCATTCGGTCACCCAGGATTGTTTTCTGCGTGCGCATCGTTCGTTGGCAAAGTTCCGGGGACAATCGTCGATCCATACCTGGCTGATGGCCATTCTGGTGAATCTGATCCACGATCGTGCGCGCAGCAGCCGCTGGCGATTTTGGAGCCGGACTTGGAGCACCGCATCGCAGCTCGAGACGATGCAGCATCCGGATCGCCTCCCGACCCCGGAAGCGCAGTCCATCCTGAATGAGAAAGTCGAGGCTGTATGGCGGGCTGCCGCTTTGCTCCCCACACAGCAACGCACTGTCTTCCTCTTGCGCTTTGTCGAAGATCTGGATTTGCTTGAAATTGCTCAAGTGACCGGTCTGGCGGAGGGAACCGTCAAAGCGCATCTTTTTCGAGCGGTACATACAATCCGCGAGAGCATCGGAGGCTCCAAATGAATCCTCATCTATCGGACGACCAGATTGCCGAGGTTTTGATCGGGAGCGCAACTTCCGCCACCCAGGCTCATCTTCTGGCCTGTGCGCCTTGCCGGTCGAAGCTTGCCACGCTACGAGGCGTGATGGGCCAGTTTCGCATGGATGCGGAGGAACAAAGCCGCGCGGCCCTGCGGCCGATCGCAATACGCCACAGCCGGTCCCGCTTCAAGCCGCTCTATCTGAGCCTGGCGGCGGCTGGATTGGCGATCGTAGGGTTGGTCGTGCTACCCAAGGATCCCCCATCCCAGTCAACTCCGCTCCAGATCGATACAGCACTGTTGTCTCAAGTGGATGTGCAAGTCTCGCGGAGTGTTCCCGAGGCGCTGGAACCGTTATCGCAACTTGTGATTTCTGAAGGAAACTAATCATGAAACTTATATTTCCAATCATTCTTGCCGCGTCTTTGGTGATGGCACAAGGGCCTCCCCCGAAGGCTGTTGGCCGGGGCCCGATGGGCTTCGGGGTCGGCAAAGGTCTTGGAGGTCCGCGCCAGCTGGATGGGCCGCCGCGGGGTGGTGCTTTCGGTGGACCGGGACGCTGGTGGACCAATCCGGAATTGCTCCAGCGCCTTGGGATTAGCGAGGACCAAAAAGCCAGGATCATGGAGGTCTATCAGAGCAGTCGATTGAAGCTGATTGATGTTACGGCCGCCTTGCAGAAGGAAGAGATCACGCTCGAGCCGCTGATTGCAGCCGACCAGCCCGACCAAGCAAAAATCCTCCTCCAGATTGATAAAGTTGCGCATGCACGCGCGGAAGTGGAGAAAGCGAATGCGCGGATGCTGCTCGGGATCCGCGCCGTCCTCACCAAGGAACAGTGGACAAAGTTGCGGGCCGAGCATGGGCCGCGGGGCGCACGGCCCGACCAGCCACTCCCGAGGCCTGCCAATGCGGCTCCTCCCCAGTAGACTCTAGTTTTTCTCGGCGGTGCGGCGCCTCGTCTTCCGTGATAGCGTAGTTAGGTTTACGTTTTGACCGAGGTGCCGTTTGTTCTTGAAGATGATTCTCGCCGCCATCCTGCTCTGTTCTGCTCTAGGCGCGCAAAGTCCCCCTACTCCTCCTGCTCCCATTGTTCGGAGGCCTCCGGCCTTTCCTGAGCGTCCCCCTGCGGATCCAGCCGTCGTCGAAAGAGGCAAAGCCCTCTATGGCGTCCACTGTGCTTTCTGCCATGGTGTGGACGCGCGCGGTGGCTCCGGTGGGATCAACCTGATCCGCGCCTCGATGGTGCTGAATGACAAGAATGGGGAACTGATTGGCCAAGCGGTTCGCGAAGGCCGCACTGGAATGCCGAAGTTTGATCTTTCCGATGCGCAGCTTTCCGATATGGCCGCGTTTATCCACAGTTTCAAGGTGGGGGGCTATGATGTCTCGCGCATGACCCCGACGACGATTGTCACGGGGGACGCGAAGCTCGGCGCTGCATACTTTCAGAAGACCTGTTCGGGGTGCCACACCGTGGCCGCAGGCGGAAATAACAGCCTGCAAGGCATTGCCACGCGCATTACCGATCCGAAGATGCTCCAGCAGACCTGGCTGATGCCGGGCTCGGGTGGACGTGGCGGCGCGGCGAGCCGCACGACGCCCGTCACCGTTACGGTCACAGAGAACGGAAAAAGCTACAACGGACGCCTGGTACGGATTGATGACTTTGTTGTGTCTCTTGCCGAGGCCGATGGATACCAACGCAGCTTCGCGCGCAATGGCGACATCCCGAAGGTGGAACTGCATGATCCACTCGCCGGACATCGGAAGCTAATCCCGACTTACCAAGACGAAGACATCCACAATCTCACTGCCTATTTGGTGACTGTTAAATGAAATTCCTCGCCGTATTCTCTCTTGCCGCCACGTTGGCGGCCCAATCCCTCGATCCCGCGCTTCTGTTGAAGCCCCTATCGAACGATTGGCCTACTTATAGCGGAGACTACTCCGGGAAGCGCTACAGTGCGCTGACGCAGATCAACCAGGCGAACGTCAAGAACTTAAGCTTGGCCTGGGTCACACGAATGACGGCGGGCATGGGCGCGCCGGGTGGCGGATTCGGCCGCTTTGGCGCTGCCGCTGTTCCGACGATCGTGGGTGGAGAAGGCAGCGCGGAACTGGCTGCCAGCTTCGGTAATAACGTCAACATTCGCGCGTCGATGCTGGTGGTCGACGGCAAGATTTACTTCTCTACGCCGGATAACGCCTGGGCGGTGGATGCCCGCGACGGGCGTGTGATCTGGCATTATTTCTGGAAGACCAAGGGCGGTACGCACATTGGAAATCGTGGGTTGGGCATGTGGGGCAAGTGGCTGTACATGGAAACGCCCGACGATTACCTGGTGAGTCTCGATGCGGCCACGGGTAAGGAACGGTGGCACAAGCAGATCGCCGATTTCAACCAGCAATACTTCTCGACGATGGCCCCGATTGTTGTGGGCAACCACATCATCATCGGGACGGGCAATGATCTGGATGCACCCGGCTTTGTGCAGGCTCGCGATCCCGAGACGGGCGATGTGCAGTGGACATCTTATACGGTTCCGATGAAGAAGGGCGATCCGGGCCTGGAGACCTGGGGCACCCTTGAGGGCGCGCGCGTCGGAGCAGGCAATGTCTGGATTCCGGGCTCCTACGATCCTGAGACCAAGCTCTACATCTTTGGCACCGGCAACCCTTCACCGAGCTACACCAACCCCAAGAGCCGCGATGGTGACAATCTCTATACCTGCTCTCTGGTGGCGTTGAATGTGGAGACCGGCAAGATGGCTTGGTACTACCAGCTCAATCCGCATGACACACATGATTGGGATTCCAGCGAAACGCCGATTCTTGTCGATGGAGAATTCAAGGGCAAGCCGCGCAAGATGGCGCTGCATGCGGACCGCAACGGCTACTTCTACGTCGTCGACCGGACCAATGGCGAGCATCTGCTCACCAGCAAGTTCTCCGACACGGCCAACTGGGTGAAGGAGATCAATGCGAAGGGCCAGACGATCCGTGACGTGAAGAAGGATTCGACGGTTCCTGGTTCGCTGGTTTCGCCGAACAATTACGGTGCCACCAACTGGCCCCCTGCAGCCTACTCGCCCGATACCGGCCTCTTCTATGTGCCGCAGAGCGATACCTATGCCATGTACTACCTGACCGAAACGGACCCTCGCGGTGCGATGGGACTGGGCGGCAAAGATGAGCAGATGGTCGCTTCGATGGGGAGCTATCTCACGGCAATCGACTACAAGACCGGCAAGATCGCCTGGCGGCATCGCTATCCTGGCGTGGGTGGTGCGGGCGGCGGCAATGGCATTCTGACGACGGCGTCCAAGCTGGTGTTTGCCGGCGACGTCTCGGGTAATCTGGTGAGCTACGACGCGACGAATGGCAAGATTCTGTGGCATGCGCGTCTGGGCAACATCACGAATGCGCCACAGACCTACATGCTTGATGGTAAGCAGTATCTGCTGGTGGCCGCTGGTGACAGCGTTTACGCTTTCTACCTGCAATAAGCTCAAAGGGGCTGCCGCGATTTCGCTGGCAGCCCCTTTTTGATTTCTAGACGAAAGTCTTGAACTCCATCACGTCGCCGTCCTGCACGACGTATTCTTTCCCTTCCGTCCGCAGCTTGCCCAATTCCCTTGCTTTTTCCTTCGATCCCAGTGCGACCAGCTCCTCAAAGCCAATTGTTTCAGCACTGATAAAACTCTTCTCGAAGTCGGAGTGAATCACCCCGGCTGCTTGCGGGGCCTTCCAGCCTGCCTGGATCGTCCAGGCGCGCGTTTCTTTGACGCCGGTGGTGAGATAAGTCCGCAGGCCCAGCAGATGATACGCCTCGCGAATCAGATTGCCCACACCGCTCTCGGTGACGCCCAGCCCTTCAAGGTACTCGGCAGCTTCCTCGGCGGCCAGCATGACCAGTTCGGCCTCGATTTCGGCGGAGACCACTACGGCGCTGGTCTCATGATGCTTGGAGACGTAGTCCCGCACCTTGCCGACGAAGGGATTTGCTTCCGGATTCGCCAGATCGCCTTCGGCAACGTTGCAGGCGTAGATGGTCGGCTTGTTCGTCAGGAGGAATAAGGGTTTCGCGAGCGCTTTCTCTTCAGGCGACATGTCGAGAGTGACGGCATACTTGCCATCGGAGAGATGGGGTTCGAGACGGGCGATGAGTTCCAGGGTGGCGGTTGCTTTTTTATCGCCGCTCCGCACCAGCTTCTGCAGCTTGCCCTTCTGCTTCTCGATGCTGTCCATGTCGGCAAGCAGTAATTCCGTGTTGATGATCTCGATGTCGCGAACCGGATCGACGGTGTCCATCACGTGCTCGATGTTCGAGTTCTCAAAGCAGCGCACCACTTGGACGATCGCGTCCACTTCCCGGATGTGTGCCAGAAACTGGTTGCCCAGCCCTTCTCCCTTGCTCGCGCCCGCCACCAGGCCGGCGATGTCAACAAACTGGAAGACCGCCGGGATCAGTTTCTCTGAACCCGAGATCTTGCTCAGCACCGCCAGCCGCTCATCCGGAACGGTCACCATGCCCTCATTGGGCTCGATGGTGCAGAAGCGATAATTCGCCGCCATCGCCTTCCGCGACTTCGTCAATGCGTTAAAGAGCGTGCTCTTGCCTACGTTGGGCAACCCAACAATTCCTGCTTGCAACATGTGAGGGAAACTTCTAGTCTAGCGGGGATTGCGAGAGCCGATCGCCGCCCAGGCAGCCGCAGTGTAAATTAGGAAAGAATGTTCTCCCGCCTCGCCCTTCTGGCCAGCGTTGCTGGTCTGCTTGCGGCACAGACTCCTGTCATCACGTATCGTGGCGTTCTCAATGCCGCCAGTCTTGCGCCGCCTGGCCTGCCCAACGGCGGCATTGCCCGTGGCGGGATCTTTACGATCTTCGGCAGCGACATTGGGCCGGCCACTCCGGCCACCGTCAATGAGTTCCCGCTGGCTCCTGTCTTTCAAGGCGTCAGCATCACGGTGAGCCAGGGAGGGACGAGCGTCTCGGCGATTCCGATCTTTGTCTCGGCGAATCAGATCAACGCGATTCTCCCCAGTGGTGTTCCGCTTGGCACCGTTTCGATGCGCGTTGGTTTCAATGGCCGCCTTAGTGCGCCAGCCGCCGTTGAAGTGGTGGAGAATGCGCCGGGAATCTTTGCGATCTCCTCTGGAGGCTACGGTCCGGCGGTTGTCCAGAACTTCAACAGCGCGACCGATCAGCCGGTCAATTCGCTCGATACGAGTGCAGCTCGCGGACAGGTGATTACGATCTGGGCCACCGGTCTAGGCA
Organism: Bryobacter aggregatus MPL3; assembly: GCF_000702445.1. Lineage (NCBI taxonomy): Bacteria > Pseudomonadati > Acidobacteriota > Terriglobia > Bryobacterales > Bryobacteraceae > Bryobacter > Bryobacter aggregatus. The sequence goes on from NZ_JNIF01000003.1 coordinate 3,252,748, forward strand.
AGGTGCCCTTTGCGGACAACGTCGCCCCCACGGCTCAGAATCTCGATGTTGCTGTCACAGTCACCATTGGCGAACACGATGCCCTCCGCAGCTATGCCGGACGAAGTCCATGTTGTGCGGGTGTCGATCAGATTGTGGTTCGCATCCCGGACGATGCGCCGCTCGGTTGCTATGTGCCCTTGCGCGTCAAGGCTGGCAATGGCGTATCGAATACGGCGACGATGGCGATTGCCTCCACCGCGGGCGCCAAGTGTTCTGACTCCTTCAACCCCTTCAGCTCTCTGATTCGAAACACACGCAAGCAGGGCTTCATTTTGCTCGATCGCATCCAGAACTACGTCGATTCCTACATCACAACCGTGGAACAGAATACGACGGATTCGGTGCGTGCCTACTTCGTCAATCGGGATGCCTCGCCATTTGCCTTCGATCCTCAGTTCTCGTATCCACCGCCCGGTTCCTGTACCGTGCAGCAGACCACTGGCAATCTCTTGCGTGGCGCGCCACTGCGCGGTACGCCGGCAAACGCATTGGATGCCGGCGCCTCGTTGCAACTGACGACAAAATTCAATGGCAACGCGGAGATCGGTCGCATCACAAATCCTCAAACGGGCTATGCGGCTGTTGTCGGCAGCCTGCGGAGTAGTGACGGTGTGGGATTGTTGAAGCTCGATTTTCCAGATATGACGACCTTGAGCTTCTCGGGCCCACTTGGCTCTGCCAGCATCCAACCCAATACGGCGAACCTCTTCGCCTGGGCCGGCCGGACTCCCCTTGATCGCCTGCGGCGCAATGTGCCGCAGCGAATCACTTTCACTCCGAATGACTTCAACGCCGTTGCCGCACTCTCGATTGTTGCCTATTCGGCAATGCACAATGCGTCCACTGCGCTCACCTGTCTGGCCGCGCCGGGTGCTGATACTTTCTCGTTGAGCCCGGATCTGCTCGCCAATCTGCCCATCTCCTATGGCCGTCCGGATGGTTCTCTGGCCGTCATTGGAATCGGGGTGGTGCCGCTTGCAAGAGCGGTCCCCTTCACCTCCTCTGGTCTCGATGCCGGACTCGCACTCTTCAGCCAATGGCAAACCAGGACGGTCTATCTCCAATGAACGCTCTCGCACTCCTTGTCCCACTCGCCATCGTTGAACTGCTGGGGCCCGGCAGCCGGCAAATCGCCCGCAACCAGAGTTCGGCACGTGCTGATGGAACCGGCCAGTTTCTCGAGCTTGCCGTTTTTCCTTCGCCAGGGACGAGCGGATTTTCGCAAGTCCAGCTTTGGACTTCCAAATGGGAGGCGGGCAAGTATTCCCGCGTCAAATTGCAAGAGAAAGAGCTCCAACTCCCGGATGCCTCGCGCATCGCTCGCGAGCTTTACGATTTTCCCTTTGCGAATTACATCTCGTCGAATGCGGCAACAGCAGAGAACCGCGTCGCCGTTTTGTGCGGCACGACAGACAACAGCGTCAGAACGATCAACCTCCAGTCCCTGACGCTCGGCCCCTCCGTCGCGCTACCGGTGCAGGCTCGCAATCTTGCCTGGCGTCCTGGTGCGGCAGAAGTGTGGGTCGCCCATGCCGGCATCATCAACCAGATCTCGATTGTTGATCCGGTTAACGGGAAGGTCAGCGGCTCGATTCCGTTCCGGCTCTTGCCGCAAGCGGTTCCTGTCGCGCTCCTGTTCTCGAACTCCGGCCGCACCGCCTATGCGGTGGTCCGGAATCCCGATAGCCAGGTCGATCGTTCCATTCTGTTTGTCATTGACACGGTAAGCCGGACAATTCGCACGCAGATCTCACTGGGGACAACGGTAGTGCAAACTGCCGCGATCAGCCCGGACGGCGCGACAATCTATCTTGCTGGCACAACGCCCAATAGCTTGAATACTGCAGAGCCAAGCCTGACCAGCTTCGACACACAGACGAACGCCTTCAGCGTCTTTGCCACCGGGCTCTCGCTCATTCCTGCAGAACTCGTCTTTCATCCCAATGGAACCAAGTTGTACTGGCTTGTGCCCCAGTCCATGAGTCTGGAGGAGTTCGATATCCAAATGCGAAAGGTGAGTAGAAGGATTGCCTTGCCTCGTCCGATACAGCCGGTCCATCTTGGGATCACGCCGATGGGGGACATCCTGATTGTTCGCGATGCCGGGAACCAACTGGCCGCTCATATCGACTCTGAGACGGGCGACACTCTTGACACCCAGGCGATTCCGGCTGGTCCGGGCGCAACACTCCTCCGCCTGCCCTAATCGCCTAGACTGGTGCCATGCACGCAAAAGGAGTGAGGACGGAGCTGCTTCGGCGCGCCGTCCATTTTCGTTGTTGAATGGCCACTCCTTATCGCACGGTTTCCCGCACTCTGTTGCGTCTCGCTTCGCACTACAGATCGCAATTTGCTCTTGTTGGTTTTTATGCCCTGCTCGCGACGGGTGCTGATCTGCTGCAGCCGCTCATCTATCGCGTGGCGATTAACGATGTCGCGGGGCTTTTTGTCCAGGCTCCTGGCGGACTGCTGCCTCCCACCACTCCGGAAGAAACCCTGCGGACGCTTCTGGCGGCTGTCGTGCTCTTGTTTTTGATCAGCGTGGTTGGCTACACCTTTTCACAGCGTGCGGACTATCGCGGTTCTGTGATCGCCAGCCGGATGGAGGCGGATCTGATTCAGTCCACCTTCGGGCATACCTTGCGTCTGCCGCTCAGCTTTTTTGCGCAGCGTTCTGGAGCCGCACTGGCAAAAAGGATCAACCAATGCGATGAACTCTCCCCCATCGTCCATGCCTTCTCGCAGCAGATTGTTCCGGAAGCGATTCGGCTTGTGGGCATCTGCGCAATCATGTTTAGCCAGAACTGGCAGATGGCCCTGGTCTGTACTTCGCTGCTTCCCATCTATCTCTGGGTGGCGCGCCGTTCCGCTCACCGTCTCAAAAGCGGCTTGAATACCTACTATGAACTGTGGGAGAACTTGGCGGCCCGCATCTCAGACTCGCTCTCTGCGATCAAGACGGTGAAGCTCTCCGGTGCAGAGACTCGCGAGCAGTCGCGGTTTCAGGTGGAAGCCAGGACTGCTTATGATATTTATCTCGATCGGGTCCGGGTCTCGCAGCGCTACTATCTGGCGCAATCGATCCTCAGTAACCTCAGCAAGTCCCTGGTGCTTGGCTATGGCGGATATCTGGTGTTCCGGCATCAGCTCACGCCGGGCGATGTGGTCATGTTTGCTTCTTATCTCGACCGTCTCTATTCCCCGATCGATTCGCTGAATGGCATTGCCGTCAGTTTGCAGCAGCATGCCATCTCACTCGACCGGGCTGTGGAGTTGCTGGAAACGGGGCCGACAGAAACCCGGGGTGCCGAGCTGTTGCCCGGGGCGGGGCTCGTCGAGTTTCGCGATCTCCACTTTGCCTATACTCCGGATCAACCCGTATTGCGGGGGCTGAATCTCACTTTGGCTCCCGGCCAGGTCACGGCGCTGGCCGGACCCTCGGGGGCAGGGAAGACCACCACCGTCGACTTGTTGATGAAGCTCTGGCAGCCCAACTCCGGTGAGATCTTCATCGACGGCCAACCGCTGTCCTCTCTCGATCCTTCTGCCGTTCGCCGTGCGATCGGTGTCGTCTCTACAGATGGAGCAGTCTTCCGGGGGACGCTGGCGGACAACATCCGCTACAAACGTCCTGATGCCACACGGGCGGAGATTGAGGCTGCTGCTCTGGCCGCCGGGCTCAAGCGCGCGCTCGACCGTTTGCCGATGGGCATCGATACGCCCATTGGCGATGATGGGATCGGTCTGTCCGTGGGAGAACGCCAGCGCCTTCAGATTGCGCGCGTGCTTGTGGACAAGCCGCGGTTATTGATCCTCGATGAGGCCACAGCGAATCTGGATTTCGCCACGGAACTGGAGTTTAAGTTGGCCTTGTCCCAACTGGAACCTCGGCCCACCATGCTGATCGTGGCGCACCGCTATACGATGATTCAAGATGCCGATTACGTCTATGTTCTCAAGGACGGGCAGGTGGCGGAAGCAGGAGAGCCGGCGCAGCTCATGCGTTTTGATGGCTGGTTTGCCGCAATGGCACGGCAGTCGTCAGGCCTGAGCTCTTAGCGGATGCTCGGGCGTGCTTCTCAGAAGGAAGCCATAGAGAATCGCGGAGAAAAACAGCATCGCTGAGGCGGCCAGAAAAGCAGCGGCGTAGGTTCCCGTCTGTTGTACGAGGAATCCGGTGACGATGGGTGCCACGACGCCCCCCATGTTACCCACGCAGTTCTGGCATCCGGTCCAGGCTCCGACGGATGCAGTGGAGCAGAGGGTCTGGGTGATGGCCCAGCAGTTGGCCGTAAACATACCGAGACCGACGAAGGCGACGATCATGCAAGCCATGGCAAGAGTTTGGGATTCGAGCGTGGCTCCAAAGAGAGTGGTTCCGGCAATCACCAATCCGATGGTGAGCAAGCGGCGGCGTGTGTTGGCTGACGGAGCGCCGTGTGCGATTTTCCAGTCTGCGTACATCGCGGTGAGTACTGCGGAAACCGCGGTGGCGCAAAAGGGCAGCGCACCGAGGATCGCCATCTTCTCCATCGAGAACTTACGCTCATTGACCAGGTAAGAGGGCAGCCAGGTGAGCAGAAAGTAGAATGCGTAGTTGAAGCCAAACAAACCGAGGAAGGTGATCCAGGGGTTCCATTGGGTCAGCAGCTTCGACATCGGCACTTGATCTTCGGGCCTGACGGCCAGGGCGGGCTCTTCCTTCGGGATCATCTTCATCCAAGGCACCAGCCAGATCAGCGAAGCGGCGCCCATCCAGAAGAAGAAGGGCCGCCATCCATAGCTGTTGATCAGCATGCCTCCTAAGAAGGTGCCGAGCGCCGGGCCCACCTTGGTGCCGACATCGATCATCGCGTTGGCGATGCCGCGCCGGTTTTCCGCAAAGCCTGTTGAGATGATTCGCGAGAAGCAGGGATAGGCGACAGACTCACCGACGCCCAACAGCAGCCGCGAGGCCAGCAGGCTGCCAAAGCCTTGGGAGAGGCCGCCCAGCGCGACAGCCACCGACCAGACCGCATAACCTAGTGCATAAAGCCGGTAGGCTCCGAAACGATCGACCACGATGCCGAGTGCGGGCTGGAGCAACGCGTAGGTCCAGAAAAATCCAGAGAGCAAGATGCCCATTTGTCCCGGCGTAATGCCGAGTTCCGGTTGTAGAACTGGTGCGGCCACGCTCAAGGTGCCGCGGTCGATGTAGTTGATCCAGACGGAAAAACAGAGGAGCCCAAACAGGCTTGACGAGATTGGCTTCACAGGATGTTTAACCAGTCTATGCTGTGACCTTCTCTCAGAGCGTCATGCGGGCAAATATCCTCCACAAAGACATCAGATCGAAAAGGGCCAAAGTGTACACTGCAAGCTAATCCATGCGACTGATTCCCTTACTCTTCCTGGCTATTTCCGCCTTGGTTGCCGCCGACCGAAAGGTCGTCCTGATCTCGATCGATGGTCTCAGAGGGACCACGTTGGCCAAGCTGCCCAGTCTCAACGTGAAGGCTCCGAATCTCAAGGAATTTGTAAAAAATGGTGCGCTCGCAGATGGTCTCGTGGGCGTCTTTCCAACGGTGACCTACCCGAGCCACACCACGATGATGACCGGGCGTTCTCCCCTGGCTCATGGCATTCTCGGTAACACACTCTTCGATCCCGAAAAGAAAATGAACGGGGCCTGGTATTGGTATTCAGAATCGATCCAGGTCCCCACCCTATGGGACGTTGCTCGGCAGAAGGGGCTGAAGACTGCCGCAGTCGCTTGGCCGGTGACGGTAGGCGCACAGATCGACGCAAATTTGCCCGAGTACCGCACTCCGCGCACCATCGACGACCGGTTCCTTTTCAACGCGATTAGCACTCCAGGCCTCGTCTCGAAGTTCGAGAAATCTGAGGGCGCCTTACCCGTGGCCGATCAGACCGATGCCGACCGTACCCGCATGGCGACCTACCTGATCCGTACGCAGAAGCCCGACCTCCTTCTGGTGCACCTCATTGATCTCGATCATGAAGAGCATCTCTATGGCCCTGATACTCCTGAGACCTTCAAGACCCTGGAGCAGATCGATGAATGCCTGGGCAAGATTCGCGCCGAGGTGCGCCAGGCAGGGCTTGAAAAAGACACGACTTTCGTTATTGTCAGCGATCATGGTTTCTTTCCGGTGCAGAAGGCGTTCCAGCCAAACGCTGTGCTCCATAGCCTCGGGCTCCAGAATGGGGACAAGTGGCGAATTGCAGCACATACCAACGGCGGCTCCTTTGCGCTGATGGCCCGGGATCCAGCCGACAAAGAAGCGATCACTCTGGCTACCAAGGTTTTCCAGGCACTCTCGGACCAGGGACTCTGGGGGATCGAGCGGGTGCTTTCCCGCTCTGATCTCAACGCGATGAAGGCTTACCCTGGCGCTTTTCTGGCCGTCAGCATGGCGAATGGTTTTACGCTCGGGGGAGCGATAACAGGTCCCTGGGTGCTGCCTTCCGGCAATACGCGGGGGATGCACGGCTACGCTCCGGGTCCGCTGGAACTGGACGCCTCCTTTGTCGCCTTTGGCGCTGGGGTGACCACTCAGAATCTGGGACGAGCAAAGTTGTTGGATGTTGCGCCTACCATCGCGAAGATTCTCCAGTTGACACTGCCGGACCTCGAAGGGAAAAACTTACTGCCTTAACTCCACAAACGGCGCAGCCATTTGCCGAAACGCCGATCTATTCCTTCTGCCCATCGGAGCGAGTTCAGCCTTTGCTCTCGCTTCGCCAGTCCTCCTGAGCCCAGCGGGCTTGCTCTTCGATTTGTGACTGTAGCTCTGATGCCTAGTGGCTTCGATCTGCAAATTCGGTCTGCAACTGCCTCAGTTGGGCATCGCGTTCGCTGAGGTCCTTGCGGACGGCTTCGGCCCAGCTGATCTTCTCCTGCACCTCATCCTGCAACTCCGCGACGCGTGCCGTGAGTGTCTTTACTTGCTGGTCCAGGTGGATTGCCCAGTAATTCCCTTCGTTGACTTCCTTTCGCAACTGCTCCAGTTGCCGGTGCTGTTCCTGCATTTGCGCTGCATCCTCCGACAAACGCTGGCAGGCCACAGCCAGCTCGCCTGCCGGCGCTACGGTGTAGGCGTCCTCCGGATGCCGTGCCTCGAAGAGACGCGGCGCGGGTGTGGATGCCGTGCCTTGTAACCGGCATTCGGATCCCAGTAATTGAAGTCTGCCTCGACAAAGCGCAACTGCTCTGCGACGCCCGCCACACGGGCTGCCTGCTTTCCTCGTTCGAGCATCACCGGGTTCAGATTGAGGCACTCCATCGTGAAGTCGTTAAAGCCAGCCTTTTGCAAGCCCAAGGCCAGTTCCACTTCAAGATCGCAGTTGCCCGATCCGATGCTGACAAAGCTCTGGGCTCCCTGCGTCGCCTGTCTTTTCAGCGATTGGAGAAACATCCCATTTGGTCCATCAAAGCCCAGTCTTTCAAGGCGCTGCTTCAAGTAGCGGTTCGACCAGTAGTGAAAGATCGCCGGTAGTTGATGTACGTCATCGCAGGTGTCGTAGTGCTTTCGCTCGACTTCCACCCTCGCTTGATACGTCTGCATTGCTCCACCATAGCGAACAGATTTCTTTGGAACCTTTACTCCGAGTTGCCGTATACTCAGACATCTGTATATGAAGGAGCCGGATCGATGTCCCTCTGGACCCGTATCAAGAACGTTGTGCGCGGCGAGCAGCTCAGCGCGGAGATTGATGAGGAACTCCACTCTCATTTAGACGAAGCAGTTTTGAGTGGCCGCGACAGGCAGGAGGCGCAACAGGCGCTCGGTTCTCCCTTGCGCCTGCGCGAGCAGAGCCGCGATGTGCGCCTCATCACCTGTCTTGATTCACTCCGGGCCGACCTCATCTTTGGTTGGCGGCAGTTGCAGAAGCGTAAGGTCAGTTCCGCCGCGGCGATCCTGTCGCTGGGGTTGGGGATCGGGGCTTGCACCGGCGCATTTCGTTTGATCGATGCGCTGCTCTTTCGTCCGCTGCCGGTGGCGAACGCTGACCGCCTGTACGCACTCACACGGCAGGGACGCGCTCCTGATGGCCGCTGGCTCTCTGGGGACGTTTGGGCTTATCCCGCGTTTCAACTGATGCGTGAGGCGGTCAAAGGCCAGGCCGAGTTGATCGCGGTCTCAAAGAGTGAGCGCACTGACCTTACTTACAAATCAGACCAGGAGATGGAGAAAGCGAATCTGCAATTTGTCTCCGGCTGGATCTTCGACCGCTTTGGCCTCAGTCCTGCTGAGGGCCGTCTGTTTACGGAGAAAGACGATCTTCGCCCTGCCGCCCATCCTTACGCCGTGATCTCGCATGACTATTGGGCGCGGCGTTTTGCCAGTGATCCGAGCGCCGTTGGCCGCAGCTTCCGGATGGGCAATCGAGCGTTTGAGATCGTTGGTGTCGCGCCCGAAGCCTTCACCGGCACCGAGACCGGCATCATGACCGACATCTTTGTGCCGACCATGATGCACCCTGGGGTGACTCGCAACGATTGGACCTGGTTCTCGTCGCTGGCGAGTCTCGAAGCGGGCAGCGCCGTCGGGCCACTGCAAGCGCGCTTGCATGCGACCTTTCAGGCCTTTGAGACAGAACGGGCAAAAGGCTTTACTGGCATGTCCAAGGAGGCCATTGCGAAGTTTCTCGAGCCGGTGCTGGTGCTCGAGTCTGCCGCCTCCGGAGTGTCGGCTTTGCAACGCGAGTCCCGGCAGGCCCTTCTCATTCTTGGCCTGTTAGCATTTCTTGTTTTGCTCATCGCCTGTGCCAATGTCGCGAATCTGATGACCGCGCAGGCCGCATCGCGGATGCGGGAAATGGCGTTGCGTGTGTCGATTGGGGCAGGGCGGTGGCGTCTGCTCCAACTAGTACTGGTGGAGTGTGCGATGCTCGCCACTCTCGCGGCGGCGCTTGGCGCGGCCTTTGCTTCGTGGGCCGCACCTTTCGTCGTCAGCCAGCTCAATATCGGCGGCAATCCTACGCGACTGGCGCTTCCGATGGACTGGCGCGTCTTGTCATTTAGCGTGGTGGTGACGCTGCTGGTGACTGTGCTGTTCGGGCTGTCGCCTGCGCTGCGTGCCTCAGGAGTACAACCGGTTACTGCATTGAAAGGTGGTGCAGACCCTCATGCGAAGCGCCGCCTCATGCATGCGCTCATCGCTGTGCAGGTTGCCTTCTGCTTCGTCGTGCTGTTTGCTGCGGGGCTCTTCACCGCCACCTTCGACCGGCTCTCCCATCGCTCACTTGGTTTCTCGTCGGAAGGTGTGCTCACCCTCGACACCATCGCGCAACAACCAGTGTCCCCTGTTCTCTGGGAGCAGATGGCGGAACACATGCGTTCCATGCCGGGCATCGAGAGCGCGTCTCTGGCGAGGCAGCCTCTGTTAGCGGTAAAAGGCTGGAATGGCTTTGTCTCCGTAGAGGGTGGCCCTCCTGGGCCGGAACTCGCGTTCTTTCTGGGCGTCGCGCCACGTTGGATCGAGACGATGAAGATCTCGCTCGTCGCAGGCCGTGATCTTCGCCCGGCGGACACGACGCCTGGACAGGCTCTGGTCAATGAGACTTTTGTGAAGCAGTACTTCAACGGCGCCAACCCGGTGGGCCGTCACTTCAAGAAGGGGAGCGATCTGGCTTTCGAAGTCGTCGGTGTGGTCAAGGATGCGCCTTATCGCGACATCCACGAGCCGATTCTGCCCGTCGCCTACGTGCCGCTGAATGGCCCCGGCAATCTGCTGGACGCCACTTTTGTCCTGCGCACAGCCTCGGCCAATCCGCTGGTGCTGGCCTCGACACTCCGCAATGAGATTCCGCGCATCCGCCCCGAGCTCCGCGTCAGCAACATCCGGACACAGCTCGACATTCTGCAAGGCCAGACGGTACGGGAGCGTCTCTTGGCGATGCTGGCTTTCTTCTTTGCGATTGTTGCGTTGCTGCTGGCCTCGATCGGCTTGTACGGCGTGTTGGACTACTCGATGCTACAGCGCCGGCGGGAGATCGGCATCCGGATGGCGATTGGCGCGGGTCCTGCGGGCATCGCCGGTCTGGTAACTAAGGATGTCTTTGCGATGGTGCTGCTTGGGGCGGTGACAGGCCTGGGGATTGGGCTGGTGGGGGTTCGTTCGCTCGAATCCCTGCTCTATGAAGTGAAGGGAACCGATCTCGGAATGCTGGCAATCCCAGCGATTGCGATTGTCGCTGCTGTGGCACTGGCCGCTCTTCCGGCGGTGATCCATGCGCTACGTATCGATCTGGTGAGAATGCTACGGACAGAGTAGAAATTTCATTACTATAGTTTTTGCGCACTCTTCTGATCCTTTTCCTGCTTCTGGCATCCGTACACATTTCCTGGATTTACACCCTCGGCGCCGAGTATGACGAAGCGCTTTTCTGGCCTGCCACCGTGCGGATGGTCTACAAATCTCCGCAGCGGCTGCTATTCCCCAGCGGAGTCTATGTTGCGGAGCGCCCTTTGCCCTTCATGCAAGCGGCTTATATCGGCGCGCTGAACAGCTATCTTTATACGCTTCCGGTCAGCCTCTTTGGCACGACTGTGCCTGTATTCCGCTTCACCAATCTGATCCTGCTGGCGATCTTCTACGCTCTGGTCTTCCTTCTGGCGCGGCAAGTGGGCGGCACCGTCGTCGCCTGGATGGTGATTGCGCTGCTCAGCATCGATATCGAGCTTTGGCTGCAATCGATTACGAATCAGGGGCCCTTTCTCCTCCAACTCATTGCCACTTGTCTTCTGCTGCGCTACTTCCTTCTCTATCTGGAAACCCCCAGCAAGCGATACATCCTCTATATGGCGGCAGCAATGGGGCTGGGCCTCAATGAGAAGCTGACCTATCTCTGGATCATCCTGCTGTTCCTGGTTGCGGCGGGCCTCTATTACCATCGCGAGCTCTTCAAGCGCAGACTGCTGGTGCATCTGCCCTTGGGCGTGGTTGCACTTCTGGTTCTGCTCATCCCGGTGCTGATCTATTCGTTGGGGCGCTACACCGCCACGCAGCAGTTCGCCGGGTCCCAACTCGCATGGCCCACAGATCTGCAGGTCATCCTCGGGCTTCGACTGCATTCGCTCTTTCTCCTCTTCGACGGCCAATGGACGATGATGCACCGGGCGGCTTTGTTTCCAGTGGCGACGACGCCACGCTTTTCGCCCACCCTCGCCCTCCTCACGTTGGGGCTTGCGCTCTCACTCTGGCAGCGGAGCCGCTTACAACTCTTCTGTTACACCATCGCTGTGGGGCTCGTGGTGGCGAATCTCTTTTTCCCGGAAGGGGGCCGGCTCCACCACCTGATTCTGATGGATCCACTTCCCCAACTCGCTGCCTGTCTGGCGATCTGGAAGGCGATCGAAAAGAAGCACGCCTGGCAGTATGCCTTGGTCTTGTTGTTGGCCTTGGGCGCAGTCTCAACAGGCCGCAATTTTTACGCCTTCCATGTCGCAGTGCAACGCAGCGGCGGATCGGGGACCTGGTCCAACCAGATCACAAAACTCTCCGACTGGGAACTCTCGCACCCGGACCTGCATTTTGTCTATGCCTGTTGGGGCTTGGAAAATCCACTCTTTGCCAAAAGCAAGGGGGCGCACCAGCAACGGGAATTTTTCTTCCCTCTGTTGAGCGATTCGCTGAGCCCGGATACACAGGCAGAACTGGATACTCTACTGGCTCGTCGCGACACGGTCTGGGTGACTTCCTCCATTGATGAACTCCAGACCAAACCAGCCCAGCGCCTGTTGCAGCAAGCGGCCAGCAAGCAACTCAAGCCGGTGATCGTCCAGGAGTTCCGGGAAGGGCTCACCAACCGGCTGCTCTTCACGGCGCTCCGCTTCCACCCCATCGAACCCGGTCCCGTTCATCCCATCCAACTCACCGCGATCAATCCGGGGCGGCTGGAAGCGCCACTGGCCGCCGATGCAGACCGCTTCCAGGTCCATCTCAACTTTCAGGGCTTGGACGGGAAGGACTCGATTCATGTAGAACTGCAGTCTGCCGACGGTGCAGTTGTCCAGCATCACTTCCGCCCGCTCGAATATTACGCGCTGCTCGACAATCGGCAGAGCTGGATTTTCGGTCCTCACCTCTATCCGGATTGGTTCTTAACCAGCTACCCGAACCCGGATAAAGTGATCTCAAAGCTGGTGGTCCGGGTGGAATCGCAAAATCCCCAAGCCTCGGTGCAGGCGATCCGTTAGTCGCCGGGGTATTTCTCAAATACCGTCGTGCGGCCTTCATTGTCCACGAGCAGAACGGAATAGGCGTCCCGCTTGGGCCCTTCCATTCCTGGGGAGCCCATCGGCATCGCCGGGACCGCCAATCCCTTGGCTTTCGGCTTTTCCTTGAGCAGCCGGAGGACCTCCCGGGCGGGGACATGGCCTTCGATGGCATAGCCAGCAATCACGCCGGTGTGGCAAGAACCCAGTTTTTCAGGAATCCCATACTTGGCCCGGTATTCCGCCGTGGCGGACACTTCCTTGACCGTCACCGGGATGCCATTTTTCCGGAGGTGCTCCACCCACTTTCCACAGCACCCGCATGTTGCCGTCTTGTAAACGATCATTGGCGCCACCGCTCCTTGTAAGCCCAGTGACGCCAATCCAAACAACAAGAACTGCTTCCGATTCATAATCCCAGTTTACCGGGATTGTTTTAGCCCTCTGTCGCTTCTCGCGCGCGGAAGCGCTCTACCAGCCTCGGCCAATCCACCACCACCTTGCCCCCATTATCGCGATGCGCGGTCATCCATTCCTGAAGTAGGTCCAGACAGGAATGATCCAAATAGACCAGATCTTCAAAATGGATATGCAACTCACTATTGGCCGCCACCCGATCGAGGGTATCGGCCAGCACCGGGAGTCGTAGGAAGGTGGCTGAGCCAGTCAGGTACAGGTCGCTGCGGCCGGAGTGATGGGTAATCAGTTTCACCCCAACGCGTGATGCCTTGTAGATCATCTTGATGAAGGTGAGTCCAATGCCGAGCATGACGCCAGTGAGCAGGTCGAAGGCGACCACGCCGATCAGCGTTGCGCTATAGATCACGACGGGAATCCAGCCATAGGAGACCAGCCGCCGCACATGATCGAAGTTGACCAGTTTCCATCCCGTCAACACGAGGATCGCGGCCAGGGCGGAAGTGGGAATCCGCTCAAGCCAGTGTGGCACCAGCATCACAGTAGCCAATAGCCAGCCACCGTGCATCACCGAAGACCAGCGCGTCTGTGCGCCAGCCTGGACATTGGCGCTGGAGCGTACAATCACGCCTGTCATGGGGACGGAACCAAGCACGCCGCAAAGGAAGTTGCCCGCACCCTGGGCCATGAGTTCCCGGTCGTAATTGGTCCGCAGATTCCGCCTTCCGCTTGCCGCCACCATCTTGTCCACTGCCGCTGCACTGAGGAGTGTTTCGGCGCTGGCAATAAAGGCGAGAGCGGCAGCTTCTGCCCAATACCTCCAGTTCCCAATGCCCGCCAGGGTTTCGGAGTTGGGCAGCTTGAGATTTTCAATCAGGTTATCCGGGATCGCAACATGCCGGATCTCGAGCTTCAGGAAGTAGCTCGCTCCGGCGGCTGCAAGCAGTCCTACCAGAGGACCTGGCAGAAAATGCAGTCCGGCGGGCCGGAAACGATTCCACCCCAACATGACGACGATGGTGAGGAGTCCAATCAATGCGGCCGTCTCGTGAACACTGCCATTGATTGGAAAGATGCCATCGAAGATGGCCGAAGGAATCGAAAGCAGGTTCTGGATACCGCTTCCCTTGGGCGAATCGTCCACCACCACATGAAACTGCCCGACCATGATCAGGACACCGATGCCGGCAAGCATGCCGTATACGACGGCCGGTGAGATTGCACGAAACCACTGTCCTGTCCGCAGAAGTCCGGCGCCCACTTGCAGAACGCCCGCCATCATCAGGATCATCCCCAGAGCAGCCAATCCGTGTTCCTGGATCAACTGAAATACCAACACCACCAAGCCCGCAGCCGGACCACTCACCTGCAGTGGAGAACCGGCAATCGAACCCACAACCAAGCCACCCAAAATCCCCGTAATCAGTCCCATCGCCGGAGGCACCCCGGATGCGATGGCCACTCCCAAACAGAGTGGCAAGGCGACTAGAAATACAACAAAGCTAGCTAAAAAATCTTTTCCAAAAGTCGGTGGAACGAGAACTCTGCTCACAGGATCCTCCGACGGCGCCGTGGCGTGGCGTTCGGAATGTGCTCTTCCGACAATGGGACAAATGCACCCTGGTCGGCATCGTACGAAAGAACATGCCCGTTCTCAATTTCAAAGACCCACCCAAACAAATTCATATCACCCGTTGATAATGCGGCTGCGACACTCGGGTGCGTGCGCAGGTGTTCCAGTTGTGCGAGGACGTTCTCCTCCACCATGGTTCTCGCTTTCTGTTCCTCGGTGAGGTCTTTATATCCCGCGGTCACGCGCCGTGCACTCTCAGCATGGTTGAGCCATACTTTCACGATCGGCATGCTCGTGACCTTTTCGGGATGCAAGACCGCATCCATGGCACCGCAATGCGTGTGTCCGCAAACAATGATGTTTTTTACCCCGAGGGCCATCACCGCGTACTCAATGGTGGCCGAAACGCCTCCCATCAGTTCTCCGTAAGGCGGGATGATGTTCCCTGCATTCCGGATGGTGAACAGATCTCCTGCATCCGAATCGGTCATGTCGTTTGGCACGACACGGGAATCCGAACAGGTAATAAACAGCGCTCGAGGAAACTGCCGAGCGATTAGCTTGTCAAAAAACTCTTTTCGTTTTGGGTAGATCTCAGTCTCAAAACGAAGCACACCCCGTGTTAGTTCTTTCATTAAGATTCCTTCTTATGTTCCAAGAATACTATGCCCGTGTATTCCGATGGTAAACTAGGTGCTTGCCAGGCTCCGGGCTCCGTGCAACGGGCGACTGCAAACCCCGCCAGGTCCGGAAGGAAGCAACGGTAGTGGTTTAGCCTGTGTGCCGCGGATCACCCGGGGTCTGGCTATTCTGTTTTCCCTCCTATGTCCTACCAGGTCATCGCCCGCAAATACCGCCCCAGCGACTTTGACGAGCTTATCGGTCAGGAACACGTCAAAACGACGCTGGATAACGCAATCACCCAGCGGCGCATTGCCCACGGCTACATCTTTGCCGGCCAGCGCGGCACTGGAAAGACCACTGTCGCTCGTATTATGGCGCGCTGTCTGAACTGTGTGGACGGCCCGACAGCAAATCCATGCGGCAAATGTTCTTCTTGCATCGAAGTGGTTCAGGGCAACGCGATTGACGTCATCGAAATCGACGCCGCCTCCAATCGCGGCATCAACGAGATGCGCGAGCTTCGTGAGAACGTCCGCTTCCGCCCGTCGCGCGACCGCTATAAGGTTTTCATCATTGACGAGGCGCACCAGATCACGACGGAAGCCTTCAATGCGCTGCTGAAGACGCTCGAGGAACCACCCGAATGGGCTGTCTTCATCCTCTGCACGACAGAGACGCATAAGATTCCCACGACGATTGCCTCGCGTTGCCAGCAGTTCAGCTTCCGGTCAGTCGAATTCAATGAAGTGATGGAGCGAATGCGCTTCATCTGCAAATCGGAAGGCATTGTTGCCGATGACGAAGCCCTGGCTGTCCTGGCGCAAACCGGCGAAGGCAGTGTGCGCGATTCGCTGTCCGCTCTCGATCAGGCGATTGCCTGCTGCGGCACCGAACTGCATGCGAAGGAAGTACGCGAACTCTTAGGCATTTTTGGCCTTGATTCGCTGGGCGAAGTGGCGCTGGCTCTGGAGAAGCAGGACGCCGCCCGCATGATTGAGATCGTGATGGAGCTCGAGCGCTCCGGGCACAGTCTCCAGCATTTCTGCCGGGAATTGGCTCGCTTCTTCCGGAATCTTCTGGTCGCCAAGGTGACGAATGGAAACACGCGGCTGATTGCGGCCTCTCCAGCGGAGATCAAGCGTTTTGTTGAGACTGCTGCGAAGTTCTCGGAATTTGATCTCACGCGCTATCTCCAACTGAGTCTCGATCTCTTCCGCGATCTGCAGCATTCGCTCCAACCTCGTCTCCATCTGGAACTGGGTCTGGTCCGTCTGGTGCAGTCAGGCAAGCTGGTGGCGATTGAAGAAGTATTGGCGAGTTTGCCACAAACGAAGCCAATTGCGCTCTCGGCGGCCTCTTCCACTCCACGGCCACGGGCGAATCTCCGCGTGATTCCAGAGGCTGCTGACGTTGTTGCTCCGCCGCCGGTTGCTGCTGCACCTGCTCGAGCGGTGGTGGCTCCACCGGTTGCCCCGCCGCCGCCTCCAAAACCTGCGGTGGCCGACGATGCTTCGCTCAAAGAGCGGCTGGTTGCTCATTTGACCGATCAGAAGAAAAAATTCTCTGCCGACGCGGTGCAGAACGCGCGTGTGGAAGAGACCCCGGCTGGCGTTCGTTTTCTGGCGCCCCGCGAGTTTGTCCGGCCCTTGCAATCGCGCGATATCGGTGCGGCACTGCAAGCGGTTTTGGGACGCCTGGCGAAGATTGAAGTGATTCTCGACAACTCGATTGTTGAAGAAAAACCCGCGCCCAAGTTGGCCGAGGATGATGAAGTCACGCGGCAGCGTGCCCTCTCCAACCCCGAAGTCCAACGCTACCTTGATACTTTCAAGGATTCCAAAGTCCGCCTCGTGCGAGACTTGTCACATCAGGATTGATCGATGAAACTACCCGGTAACATGCAGGCCATGATGAAGCAGGCCCAGGTGATGCAGGAGCGTCTCCAACAGGATATCGCCGCGATTCGCGTCGAAGCCTCCGCTGGCGGCGGCATGGTCACAGTCAAGATGGACGGCCAGAAGCGCTGCCTTGAAGTGAAAATCGATCCGGAAGCAGCCGGTGATGCGGAAATGCTGCAGGATATGGTGATGGCTGCCTTTAACGAAGCGGCCAAGAAGATTGACGACGAGACCAGCAAAAAAACCAGCTCCATGCTCGGTGGCATGGGCTTGCCGCCTGGCATGTTCTAAATGGCCGATTTCGCCGAACCGCTCGAACGTCTCATCTCTGAGTTCCGCCGTCTTCCTGGCATTGGCCAGAAGTCAGCCCAACGCCTGGCTTTTCATGTGATGCGTGCCGACCGCGAAGCGGCACTTCGCTTGAGTCAGGCGCTGCTCGATGTCAAAGACAATCTGGCTCTTTGCGAAGTTTGCAACAACATCAGTTCTGCCAAACTCTGCAACTTCTGTGCAGACCCGCGGCGCAATCGCGAGACGATCTGCGTGGTAGAAGACCCGCACAGCATTGTCCCGATTGAGACTACGCGCAGCTTCGATGGTTTGTATCATGTCCTGCACGGCGCCATCTCGCCCTTGCGCGGGATTGGGCCAGAGCAGTTGAAGATCAAGGGTCTTCTCGAGCGCTTAGGCAGTGGGGAAACAAAGGAGATTATTCTCGCAACGAACCCAACTGTGGAAGGCGAAGCCACGGCCGCCTATCTCGGCCGGCTGTTGAAGCCGCTGGGGCTGAAGGTCACCCGGATTGCGATGGGGATTCCGGTGGGTTCCGACCTGGACTTTGCTGACGAAGTGACGATGCTCAAGAGCCTGGAGAATCGCCGCGAAGTTTAGGCCAGCACGAGGAAGGCATTCGCTTCTTGCATGCCTCGCTCACTGAGCGCGCCTAATTCCACTTCCATCCATTGCTTCGGAGGCCGCGGACGGGCCAGGTCCACCCGTACATAATTTGTAGTGAGTGCGGTTGTGCCGTTGTTGAGCGCCACGGCTGGAAAACGCTTTCCCACCAGCCGGCGCCGGAATTCCATTCCTTTGCGTTCGCTGATCTCCTGGAGCACCCGGTTCCGTTCTCGCCTCTGTTCCATGGGCACCATGCCCCCCATTCCGGTGGCCTCGGTTCCTGGCCGCTCGGAGTAGGTGAAGACGTGCAGATAGGTGAAGGGCATCCGTTCGATGAATGCTGCGCTTTCGCGAAACTCCTCTTCGGTCTCCCCGGGAAAGCCGACCATCACGTCGGCTCCGATGGCGGCATCGGGCATCAGTTGCCGCGCGATGCGCAAGCGTTCTTCATAGTGCTTGGGCCGGTACTTGCGATACATGCGCCGCAGGACGGTGTCGCTGCCGCTTTGCAGTGGGGCATGAACGTGTTTCGCAATCCGGTCGCTTCCGGCCATCAGTTCGAGCAGGCGTGGGGAGAAGTCCATCGGCTCGACACTCGAGAGCCGGATCAGCCGGATTCCCGTATCGTCGAGCATTCTCTGCAACAGGTCCGGCAAGAGCCGGCCTTCGCCACGTTCCCGTCCCCAACGTCCCAAATTGATTCCCGTGAGTACAATTTCAGGGTAGCCCGCCTCGGCCAGCCGCTTCGTTTCCGCGATCACCCAGTTTGCATCCGCTGATCGCGACTTCCCCCGGACGCTGGGAATAATGCAGAAGGAACAGCGGTTGTTGCAGCCGTCCTGGATCTTCAAATTGGGCCGCGCGCGATCTGCCGCAGGTCCTGAGAAGAACTCACTTTGCGCGGAGATGTCGCCGACATGGATCTCCGCATGGTAGGGGGTAGAACTCACAATCTCGGCGATCTGGGCCTTGTGTGAGTTGCCGACCACCCAGTGGACCCCTTCGAGAGCCGCAATTTCTGCGGGAGAGCGTTGGGCATAGCACCCGGTGACGAGGATTTTCGCTGCTGGATTCTCGCGCCTCACCCGTCGCACGGCCTGCCGGAGGTCGAGGTCGGCGTTGGCGGTGACGGTACAGGTATTGAGCACTACGAGCCCTGCCACGTCGGCCGCCTGGGCTGCGGAGAGCCCCGTTTCGGCAAGACTCGCCTCCAGTGCGGCACCATCAGCCTGGGATGCCCGGCATCCAAAATTCTGTACAAAGAAACTCTTCAAACTAACCCCAGTTTAGCGGCTGGCCTACTCGTGCCGCCGATCGCATCTTCCGATCAATGTCCAGATGTCTGCTCGTGTCCTCACTCAAAATGAAATCGATAACATGTTCCAGCAGACGAGCGCGAATGCTCGTCGAGCGGAACTCTCCCGCCGGGCGCAGCCCTACAACTTCCGGCGGCCGGATCGCATTGCGAAGGACCAACTGCGTTCCATCTATGTGCTGCATGAAGCATTCTCCCGCTCTCTGGCCAGCAGCTTGTCGGCCTATCTACGCGCATATGTGGTGGTGAACCTGGTGAGCGTTGAGCAGTTGTCCTTTACGGAGTTCCAACAAGTTCTCCCCTCTCCAACGGTGGTGGCGACAATTCGGGCCCGGCCCTTTGATAGCAGTTGCCTGCTGGAGCTGAACCCGACCATGATCTTCCCGATGCTCGAGATGCTTCTCGGGGGCTCGCAGATCAGTACGAAGCGGGTGGAGCGTGAGGTCACCGAAATTGAGCAGGCCATCCTCGAGAGCATCTTTAAGCTGATGCTCCGGGATCTGAAGGAGGCCTGGAAGGGCATTGCCGCGATTGACTTTGCGATCGATGGCTATGAGACAGAACCGCAGTTGATGCAGATTCTGGCGCCGAATGAAGCGATTGTGGCCGTGAGTATTGAGATTCGCATCGGAGAGGTGAGCGGGATGATGAACATCGGGATCCCATCCATCATCATCAAAATGCTCAGCCATAAATTTGCCGAGCAGTGGACGATCCGGAAGACCGAGGCGACGGAAGAAGAGATGTTGCGGGTTTACGATCGGGTCCGGAACTCAAAAATCGAGCTGGATGCCCGTCTGCGGGGGCCAAATCTGGCGATGACCGATTTGTTGAACCTCAAGACTGGGGATGTGCTGACTTTCGACTATCCGGCATCGAAACCGCTTGCCGTCGAGCTCAATGGCAAGCACAAACACAATTGTCAGATTGTCGTCAGCAACAAGAAGCGTTCCGTTAAAATTCTGTCGGTGGTGGATCCGAGCGAGTGATCAATCTTGCTCCGCGATTGAAGCTGAAATAGTCGAAGCCCCAACGGATGGCGACAATTACGCGGGACTGGAAGTTCACGAGATAGAGGATATGGATAAATACCCAGATCAGCCAGGCGAAGTAGCCGCTGATCTCGAATTTTCCGATCTGGGCAACGGCCCGTCTCCGTCCAATCACCGCCATGTTGCCCTTGTCCCAGTAGACAAAGGGTGGTGGCTTCGTTTTGCCGTCGAGCCGCTTTCCGATCAGATCCCCGACATAGTTGCCCATCTGCATGGCCACCTGGGCAACGCCAGGCAGCGGATGGGCGAGTCCGCCATGTTGGAAGTGAGCCAGATCGCCGATGACAAAGACGTCCGGGTATCCGGGAACCGAGCAATCCGCCTCCACTTCGATTTTCCCGCCGCGAACCAGCTCGATGCTGGCCGCCTGGGCCAGTGCTCCGGCGAGCGGTGAGCCGGTAACACCCGCTGCCCACACGACCGTTTTCGAGGGGATGAACTCCTGCTTGCCATTCGCCATCACGGTGGCGCCCTCCGCCGTCACATCGAGGACTTTCACGCTATTCCGGCAGTGCACATTCAATTCGATCAGTTGCTGCTCGGCGGAGGCAGAGAGTTTCTCTGAGAAAGTACTCAGAATCCTGGGACCCGCATCGAGGATGATGATCTGGGCATCTTCCGGATCAAAACTCCGGAAGTCATTGCGAAGGGTGTCGTTCGCAATTTCACTGAGGGCCCCGGCCAGTTCGACACCGGTTGGGCCACCCCCAACAATCAGGAAGGTCAGGAATGCCTTGCGCTTCTCCGGATCGGCTTCCTTCTCTGCTTCCTCAAAGGCGTTGAGCAGGCGGGCCCGGAGTTTTGTGGCATCTTCAATATTCTTCAGGCCGGGCGAGATTGTGGACCAGGCATCGTTTCCGAAGTAACTGGTTCTGGCTCCCGCAGCGAGCACTAGCGTGTCGTAGGGCAAATCCCCCATCTCCGATAAGGCGATCTTGCGCTCGAGATCAAAGCCGGTCACATGGGCCATCACGACACGAAGGCTCTTTTGCTTCTCAAAGATGGCGCGAAGAGGGGCAGCGATTTCGCCTGGAGACAGTCCACCGGTGGCAACCTGGTAGAGCAAAGGCTGGAACAAATGATAATTCCGCCGGTCCACCAAGGTCACTGCGATATCACTTCGATTGAGGGCTTTGCCGGTGTGCAATCCGCCGAATCCGCCGCCAACGATCAGAACGCGATGCTTACTTTCCATCCCTCACCACTGCCTCCGCCGCATGCCGCCCATTGATGAGCGCTGCTTGCATACTTGGAAAGTACCGGTGATCCCCGCAGATGTAAACGCCATTTTCAAGCCGTACCGGTTTTTCTTCGATGGTGGAGGGATTCAGAATCGGATGTCCGTGTTGCAACTGATAAATGCGCAACAGCTCCCAAGTCTTCGCTTCATGTCCAAACCAGCGGGACATCTGGGTGCGTGCAATGGCCAGAATATGGCTCTGGTCTTGCTTCGGCTCGCCTAAGATCGAAACGCTGAGCAGATGACAGCCGGCCGGCGCGTAGCTGCGATTGACAACGCTTGGGATGCAGAGGCTCTGGATGGGCCACTCCAGATTCCCGTTCAGGGTGATGAGCGGTTCGGTGATGGGCGCTTCTCCTTCGATCTTGAAGTAGAGCGTCATCATTTTGCGGCTTTGCATTGGCGGCACCAGGGGAAGCAGGCGGGCCGCTTCCGGTCCCTCTGTCGCCACGACAACCGCGTCGGCGTTGACCGTCTCGCCGCTCTCGAGCGTCAGTTTGCGCGCCGCAACCGCAGCCACCTTCGAGTTGTAGCGAATCGAGGCGGGCGGGAGATTCGCCGCGAGTTGGGCCGGGATCGCACCCATCCCTCCTGCCGGCAGCACGGTGTCTCCGGTTGCCATCATGCGGAACATATACTCGAGCATGCGGGAGCTGACTCGCAATTGTGTATCGAGCATGATGCAGCCAAACAAAGGCCGGAAGAAGCGCTCGATCATGGGCTTTGAGAAGCCGAAATCCAGCAGCGCCTTCATCGAGGTGGATTCGGAGCGGTCCAGTAAGTCGTCTGGGGATCCTGAAAGCGTGGAGCGGCGCAGGCGTCCGACGCGCAATTTGTCGCTGAAGGTTCCAACCGGATTGAAAATTCCATTCAGCGCGGCGAAGGTCTCTCGCCATGGGTCCATGACTTTATGGAATTTGCCGTTGAGGCGGACTAAGGCTCCGGGTGCAAATTTTCCGAAGTCCAAGGTCTCGTAGTCGAGTACGCGTTGGCCCTCAGGGTAAGCCGTAAAATACACCTGGAAGCCCCGGTCGAGCAGAAAACCATCGACATGGTCTGTGCGTACGCGGCCTCCCGGGCCGTCGGAGGCTTCATGGATGACAAACGGGATCTTGTGTCTTGCCAGTTCTAAGCCACAGGCCAGTCCGGCGAGGCCCGCGCCGACAATGGCGATCATGCCTCACCTCGGCGTAGCCCAAAGTTGCGCAAAACCAGAAACTCATTCAAGTTCTCTTTTGTAACCATCCCCAAAAGCAGATCGTCCGCCATCACCAGAGCCGTGTATCCCTTGTCGGAAAGAAGGTTGAGACTGTCCTCCAGGCTATCCTCCGGTGCGAGCCTCAAGAAGTCGCGTTGCATGGCGCCCGCGACATAAGTGTCGGGACCTTCTGTCGCAAGAGCCTGGATCAGACCGTCGCGACTTAACAGGCCCACAACCTGATCCCCATGGGTCACGGGGAAATCCTGTTGCGACGTATCGAGCAGTTGTTCTGCTGCCTCGCGAATGGAGGTGCCATGGTGGAGTGTAATGAAATTACGAAGCATCGCCTCCTTTACAGAGGCTCCTTTCATCAAACTGTTACTCTTCCGGGCGTAAAACTCCTGCTGGGCGCCGGTGAAGACAAAAAAGGCGACAAAGACAAGGAGCCATTCGCCGAATGCGAGACCCAGGCCCGCGAGAATAAATGCAAGTCCACGCCCAACCCAATTCGCCATAGTAATGGCTTGCTCTTCTGGTACTTTCCAGTCGAGAAGAGACCGGAATATTCGTCCGCCATCCATGGGATATGCCGGTAAGAGATTGAAAGCGCCAAGCCAAAGATTGGCCACTGCGATCTCGTGCATTAACGCATTGGTACCGACATAGTGCTGGAGATACCAGAGAAAGCCCGCGATGATAAAATTCGTTGCCGGTCCCGCCGCGGCGATATAAATCCCTTCCTTCGGCGTTGGGAGGCGTTCGAGCCTGGCGATTCCGCCGGTGAGATACATGACGACGTCGAGGGTTCCAATTCCGAAGTGACGCGCCATCAATGCATGGCTAAGCTCATGCAAAAACACACAGGTAAAGAGCGCCATGATGACAAGCGATTCTGCGAAGAAATCATTTCTGTCTTCAAACGCAAGAAGCCCGGCCAACATCAAAAATGTGAAGTGAAGCCGAACTGGAACTCCGGAAATGGTAAGGAAGGGGATCGTGCCTGTCATCAGTTGTGAGATGTTTCGTCCGGCGAGAGTGCGACAAGCCCGGCGAACCGAAGCTTGCTCTGCCGCCGATTGCGGGTATAACTTTAGGATCTCATCATAGGAGAGGAAAATGCGTCCGGCCCCGCCTCGAAACGCAAACCCTCCTCCGGCCATCTTCTATTCTTTGACTCCGGTTGTGCCGCACAACCCTTTCTGGCTTTGAGATGAATGTCCAATATAGCCCGGATGGCATCTTCCTCCCGGAGATTGATCTTTGGTTGGATCCGCAAGTCTCGAAGCCGGCGGCGTGGCTTTCCCATGCCCACAGCGATCATGCGCGGTATTACGCGTCCACCGCCATCGGTACGCCGGTTACGCTCGAAATTTACCGGATGCGGTGGCCTGCCGACGCGGAAATCCCGCAGTCGCTCGAGCCGCTCTCTTATGGAGAATCCAGGGATTGGAATGGAGCCCGGCTCACCTGTTACCCGGCCGCGCATATTTTGGGGGCGGCGCAATTGTTGGTCGAGTACCAGGACGAACGGCTGGTTTACACGGGCGATATCAAGTTCCGAAAGCCACTGTGCGGAGTGGAGACGGCCGCTGTGGCCTGCGACCATCTGATTGTCGAGAGTACCTTTGGACTCCCGATTTATCACTTCCTCGATCGCCAGGAGGCCAGCCATGCGATAGTGAGCTTTGCTCGCGAGTGCCTCGAAGACGGAGCGACTCCTGTCTTTCTCGGCTATCCTCTTGGCCGTGGCCAGGAAGTGGCGCATGCGCTCACCACCGCTGGGATTCCGACGGCAGTGCATGGTGCGATCGCAAACTACATTCCGATCTACGAAGAGCAGGGCTATCAATTCCCAGGCTGGGAGCGATACTCTGCGGGAGTCCTATCCGGCAAGGCGTTGGTGGTGACTCCGGGGATGCGGCGGACCTTGGAGGCAAGCGGCAAGAATGTCCGTGTTGCTTATGTTTCCGGTTGGGCGCGTGTGGATAGCTCGCGTACGAGTTCTGGGGCAGAGAGGCTCATCCCTTACAGCGACCATGGTGGTTTCGAGGAACTGATGGAACTGGTGGAGCAGAGTGGTGCGCCAAGAGTGGATGTGGTGCATGGATTCACCGACGTGTTCGCGCGCTTGCTGCGGGACAAGGGGCTCGATGCGCGGGCTCGAAAGGACATCATTGAGGAGACTCAGGAATGATGGACCGGATGGCGGAGGTCCTGGACCGGGTGGCCAATACATCGAGCCGCAACCGCAAGGTGAATGCATTGGCCACCTGGTTGCGCGAGTTGGACGATGAGGATCTGGGCCGCGCCACACTGTTTCTGGCTGGGGGGAGGAAGCTCAGCATTGGCGGCAGTCTGTTGCGTGAGGCTGCGCTTGCCGTTGCGAACATCGACCTTGAGCTCTTTCGGGTCTGCCATCGTGCGGTTGGCGATACCAGTGAGACGATCAGTCTGCTGTTGTACGGAAAGACCAAGGAAGAACCGTTGTCGCTGGCCGAGGCAGAGGTGATCTATACGCGCCTGGCCAGCAGCCGGAAATCTGCGGAGAAGGTGAACGAACTGCGGGCTGCCCTCGCGCGCATGAAGCCGCTGACGGTGAAATATTTCCTGAAGGTGATCACCGGAAACTTCCGCATTGGGTTGCAGGCAAAGATGGTGGAGGAAGCGGTGGCTCAGGCGAACGGTGTGAGTCTTGCTGCGGTGCGTGACGCGAATAATCGTACCGGGGATCTTGCGAAAGTTGCTTTGGTGGCCCGGCACGGAGATCTAGCGACGCTGGAGGCGAGGCTTTTTCATCCGATGGAGTTCATGTTGGCGCGGCCCTTGGATGAGATTCATGATTTGCCTGAGCCAACGAGTTGGTATGTCGAAGATAAGTACGACGGCATTCGCAGTCAGGTGCATTTCGAGCAGGGGCGCGTGCACATTTTCACGCGCGGGTTGGAGGATACGACTGCCGCCTTTCCGGAAATTGCGCTGGCCTTTGCCCACCTGGGTGGGAGCGGCATTGTCGATGGAGAACTGCTGGCCTGGCGGAACGGCCGGGCTTTGAACTTTACGGTCATGCAGCAGCGCATCGCACGAAAGAAAGTGACTGAGGCGATGCTTGCCGAGATTCCTGTCTGGTTCATTGGTTATGACCTGATCTATCGCGATCGCGAGCTTCTGCTCGATCAGCC
Organism: Bryobacter aggregatus MPL3; assembly: GCF_000702445.1. Taxonomy (NCBI): domain Bacteria; kingdom Pseudomonadati; phylum Acidobacteriota; class Terriglobia; order Bryobacterales; family Bryobacteraceae; genus Bryobacter; species Bryobacter aggregatus. Next base: position 3,278,409 of record NZ_JNIF01000003.1, read on the forward strand.
GATTGAAGTACGCCGCCGGAAGTTGGAAGATCTCTTGACGGGTTTACCCGCTCCGCTGATGCTCTCGCCGCAACGGCGTCTCAGGTCTCTCGAAGATGTCGAGCAGAGCTTCCTCAAGGCTCGTGCCGATGGCAATGAAGGCTTGCTGCTGAAGCGGGAAGGCAGTTTGTATGAGGCGGCAAAGCGGAGTGCAAACTGGTACAAGGTGAAGCGGCCTTATGCCACTCTCGATGTCGTTGTCACGGCAGCCGAGCAGGGCAATGGACGGCGCGCGACGATGTTGAGCGATTACACCTTCGCGGTGCGCGACGGGGATCGCTACTTGAATGTAGGCAAGGCTTATTCCGGCTTGACCGACGAGGAGATTCGGGAACTGACCAAGCTCTTCCGCTCGATTGTGAAAGAGCGTTTTAGCCGGGTGCTGCTGGTGGAGCCGCGGGTGATTCTGGAAGTGGCGTTTGATGGCATTCAGAAAAGCCCGAGGCATAAGAGCGGGTATGCGCTCCGATTTCCACGCATCTTGCGGTGGCGCCAGGATAAGCCCTTGGCTGAGATCGACACTCTGGAACGAGTGAAGGAGCTGTATGAGCGCTCACTTACGGGCTAAGCTCATTCCGAGTCTGGAGCATTGGTTCTTTGACCGTTTTCCCGAGTTCAGTGAAGTGCAAAAACTTGCTTTGCCCCATACGCTGGCAGGAGAGAATACGCTGATTCTGGCGCCTACGGGGAGCGGTAAGACGTTGGCCGCCTTTCTGAGTGCGTTGTCCACTCTCGGGGAACTGGCCGCACAGGATCAGCTCGAGAACGCGACGCATGTCGTGTATGTGTCGCCTTTACGCAGTTTGAATCGCGACATCGAACGGAACCTACGAGGGCCGTTGGCGGCATTGAATGCAAGTCTTCCTGCTTCGCAACAGATCCGTCTCGAGACTCGTACGGGCGACACCTCCTTGCACGACCGGCAACGGATGGCCCGGAACAAGCCGCATCTGCTGCTGACGACTCCCGAAAGTTTGAGTTCTCTGATGAGCCAGACGCAGTGGCGTGATGGGTTTCGACGCTGCTGCTGTGTTGTTGTCGATGAGATTCATAGCTTTTGCGAATCGAAGCGGGGGGCGTTGCTTGCGATCACTTTGGAGCGGCTGGAGGCGAAACGGGATCTTCCGCTGCAGCGCATTGGTCTGAGTGCAACGGCTGCTCCCGTAGAGGCTGTTGTAAATCTATTGGCTGGCGACCGGCCTTGCGCCGTTGTGGCCGCAAATACGAAGAAGGTGTATCGTCTGGAGATCGCTCCGATTCCGGCGGATACTCATCTTCCAGCAGGTGGCTTTAACCCGTATCGCATTGCGCATGTGGTTGCCGATCTGGTTTTGCAGGCGAACTGTTCTTTGATCTTTACCGCAACGCGGAGTGCAGCCGAGCGCTTGGGTTTGGCGTTGAAGGTGCTGTTGCCGGAGTTGGACGATGAGATTGAAGTCCACCATGCTTCCCTCGATCGAGAGAGAAGGCTTTGGGTGGAGGATCAGCTCTCGGAGGGAACACTGCGCGCCGTGGTGTGTTCTACCAGCCTCGAGATGGGCGTCGATTTTTCGGGCGTAGATCAGGTGTTGCTGATTGGCGCGCCAAGGGGTGTCAGTCGAGCGGTGCAACGGCTGGGACGTGGCGGCCATCGTGTGGGAGGCGTCGCCGCCGGTGCCCTGGTTCCCTTGAGTCTGCCGGATATTCTCGAATGCATCGCGATCCGTTCCGCGGTAAAAGCCGGCAGACTGGACCCACTCCGGCCCCCTCGTGCTCCGCTCGATGTTCTGGCGCAGGCCTTGTTGGGGCTGGGCGTCGAGCGGCCATGGGATTGCGAGGAAGCCTTCGCTTTGCTGCGCCGGGCTGGACCTTATCGCGAGTTGGCGCGATCTGATTTCGATGCTGTGCTGACTTATCTGGCTGGTGGAGGCAAGGTGCTGGGCAGTTCCGGGGACTATGGAAAGCTGATTGTCACGCGTGGCAAGTTTCAGGTCGCTTCCCGCAAGGTTGCCCGTACCTACTACCAGAACATCGGAACCATCAGCGATGATTACTCGGTTCGCGTGGTGACGCAGAAACAACGCCGTTTGGGGGACGTGGAAGAGGGCTTTCTGGCTACTCTGCAACCAGGCGAGGGCTTTGTGATTGCCGGCCAGAGCGTGGTGGTCAAAAGCTTTCATGCGAATGTTGCCGTGGTGGCTCCGGCGCAAGGAGAGCGGGTGCAAACGCCGCGTTGGCTGGGGGGGAAGATGAGTCTCACGGCGCGCTTGGCGCAGGAGGAATTGGTCTTGCGCCGTGCTCTGCGCAAGGCTTACGAGAGTGGCGGTATGGCTGCTTGCGCCAAGCTGTTGCAGAAGGATTGGGGCACGAGTCTCGAGATCGCGCAGCGCGTGGCCGCTTATGTGGAGCGGCAGTATCATGCCTCTCCTTTGCCGATTGACGATCCGATCTCGCTGGAACGGGTGCCGGACGGCCGATCGGTGCTTTATCTCTTTCACTCGGTCGCAGGACGGAGTGTGAACCGGAGTCTGATCTGGACGGTCAGCCATCGACTTGGTGAAAACTTCGGGTCGATTGTCGGGAACTTTGACGACCACACTTTTCTCTTCCGCTTTAGTGCCAAACGCGCTCCCAGTCTGGAACGTTTGCGCGAGGCATTCCATCCGGAGGGATTTCAGGCAGATCTGGTAGCGGCTCTCTCGAAGACCGAATTATTAGGAGCGAAGTTTCGGCCGATTTGCGAGACGGGGCAGCTTTTGCCGCGGCGCAATTCCAGTCTCCCGCTCTCCCAACGGCGGGCTGCGAGTTGGAGTGGGAACCTGCTCTTCCAGACGTTTCGCCGCTACGAACCGGATCATCCGCTCTTGCGTGAGGCGGTGCGCGAAGTGCTGGAGGACGATCTTGACGCTGAGGCAGCGGCGTTGGAAGCAGCACATCTTCATGCGACAGCATGGGAAGTGGTGGACCTGGAACGTCCCAGCCCATTTGCGATTCCGCTTTTCGCCGCCTTCAATCGTGAAACTTTGATTGCCCAGGATCCGGACAAGGCGCTCGATGAGGTGGTGTCCGCACTCTACGACACATGGAAGTAAAGCTCAGCATCGGCCCAGGACGCATTGCACATGCCACCGGAGCGCTTTATCTCGAAGCAACTGGAACGCTCCTCATTGCCGATGCGCATCTGGGCTATGGCTGGGCGCAGCGGCGGCGCGGCCAGTTGGGACCGGTTACCGATGGTGGCATTGAAGAGCGTCTGATGGCTGCCGTCGCGGCCTTTGAGCCGGAGGAGGTGCTCTTTCTGGGCGATACAGTGCATGCTCCCAAGCCCATGCCTGCCGAGCGCGAATGGATCGAAGGGCTTCTCCGGCGTCTGATGGTCAAAGCACGGGTTGCGGTGGTGCAGGGCAATCATGATCGCGCATTTGATCGTGATTTTGGCCACCTCCCACTGACGATCAGCAAGGAGTGGTGGCATCAGGATCTGGTTGGCATCCATGGGGACCGTCTTGATCTTGAAGTGCCTGAGGCCGCGCACTATCTGATTGGGCATGTCCATCCTGCGATTCGGGTGCGCGATGATGCGGGCGCGAGCCGCCGTATCCCTGCGTTTCTGGTGAGCAAAACCGCGACCGTGTTGCCGGCCTTCTCGCCATTCGCTGCTGGCTTCGATATTCTCGATGGACCGCTCCCCGAGACGATTGGCCGGCTGCTCGGGCCTTATCAGGTGTACCCGGTGACGGGCCGGCAGATCCTTCTTCTCAGAGCCAATCGAAGCGATCGATGATTTCCTGTGTGGAACCTTCTGCGGCGATCTGACCTTTTTCAAAGAAGACGGCGCGTGTGGTGGTTTCGAGCGCAAAACGCGAATCGTGCGTGATGATGAGTTGGGCGATTTCAAGCTTGCGCAACATGGCGGAGAGTTCGCGAATGCCAGGCGGGTCGAGGAAGGTGGTGGGCTCGTCGAGGATCAGGACTTCGGGCTCCATCAGCAGCACTCCCGCCAAGGCGGCGCGACGTTTCTCCCCAGCGCTGAGATGGAAAGGATTGCGATCGGCATAGGGTGTCAGATGCAAGCTTTCAAGCATCGCTTCCGCTCTCGGACGCGCTTCGGTGACACTGACTCCTTGGTTGAGCAGCCCGAACATCACGTCTTCCAGGACGGTCGGCAGGAAGAGCTGATTCTCTGAAGATTGGAAAACAAAGCCAACCTTGCGGCGCACCTGTTCCAGCGTTTCCGGAGCCACGCGAATGCCACAAACGACAACCTCACCAACCCCCTGCAGGATGCCGTTGAGGTGGAGCGCGAAGGTGGTCTTGCCGGAACCATTCGGACCCAGCAGGGCGACACTTTCACCAGGAGCCTGCGTGAAATGGATGCCGCGCAGGATGGGACCTGAGTCCGCATATTCGTAGCACAAGTCGCGAACCTGGATCATAGCGACCACCGCAAGCCTGAGATTAGAACGAGTCCGAGGAGGAGAGCGACGGTGTCGCGCGACTGCCAGAGCATGGGCTGGATGCGAGGGAGTCTGCCATTGAAACCGCGGGCGAGCATTGCATTGTGGATGGCGGTGGACCTTTCGAGGCTACGGACGAAGAGCATGGCGAGACTGGCCGACGCGATCAACCGGCTTCGGGCGGCTCCTCTGCAGAGAGCGGCCAGCCGCATGAGGTCTGCTTCGCGCCGCATCACCTCGAGATAGCGGATGAGAAACTCAGTAACCACGATCAGGAAGCGGGGGGCGCCGAGAGCTTCCATGGCCCGCAGCAGTTCGAGTGTCGAAAGCAGGTGCGTTACGATCAACACGCTCAGAATGGAAATGTAGCTGCGGAGCAGAAAGAAGATCGCTTGTGCCGTGTGCCCACGGAGTAGTGCAACAGCGGCAATGGCAAAGGAAAAAGGAAGAACATACGCCGCCTGTGCCAGAAGCTCCGTCTTGCGCACAGGGGCAAGGAGCAAGCCCACCATCGGAAGACTGCAGAGGATGAGCAGCAACAGATTGTGCCCGGGAGAGATGGTGGAAAGGGCAATCAGATAGGCGAGCAGCAACACGAGTGCGCAGCGCGGGTCAAGCTTCATGGCGTTCTACTGGGGCTGCTGCCGGCGCGGAATGACTTTCGAGACCAGCAGGCTCAGTGCGTAGAGCACCAGTAAGGCGGCAAAGCCAGCAGCAGAATTCCGGAGCCATTCCGAACTGGTATCGATCGCGGCAATGCCACCGTGTTCCTGGAAGTATTCGAGTACGTCGGGAGCCTGCGAGGCAAGGTAGATTCCGGCAAGTGCAACCACAATGCTGGCGGCAAGGATCCAGATCCGAGAGCCCATCGGGGCGCCTGCGGCACGGCGGCCTTCCAGCCGTTCAATTGCTTCCCAGGCGGCAACGCTAATGGCCGCTTCCATCAGGCCGGTGATGGTGAAAAGTCCGATACAGATGACCCAGAGATTCTGTGTCATGACACCGCTGGACCAGGAGACCTGCGCGAGCGCCAGCACTGCGGAGAGCAGTACGGATAACAGGGCGCCCAGGAAGAGTCCGGTTCTTGGCCTTCCCATCTTCAAGAGTGATTGGTAGGGCAGATAGGCGGCCCAGACACCGAGCACGCCCATGTTGAAGACGTTACAAGCGAGAGCCAGAATGCCGCCGTCCTGGAATACTAGCGACTGCACCAGCAGGATCGCAGTCATTGTGATGGTGGCGGCCCAGGGGCCAATGGTGGCTGCCAGCAGTGCGCCACCCAGCAGATGGCCACTCACACCCGGACCGACAGGAACATTCACCATCTGAGCGGCGAAAACAAAGGCTCCGAGCACGCCCAGAAGAGGGATGCGATTCGCACCAGTGCTGGCCTCTGCGCGCTTGGCGGAGTAGGCAACGGTGACAGCGCTCGCCACGCCAAATCCAGTCAGGATGGGGGCGGATAGGATTCCGTCCGGGATATGCATGAAACTGATTCAAAGTTAACATGGCAGGACATGAGGGCTATTCTTTGCGCATTTCTGTTCCTCGCGAGTGCTTGTGGCGCAGAGTCGCTAGCGGAGGATCGAGGAGCGGCTGGACTTTGGCAAAGTCTGAAGCGTTTGAACACAGAAGCACGCGTCCTGTATGTGACTGCGCATCCAGATGATGAAGATCCCGCCCTTCTCACCTATCTCAGCCGTGGTGTGGGGGCTCACGTCACCATGCTGATTCTGACGCGAGGCGAAAGTGGGGCGAATGTGATCAGCGCAGACTTCTTCGAGTCCCTGGGGGCTCTGCGCACATTGGAGATGCGAGCGGCGGCCCAGTACTACGGTGTCGATGTTCGCTACACACGAGCCTTCGACTACGGTTTCTCTAAAAATATCGGGGAAGCTCTGCGGCAATGGAAAGAGGAGGAGTTGCTTGCTGAGGTACTGGAGATTGCAAAGGCCGTAAGACCTCATCTCATCATCAGCCGCTTTAATGACAGCGTACGCGATGGGCATGGCCATCACCAGACTGCCGGTCGCATGGCGCGCTTGGCGTTTCGCGACCTGCCTGGAGTACAGAAACTCTACACGAGTAATTGGCGGGATGGGGAGCCCGTTACGTTGAAGATCAACACCGGGCAATATGATCCGATGCTCGGCCGCAGCTATGCGCAGATTGGCCGCGAGGGGTACCGGATGCACCGCAGCCAGGGGATGAATGCGCGCGTCGCGCCGCTCGGGCCGGTGTGGTCTTATCTGAAGCTCGAAGGTTCGCGGGTGGGAACCCCGGAGCAGGAAGACAGTCTATTGGACCGTTTGCCACTTCGTCCGCGGGACCCCCGCTTCGCGCAGCTGCTGCGGGATTTCGATGCTCTCCATCCCGAGCGAAGTGCGCCCCTGCTGGCGCAATTGTCTCCATCCCTGCCGGAGTTACGCAACGAGATCTCGCATGCACTCGTGCAGGCGCTGGGCATCGAGTTGGAAGCGAAGGTAGATGCGGGCCCGGTCTTACAGCCTGGGCAGCGGGTCCAAACCAATCTGAAGCTGCATGTGAGAGGAGCGGAACCCGTGGAAGAGATCCGCTATCGCGTCGCAGGGGCTACTGCATCGGAAGATGTTCGGACCTTGCAAGTGCCGCCCAGTGCGCCGTTTCGGGCATTCCCGTTGCGAAGGAGCAGTCCGCGCGCTTCGCGCTATGAGCCGTTGCCCACAGCGCCGGACTGGACGATCCGGGTCTCGGCTTCCTTCCGCTATCGTGGCACGGAGCACCGGGTTGAGGAAGATCTGGCGCCGGTGATTGGCCCAGCCGTCAGCATGCAGTTCGATAGCGCCTATGGCATTGTTCCCTCCGGTCAGAGTCACTACGAGGTAGGCTTGACGATTCGCAATCTGACGAAGTTGCCGCAGCAAGGGACTGTCCACGTGGATGGTGCAGCCGATCAGAACTTCACCCTCAGCAAAGAAGGCGAGGAAGCGAAGTTACGCTTTCGTCTGAGCGCCCCCCGGGAGACGGAGACGATAGTCCGCGCCCTGGCGCGCATCGGTAGTCAAGATTACACCGTCAGCTTCCTGCCAGTGACGCAGCCGGGCATCGGTGTTCTTTACCGAAGCGAGCCCGCCACGCATCTGCTACGAAAAGTGGATGTCAAGGTGGCGCCGGGTCTTCGTGTGGGCTATTTGATGGGGAGCGGCGACGAGGTCGCGCAAGGTCTGCGGCAGCTTGGGGTGAAGGTCGAGATGCTGGGGGAATCGGAGTTGGAGCACGGCGATCTGAGTTCGTATTCTTCGATTTGGATTGGCATCCGTGCTTATGCGGTGCGAGAAGATGTGAAGCGTCACAACGGACGTTTGCTTGATTATGTGAAGCAGGGAGGGACCCTCATCGTGCAATACCAAACGCAGGAATACGATCAGAACTACGCACCCTTTCCTTACACACAGGGACGTGGAGCCGAAGAGACGAGCGAAGAAGATGCGCCAGTGACGATTCTTGCAGTGGACGATCCTGTGTTCCAGACCCCGAATCGCATCGTCCCCGCAGACTTCGATGGCTGGGTGGAGCAGCGTGGGTCGAAGTTCTTTTCAAGCTGGGCGCCGGAGTGGAAGCCGCTGGTTGCAATGCACGATCAGGGCCAGGATCCGCAGCGAGGTGTCTGGCTTGTGGCCAAGCATGGCAAAGGGCAGTATGTTTATTGTTCGATGGCCTGGTACCGCCAGTTGCCCTTTGCTGTGCCGGGAGCGATTCGGCTAGTGGCCAATCTAGTGAGTCTTGGACAGTGAACGTAGAACGCTGGCGCAAAGTCGAGGCGATTTTTCACGGTGCGAGGGCGCTGCCTCTCACGGAACGACCGCAGTATTTGCAGGCCGAAAGTGGCAGTGATGAGGAACTTGCTCATGAAGTGCAGCTCCTGCTCGAGGCTGATCTGGCGCAGGATGGTCTGGACAATCCGTTTGGCGTTGCGGCATTCTTTGAGACGGAGCACGAGCCGGTGGATGGGCAGCGGATTGGCGCCTACCGGCTGATCCGCAAGATTGGCAGCGGCGGGATGGGGGCCGTGTTTCTTGCCGAACGCGCGGACGAGGTGTTTCATAAGCAGGTGGCACTCAAGTTGATGAGTGGTGGTGGGGCGAGCCTGGCCAGGCGTTTTCAGAAGGAGCGGCAGATTCTTGCTGCCTTGGAGCATCCCAACATCACGCGGCTTCTGGATGGTGGCGTGACCGCGCAAGGCTCACCATACCTCGTCATGGAATTTATCGACGGGAAGGTATTGAGCGACTATGCAAAAGATATTCCGCTCGATGCCAAGCTGCGGCTCTTTGCTAGCGTCTGCGATGCAGTGCACTATGCGCACCAGCGCTTGATCATCCATCGGGATCTGAAGCCCGGCAACGTCATGGTGAACGCCGAGGGCATCGTGAAGCTGCTCGATTTCGGTATTGCGAAGTTGTTGCTCGATACGGATTCGATGGATACCGTGACGCAGGTGGTGCCGATGACGCCCCGTTATGCCAGCCCGGAGCAGTTGTGTGGCGAGCCGGTCTCTACGCTCTCGGATATCTATTCGTTGGGCGTGATGCTGCAGGAGTTGATTGGTTCCAATGCGCCGCGCGACCTGCAAAAAATTGCGTCGCATGCCAAAGAAACGCAAGCGGAGAACCGCTATCCAGCCGCCGCCGAAATCGCTGTGGACCTGCGGCGTTATCTTGCCGGCGAGCCTGTGCTGGCTCATGAAGACAGCTTGCGCTATCGCGTTGGAAAATTTGTCATGCGCCATCGCCGTGCCGTTCTTGCCGCGAGCCTGGCGCTGCTCGCGGTGCTGGTGGCCGCTGGCGTCTCGATCTGGCAGGCCCAAGTTGCGGTGCGGGAGCGGGCCAAGGCTGAGGCCGTGAGTTCCTTTGTGATTGACCTTTTGGCAAAGGCGAATCCGGAACGGGGTGCCGACCTGAAGGTTGCCGATGTACTGGACGATGCGTCGGAACAACTCCGATCCCGCTGGACGGGTTCTTCAGAAACCGAAGCTGCCTTAAAGCAAGTGCTGGCGAGCAGCTATCGCGGTCTTGGTCTGCAAGAGAAGGCGATTCGGGAAGCAACGGATGCTGTCCGGATTTCGCGAGGTCTGTATGGCGAGCGAGCTGTCGAGACTGGGCTCGCACGCAAAGAGTTGGGGCTGGCGCATGCGATGGCCTTTCATCAGAAAGAAGCAGAGACGGAGATGCGCGCCGCGATCGAGATTCTGCGCCACGCGCCGCGGGTGCAGGATGATCTGGATGAGCTCAGCCTGGTGCTTGCCGGGAGTCTGAGTGAGTGGGGCCGCCCTCAGGAAGCAGTGGTGCTGGGGGAAGAATCTCTTGCGCGCATCCGCGCGGCCAAGCCGGCCAATCATCTGGATGTCGGGAGTGCCTACTGTGTGGTGGGCCGCACTTACAGTTTGTTGAAGCAGCCCGAAAAACGGCGGGATGCTCTGGAGCGAGGCGCTGCGATCTTGCGGCAACAGGCGCGTCCCCCCTTGTCTTTGGCGAGTTGCATCCATATGCTGGCGGGACACTATTCAGAAGCCGGGGATTATGCCCGGGCCGCGGCGATTGAAACAGAAGCCATCGACTTTTTTCGCAAGCGGGCCGGGTCGCAACATGCCGACCTGGCCGCGTTTGTGATCGCGCGCGCCTCGCAACGGCGAGGCTTGCACCAATGGGACCTGGCTTATCAGGATGCGGATGAAGCGTTGCAACTCGCGTTGCGGTCCTGGCCGCGGGCCAGCGAAGGTGTGGCGTACATGCTGTATCACTATGGCCGGATCGAATGCGATTCCGGACGCACCGAAGCGGGCTTGGCAAAGTTACGTGAAGCGCTTGCCTACCGGAGCCAGCCGAACGCGACCTCCCCGGCGCAACTGGCGGCAACGCAGCATTCCGTAGCGCGTTGTTTGGCGACCGTTGGAAATTTTGACGAGGCTGGGCCGTTGGCACGGGCGTCGAATCAAGTTCGTGAAAAGCTGTTTCCTTCGGAGTCGCGGCTGGTGCGGGAGTCGCGGGAACTGCTTGCGGATATCGAGAAACGCACGGCTCCAAAGCCCTAAGCCGCATGTTAGTCTCAACTCCATTGATGACAAGACGCGTATTGGCAAAGGCGCTGTTTGCTGCTCAGATTGGACCACCTCCTGGATGTAAAGGGAGCGATATCGGCACACTCTGCGAAGCGATTCGATTGGATGCAAACGCGCCGGACTTTCGTGATTCTTTCTTGCAACCACGGTTCCGAAAGCTGCCGGAGTGGCAGAAACAAATGCAATGGCTTGTCCGTGAAGTCTTGGGCGAGCCGCCGTTAGAAGTGGCTCCGGACGCGAAAGTTCTCGAACGCCGCGATCGGGGAGATCACTTCGAGGAACTGTTGTCTTTCCATACGACGGCGCAGCTTCGCGTGCCGGCCTATCTTCTGGTTCCCAAGAACGCGAAGTTGCCGGCGCCCGCTGTTGTCGCGCTCCATGACCACGGTGGCTACTATCTTTGGGGCAAAGAGAAGCTGCTGGATCTGCCTCAAGAGCATCCGAATCTGACAGCCTTTCGCCAGAACAGCTATGACGGCAAGGCGATCGCGCGCGAGTTGTGCCGGAGAGGCTATGTTGTGATCTCGATCGATGCTTTCTTCTGGGGAGATCGCAGAATGCAATTGGACGCAGATGCTCCCGAACTGAAGAATCGGGAACGGAGTTTGAGCGATCGCGCGATTCAGGATTACAACCGGCGCAGCAGCGAGAATGAAGACGTCGTGGCGCGCAGCTACCAGACGGCCGGTAGGTCTTGGGCTTTGCGGATGTTGTGGGATGATCGCCGCACCATCGACTATCTGGTGACGCGCCCTGAGGTGGACGCGCGGCGGATCGGAGCCGTGGGGCATTCGGTGGGTGGGTATCGCAGCTTTAGCCTGGCGGCCTTGGATTCGCGCATCAAAGCGGCCGTCAATGCGAACTGGATTGCCAGCCTGCCGTATCAGATTCCGAAGAATGTCCGTTGGAGTGTCGGCGATTCCTTCTTCCTGGGTGGACTTTACCGGAGGATGGATCTGCCCGATCAGGCGGCCCTGGTGGCGCCTCGTGCGCTGATGACGATTTCCGGTGATCAGGACCGTTTATTTGAGCAAACGGGAATTCGCGCCGCACACGAAAAGATCGGGGCGATTTATCGCAAGGCAGGTGTCGAGAAGAAGCAACTGTGCCGCATCTATGCGACGCCCCATCGCTTTTCGGCCGGAATGCAGGAGGATGCCTGGGCGTTCTTTGCGCGTGAGCTATAGACCGCGCATCGTCTTGCGCAGCCAGGCGCGGGACAAGGCCCACTCGCGTTCCACCGTGGAATCGGAGATGTTGAGGAAGGCAGCGATCTCGGGAATCGACAAGCCAAGGAAAAACTTCAGCTCCACTACTTGCCCCTTGCGTGCGTCGATTGCCTGGAGCTCGTGCAGCGCTTTGTCAAGCGCGAGGTAGTCGAGGGACATTTCGGGCGTTGCCAGATTGTCTGCGAGTTCATTCGGCAACTGTCCGCCCCCGCGTTTGGCTGCATTGCGATGCCGCGCATGATCGACAATAATGTGCCGCATGAGCCGTGCCGCAATGGCAAAAAAATGCCCGCGCGATTCGAAGTGGGCGCGGTCCTGGGTGTTGAGCTTGACATACAACTCGTGCACCAGGGAGGTGGCTTGCAGCGTGATGTTCGGGCTTTCCCGGCGCAGAATGGAAATCGCAATGCGGCGCAGGTCCTGATAAAGCGCCTCGGCCAACTGAGGCAATGCTGCCGGATCGCCGTTGGACCAGGAGGCTAGCATTTGCGTGATGTCACTTGGAATGCGGACGGACACTCCTTTCATTCTTGTACATTAGAGAGCGGTGAAGGTCCTACAGGGTTGGAGTCTTGAGAATTGCCGCGCGGTGGTCAGCGGCGGCTCGCGTGGCATTGGCGCCGCGATCGTTGAGCAGTTATCGGCGTTGGGCGCGCGCGTCGTCAGTGCCTCATTGGAGTTGCCATCGGCGCGGCCGGGGGTGATCGATGTTGCCGCGGACGTATCGACGGTTGCCGGAAGAGATGCGGTACTGGCAGCGATTCCACAGGATTGGGACGGTATCGAGATTCTTGTGAACAACGTCGGCATGAATTACCGGAAGCCCACGGTTGAGTACACACTGGAAGAATTCGAGAAGATCCAAAGTACAAATGCAACGAGCATGTTCGAGCTTTCCCGTCTTCTGCATCCCCGTCTGAAGGCGAGCGGGCGCGCCTCAATCGTCAACATCGGCAGTATTGCAGGATCAATGTCGGTGGGTTCGAGCGCTGCCTATGCAATGAGCAAAGCGGCAGTGGCTCATCTGGGCCGCTATCTGGCCGTGGAGTGGGCGAGCGATGGGATTCGGGTGAACACTGTCGCCCCGGCTTGGGTGGCTACGGCATTGACACAGACCATCCAGGACAGTGAGGCCGCGATGGCTGTCGTCTCCGAGCGGACGCCCTTAGGCCGCATGGCCCGGCCCGAGGAGATCGCCAGTGTCGCCACCTTCCTGTGCCTGCCTTGTGCGAGCTATCTGACGGGCGCTGTGATTCCAGTGGACGGCGGATTGAGCGTTCACGCGATGGACATTACCAGCGCGCTAAGACAAAGGCAATAGCTTCTTCGCGCGACGTTACTGTGCCCGCGAGTTGGGCATCTTCGAGCTCGTTGAGCAAGTGCTTGAACCGTGGACCTGCGGGAAGGCCGAGGGCAAGCAGATCTGCGCCGTTCAAGAGTGGGGCAGGGAAGAGATCGCCGGTATTGGCGATGCGATCTTCGATCTCATGGGGGCCATAGAGCCGCAGGTGATCGGCGAAATTGGGCTGCCGGATTAGCTTCTTGAAGGCGGCGGTTGGCAGATCGCGTGCTGTCGCAATGCGGGGTTGACTGGCGAGGATCGCGAGGATGGTCTTCTTGCTGTCATTCGAAAACCGTAAAGCATTCAGAATGTTTCGAGGTTCGGCACAGCTTTGCAGCAGTGCGGCCCAGGCGAGGGGAAGCGAAGGGTGGGGCACAGGAAAGCGTTCCAGCCGGCACTCCGGCACAATGGCTCGCAGCAGGCCGCTCTCCCGGAGCAGGAGGAGCGCGCGATCAGGATCCGGTCCCGTGAACATCCGATTGAGTTCTTCCTGGATGCGTTCGGCGGAGATAAGTTGAATTTGGCTGGCATTCTGGAGGATGGCCTGCCATGTGACTGCTTCGACGGTAAAGGCGAAGCGTGTTGCGAAGCGAATGGCGCGAAGCAGCCGCAGGTGGTCCTCGCGGAAGCGCTCCCCGGCCACACCGACGGCACGAATGAGGTGGGCCTCAATGTCGGCGCGGCCGCCGAAGAAATCAAGATAGCCATCTGTCAAGGGGTCATAGAAGATGGCATTGATGGTGAAATCGCGACGGGCGGCGTCGAGCTTCGGATCGGTCTCATAGCGCACCTGGTCTGGATGACGGCCATCCTGGTATGCGGCCTCTGACCGAAAAGTGGCCACCTCGATCCCGTCTGTCAGCACCACTCCGAAGCTGGCGCCCACCGCGTCAGCGCCAGGGAAGAGCTCGATGACCTGCTGCGGGCGGGCGGAGGTCGCGACGTCGTAATCCTGAGGCTCGAGGCCAAGCAACGGATCGCGCACGCAACCGCCCACCCAGTAGGCCGCATAGCCTTCTTGGCGAAGGCGCACAACAATCTCGCGGGCTTTGGATTTCGTGTCCACTCAATTCAGCCTAGAATAAGAAGTGCGTTTGCTTTTAGGCCTTCGCAAACTATGTCCAGTTCCCCTCTCGGTGGTTCTTCCGCCAATCCCGGCAGTTCTAGTGCGGGTCATGCTTCCACAACCACGAAGGTAGTCGTCGCTACGACGGTTGCGCTCTCCTTTATCAGTTTCTGGCGCGGTGCGGCAATCGTGCTCAGTGATATGGCTTCGACGATGTTCTACATCGGTGGCATCACGGAGCAGGCCATCGGCAAGACCGCTCCCTGGTTCATCCTTGCGGTCATGCTGTACAGCTTTGCCGTGCGCAGCGTGTACATGGAGAGCTGTAGCATGTTCGTCCGCGGGGGCGTCTATGTTGTGGTCCGGGACGCGATGGGCCCGATGATGGCCAAGATCAGTGTGAGTGCGCTGATTGTCGATTACATCCTTACTGGACCCATTTCATCCGTATCGGCAGGGCAATACCTTGGCCATCTCATCAACGAGACTTTAGCCAAGCTGCATCAGCCCTATCACATTGATCCCGCAACCTTTGCAGCCAGCTTCGGTGTCGCTGTGACGCTCTACTTCTGGTACAGCAACCTGAAGGGAATCCACGAAAGCTCCCAAAAGGCATTGCGCATTATGCAGATCACTACCGTGATGGTAGTGCTGCTGCTCGGCTGGAGCGCCTACACCTTGATTGTGCGAGGGGGCGCACCTCTTCCGCCTTCCCCCACGCTCGAGAACTTACGGTTCACCCCGGAATCTCTAGGCTGGTTTGAGGGCACCTTTTGGCCCTCTATTGCGGGCGTCGGTCTGTTGATTGCCTTTGGCCATAGCTTGTTGGCGATGAGTGGTTTTGAGACTCTCGCCCAGGTGTATCGCGAAATTGCCTATCCGAAGATGAAAAATCTGAAGATCACGGGCAACATTGTCTGCTTCTATGCCGTGATGTCGACCGGACTCATCTCGATGCTTGCCGTGATGATCATTCCAGATTCGGTCCGGCCCCGCTATTACGACAATCTGATTGGCGGAATGGTGGAGAGTCTCGATGGCAACGCCCTGCTGAAATACGGCTTCCATCTGTTTGTTGTCATTGTCGGTACGCTCATCCTCAGCGGCGCCGTCAATACCTCGATCATTGGGGCCAACGGCGTGTTGAATCGAGTTGCCGAGGATGGCGTACTTCTGAAGTGGTTTCGCAAGCCGCATGCGAAGTACGGCACCAGCGCCCGGATCATTCATCTGATTACGATCCTGCAACTGCTCACCATTCTCGGGTCGCGCGGGGACGTCTATCTGCTTGGCGAAGCGTATGCCTTCGGTGTGGTCTGGAGCTTCTTTATGAAAGCTCTCGGTGTGCTGGCCTTGCGTTTCCAGCGCCACGACCAGGAGTACAAGTTCCCCTTCAACTTCCACATTGCTGGACGCGAGATCCCGTTCGGACTTGCGACGATGACCTTTTCGCTGTTGCTGATTGCGATCGCGAATTTGGTCTCGAAGAAAGTCGCTACCGTCTACGGAATCACGTTCACCATCGTTCTGTTCATCCTGTTCAGCGTGAGCGAATATGTGAATCGCCAGAAACAGAAGCGTAAGGAGAAGGGGCTGGAGCAGTTCAATCTTGAACATCAGGTGGAAGTTACCGCAGATTGTCTTGAAGCGCGTCCTGGCTGCGTGCTGGTGGCTGTGCGCGGTTGGAAGCAGATGGGCCACTTGCGTAAGGTGCTCGAGAAAACGAATCTCCGCCGTCACGACATCGTGGTGATGACGGTCCGTCCTGTTGCTGTCGGCACAGGCGAACATGATCTTGCCGACGAACAACTCTTCACCAGCTACGAGCAGGAACTTTTTTCGCACGTTGTGCAGGTGGCAGAGAAAGAAGGCAAGCCGGTGGACCTTCTTGTGGTTCCCGCAGTGGATCCCTTTGACGCGATGGTGCAGACGGCGAACAAGCTGAAAGCTTCCCGGCTGGTATCTGGCGTCAGTCCGAAGATGGCCAGCGAAGAACTCGCGCGACGCATTGGCTTGGCCTGGGAGAAGTTAGACGAGCCACGGCATCCGTTTTCGCTCGAGATCATTGCGGAAGGCCGTTCCAGCGTTTTCGTCAATCTGGGGCCGCACCCGCCGCGCCTTTGGCCGGAAGATCTCGATTTGCTACATGAGATTTGGCTCAAACTGTCCGGCGACGAACAGTTTGGGAGCCGCCTGCATCATCGTGACGTGGTTGGTCTGGCGTTGAGCCGTCTGGAGAAAGATCTCAATAGCGCGGATCGCGACGAGATTGTCGGTCAACTCGCAAAGGAACTACGCAAGAGTTAAGTGGCTGTATCGGGAGCCGGGGGAGGTGTGGGCACCTTCCGCGGTTTGGGTGGGGGAGCGATCTCTTTGAGATATTCATGATCGCTATAGCAAGTGCAGCACCGCACCTTTGCTGGCTGCGCATCGCGCAGTGACACTATGTTGTGATTCGTGAGCCGCTTACACTTGACGCAAAAATCGTCAACCGTATCTCCTAGGCGGTATTCGGAAGGAAACATCTCTTTCAGGTCCAGATGCTCAGTATACAGCGGAGCCGCCAAGCTTGTGACAGGATAATAGGACGCTACTGGCGAAGTCATGAAGAAAATCCTGCTGGTCCTGATCCTGGTTGCCGGTCTTTACTGGGCTTTCAAGTCGAAAGACGCTCCTGTTCCCAGTAGCGCTCCCGCCGTTGCGACGCCTGCAAAACCGGTGGCGGGCAAGACGTTTAATAAGCTCTTCCCCTCTTCCGCCGAGGGCTTTGAGGTGCAGTTCACACAGGAGAAAGAGGGCTATGCGCAGGCTGATCTTTTGAAGAACGGCAAAAAGCTCGCGCAACTCTCCGTCTCCGACACGCAAGCGAACCCCAGTGCTCGCGACAAGTTCAACAACACAACACAGAAGATTGCTGGCCAACCGGCTGCTGCGGTGGGTTCCATGGGGACGGCCATTTTAGTGGCGGGACGTTATCAGGTGCAGGTGCGTTCGCTCGATCCATCCTTCCGCGCCAATGACCGCGAAGCCTGGATTGCCAAATTCAAACTCGGAGATTTGCAGTAATGAGTGACAGTATCGACGTTCTGGTAGACAAGCTGCCTACCTCAGGAATGACCGTGCGGGCGCTTGGGCTACTCGACTTCATCGCGCCGGGAGAGTGGCAGAACATCACCGGCTTTGACAACACGATTCGCTACGTGACCGGCGAGCAGGACCCGGCAATCGTAGCCCAGATCCGGGCGCGTGCGCTGACTCTCTACAACGATCCCTCCCAGGGCTACCAGCGCGCGGTCTCGATTTATCAGATGGTCGATAGCGCGGGCGGCAAGATCGGGCTCGCCTCGATGGCGCATATGCTTGGCGAAAAGGTGGGCATTCTCAGCTTTCTCAGCAAGCTGACGCCGAAAGAAGACAAGGCGCAGACCGTTGACCTGGGGCTGAAGCTGGTCGCTGAGATGGTGGCCTTCTGCTACGCCAATGGGTTTCCCGGTGATGGGATTCGCGACTTCATGGGTGCTGTCTCGTCTTACGAGAAAGAGAATCTCATCCGCCTATCTGGGATCGTGGTCTTTGATGGTTTGATCCCACTCGGTCCGAATTATGGGGTGAAGTTGATCGATGCGGTGTCTTCTTGGACTCCCTCTGATCTGCAGGGCAATGCGCTCTTTCAGCGGATTCACAGCTTGCTGCCGGGCGGAGCGTCCACCGATGCAACCTTCCAGTTTGTCAATCAAGGACTGAGCGCGATGAATGACTATGTGGGTGGGTTCGCGGCTGCTCGCGGGATCACTCTCGATCGTGTGCTGGATCAGATGCGCGGTGTCTTTGAGTTCAGCGAAGGCAAGCTCGATCTGCTCGCCGCCTTCCTCGATATCAGCACCAGCTATATGGAACACACCGGCATCCAATCCGTGGCGCGCAGTCTCATTGAGCGGTCTGTTGGCGAGATTTAGGAGTTCCAAGTGAAGAAAATTGCAATTGCCAGCTTGGCCCTCAGCCTATGCTCTGTGGCGTACGCCGACTTTCGCTACCTGTCGACGATCAAAAGCGGTCCGGGCAGCGGTAACGTGACCAAGCACCTGATCAAGGGCAACAAAATGAAGCTCGATGCGGGCTCGATCATCACGATCACCGATCTCGATGCGCAAACCACCACGACCATCCGGCCCGCCGAGAAGACCTATCGCGTTGTGCCGCTGTCGCAGGCTGCCGCCACGCTTGAGAAGACTGGCACGGACATCAAAGTGGATGTAAAAGAGACTGGCCAGAAAAAGAAGATCGGGGCCTACGATTGCCGGCAAGTGATTCTGAATATGACCCTCACCGGGCAGGTTCCGATGAACATGGAGATGGAGATGTGGGTTTCTTCGGAGATCCCTGGCGCCAATGAGTTGAAGGCCATTGGAATGAAGATTGCGGAACGTAGCGCCGCGGCGAGCGGTAACGCGAATATGCAGAAGGCGATGCTCGAAGTGCAGCGCCAGTCGGCAAAGATCAACGGTGTGCCTGTACTCACGATCCTGCGGATGAAGTCGGGTGACGATGAGAAGTCAAAACAAATGCAAGCCCAGATGCAGGCGGCGCGAGCGCAACTGGAAGCGATGAAGAAACAGGGCGGAGCCGGCGCGGCTGCGCTCGAAAAAGCTCTGGCTGGGATGGGGCCGGCCGGGAGCAAGTACTTGATGGAAATGACGACGGAATCGAGCGAGTTTTCGACAGCGGCGGTGGCTGCCAGTGAATTCGCAGTGCCTGTGGGCTTCACAAAGGTGGACAAATAGGAATGCTAGCCATGCGTCATCGCGTCATTGCGATGACCGTTCTCCTCGCAGGCGTTACCTATCTGGATCGCATTGCTATCGGTGTACTAGCCCCTCAGATTCGTAAGGATCTTGGGCTTTCGATGCAACAGATGAGCATGGTGTTTTTCGTGTTTTCCGTTGCTTATGGTGTCTTTGAAGTTCCTACTGCCGCCTGGGCCGATCGGATCGGCGCACGCAGCGTGGTCACTCGGATCGTTCTCTGGTGGAGTCTCTTCACCATTGCGACTGCCGGCGCCTGGAACTATATCTCGATGTTGGTGATTCGCTTCCTCTTTGGTGCGGGCGAAGCAGGCGCTTGGCCGAGCGTCGGACGTGTCTACTCACGTTGGATCCCGGCACGAGAACGTGGCAAAACTCAGGGCGTCTTCTTTGCTGGCGCGCATCTGGCCGGAGCAATCACGCCCGGCATCGTCTACTGGCTGTTGCGCTATATGGAATGGCGCATGGTGTTTGTCGTATTCGGCATCCTCGGCATGTTGTGGGCTTTGTCCTGGTGGCTCTGGTTCCGTGACGAGCCACGCGATAAAGCGGGCACGAGTCCAGAGGAAGTAAAGTTGATCGAATCCGGTCGCGGCCTTGCCGTGAACGCCCATGGCAACTGGAAGGTCGTCTTCAAGAACCCCAGTGTGATCTGGCTGTGCGTCAGCCATTTCGCAAATACCTATGGGACCTTCTTCGTCATGACCTGGATGCCCACCTACCTCAAGGAAGGCCGGGGCATGTCCACGGAGCATGTTGTCATCTTTGCCGGCCTCCCCATGTTGTTTGCCGTGCCGGCTGACCTCGCAGGTGGCTGGACAACCGATTACGTGACGCGCCGCCTTGGCCTCTCCTGGGGCCGAGCCGGAGTTGCGGGCGCTTCTTACTTCACTGCGATGCTCGCGATGTTCTTCGGCGCTGCTGCTCCAGACCCGCACATTTCGGGTGTCCTGCTCGCCCTTGCCTACGGCTTGAGCATGTTCAGCCTGGGCGCTGCCTTCTCCTTCTGTATTGATATCGGCAAGGAAAATTCGGCGGTGATGACGGCGACGATGAATACCGCGGGCCAAGTGGGCGGTGCGCTCAGTCCTGTGGTGCTGGCCTGGGTTGTCCAGAACACCGGCAACTGGACCCTGCCTCTGTACATCATGTCCGGGCTGTACCTGTGCGCTGTGATGGCCTGGTGGATGATCGGCCGGCAGGTACGAGATACTGTCATCGATGGCCAACATTGAGGGACTCGGGGTCTTCTACCTCGGTGAAGAATACGATCTGGATCAGCGGCAGCGCAATGGCAAGCTAGTCCTTTACGACTCCAAAAATCTGGTGACGCACGCAGTTTGCGTCGGCATGACGGGTAGCGGCAAAACGGGCCTCTGCATTTCGCTTCTGGAAGAAGCCGCCATCGATGGCATCCCCGCGATTCTCATCGATCCCAAGGGAGACCTCGGGAATCTGCTGCTTCAATTTCCTGACCTTCTCCCGTCGGATTTTGAGCCCTGGGTCAATCCGGACGAGGCCACCCAGGCGCAACTCAGCGTTCCGGACTTCGCTAAGCAACAGGCCGACCTGTGGCGGAAGGGGCTCTCCGACTGGCACCAGGACGGAGAGCGCATTCGCCGCATGGGCGAGGCTGCCGAGTTCACGATCTACACTCCAGGCTCCCGCATGGGCCGGCCGCTCTCGATTCTGAAGAGCTTCGAGGCGCCGTCTGAGGCGCTGATGGAAGATCGCGAAATGTTCACCGACCGTGTGGCCAATGCAGCAACCGCCGTGTTGAGTCTGTTGGGGATCGATGCAGATCCGCTGCAAAGTCGCGAACACATTCTGCTGGCGCAGATCTTCCAAGCGAACTGGGCCAATGGCAAGAGTCTCGATCTGGCCGCGATCATCAGCCAGATCCAGGAGCCGCCCTTTAAGAAGATCGGTGTGCTGGACGTCGATAGCTTCTTCCCCGCCAAAGATCGCTTTGCGCTGGCGATGCAGGTGAATCATCTGCTCGCCAGCCCTGGCTTCCAGGCCTGGATGGAAGGTGAGGGGCTCGACATCGGCAAGCTGCTGCGCAACGCGCAGGGCAAGCCGAAGATCTCCGTCATCTCGATTGCCCACCTCAGCGAACAGGAGCGGATGTTCTTTGTCGCGCTGCTGTTGAACGAAGTGCTCGGATGGGTTCGCACGCAATCAGGGACTTCGAGCCTGCGTGCGCTGCTCTACATGGACGAAATCTTCGGCTACTTTCCGCCGCTTGGCAATCCGCCGACCAAGAAGCCATTGCTCACGCTGCTCAAGCAGGCCAGGGCCTTTGGGGTCGGTGTCGTGCTAGCGACGCAGAACCCGGTGGATCTGGATTACAAGGGGCTGGCGAACTGCGGCACCTGGTTCATTGGCCGCTTGCAGACAGAGCGCGATAAGGCGCGTCTGATGGAGGGCCTCAGCGGGGCGAGTGCGCAAGCGGGCGTCGCCTTCGACACGCAAAAGACCGAACGGATTCTCTCGAGCCTCGGCAAGCGCGTCTTCTATATGAACGACGTGCACACGAATCAGCCGTTGATCTTTCAGACGCGTTGGGCCTTGAGCTATCTGCGTGGGCCCCTGACTCGCGACCAGATCAAGACGCTTACCGCGAAAGGCCCGCAAGCCGAAATTCCTTCCGCAACTCCCGCAGGCAAAATTCCCCAATTGCCTGCCGCTGCGGCCCGTCCGGTGCTGCCTCCGGACGTGGTGCAGAAGTTTCTTGCCGCACGCGGCGATCGTGAGGGGCTGATGTATTACCCACACATGTGTGTCGCCACCAAGATCCGTTTTACCGATACCAAAAGTGGCATTGATGAGATGGTGGACCGCGTGTACCTGTCGCCGGTGAAGGATGACAACACCCCGGTGGAGTGGCGGGAGTGCCAGACCGTGGATCTCCATCCCGATGAGCTCGAAGGCGAGCCGACCGAAGGGATCGGCTATGCCGAGCTTTCCGGTGCGGCGACAAAAGAGAAAAATTACGCAGTCTGGCAAAAGGATCTGGTTACCTATATCTACGGCGAAGAATCCTACGATCTCTTCTCGGCTCCTGAGCTGAAGCTCTACTCGAATCCTGGCGAAAAAGAGTCTGACTTCCGCGCCCGGATTTCGCAGAAGATGCGCGAGGAACGGGATGTTGAGATCGCCCGCATCCGCGCCAGCTACGGCACGAAGATCGCCGCCGCCGAGGAGCGTGTGCGCAAGGCGCAAGCGGCCAAAGACGCGCGCGAGCAAAAGCGTACCAGCGAAATGGTCAGCAGCGGCATCGGCATTCTCGGCACCGTGCTCGGGGCGATGTTCGGGCGCGGCAGCATCGTGACCAAGACGAATATCGGCAAAGCCGCCACCGCCGCCAAGCAGGCAGGCAAGGTATTGCGCGATCAGGGCGATGTCAGCCGCGCGGGCGACACGGTAGAGGCCTACCAGGCACAGCTGGACGATCTCACCCAGCAGGTGGAAGCGGCGGTGGCGGATGTGGCCAAGCGCATGGACGCCGCAAACGCGCCGGTTGAAAGCATCAGCATCAAGCCGAAAAAGACGAACATCTCGCTTGGTTTCACGGCTCTGGTCTGGGCTCCCTGCAAAGTTGTTCCCGGAAAAGATCCAGTGCCCGCCTGGTAGTCATCCTGTTGCTCGCCGTCATACGCGACAATAGTAGAAATGACTGAAATTGTGAAAATTGTGGGCCGCGAGATCCTCGATTCGCGCGGCAACCCGACTGTGGAAGCGGATGTAATTCTGGCGGACGGTTCGCTCGGCCGGGCGGCTGTGCCAAGCGGCGCCTCAACCGGCGAGCATGAAGCGGTCGAACTGCGCGACGAAGACAAGGGCCGTTATCTCGGCAAGGGCGTCACCAAGGCTGTCGCCAACGTCAACGAAATTCTCGGGAAGAACCTGGTTGGCATGAGCGCCACCCGTCAGGCTGACATCGATCGCGCCATGATCGCGCTCGACGGCACGCCGAACAAAGCGAATCTGGGCGCCAACGCGCTGCTCGCTGTCTCGATGGCCACTGCGCGCGCTGCGGCCGAAAGCCAGATGACGCCGCTTTACCGCTACCTCGGTGGCGTCAACGCCTGCACGCTGCCTGTGCCGATGATGAACATCCTCAATGGCGGCGCGCATGCGGACAACTCCGTCGATCCGCAGGAATTCATGATCGCCCCGGTTGGCGCCAGCAGCTTCCGGGAAGCTCTGCGCATGGGTGCGGAAGTGTTCCACGTCCTCAAAGGCGTACTGAAGAAGAAGGGCTATTCCACCTCTGTCGGCGACGAGGGCGGCTTTGCTCCTTCCTTGAAGTCGAACCAGGAAGCCGTCGACGTCATCCTCGAGGCGATCGTCCTTGCCGGCTACAAGCCCGGCGAACAGATCTCCCTCGCCCTCGATTGCGCGGCCTCTGAGTTCTACGACAAGACCAAGAAGAAGTACGTCTTCAAGAAGAGCGACAAGAGCGAGTACACCTCTGCCGAAATGGTGGCTTTGTGGGAAAGCTGGGCGAACCAGTACCCGATCATCTCCATCGAAGACGGCCTCGACGAAAACGATTGGGACGGCTGGAAGATCATCACCGAGAAGCTCGGCAAGAAGGTCCAACTCGTGGGCGACGATCTCTTCGTCACCAACACCAGCATCCTCGCCAAGGGCATCGAGAAGGGCATTGCTAACTCGATCCTGATCAAGGTGAACCAGATTGGCACCCTCACCGAGACCCTCGAAGCGATGGCTATGGCAGCCAATGCCGGCTACACCTCGATGGCCTCCCATCGCTCGGGTGAAACCGAAGACACCTTCATCGCCGACCTGGCCGTCGCCACCGGCTGTGGACAGATCAAGACCGGTTCGGCCTCCCGTACCGATCGCATTGCCAAGTACAACCAGTTGCTCCGCATCGAAGAGGAACTCGGCGCTTCCGCCAAGTACGCAGGCAAGAAAGCGTTCAAGCAGTAATGTCTAAGCCCGATCTCGTTGTGTTGACCATTCTCGACGGCTTCGGCTGGAGAGAAGAAACAGAAGGCAATGCGGTGATCGCCGCCCACAAACCGAATTTCGATCGGTTGTGGGCGGCCAATCCGCACACGCTGATTGAAGCTTCAGGACCTTGGGTTGGTCTGCCTGTCGGCCAGATGGGCAACAGCGAGGTCGGGCATCTGAATATTGGTTCGGGCCGGATCGTCCGCATGGACGTTTCGCGCATCGACTATGCCATTGAGACCGGCGAGTTCTTTGAACTGCCGGAATTGAAGGCGGCGATGCAGACCGAGCGGCTTCATTTGCTGGGCCTGGTCAGCGATGGCGGTGTCCATTCGATGAACACGCATTTGTATGCGCTGCTCGACATGGCGCGCCGCGAAGGCGTCAAAGAAGTTTATGTCCATTGCTTTATGGATGGCCGCGACACGCCGCCGCAGTCCGGCGCCGGGTTCTTGAAGGCGCTCGAGCCGCATCTCGGCAACGCGAAGATCGCCTCCGTCATGGGCCGCTACTATGCAATGGATCGCGATAAGCGTTGGGAACGTGTCGAGAAGGCTGCCGTTGCGATGACGGCGCTGGCGCCGCTTACCAACACCTCGGCGCTTGCTGCCGTTGAGGCCAGCTACGCCGCGGGCACCACCGATGAGTTTGTCGAGCCGGTGACCATTGTCGACGGGGCAGGGAAGCCAGTTGGCCCCATCCAGCCGGGCGACTCCTGCATCTTCTTCAACTACCGCGCCGACCGGGCTCGCGAGCTCACCGAGCGCCTGACGAAGGACGGCAATCTGCGCTTCACGATGATGACGGAGTACGACCGTACCTTCACGCATCCCTTCGTCTTTAAGCCGGAAACCCACGAGAATGTGCTCGGGGATTGGCTCTCGCGCCACGGCATCGCGAACTTGCGTGTTGCCGAGACGGAGAAGTATCCGCACGTCACCTTCTTCTTTAACGGCGGCATTGAGAAGCCTTATGAAGGCGAAGCGCGCGAGATGGTTGCCTCTCCGAAAGTCGCTACCTACGATTTAATGCCTGAGATGTCTGCCGCTGGCGTTTGCCAGAAGGTGGTCGACGGCATCGAATCCGGTAAGTTTGGCGTGATCGTGGTGAACTTCGCCAACCCCGACATGGTGGGCCACTCCGGTGTCTTTGCCGCGGCGGTCAAGGCGGTTGAGACTTCCGACTATTGCGTCGGCAAGATCGAAGAAGCTCTGAACAAGCGTGGCAACTATGCCTGGATCATCACCGCCGATCACGGGAATTCTGAGACCATGATCGATCCGGTTACCAAGGGACCGCACACCTACCACACCACGAATCCGGTTCCGGTTGTGATCGTGGACCAGGACCACCGGGAGTTGCGTACGAGTGCCGCCAATGAACGGGGCAGCCTGCGCGACCTGGCTCCGACAATGCTTGATTTGCTCGGGATTCCACAGCCCCCTGAGATGACTGGCGCCAGTCTTCGGAAGTAGAAAAGAGGCCCACGGTAAAACGTGGGCCTTTTTACGTTTTAGCCTAGCGGACTTCGAGCGGAGTGGGCTTTGCCGCCCCGATCAAATGGGCCGTCTCCTCAGCGCCATCGGCGCTGAGGCTGATGAGGATATCATCGCTGGCGGATTTCTTGAATGGGATTTTGAGGAAGCCCTGGGACAGTTGCATCTCATTCAACTGGATCTGTTCTTCTCCTTGCCACATCAGTTGCACGACTTTGGCATGTGCCAATGCGGGCGCACTTGGGTTCCAGGAGGCCTTTAGCTGGTCTCCTTCTACTGCCAGCGCAAGGCCCAAATTGGTAGAGTCTGCATTGCGCACGATCCGATCCTGATTCCACTGCAAACCGCCAATGGTCAATCCACTGGCAAAAAGGGCACACGCTACATAGCTAAAGGCGACTCGCTTGGATACATACCAGGGCGGGCCAGCGGCGCGGCGGATCGAGACGTCGGGAAGAGCTTCATTCGATACCCCGGCGATCAGGTTGGGATTGTTGGGCTGCAACTGGAAAACCGCCGCAGGAATCGGGCCGAGTTGCTGCTCCGCATCGCGAACATAGAGCGCCGCATGCGCGGGCCGTTGATGGCTGGGTTTGATCACCAAAGCAAACTGCGTTGCCACGGGGAAAAACCGATCATGAAAGCTTAGATCCGCATCATCAAAGGTGTTCTCTCCCTTGGTGCGGGAGCGGAACCAGCCAAGCACTTCCATCTTCCGCAGACCCGCGTCAGAACGCGGCGACTGGAGTAACTTGCCGAGAAGGTGCTCTTCTCGTGGGTTCAGATAGAAATGAGAGGTCGCGTCGTCTGTACGGAGCATCGGCCGCCATGCATGCACATGCACCAGCTCTCCGAGCCGTTGTCCAAAGAAAACGCCCCCGGCTTCACTGCCTTTTCCGCTGCGACTCACATAAGTCTCGCCGACGTACTTGCGCACCTCCTCCAACAGCCCTTGTCTCCAATTGAGCTGAAAGATGCCCTGTCTGCCGTCAAGACGAACTCGATTGATGGATCCCCGGTCGCGTGCGTCCGCGATTGATCGGGGTGCTGAGCTCGATGCCACTTCTGTTCCTCCGGACAAGACGCGATCCCTCTCCTCCAAGCCGGATCAGCGCCTCATACTAGTGTGATTTAACGACATGAAAAGTCAATACAAAGGTGTCAGGAAGCAGCATCAGAACTACTACAACTAATTCACATTTCGGCTGATTTCCGCTTTCGAGACGAGATTTCGTAGTACTAAGACACTTCACCCCATCCCTTCGCTACACTAGCCATGAATCTCGACAATTTTTATGCAAACCAAACGTTTAGGGAATAGTGATCTCGACATTACGCCAATTGGCGTCGGGGCATGGGCAATCGGCGGGGGTGGTTGGGCTTTTGGTTGGGGACCGCAAGATGATACGGAGTCCGTTGACGCCATTCGCGCCGCGATTGATGCGGGCATCAACTGGATCGACACGGCTGCAGTCTATGGGCTGGGACATTCTGAGGAGATCGTCGCTAAAGCGTTGACTGGCATCGGCAAACGGCCCTATGTCTTCACAAAGTGCGAACGCATCTGGAATGAAAAGGGTGAGATCGGCAAGAGCCTCAAGGCCGATTCGATCCGCCGCGAAGTGGAAGCGAGCCTGCGCCGCCTCAAGGTCGACGTGATTGACCTCTATCAGATTCATTGGCCGGAACCGGACGAAGATATCGAAGAGGGCTGGGCGACCATGGCTGAACTGAAACAGGAAGGAAAAGTCCGCTGGATCGGTGTTTCGAATTTTAATGAGGAACAGATGAAGCGGGCGCAGAAGATTGCACCCATCACTTCGCTCCAACCGCCTTACTCCCTCGTCCAGCGGGAAATCGAAGAGAGCATTCTGCCGCATACCGCAGCCACCAATGTCGGTGTCATTGTGTATTCTCCGATGAAGAATGGCTTGCTGAGTGGAAGGATGACCAAGGAGCGAGTCGCGAATCTGCCCGAGGACGATTTCCGCCGGCGGAGCCCGTACTTCCAGGAGCCCGGCCTGACCAATACGCTACATCTGGTGGAAGACCTGGATCCCGTGGCGGGCAAGTACGGTTGTACTGTGGGCGAAGTGGCCATTGCCTGGACGCTGCACCATCCGGCTGTCACCTCGGCGATTGTCGGATTAAGAAATCGTAGTCAGCTTGATGGTGTAATTAAATCAGCGACTCTCAAAATTGAGAATGCGGATTTCCAACTCATTGATCAATTGCTCAAAAAGCATAATCTCTAGAACAGCAACGCTGTGACTACCTCTTTTCTAACCGCTTGCGGTCTGGCCCTTGATTCGATCAAGGCGCATAAGCTACGAAGTTTTCTCACGCTGCTCGGCGTCGTCATCGGCGTCGCCAGCGTGATCTTGGTTGGCGCCGGAATCGAGGGCCTTGGCATGACGGCCGAGGAGTCGACTTCAAAAGCTTTCGGAACAGAATCCTACCTGCTGGCTCAAATTGCCAATGTGGGCCGGATGACCCCGAAACAGCGGTCAGAAAAGTTGCGCCGGAATCGTCAATTGCGCCGTGACGATCTGGCCTATCTGCGCGCCTCCACGGGCGAAGCAGTGCAGTACAGCCCTTATTTCCAAAGAGTCGATGACGTGAAGCAGCAGGACCGTACGATGGAGGCCTGTAGCATCATTGGTGTTTCGGCGGCGCTTGCGGAGATCCGCGACGTCGCCGTCGTCGATGGCCGCTTTTTCACCGAGCAGGAAGAACACAACAAGGCCTTCGTTGCGGTCATTGGCGATGAGATCCGTACCACCTTCTTTCCGGGCACGAGTCCGCTTGGCGAGACCATTCGGGTGCGCGGCTACGACTTCAAAATCGTTGGCGTCCAGGAGAAGCTCGGCTCCAGCTTCGGCCGCAGTCAGGACAACTCTGTCTACATCCCTGACACTACTTACGAGAAGCTCTATGGACCGGCAAGGTCGATGACGATCTTTGCACGCTCCAAGCCCGGCACCGGCCTTTCCTTTGACGATTCGCTCGAGGTCACCCGCGGCGCGATGCGCATCCGCAATCATCTGGGCCCAACCAAGGAAGACAATTTCGACTTTCTGACGCCTGATTCCATTCGCGGCTTTGTCGACAGCATCCTCGGCATGATTCGGCTGGTGGTTGTCCCCATCACGCTCATCTCGCTGATCGTCGGCGGCATCGTCATCATGAACATCATGCTGGTGAGCGTCACGGAGCGCACCAAGGAGATTGGAATTCGCAAGTCCCTGGGCGCTCGCAGCGGAGACATCATGGCGCTGATTCTCACGGAGAGTTTCATGATCTCCGCCTTTGGCGGTCTGCTGGGGATTCTGATTGCTTGGGGCTTGGTCCAACTGCTGGTCCAGCTTTTGCAGGCCAATATGCGCATTACCTGGCCCTATGTTGCGCTCGCCGTGTTTGTGTCGAGTGGGGTGGGCTTGATCTCTGGCTGGTACCCGGCGCGCAAAGCCTCACGTTTGGATCCGATTGAAGCATTGAGGGCCGATTAGTCCATGTCTGTTCCCATCGTTGAAACCATCCGTCTGGCCGCAGACTCTGTTTGGGCCAATCGATTCCGCTCCGGACTGACCATCCTCGGGATTGTCATCGGAATTACGACCGTGGTCACTGTTGCCAGTCTTCTGACCGGGCTTCGGGCGGGGATCGTGACCTTCTTTGAAGAGTTTGGGCCCGATTCGGTGTTCGTCTCCCGCTTTTCGGGGGATCCCGGGCAAGGAGGCTCTCCCAAGGAGCAGAAGCGCCGGCCGCTTAAGCTCGAGTATGTCGACTTCATCGAGAGGACCAGTCCAGCAATCGAGCGCATCTCCGCCTCTTTGCTGATCCCCTCTGTGCAGGGTGGCAAGGCGCTTTCTGCAAAAGTGCCGGGTTTTGAAAGCGACACGATCAATCTCCAGGGACGTAGCCCCAATGCCTATCTTGTCCAACCGCGAGAGTTGCGGGAGGGGCGTGTCTTTACGCCAGACGAAGCCAATCGTGGACTGCGTGTTTGCGTCATTGGCGCGAGCATTGCGGAGGCTTTGTATCCGGAAGGCAATGTCAGCAATAAAATGATCACGGTTGATGGCGCGGAGTATCGCGTGCTTGGTGTTTTTGAGAAGGCCAAGGGCGGCTTCTTCGGAGAGAATGGCCTCGATCGCAATATCGAGATTCCTTACTCGGTGGCGCGGCAAAAGTATCCCTTTGTCGACAATCTTTTCCTGACCGCACAAGCGAAGAAGGGCCTTCGCGATCAGGCTTTCGATGAGTTCCAGGCCGCAATGCGGCGGCTGCGGAATCTGAAGCCCGGCCAGGAGAACGATTTCAATATCTCGACGGCCGATCAGATCATTGCGCAGTTCGACAAAATTACCGGCCTGATTGTGATGGTCTCGATTGCCATCTCCGGGCTCGGCTTGCTAGTGGGTGGGATCGGTGTCATGAACATCATGTTGGTAAGTGTGACGGAGAGAACCCGTGAGATCGGAATCCGCAAGGCGCTCGGCGCACGCCGTCCCGACATCGTGTTCCAATTCCTGTTGGAAGCATCGAGCCTCACGGTTCTGGGTGGAATTGTGGGAATTGCCTTCGCTAGTCTTGTCACCTTCGTGATTGCCAAGCTGGTGCCTGCTCTGCCGAGTAACACTCCCCTCTGGGCGGTTGTTGCGGGCTTGGGCATGAGCATTGCCGTCGGGGTCTTTTTCGGCACTTGGCCGGCGCTGAAGGCGGCCCGGTTGGACCCGGTTGAAGCGCTCCGCTACGAATAGTCCAAACTCACTAAGTACAATCGTTGGAACCTGACGAAAGTACTAGTGGAAATTATGGGTACTGCTACGGCTTTCACTTAGTTGAAGCGGCCTCGATTTTGCATGAGGATGGGGATAACCGTAGAGCGCGGAGTACTAGAACATGGCTGCCCAAAGTTTATCCCGAATGAGATGCCTCCTGATGCGGCTTCAGGCTGATACGGAAGGTCAGGATTTGATTGAGTATGCCCTGCTGGTTGGGTTTATGGTGGTTGCCATCTGGGCCTTTT
This sequence comes from Bryobacter aggregatus MPL3, assembly GCF_000702445.1. Lineage (NCBI taxonomy): Bacteria > Pseudomonadati > Acidobacteriota > Terriglobia > Bryobacterales > Bryobacteraceae > Bryobacter > Bryobacter aggregatus. Next base: position 3,308,934 of record NZ_JNIF01000003.1, read on the forward strand.
TCCCCACGAGCATTTTTCCTTCGATTAGCAACATCTTCAACCGCCTGGTGAGCACCGCCAGCGTTCTTGTCCCTTAACCGTTTCGAAGGCATTCGACATACAGTGGTTGTATGGAAATTCTGCCTTCACCGGCTATCGTTGAAATCGCTGTGCTTGACGACGACAACGACTTCCGTACTTATATGGAAGATGTCCTGGTGGAGGATCAACAATTTGCGGTTCACGGGTTTGCTCATCCTGAAGATCTGTTTGTAGCCGCCAGCCAACGCCTGCCGGATATTGTCCTGCTCGACATGAAAATGGGCGACTTCCAGGGGGAGCAGGTTCTGGAGGAACTCCTCACGCGCTGGCCGAAGCTCTGCGTGATCATTGTGACTGGTTATCCGTCGCTTGATGACATGCGGGCGGCACTCAAGCGCAAAGCCTTTGATTACCTCACCAAACCCTTTAGCCTGGCTCAGTTGCGTTTGACATTGGCGAATGCAATCGAGACCTTTGGTCTCGGCCGGGCGGCGCAAGACCGTTTGCGCGAACGGCTCGGTCATCGCATCAAACTGCTGCGGGTGGAGCGGGACTGGAGTTTGAAAGATGTTGCTGCCGCCACCAAGTTGAGTGTCAGTCAAATCAGTTCCATTGAGCGCGGCGCTCATTTGCCCTCGCTTGAAAGTTTTCTCGCCATCTGCAAGGCTTTCGATAAGAAGCCTTCGGAAATCCTCGTGGCGATCGAATTTTAACGGCGCACCCGAGCCAGCAACTCCTGCATTCCCGGCTCGGCTCGAATCGAGTCCAGCCTTGGGTCCACCAGGAAATAGGGAAAGGCTTGTTCGTGAACCGCATGCGCCGCCCAGAGTTCCTGCACGGCTTGCTGCGGATCGCCCAGGGCTGCGAAATAGTAGGAGCGGGAGGTGTGCCCGAGCCCTCCCCATTTCTTCCATCGTTCGTTGCCTTGTTTCCAGATCGTCTCGGCTTCACGGATGCGGCCTTGCCGCAGCAGCACCAGCGCAAGGCCAATGACTGCGCGAAACTCGTTTGCCGAGGCCGCAAGGGCCTGGCGGAACTGCGCTTCTGCTTCCGGCAGTTTACTCTGGGCGTCCAGCGCGATTCCGATTGCCCAGCGTGCTCTTGCCTCCCAGCGTGGTTGCTGATGAGCGAGCGCCGAGCGGCCCTCTTCTTCGGCGTCGCGAAACTTATGCCAGTTGTAATAGACGTTCGATTTTCCGATCGCAATGCCGGCGTCGTTCGGTGCTCCAATTTGCGCTCGCGACACCTCCTCCATCGCCTCCTCGAAACGGCCCATCACACACAGAGCGGAACTGTAGAGTTGCTGTATCACTGCGTCACGCGGCGCCAACTCGACCGCTCTCTTCAGATGCGAGGCCGATAAGGAAAGATCGTAATCGTGGAGCAGGCTAATGCCGCCAATGGTGTGGTGTGCCTCTACGATCGTCTCTTCTATGGAGAGTGCGTGCTGGGCCGCCGCTTTGGCGCGGGTCATATGGTCCTGCCATCCTGGTTGCCTCTGGTCTCCCAACTCCCGCTCCGCTGCTGCGATCGATCCCCAGGCAAGCGCGAACTGAGGATCCGCTTCGACGCTATGCTGTAACAGCTTGAGCTGCTCGGGCAGGGAATGATTGCGGTGAGCATCGAGGTAGAGGCGTACAGCTTCCGGGCTCCCCGTGTTGGATTTGCCGGTCCGCAGGCGTTCTCGCAAGTCTCTGAGTGCGGTTTGCGCCACTTCGCGGTCGCTTCCGGCTTGGCCCTCAATGGTCGTGGCCCAGAGGTGGAAGCCGTCGGCGGCAGAGATGAGCTGCGCCGTCAATTTCAACTTACCTGCTTCTCTTCGGACACTCCCCTCGAGAAAGGCATCTACTTTGAGGCGCTTGCCCAGTTGAAGCCAGTCTTCGGGACCGCCATTCCCGGCGACCACCGCTTCGCTCGCCGAGACGCGCATCCCAGGCACCGCCGAGAGCGCGGATATCACTTCGCCCCGCAACTCCTGGGCGCGCGATTCCGTTTCTCCTCCTGGATTCAACGACGCGAACCGGAGCACCGCAATCGAAGAGATTCCTTGCGGCTTGCTGGCGGTGTTGCGTGACGCAAGGTAACCGAGGCCCGCGAATACCGGTAGTGCGGTCGCGACGGCGATCACTCCTCGTCGCGATTGTTGTGCAGTGGTAAAGTGCGGGACATAGTTCCCCTTGGGGAGCGAGATCCGGATGGCGTCGTTCCTGCCTTCACTGGCGTAATACTGTTGCAGCTTCGCGCGAAGCCGTACGGCTTCGGCGCGAACGGTAGAGTCCACCCGTGGGTCGAAGTCTTCCTTGCGGCCGTAAACCCGAACACCAATCTCGTACTCCTTCATCGCTTCCGCGCCAGGAATCAGCGCGTTCTCGACCGTCTGCCGAAGAAAGCGGCTGAGCTTCTCGGCTTTTGAGAAGTGGCTGCTCGCCAGAATGCGATCCAACTGTGTACGAATCTTGGCTGGATCTAGATCCATATCTTGTTACGCATCGAGTGTAACAATGCGAGGAACTCCTTTGTTTTCCGGTGCACAACCGCTAGCTAGCCCCATCGCAACTCCCGTCTGCAATGCTGTGGCCCCAAGCTGGACCTACATTCATGAAACATCTATTTTTGCTGGTTCTTGCCACGCCGCTTCTGGCGTCTACAATCGTCTATTCGAACTTTGGGCCAAGTCAATCGTATGCTGCTCTGGGAATCAATGTCGGGAACGGAACGGTTTTCGGCTCCGGCTTCTCGCCCACCGCGACCGGGATCCTGGAGAGCATCAGCCTGCCGCTCTTCACTCGACTCGATACCACTGCGGTCTCCAATCTGACGGTCGGGATCTCAGAAGGGATTCCCAATGCCATTTCATTTCTGGAGTTGTGGACGGTCTCTGCCTCCTCTCTCAGCACTGCATCGATCACGACGCTGACGCTGCAGAGCCTGGTCCATCCGATACTGGCGAGCGGCACTTTGTACTACCTGACGATTTTCACGCTAGGTGACGAAGTGGATGGCACCTTCTCTTGGGCCAAAAACAATATGGGCGACGCAAAAGGCGTGACGAGCTTTAATCATGGCAACACCTTCTCGTCTCCTGGAGCCGCTTCAGGCGCCTTTGAGATCCAGGCGAATGTGGACAGCGTTCCCGAGCCATCCACTTTGCTCCTGACTGCCTCCGCGGCTGGAGTTTTGTGGTGGCGCCGTCGGCGCTAAGCCGATCTGCGATCATATTTCTGATGACCGCTCTTTGCGAAATGGCCGTGGTAAAGGATGTCCGGATCCAGATCAAGGCAACCGAAACGATCTCTCTGAATCTCACCGCCGATCTGATGCAGATCCAATTGTTCAGCCGCAGCGGAGGGCTGCTGGGAACGATTCGCGAACTCCTTTTCGCCAAGTGGAATGAAGGCGAGTTGCCGATTGAGGAGGGCCAGCACAACGATGTGGTTTTTGCCCCCAATCCGGTCCAGATCTGGTATTCCGGACGTCTGATCACCTCAGAGGTCTATGCTCACATGACGGTTGGCGTGGTGCGCTATTTCGGAGAGCTCAACGACGCACAGGCCGCCATGATCCGCGATGATGGCCCCGAGGTGGAGATGCCGCAAATGGAAGACTGGCGCGAATTGCAGCCCGAGGACGTCGTCGCTCCCGAAATTACCTTTGGCGGCGTCAGATCCTATTAACGAGCAGCGATTGGATCGCTTGCTCATGAGCTGCGAAAAGAACGGGCCAGTCGAATTGCGTTTGTGCCCGTTCTTTGCCACAGCGCCCGAGCTTTGCCGATAGAATCGGATCTCTCCAGAGCAATTCGATCTTCTCTGCCAGATCTCCGGCAGATCCGGACTCCACCAACAATCCGTTGACGCCATTCTCGACGATGCTGGGGATTCCGCCGCTGGCCGATGCGATCACTGGCAGTCCACTGGCTCCTGCTTCGCATAGGACCCGTCCCATCGTTTCTGAATCCCGCAGTCCGGTTCTGGGGTGCACCACGTCTTTGCTCGAAAGCACAAAGGCGTTTGCCGCGTGCATATAGTCCCGCAGGCGATCGTGGCGGACATAGCCCAACAGTTGCACCGTGCTGGTCAAATCCAGAGCTGCGATCAGGTTCTCGGCGTGCCTCCGTTGTTTCCCCTCGCCTGCGATCAGGAGCTGCAGCCTTGCTCCTTTGGCGCGCAGAATGGCCATCGATGCCAGAAGCGTGTCGAGGCCCTTCTTTTCCACCAGTCTGCAGGCTGTCAGAAGATAATAGCCATCTCGCTCCAATCCGAGCTCTGCCCGCGCCGCCGGGCTGCGTGCAAAGAAATTTGCGTCTACGCCGCCGGGTAGCAAGCTCACCCGTTCCCGGTCCACTTCTGCTTCGTATAAGAGCTTGCGCGTGTATTCGGAGTTGGCAAAGATCCTTGCCATGCGTCTGGCGGAGGCGCGCATCACATCGGCTCTCCTGCCGAGCAAGAGCGATTCCAGCCGTTCCGGCCACTCCCATTTCTTCCACCGGCGGTAGAGCTGCCGCTCCACCCAGGGAAGATCGAGCACCGTGCTGCCGGCCTCAAAGGGCCAGGCAATCCAGGGGCGTAGCACGTCGTTGCCCGCACTGCGGCAAAACATTGGGATGCCCAGCCGTGTGGCCAGTTCGCCAAAGTAGACCGTGGAGGAATAGATGAGTTCGGCGCCCATCGCGCGGGCGACGCGTTCCAGCTTGCGGAGATTCGCGTGGTACGACACGCGGGACAGGACACGATGCACGCGGAAGGGCAAATCTGGGACTTCCGCCGGTCCGTCTTCGAGCCGGTAGGTTGCCACTTCGAGCACATAACCACGTGCATGGAGCCAGCGGCTGAGCTCGAGTGCATGGGTCTGCATCCCCCCGAAAGAAGGGGGGAATTCGGTGAGCACCAATAGCAAACGTCTCGGCATTGATGTGGTTAATATAGGAGTATAGTTTTGAGGACGGCTCCTGTCGGTATCGGCGATGAGCATGGCTGGCTTGGGATTCCCTCACGAACGGAATTGCAGTACACAGTTTAGGAGATACGATGACGAACATTTATGTGGGGAATCTTTCCTTCCGCACAAGTGAAATGGACCTGGAAGCGGCTTTCGCTCCCTACGGTGCCATCGAGAAAGTAACGATCGTGAAAGAGCGTGAGACCGGCCGTAGCCGCGGCTTTGGTTTTGTGGAAATGCCGAATGCCGACGAGGCACAGCGTGCCATCGCAACCATGAATGGGAAAGACGTGGGTGGCCGAGCCCTCCAGGTAAACGAAGCGCGCCCTCGTGAGGAGCGCGGTCCTCGTCCTGGCGGTGGTGGTGGTGGCTATGGCCGCGAACGCCGCGAGCCGCGCTGGTAGTTTTCGTCACTTCCAAGTTTGACCCTGGGCGGAGGAGTAATCCTCCGCTCTTGCTTTTCAAAAACAGGAATCAGGCTTTCCTCGATCCATTGGAACGCCGCCTCCAGACCCTCGTCGCGATAAATGCGGCCGATCTGCGCCTCGATTTCAGAAGCATCCCCGAAGACAGAAAGAAAACGGTTCGAGCTCATCCGGATCGCCTTCTCGTTGTTGATTCCTAAACCTTCAGCGAGAATCCGGTTGCGGACATAGAGCGCAAGCACGGCATCTCCTGTCCATGCCAATTCGAGAATTTCGCGGTGCCGTTGAGCGGATGCCATTGCCTCCTTAGTTTATCGTCCAAGTGAAAAGGCCTTCCTCTGGAGGAAGGCCTTTTGCTGTGCTAAGTCAGCATGGGTTAAAAGTACAGCTTGAGACCAAGCTGCAATTGACGGGGAGTGTTCAGCAAATCACTAGACGACGTGAGTTGTCCAAACTGTGCGGACTGGATCTGCAAGTTGCCGGTGCCGAAGCGCTGGCGATTGAAGACGTTGAAGGCTTCCGCCCGGAAGTCGAGACGAATACTTTCCGTAAAGACAAAGGACTTGGCTACCGAGATGTTCTCATTCAGATTGGCCATCTGGCGGAACTTCGGGTTGTAACGGGTGGAATTGCCAAAGTTCTGCGTGGTGCCCGCATACATGGTTCCATTTTGGCTTGGAAAGAAGGATGCAGGCTGGACGAAGCGATCCACCGACGGATCAAAGTTGCTGCTCGCTTGTGTGCCGCGCCAGTTGTCATAGGTAGAGATGGTGGCGCGATTGGCGCCGGCGAACAGGACGCTGGGGGTGCCAACGGAGGTGCTCACGCGAAGCGGTTGGCCGCTGGCGTAATAACCGATGCCGCTGATGCGCCATCCGCCCAATGCCGTTGCCGAGAAGCCCCGATTCATCCACTTCTTTCCCTTACCAAAGGGAAGCTCATAGATTGACGAGAACTTCACGTTGTGTGTGACGTCGTACTGGCCAATCGATTTCTCGAGGCCGCGATTGTATTGGTCCATGGCCGAGACACCCGGCCCCCAGTAAGAATCGGAATCGGTCAAGAGCTTTGAGAACACATACGATGCGTTCACGGTCAAGCCATTGCTCGAACGCTTCTCAAAGCGAATAATCCCGGCATGATAGGTGGAGTGTCCGCTATGATCGCCGCCACCGTTATAGGTGTCGATGCTGTTGTACTGCGGAAAGGGGCGGAGTGCGCGGCCTACGGTCGCGCCAGTTCCCCACCAGCCGTCCTGTGCCGGACCGCTGCTGTTGGTGAAGTTCGGGTAAGGGGACTTCACGCCGCTTGCGATGCCAGCCGGGGAGTTGACCAGGCTGTTCAGCGTCGCAAAGCCATACTGTGTGAGGTAGCGTGGATCCACCTGATTGATATTCAACAACTGGGACTGCAGATGGGATCCGGCGCTTGCATTGTAGGAGACCTCAATCAAGCTGCCTGCATTGAGCTGACGCTGGATCGAGAGATTCCAGGCGTTGATCTCGGGAAGCTTGGTTGCTTCCTTGCCCTGCCACCATGGAATATTGTCTTTGTTGGCAAAGGATGGATCGATGAAGGGCGGAATCGGGTAGCTCGGGAAACCATCTTTCAGGATCATGTTCGGCTGAACACCGTTGGTCCCGTTGCTGGGCACACTGTAGGTCTGCGTAAAACCGCGTTGGTGTGTCGATCCAGATACGGTGGTCACCGCGCTGAAGGTGCGACCGCCAGACATGCGAATCACGGTCTTGTCATTCAACTGATAAGCGAATCCTAAGCGCGGGCCAAACCCGCCATAGGAACCGTCTGCGAGTGTCCGGGTTCCTTCACGGCCTGGACCTTTGCCTGCGTAAATCAATGCTCCAGGAATGTTCCCTGCTCGTGGATTCAGGACCGTGGGTGAGAAGTCACTCCACATGTCATTCAGCCCCGTCGGAGGGAGTTGTACTTCCCAACGAAGTCCATAGTTCACTGTGAGCTTGCGGTTGACGCGCCAGTCGTCTTGGATGTAACCGGCATAGTAAGGCCATTGCTGTCCGATAAATCGGATGGTATCGATGGAGCCGCCATTCGCGTATCCGAGCAGGAAGGAGGCAAAGCTGGCTCCGCCGAGGTTCGGATCGTTTCCGTTCGGCACACCCGTATTCTGATAGCTGAAGCTGGCGCAGCCGGAGATGCACTGCCGCCCAAAACCGTTGTAGTGGCTGATCTGCATCATGCCGCCGATCTTGATCGTATGCGCGTTCTTCACCCAGGTGAAGTCGTTGTTATACGAGTAGATTGTATTCTCGCTACCGTTGTTGGCCGGGCCGCCCCAGGAGGACAGATCGCTAAAGCTCAAGTTCAGCAGGTTCTGGCCGCAGTCGGGGACATTGGCGAGGCAGACTTTGTCCTTCCAGTTGATGCCGCTCTTGATCGTGGCCTGTGGCGGATCATGATTCTCGCGCCAGTTGTTGGCGCCGGCATAGAAATGATTCAGCATCGTCGGGCTGAGGGTCCAATCCCAGCTCATCCGATAGACATCGCTATTGCGTTGCGTATCGTTGTAGGTGGTGTAGTTGCCGGGCAACGTCGCCGGACCATTGGCCCCAGGAACTTCAGCCGCACGGTTATAACCGTAGTAGCCCGAAATGCGATGCTTCTCGTTAAAGACGTGGTCGCCTTTCGCGCTGAACTTCGTATTTGGCGTCAAGGCCGAGCCGTTCGCGATGAAGTAGTTGTTTCTGACATAAGCAATCGTTCCTGGCCGGGCTCCGTTATTCGGGAGAATGGGCGAACCGTAGGCGGAAAGTGCATTCTTTGCAATTGGGTCAAACAGTGCTGCTGGAACCTTGTTGTTCGGAAATGGCGTCCGCGTATAGGTGCCATCGGCATTTCTCACCTGTGAAGTGGGATCGTAGATGGGCACTTGGACAACCTGCCCCGCCGTGTTGGTGGTGACCCAGTTCGAGAAATCGCCGCCGTACATTTCTGAGGTCGGGACTGTATTGGTGACTCCTGTTGCTCCGACGCGATTCCGGAACGCTTCGTAGTTCACAAAGAAGAAGGTCTTATCGGTACCGTTGTAGACCTTCGGAATACGCACCGGCCCACCGAGGCTGGCACCGTAATCATTCTGCTTGTAGATCGGCTTCGCGATGCCCTGGCGATTGTTGAACCAGTTGTTCGCATCAAAGGCGTTGTTCCGTAGGAACTCATACACGGAGCCATGGAACTGATTGGTGCCGCTCTTCGATACGAAGTTCATCACGCCGCCGCCGGCGTGTCCGTACTCTGCCTTAAATCCATTCGTATCCACCGAGAATTCAGTGAGCGCTTCGACAGATGGCGCGTTCACTGCAACCCAGCTCTGGCTGAGTGCGCGCGTCGTATTGGCTGAAACTCCATCCAGATTCGTACCATAGCTGGCGGCCTGTCCGCCGCCCAGAATAAACCCATTGTCCCCGCCGAGCTGCTTGGCTTCGGGGGTCGTGGTGGCAAGGTCAAAAGGACTTCGTAGGGTGCCACCGACAACGAGGGGCAACTCGTCCACCATCTTGTTGGTGACGTTTGTAGAAGATTTTGCGCTATCGACGGAAAGCTGCAGGCCGCTGGCCTGAATCTCAATTGCGGTTCCCGTCGAACCGACTTCGAGCGTCACGTCCGCTCGGACAGAGGAGGCTGAATTCAAAATCAAACCATTGACCACCGCTGGACGAAACCCCTTGGCCTCCACTCGAACCGTGTAGGTTCCCACGGAAAGACTCGGTGCGGTGAAATCTCCGGTCTGCCCAGTGGCGACGGTCACGACGGTGTTATTGGCTGTATTGGTGACGGTGACTTTGGCATCGGGAACGATAGCACCTGAGCTATCTTTTACCGAGCCGACGATAGTTCCACGTTCCGATTGACAGTACGCGGGGGTGAGAGAGAGGAGTGTTACAGCAAGGGGCAGTAAGGCCCTCAGAAGTTTTGACATACGTGCGATCCCCGTAAGGAATTTGAGGAAATCATATAAGTGATCACCAATATGCGCAACGGTACGGATATTAAATTTCTATGGAGGCAGTGGCCCGCGCAAAGGCAATGCGCAGGGCAAGCGGCTCAAGCGGAACCAGGACTCCGGCGGCTCTGAGCTTCCCATTGGAGGTGGGAGTGAACTGCTTCGGGTCCCAGTATTGACGGAAGCGAGGACCCGGAAACCAAGTTAAGTCCTTTGTTTCTGGAGGATGCTGCACTCGCCATACAATATGGACACGCAACTTGGTCCGCTGAAATTCCTGCACGATATGCAGGAGTTGATCGAGATCCGAAGGCCGGATGTCAGATTCTATCGTATAGATTAAAGATTCTTCTTGAATCGGTTTTTCCAGGATGGTGAGACCATCTTGCTCCACCGGAGTGAGCCCAGGTTGGGGTGTACAGGAAGCGACCAGGAAGAAGAGCAGGAGAGCGGGAAGTCTCACGCGCGCAGACGAGCCTCAAATTCCCGCTTATAGAGCTCCAATCGCTGTGGTTTGAGAAAGCGATAACGTGGGTCGCCGAGTTCGGCGAATTCGCTACGGGCTTCGTCCTTGCGCTTCGAGTCCAACAGAATATTGGCGACCTCGCGGCGGTAGAGATGATTGGTGGGGAACTCGCCTGCGAGCGCGCGCATGATGGCGAGGGCGCTCTTGGGACGATCCTCCCGGCGGTCGACCAGTGCGAGCAAGACCTGCGCTTCTACCTTGGCGCGCAGACCTTTTGCGGCCACCATGCGCAGGCCATTGAGGCCTTTCTCCCGGTCTCCGCTGAACCCAACCAGAAATCCAAGTGCTTTCAAATAGATGGGGAGATTTCCGACCACGTACTCGTGGATGCTGGGCACCAGCATCGCGTCAATGAGCGTTTTGTCCTTCTCGAGGGCCTGGGTATGGAGGGTACGTGCCTCTCCTCCGGTCTTCAACGCGGCGCGCCACTCTTTGTCCACGAGAAGCGCAAGATTCGCCCGGTTCGTGTAGGCTTCGCCAAGGGTATAGAGTGCTTCGGCGCTGTTTGGATTTTTGGCGATGCGGGCGCGCGAGATCGATTCCGCTTTGCTGAGTGCTGCAAGAAAACGGGACCGGTCGCTGGTAGACATCGCCACCTTGGGCTTGTGGAGGTAGTCCGAAACGCTCAGGGCGACAGCGCCGTCGAGCGCGTCCGCCCGGAATAGGGTGCGGAAGAGCAACGCAGACGCGAGAAAGTTATGCGAATCGCCATCGGCCTCTGGCTCCAGGCTCTGCGCCTCGAAAACCTCGATCGCTCGATCGTAATCGAGATTGTAGAGGCTATGGAAGCCAGGCGTGTGGCGGTAATCTTCGGCCGCGGGCGCGGCGAAGGCTGCCAAACCGGTTGCCAGGAAAGCGCGTCTCCTCATATGGTTAAGAGTGTTTTCAACCTTTCATGGTTGCAGCGAATTCCAAGATAGAAAGTGCCGAACTTGGCGTAGATGGCGCTCACCGGGTCAAAGCGCATTTCATAGATGAGTTTCTTGAAGACGAGCGCGTCGTCGGAGAACAGATCGACCCCCCACTCCCAATCGTCGAAGCCAATCGAGCCGCTGATGATCTGCTTGACCTCTCCGGCATAGCGGCGTCCGATCATGCCGTGTTCGTGCATCAGGCGGGCCCGCTCCTCGAGCGGCAACATGTACCAGTTCTTCGCTTCGCCGCGCAGCCGGTCCATCGGGTAGAAGCAGCAATATTGGAAGGGCGGAATTTCGGGATAGATGCGCGGGGCCATCGCCACCTTCTGGCGCTCAATGGTTTCTGCGACCCCTTCCTTCCAGCCCGGACCGTTCGGTGCGATCCCTTTTTCGAGCAATCCGCCGTAGACCTTGGCCGTGCTTTCATAGAGCCCCAGTTCGACAATGCTGACGTAGGAACTGGTCTGCTGGCAATAGTCCCAGATGCGGAGTTTCCGGATCGCCCACTCGGTCTCGCCCAGTTCTTCGAATCCGGCGCGGAAGTGCACCAGCATAAAGTCTGCTTTGTGCCCAAACATACTGAAAAGGCCTGTTCCGGCGCCCATGCCTTCGAGGGTGCTGGTCAGTTCGTCGATCAACTCGTTGCGCGTTTCCTGGGTCAGGCCGCGCCATGCGCTCCAGGAGATCTGAAACATCTGGTGAAGTACCGCCGAGCCTTCGAGGGTAAGGGGTAAAGGCGGTAGTGGGAAACTCATAGTTTGATTATGACAATCGCGTTGGGGGATGAGGATGGACAAAGAAGATTATGGTTGGGTTCGTTGTTTGCGGCACTCGGGGCACTGGGCTTTGCCGCCAAAGCAATTCTGATCAAACTCGCCTATCGCATTGCGCCCATTGATTCGACCACCATCCTGGCATTGCGGGTGCTGCTGTCGGTTCCAGCCTTTTTATTGATGGCTTGGCATGGTGGGGGCGATTCGCTCTCGAGGCGCGATAAGTGGATGCTTGTCTGGCTCGGCTTCACTGGCTATTACCTGGCGAGCTTCTTCGATTTCTGGGGGCTCCAATTCGTGACCGCCGCTCTGGAACGCCTGATTCTCTTCACCTATCCCGGGCTCGTCCTGCTCTTCAATGCGCTGATCTACAAAAAGAAAATCGGGCTCAAAGAGTATGGGGCTCTATTGCTCTCGTGGCTGGGGATCGGCCTAGTCTTCTCCCACGATATCGCTTCGAGCCCGCAGCCCGACGCGGTCTGGAAAGGCGCGGGGCTGGTATTTTTGTCTTCGATCACTTATGCGCTCTACCTGATCGGCAGTAGCCAGGTGATCCATCGCATCGGAACCGTACGCCTCACCGGGATTGTGGTCTCGGTGGCGGCGGGCTTCATCGTCGCGCACTTTTCGTTGACGCACCCGCTTGGCGATCTGATCCAACCCACGCCGATCTACTGGCTCGCGTTGGCGCTGGCGATCTTTTCCACGATTCTTCCGATCTACTTCACCTCGGAAGGGATCAAACGTCTCGGTGCGAATCGCGTTTCCATCGTGGCGTCGATCGGGCCGGTGTTTACGATCTGGCTTGGCTATCTTTTTCTAAACGAACCCGTCAGCGCCACCCAGCTTTCGGGCACTGGGCTGGTGCTGGCGGGTGTTTTGCTGGTTTCGATGCGCTAGACGCTGAGGATCGGAACTCCGCTCTCCCGAATGATTGCGAGAGTCTGTGTGCGGAGCGCGGCGAACCCCGAAGAAGTGCTGCGGCCAATGACGACGACGTCCGCTTTGGCGCGACGGGCCAGCGAGGCGACGGTCTTGCCGGGATCGCCTGTTTCGACCATGGTCTCTACACCGGGCAGATCGCGCGTGAGTTCGTTCAAGCGTTGTTGGATGGCTGCCTCAAAGTGCAGCTCGTGCGCGGCTTCAAAGCTGCCGCCGACATGGCTCGTCAGGCCCGTGACGGCGTGAATCACAACGAGTTTGGCGCGCAGCGCGGTGGCCAGTTCCTGGGCCTGTGCGATGACACGGGGCGAACTGCTGCTCAGATCCACTGCGGCTGCCACCGTATCGAATGGAATGTCCTCCAGCTTGGGTTTCTCCATATGCGCGCCTGTGAACACAGGGCAGAGCGATTCGTTCAACACCTTCGAGGTCACGCTGCCCAGAAGGAAGCGGCGGAAGGGTCCGTAGCCGTGGGTGGGCAGAACGATCCAATCCACCTGGCGCTCCGCGGCATAAGAAACGATTCGTTCGCTCGGAAAGCCTTCGAGAATCACTCGTTCGACGGGAAGGTCGTCAAGTTCTTCGAGGGCTGTCGTGTTCAGTTTTTCTCTGCCGAGCCGGAGGCGGGTGGAGGCAATTTCATCGATAATCTGACCTCCTGCTTCAAGAACAGCGGATTCGTAGTCCGGGGGCGGGACTACGTGCAACATGATCGTCTCAAATGGGATCTTGCGGTGCAGCTGCTCGATATAATGCGCTGCGGCCTTATCGCGAGGCGAGAAGTCGACGGGGAGTAAAACTCGCTTGATCATGCCTTCACCATATCGCATGGCGCAAAGTAAGGCAGATGAAAACTCCGCAATCTTTCTTCATCCCGGCGATGGCTTCGCGTACAATCGGCGCATGCGCTTGATTGCTCGCACACTGACGATTGCCGCCCTTGCCGCGGCGATGATCTTTGCCCAGGACGCAAAGAAGATGGCTTCCAAGGCCGCCGATAAAATGGCGCCGAAGGCAACGGAACTGCTTGACCTCAACACGGCTTCGAAGGCGCAGCTTGAGGCTCTGCCTGGGATTGGCCCGAAGTATGCCGAGGCCATCACCAAGGGCCGGCCTTTTGCCCGCAAGGACGAACTGGTCACGAAGAAAGTGGTGCCCGACGCAACTTACGCGAAGATCAAGGATCTTGTCATCGCCAAGCAGGCAAAGTAGCTTGCTACTTTCGGCTTAAGTAATCCACCAGAATCGCGGCGGCGGTCTTTACGCCAACCGGCAGTGCGGCTTCATCGATATCGAAGTCGGCTGTGTGAAGACCGCTGACGATCCCTCTTGCTTCGTTCCGAATCCCCAACCACATCATTACGCCTGGAATCTGTTTCTGGAAGAGGCTGAAATCTTCCGCGCCCATCTGCGGCGCCACCTGCAGCACATTCGATTTTCCCAGCACACGCTCCAGGCTGGGCAGTGTCGCCTTGGTGAGATCCTCAGGGTTGGTCGTCACCGGATAAGCGGGCGTTTGCCAGGAATAGTCGGCCGTTGCGCCCATGATGCTGGTGCAGCCTTGCAGGGTCTGTTTGACATAGCTGCGGTAGGCCTCGCGAGTCTGCTCGTTGAAGGTGCGCAGCGTGCCTTCCATCTTGACGGTGTCGGCGATGATGTTGCCGCGGTCGCCGCCGTGGATGGTGCCAATCGTCAGCACGCTCGGCTCCACCGTATTGATCCGCCGGCTGTGGATGGTCTGCAGCATGTTGATGCATTGCGCCGCCGTCACCACCGCATCGGTGCCCAACTGCGGCGAGGCGCCATGGGCTTTTTGTCCCTTGATGGTGATGTCGACGGAATCGACACTGGCCAGAAAAGGCCCCACCGTGTAGCCCACTTTGCCTGCATCGAGCAGCGGAGAGGCATGGTAGGCGAAGATCGCCGAGGGCTTCGGATTCTCCAGCGCGCCCTGCTCAATCATCAGTTGCGCGCCAAAAGAAGCAACGTTTGAGACGCCTTCCTCAGCGGGCTGAAAGATGATTTTCACCGTGCCGGGGAGTTGATCGCGCAGCTTCACCAGCACCTCGGCCAAGCCGAGCGCAACGGTGATCACGCCGTCGTGGCCGCAGGCATGCTTGACGCCCGCGTTCCGGCTCTTATAGGGGACATCGAACTTTGATTCATCAATGGGTAGCGCGTCGATATCGGTGCGCCAGGCCACCACCGGGCCGGGCTTCTTGCCTCGGATCACGGCGACCACGCCATGCCCGGCAACATCCGTACGGATCTCGTCTACCTTTAATTCCCGCAGGCGGTCAGCAATGAACTTGCCTGTTCTGATTTCCTGATTCGAGAGTTCGGGGTGCATGTGGAGTTCCCGGCGGGTGTCCACCAGTTTCTGCTCGATCGCCGCTACTTCTTTCGCGACGATTGTGTCGAGGGACTGCGCGGCAAGAGAGCTCGCCAGGAGAAAGAGAAGAGATTTCATTACTTCGCTGCCTTGTCGAGGTATGCAAACAGAAGGCCGACGCCGGCCTTGACGCCAATCGGCAGTGAGTCTTCGTCAATGTCGAATTCCGCGGTGTGGTTGCCCGCGGTGATGCCTTTGGCCAAGTTACTGGAGCCCAGATTGAACATGACGCCGGGGACAATGCGCTGGAACTCGCTGAAGTCCTCGCCGCCCATGCCTGGTTCCTGCTGCTTCACATGCGCGGCTCCAACCACGCGCTGGATGGCGGGGAGAACGCGACGGGCGAGTTCGGGGTTGTTCTGCATCGACATGTAGCCCTTGCGGTAATCGAGCTTGTAAGTGGCTCCCATGGCGGAGGTACAGCCTTCGAGGGTCTGCTTGATAAAGTCCTGGTATTGCTGCTGCGACTTGTCGCTATAGGTGCGCACCGTGCCAGTTAAGTTGACCGTCTCAGCGATGATGTTGCGGCGCTCGCCGCCGTCGATGGTGCCGATGGTCAGCACGCTCGGGTCACGAGTGTTGATCCTGCGGCTATGGATGCTCTGCAGCGCGACGATGCACTGGCTGGCCACGGCAATCGAATCGATGCCTTGGTACGGATAGGCTCCGTGCGAGCGTTTGCCCGTGATGGCGATGCGAATCTCGTCAGAAGCCGCACTGGCCGCGTTGTCCGTCCAGGCAATGTCCCCCACCTGCAGATGCGACGCCATGTGGAAGGCAAAAATCGCTTCGGGCGCCGGGTTCTTCATCACCCCTTCCTGGATCATCATCTTTGCGCCCCACACCGGTACATTCGGAGCTTTCTCCTCGGCGGGCTGGAAGATGAACTTGATCGTGCCCGGCACTTCCTCGCGCATCTTCATCAGTACTTCAGCCATGCCCAATCCGATGGCAACATGCGCGTCGTGGCCGCAAGCATGTTTCACGCCCTTGACCGTGCTCTTGTAGGGAAGATTCATCGCGCTCTCGTCGATGGGCAGCGCGTCCATGTCGGCGCGCCAAGCCACCACCGGACCGGGCTTGCCGCCCTTGAGCACCGCCACCACGCCGTGGCCCGCGATTCCTGTCTGCACTTCGGTGTAGCCGATGGCGCGCAGGCGGTCGGCAATCATCTTGCCGGTACGGACTTCCTGATTCGACAATTCCGGGTGCATGTGCAGGTCCCGGCGGCATTCCACCAGTTGCTTTCGCATCCGATCGGTGAGTTCGGCGATGCGTGTGTCGCGCGTCTGCGACCAGGCGGCGAGGGTGCTCAGCCCGAACCACCACAAGGCTTTCATATCCTAAGAGTGTACCTACCTATGTCCCAACTCTATTCCCGCACGGATCTTGTCGCCCAGCGCGCGCAGTGGCGCGCGGATGGTAAGCGCGTCGTGTTTACAAACGGTTGCTATGACATCCTGCATCCGGGACACATTCGCTTGCTGGAGGCGGCGCGTTCGCTCGGTGACATCCTGATTCTGGCTCTGAATACCGACGCCAGCGTGCAGCGCATCAAGGGGCCCTCGCGTCCCATCCTGTCCCAGGACGAACGCGCCGCCCTGGCCGCTACTCTCGATGCGGTGGACGCCGTTACCTTTTTCGATGAGGACACCCCGCGCGAGCTGATTGCCGCCGTCCTGCCGGACTTCCTGGTCAAAGGCGCTGACTGGAGCCATTTCATTGCGGGTAGGGAAGAGGTGGAAGCGGCTGGAGGTCAGGTGGTGGCCGTCCCGCTCGAACCGGGCTTTTCCACCACCAATCTGGTGCAGCAGATTCTGGATCGCAAGCAGTGATCGCCGATCTTCTGCAGAGCATTGCCGCCAAGCCGGACTTCCGCGATCTGCTGGCCCGGCTCGAAGGTGAGGATGCGCACACCCTCTCGCTGGGCGGCCTGACGCTGGCGGCCAAGGGGCTGGCAATTGCGCTCCTTTGGCATCGCACCGGCAAGAACATGTTGGTGCTGACGGATGGCAATCGTGAGGCCGAAACGCTGCTTGAGGCAGTGAATACCTTTCTCACCATCCTGCTGCCGAATGACGGCAACGCCCGCGCGCAGATCATTCCGGCTCTCGATGTCTTGCCGCACCAGAAGCTGACCCCGCACTCGGAGATTCTCGAACAGCGGGCGATCGGCCTTTGGAAGCTGTCGACGAATCGCGCGCCGATCACGCTCGCGCCGGTAGCGAGTGCGATGTTGCGCGTGGCCGCGCCCAGCTTCTACCGGCAACTGGTCCTCACACTGAAGGAAAACGAAGAGGTCTCTCTCGACGACCTCTCACTGCATCTGCGCAACATCGGCTACGAACAGAGCGAGCCGGTTTCGATGGTCGGCGAGTTTTCCATCCGTGGTGGCATTGTCGACATCTTTCCGGCCGAGGCCGAAAAGCCGGTACGCCTCGAATTCTTTGGCGATGCGATCGAGACCATCCGCCGCTTTGATGTCGATACGCAGCGCAGCGTCGCGCGTGTGCCCGAAGTGCGCATTCTGCCGCTCATCGAAACCCGTACCGATACGGATGGCCCTCGCGAATTTAGCCTGCTGAATCTGGTGGGCAACGGTCTGCTCCTATGGGATGAGCCCGAGCAGGTGCGCGCCTCGGCGGAGCGCTTCTGGAAGCGCCTCGACGACGGGGCGGGCGAGGTGGACCCGGACGAACATTACTTCCACTTTGGCGAACTGGCCTCACATGGCGCGAACCTCATGCGCGAGATTGAGCTACGCGAGTTGGCGCTTGAGGTGGGCAACCATTCCTTTGAGTTGGGCTCGCGCCCTGGCATCACGTTCCGGGGCAATATCCGGCTGGCGGTGGAAGAGTCTCGCACGCTCGTGCAGAGCGGTTTTGAAGTCGTCTTCTTCGCCAAATCGCTTGGGGAAGTGGAACGCTTTGCCGATGTCTTCAGCGAGTACAAGGTGCCGTATCAGGTGCTGTTGCCGCCGGATGAGGCGATGCCGCAGTACCTCGCCGATCGCGTCTATGTGGGCGCGGCTTCGCACATCTATCTGATCAAGGGGCGGCTCACGCGTGGTGCGGTGTTCCGCGACCCGAAGCTCGCTCTGTTTGGCAGCGATGATCTCTTTGAATCTTCCGATACCGTTGCCCGCTCCAACCAGCGCGGGCCGGTCACCTCGATGGGGGCCTTTGCCGCCGACATTGCAGACCTGAAGGTGGGCGATTTTGTTGTCCACCAGACGCACGGCGTCGGCAAGTTCCTTGGCATCAAGGTCATCAACCAGGGCGAAGGTAATGGCGAATTCCTGCTGCTCGAATACTCGGGCGAGAGCAAGCTGTATGTGCCGGTCACCCGCCTCGATCTGATCTCGAAGTATCGCAGCGGCGGGGGCGAAACAAAGGCTCCGCTCGACAGGCTGGGCGGTGTCACCTGGCAAAAGACGAAGTCCCGCGTCAAGGCAAAGATGCGCGACATGGCCGACGAGCTGCTGAAGCTCTACGCCCAGCGGCGCATGGCAGAAGGCTTTGCCTTCTCTCCCGATTCCAACTGGCAGCGTGAGTTTGAAGACTCCTTCGAGTACAACGCCACCAAGGACCAGGTGGCCGCTGTGCGTGACATCAAGCGCGACATGGAAAGCGAAACCGCAATGGACCGTCTGGTGGTGGGCGACGTCGGCTTTGGCAAGACGGAAGTCGCGATGCGTGCGGCCTTCAAAGCACTTGGCGACGGCAAACAAGTGGCTGTGCTTGCGCCCACGACAGTACTTGCCTTCCAGCATTTTGAAAGCTTCAAGCGCCGCTTTGCTTCCTTCCCGGTGCGCATTGAACACCTCAGTCGTTTCCGCAACCCGAAGGAATCCAAGCAAGTCATCGAAGACATGGACAACGGCAAGGTGGACATCCTTATCGGCACCCATCGCATCCTGTCCAAAGACATTCGCTTCCCCGATCTTGGCTTGCTGATTGTCGATGAAGAACAGCGCTTTGGGGTCGCCCACAAGGAGCGCCTCAAGCAACTGAAGAAGAATGTCGACGTGCTGACGCTGTCGGCCACGCCGATTCCGCGCACGCTGCACATGTCGCTGGTGGGCATCCGCGATCTGAGCGTGATCGAGACGCCGCCCAAGGACCGTCTGGCGGTGCACACCGTGGTTGCGAAGTTCGACCAACAGGTGATCAAGACTGCGATCGAACAGGAGATCGCCCGCGGTGGCATGGTTTACTTTGTGCACAACCGTGTCGAATCGATCTACGAGCGCGCCTTCTCAATCCAGGAACTGGTTCCCGGCGTGCGTGTCGGTGTCGGCCATGGCCAGATGGTGGATGAAGAGTTGGAGCGCGTACTGCTGGGCTTCATGAAGCACGAGTTCGATGTTTTCGTCTGCACCACGATTGTCGAGAACGGTCTGGACATTCCACTGGCCAATACGATCATCATCGAGAACGCGCAAAACTATGGCCTCAGCGAGCTATACCAGTTGCGCGGCCGCGTCGGGCGCTCGAATCGCCGCGCCTATGCGTACTTGCTGGTTCCGACCGATACGGAGTTGACCGAGGTGGCGCGCAAGCGTCTGGCGGCCTTGAAGGAGTTCTCCGATCTGGGCGCCGGCTTTAAGATTGCCGCGCTCGATCTCGAACTGCGTGGAGCAGGCAGCCTGCTGGGCGGCGAGCAAAGCGGTCACATCAACGCGGTTGGCTTCGACATGTACATCCGCATGCTCGAAGAGGCGGTGCAGGAGATGAAGGGCATCGAGGTGCCGCTCGAGATCCATTCGACGCTGAACCTTGGCTTCGAGATCCGGATCCCCACGAGCTACATTCCCGAAGACAACCAGCGCCTGCGGGCTTACAAGAAGATTGCCGATGCGAAGAGCCGCGAGGTGGCCAACGAGTTGGTGGCCGAGTTTGCCGATCGCTACGGTCCGGTGCCGCCCGATGTGCGGCTGCTGGTCGACTTCGGCCAGGCAAAGAATCTCGCGCAGCAGGTGGGTGTCGAGAGTGTGGAGCGGCGTCAGGGCATCTTCCAGATCAAGTTCCACGAGAAGGCGAAGATCGATCCGCAAAAGCTGATGGAGTACATCCAGCGGGAACCGGGTGCTTCGTTCTCTCCCACAGGAATTCTGCGGGCGGGCAACACCACGGGCGCAAGTCCCGAGGCGATTGTCGACGCGCTACACGCGCTTCTCGACGAACTCCGCTACAAGCCGCTTGAGCCTCGATAGCGCCTGCGGGTCTTGGGCGAAACGGGCCCGCTCGTAGAGCTCGACAATTTCGTTACGGCCCACTTCGCGCGCCGTCTGGCCGGGGGCTTGCTTCGCCTTGGCGGCGTTGAGGTAGCGGCGATAGAGCACCGTTGCCTCATTCGTGGGGCTGCCTTTCGCTGGCTTCAGGAACCACAGCAGGGGGAGCAGGGCCAACAACGCCCAACGCCAATCCGCCTGGAATTGCGGGAGCGTCGGGCGTTTCAATCCGGCGGCTCCGCCCATCCATTCCTCGCTCATCACCACAAAGCGATCCTGCATCTTCAGCAGCCACTGCAGCGTCGCTGAGATGCGCGGCTCATTGCTGCCTACCGGGGTGGGATCGAATACCACCCAGCCCTTGCCGTCGATCCAGACCTCCACCCAGCTATGGGCGCTCGAGCTTCGAATGACGTACCAGGGGCCAATCGGATCGGGCAATCGGGAATAGAAACCAGTCACCACCCGCGCCGGAATGTGTAGCGTGCGCAGCATCACGGCCATCGCGCTGGCAAAGTATTCACAATGTCCGGCCCGGGTGTTGAATAGAAAGTCATAGAGCGGATCGGTGCTCCCGATTCCCGATTCGAGCGTATAGCCAAAGCTGTTTCGCAGGTAGTTCTCGATCTGCACCGCGGCCTGATACGGAGATTGCTTTCCACCGACGGAGAGCTGCGCTAACTCGCGGATCTTCGGATGGACCACAGGGAGCTTGGTATAGCGGGTCCGGCGTTCCGGGCTGAGCGTGGCAATCAGATCGGAGGATGTCGCGTGGCGCTCGGGGCTCATCCAACCGGAAAGCGAATAGGCGGGCAGTTTGGACTCGAGTGAGATCTGCCGGAGCGTCGATTCGCCATTGGTGCGCAAACGGCCTTCCGGCAAATAAACATACTCGGGGACACCGGCGCTGAACAGGACACGGTCCATGGCGGCCAGCGTTTGCACTTCAAAAAAGAGGCGCTCGCCCGGACGCCGCCGCTGCTCATCGCTTGCGATGGTTGTTTTGCCGTACTGCGGGGATTCGCTCCACTGCTCCGAGGCGTTCGACCAGGTGGTGCCATTGAAGTCGCCGAGCGCCACCCCGCGCCAGCGAAGCACTGCAGGCACGGTGCCCTGTAAAAAGCGCACGCGAAAGGCTGGCGTGCGGTCATCTTGCAGCTTGCCGATTTCCCCGAGCCGCACCGAACCGGAGAATCCGACCAGACGGCGGAAGGGTTGGAAATCGAACTGGAAGGCGGCGATCGGATTGCGCGGCAGCAGCAGGTATAAAGCAATCGAGAATACCGAGATTCCGATGATCATCAAAACGCCAAAACTCGCCAGTGGGCGCATCAGGGCCCAACCGTCGAGGCCGAGCCATTCCGGATTCGCCTCCCGGTTGCGCCGGAGCTCATTGAGCGATTGCACCAAGAGAAACCAGGCAAAGAGCCCGGCGAGGATAAACCACTGTTGCGGGCCGCTTGAGGGAAACAGCGACGCCATCATGATCCAGATGCAATAGCTGGAGACCGCCGCAAAGTCACGGCCGGTCTGCGCGCTGAGCAGAAAGACCATCAGGATGGCGAGTAGAAAGTCTTTGACATTCAGGGCGGCAAAAGAGCGGAAAAAGAACCAGTAGACCGGCGCGCCTGCCGCGACGGCTACCAGCAGCGCACAGCCTCCGTTGGTGGACAGCGTAAAGCCTGCCAGGCGCGCTAGCGCCACCAGGATGCAAAGCGCGAGCGTGGGCCAGGGGAGGCCGTCCGTCATCGAGACCAGCGAAAGCGTGCCCGCAATGAGCACGTAGATCGCGAATTCCTGGATGCGCGGCAGCGCGCTAGAGGGAGTTTTCCAAGGCACGGCTGAAGTCCATCACCAGTTCCCGTTGCGGATGCGGGCTGCGCACGACGATAAAGAGATTTCGCTTCATCGAGGGCGAATCGCCCGGGGCACGCTTCCACAATTGGGTGCATTCGAGAGCGGCCGCATCGCTGCGCAGTTCAAAAATGTCTGCCTCGACGTCGATAGGCCCAGCATAGCGAGCCCGGCGGGCCTGCTTCAACCCAAGGCGCTGCATCCATTCGGGGGCTGCGGTCTCCTCGGACGTAGTTAGCGTCCAGCCGCCGGCGACGCTTTTAGGGATTTCAAGCACCGGTGTCTGTGTACCGCAGGAAAAGAAAAGTAGGGCCAGAAGGGGGATCAGATAAAGCATGGGATAGCATCGAGATTGTATGGCAAAGTTGAAGCCGTCGCGTGGCGGATTGAAAAAAGCGGAGCCGGAGAAGATCACTCCGAAGTCGTTCGTCAGGGCGATCCCCTGTCTTTTCATCTTATTGATCGCAGTTGGACTCATGTCGCTCCTGTTCTATGCAACCCTCACGGGAGTGAAGAAGTGACGCGCCTCGACGGACGGCAGGCCGCTCAATTGCGGCCGGTGAAGCTGACAACCGACTATCTGCTGACGGCGGAAGGTTCGGTGGTCATTGAAGTAGGGCATACGCGGGTGTTGTGTGCGGCGACTCTTGAGGACGGTGTCCCCGGTTTCCTGCGCGGCAAGGGCAGTGGCTGGGTTACCGCCGAATATTCCATGCTGCCACGGGCCACCATCAGCCGTACTGCCCGCGAGGTTGTGAAGGGCCGCCAATCGGGCCGCACCCTCGAAATCCAGCGCCTCATCGGCCGTTCGCTGCGCGCTGTCATGGACATGAGTGCTCTCGGCGAAAGAACGTTGACACTCGATTGTGACGTTCTGCAGGCTGACGGGGGTACGCGCACCGCGGCAATTACTGGCGCCTATGTCGCGATGTCCATTGCCGTCGGCAAGCTGCTGAAGGCAGGCGTCTTGAAGAAGCAGCCCATCCGCGATGCGGTAGCCGCCACCAGCGTCGGCATTGTCAAAGGCGTGCCGGTTCTCGATCTGTGTTACGAAGAGGATTCCGCCGCCGACGTCGACATGAACCTGGTGATGACCGGGTCAGGCAAGTTCATCGAACTGCAGGCCACTGCCGAGCAGATTCCTTTTGACGACCCGCAACTTGCCGACTTGATCACTCTTGCCCGCAACGGAATTTCGGAACTGATCGGATTGCAGCATGAAGCTCTATCTCGCCACCTCTAACCCGGGCAAGATCCGGGAGTTCACTGGCATCGATGTCGAAATGATGCCCGGTCTGAAGGCCCTGCCGCTAGCCCCTGAGACCGGCGACACCTTTGAGGCGAATGCGATCGAGAAGGCGCTGTACTACGGCGCTCACGTCGATGGCTGGCTGATCGCCGAAGATTCCGGTCTTGAAATCGATGTGCTGGGTGGCGCTCCCGGCGTCCATTCGGCACGTTGGGCGGGCGATGATGAGGCGAACAACCAGAAGTTGGTCCGCGAGATGGCCGGGCAACCCCTACGGACGGCCCGCTACGTCTGTGTCATTGCGCTGGTGCACGGCACTACGGTGCTGGGGACTTTCCGGGGCACTGTCGAAGGCGAAATCCTCGACGCCCCTCGCGGGGAAGGTGGATTCGGCTATGATCCGTACTTTCTCTACCCGCCCTTTGGTCAGACTTTTGCCGAGATCCCGAAGGAACGAAAGTCGGAAGTGAGCCATCGCGGCGCCGCAATCCGCTTGCTTAGCGCTTGGTTGCGTGAAAACGCTTCCAGGCCAGATACCCGATGAGCGTCTTGCCATCCTCAATCTTGAGTGTGCGGATGAGCTCATCCATTTCCTTCGAGCTGAACCATTTGGCTTCGATCCGCTCATCCTCCATCGGAGTGGCGACGCCGGCCTTGAGATCGGTGGCCAGATAGAGATTCATCTTCTCGGCTAGAAACCCGGGGCTCGCGTAATAGGACGCGAGCTTTGTCCACGATTTCGCTTTATACCCCGTCTCCTCCATCAACTCGCGTTTGGCCGCCTGTAACGCGTTCTCTCCGGCATCAATCTTACCCGCAGGGAGTTCCCAAAGGCTTTTGCCTGCGGGGAGACGAAACTGACGTACTAGTAGAACCCGCTTCTTCCCGTCGACCACGAGGATGACTGCAGAACCGGGATGGTGCACAATTGCCCGTTTGATTTCGAAACCGTCTGGGTCCTTGGCAACGTCTTCTGTCACATTGAAGAGGCTACAGTGATATTTCTCTTCTGAAGAGACTAATTTCATATATTTAGGATGCCCGATAGAGGAAGAACATGCGACGACTCATTTGGTTGATCTGCGTTAGCTGCCTCTGGGGAGAGGATGAGCTGGAAAGCAACCGCGAACGCATTCGCGTGTCGCTGACCAAGCTGTTGCATCGCGAGAAAACCAAGGCCGATCTTCTCTACGTTCGCCGTTTGGAAAAGAGAGAGCTGGGCCCGAATGGCGAAGTGAAATCGAGCACGGTGAATGTAACGCGCCGGGACCCGTGGGAAGAACAAGTTGTCGTGCGGCTCTTGAGCAAAGACGACAAGCCTCTGCCACCGGAGGAAGTCCAGAAACAGGAAGAACGGCTCCGCAAGCTGGTGGCGGAATATCGTAAGAATCCACCCGAGTCGAAGATGGAAGAAGCCGCATGGTTGACGGAGATGCCGGATGCTCTCGATTTCCAGTGTGTGGGCACGGAGCAACACAAAGGCCGCAAAACCGACATCTATGCCTTCACCCCGAAGGCGGGTTACAAGGCCAAGCATGCACGGGCAAGAGCTTTTGAAAAGATCAACGGCAAGGTTTGGATCGACGATCTGGACAATGAAGTCACCCGGCTTGAGGTCTTTGTCTTCGATACGATCAACATCGGATTTGGCATGCTCGGCAAGGTGGAAAAGGGCACCAACTACGAGATGAGCCGCAAGAAATGGGATGCTGGCCTCTGGTATGAAGAGTGGCAGCGGGTTCGTTTCGACGTCCGGGTGATGATGGTCAAGACGATCCGCCAGGAGATTGAAACCAGATGGTCGAATCTCAAAGTGCGGCCCCCTGTCAAAGCGCTCGGAGGTGGCGGCCTCTAGCGTTGATCCTAGGCTAGCCTGGCCGCCCGGGCTTGGCGAATAGTCTTCTCAAAGTCGGCCCGGGCTTGCGTATTGATGACGTCTGCTTTCTCCAGCCAACCCCGGCGCGCCATCTGTACGCCATACTTCATGTTCTGGAAGCTCCGGACGTGATGCGCATCGGTTGAGATGGTGAAGCGGCAGCCGCGCGATTTCGCCGCACGGATCAGCGCTGCATGCAGATCGAGGCGCTCCGGGCTGGCGTTGATTTCGAGGTAAACGCCCTTCTCGGCCGCCTTGGCCGCCACCTTCTCAAAGGCATAGTGATAGGCATCGCGATGCAGCAGCACGCGCCCGGTCGGGTGGCCAATTGTATGGATGTAGGGGTTCTCGAGCGCCGCCAGCAGCCGGTCTGTCATCGCCTGTTCATCGAGATTCATGTGGCTATGAACACTGGCGACGACGAAGTCGAGTGCGGCGAGCGCCTCGTTCTCGAGGTCCATCTTGCCGTTTTTCAAGATGTCGCACTCCAGACCTGAAAATACCTTGAGTCCGAACTCTTCAATCTCAATGCCGCGCACCATCCGCGCAAAATCGATCGCTCGCTTCTCATCGAGTCCGTTTGCCATCGCCAGGGCCTTCGAGTGGTCTGTGATGACGATGTACTCGTGCCCGTAGGCCTTGGCTGCCTGGGCCATCTCCTCGAGCGTGCCGCGTCCGTCAGACTCGCGCGTGTGCATATGCAGGTCGCCACGGATGTCATGCACTTCGAGCAATACAGGTAACGTGTTCTTTTCGGCCGCCTCGATCTCGCCTGTGTTCTCTCGCAATTCCGGTGGAATGTAGGCGAGCCCCAGCGCCTGGTAGATCTCCGCTTCCGTTGCGCTCGCAATCACCTCTCCATTGCTCTCTCTCGACAGGGAATACTCATTGAGCGTGTAGCCCAAGCGAATCGCTCTCGTTCTGAGGTTAACGTTGTGCTCCTTGGAGCCGGTGAAGTACTGCATCGCCGCGCCGAAGCTCGACTCGGGCAGCGCCCGCACGTCCACCTGGATGCCTTCCACTCCGACTCGTGCCGAGGCCTTGTTTTCGCCCTTCGCCAGCAGCTCATCCACCTTGCCCCATCTGGCAAACACTTCCAGCGACTCGAGTGCATTCTCGCCTGCTACCAGGATGTCGACGTCGCCGATGGTTTCCTTGCCCCGCCGTACACTGCCCGCTGGGCTGATGCTGGTAATGCCGGGAATACTCGCAAAGAGATCCTTCACTTCATTTGCCGTCTCCGTGGCGAAGTCGATGAGGAAGCGCCCGGCGCTGCGCCGGTACTGCGCAATCGACTTGAGAATCTTCTCCTCGAGTTTTGCTCCCATGCGGGGAAGATCACGCAGCTTTTGTTCACGGCAAATGCGTTCGAGATCGTCGATGGTCGACACCCGGAACTGCTCGATCAGCACGGCAATACTCTTCGGCCCGAGCCCCTGAATTTTCAGCAATTCGAGGGAAGTCGGCGGGTACTTCTCCAGCATTTCGTCGCGGCGTTCAAAGCTGCCTCGGGCTGCGATCTCGGCGAGCACCGCGGCGATGCCTTTTCCAATGCCAGGAATGTCGGTTACCTTGCGTGTTGTGTCCGCCAGAATCGCGAGGACGGAATCGGGATACCCTTCAATCGCCTTTGCGGCATTGCGATAACTCCGGATCCGGAAGCCATCTTCTGCGGCGATCTCCATCAGGTCGGCGGTCTCATCAAGGAGCTTGGCGATGTGGATGTTGTCCATTAGTTTTTATTCTGCTCTGGAGCGGGTTCAATGTGAATCAGGACGTCGGCCACCCAGGGAATCGACTGCCGAATTGCGCTGCGGACTTTGCCGCTGATCGTGTGTGCGCTGTCCACGGTGATGTCCGGCTGCACCTCCAGATGCAGGTCGACGTGGTACTGCAAACCCGTCTTGCGGGCCCGGCACTTCTCGATGCCCAGAGCGCCGGGGACGCTGAGGGCGCAGGCGCGGATCTCGGCCAGCACTTCGGCGGATGGCATCGTATCGAGCAATTCCCAGCTCGAATCGCGCAGCACCTTAAAGCCGAGCACGATGACCAGCGCGGCGATGAGAATGCTCCCTACCGAATCGGCATGCGGGAAGCGTTGGGGCTGCCAATAGTTCAGCGCGACGGCGCAAATGGCGACCACACCCGACAACACGTCCAGCCAGTCGTTCGCCGCGTCGGCCTCGAGCGCAGCGGAAAGAAAGCGCCGCGCCGCCCGCATTTTCCAGCGGGCTAAAAACAGCTTCACTCCAATCGAGAAAAAGACGGTTACGAGCGCCAACGGACGGGGGATCGATTGCGGTTGCTGCAGATGCAGAATCGTTTGCCAGCCGAGAATGGCGCCGCTGGTAATGAGAAAGGCTCCGATCGCTTGCCCTGCCAGAATCTCCACCCGCCCATGGCCATAGGGGTGATTCTCGTCGGCGGGTTCTGCGGAGAATCGGAGTCCCAGCCAGAGGATCACCGACGCGACCACATCCCCGGCACTCTCAATGCCGTCCGCAATCACGGCGAGCGAATTTGCCCAATACCCGACGCTGATCTTGAGGGTGGCAAGACAGAGCCCGGCAACCACGCTGACGCGTGCAATCCGAAGTGCCAATGGGGTGTCTGGAGCCATGCCAAGTCCAGTTTAGCCGGGCAGCTTGGAGGGTATGCTGTTGTACAATCGTCCTTATTGGCTGAAACGTTGAACAGCGAAAAAAAAGATAGAGGCGACGAGATGGAAAAGCTGGCACAACAGCAAAATATACAAGAGGCTTTCCTCAATAACGCCCGCAAAGATAAGACTTACTTGACGATTTACCTGATGAGCGGGGTGAAGCTCTCAGGCCGGATCAAAAGCTTTGACAAATACTCTGTGGTGCTTGAGGCGAACAACCAGGAACAATTGATTTTCAAGCATGCGATTTCGACAGTAGTGGTGTCTAAGACTGGGCATTCTGTGCCTCATTCCAACACCAATGTGAGCAGTCCCCCGCCCATTCCGGTGGAATCAAACGGAAACTAATTGAGCGAGATTGTAATTCTTGCCGGCGCTCACTTGCGCAAGCAGAAAGATTCTTCGAATCCTCTGACGGAACTCTCCGTTGAGGAATCGTTGAATGAGCTGCATGCACTTGCCGAGAGCGCAGGGGCACAGGTGGCAGGCCGGCTCACACAAACACGGGAGCAGGCCGACCGCACCACTTTGATTGGCGCCGGTAAGGTGGCCGAGCTTCTGGCTTTTGCCGAAGGTGTGAATGCTCACACTGTCATTTTCGACGGCGAACTGACACCTACCCAACAAAGAAATCTAGAGCGCGAACTGGGGCGAAAAGTAGTAGATCGCACTCAGTTAATTCTCGACCTCTTTGCGGCGCGCGCCCGGACGCGCGAAGGCAAGTTACAGGTGGAGCTGGCGCAGCTCAATTACCTGATGCCGCGCCTTGCGGGCCGTGGTGTCATGATGACCCGGCAGGGCGGCGGGATCGGAACCCGCGGTCCAGGTGAGACGCAGCTCGAAAGCGATCGCCGCAAGATCAACGGGCGCATCAAGAACATCAAGCAGGATCTCTCGAAGGTCCGTAGCGGGCGCGGCATCCAACGCAAGCAGCGCCAGAGCGTGCCGCTTGAGACCGTGGCCCTGGTGGGCTACACGAACGCAGGCAAGAGCACTCTCTTCAATCGCCTGACGAACGCTGCTGTGCTGGCGGACGCGAAAATGTTTGCCACCCTCGACCCAACGGTTCGCCACATTGTTCTGCCTTCCAAACGGAAGATCCTGTTGAGCGACACCGTCGGCTTCATCCGCCGCCTGCCCACCACGCTGGTGGAATCCTTCCGCGCGACACTCGAAGAAGTGGTGGAAGCAAAGTTACTGCTGCATGTCGTTGATGCTTCGAGTCCGCACGCCACTTCTTATGTGGAGCACGTGCATCATGTGCTGAAAGAGATTGGTGCTGAAGGCACACGGCAGATCTTGGTGTTGAACAAAGCCGATCTGGTGAAGGATGCTTCTGAGCAAGTGGCGCAAGGGCGCCGCGTGTTGCAGGACGCCAACGCCGAGGTGATCGCCGTAAGTGCCTGGGATGGTTCTGGAATCGAAAAGCTGCTTGCCGCGATGGATCGCGAGATGCAGATGGACCCTGTCGAGTGGATGCGTTTGCGCATCCCAGCCAGCGAAGGTGGCCCTCTCCATCTCGTGCATGAACGTACCAAGGTTCTCTCCAAGCAGGAGGTTGACGAGTGGGTTGAGTTTGAAGTGGAAGTTCCAGCGAGCGTGCGCGGCCGCCTGGTCCAATTCGAATTGATATCCTGAGGGCAGTTTTCCCGCTTGAATCTGCCTAACCTATTAACGCTGGCCCGGATCTTCTTTGTGCCACTGGTGGTTGCTGCCCTGGTCCAGGAGCGCCGTGTCTATGTCGTCGACTTACCCGGCCTCAGCTTTGAGATGGGGAATGAGATGCTGGCGCTGGCGATCTTTCTCGTGGCGGCCCTCACCGATATGCTCGATGGCTATCTGGCACGCAAGTGGCGTCAGATCACCACCCTTGGCATGTTGCTTGATCCTATCGCGGATAAGCTACTCATTTCTGCCTCGCTCATCGCGTTGGTGGAGGTGAAAGCGGTTCCTGCCTGGATGGTGATTCTGATCATTGGCCGCGACTTTGCGATCAGTGGCTTGCGCAGCATTGCGCTCAGCGAGGGATATCTGATCCCGGCAAGCGATCTTGGAAAGTCGAAGATGGTGCTGCAGGTTGCTGGCGTGGGTCTTGCGATGGCGGGCCTTCGCTCCCCGGAATTCCACAATGCGGGGATCCTGGCCATGTGGGCTGCGGTCATCTTCACGATCGTCTCGGCCATCGACTATGCGCGCCAGTTCTGGCGGCAGATCGATATCAGCACAAAACGCCGGAGACGGCGTGAATTGCTGCTCTTAGAACGAACCCGGCGCAGAAGCACCCGGGGAACCGTTACCGGTGGTTGAAGACGGTTCTGCTGGCGGCGCCTTCGGCTTGAACTTCCAACCTTCGCTATTGATCAGCAGCGTCTTCACTTCGCCTTTGTTTCCGATATGCAGCAACTGGCCGTTGTAGATGACGTCCAGAGTGCCGGCATTCCCGATGATGATCTCAGCCATGCGGGCATTGATCGAGCGTTCCTGGCCTGCGTCGAGGGTGCCGCCAAAGGTCTTGGCTCCATCGGAAGTGATGCGAATCCAGGTAGTCTCCTTCGCGCGCAGGGTCAGGTTGAATTGTCCTTCCGCCGGTTTGGCCGTCACAGGCTGCTGGGGGGCCTGGGGCACTGGTTCTGGGGGCTTGGGAGCTTCCGTCTGCGCTGTCTGCACCACGGGCGGCGCAGCAGTCTTAGGCGCGGGCTGCTCGGCAACGGGAGCCGCACTCGCCGCTACTGTCGCCGTGCCTGTTGCTGCCGGGAAATTTCTCCAGGCGAAGTATCCTCCGCAGGCCACAATAATCACAGTGGCAAACGCGATCCAGGCTTTGGATAATCCGGGCTCCTGCGCATCCCGCATCGGTTTGTCCTTCAGCGATTCGCGCAATGCACTGATCTGTGGATCCCGTGCGACAGACAATGAGGTCGATGAGGAGGCGGCAATAGGTGCGGCAGCCTCAAAACTGGGGACGGAACTCACCAGCGAAATCATCTTCTCCGTCTCATCCGGATCCCAGCCGATGTACTTCGAATATTGGCGCACGAACGCGCGGTAGAAGAACTCTCCAGGTAAGGACGCCAAGTCGTCCGCCTCGATCGCTTCCAGGTATCGCTGGGCGATTCGAGTATCCTCGGCAATCTTCTGAATGCCGATCTTCTGCCGCTCCCGTTCTAAGCGCAGCTTCACGCCCAAGCTTTGCATGTGCTTTGCGGTGTCTTCCTTACCGCTATAATACATGAGTTTGTCGAGGACAAGTCTCCATCCCGCAGTGAGTGTGATTGTTGTTAACTTCAATCGCGTGAGCCTGTTACGCGATTGTCTTCAATCGCTCGCCAGACAGGAGGGGGTAAGCTGCGAGTGGATCGTGGTCGACAATGGCTCAAGCGATGGAAGCGCCGAGATGGTGGAGCAGGAATTTCCCGACGCGATCTTGATCCGCAACCGCGAAAATCTTGGTTTTTGCGCTGCCAATAATCAGGGAATTCAGGCGGCTCGCGCCGAGTTTGTCGCCTTACTCAACAACGATGCCGTCGCTGAGCCGCAATGGCTTTACGAACTGCTTGAGGAGACGCGCTTCTCCCCGATGGTGGGGATGGTGGCCTCGAAAATCCTGGTGGCGGGGCGCCCCGGTGTGATCGACAAGGTGGGGCATGGCATCTATTGGGATGGACAGAACCGGGGCCGTGGGAGTGGGCAGGTGGATTGCGGACAGTTTGATACACAGCGCGAGATCCTCTGGCCCGATGGTTGCGCGGCGCTGTACCGGAAGTCGATGTTGGACGAGATCGGCGCCTTTGACGAAGACTTCTTTGCCTATGCTGACGATGCAGACCTCGGGATGCGAGCCCGCTGTGCGGGGTGGCGAGCCCGCTATGCGCCTTGGGCGGTTGTCCATCACCACCGCGGCGCCACGATGGGCAAGCTGAATCCCAAACGGATTGCGCTGATTGAGCGCAATCGAGTTTGGCTGGCCGTCAAGCATTTTCCCCTCTGGCTCTTGCTCTTGAATCCCTTCTTTTACGGGCTGAGGGTGTTGTCTGGAGTGGTGGCCGGGCTGACTGGGAAAGGAGAGGCCGGACAGGCAAGAGGAATTCGCGCGAAAATGGAGCTTGGATTGGCGCTGCTGGCTGCCGACTGGGCCGCGCTCCGTGGCCTCCCGTCCATGTGGCGTAAACGGCGGGCATGGCGAACCCGGCGCCGCTTGAGCGACAAAGAAGTCGTAGCGCTGATGCGTCAGCATCTGTTGACTTTGGACGAACTCAGCAAGAATGTCGCCTGAAAGAAGATTATCCCCATCTCGAACGAAACAGCAGCCTTGATTGATACCCATCACGATGCGCGGGAAGAGAATGCATGCGGCGCCTGTGGCTCGTCGGAAATGCGAACGCTCTTTCATGCCACCGATCGCCTGTATCACACCACCAACAAAAGTTTCCTCGTTGTAGAATGCCAGCGCTGCCGGCTCATTCGCCTCTACCCGAAGCCGAAGCCCGAAGAACTTTCCACTTACTATCCCAGCAACTATTGGCACAGCGACGAGGGCAGCAAGATCAATGCGCTCGAGCAGTTCTACCGGCGCCTGGTCTCTCTCGATCACACCCGTTTTCTGGAGCGGGCGATTCGCGATGCCGGTGGCAATGGTCTGGTCATGGATGTGGGGTGTGGCGGTGCGTTGCTCCTGCGGATGTTGCGGGAAAACGGCCATCAGGTGCTGGG
This sequence comes from Bryobacter aggregatus MPL3, assembly GCF_000702445.1. Taxonomy (NCBI): domain Bacteria; kingdom Pseudomonadati; phylum Acidobacteriota; class Terriglobia; order Bryobacterales; family Bryobacteraceae; genus Bryobacter; species Bryobacter aggregatus. The sequence goes on from NZ_JNIF01000003.1 coordinate 3,341,434, forward strand.
CTTGGATTATTCGCTCGACGCTGCCTCCATTGCCTGGAAGCAGAACGGGGTTCCCGCTTTCTGCGGAACTCTGTCACAGGCTCCTCTGCGTGACGAAAGCGTCTCGGTGCTGAGCATGTTCCACGTGCTCGAGCACCTATACGAACCGGCTGAGTATTTGCGGATGGCTCATCGTCTGCTCAAGCCCGATGGGCGGCTGGTCATCCAGGTGCCAAACGCGGCAAGCTGGCAGTTTCTGCTCTTCGGCGAGAATTGGAATGGCATCGACGTGCCTCGTCACTTGTACAATTTCCGGTTGAGCGACATCAATGTGCTCCTCGATGGAGCTGGTTTCGAGCCGGTCCGCTACAAGCACTTCTCCTTGCGTGACAATCCCGCAGGCTTCTCCATCTCGCTGGCTCCTGGCCTCGACCCGATGGCCCGCCGCATCCGCAAGATTGTCGAAACTCCCGCCGAACGTCTCTTCAAGAATCTCGTGCATCTGGGACTCATGGTGATCGCATTGCCGTTCTCCGCCGTGGAGGCCTTGTGCCATGTCGGCAGCACCGTGATAGTGGAAGCCCGGAAAAAGAAATGAGCTATGACGGGCTGCGGAAGTTGGTTCCGGGTTGGCTGCGGCGCGAAGTCTTTCATTTCGAAGAACGGATTGTGGCAGAGATCTCCCGTTTCTCCGCGAGTCTGGCTCCGGGGGCAAAGGTACTGGATGCCGGGGCAGGGGAGGGGCAGTACCGCAACTACTTTCGCCAGCAGCGATATGTGGGGGTCGATCTCGGCATTGGGGATGTCGATTGGAATTACGAAGGATTGGATTGCATTGCCGATCTGCTGCAACTTCCTTTGCGCGACCAGTCCTTTGACGCCTTAGTCAGTGTGGTGACTCTGGAGCATGTGACCGACCCCTCGCTTGTCATCGCCGAAATGTCGCGGGTGGCCCGGCCTGGGGCCAGTCTGTTTCTTGTCGTTCCACACGAGTGGGAGGTGCATCAGCACCCGCATGACTACTGGCGCTTCACGCGCTTTGGCGTCGCCCTCTTGCTCGACAGGCAGGGATGGGAGATCCTGAGCATCGAGCCCGGCGGCGGCTTCTTCCGATTGCTCTCGCGGCGATTGATGAATGGGCTGCAGTTCGCCCCATCGTGGTTGATGCCCCTGCTCGCGGTCTTCGTCGTGCCTGTGGCACTGGTGCTCGGCGGCATGGATGGCTTGGATCGCCGAAGAGATTTTACAGTGGGATACATTTGTTGGGCAAAGAGGAAAACAAAATGAGCAAAGATTCAAGACGGAACTTTTTACCGGGCCTGCTGGCTCCGATGGCGCTGCTGGGTGCGGAGGGAAAGAAGCTTCCCGATTTCACCTGGAACGCCGGTGAAGCGAAGGTCGAAAAGGAAAGCTTTGGCACGCACAATAAGTACTTTGAAGGCTCCACCGATCAGTTGAAGTTGCTGGTTGCTGGCAGTGTTGTGCTCAATCCCGGCGCCACGCCGCATCCGCCGCATAAGCACGAAGAAGAAGAGATCATGCTGATCACCGAGGGCACCGGAATCATCGGCGTCAAAGGAAAAGATAAAAAGGTCGGCCCCGGCACGATGATGTATTGCGCCGCGAACCAGTTGCACGACATCCGCAACACCGGCAAAACTCCGCTCACGTTTTACTACTACAAGTGGAAGGCTTAGCCCGTTGCTGCTTTGCTGAGAATTTTTGTGGCTTGCGCGCACTCCTACACTGATGAAACTCGCGGGCCTGCTGATTGCTCTGGTGTGCGCGCTGGCGCAAGACAAGCCACCCTTCGGCGTCACTCTTCCCCCGAAGGCGCCTGCGCCGCCATCCCCTGCTGTTAAAGAGCAGAAGGACGCGCTGCGGAAGCAGATCGCAGACCTCAAGATAAGGTCCTTTGAACTGCAGCAGCAGGTGGAGCTTCTTGAGAAGCAATTGAAGGATGTGGAAGAGGTGGAGTCCGCGCAAGCGGCAGCTTCCTTTGTCACCTCGCAGGCCGCACCAGCGAAGTTCCGCTGCGCCGGCCACACCAAAGACGGCAAGCGCTGCACCCGGATGGCGGAGGCAGGCAAGCGTTTCTGCTGGCAACATAAAACCTCGCACTAGCTTGCACTCTTCTTTCACCCCGTTCTACATTTGTCCATGGATCGCAGAGACTTGTTTCGCGCTGCCGGCTTGGCCGCAGCAGCTTTCTCGAGCGACGCCCTTCCCCGTCTCGAGGCCGCGTTAGCAGCACAAAGTGGCAAACCAGCCGACTCCCTGGCTGGTGATGAAGACTTCTGGTTCCAGGTTCGGCACATGTTCAGCGTCGACCGGAACATCATCAACCTCAACAATGGTGGCGTTTCCCCAGCACCGAAGATCGTGATGGAGAGTGAGAAGCGCTATCTGGAAATTTCGAACATGGGGCCCGCGCACTTCATGTGGAAGATCCTTGGCCCTGAGCTGGAGACGGTGCGCCGGCGTATCGCGCAAAACTTTGGCGTCGATCCGGAAGAGATCGCCATCACCCGCAACGCGAGCGAAGCGCTCGAGATCGTCCAGATGGGCATGGACCTGAAGCGGGGCGACGAGATCCTCACCACCAATCAGGATTACGGCCGCATGATCACCACCTGGCAGCAGCGCGAGCGCCGTGACGGATTGCTGCTCAAGCAGATTTCCTTTCCAGTTCCTGCCCCCTCGCTGGCCGACCTGGCACAGCGAGTGGAGCGCGCCGTGACTCCTAAAACCAAGGTCATCCACATCTGCCATGTGACGAACCGGACCGGGCAGATTTTCCCGGTGAAGGCGATTTGCGCGATGGCCAAGGCGCGCGGCATTGAAGTGGTGGTCGATGGCGCACACGCCTTCGGGCAGTTTCCCTTCAAGCAGAAAGATCTGGGTTGCGACTACTACGGCACCAGCCTCCACAAGTGGATCCTCGCTCCCATCGGTACTGGCTTTCTCTATGTGAAGAAGGAAAAGATCGGCAAGATTTGGCCTCTGATGGCCGCGCCTCCTGCGATGGACAACGACATCCGCAAGTTCGAAGAGATTGGCACTCACCCGGCGAGCCAGCGGAACTCGATCACGGAGGCGATTACCTTTCACGAGAGCATCGGCGCGGAACGCAAAGCGGCTCGTTTCCGCTATCTGCGAAAGCGCTGGCAAGCCCGTCTTCGCGGATTGCCCGGTGTCACCATGCACACAAGCGATGACCCGGAAATGAGCTGTGCGATCGGCACTGTCGGCTTCGCCGGCTTCAGTATGCCGAAGCTTGCGGAATACTTGATGGAAAAGCACAAGATCATGGTGGTTCCAATTGTCACCGGCGCGGAGTACAGCGGTTTGCGCGTTACGCCCAATGTCTACACAACGATCGAGGAGGTCGACACCTTCGCCGAGGTGATGGAAGGAATCGTGAAAAAAGGACCAATCGCACTTGGACTCGGTGTGTAAAAAATGCTTGACACTGTCTATGGAATCTCATAGATTGCGTTAAGCACTAATCTTTTGTTAAGGTTGGATGTCGGGCACAGCTGTCCCTGTGTGACGGCGATCAATTCAAAAAGCAGCAGACCTGCGGTATTGTTTTCTCCCAATCCGCCGATAGGTCTGAATAAGGACGGCATGGTCTCTTACAGAGTTGTATTTTCTGCACTGCTGGCAATCATAATCGCTGCCTCGCCTCGTGTTACCGAGGCTGCAGTCGCGAAGAAGACGATAGCGAAGCGAACCAATGCTACATCCAAGACAGGTGTAGCAAAGACTTCAGTGAAGAAAGCTCGTTCTACGAGCGCATCGAGAACGGCGTCAAAAGACGTCCCCCTGAGAAAGGCTTCTTTCACAAAGGCCTCTACAAAGAAAGCTCCAGCTTCTCGCTACCGGCAGCGTACGAATCCTTACGCTGGATTCTGGACGGTTCCTAATTTTGCGGACTCCACCGAAGGCGATGTCATTGATGGAGAAGACCTCACGATCCGTCGTGCAGCCGTCGAAGCATTGAATGGAATGAACGGTTCCGTCGTGGTGGTGGAACCCTCCTCGGGCCGCATTCTGAGCATGGTCAATCAGAAGCTTGCTCTGCAGAATGGCTTCCAGCCCTGCTCGACAGTCAAGATTCTGGCCAGCGTTGCTGGTGTGATGGAAGGCGAGTACACGCGGGATAAGGTGCTCCGCGTCGGTGGCCGTGGCGGCATGGATATGACCGAAGCGCTCGCTCGCAGCAACAATCCTTATTTCGCCTCCATCGGGAAGAAGCTCGGCTACGAAACGATTTCGCGTTACGCGAAGCTCCTCGGCTTTGGCGAAACCGCCGGTCTCAATATTCCTGGGGAGCAGCCTGGGATCTGGCCCGACAAAGAAGTCTCGAGCGGCATTGGCATGATGACCAGCTTTGGCGATGGCATTGCCCTCACCCCCCTGCAATTGGCTTCAATTCTGACAACGGTCGCCAATGGGGGCACGATGTACTACCTCCAATATCCGCGCAGCCAGGCGGAGATCGAGAACTTTGTCCCGCAGGTGCGCCGCCGCTTAGAGAAGTTCGCTCCTGTGATCGAAGAGATTCGTCCCGGTATGCAAGGTGCGATCAACTTCGGCTCTGCCCGCCGCGCTGGTTATGAAGAACATGAGCCGATCTTCGGCAAGACGGGTACTTGCACGCACTTCGATCACAAGACCCATCTTGGCTGGTTTGGCAGCTTCAATGAGGTTGGGGATCGCAAGCTTGTTGTTGTGGTCCTGCTTACTGGCGGCAAGCTGGTGAGCGGTCCGGTGGCGAGTGGTGTTGCCGGCAACTTGTTCCGCAAGTTGAATGAAGGTCGCTACTTTGCTTCCAATCCCGCTCCGGTTGCTTCCAGCTCCGTTGTGGCTAGCGATGCTGCGCCCTCAGCATACTCCCCAGAAAACTAAACACAACATCGATCAGAATCTCAATCATGAGAATGCAAAATGCGCCCGGGTGGACAGCCTGGGCGCATTTTGCATTGCATCCTAAACCCAGTGTTTGAGCATTTCGCCATCTATCCGTTGGGTGTGTTGATTGGAATTTGTCTCGGTGCGCTGGGCAGCGGAGGTGCGATTCTCTCTCTTCCCAGTCTGGTGTATGTTGCCGGGCTCCCGGTCAAACAGGCCATCGGGGTCTCGCAGTTCGTAGTCGGGTGCGCGTCTTTGATCGGCGCCTTGCTGCAATGGCGGCAAGGCAATCTCCGCTGGCGGCAGGCTGTCTATTTTGGACTTGCCGGTCTGCCTGCCACTCGCTTCGGTGCTCTTGTCTCGGAGCAGTTGGACTCCACAGTGCTCATGAGTAGTTTTGCGGTGGTTGTCATCGTTTCCGGAATCCGCCTGTTTTGGAGCTCCGGCGAAACGACTGCGGGCCGGGAGCGCTTCCTGATCTCCCTATTGGCCGGGGCTGGCGTTGGCTTTCTGACAGGCTTGCTCGGGGTTGGGGGCGGTTTTCTCCTGGTGCCGGCGCTCATTGCTTTTGGCGGCCTCGATGTGCGGCGCGCTACGGGCACAGCATTGCCTGTCATCGCTGCCAATGGCCTGAGTGGTGCGGCGCAGAATCCGGATCACTGGAACGCGGTGCTCGGACTCGCTATGGCCTTTCTCGCCGCGACTCTGCTGGGCACCTTCTTTGGTCTGCGCCTGGCTCGGGGGATGAGCGAACTGAGACTACAGCGTTTCCTCAGCCTCCTCCTGATCGCACTCGGAATCCTGGTGGGTACGCTGAATCTCATAGGAAAATGAAGAGATGACGCGTGTGCGCATGGACAAATGGCTCTGGGCCGCCCGATTCTTTAAGACTCGCGCCCTGGCCGTCAAGGCTTGCGAGATCAACCGGATCGATTGCAATGGGCAGCCTGCAAAGGCTTCGCGCGAGGTGAAGGTGGGCGACCTGCTGCGGATCAAGATTGAATCCGGGGAATGGACCGTCGAAGTATTGGGCTTGAGCGAAATGCGCGGCCCGGCTTCTGTGGCGCAAACCCTCTTTGCCGAAACAGAAGAGAGCAAAGTGGCCCGCTCCAAGTTGGCGGAAGAGCGGAAGTCGATGCTGCACTTTGAGGCGGAGCGGGAAGGCCGGCCTTCCAAGCGCGACCGTCGCGACCTCAGCCGTCTCCGAGGACGCTAATCCGAATCTCGCCCTTGCCCCACACCGTCTGTCTTCCGACCCCGGTCCAGCTTCCGGCTTCAAGATACGGCAGAAACTCTCCCAACTCGCCTTCATACACGGCCGAACCGACGAAGCCACCGAGCGGATGAGCCTGTCCCGTCCGCCGGCTGCTGCGGCTGCGATCGACATGGGAAATCTGACAGTCCAGCAGCCGCACCCCTGCTGCCCGCGCCGCCATCCCCGAAAAGTCGATCTCCAGGGCGCCTGTTCCATAGAGCGCCCGGAGCGTGCTCACCCGGTCCCGCAAGCGTGCGAATAGCGGCCCAAACTCAGGCTGTTCCGCATTCTTCAATTCGGTCGGACTGAGAAAATCCACCCGCACACGCTGCACACTGCGGGATGGCAAAAGACTGAGCCGAAATTGCTCCATCGGAAATTCCGCAAACGCGGCCGCGAGTTTCAAATCAAACACATGAACGGTGAACTCCAATGGGGTCCCGGCTGGAAAGCTCTTCCCGTCGAGTTGCGAAGTTCGCAGCACATAGGCGCGCGGTGGATCTGCGAGCCCGCTCGGGCCCTCGCTTCGCCGGGGCGGGGCAAACAGGCGCTCAAACAGCGCATACTGCTTCTCAAAGAGAGTGCGTCCAAACTGGCCTCGAATCAGATTTGCTGCTCCAAAGGCTGGAAAACGAATGTCCCGATGGGTCAACAGGCTCATCCGCGCGACAAAGAACTCAAAGTCCAAGGTGTTAGCTCAAGCTATCGGCCAAGCTGAAGATGGGCAGGTACAGCGCGATCAGCACGAAGGCGACAAAGGTACCCATGAAGATCATGATTACCGGTTCGATCAGGCTCAGCACGGCGGCCAGCTTGTTCTGCACATCTTCTTCATAGAACTCGGCGACGCTGCCCAGCATGGTCGGCAATGCGCCGGTCGATTCGCCCACTTCCATCATGTCCACGGCGAGATCCGGAAAAATTCCGGTCTTCTTTAGCGAGTGCGACAGCGGCTGTCCTTCGCGCACCAACTGGCTCGCCTGGGCGAGCGCCTTGCGGATCAACACGCTCGACACTGATTCGCCCGCTGTGTGAATCGCCTGCAACAGTGGAATGCCGCCCACCAGCAAGGTGCTCAGCACGCGAGCCAGCTGGGCCACCTGGAATTTGGTCCAGATCTCACCGAAGAGCGGAAAGCGCATGGTGACCAGGTCAATGGTCTCCTGGGCGCGCTCGGTGCGGGACCAGAAATAGATGCCTGCCACCAGCCCCACCAGCCCCAGAAAGCCAAACAGAATGTAGCTGCTGGCCGTCGTGCTCACGGAAACGAGGATCTTCGTGGCCATCGGCAATTCTGCGTTCAGAGAACTGTACAGCTCCGAGAACTTCGGGACGACGAAGGTGATCAGGAAGACGATGAGGGCGAGCACCATCGAGAACAACAGCGCCGGGTAGATCAGCGAGGTGATCAGCTTCTTGCGTACGCTCAGGGCAAGCTTCTGGTAGTTGATGTAGCGGTCCATCACCTCGGCCAGGCTGCCGGCGCGCTCGCCTGCCATGATCGTTGTGATGTACATTGGCGGGAACATCCGCTGGCTCTGGAAGGCTGTGGAAAGCAAGGCGCCGGTCCGCACTTCATCGCGGACTGCTGTCAGCGGACCCCGCAGTTTGTCATCGGTCAGACGTTCGGCAAGCAGGTCCAGTGCTTTCAGGATCGGCAATCCAGCCTTGATCAGCGTGACAAACTGCTGATTCAGGATCAGGAACTTCTCCATATCGACGCCTTTGCCGCGTGCCCCTGGAGCCGCTCCGCCATTCTTTGCCGTCACGGAATACACCAGGAAACCGTCGCGCGTGAAGCGTTCGCGTACCTCGGCCTCATTCCTTGCCACCGCCGAGATCTGATGCACCTGCCCGCGCGCGTCCGCGTACTTGAGAGTAAATTCCGCCACTGCTACCCAGTATGACGATCCGCCCAGGCCATTCGTGCAGCCGCTTGTGAAACTAGGCCGCTCCCGCAGCCATGGCCATCTCCTCGACGGCTGTTCCCCGCAATAGCAATGCGGAGTCCTCTCCGCAGATACATTTCCCATGCTGGATCGAGCCCCGCCAGCCGGTCGCCATCCGCAGTACCGGTATGCGCAGCGCCTCCCAACTGGTGACCACCCACTCGCCACCGACCTCTTCCAACTCGACACTGGAACGATTCAGATGCATTCCTCGATGGCTCTCACATTCCCAGGCCAACAACTCTCCCTCCAACCCGAGCCACTGCTCGAACACAGGCACGCCCAGGCAGCGCCAGAGCATGTCGCGCTCCCCGGAGAGCATCCCACCCTCGACGACGCTTCCTAGGGCCACTACCGCCTCCGAGAGGCAGGGCAGGGAGACCGAGCCGTCCTCGACCAGTGCACACAGCCGCCGGAGCATCGGTGGGGGCGCTGCCAGCATTCCGATCCCGCTCCCGTCCAGGGTGGGGAGATCCTGATTCCGGATCTCGCGTCCTCCGCGCGGGAGGGCGAGTTTTACGCCGCCCACGGCCAGTTCTTTCGATTCGAGGGGCGCATGAAACTCCGGCCTGCGGCGATGCTTCTTCGGATTCTCGAACTGTGCCGGCGTATCGAGCACATCGCGTAAGGGCGTGATTCCAACTTCGTGCAGCGTTCCGGCCCCGAGTAGCGCCGCCGCTCGATGGGGCTTCGAATAATAGGGCGTCCCGAGAGCAGCGTTGACCAGCCTACGGAATTTCTCTTCTGGAGAAAGCGCGGGACTGCTGCGGGGAGAGAGCCGGCCTGCCCAAACTTGCATTGGCCGCACACGGAGTACAACTCGCATACGGAACAGAAGTGGAACGCGCGGGGCGAAACTCTCCTAGGATATTTCGCCGGGTTGCAGAAAAGTCTGCGGCCGCGTCAGCCCGGTTGCCAGCGCCAGTTGCGTCAGTCCTGCAACATTGTTCAGATTTAACTTTTTCATCATCGCCTTGCGATAAGACCGGATGGTCTGCACGCTCAAGTCGAGCATGACGGCGATTTCTTTGCTTGTCTTTCCCTCGGCCACCAACCGCAACACCTGGATCTCTCGGGGCGACAAATCGGCCAGTGGCGCCGCTTGTGTGCTCTCGTGTACGGTGCCTTTCTGGATGCGATCGAGCAGGCGGTCTGAGACGCGCGGGCTCAAATAGGACCCGCCCTGGGCCACGGTCCGCAAGGCCTGCACAAGATCCCCGTCGGAGGCCCGCTTCAAGACAAAGCCGCGTGCGCCGGCCTTCACCGCACTGATGACCGAATGCTCATCGTCATACATCGAAAGCATCATCACCCGGGTGTCCGGGTTGTAGCGCAACATCTCGATGGTCGCCTCGATGCCGCTCATGCCCTGGAGATTGATATCCATCAGCACCACATCGGGCCGCAGCTTGCGTACCATCTGCACTGCATCCACGCCCGAATCCGTCTCGCCCACAACCTCAATGTCCGAGGCGGCCTTCAAGATCGCCTTGATGCCATCTCGCATGATCTTGTGGTCGTCAACGATTAACACCTTGATTGCCATGTTTGATCCTGATTGTATTCGCTTGCACACCTGGGCTCAGCGTCAGGCCAGCTGCTTCCGCCACTGCCGCTGCATAAGGGGAAATATTGCCATCGGCGTCCACGCTATCCCTGTTTACCGTCACACGTTTGGGCTGCAAGGCCTCGATAATGCGAAACGCAGCCTGGTTGGCCTTCACGGGCCAGGACGGCGCAACAGAGCCGTATACTTCAAGACTCCTGCTTGTGCGGGCCATTTGGGACAAACCCGCCAGCAATCCTCTCTTCTCCACCACCGCTCCGCCCAACTCCGCCTGGGCCTGCCGGAAACGCTCGAGCAAATCCTCCAGTGTTTCCTGCAAAACCCTGACATCCTCAGCGGCGGCACCCTCTAGAACAGACAATTGCAGTGCTATCGAAGTCAACACCTGCCCCGCGTCGTCATGCAACAACTGCGCGAAGCGCCGGGTCAACTCCTCATGCCTTGCCAGCAATTCTTCGAATGCCGCCTGCCTCGGCATGCTTACTTCTTCTTGCGGGCGAGTGCCTTCTTGGCTGCGGTGACGATCACAGACGCCGTCATGCCGTACTTCTCGAGTACAGCCTCCGGCGTACCGCTCTCGGCATAATTGGTGAGGCCGACAAATTCCATGACACAAGGCGCCGTTTCGACAACCACCTGGGCGACACGGGTTCCAATGCCCGTATCCTTCAGGTGCTCTTCGGCGACAACGATCGCGCCGCACTCCTCGGCTGCCTTGGTGATGGCTTCGCGGTCGATCGGCTTGATGCTGTACAGATCGATGACGCGGGCAGAAATGCCAATCGCATCCAACTGTTCTGCCGCCTTGATCGCCTCGGCGACTAACAGACCGTTTGCGAAGATCGCGATGTCCTTGCCGTCGATCAACTGGTGGCTGCCGCCGACATGGAACTTGGTGCCCGGCTCATAGACAATCGCTGCCTTGGCGCGGCCGGCCCGCACAAAGAAAGGCCCGAAGGTCTCCGCGGCCAGGTGAATGCAGGCTGCCATTGAAACTTCGTCGGCAGGCGCCAGCACCGTGAATCCGGGAAGGTTGCAGGCGAGGCTCAGATCCTCGATCGACATCTGCGACGGGCCGTCTTCGCCAATCGAAATGCCGCTATGCGTGCCAACCACTTTCAGGTTCACATTCGGGTAGGCGGCGGTGACGCGCAACTGCTCAAAGCCCTTGTTGATCACAAAAGCAGAGAAGCTGGAGACAAACGGAATCTTGCCGGCGGCTGCCAGTCCCGATCCAATGGCCACCATGTTCGCTTCAGCAATGCCGCATTCAATGAAGCGGTCCGGGTGTTCCTTCTGGAAGAACACCGTGTAGGTGGATTTCGAAAGATCCGCGTCGCAAACGACAACGTTCTTGTTCTTGTTGCCTAATTCTGCCAGCGTACGGCCAAACGCTTCGCGCGTTGCCGCGCCCAGTTTCAATTCGTACTTCGTCGAGATGGCCATTTAGGCAAGCTCCTTCAATGCGAGTGCGGATTCTTCCTTGGACGGCGCGGTGCCGTGCCACTTCGGATTGTTTTCCATGAACGAGACGCCCTTGCCCTTGATCGTATTGGCCAGGATGACGGAAGGCACGCCCTTGGCGGATTCCGCCTCGGCAAAAGCCTTCTGCAGCGCTTCGATGTTGTGGCCGTCGATCTCAATGACGTGCCAGCCAAAGCTCTTCCACTTCTCTACCAGCGGTTCGAGCGGCATGATGTCCTGCACGAAGCCATCGAGCTGGATCTTGTTCCAGTCGACAATGGCGACCAGGTTGTCTGCCTTGTGGAAGGCCGCAGCCATCGCCGCTTCCCAGATCTGGCCTTCCTGGATCTCGCCATCGCCCAGCACCACAAAGGTGCGCGACGGGGACTTGTCCAGCTTAGCCGCGATCGCCATGCCCAGGCCGACGCTCAGCGCCTGGCCGAGAGAGCCGGTGGAGGCTTCAAGCGCCGGAATGAACCGGACGTCGGGGTGGCCCTGGTAAATCGATCCCAGGTGGCGGAAAGTATTCAGCTTGTCTACGGGCGTATAGCCGCATTGTGCCATCACGGAATACAGCACTGGGCAGGCATGGCCCTTTCCCATCAGGAAGCGGTCGCGCTCCGCCCAACTCGGGTTCTGCGGGTCGTGTTTCATCACGTCGAAGAAGAGAGTGGTCACAATTTCGGTCGCGGAAAGGCTCCCGCCTGGATGCCCGCTCTTGGCCGCGGTGATCATTTCGATAATGTGCCGGCGCACAGTTTTCGCGATCGCCGCAAGCTCTGCGGGGTTGCTCGTTTTAGTCATGAGTTCTTTGTATTTTAGCCGAGTATTCTATCGGAGGCTTGCCATGAATAGGGTGCAGTCGTCAAAAAGCGAGATCCCCGAGTGTTGCTGGATCGCTGCCTCGATCGTAGGCAGCGCTTCTCCGGGCGCCAAATGAGAGGTGTCTTCAAAGAGTTGGAGCAATCGTGCTTCCCCAAACTCTTCGCCCCAGGCACTCTGGGCCTCGACGGCCCCATCAGAATACACCAACAGGCGGTCTCCGCTGTCCAGTTGCACCGTATGGGCTTGTGCCTGCCAGTTGGCAAAGGCGCCCAGCACCATCGCACCCGATTCGAGATAGCGTAATTCGCCGTTCTTTTTCAACAGCCACGCGGCGGGATGCCCGCAATTGACAAAGTGCAGTTGCCGGCTCTCTTCGTCCAGATCGGCGTAGAAGGCGGTAGCAAAGCTCTCGGGCGTTGTCGATTCATGAAACTGCGCATTGACGGCGCGCAAGACCGGCTCCGGACCACGCTCGTCCCGATACGCATAGCTGCGGAACAGCGCCTGCAGATTCGCCATCAGGAGCGCCGCCGGCACGCCCTTGCCGCTCACATCGGCGACAACGAAGCCAAAATGCCCAGCTCGCTTCTCGAAAAAGTCATAGTAGTCGCCCGACACCTCACGTGCGGGCAGAAAGCGGCAGGCATAGTCGAGCTTTCTCTCCGCTCTCATGCCCCGAGGCAGCAGACTCTCCTGCACCCGGCGCGCACTGGCCATCTCACGCTGCGCGGCTGGTTGTGAGCTCACCCACTTGGCGACAATCTGCAACAGCCGGTCATTGCTCCAGGGCTTTTCGACAAAATCGCTGGCCCCGCGTTGCATCGCGTCCACCGCCAGGCTCACATCGCCCCAGGCCGTCATCGCAATCAGCGCGGCGGGCACGCGCAGCTCTCGCAGACGGGCAATCAATTCGAGCCCTTCGCCCCCGCTGGTGGTGTCGCGGGTGTAATTCATGTCCAGTAGGATGACGGCGGCGGCTTTCTGAGTGGCAGCCTTCTCCAGCGCCTGGGGCGAGTCGAAGGTCTCCACCAGGTATCCGTTTGACTTCAAGAGCAGGCGTAGCGCCTCGCGAACCTCCATTTGGTCATCACAGATTAAGATTCGCGGCTGAGTGGGACCTGGGTTCATTCTGAACTACTACTTCCATGAAGACGGAAGCAATTCACTTTCCGATCGATCATTCTGCGAATTCCCCCACGTTTCCCGGTTTTCCAAGCTGCTGGTCCAATTTGCATTGTCCGCTATTGGGATTCCTTCCCCAGACCCGGACAGGCCCAATTGCTCAGGATAGTCCGCTACGCTATCTCTAGATGCAAATCCGCGTCCTTTTCTTCGGTCAGCTTAAAGACTTCTCGCAGCTCAGCGAAGACACCGTCCACTTTCCCGAAGGCTCCACGGTCGAAACCGTGTTTTCTCATTATGTGGCGCGCTTTCCCCGCCTCAGCGGTCTGGCGCAATCGATCGCCCTCGCCCGCAACCAGCAGTTTGCCCAGCCGGGCGACTTCCTTGCCGATGGCGACGAGATTGCCTTTCTGCCGCCGGTGAGCGGCGGCACGGCCTACACCCAACGCCGGGTGACTCCCGAAGGCCATATCTTTGCGCTCACCAGGAGTGTGATCGATACAGCAGCCATCGGACGGGAGGTGTTACAAGGCATCGATGGAGCGCTGTGCAGCTTTGAAGGCGTCGTGCGCAACAACACCAAAGGCCGTCCCACTCGCTATCTCGAATATGAGTGCTATGAAGCGATGGCGATCCGTATGATGGAGCAAATCGGAGTTGAGATTGCGAATGCGCACGCGATTTCCCGCCTGGCGATGGTCCATCGTCTGGGCCGCATGGAGATTGGCGAAGCGAGCGTGCTGATTGTTGCTGCCGCGCCCCATCGCGGTCCCAGTTTTGAGGCGGCCCGCGACGGCATCAATCGGTTGAAGAAAACGGTGCCCATTTGGAAGAAGGAATTCTTCGCGGATGGGGAGGTCTGGGTTGATGGCGAATGGGATGAATCGATTGTCCCCGCTGGCGCGTCCCAACAGCAATGACCCGCCGATCCCTGCTCGCAGTGCCCCTGGCCCTTGGCGCGCAGGATTCGCCCACCATCCGGGTGGAGGTCCAACTCATCCGCGTTTTGGCCAACGTCAAGGATCAAAGCAATCAACTGGTGGGCGGGCTCAGCAAAGAAGATTTCGAGATTTTCGATAACGGCGTGCCCCAACAGATCTCGATCTTTGAACGTTCCACCAACCAGCCGCTCAATGTCGCTGTGCTGCTCGACATCAGCGCAAGCGTCGCCAAGGACTTGCGCTACGAGACAGAATCTTCGCTTGGCTTTGCCCGCTCGCTGATCAATGAAGGCAACCCCGACGACATCATCGCGCTGATCACCTTCAATCATGCTGTCGACCTGGTTGCTGGCTTCACCCGCCGCATCCGCCGTCTCGAGAACGCGATGCGCGACGTCCGCACCGGCTCCGGCACTGCGCTCTATGACGCCGTCTATCTGGCCGGTGAAGAACTGGAGGGCAGGGAAGGCCGTAAGGTCATGATCTGCGTCACCGATGGAGGCGACACGGCGAGCCGCCTCAAATTCAACGACGCGATGCTGGCCGCGCAGCGGGCGCAGGCCTCTTTGTATGCGATTCTCGTCACGCCAATCCTGAACAATGCCGGGCGCAACCAGGGCGGCGAGAACGCGCTGCAACTGATGGCCGAGCGCACCGGCGGCCGCGTGCTCCAGCCCACCACTTACGCAAAGCTTGGCGAGAGTTTCGATGCGATTCTGCGCGACCTCCGCACTCAGTATCTGCTTGCCTATTACCCGCGGAATCTGTCCCCTACGAAGGATAAGTTCCACCGTCTCGAGGTCCGGATGCGTCCTCCCGGTTTGCGGGTCTCCGCACGCACTGGCTACTATGAAGAGACCCTCTAGCTGATGTCCAAACCGAAGACCAAAGCGCCCATCCTCACACTGGCAGAAGACAAGTACCTCCGTCATCTTGCTGCGTCCAAGACACCAATTGCGATCAAGCTGCACACGCAGGAAGTGCTCCGGGGAGAGCTGGAGATCTTCGATGCCCAGATGCTCCGCATCTCGCAGCCTGGTTCGCACAGCCTTTTTCTCTACAAGAAAGACGTCAAGTATCTCTGGGAAGAAAAGCAGTAACGCATGTCATCCTACGTTGAAACCGCCGCCACCATTGCCCGGGAAGCTTCTGTCATTATCGAAGACCTCCGCCGCGAAGGCATCGGTTATGAACTGAAGGGCGAATCCGATCTGGTCACCCGCGCCGATCGTGCAAGCGAACTCTATATCACCGCCCGGCTCCGCAAAGCCTTCCCCACCCACGCCATCATTGCCGAGGAAGGCAACAATACCGAATCGAAATCCGGCTATGTCTGGTATGTCGATCCGCTCGACGGCACGACGAATTTTGCGCACGGCTTTCCGGTCTACAACACGACGCTTGCCTTAGAGAAAGACGGAAAGCTGATCGCGGGCGTCATCTACGACGGCACGCGCGACGAGATGTTCCAGGCCGAGAAATCAAGCGGCGCATATCTGAACGGCGAGCGCATTACGGCCTCGAAGGCGAATCGCCTCGAAGATTCGCTTTGGGCCACGGGCTTCCCCAGCAAGCGCCGCCACCAGAACATCAACATCCACTTCTATTACCAGCTGGCGATGATCACCCACGGCGTCCGCCGGGCGGGCGCGGCGGCAATCGATCTCGCCTATGTCGCCTGCGGCCGCCTCGATGGCTTCTGGGAGTTCCAGTTGAACCCTTGGGACATGGCTGCGGGTAAGCTCATTCTCGAAGAGGCATCGGGCACGGTCACCGACATGAAGGGCGCGCCCCACAAGTTGACCAGCCCTCATCTCCTGGCCACCAACACCCACATCCACCAGCCGACGCTGGCGCTCTTTTCCGATATCTTTTCTGACCGCTCCCCTTACGCCATCCCGCAACTGAGCGGCTACGAAGAATAAAAAAAGCCCCAGTCCCCATCACAGGGCCGGGGCTTTGGGCTTAGCGGGCGCTAGACCACATAAGGCTTGCGATAGTCGCGGGTCAGCAGCTTGCTGGCTTCGGCGTCATTCACAATCTTCGGTCCATCGAGGTTGATTTTGCGGCCTACGCGATAGCTGATATTGGCTAGATGGCACATGTTTGCGCTGAGCACGGCGTTCTCGAGTCCGTCATGCAAGGACTTCTGATTGCGTGAGCGGCAGGCTGCCAGGAAGTTCTGCATATGTAGGCTCGTCGTGTCCGGTCCGCGTTCAGGACGCTCTTCCATGATCATTTCGTTGCTTTCGCCCTTGAAGGCCTGGAAGCCGTTGTCGCTCATCGCGGCCCAGCCTTCGGTGCCGTAGAAGAAGTCGCCCGTCATGACATTCAACGGCGCGCTGGTTTTCGGTGCGGTTGCGGTGGGTGCCGGGGCATTCGGGCCCGGGTTGCGCTTGGGCGGCGTTGCAGCGCTCTCTGCATTCGTGAGCAGGCCACGGACTTCAAACACAAGCTCCCGCCCGCCAAAGTCGAAGCTCGACAGCAGCGTGTTCGGCGTTTCCTGATCGTCGTCGTAGGCGTACTTGCCGCCTTGCGAGAAGGCAGACTTCGGATATCCCGGATCTCCCATGCCCCAGCGCGCGATGCCGAGTTCGTGGACTCCCTGGTTGCCGATGTCGCCATTGCCGGTGTCCCAGAACCAGTGCCAGTTGTAGCGGAAGCGAAGCTCATTATAAGGACGCATCGGCGCGGGCCCGAGGAACATGTCCCAATCGAGACCCGGAGGCGTCGGCTCGTCTGCCTTGTGCCCGATCGAGGCGCGGCGCTTGTAGCAAAGGCCCTTGGCGGCATACACCTTGCCAATCAAGCCGCCCTGGATGGCCTCAATTGCCTTCATCTTGAACGGCGTGCTGCGATGCTGCGAACCCACCTGCATGATGCGCTTGGTGCTGTGCAGCGTATCAATCATCTTCAGGCCTTCATAGACGTTGTAGCAGGCAGGCTTTTCGCCATAGACGTCCTTACCGGCCTTCATTGCCCAGATGGCAGACAGCGCATGCCAGTGGTTTGGGGTGGCGATGGAGACGGCTTCGATGCTCTTATCGGCAAAAACTTCGCGCATATCGGCGAACTCTTTTGCCTTCTCCCCGGTATTCCGCAGCAGAGTGGCCTGCGACCGCTCACGAGCCGCCTGGTTCACGTCGCACAGGCCGGCTACCCGCGCCTCGGGAAGCTTGGAATAGATATTGAGATGCGCACTGCCGCGTCCACCCAGCCCAACAATGGCGACATTGATCCTGTCATTGGCGCCCCACACTTGCGTTGCCGAAAGTGCGGCGGCGGCGCCCATAAAAAATGTTCTACGATCCTGGGACATTGTTAAATTTCGCTCCTTTTCCAGATGCAAATGATATCAGGAAGTGGGATGAACTGCCGCAAGCGGGCAGCCGCCCCGCCTCGGACACTGTGAATCTTTCGCACAGTGTGGAGGCTCTCTCGAGGTAAGCGGTCTGTGGCAAATTGACTCGTACCTGTGTCGTCCTGACTCACTCGAAACTCAGTTAAAATGGTGCTTTGGAGCCCACTACCCTCACCAAGATTCGTGTCCTGCGCCAGCGGGCTTGTAACGAAAAAAACGACAAAGGCAAGATCTGCGCCGGGCATCTCAAGCGTTGGTTTGGTTATGACAAAAGTGTTTTTGGGGAGAGTGCTGAAGTGTATCGGTGTGAAAAATGCAAAACTGTCTATCTTCCGAACCCGGAAGAGGCACCCCGCACAGCGACTCTGGCGTGGTAAGCTATTGTGTTGATTCAGTTTGCCGAATTTCTTCGGCATCAGGTACCGTTGGGCGGATCGTTAGATAGACTGCATCGGATTCGGGTGGGTGGGTTTCGCAAGACCTCCTCCGATGCAGTCCGCCCTCGGTTCTGCTGGGGCAACAATCGGTGCGCCTGCTGCAGGTAGCGTAACGGTTCCCGCCATCTTGCCGAACAAAGGCCCGCGTCCTAATTCATTCCTTCGTCCGACAGCTTCCTGCGCTGCTGGTACTCCGACTGTAGAGAAAACGTAGTTAGAAAGATCCTGAAACGGCCGACTCGTTTCGTGATTTCTGCTCGGCTTAACTTTTACTTAAGCAATCAAACGGCCAAATAAATTGATGCTTCTGAACTGCCCCCAAAAATAAAAATCCCCTCTGTCGTAACCGTCAAACGGATGAGTGAGCGGTTTTTTGATTCCCGATCCCGACTCCCGCAAGCACGCAAGCCTTTTCGGATGCGCTCGCTTCTTCCACTTGGAAAGTTGCAACAGAGGGCAGGTTTTTAAGGGTACTCCATCAATTCACTGACTAAGATAGCAAATCTCATGCCACCCGCGCACAAAAAGATTCTGTTGCAAACAAAGCACTTCCTGCCGTCTTGGCCCCCTTCTGATCCCCATTGCGACACACTTGCGTATCACCGTGACACACTGTTAGCATGCTGCGGATTGCCTGGGTTCTCCTCCTCTCCCTTCCTGTCTTGGCCCAAAGCAATTCCGAAGAAAATTTTAAGCCTTATACCGATTCTCCGCGGCTCCTTTTGCGCCCAGCGCGCCTTCGTTTATTAACGCGAGAACGGGAACGGCAGTCGATTCGATTCCAGCAGTTCGACGGCTACATCGCCAATGGCGCCACCTTCCCCGAAGCGGCTTTCGCCCTCGCACTGGCCAGCCGCATCTCCAATAACCCGCTGCATTGTACAAACGCCTATGCCTGGTTGCTGAAAACCAACAGCACCGATGCCCGCCAGCGCGCGCTTGTCTATGATTGGTGCGCGGCTGCGCTCACGGCGCCGCAACTCACCGTCCTCGGCCAGGCAATTGCCAAGTCCATTCCGCCGGTCACCGATTTCAAGTCTCTGCGAGACCGTGCCTTTCTGGCGCTGGCCATTGCCGATATCGAACCCACTCTCGCGGAATCGACTCTCAAAGCCTCTGTTGCCCACTGGCGCACGCGGATCGGACCCGGGCTTCGCAACCACACGATTTCCATTCCCCAGAGCCAGCTCTATGCCCTTCTCGAGTTTCTGCACGTGATCCGGGACAATCTGGAAATCGATCTTCGCCAGGAAGCGCCACAGTTTTTTCTCGACTTGCCATTGACGCAAATGCTCGGCTATTACCCGGCGCCTTATCCGGGCAATGAGAATGACTTTCGCGTTGCCTTCTTTGAAGGAGATGGGGATCCGGATCTGAAGCTGGCAACGATGCTGCGTTCTGCGGAACTGTCCATTGTTGCGCTGGACAACAACGCGGAACTCGCGCAGTCCCTACAGGGCTGGCTGATGCAGGATCGCTATCTGATGCGGTCTGCGCTGGGGATTCCTTACGAATTCCTGTGGGCGAATCCCTATCAGCCCGGTCTCACCTACCATCACTTACCGAACTCCTTTCACGACACCGCGAATGGCCGGCTCTTCATTCGAAACTCCTGGGAGGAGGACGCGAGGTATCTTTGCTACTCCGGCGGCAAGCTCCAGCTCTTTGAAGATGGCAAGCGCAAGATCCTGAAGCTTGCCTCCAACACCGCACCGATCGAGATGGGCGATGCCACAATTCTGGTGGGCGGAGACCCCTTGCTGAAGCCAATCCGATTCGAGCTACGTGGCTTGGCGCGCGAAGCCTGGTATCTGATCGGACTCAAGCCAAGCACTCTTTTTGATATCGAGGTCGATGATGAACAGCTCGATGAAGCGCGTACGGACTCTGGTGGCATCCTCGGCCTCGACTATACGAAGGCCACTCCCAAGACTCTGGTTCGAGTCTCGCCCGCCCGTTTTTTCAAGGGCACGGAATAGCCAGTGCTGTCGCGCCGCACACTGATCGAAGCTGCCATGCAAATCCAATCGAAGCCACTTCGCTATGAAGTCTGGGACGTCTTTACCGCAAAGCAATTCGGCGGCAATCCTCTCGCTGTCTTCTTTGATACCGATCGCCTCACCGACGCGCAGCGCTTTGGGTTGACTCGTGAGATGAATCATTCCGAGACAACCTTTGTCACGAGCGATTTGAAGGTCCGGATCTTTACTGCGACGCAGGAGTTGCCCTTCGCCGGACACCCGGTTCTGGGGACTGCCTTTGCCTTGCAGCGCCACAAGCCCGCGAAGACCATTCATGTCGTGGTTCCTCAGGGCTCCATCCCGGTCACTTTTGATGGCAATCGCGCCATGATGCTGCAACAGAAACCGGAATTCCGGGAGCACCATGAGGCGTCGATCCTTGCTCCCCTGCTTGGTCTCAAGCCTGAAGACCTGATGCCAAACTTGCCCATTCAGAATGTCTCGACCGGACGTCCCAATCTCATCGTTGTACTCAAGTCGATGGAGTCGATCCAGGCGGCGAAGTGCAATTGGCCGGCACTGCAGGAGTATCTGGCAAAGGGAGATGTCCAGCGGGGAATCTATCTGCTCACTCCGCAGACGATTGATCCGTCGTCTCAGCTCCATGCCCGGAAATTCACCCCCCACCTGGAGGATCCGGCCACAGGCTCTGCGGCGGGTTGTGCCGCTGCCTATGCGGTGAAGTATGGCTTAGTCGCGGCAGAGAAAATAGCTCGGATCGAGCAAGGACATTTTATGAATCGTCCGAGCGAGATTTTGATTGCCGCGAGTAGCAATCTGGAGCATGTGCAAGTCGGTGGGAGCAGCGTTCTGGTTCTTTCTGGAGAAGCCAGAATTTAGTTGGCCGTCTTCCGGGAATCAGTTATCATCGGTGCTACCTCGCGATGAAGCATCTTACTCTCTTGTTCATCCTTTCCTGCTGCGCCGGTTGGGCTCAGCTTCCTGACGCTCCCGGGATCTATCTGGCCAAGGAGTATCAAAGTGCGCATAACGGTGTCACTCATCGCGTGTATCAACAACGATTCCAGGGCATCGAAGTGTATGGTGCAGCCTGGGTTGTGAATCTGGATTCGAATGGCGAAATCCTAAACTCGGCAGGCACCTTCTACCCTGATCCTGGGTCTGTTGCTTTGCCGAGCCAGGCAACTGCTTTTGAGTCAGTGCGCTCCGCGATTCGAGCGGTCAATCCTAAGCTGGCAGAACGTTACGCGCCACTGCTGAGTGCAAAAGCGAGCGCCAAAGGCTTGCGCTTTGCTGCCGCCTCGCTGGGCGAAGATATCGATGCCGAACTGGTCTGGTATCCCATCCGGGGTGCGCTCCAACCCGCATGGAAGTTTTTGATTACCGATGAAGACGGCGTCAACTCCTTTACGACCATTGTCGAGAGTGCGACGAAGATGCTGCTTCACAATCTGCCCAACACGGATTTCTTTCAGGCGAAGGGATTGGTTTTTGAACGGGAGAGCCCGCAGCCCAATCCGACGCCGGGCATTCGTCTCACCGCGGCTCCGCCTTATGTCAACCGGAGTGTGCAGCCTTTCCCCTCCAGTTGGGTCGCCACCAATCAGACGGTTGGAAACAATACAATCACGGGCCAGAATCTTCTTGGCCAGAGTTTCATCACAAACCCGCGAGTAACAAGCTCCACTGGCCTTGATTTCAGCTTTCCTCTCGAACTGGGGTCTGGCGCCGGTGCGGGAACGCTCTATCCGGACGCGAGCAATACAAACCTCTTCTATTGGGTGAACCGGGCCCATGACCTGCACTATGAGAACGGTTTTGACGAGGCGGCTGGCAATTTCCAACAGGATAATTTCGGCAAAGGCGGTACCGGTGGAGATCCTGTCCTGGCCTACACGCATTACGGCGCTCAGTCAGTCGATCGGGCCGTCTATAACAACGCGTTCTTTAGCAGCCGCGGCAGTCAGGATGGTGGGGCGGCGATGCTGGCGATGTACCTGGGCAGTTCGGGACGTGGAGGGTATCTCACCGATGGAGCTTTGGACGCTGGGGTGATCATCCATGAATACACCCATGGTGTTTCTCGGCGGTTGGCCAATAATGTGTACAGCACCTTCCAGGGCGCGGCGATGGGCGAGGCCTGGAGCGACTTCTTCGGTCTCGAGTACACACTTCCCCAAGGCTCGCCGGCAAACGGAACTTACTTGGTTGCGGAGTACTTCGATCAGACCTGGGGGACCGGCGACTTCCGCACCCGTCCCTACTCCACCGATCCCACAGTGAACTCGCTGACTTTTGCGAATCTCGGCCAGGTGATTGCCTATCCGGAAGTGCACGCCGATGGCGAGATCTGGATGGAGGCCCTTTGGGAGGCGCGCGCGAATCTGATTGCGCAGCTTGGCGAGGCCGAAGGCCGCCGCCGCATTCGCTTGCTGGTGCTCGATGGCATGAAGTTGATGCCACCGCAGGGTACGATGATCGACGCCCGGGACGCCATTCTTCTGGCCGATCGCGTGGACTTCAAGGGCGAAAGCCAGTCTCAGTTGTGGGCCGCGTTTGCCAAGCGTGGCTTGGGCGCTCTTGCCTATACCTCGGGAGGCAATACGGTTCATGTCCATCCCTCGTTTGCTATTCCCTCTGCTGCCGCCCAGTTCGCCTTCTACGACGAGAAGCTCACGATTGGGGAGACGGTACGAATTCTCCTCTCCGATCTCAATAACAACAAGAAGTCGACGCTGGTGCAGGTGTTAAGCGACTCCGGAGATTTGGAGGATCTGCTCCTGACCAGAACCGGCACGGTATTTAGTGGTGTGCTGCCCTCTTCCGGCAATGCACTGCTGTCTCAGAACGGAACGATCAATTTGATGCCGGGCGATGGCGTCACTGCTTACTATGTGGACGCAGACGATGGCACCGGGAAGGCGAAACTGGTTACCACCTCGGCGACCTTCACTCCGCCCTATGCCCTCACGGCACTGGCGCCGAACTTCAGCTTCTCCGGCGAGCGCGACATCAGCTTCTTTGCAGGGTCTACGGTTCGTCTCGATATCCCCTTCGAATTTCCTTTCTATGACAAGAAGCTCCGATCGATGTACGTCCATTTGAATGGCCTGATCTCTTTCGGCCTCCCAGGCGCGTACACAGTTTCGAGTTGTACCGATGGGCTCTCTCTGGCCAACTACAGTGGCATCGCTCCGTTATGGGCGCAGCTCAACTATCCTCGTACCGCGAGCCAGGGAATTTTCGTAAGTTATCCCACTCCGAAGTCGATGACCATCCGCTGGTCTCTCGAGACCTATACCGCGTTCGCCGTCGGGCGGCCGGTGAACTTTGCAGTGACTCTGACGGATGAAGGGCTGATTCAAGTCCAGTACGGTCCCGGGAATGTGGATGTGGGCCTGGCCTTGACCGGCACGGGTTGCGGCGCCGCTCCGGTAGCCGGCATTTCGCCTGGACGCGATTCTTACTCCCAGCGCGTCGTGTTCGCGGGCTATGAGAATACTGCGGTGAAGTATGAGCCTCCCTTCAACTCCCCCAGCCTTCCTGTGGTTGAAGTAGAGTCGCCGAAAGCAAATGACAAGGTGAAGAGCCTCCTGACGATCACCGGAATCGTGTATGACGAAAAGACAGCTCTGTCACGCGTGGATGTGTTGATCGATAGAGTCAATCGTGGACGCGCGACGCTCTCCGTATCGCGTCCTGACTATTGCCGGGCGAACAACGTCCCCGGTTGTCCGCGCGTTGGATTCACGGCGACCATCGACCTGAAGTCGCTCGGCCTCACTCCCGGTCCGCACACGCTGGCTCTGCGCGCAACCAACATTCGTGGCGCTTTTGAACAGTATCCGGCCACCCCGATTCCCTTTGAGATGGAAGCTGGCGATGTGAGGCTGCCTTACGGCAAACTGGAAAGCCCCGCTGCTGGAGCAGAGCTGTCAGGCTCGATCACAGTGAGCGGCTACGCGTTTGCCGATGACCTGCGCATCGTGGGCGTGGATACCCTGATTGATGGTGTTACTTATGGTCCCACCAGCTACGGTATGCCTCGCGCGGACATTTGCGCTGGTCTCTCGCCGCTGCCTGTGAACTGCCCGCTGCCTGGTTTCCGCTTCGTGTTCAATAGCCAGACGGTCGCCCCTGCGTTGCCGAATGGCAAGCATCAGATCCAGATCCGGGTTCGCGACGAATTGGGCCGTTCGACTCTGATTCCAGACACACCTGTAGAGTTCACCGTCAAAAACGACGCACTGGAAAAGCCGGTGGGCGTGCTCCTGACGCCGGGCGCGAATGAAGTCTTGTCTGGCATCGTGAAGATCTCCGGCTATGGCTATACGGCAACGGGCCGTATCACGGCGATGACGCTGCTTGTCGATGGGGCGGGTTGGAGCTCGATTCCCTTCAACCAGCCGCTGCCCGAAGTCTGCGCCACCCTCGAAGGCGTTTCTGCTTGTCCTAATATCGGTTTCTCGGTGAACTTCGATACCCGGAAGATTCCGAATGGCCCGCACATCCTTGGTGTTCAGATTGTGAACGACAAGGGCGGCTTCATCAACATTCCAACGGCCAACAGCTACGGAACAAACGTGCTAATCCAGAATTAGTACTTATGAGAACACTTCAACTCGCGGCGCTGGCCCTCGTCCTGGCTGCGCCGCCCGCCGTGTCGCAACAATGCACAATTCCGGCCAATGTGCCGCGAACCAGACCCACTCGCATTGACTACGTCAACAAGGACATTGCAGTCGATTCCTATGGGCTCTCTATCAGTTGGTCGCCGCAGTTCTGCAACTCGCCCGCAGGCAAGAGCCCTGCGAACGAATGGCAATGTGCTGACCATAGCTTTGGCTTTGTTGTCCATGGTCTCTGGCCACAGTCCTCGGCCGCCACACGGAATAGCGAACATCCTCGCTTCTGCCAGGCGCCGCAGATGCTGCCGGCGAATGTGATCAAGCCGCACCTGTGTACGATGGCCGGCGCACAGTTGATCCAGGATGAATGGAACAAGCACGGCTCCTGCGCCTGGCCGAATGCGACCGCTTATCTCGATCAGGTGGAGAAGCTTTACAAGAACCTCGTGCTCCCGGACTTGAAGCCAGGCCGGACAACCGCAGGCGCCGTGCGCAAGGCGATTGTCGATGCGAATCGAAGCAAGGGACTGCGGCCGGAGCATACGGAAGTCCGCGTGATTTCTGGAAATCGCTTCTCGGAGTTCATGGTCTGCTATGACAAGGACTTCAAGTTTGCAGCATGTGCGAGTTCCGGGACGCCAGACTCGATCGAGATCAGCGTCGCGGCGAAGAAGTAGAAGTCATCTCATCCACCCAAACGGCGATATCCGATGATGTTTTGGCGAGATGAGTGCTGCACGGGACCTCAGCGATGCCCAGTCGGCGTCGCTGGATCCTTGGATGCTGAAGCCATTTCGGTGAAAGGATGTCTTGCGCAACGAATCAAGCCGGTGGCGCGGGGAATACACCCAACTGCATCATCAATCCAAGCATGTCCATGATGATGCGCGTGTCTTTGATGCGCCCTTCTTCAATCCGATCGATGACGATGCCCCAAACCCGGACTTGACGGCCCGTTGCAGGCACTCCGAGGAACTCGTGCTGATGCGTGCCCACCCACTCAAAGCGGCTCACCACTTTGTCACCTTGCGCAATTTGTTCCTCGATCGCAAAGTTCAAATCCGGGAAGGAAGATCGCATGCCGCGAAGAATGTCCTTCAGCCCTTCCAGCCCGGGGCCCTGACCCGGAAACGGAACCAACTCGACCACATCCTCCCACACAAAGCGCGACGCCGAGTCGATATTGCCCTGTGTGATTACTTCTTCCGCGAAGCGCCGAACCACTGCAGCATTTTCCTGTGTGCTCAATTCGATCTCCTCGATAGCAGGGGCAATTCTATCACTCGGTTTCCGTCATTTCGAGTGCGATGGTTTCTGCCGGGCGACGGATATGAGCGGACGCAAGCCGGCTTCTCGATTTTCCATTTCAGGAGGTGTTCATGGGCCTGGCGTCGCAGAGCCCATGCTACTGGTAATTCACGAGAGTGGTGGAGCCGCTGAAGTAGCCGGTGATGCCCAGGTCCAGTCCTGTCGCACTGAAGCGGCTGAGACGGTTGTAATTTGTGATCTGCAGGTTGCCTGTGGGGATCGTCGAACCTGGATTGACGAAGCTTGGCACCATTGCCGAGAGGACCGCCTGCGGAATGGTGAAGTGTCCAGCGCTCACCAGTTCCGTGCAGTTGAAGATGGTGACCACCGGGTCGGTGACCGCGGAGAGGATGGAGCTTCCTGTGATGACCACAAAGCCTCCTGTTGCGCCACCGGTCCAGGTGAGATCGAGGCTCTGGCTACGACTGACATTTGCGATGCTGTCGCGGTTGGTCCAGTTGAGAGCAGGTGAACCATTCAGCGCGACGGCAAAGGGGCCCACATCGGTTCCGCCTGTCGCACTGATCCGGTAGCTTCCGCCTCCCTCCGCAAGGAAGAGGGTGTTCTCGGCCTTCGATCCATTCAGGAAGTAGGAGTTCGTTCCTTTGGTGAACGCTTTGGTTGTCCCGTCCGGAACTTGGAGGCTCACTGCCCCAGCGTCCAGATATTTCAGGATGGTGGGGCCGGCGATCGCGGAAGGCCGGTAGCTGCTCACAATGCAACTTCCAACCGAGCTTGTTCCAATGCCCCCATAGTTGGAATAGTCGAAGGGCGAGTAGCGCAGAAGGCTGACAACAGCGTTGTCCGTTAACGTCGTGCTCGCGGCGATGGGCGTGCCGGCGACGGTTGCGGCTGGAATTCTGCCATCGTAACGTCCCAGATAGAGTGTGGCGCTATTGATGCTGCCGCTTGTCGGAAGCTTGTCGATTTCATCAGCTCCAAAGCCAGTGACATCGGAACAGGTTCTCCCGTTCTGCGCAACCGGGATCGTCACAAAATTGCTGACCGTGGTGCCGGTTCTGACAAATGCGGAGACATAGCAGCCCGACACCCCGTCCGGGATGACGACGTTGAACTGATCGAGCCCAGGATAGCTGGAGCGGCCATGATAGGCGACTGTCGCGAGTTTGTTCCCAATGTAGAACTCGAAGTTCCCGGTGGCGCTGCTCTTGGGTAATGTGATGAGGCGAGTCTCATCGTTTGCATCGGGTCCGTTGCCGGTGCCCCAGAAGATCACGGTCTGGCCTGGGTTGGCCGCGTTTCGAATGCCGATGTATTGATAGTTTGCGTCATAGACGGCGGCAGCTCCATTGCCGGCGCCATTGAGGGTCAGCAGTCCAACGGCGCTTTGGGTGACGGTGAGCGCGAAGGGCGCGCTCGTGGCTCCGTTGTAGCTGACCGTCATCGTCGCATTGCCAACCGGCGTGGCGGATGGCAGGATCGCGGCGATCTGCGTGGGAGAGACATAGTAAGGAATCGCCTCCGTGGTTGTCGGGCCCGCAGTGATTTTGATCGAGACGCCGCCCAGGTTCCTGTTCAGCGCAGGGTCGAAGCTCTGCGAGAGGACTCCGGCGGGAGCCATCCCCGATCCGTAGATCACGAGAATGGCTCCTTGCGCCACGGCATAGGATGGCGTGCCGGGAAGGTTGAAGCTGTAGTTGTTCTGCCAGCCGGTGATGACGGGTGCGGCAGTGGCACCAAGCGTTGTGATCAGGAGCAGGAAGGGCAACATTTAAGGACGTCCTATGACGATGTTCAGGTTTTGGCGATTGGAGATTCCATCGACCGTCAACTCGATGGGCTGATCTCCGGCGCTCACACTCGGGATGATCACATTGAACTGATAGAGCCCAATGGTGCCGCCGACAATTCCTGCAAAGGATATTTCAGCCGGAACTCCTCCAATTTTCAATTGGTAGGGCAAGGTGAGCGAGGAGCCCTGTGCGGCGACCACTCCTGCGAGCGTGGGCGGACTGGTGGGGCCGCAACCGAGAGCGTAGATGGAAACGGTGGAGCCGGGTTTTGCTTCGACAAAGGGGACACCGGCGATCATGTTTGGCCTGCCGATATAGGTCGTGAAATCCGGGGTCAGCGCAACGACGTACTGCTTGCCGTCGACGTTGAATAATGGGACCGTTTGGAGCGTAGGCGAGAGGCGGCTGCGATTGATCGAAACGGGAGCGCTGGTGCCTAGCGGAGTTTTGACTTGCAAGGTGACGGCTCCGGTGGCCGTATCGTCCGGCGTGTTGATGTTGATCTGGGTTGGACTGATGTAGTAAATGAACGCAGGCTTGCCGTTGACGGTCACGCTGACGCCATCGAGCGCAGTGGGCGCATTGGCGCCATTGAAGTCCGTGCCGGTCCAGAGGCGTGTGGTGGTGCTGAGGTTTGCTCCATAGATCTCAAGATAGGTGTTGGAGGAGAATCCCGCATTGCCGCTGAAGGAGGTGTAGACCGGGCCGTCGGCGCGAATCGTGGGGAAGGGAGGCGGGCTGATCTTGCGGACCTTGATGTTACCGTAATCGGTGATGTAGAGATTGCCGGAGCTATCGGTGGCGAGACCATAGTTGCTGCGCAACTGCGCTTTAGTGGCATCGCCGCCGTCACCTGACGCGCCTGCGGAACCCGTTCCTACATAGGTGCTGATCTTTCCACTGGCATCCACCTTGCGGACGCGGTTGTCGTTGGTGTCGGAGATGTAGATGTTGCCGTTGCGATCGACGGCAACACCACCCGCCGAGCGGATCTGCGCGCTGGTGGCGGGACCGCCGTCTCCCGAGAATCCGGAGACGCCAGTGCCGGCGATTGTGGTGACTGTGCCATTCGGCAAAATTTGACGGACGCGGGGATTGCCGTTGAGCCGTCCGTCGCTGTCGTCTGTGTAGTAGACCGTGTTGTCAGGACCGATGGCGACCCAGCCGGGTGCACCGTCGGCAGCGGTGGCCAATCCGCCGTTGCCGGACAGGGAGAGCTTTCCAGTTCCTGCAACGGTATGGATGAGGCCTGCAGTGTTGATCCGCCGCAGGCGAAGGTTGCCCGTGTCTGTGAAGTAGAGGTTTCCGATACTGTCCAAGGCCAAGCTGACAGGCGCGTTGAGTTTTGCCGAGGCGGCGGGGCCCCCGTCGCCGCTGAAGCCGGCTGTCGATCCCGCAATCGTCGTGATCGTGCCGTTCGGTGCGATCTTGCGGATGCGGTCGTTGCCTGAGTCCGCAATGTACACGGTGCCATCGGGCGCAACGGCTGTGCCTGCAGGGGAGTTGACCTGGGCACTACTGGCGGGGCCACCGTCACCGGTGTTTCCTGCCTTTCCAGTGCCGGCGAGGATCGTAACCACACCGAAGGGATCCGTCTTATAGACATAGTGTTTTGTATAGTCGGCGTTATAGATGTTTCCGGCGGTATCAACGCTCACGTTATAGATGCGGCCCCAACTGGTGTTGCCAGCCACCGTGGTGATGGTTTGGGCCGTCGAGACGAGACAAAGGGAAAGTGCCAGTACGATTCGGTTTAAGAGCATGCGATATTCCTCTTCTCTAGCGAGAATGGTCTTTTATACTTGGCATTAAGCGAAACAAGGGTCGAACCCGTCATGGCTCTCGAAATTTCTTTTACGCCCGAGGAATTGGCTCTCAGTGGCTTTGCTTCGTTCGCCACGGATCGAGCCGCCTTGGACCATCTGTTCAGCGTGACCTATGAAGAACTGCGCCGGCTTGCTTCGTTGGTGCGGCGGCGCGACCCGGGCGCGACACTGAGTCCAACGACCTTGGTGAATGAGGCGTGGATCAAACTGGCTCGCACTCCTGCTGTCGCACAGTTGAGTGACCTGCATTTCAAACGCATTGCAGCCCGGGCCATGCGGCAGGTACTGATTGCCGCAGCCCGCAAGCGCAATGCCGGGAAGCGAAGTGCAGGGCCCGGGATGAGTGTGACCTTTCATGAGAATCTCTCTGCCGGGGTGACTTGCGATGAAGAGTTGCTCGCGCTCGATGTGGCGCTGGAAGAGCTGGCGAAGATGAATCCGCGGCAAGCGCTGCTGGTGGAGGGACGCTTCTTCGGGGGCTTGGAAGTTGCGGAAATCACGCGCTTGCTGGGTGTGTCCGAGGCGACGGTGCTGCGAGACTGGCGTGTCGCGCGGGCCTGGCTCGCACAGCAGCTCGATCGGCAACTCCGTGGATAGCAGCCGTTGGGAGCAGGTACAGCAACTGTTCCATGCGGTGTCGGACTTGGAGGAGGAGCAGCAACTGGCTGCGCTGCGCGCACTGTGTCCAGAGGAAGGGCTGGTGGCAGAGGTGCTCGCGATGATCGGGCAAGACCGCAAGGCATCGGTACTGGATGCGCCGCTCGAAGTGATTGCTGAGACGGTCTTCGAGGAAGAGGCCAGGCAGCAGATTGGCCCTTATACGGTTGAGCATCTGATCGGCGAGGGCGGCATGGGCCGGGTGTTTCTCGCGCACCGAGCTGATCTCAATGTCCGCGCGGCGATCAAGATCCTGCGTGATGCCTGGATCTCTCCAGCTCGCCGCGAGCGCTTTTTGCAGGAGCAACGGACGCTGGCCCAACTGAACCATCCCAACATCGCGCGCCTGCTCGATGCGGATACCTTGACCGACGGCACGCCGTACTTTGTCATGGAGTATGTCGAGGGCCTCGACCTAATTCACTATGGTGCGGCGCTGGGAGTACGGGAACGTTTGGCACTCTTCCGGCAGCTTTGCCTCGCGGTTCAGTTTGCACACCAGCAGGCGATTCTGCATCGGGATATCAAGCCCTCGAACGTCCTTGTGACGGCAGAGGGTACGGTCAAGCTGCTGGACTTTGGCATCGCCAAACAACTCGATGTGCTCGATGTAACGCGAACAGGATTGAGCCTGATGACTCCGGCCTATGCCTCGCCGGAACAGATCCGAGGGGAGAGCCTTGGCGTGCGGAGTGATCTGTACTCGCTCGGTGTGGTGCTCTCCGAACTGTTGCAGGGCTGTGAGATGACTGAGGACCTGCAGGTGCTTGTTGCGAAGGCGCAGCATTCCGACCCGGAGCAGCGTTATGCATCGGCTGAGGCGTTGCTGCGCGACATCGATCATTATCTGCGCGGAGAGCCGCTTGAGGCGCGCCCGGATTCCTTGGTCTATCGAACGCGGATGTTGATCCGGCGGAATCGGACTGCGGTCCTGGCCAGTGCGGTGATGCTGGCAGGGTTAGTCTCCTTGGTGAGTTTTTTCTTGATGCGCCTACAGACGGAACGGAACTCTGCGCTGGCAGAAGCGGCACGAGCGCAACGCATCCAACGCTTTATGTTGAATCTGTTTGAGGGTGGGGATCAGGAGTCTGGGCCAGCGAAGGATCTGAGTGTGGCGACTCTGATGGAACGAGGCCGGCAGCAGGCCAAGGTGCTGGACCAGGATCCCCAGATTCAAGCTGAACTCTACGAGACCTTGGGCGATATCCAACTGAAGCTGGGGCAGTGGAAGCAGGCGGAAGAGTTGTTCTCGGCGGCTGACGCGAAGATCCCGAATCGTTCGACGAATCTGGTCTCGCGAGGACTGTTGCGGGTCGATCAGGCTCGATTGGATGAGGCGGAAGGACTGATTCGTAGGGGGCTTGCAGAGGCGCAGCGAACGTTGCCGCCGGGGCATCCGCAGATTGCAGAAGCGATGGAGGCGCTCGGCCGGGCGTTGGAGGAGAAGGGTAAGTACGACGAGGCGATTCGAGTGTTGGATGAGGCGGTCCGATTGCGTGCTGCGGGTTCGGGAGCGGACTTGGCGGGAAGCTTGTATGAACTGGCGAATGTTCATTTCTATGCAGGCCACTATGACGAATCCCAGGCGTTGAATCTACGCGTGTTGGCAATGCGGCGGAAGCTCTATGGGGAACGGCATCCGAGCTTGGCTGAGGCCTTGGTGAATCTAGGCGCCATCGAGCAGGAGAAGGGGAAC
This sequence comes from Bryobacter aggregatus MPL3, assembly GCF_000702445.1. Classification (NCBI taxonomy): domain Bacteria; kingdom Pseudomonadati; phylum Acidobacteriota; class Terriglobia; order Bryobacterales; family Bryobacteraceae; genus Bryobacter; species Bryobacter aggregatus. The sequence continues at coordinate 3,373,102 of NZ_JNIF01000003.1, forward strand.
TACCAGAAAGCGGAAGACTACCAGCGTCAGGCTCTAGCTTTGACTCGTGCGTTTTATGGAGAAACGCATTACCGCACGGGGCCGGTTTGACGATGGTGGCGCGAGCGCTCGTGTTTCAGAAACGGAGTGATGAGGCGGCTGTGTTGCTGGGGCAGGCGCTTGCGGTGCAGGAACAGGTGTTTGGGCCTGTTCACCCACGTGTTGCGTCTGCGTTGAATGAAGTCGGAAATGTGGCAATGACACGGAATCGCCATGAAGAGGCGAGGACGGCATTCCGGCGGATGGCTTCGATTTATGAGGAAGTCCATGCGGGCAAGCACTACCTGATTGGGATTGCGAAAGCAAATCTGGCAAGTGCTTACATGGCGGACAAAGAGTATGTGAGGGCGGTGGCTTTGTTTCGCGAGGCGCTGGCGATGTATGCGCAGACGCTACCGCCGGGTCATCTGAATGTAGGAATTACGAGCATCAAGCTCGGCCGGGCGCTACTGCGGCAGAAGAAGTATGAGGAAGCGGAGACGGCGACCTTGACGGGCTACGAGATTCTAAAGAAGCTAACCTCGCCCTCGCTGAACTTTTTGCAGAACTCACGGTCGGACTTAGGGGAGATCTATACGGCACTGGGGCAGCCGGAGAAGGCCGCGCGATACCGCGAAGAGCTTGCGGCGGTCGCGGCAAAAAGTCAGAAGCCATAGATCTGAGTCTGCTTGACGCAGATCTGGCCTGTTTTTGCCCATTTCCGTGCATTCCAACTATCTGAAAGTAATAGAGATCAGTGCTCCGTAGGTTCGTTCCTTCATTTTTGGGGTAGAAGTCTTGGCTCTTGCTTTCAAACGGAAGTGGAATGCGCGGAGACAGGTGTGGTGTCCAACGTTCTGGTAAGGATTCAGTTGTCAAAGAACCGAGGGCTGGGTTTGCACCCACCCGCACATAGTTTGCGCTGTGTGTGAAAGAATTCGGAAAGTGTGGAGGCTAAGTGGCGGGAAAGGCGGGAGAAATAAAGTTTAGAAATCGGTGACCGGGGTAGTAAACATCTCGAGCTAAGGACGCGCGAACATGTTTATGTGTATTTAGCTGAAGATCTCCGGACACGAGGGCTTGTGGGCCTCGGTTGAGATTTGGTGAGTTCATGCTGCCATAGGTTGCGACTCGGCCAGTTTTTCATGAAGCACTCCCGCTGAAGGAAAAACTCGAACGTGCACGTCTCGAGTTACTTGAAATTAGCGGAAGATCAGCGGACACAATGATGGGAAACGGCGCTTAGGGGAAGAGGCGAAGGGAGGGCGTAGCCCGACTGGAGCCGAAGCCCCTAAGCGCCCCGAGCGGGTCCTTACGGTGATAGATTTGGAATCTTCCAAAACACCAAAATCACCCCGAAAGGACACACTCATGAGCGACAACCAGAAGCTTATCAAAGCGCGCATTGGACTGCTCCAACTCGCCCAGGAACTGGGCAACATCAAGGCCGCTTGCCAGCGAGCCGGCATCAGCCGCAGCCACTTCTACGAGATCAAGGAAGCCTACGAGAAGCACGGAGCCGACGGGCTTGAGCCGAGGCAACGCCGGACGCCTCGGATGCCGAATCAGACTCCGCCCGAGCTTGAAAAGCAGATCCTCGAGATGACGGCGCAGTATCCGACCTACAGTTACATCCGCATTGCCGACCAGCTTCGTTTGGTCGGCATCGGTGTCTCTGCCCCCGCCGTCCGAGGGGTCTGGGTACGGCACGGCATCACTCTCCGGCTCCAGCGCCTGCTCTGGCTGGACAAGAAGACCGCCACCGAAGGCGGCGTGCTGACGGAGCAAGCCAAGCGGCTCCTGCAGAAGCATCAGGGCCGAAACGTTGACCCGGAACAACATATCGCTGCACCGCATTCTGGCTATCTGCTTTGCCAGGACACTTACTTTGTAGGCACGATCAAAGGCGTCGGCAAGGTCTACATGCAGACGGTCATTGACGCACACTGCTCGCAAGCCTTCGCCAAGGTCTATCTCAGCAAGATGCCGATCACTGCGGCAGACACACTGAATGATCGAGTCATCCCCTTCTATGACGATGAGAAGGTGGGGATCGAGCGGTTGCTCACCGACAATGGCCGCGAGTACTGTGGACTCGAAGCTCGTCATCCCTTCGAGATCTATCTGGCGATTAACCAGATCCGCCACAAGAGAACGCAGATCGCTTCCCCTCAATCCAACGGCTTCTGTGAGCGCTTCCATCGCACGATCAAGGAGGAGTTTTACAGCATCAAGTTCCGGCAAAAGATCTATCAGTCTGTGGCTGAATTACAAGATGATCTGGACGCCTATCTGAGCTTCTACAATCGCCAGCGACCCCATCACGGATATCGGACTCAAGGCCGAACGCCATACCAGGCTTTCCTCGATGGGAAAATCGCCCAGGCGCAACCTATGGCAGCATGAAGTAACCGAATCTCAACCGAGGCCCGTAAGCCCTCGTGTCCGGAGATCTTCAGCTAAATACAAGTTACTTGATCTCTCTGCACGAAACAGGCTCCTCAATATCCCTCGGGCCGCGCGCAGTGTTCGGATGATCGAAGTGGTCGATGATCTTCAGCTAATTTCACATCAATGTCAGGCAGGGCACTGGAAACGCTCGCTCTTTATCACTTCGGTCGGTCTGGTATCGCTTTCGAATGTCGGGGAAGACGAGCCCTTCAGAATCTCAAAAGTTAGTGACAGCCTATAGATCAAAAGGCCATCGGGCGATGGAAGCGGTCGTAGACAAACGATCTATTGACGCTTGCTGAATATTGCGGATGCAGCTACATCTCCGCAGGCCCGGATTTGTTCGCGATGAAGATTCCTGGGCATCCTCTATATTCAGCGGACCTCAATAGAAATAGAAAACGCCCCACGTTCGGGGCGTTTTGCAAAGGATGCTATTGCTAGCGTAGCCTTGCGTCGGACAAAGTCCGCTTACTAAAACAAGTTGGACAATGACCGCTTCGATATACTTGAAAGTTAATTTATACTAGATTATTGGAAAAGTCAAGCATAAGATATCAATCATATTATGAGCCTGCCCATGTTCATCCGGAAGCCCGAAGGCTACTATGTCCTCGGCATTGATTTAGGTGTTGCCTCTGTCGGCCTTGCATTGATCGAAACACGATTTGGGGAAATCTGCCATTCCAGTGTTCGTATCTTTTCAGAAGGGATGACGGGAAGCGAAAAAGACTGGGAGAACGGAAAGGAAGTCTCCAATGCCACTGTACGCCGCGAAGCTCGCGGGCAACGTAGGCAGACCGAGCGCCGGAAGCGCCGAATCAAGAAGGTCTTCCATCTACTTCGCTCGTACGATTGGCTTCCTGACGTTTCCGGTCCCAACATTCAGGACGCGCTCAATGCACTTGATCTCGAACTGGCGAATCGGTACGGACAACATCACAACCTCCCTTATTTCCTTCGGGCTCGTGGTCTGGACGAGAAGCTGAGTCTCACGGAACTTGGACGCGCCATTTATCATCTCGCCCAACGACGCGGCTTTCTTTCTAATCGAAAACTGGCACCGAAGAAAGATGACGATATGGGCAAAGTCTATGCCGGCATTGATTCTCTCCGTGAGGAAGTTTCCAGTTCTGGCAAGAGGACGCTTGGTGAATACTTTGCCTCCCTTGATCCGGAAGAGCAGAAAATCCGTGGACGCTACACATACCGTGACATGTACGTCCAGGAGTTTCAGCATTTGTGGGCAGCTCAGCAGAACCACCATCCTGAAGAGCTAACGGCAGTTCGACAGGCCACTCTCTTCCGGGCACTCTTCTTTCAACGCCCGCTCAAAGATCAATCCCATTTGATTGGCCATTGTGACCTTGAGGAAAAAGAGCAACGAGCCCCGATGTATCTGCTCTCGGTTCAGCGCTATCGATTTCTGACGGCCTTGAATAATCTTCGACTGGCAGGGCCCGGAGCGGTTTCAAGGGAGATCTCAGCTGATGAGCGGCAGGCGATTATTGAAAAGCTAGGCCAGTGTGCAAAGCTCAGTTTTACTGAGATTCGAAAGATGCTCGGAGTTCCCAAAACTTTTAAATTCTCCATCGAAGAGGGCGGCGAAACAAAGATTCCTGGGAATCTCACCGCATCGCTTATTTATGGAGTCTGCCCTGCTCTTTGGACCGGATTGGACCAGGCCTCAAGGGATCGCCTTGTGGATGTCCTCAAGCGGCTCGAAAGTGTGGAGTCCCTTGATGATCGGGCCTTAGCTCTCAGGAACCATTGGGATGTCAGCGACGACGAGATCGACAAGCTTTTGAGTTTGAAACTGCCTTCCGAGTACGCCTCAATCTCGTTACGAGCCATCAATCGCCTCTTGCCGCTTCTGGAAGAAGGGCTCACCTTTGCTGCTGCCAAGCATCAGCTCTACCCGGAAACCGACAATTGTCAGGTGGAATCGTTCTTACCTCAGGTCAAGGATGTCTTCCGGGAGATTCGCAACCCAGCTGTCTTGCGCAGCCTCTCTGAGATGCGCAAGTGTGTGAATGCCTATATCCGTCACTTCGGAAAGCCGGACGAGATTCACATTGAACTTGCCCGGGACCTGCGTCGATCGAAGGGGGACCGGGCTGCGATGACAAAAGAGATTAGACAGAATGAACTGGCACGAAAGAAGGCGTACGCCGCACTCATAGAGAATGGAATTCCAAACCCATCGCGATGGGAGGTGGAGAAGTTTCTGCTCTGGGAAGAATGCCGACGTGAATGTCCGTACTCAGGTAAGGCAATTTCCTTCCACTCGCTCTTTGTGGAGCAGCAGTTTGAAGTGGAGCACATCATTCCATACTCTCGATGTCTCGACGATAGTCGCGCAAATCGGACCCTTGCGCATGTGGAGTACAACCGAATCAAAGGAAACCGGACTCCAGTAGAGGCGTTTTGCGGGCGAGAGGATTGGCCCGAAATGAAAGGGCGCTTCGCCCGATTTGCTCGGACTGCAAAGCTGAGGCGCTTCCTGATGACGGAGACGGACGCCGCAGAGTTGCTCAAAGATTTTACGGAGCGGCAATTGAACGACACCAAGTACGCCTCAAAACTGGCGGCGAAATATCTGGCCCGCCTCTATGGCGGCAAGAGTGATGAGACTGGAATGCGAGTGCTCTCCTGCGCTGGGAAAGTGACATCCGCTCTCCGCCGCGTGTGGGATATGAATCGGGTTCTGAATGTCGTTCCTGAGAAGTCACGCGACGATCATCGCCATCATGCGGTGGATGCGGTCGCGATCGCGCTTTGTAGTTCGAAATGGATCAAGGCTCTGAGTGATGCGAGTGCAAAGACACTGCATCGTCGACCGCTGAGAAGTGCCTTGCTGGCGGATCCGTGGCCGGGATTCCGAGACGACCTAAATCAGAAGATCCACGAGCAAACACCCGTTAGTCATCGGCCGAAGCGGAAGCTTAGTGCGGCACTCCACGGAGACACGATCTATAGCCGGCCGCAAATCCATAACGGCAAAGCCGTGTTTCATCTGCGCAAGCCAGTCTTCAACCTTGAGTCGGAAGCTGACATCGGAAAAATCGTGGATCCGGTGATTCGGGAGTGTGTGCGGGAAAAGTTCCTTGAAGTCGGGAGAGATGCCAAGCGCTTAGAGCACGATGTCCCTCGAATGAGGAGTGGCGTGCCCATTCGAACTGTACGTGTGCGGCAGACCTCAGTTTCCGCTGTGGCCCTGGGAACAGGTGCGGCCAAGCGTTATGTGAATCTGGGAGGCAATCATCATATGGAGATGATTGCGATTCTCGATGATGATTGCAAAGAGACCGGCTATGAGGCGTCAGTAGTTTCGTATCTGGAGGCGAATCAGAGGAAGCGACGAGCCGAGCCCATTGTGAAAAGAGATCACGGACTGAATCGCCGCTTCTTGTTTTCACTGAGTGCGGGGGATATCGTTCAATACGGTAGAAATGGGCAAACGCTGGGATTCTGGTTGGTTCGTGGCGTCACCACGGATCAGAAAGGGCGCCTCGATTTGTGCCGGCTTACTGATGCACGAATCAAGTCCGAACAAGAGCGAGAGAGACCCACCGCGGCGGCCTTCCTGAAGGCTAAGGGGCGCAAGGTCAATATTGCACCCATCGGAACCTGGACCTATGCGAATGACTAATCGAATTCTCGACTTCTCAAATTCCGCAGCCTATCTTCATGCACGAGGAGCAACGCTCGAGGTGGAACTGAATGGTAAAGCTTGCCATTCAGTTCCCTTTGAGGAAATTGCTGCTTTGGTGGTAGCGCATTCTCAAGTGACCTTTTCTCAGTCCGCAATCGCACGTCTTGCAGAGGCTGGAGGGATCCTTGTGGTCTGCAATGACAGGTTTATGCCTGTTGCCATGACGATGCCAATCGAAAGTCACTGGTATCAGGCGGAACGATTCGTAAAACAGGCTGCTTTCACAGTTCCAAAGAAGAAACGTTTATGGCAGCAAATCGTCCGCAAGAAGATCGAGCACCAGTCGACTGTGTTGGCCGGAGCGACTGGAAAAGACCATGGCTTGAGTGCAATGGTTCCCCGGGTTTTGAGCGGTGATCCTGGAAACGTAGAAGCTCAGGCCTCCCGGCGATACTGGTCAAAGCTCTTCAGCGACAAGCAATTTGTGCGAGCGAACCCTGAAGACCCGCGTAACGCGCTTTTAAACTACGGCTATGCCGTACTTCGGGCCTCTACTGCCCGAGCCATTGCTGCGGCTGGTTTACACCCCACCTTTGGACTGCATCATGCGAACAAACTAAATGCCTATCCACTTGCCGACGACCTGATGGAGCCCTTTCGTCCCATCATTGATGCGCAAGTGCTTCGCATTCTATCGAACAGTGATCTTTCGCTCCAACTCGTGCCGAAGACAAAGCATGAGTTGCTTTCGATCCTGACGGATCGATTCTACTCTGAGGGAGAGGGGCGAACGCTGTTTGACATCCTTGCGAGGATGGCTCAAAGCCTAGCTCGAGTCATCCTGGCAAGGGAATCGAAGTTCGTAATTGGGCTTGATTCGCCTCTCTCGACGGATGAGGAGCCTTGAGCAGTGCCGCTCTCGGCCTATAAATCCATGTGGCTCTTTGCTCTCTTCGACTTGCCTGTGGAATCGAAAGAGCATCGTCGTCACTACGCACAGTTTCGGAAGAAACTTTTGGATAAGGGATTTACGATGTTACAGTTCTCTGTTTATGCGAAGCACTTGGCTAGTGAGGAGGCTGCTGCCTCGCTGCGCACCACGATTGTTTCGGCCCTTCCGCCCAAAGGACAAGTGAGGATTCTTGGAATCACAGACCATCAGTTCGGAAAAATGGAAATTTATAGCGGTCGTCAGCGCGAGAAACGAGAAGACCCACCGATGCAAATCTCCTTATTTTGAGCCGGCCGATCGCCGCACTCATGCCTCAGCAGCTCCAAAATTGGGTTCCGGGACGGGAAAGCCCTGCAAAATGAATCATTTGCAGGGCACCTAGTATATCGAAGCGGTCATTCCCAACTAGCCATAGCTCACCGGAGAAGGTTCTCCACAAAGGGAGAAGTATATCGAAGCGGTCATTCCCAACTAGCCATAGCATGAGTACGCGGATATCGCGCCGTGGGCGTAGTATATCGAAGCGGTCATTCCCAACTAGCCATAGCGTATCGCGCGAAGATGGCGAACTGTCATGCAGTATATCGAAGCGGTCATTCCCAACTAGCCATAGCGCGGGGAGACGTTACCCTGTTCTCCTCGGTAGTATATCGAAGCGGTCATTCCCAACTAGCCATAGCCGTAGCCAGAAGACCCATCGCTTCGGACCAGTATATCGAAGCGGTCATTCCCAACTAGCCATAGCGCCAATGGCTCGTTCTGCATCATCCCTGAAGTATATCGAAGCGGTCATTCCCAACTAGCCATAGCTTCGAGTTCTCTGTTGATTGGTGTTCTAAGAGTATATCGAAGCGGTCATTCCCAACTAGCCATAGCTTTCTGGCGGGGAGGTAGTACGAACAAATGAGTATATCGAAGCGGTCATTCCCAACTAGCCATAGCAGCTTTGACGCTGATAGTAAGATTGCAACAGTATATCGAAGCGGTCATTCCCAACTAGCCATAGCCAAGGAGATCTAGTTCCTATCGACGACGTAAGTATATCGAAGCGGTCATTCCCAACTAGCCATAGCTGCATACGTCATTTCTCGCCCTTCGACGAAGTATATCGAAGCGGTCATTCCCAACTAGCCATAGCATAGAAGAGTTCGCCTCGAACGTCAGCTTCAGTATATCGAAGCGGTCATTCCCAACTAGCCATAGCCGTTGTAGCCGGTATTTGTATTTAGCTGAAGATCTCCGGACACGAGGGCTTACGGGCCTCGGTTGAGATTCGGTTACTTCATGCTGCCATAGGTTGCGCCTGGGCGATTTTCCCATCGAGGAAAGCCTGGTATGGCGTTCGGCCTTGAGTCCGATATCCATGATGGGGTCGCTGGCGATTGTAGAAGCTCAGATAGGCGTCCAGATCATCTTGTAATTCAGCCACAGACTGATAGATCTTTTGCCGGAACTTGATGCTGTAAAACTCCTCCTTGATCGTGCGATGGAAGCGCTCACAGAAGCCGTTGGATTGAGGGGAAGCGATCTGCGTTCTCTTGTGGCGGATCTGGTTAATCGCCAGATAGATCTCGAAGGGATGACGAGCTTCGAGTCCACAGTACTCGCGGCCATTGTCGGTGAGCAACCGCTCGATCCCCACCTTCTCATCGTCATAGAAGGGGATGACTCGATCATTCAGTGTGTCTGCCGCAGTGATCGGCATCTTGCTGAGATAGACCTTGGCGAAGGCTTGCGAGCAGTGTGCGTCAATGACCGTCTGCATGTAGACCTTGCCGACGCCTTTGATCGTGCCTACAAAGTAAGTGTCCTGGCAAAGCAGATAGCCAGAATGCGGTGCAGCGATATGTTGTTCCGGGTCAACGTTTCGGCCCTGATGCTTCTGCAGGAGCCGCTTGGCTTGCTCCGTCAGCACGCCGCCTTCGGTGGCGGTCTTCTTGTCCAGCCAGAGCAGGCGCTGGAGCCGGAGAGTGATGCCGTGCCGTACCCAGACCCCTCGGACGGCGGGGGCAGAGACACCGATGCCGACCAAACGAAGCTGGTCGGCAATGCGGATGTAACTGTAGGTCGGATACTGCGCCGTCATCTCGAGGATCTGCTTTTCAAGCTCGGGCGGAGTCTGATTCGGCATCCGAGGCGTCCGGCGTTGCCTCGGCTCAAGCCCGTCGGCTCCGTGCTTCTCGTAGGCTTCCTTGATCTCGTAGAAGTGGCTGCGGCTGATGCCGGCTCGCTGGCAGGCGGCCTTGATGTTGCCCAGTTCCTGGGCGAGTTGGAGCAGTCCAATGCGCGCTTTGATAAGCTTCTGGTTGTCGCTCATGAGTGTGTCCTTTCGGGGTGATTTTGGTGTTTTGGAAGATTCCAAATCTATCACCGTAAGGACCCGCTCGGGGCGCTTAGGGGCTTCGGCTCCAGTCGGGCTACGCCCTCCCTTCGCCTCTTCCCCTAAGCGCCGTTTCCCATCATTGTGTCCGCTGATCTTCCGCTAATTTCACGGTATTGTTGGTGTGTTTGAGTATATCGAAGCGGTCATTCCCAACTAGCCATAGCCGATTGAGGGCTAAGTGTTGCTCGGTTGCAAGTATATCGAAGCGGTCATTCCCAACTAGCCATAGCACTCTGACATTGGCACCATTCGCAGCATTAGTATATCGAAGCGGTCATTCCCAACTAGCCATAGCCGGACGCGTGGACTCCTCGCCCAGTCGCGAGTATATCGAAGCGGTCATTCCCAACTAGCCATAGCGCTTTTCGCCAACCGCTTTACGGCATTCCAAGTATATCGAAGCGGTCATTCCCAACTAGCCATAGCCAGATTTGATCCTGGTAATCACAACCCTCTAGTATATCGAAGCGGTCATTCCCAACTAGCCATAGCATGCCGAACACAGAAGTATTGGGAACATAAAGTATATCGAAGCGGTCATTCCCAACTAGCCATAGCCAGATGGAGCAGGCGCAGTCTGCTCGGCATAGTATATCGAAGCGGTCATTCCCAACTAGCCATAGCAGGGTGACACCGGCAGAAGCGGGCGAAGGGAGTATATCGAAGCGGTCATTCCCAACTAGCCATAGCCGCTCACGTGCTGGCATGGAGTTGTCCAAAAGTATATCGAAGCGGTCATTCCCAACTAGCCATAGCGAAGCCGCTGGGGGTCCCGAACCTTGCGAAGTATATCAAAGCGGTCATTCCCAACTAGCCATAGCCGCGGAGGCCGAAGGGGGCGCCCTAGCGTTGATAGATATCGCGGCCCAGAAAGCGCCTAAGCCGGGTATTTTTTTCAAGCGTTCTTCCGCGGTCGTACAACTTACTGTGTGGCACATCCGAGCCTTGCTGCTCTTCTTATTCTGCAGTCGGTTTCGTAGCGTGAATGGTGAGGCGCTCTCCCTGGTGCTTACTACTCCACGCCCCTCTATCTTCTCGTAAGCACAACATGCGTCGCGTGTTCCGTGGCTTGGTGCTCGGTGACAGAGAACCCCAGTGCCGGCAGGTCAATTCCGGGGAACAGTGCCTCCCCTTGACCGAGGGCGACCGGGGCCAGTGCAAAGTGGAGCGAATCAATCAGTCCAGCCTGCAGATACTGCCGCACGGTGGAAACACCGCCTCCGATTTTGACGTCCTTGTCTCCTGCTGCTTGCTTCGCGAGCCGCAACGCCTCTTCAATTCCGCCAGTGACAAAGTAGAAGGTTGTCCCGCCCTCCATTACGAGCGGCTCACGCTCGTAGTGTGTCAGCACAAAAGTCGGTGCATGGTAGGGCGGATTGGCGCCCCACCATCCCTTCCACGAATTGTCCTGCCATGGGCCACGGACCGGACCAAACATGTTGCGGCCAAGGATGAAAGCGCCAAAGTTTTCCATGGCCTGCTGTGCGAATATCTCGTCCCCATCGACCGATCCGCCTTCCTGCCCATGCATGGCGCGGAATGACCGGGTATGAAAATACCACTGAAAGATCTCTGGACCACGCTTGCCCAGCGGATCCTCCAGGCTCTGCTCCATCCCTGAGCTGAACCCGTCCAAAGAAACACTAAATCCCGCGACGCGAACCTTTGCCATGGATATCGCCCTACTGTGGCGTGTCCTGACGCCGGCGCTGCTCGCTTGCCTGAATCATCTCGTTCAGATCCGCCGCGGGACGGATTTCAAACGGTCCACACTTCACTCCCGGATGTTGGGAAATGAGCTGAATGGCGTGATTCAGATCTCGTGCCTCAATCACTAGAATCCCACCCAATTGCTCCTTTGTTTCCGCGTACGGACCGTCTGTCACAGCAACCTTGCCGTTCTTCCAATACACGGTCATCGCCGTGCTGGGGGGCTGAAGCGCTTCGCCAGCGGCAAAGTGTCCCTTCTTCCGCAGTTCGTCGTCGTAGGTAAAACACTCGTCCATCGCGGCGTTGCGCTCGCTCTCCGACATGCTCTCGAGCTTGCCCGGCTCGATATACCCCAAACAGATGTATTTCATATCTGGATTCCCTCTCCCTCAATCGTTCTGCTATCAGATAGTCGTTCGGGAGACCGAGAATCGACAGCGACTCTATTATTTTTTTAGTACAACTGCCGAAGCCGCTCTTCGAGGAAGGTCCGCTCTGGTTTCTGTTGGGTGAGCGCGAGTGCCTTCTGATAAGAGGACCGGGCCTCCGTTGTGCTGCCGAGCCTGCGGCACACATCGGCACGCGCTGCATGCGCCAGATAATAATCTGCCAATTCGCCACGTGCCAACACTGCGTCGATCAGCGCCAGACCGGCCGCTGGGCCATCCCGCATTGTAATGGCTACGGCGCGATTGAGTTCGACAACCGGCGAAGGTTGAATTTGTAACAGCCGGTTGTAAAGCGCAACAATCTGCCGCCAATCGGTCCCCGCGGCCGATTCCGCCTCTGCATGAACAGCGGCAATTGCAGCCTGCAGTGTGTAGGCGCCGAAGTGGTGGGACACCAGAGCTCTCTCCACCAGTGCCACTCCTTCGGCGATCTGTTCCTGGTTCCAGAGCGAGCGATCCTGGTTCTCCAGCAAAATCAGCTTTCCGTCCGGCGATGTTCTCGCGGCGCGACGGGAGTCCTGGAGCAACATCAGGGAAAGCAGCCCAAGGACTTCGGGCTCGGGCAGAAGTGTGCTCAGCAAGCGCCCCAGCCGAATCGCCTCCCTGCTGAGTTCGGCTCGCGTGAGCTCCGTCCCCGCCGCCGCTGAATAACCCTCGTTAAAGACGAGATAGATAACTTGAAGGACCGCGTCCAGCCGTTGTGGCAATTCCTGCGGTGACGGCACCTCGTAGCGAATCGGCGTGTCTCGAATCTTTGCTTTGGCGCGGACAATGCGCTGAGCCAGCGTACGCGGCGTGATGAGGAAGGCCTTCGCAATCTCCTCAGTTGTCAGCCCGCATACCTCACGTAAAGTGAGCGCAACATGCGCTTCTGGCGGTAGAGAGGGATGACAGCAGGTAAAGATCAGGCGGAGCCGATCATCCGCAATGCTGCTCTCTTCCTTGGACTCTTCCGCCGCACTCCATTGCGCTTCGAGATGCCGCACGAACTCGTCTTGAGACGCCACAAGACGAGCCCGTCGACGCAATGTATCAATGGCTTTGAAGCGGGCTGTTGAAATCAGCCAGGGCCGTGGGTGATCGGGGACTCCATCCCTCGGCCACTGGCACAACGCAGCCGCAAAGGCTTCGTGCATCGCTTCCTCGGCAAGATCAAAATCACCGAGCAAACGGATCAGAGTGGCCAGGATGCATCCCGAATCCGTGCGATAAAGAGAATCGAGCGATTCGCGTACCTGCTCCGTAGAACGCTCCGCCATGACCACAACTTTAGCAAGTCAACTATCATGACTCAGTCGGCCCGCTTGCGACTCGCTCGCTTTGGCTGACTCTTGAGATTGAGCGCCACCGCTGCGCGGATGAGATCCTGCAAGGCCGCCTCATGGATCTGGCCGTTTTCGTGGACGTCAATGGCGCGCCTGACATTGCCTTCAAGGCTGGAGTTGAATAGGCCGGAAGGGTCCTCCAATGCGGCTCCCTTGGCAAATGTCAGCTTGACCACCTTCTTGTAAGTCTCTCCCGTGCAGACGATGCCGCCGTGAGACCAGACGGGAGTTCCCATCCACTTCCACTCTTCGACGATCTCAGGGTCTGCCTTGTGTATGATTGCGCGTACTTTTGCGAGCGTCTTCCCACGCCAGTCCCCAAGCTGCTTGATCTTCTCGTCGATGCATGCGGAGGCAGATTCCATCGGGATGGAGCTTTTCATATGGAGGTCGAACTTTCGCACTTATTCTAGCTGCTCTTTGCGACCAGGAGCGCATCTCATTCATGGCGCACGCAAGATGAGAGATGGGCGTGAGGAGGTGGCGGAAACGCTGAAGTCAGGTCATGATCCGATGGACCTTCGCGCGGCGTAAGCATCTAGTTCGCCGCAGCGGCACAAACAAATGTCCGCGGAAGCCATCTTTCTATCTGATGGATTCAGTGGCGTCTCTCACGATCTGATCGGGGGCAGTGCGCAACAGATCTTTCAGAGTGCTGATGAATCTGCGACAGCTACTGATGCTCGGAACAGCCGTGCTGTTGCTCTCTGTGCTGCATCGTTGCCAGGACTCGTACGCGGTATCGGTGCAGGGCAATCCCTCACCGAGAAGAGAGTCAAGTCTCTAAAGCTGATTGAGACGGAACCTATCCTTCTCGGTGAAAGATCAGATCATGATGCGGAACCCAATCACTTGGGAGTCGGTTCCCGCGCGTTTTTAGAACTGCACCTGATTCATAAAGTCCGTCAGATAGCGCCGCCACACGAGCCAGGTATGCGCTCCTTCCGTCTCCACATACTTGTTGGTGATGTTCTTTGTCTTCAGCCATTCGACGAAAGCCTGATTGTTCTTCAGCAACCCGTCGCTGGTGCCGCAGGCGATCCAGAGGAGCTTGATCCGGGCGTTGTCCTTGTCACTTAGAGTCGGGAAGGCCTCCTCCGGCTTGCCGAAAAGCTGCGGGGCGCTGCTCATGGCGCCGATCCAGGCGAAGCGGTCAATGTGGCGCAGGCCCACAAATAAAGTCTCCGCACCGCCCATCGAAAGGCCGGCAATTGCCCGTTCATTCGCCTTGTCACTGACCTTGTACTGCTTCTCCGCGATGGGCAGCACTTCATTCATGAGGCTCGTCTCGAAACCTTGCGTATTTTTGACGAAGTTGCCGCCGCTGCGGACTGCGCCAGCTTTTAGCTCCTTCACCGACATTCCATAGCCGAGCGGCATTACCGCGATGAAAGGCTTCTTGCCATTCGAAATGAGACGGTCAAAGATGAGATTCGCCTTGCCCACCGTCGTCCAGCCGTCGGCCAGATCGCTATAGCCATGGAGCAGGACGAGCAGCGGATAGCGTTTGGAGGCGTCGTAGTTGGGGGGCGTGTAGACGAAGAAGTCGCGATTTTCTGCTGCCACCTTGGAGTTGAAGAAGTGATGATGGACGGTGCCGTGTGGGATGTCGGTGAGTTCCCAGGGTTCCGGCGTATCGCCAGGGATGAGGAACATGTTTGAAGGGTTCAGCGCGTTCGATTTCATGTCGCCATTGATTGGATCGACGGTGGAGATGCCGTCGACCCGAAAGCTATAGCCATAGATATCCGGACGAAGAGTGTCGCTGGTTGCCGACCAGATGCCCTTCTCATCCTTGGTCATGGAGATGGGCTTGTTGCCTTCGAGGGCAACGTCAACTTTGGTTGCGTTGGGGGCGCGGAGATTGAAGGTGACGGTCTTGTTCGCGTGGACGACAGGCGAGAAAATCGGCTGCGGCTGGGGCTGCGCGAGGAGGAAGCTGGCGGTCAGGGCCAACAGGGTTGCGAGGCGGTGCATGGTGCGTAGGATATCGAAAAGCGCAGACGTTAGGGAGCGGCTGAGAATACAAGGGATGACAGAGCGCAAAAGGCCATTGGATTCTGGATCTCTGCTGGCCCATCGGAAGCGCCGCTTGGAGCGGCAAATGCCGGGTGTCGGCCGCTTCATCCCATGGTCGGATGCGATTGCTGTGGTAGATGCGGGACGGGGGACATTTCTTGCTGAAGCCGGAGTCTTGTCTGGGTTGGAGCGCCTTTGGTGGACAGCCGAGGGTATTCCTGCAACGAGTCCCGTACCTTGCTGCTCCGGTAGCCGATGCGATTTGACGGCCTTTCATACGATACAGTCGCTGCGGAGCGGCAACCTCTCCGGCGAAGGTTTTGTTCCTCACTACCTGCCGCAGACGTGCAGCATCTCGGCGCGGGTGGCCAAGAATCCTGTACTCGTCGGTTCCCGGAAATTTGTTGCAAGCGGTGCCGCCGAGCAGGATGCCTTGCGGGACTCAAGCGGCAGGACGCGAAATTCTCCCGGGTGCCCCCCCACCCTCCTGCGATCCATTCATTCTCGAAATGCCAGTGCATTGGGGAACGCGGCAGACCGCTTTTGAGTTTGCGGTTCTCGACTCGATTCGCACTGCGATCGAGGCCGCGCTCGCAAAAGGGCGCATGGGCAGCAGAGCTCGAGCCCGGGCATCGCCTACCAGCAGTTGCTCAATTCTGCTGATGATCCCGCGGCGGCGCTGGTGTTGATTGTCAACAGCATGGCGTGCGAGAACTCCGGCACTTGTCTGGCCATCGTCACAGCGATTGCGGATTCGCTCGAGCGGCCGGCGCTCTGGAAGGGAATTTATGATGGATTTCGAGAAGGCCGGCCGACGAAGACGGGAGAGCTCCTCATTACTGGAATCGGCCGTGTGCTACAGGAATTGCAGTTTCTGAAAGCTCCGGGGCTCGCGATTTCGCAATGGATCGGAAATGAGATCCGGCAGCATGCGGGAGAAGCGCAGTCTGCCGAGGAGTAGGGCGAGATGCTTTTTTTTGCTGCAAGCGTGGTTGCGATCAAGCCGGGGTCAGCATCATGAAGCGGCTTCATGTACGGCGCATTTTAGCTGACTGCGATCGAGACGCGGCGCGGCTGCCAGAAGCGATCTGTTACGCTGACTGCGGATGCTAAATGTTACAGTTGGCCCCTGGACGTTGGAAGTTGACGCCGAGGCCACGAAGCTGGTTTACGAGCAGATTGAGCAAGGTGCGGCCGCTGGCTGTGACTGCGATTTCTGCTATAACTTCGGTCTCGTGCGGCCCCAGGCCTATCCTGCTGAGGCTCGAACGCTGCTCGAGAGCCTTGGTGTGGACCTGCGGAAAGAGTGCGAGAGCTTCTATGCCAAGAAGTTGCCCTCCGGGAAGCACCTCTATGGAGGGTGGTTCTATGTGGTGGGAACTATCGAGAGGGGAGATCCGGATTCCGATGAGATGTTCGAATTGGTGCCGGGCTTTCAGGTGCGAGTGGCAGAAGCGGATGAGGATGGAACCGATCGCTTTGGCACCCGCTGTGTGCAAGTGGACTTCCTGACGGAAGTGCCGTGGTTGTCGGATCGTCCCGAACCAGAGTAAATAGACAGGCTCGCGAAGCTTCGTCGATTTGGCTAGAATCACGCCATGAACAGGTGTCGCTTCTTGTTTTTCGTGCTGCCGCTGGTGGTACAGCTCAGTTGCGCGCGTGAGGAGGCTCAGACTCCTGCATCTGCTCGCGTGGTTGTTCCCGAGTATTCTGCTGCGAACATCGCGCCCAGCGGCGCTGCTCCCTTTTCTCCCGGACGAATTGTTTCGCTTTATGGAAAGGCGCTGGGGCCTGCGCAACCGTGTCAAGGGAGTGCCGCCCCGGATCGGCGAGAGACGGCGAGTCCGCTCCGTCCGAAGCAGACGGAGATCGAACGTTCGGTGTTTCCACAGACACTCTGCGATACCGAAGTCCGGGTTGGTAGGGTTGCTGCGGGCTTATTGTATGTATCGAGCGGGCAGATCAACTTCAAGGTTCCCCAATCGGCGCTGACGAGCGGCGATACGACGGTGCAGGTGATTCGCGCGGGCGTGTCCGGACCAATCGTGCGAGTTGCCTTAGGAGTAGAGGCGACATCGGAACAGGCTCAGGAAATCGCAGATGCGATGTGGTCTGCGCTGCAAAAAGTGGACTGGGATAAAGCTTACTCCTCACAGTGTGCTGTCCTCTCCTCCAGAGAATTGGTGGGTGAAGAAGCCGCGTCACCCACTCGCAATTGCAAACAGATCCAGCCGCACACGACGACAGAAACTCTCTACTATCCGGTCGGTGCTGAGAACCCGAAGGAGTTTTTGTTACGCGCTGATATCCGTCCGCTTCGGGAGTATCCGGAGTTGAGTGCGGAGGTGGAGCAGATCCTTCTCCGGCGTCTCGGGACAGGAGTGAAACCGGGACAGGTGCCGGGAGTGAGTTTGGGTGCACCGCGGGAGGTAGTGGGGAGCTGGCGACACGGAAACCTGACCCTATACGTGCATCGCAATCCGGCCTATCTTGCCCCTCTGGGAGTCAGACGGGGAGTCGTGCTGGTTGCTCTTCGTGAAGAACTGGTGCAAGAGCAGACGCGCCGGGCTCTGGCACAAGCTGCATTGCAGACTCAATCCCAGTTGTCTCCGGAAATGATTGGTCAGGACCTCTCGCAGTCATTAGGCGGTGCCTACCGGTATGAGCCCGTTTCCCTGCGATGGAATGCGATGACCGAACTGGAGCGGGTTGCCGCAGAGCAGAAGACGCGCCGCGAACTGGTGCGCATGCTGCGCTGGCCCAAGGACGACCGGGAACAGAAGGCAGCGTCCTATGTGGCAGCGGATGAGCTGACCCGGCGGCTGGGCAGCTTCCTGGTGCGCTCCTTGGACGGACGAACGGAGGAGGCAGGAAACTTCGGACAAGTGAAGTTGCAACTGGCTGCTTACGGAGTGAAGTATTCCGGTATCGGCCATTACAGCGATGTGATGGAGTATGACTACAGTCTGCTGAAGCGGGCATGGACAGAGTATCCCGATACGAAGGAAGGGCAGCGGGCGTTCTTGCTCCTGCAACGTCTGGAATGCGCCGCCACCGACTTTCTGGTCAAGACGGGCGCAGATTGTTACCGCGAAGTGATTCAAAAGGGCGAGGCGTTTTTAGCGCAGTATCCGGACACAGTCTTCAGGAAGGAAGAGCTTGCTCTGCTTGCAACCGCCTATGAGACGGAATGGTCTCTGTGGCGTGGTGCCGGCTCTGTCGATTATGGGATTCATGCGAAGCCCAGTGCGGCGGCGGCTGAAGCGGCAAGGCTGAAAGCGATTGCTCTCTATGAAGAACTCCTTCGGTTGGCGCCGGGAAGTCCGGAAGCGGAACGGGGCGTGCTCTTGATTCCGCGTCTCAAGTTGAAGCTCGACACCGGCCAGCGCCGTTTTCTTGCCAGCGAATGCTAATCGCTCTACGCGATAGGATTGGCCAGCTTATCGAGAGCATCACCACTAAGACGGTAGCCGGTCCAGTCCTCGAGCGGCTGGGCGCCAAGGCTTTTGTAGAACTCGATGCTGGGCGTGTTCCAATTGAGCACGCTCCATTCGACCCGTCCGCAGCCCCGGATTTTTGCCAGCCGCGCCAGATAGATCAGTAAGCTCTTTCCAATGCCTTTGCTCCGGAACTCCGGCCGGACATAAAGATCTTCGAGATAGATGCCTGGCTTGGCCAGAAACGTAGAGAAGGTGTGGAAGAACAGCGCGAAGCCAACCGCCTCTTCTTCCCACTCCGCAATGATCACTTCTGCTTTGGGGTGATGTCCAAAGAGGTGCTGCTGCAACCCTTCCTGGGTCGCGACGCACTCGTCAGTCAATTTCTCGTACGCAGCCAGTTCCCGGATGAACCCAAGAATCAAGCCAACATCTTCATTCATTGCGGGACGTAGGTGCAGGCTCATGACACTGATCTTGTAGATGGATGCTAGGGTAGTTTGGTAACAGTCCAGCCGCAGTTTTCCAGTGCTTCTGCATTCATCGCCAAGCGTGCGTCGAGGAAATTTTTCTGGCGGACGGTGCGGGCGAGTTCGGCCCAGTCGAGGTCGCGGTACAGATTCCACTCGGTAGCTAAGACGACCGCGTCGCTTTCGGCAACCGCAGCCTCTGGTGTCGCGGTGAGGATGCTGGCCAGGTCGGGATGTTCTTTGCGGAAGCGATCCATGGCGATAGGATCGTGGGCCTTGACGATGGCTCCACGTTGCTGCAGGCGTCGAATGATGTCGATGGCGGGTGCGTCGCGGAGATCATCAGTGTGCGGCTTAAAGGCCAAACCAAGAATGGTGATGGTGCGGCCTTTGAGAATCTTGAGAGTCTCGAGCAGCCGTTCGATGACGCGCACCCGCATCTGCGCATTCACCTGGCGTGCGGCGGCGACGATGGGCATGGTGAGGCCGTACTCTCCGGCTGTCGAAACCAGTGCCGCGGTGTCTTTGGCAAAGCAACTGCCGCCCCAGCCCAAGCCCGCATTGAGGAAGCGATTGCCAATCCGGGCATCCAGTCCAATGCCGCGAGCGACATGCTGGATATCAGCCCCTACGCGGCTGGCCAGCACTCCGACCTCGTTGATGAAGCTGATCTTGGTCGCGAGAAAGGCGTTGGCGGCGTACTTGATAAGTTCTGCGCTGGCGAGGTCTGTCGAAACCAGCGGAACCGCAGAGAAGCCCTCGCGGCGCAGCTCAAAGGCTGGGGCAGGGAAGCTCTGATCGATCACCGGACGATAGAGGCGGTACAGATGTTCGAGGGCGAGCGAGGAGTCTGCGCCAATGACGATCCGGTCGGGGTAGAGGGAATCGAAAATCGCAGAACCTTCGCGAAGAAACTCCGGGTTCGAGGCGACAGCAAACTCGGCGCTTTTGCCGCAGGCCTTCTGCGACTCGCGGATCAGCGCTCCCACCCAGTTGCCGCTCCCGATCGGTACCGTCGACTTATTGACGACGACCGTAAAGGGGCTGGCCAGGTGTTGTCCAATACTTTGGCTCGCGCTGCCGAGATACTGCAGGTCGGGCTGCCCATCGGGAAGGCTCGGCGTCCCAACGGCAATGAACACCACTTCGGCCTCGGGAATGGCATCTTCGTAGCGGCTGGTGAAGCGCATGCGGGAACGTGCGGCTTCGAGTAGATGGTCCAGATTGGGTTCGTAGATCGGGAGGTGCCCGGCGCTCAGCGCATCCACCTTGGCCTGATCGACGTCGAGACAACTGACTTCATGGCCGATATAGGCAAGACAGACGCCGGTGGTGAGCCCGACGTAGCCGGTTCCAATGACAGCGACTTTCACTTACTTGGCGACCTGAACCTGATTGACGACCTTGGTGACGCCTTTAACCTTCTTGCAGAGCTTTTCGATCTTGCCACGGCCGCGCTCCTGATCGACACGTCCCTTGACCGTGACGACGCCGTCCTTGACTTCTACATCAAGCGCGCCGCCCTTGACGTCGGCATCATTCGAAAGACGGAGCCGGACCTGATCGTAAATCGTCGCGTCAGTCGTATTTTTCGTATCGCCGATGGCCTTTTGGGCGCTCGCTGGCAGAAGAAGAGAGACGAGCAGGGCAGTGACCGCCAATAAAGTTTTCATTTGACCTCACTAGTATTTTGCCATCCCAACTCGTTCAAGAACGACTCGTTCTCACGCCATTTCGGCTTCACTTTGACGAAGAGTTCGAGGAAGAACTTGCGGCCGAGCATTTCTTCGAGTTCCTTGCGCGCATCGGTGCCGATTCGCTTGATCATCGTGCCACCGGCTCCGACGAGGATGGGCTTTTGTCCGGGCCGCTCCACCACGATGCTGGCAGAGACTACCACCACATTGGGTTTCTCTTCCCACTTCTCCACCAGGACCGCGACGCTGTGGGGCACTTCTTCGCCGGTGAGGCGAAGGATCTTCTCGCGGATCACTTCCGCGGCGATATTGCGTTCGGGCATATCGGTGAAGTAGTCCGCTTCAAAACGGGGCTTGCCGAGAGGCAGCCGGGCAAGAATTGCTTTCTTGAGCGCGGCAATGCCTTCCCCTTTGCTTGCCGAGATGGGGAAGAGCTCGTCAAAGGGCATGAGCTGCGAGAAGGCTTCGAGGATGGGCAGCAGGTGGCGCTTGTCTTCGACACGATCCACCTTATTGAGAATCAGGAAGGCCGGCACTTTCTTGCGGTCCGCGTCTGCAACGCCGTCCTCTTCAATGCCTGCTTCACGGGCTTTGCGCAGCGTGTCGAGGGCCTGCTTCTCTTCTTCGGGAATCTCACCGCTCGGCGGCAGCGCGGTGACGTCGACAACATAGAGCAGCAGGTCCTTGCCTTCGAGAGAGGCACGGACGCTCTGCATCATGCGCCGGTTGATCAGCGTATCGCCGCGGTGGATGCCGGGGGTATCGAAGAACACGATCTGGCCCTCGTCTTCGGTGGCGACGCCCATGATCGAGGAGCGGGTGGTTTGGGGCTTGGCGGAAACAATCGCGAGTTTCGAGCCGAGCATGGCATTGAGTAAGGTACTTTTACCGGCGTTAGGACGACCGGCGATGGCGACGTGTCCGAAATGAGTCTGGACGCGACTATTCGATTTCGCCTTTGGCTTCTTCAGCATCGGGATCCTCCGTGGGGATTGGGGCACGGGACAGGCGCAGGCGTTCAACGCGGCGTTCGTCACTGGCAAGAATTTCGAGACGGAGACCGTCTCTCTCCATTGTTTCACCCGGGAGGGGTACTCGGCCAAACCATTCTGTGGCAAGGCCACCTGCCGTAGTGGCCTCGGTTTGCGAAGAAGGGGAAAACTCGACAAGATCCCGCAGATGATCGACGTCGAAACTGCCGGAAACGACGATCGCCCCGTCTGCTTCAGTGATCAGGTCGTGGCCGGGTTCATGTTCGTCGCGGATTTCACCAAAGACCTCTTCCATCAGATCTTCCATGGTGGCCAGACCGGCGGTGGCGCCGTATTCATCCACAACGATCGTCATGTGATTGCCGTCCTTCTGCATCTCCTTGAGGAGATCGGTGACGAGCTTGGTTTCGGGGACGAAGGCAATGGGGCGCTTGAGATCGGCAGCCTTGAGGCCGGCGCGGTTCTGGTCTTCCACCTCAAAGAGATCTTTGACATGGACAAAGCCGCTGATGTGGTCGATATCGCCCTCGTAAATAGGGACGCGGGAGAACTGTTCGTTGATCAGCAGGCGGCGCAGTTCTTCGACAGAACGGGAGCCTTCAATGGCGACAATATTCGGGCGGGCGGTCATCACCTCGCGCACGCGCTTGTCGCCAAAGGCGACAACGGACTGGATCAGTTTCTTGTCGCCTTCCTCAATGAGCCCTTCCTCTTCGCCTGCGGCGATGAGGGCATCGATTTCTTCCTGCGGACTGGCGCCTTCTTCCAGATGTTCCGGGGGCTGGGAGATCTCCGCGAGCGTTTCGGCAAAATTCAGGACGGCGGCAAAGGGGCGCATGAGCAATGCAGCCAGCCGGAGCAGCGGCACCATCGGACGCAGGAAATGGCCACTGGCACGGCGGTACATCAGTTGCGGGAGCAGGTAAGAGAAAACCGCCATCGAGAGCAATGCCACCAGAATGCCTTCGAGCAGATCGAGCACCGGGGCGGCTCCCCCGATGTTCAGCAACAGCGAGAGGATGCCAATCAGGACTAGCAGCCCATGCTTATAAAGGCTGAAGACCAGCGCGCCATGGTCGGTCTCCATATCGAGATCGGGCGCGATCGTCGACTTGAAGTAGTCGAGCGCGGCGGAATCGCGGGAGCGCAGGCGCAGACTCTCGAGATACAGCAGTTGGATAAACGAGAAGGCGGTCAGGGCGATCAGCGCCAGGACATAGAGTCCTCCCCAAAGGAGCGTCATTTGCGGGACCTCTCAATGAGCCCGCCGGGCAGCCCCAGGCTCTTGCGCCATTTGGTTTCGATCCGGCGCATTTGCCCCTTGTCGGTTTCATGATCGAGACCGGAAAGGTGGAGGACCCCATGGAGCATGAGAACCTTCAACTCCTCAAGAGTCGTGTGTTGATGCTCTGCGGCCTGGGCGGTGGCGCGATCAAGCGAGATCGCCAGTTCTCCAAGGTCTTCGGGATCGCCGGACGGGAAGCTGAGGACGTCGGTGGGGTAGTCGTGCTGGAGGAAGTCGCGGTTGAGCTCCTGGAGTTGCTTGTCGCCAGTGATCAGGCACGTGAAGTTGCGGTCTTCGAGTACTTCGGTGACCAGACTTTGCGCAAACGCACGCAAGCTCGCCTTCTCTTCTTTGGGAAGGGGCTTGCGAAAGAGGATGGTAGCGCGTTTGCCCATCAGGCTTCAGGGAGTTCGGGCGTGCCAGGTGTGGAACTGGCGACGGCGGCTGAAACGGGGACTGGCTCATCCAGGCGCAGCAGCATCTGACGGCCGATGCCGGTTTTCTCGGAGTAGGATTCGTAGGCGCGAACAATGCGCTGCACGAGACTGTGGCGGACCACGTCCTGATCGTCAAAGTGGATGAAGGCAACGCCTTCGACGCCTTTCAGGATCTCGGTCACCTCCACTAATCCGCTGCGTTTCCCTCCAGGCAGGTCAATTTGCGTGATGTCGCCTGTGACAACCATTTTGGAATTGAATCCGAGCCGGGTGAGGATCATCTTCATCTGGTCCGGAGTACAGTTCTGACTTTCGTCTACGATGATATACGCGTCATTGAGCGTGCGGCCGCGCATGAAGGCGATGGGCGCCACTTCGATGGTGTTCTTTTCGAGCAGCTTTTCCACCTTATCGGCTTCCACCATGTCGTAGAGGGCGTCATAAAGCGGGCGCAGATAGGGATCGATCTTATCCTGGAGCGTACCGGGCAGAAAGCCAAGGCGCTCGCCCGCCTCCACCGCCGGACGCGTCAGCATGATGCGTGAAACCTGTTTGTTGAGCAGCGCCGAGACAGCCAGGGCCACGGCCAGATAGGTTTTTCCGGTTCCAGCCGGTCCAATGCCAAAGGTCAGATCGTGTTTCTCAATGGCCTCCACGTAGCGGCGTTGGTTAATTGTTTTGGGGGCGAGAATCTTCTTCCCAAAGCTGCGCTGGCGGCCGCTCAAGTATAGATTTCTGAGAGTGGTGGATTCTTCGGTGGTGACGACGCGCAGGAAGTTATTTAAGTCACCGCTCGCGATGGCGTGTCCTTCCTTAAGCAGGGAAAGGTAATCTTCGAGGATGAGGCGGGTGCGTTCAACAGAACGATCTTCGCCATCAATATCGAGGTTGCCGTTATGCAGGAGGGTGCGAACGCCCAAGTTTCGCTCGACGAGACGGATATTCTCGTCGCGGGTGCCGAAAAAAGATTCGATGCCTTTACTGACAGGAACGCTGATTCTCAACTCCTGTCAGTATAAAACAAGCTCAAGGGCACTGCCGGATTGCTGTAACCTTCACAAAACTTTACGTAGTTTTTCGAACGGGGCTCTAACTTTCCCGTCTTCCTTGTCGTCAAGCTAACGGATGGCAATGAAAATGCAAATTACGAGACTCAGGGTGAGGGGACTCGCGGTGAGCAGAATCTGGATCGCGGGAGCCATGTTGTTGTGTGGCTCCACGGTTGGATTGTTCGCGCAGGCAAGTCCGGCCCCAAAACCAGTTGTAGGCACGGTGACGGCGGCAGACGCCGCAAATCGTACGTTAACGCTGAAGGCGGATGACGGCACGGAAACCAAGGTGAAAGTTGCCGGGACGGCGAAAGTATCGCAGATTCCCGTCGGCGAGACGACGATGACCAATGCGAAGCCAACGGAGCTGAGCGCGGTGAGTACGGGCGATCGAGTCGTCGCGCGCGGGCCGAGCGCGGATGGTGTGCTGAATGCAACTTTGATTGTCGTCATGAGCAAGTCGGATATTGCCAAGAAGCAACAGGCCGATCAGGCCCTCTGGGCCACAAAGGGTGTCTCGGGCATCGTAACAGCGGTGGATAAGGGCAGTAATACGGTCACGATCAATTCGCGTGGACCGGAAGGTGTGAAACCGCTGAAGATTGTGGTGGCCGAGAAAGCAACGGTGAAGCGCTATGCCGAAGGCAGCGTCAAGTATGCCGATGCGGTGGCGAGTTCGGTTGCTGACATTGAAGTCAACGATCAGGTTCGGGCCCTCGGCGCCAAGAGCGAAGATGGCGCTTCCTACACCGCTGAGCAGGTGATCAGCGGTGCCTTTCGAAACATCGCGGCAACGATCAAGAGCGTGGACGCGGCAAACGGCATTCTGGTCGTGACGGACCTCGATACCAAGAAGCCGGTCAACGTTCTGGTCGGAAAAGACGTCAATCTGAAGAAGCTGGCTGAAATGGCGGCAAACATGATGGCGGCACAGATCAATGGTGGTGCCCGAGGCGGTGCAGGAGCCGCTGGAATGGGCATGCGTCCAAATGGAGGAGCGCCCGGCGCGGGTGGCCCGCCAGCCGGTGGTTTTCCGGGCGGCGGCGCTGCGATGGGTGGCCCAGGCGGCGGAATGCGCCGTGGTGGCGACATGATGGGGATGGCAATTGATCGCTCGCCCGCCATTACGTTGTCAGAACTCAAAAAAGATGAAGCCCTCATCTTGTCTGTGAGCCGTACCAAGGATCCAAGCAAGGTGGTTGCCATCACCATTCTTGCGGGGGTTGAGCCGATTCTGGCGACCCCGGCAAATGGCAGCCGTGCCTCGCAACTCGGAACCTGGAACCTCGATGGCGGTGCCGGCATGATGGGTGGCGGGGGTGGCGGCGGACCCCAGTAGGTCTGCTCGCTCCACTCTTACTCCGCAGTTAAAAAACAAAAACGAATTCTTGCATTAGGAGCAACCATGACCTCCCACGGTCGATTTCTGTCTATCATTCTCAGTCTCTTCGCTCTGGTGGCGTTGGGTATGGCACAGACGCCTACGGGCTCGATTCTCAGAGGGATCGTGACCGACCCGTCGGGTGCCGCAATCCCTGGTGCCTCGGTCACTGTTTCCGGTGAGGGTGGCTTTATCAAACTCGCCTCCACAGACGCCGACGGTAAATTTGTGATCCAGCAGATTCCCGGTGGCAAGTATACGATCCGGGTTTCTTCGGCAGGCTTCAACCTGTTTGAACAGGCCAACTTCGAGATTGCGGCTGGCAAACAGGTGTCAATCAACGCGAAGCTGAACATCGAAAGTGCAAAGCAGGAAATCACGGTCACCGACACAATCTCGATCGATCTCGATGCCGCCAGCAATGTCGGCGCCCTGACGCTGAAGGGCGAAGATCTGGAGATGTTATCCGACAATCCGGACGACCTCACCAACGAGCTGTCAGCGCTGGCAGGGCCTGCGGCCGGGCCGAACGGCGCGCAGATGTTCATCGATGGCTTCTCCGGGGCAAGCTGCCGCCGAAGTCCTCGATTCGCGAAATTCGCGTGAACTCCAATCCGTTCTCGGCCGAGTACGACCGCATCGGTTTTGGCCGCATCGAGATTTTCACCAAGCCGGGTGCGGACAAGTTCCGCGGGCAGATTTTCTACAATGCGGGCAACAACATCTTCAACTCGCGAAACACCTTTGCCAACACAAAGCCAGACGCGAATCAGAACATGATCAGTGGCAGCTTCAGCGGCCCGGTCACCAAAAAGTCGAGCTTCTCCTTCGACATGGATACCCGCATCAACGATGAGGCGAGCCTGATCAATGCGAAGTATCTCGACAGCGGCTATCAGCCGGTTCCGTTTGTGCAGAACCTCTCGAACCCGACGCGTTTCTTCAACATCACACCGCGTTTTGATGTGCAGTTAAGCCCGAAGCACACGCTGACTTCCCGCTACACCTTTAACCGGAATACCAGCGACAACGGTGGCATCACCACCTTTACGCTGCCCGATCAAGCAATCAATTCTTCGGGCTATACCAACCAGGTGCAGTTGACTCATACCTGGCTGGCCAGCGCGAAACTGATCAATGAAGATCGCTTCCAGTTTGTGGATTCCCACACCGACTCTTCCGGCAAGTCGGGGATCCCCACCATCCAGGTGGCCGATGCTTTCACCGGTGGTGGCGCGCGCTTCAGCACAAACTTCACGAACGAGAAGCGCTTCGAGTATTCGAATATCACTTCGTACATCGCAAAGTCGCACATGCTGAAGTTTGGCGGCAGAATCCGTGGGGTTCTGCAGAACGATCAGAGTACGAGCGGCTACAACGGCAGCTTCACCTTCCTCACGCTCAACGCCTATGCGATCACGCAGCAGGGGCTGGCAAACGGTTTGACGATTGCGCAAATTCGGGCGCTCGGTGGCGGGCCGCAGCAGTTCACTCTGTCGGCGGGGATGCCACTCCAGGATGTCAGCCAGGTGGATGCCGGGCTCTTCTTTCAAGACGACTGGCGCGTCAAGCCGAACCTGAGCGTGAACCTCGGTTTGCGCTATGAGACGCAGAACAACATCAACAACAAAATGAACTGGGCGCCTCGCGTGGGCTTGGCCTGGGGCGTGGGCAAGCCGTCGGCCAATGGCGTGCGTAAGACCATTCTGCGCGCTGGCGCCGGCATCTTCTACGATCGCTTTAGCGAAGATCTGGTCCTCAACGCACGGCGCTTGAATGGGGTCAATCAGGTGCAGTACATCGTGAACCTGCCGGATTTTTATCCCAACTTCCCGGCGGCCACTGATCTGAAGGAATACGCTCGTCAAGGCACCACCCGCATCCTCGACAAGAATCTGCACAATCCCTATCTGGTGCAGACCAATATCGGTCTCGAGCGCGCCTTGCCGAAGAACATCACGCTGGGCATCAACTACAACCATACGATCGGAATCCATCAGTTGCGCAGCCGTAACATCAACACGCCGCTACTGGGTACCTACGATCCACTCAATCCCGCAACGGCTGTTTATCCGTACGGCGCAGCCGCGGGCAACCTGTACAACTATGAATCCACGGGACGCTTCGTCCAGGATCAGCTGATCACCAATCTGAATGCGCGCATCAACCGGCGCGTTTCGATGTTCGGCTTCTACATGCTGGGCAAGGCCCGTGGCAATACGGACGGCGCGAACTCTTTCCCCAACAACACCTATGACCTGTCGCAGGAGTGGGGCCGTTCCTCCTATGACATCCGTCATCGGAGCGTCGTCGGCGGATCGATCAATGCTCCTTACGGCATTAGCTTCAGCCCTTTCCTGTCCGCTCAATCGGGTGGCGCGTACAACATTACGACGGGCCGCGATCTGTACGGGGATAATCAATTGCAGGTGCACCGTCCCGGCATCGCCAGTGGGCCGGGTGCAGGGATTGTCTACTACGATGGTCTTTATCTCGATACGAACCCAAAGGTGGGCCAGAAACTGCTTCCGCGGAACTTTGGCAGCGGGCCAAGCCAGTTTAATCTCAATCTGCGCATTGCGCGCACCTGGGGTTTTGGTGGCGAAACCGGCGCCGGCGCGAATGCGGATCCGATGCAGCAGATGATGCGCGGCCCGATGGGCGGCGGTGGTGGCGGTCCTCGTGGTGGTGGCGGAGGTGGTCCTCGTGGCGGCGGAATGGGCGGTCCGGGCGGTGGGATGGGGGGCGGAGGTGGTACGCATAAGTACAACATCACGCTCAGCCTGCAGGCTCAGAACATTCTGAATCACGTGAACTATGCCAATCCGGTCGGAGCGCTGAACTCACCGAATTTCGGACTCTATACCGCGACTGCGGGTGGCTTCTTTGGGGCAGGCAATTCCTCGAATCGCCGTCTCCAGATGAGTCTCCGCTTTAGCTTTTAACCAGATCGTTCGCCCGATCTAACGAAACCCCCTTTTCGTTCGGGCTGCGGTAACGCGCCGGCTCTCACCCCGTGGCCGGCGCGTTTTCTATTAGAACGGCTCCTGGGACATAAGGCGCGCGCACAGGGACTGGATTGACTGTGGTGTGCCGGGCGTCTATGATCTAGGTAGCGCGGGAGTCAGTTGGAGTAAGGGAAAAAGTATGAAAGCAAAGCGCTTCGTTCAAGTTTTCGGCGGATCTGCACTGGCTTTGTCGCTGGTTGCAGTGCCGGCGGATGCCCAAAAGGTAAAGAAAAAAGACGCCGAGCAGGGGGATCGTGAAACCATTGCGAAGCCTTTGTCCGACAGAGAGAAGAAGCGCCGCGAAGACAAACTGCGCAAGGAACTCGAAACGCCATTCCGCAAATGGCTGAACGAGGATGTCTTCTACATCATTACCGACGAAGAGAAAACTTCGTTCAAGCGCCTGAACACTGACGAAGAACGCGAACAGTTCATCGAGCAGTTCTGGCTGCGCCGCGACCCCACTCCGGACACCCAGGAAAACGAATATAAGGAAGAGCATTATCGCCGCATCGCCTATGCGAACGAGCGTTATGCGAGCGGCATTCCCGGTTGGAAGAGCGACCGCGGCCGGATCTACATCACCTTCGGACCGGCCGATGAAGTCGAAGACCACCCGAGTGGCGGTACCTACGAACGTCCGATTGAAGAAGGCGGCGGCACCACCTCCACCTATCCCTTCCAGAAGTGGCGCTACCGCTACATTGAAGGCATCGGCAATGACGTGATCATCGAATTCGTGGACACGACGATGACCGGTGAGTTCCGCATGACGATGGACCCGTCGGAGAAGGACGCCCTCCTCTACGTCCCCAACGCCGGTCTGACCATGTACGAGCAGATGGGCATGTCGAGCAAGACAGACCGATTCTCGCGCACTGACGGCACCCGCCTCGGCACCGGCACGCAAGCCCTGCCGCAGCGTATGAACCAGTTTGAGCGCCTGAACCAATTCGCGATGCTGCAGAAGCCGCCCAAGGTGAAGTTCAAGGACCTCGAGGCCAGCGTCAATTCGAAGGTCATCTTCAATGTGCTGCCCATCCAGGTGCGCACCGACTTTGTCCGCCTGACCAACTCCACCGTGATGACCTACATCACGATCCAGATGAACAAGGGCGACCTGCAGTTCAAGAGCACCGATAACATCTCAAAGGCGCTGGTCAACATCTATGCCCGCATCACCTCGATGACGCGCCGCGTGGTCAACGTCTGGGAAACGCCGGTTGTGATCGAGACGCCGTCCGTGATGCTCGCCGAAGCCTCCAAGGGCAAGGCCATCTATCAGAACGCCGTGCCGCTGCCCCCGGGCACCTACCGCGTCAATGTCGTTGCCAAGGACATCGTTGGCGGCAACATGAACAACTACGAAGTGGCGATTACAGTGCCGCGCTTTGAAGACGAGCGTCTCGGCGCCTCGAGCCTCATTCTTGCGGATACGATCGAGAAGGTTCCCACCAAGAGCATTGGTGCGGGCCAGTTCGTCATCGGCACCTCAAAGGTGCGCCCCCGCATGAACGATACCTTCGCTCAGAACGAAAAGATGGGCATCTACCAGGCGCTCTACAACTTCACGCCCGACGAGAAGACGCAGAAGCCCGCGGGCACCATCGCCTATGAGATCGCCAAGGTAGATGGCGGTGAAAAGGTGCTGGAGTTTACGGAATCAGTCTCCGACATCCCGAATGCTTCCGCCACGCAGATCACGATTGAGAAGCTGTTGCCGCTTCAGAATTTCGCTCCCGGAAAGTATACTCTCAAGCTGAAGGTGACCGACCAGAACAATAGTCAGTCGCTTCTGCAAACCGCGAACTTTACCGTCGTGGCCGACACCAACACCAGAGCCAGCCTGAAGGAGTAGCGACTGCTCAGCCATGCGGCTTCGAAAGTCCCTTCGTAGCGCGACCGATGCACCCATCATTCTGTTGGGATTGCTGGCCTTGTGCGCTCCGATGGAGGCTGCTTCTGCCGCCCGATTTACAGGCAAGATCGCCGGGCTCGTCAAGAGTCCCGGCGGTGTTGTGCAAATGGGCGCAACCGTCCAGTTGCTCAATCGTTTTGAGAAGCCTGTGATGCGCGCGATCACCGATGAGCATGGCGCCTTCCTCTTTGATCTGTTGAGTCCGGAAAGTTATACCGTTCGTGTGAGTCTGGCCAGTTTTGTGCCCGCGATGCGGACCAATATCCAGATCGGCCCAGGCGCGGAACGTTTTCTTGCCATCCAACTCGCCAGCTTATTTAGCAGCATCGAAATTTTTTACGCCCCACCTCCTGGCAGCTTTCTCATGAGTGAGGACTGGCGCTCGGCCCTGCGTGGGTCGCTTGCGACCCGGCCCATTCTGCGCGCCTTGCCGAGTTGGGATCCCAATCCTCCGGGCCGCGGACCACAGGCCGCAAAGATTTTCTCCGACATGCGTGGCATGGTGACCTTGTCGTCTGGCGATACAGCGACGAACTTCTCCTGGGGCACGCAGACGGATCTGGGCACCGCATTCGCTGTGGGAACTTCGGTGATGAAACGAAGCCAACTCCAGTTCTCCGGGAATCTCGGGTATGGCTTGGCCAGCGGCATTCCGGCGGCAGGGTTTCGCACCACCTACCAGCGAACAATCGATTCCGTCCCCGGTTTCGATGCCCCCAATCCCCAGTTGAGCTTGACCGTGCGCCAGCTCTTTTTCCCCATGCGGGCCGGGCAAAATGTGCCCGAGGCCAGCAGTGGAGCTCCGCTGCTGCGTACCATCAGCGCAACCTTCGCCGACCGCTGGCAGTTGAACGATCGTCTGCTTCTCGAATACGGCGCTTCCATGGATAGCGTGCAGTTTTTTGAGCGTCTGAACTACATCAGTCCTTTTGCTCGGGCCACTTGGGATGGGAAGTCGATTGGGAAGGTGCAAATGGCATTTTCCAGCGGGTTTCCGCCAGTGGATCTATTGATTCGCGGCCAGGGTGAAGATGCCGATATGCAAAGGCAGGTTTCTGGACTGGCGTTGTTCCCGAAAATTACCCGGGTCAACGGGACCACGCGGGCGCAGCGGGTTGAAAATTTCGAACTGGGCTATACAAAGAAACTGGGGAGCGGGGAAGTCTTTGCGGCCGGGTATCGCGAAGGCGTTTCAAACGCCGGGCTCGCGGTTGTCGGCGCGCCGATGAATCTCCTGGGCTCCGAACTGGTGCCCGATCTCGCCTCGAACGCCAGTATCTTCAATATCGGTGGCTATTACCGCAATGGTTATCTCGTGGGGTGGACGCAGTATCTTCCGGGAGATTGGCGTCTCTCCACCGGCTTTGGAACCGGCGGCGTGTTGCGGACAGACCAGCGTGCTCTCGAGCTGAGCGACAACACAAAAGCCGACGCCGATGCCATTCGCAAGGGCGTCTACCAGCAAGCGAAGAACTTCGCTTCCATCCGGCTGAGCGGCGTTTTGCCGCGAGTCGGGACACGGCTGTATAGCAGCTATCTCTGGACCGACTATCGCGCGCTGACGCCTTTCCACACTTCGCTGACCAGCCAGGGACTGGCGGAAGCCGGCCTGAACATCGGCATCAAGCAACCGATCCCGGGTTTCCTCGGGCTCCCAGGACGTCTGGAGATCAACGCCGAAATGCGCAACATGCTCGCCCAGGGCTATGTGCCGGTCACCACTTCCACCGGGCAGACCATGTGGCTCATTCCGACGCCAAAGCAAGTGCGCGGCGGCCTCAGCTTTATTTTCTAGTCACAGCTTTGTTCATCAGCCGGCGCTGGTGGGTGCGGAATCCCAGCCGCTCATAGAGCGCTGCCGCTTGCGGATTTTCAACATCCACTTCAAGTAAGAGCGTGCCGATGCCGCGCTGGATGCATTGGATTTCTGCGTCGGCAATCGCCAGGCTCCCCCAGCCTTTCCCACGAAACTCCTCTTTAAGAAAGAGTTCGTCGAGCAACGCAAAGCGTCCTGCAAACTCCAGGCTGAATCCAAAAGTGAGCACGAAGTACCCGGCGCAAGTCGTTTCTGATTCGATCAGATAGATGGCTCCGGCGTCAGGCTGCGAATCCAGCAATTCGCGGATCGTATGGTGAGACTGTTGCGCATCGAACGGAATCCCCTCATGCGCATAGAATTCTTCCATCATTGCGAGGAGCCGCTGCAGGTCAGCGGCGGTAGTTGGAATCCGGAACTTCGGGGGCATCACGTTCAGGCCACGAGTGGCAGCTCCATCCGCACGCGAAGCCCCGGCGCGGCGTTCTCGGCGAGGAGCTGGCCGTGATGCAGGGTGATGGCCCGGCGGGCAATGGCTAGCCCGAGGCCGATGCCTCCGGTGGCATTGTCGCGGCTGGCATCGACCCGGAAGAAGGGTTGGAAGATGCGCTCGAGCATCTCTTCGGGCACGCCAGGGCCAAAATCACGCACGTCGATCTCGACAGACTTCTCGTGCTGTTCAAGATCGAGTTGGATGGTTGAGTTGGCGGGGGCGTAGCGGATGGCGTTGCGCAGAACATTTTCGAGCGCGCGGCGCAGGAGTTCCCGGTCTGCCATCAGGCGGAGCCCGGATCTACTGTGTAAGGCGATGGTGCAGTTCTTCGCTTCCGCTTCGATGCGGCAATCGTCGGCAATCTCGGTGGCGAGCGCGGAGAGATCGAGGGATTCGCGTGTCCGGGCGCCTGGGTCGCCTTCTGCCCGTGTGACTTCAACCAGATGTCCCACGAGAGTGGACAGGCGATCGATCTCGCGCTTCATGCGGGCGACGGCCACCTCCTGGTCCGGAGCGGTGCGGACGAGTTCAAGCGCGAACTGGAGCCGGGCCAGCGGGCTTCGCAACTCGTGGCTGACGTCTTCCAGCAACCGCCGCTCTGCGGTGAGGAGCGTTTCGATGCGGCCTGCCATTTCGTTGAAGCGATTGGCGAGTGCGCCGAACTCGTCGCCACGGCGAATGTCGACGCGAGCTGTCAGGTCTCCATG
Organism: Bryobacter aggregatus MPL3; assembly: GCF_000702445.1. Classification (NCBI taxonomy): domain Bacteria; kingdom Pseudomonadati; phylum Acidobacteriota; class Terriglobia; order Bryobacterales; family Bryobacteraceae; genus Bryobacter; species Bryobacter aggregatus. The sequence goes on from NZ_JNIF01000003.1 coordinate 3,406,754, forward strand.
GCCAAAGCGCTCCACCGTTGTCGTTAACCGGCGAAGCGGGCTCGCGAGATAGCGGAAGAGCACATAGCTAAACAGCGCAATCGCGGCGAGAATAATGGCGAAGTATGGGAGCAGATTCGAGGAGTTCGACGGCAGATCCATGTGGGCGATGAACTTAAACTGCCCATCTGCCGAGGGCCGGACCACCACCAACCTCCCGCTTGGGCCAAAGAAAGGAAAGCGGGGGCCCTCTGCGGCGAGGGAGGTGAGCGAGGTGAGATCTTCGCCGGTCAGGAGATCGCGGCCGTTTCCATCGGTGAGGTAGTGATCGTTTGGAAAGTGCTCACGCAGCTCTCTCATGTAGGTGGAGAGGGCGGGGCGCCCCCCTTGTTCGAATGCCTTGCGGGCCATGCCGAGTTGCCAACCGAGAGTACGGCTGTAGGGATCGCCGCGGCGGCCGACGTTGCGATTCAGCATGGAGGCGACAAAGAAAAAGGCGAAGATGCAGAAGACTAGCGTCGCCAGAGACCAGAGGCTGAGCTTGAAATAGAGACTTCTCATTGCTGGGGTCCGGAAGGAGGCGAGAACATGTAGCCGATGCCGCGAACGGTGTGGATACGCACTTGTCCATCGCCTTCGATCTTCTTGCGCAACTGGCTGATGTGGACATCGAGCCAGCGTTCAAACGGGGTGGCTTCACGCTGGTGGAGAATGCTGGTGAGTTCGTCGCGTGAGACGGCCCGGCCGGAGTGGCGCATCAGGTACTCGACGATCTCAAACTGGAGGTTGGTGAGGCCGCAGGGCTTTTCGTTGAGCCAGGCCTCGCGCTGGCTCGGGTCAATGCGGAGCGCACCCGCGGCGAGGACCTCAGACTTCTGGATCACATTGCTGTTGGTGCGGCGGAGCACGGCGCGGATGCGAGCCAGTAATTCGTCGGGTGCGAAGGGCTTTGCCAGATAGTCGTCGGCGCCAAGATCCAGGCCGCTGATGCGGTCCTGCTGGGAGCCGCGGGCGGTGAGCATGATGACAGGGACACTCGACCTGCGGCGGAGCTGCCGGAGCAGCTCGAGCCCATCAATGCCGGGGAGCATGCCGTCGAGGAGTATCAGGTCGAAGCCCGGCAGGAGCGCTTTCGCCAGCCCCTGAGTGCCGTCATGGATCGGTTCGACCGAAATATCTTGCTGCCCAAGGTATTCGCCGATCAGTTGGCTTAACTCAACGTCATCGTCGATTAACAGCAGTTGCATGATAAGGTTCTCTTTCATGATATTCTCCGGCTCCGCAGTCTGCACAGCGCTTCCCCATGCGGCCACGCGGGACGGCGGCTGGAGGATATTTTTCGAACAAACTAAGTCTCTCCTTGGCGGAAAGTAATGGTTGGGCTAGGAATGGTCACCCTGGCGTTGCGTTTCTAGCTCATGTTATGCTTCGGCCAAATGAATCTACTCGATCTCATCAACAACGCCAACGGCGGGCAAAGCGTTCAGGCACTCGCAGAGCGATTCGGGATTTCCGGGGACCAGGCACAGGGAGTGCTGAGTCAACTGGTGCCCGCTCTCGCGCACGGAGTGAATAACAATGTGTCGCAAGAGGGTGGGCTGCAAAGCTTGCTCGGCGCCTTAGCCGGCGGGAATCATGCACAGTATGTTGATGACCCGAATGCGATTGCGCAGCCCGAGGCTGTAGACGAGGGGAATGGGATTCTCAGCCATGTTTTAGGAAGTAAAGACGCAAGTACCGCACTTGCACAGCATGTGGCGGGGAATACGGGCGTCAGCGATTCGGTGATCAAGCAGATGTTGCCGCTGGTGGCCTCCATGGCAATGGGTGTGATGGCAAAACGAATGATGAGCGGAGGGGCGAGCAGTGGAACGGACGGCCAGGCTGCGGCGGCCACTCCGGAAAGCGGGCTTGCGGGGATGCTCAATTTCAATCAAGGTGGCGGTGCGGTGAGCGAGGTCATCGGCTTGGTGGGCAAGTTCTTCTCTCACTGAAGCAGGAGCACGAAAATCATCCGGCGGCTTCGTACTGCTCTCAACCCCTTGAGACAGATCGAAAGCCGCCGTTTCCGTTTGGAGCGGCCGTTAAACGTCAGCCCACATGCGGATGAGGTTGTGATACACGCCTGTGAGTTGGACCGCCGAAGGGTGATCGGGGGCCTCTCCAGCCAGGCGTTGGATCGCGACATCAAGATCAAAGAGCAAGGCCCGGCGCGCATCGTCGCGCACCATGCTTTGGATCCAGAAGAAGGATGAGATGCGCGCGCCGCGGGTTACCGGCAATACGTGGTGCAGGCTGGTGGCGGGGTAGAGAATCATATCGCCTGCAGGCAGCTTCACGGACTGGGTGCCATAGGTGTCTTCAATGATGAGTTCGCCGCCCTCATAGTCGCTCGGCTCGGTGAGGAAGAGTGTTGCTGAGAGGTCGGTACGCAGGCGATGAGGCGTGCCCTTCACCTGACGGATCGCATTGTCCACATGCGTGCCAAAAGAATGCCCGCCCTCATAGCGATTGAAGAGGGGCGGGAAGACTTTTAGCGGCAACGCCGCTCCCATGAACAGGGGATGGCGCTCCAGCCGCTGCACAATCTGATCGCTCAACTCCATGGCAAGAGGATGATCCTCTGCCAGTTGGAGATTGTGCTTCGTGCGGCTGGATTGGTAGCCGGCGGTCACCCGGCCATCAACCCAATCGGCTGCCACCAGAGCTCTTCGATATTGTGCCGCCTCTTCAGGGGTGAGGACAGCTTGGATGTGCATCAACATGAATGTGTTTGTGAGTCCTAGAAGTGGAAGTTCGTGGTGAACTGGACAAAGCGGGAAGCTCCCGGAATCAGGTGGCCGCCCCCTAAGCGCTCAAAGTAGTAAGCGTTGTTCAGATTACTCAGATTCAGACGCAGATCGAGGAAGTTGTTGACACGGTAAGAGCCCATGGCGTCTACGGTGGCATAGGAGTCAACCACGCGGGTGTTGGTGTTATTGCCAAAGCGGCGTCCCATGAATCGAGGGCCAACGCCAACCGTAAAGCGCTGTGCCGTGTAAGTCGCCCAGACACTGACCGAATTGCGGGGCGTGTTCTGGAAGAAGCGGCCCACCTCGGCCGGTGTGTTTGAGGAACTGATGCGTGCGTCGATGAGGGAGTAGGAGGCGAGCACTCGCAACGATCGGGTGATCCCGCCGGAAGCGGACAATTCCAGACCTTGCGAGGTTTGACGGCCGGCCAGCACCTGTGGCGGATCGGTCGGAAGCAGACCCGGCGTGCGGGCATTGTCTTTCTTCACCTGGAAGAGCGCGCCAGAGAGCAGCAGGCGTGCTCCCGCAACCTCCCATTTGGAACCCACTTCTGTGGTGTACGTTTTCTCCGGAGGAATCGCGGTATTGGCGGTGTTGTAGGAAAGGCCTTCGAGCGACGGGCTGACAGAGCTTCCGTAAGAGCCATAGATACTGCTGGCCTGTGTTGGCTTGTAGATTAGCGCTCCGCGCAGGCTGGCAAAGTTAACTTCCTGGGCCACCGGGGCCGGTGTGGTGCTGACTCCCTTCGCGTTGAAGTGCTCAAAGCGAACGCCGCCATTGGCTTCCAGGTGATTGCCGAATTTCGCGGTATCAAAGAACCAGGCAGATTGCGTATTGCCGGTGATGATGCCGACATAAGGGCTGGTGACGATGTCGCCGGTGTAGACGTCATTCGGATTCGGATCAAAGAGCGTCGTGGTTGCGTTTGCCGCGGTGCGATTGATGCGGCGGTTTCGTTCCCCGGTGAAGGCGGCGCCTGTCACGATGGAGTGCCGGATGCCGAAGGTCTTCGCCTCCGCTTTGAGGTCGGTCTGGCTATCGAGGATACGATCCTGTGCGACCCAGGAACGCATTTCCCGATTGATGACGGTGCTCTCGGTGCTGGCGAAGCGAGGAGGCGTGGCGTAGGAATTCCGGCCGGATTTGCCAAAGCGGAACTGGCTGCGCAACTGCATCGAATCCTTGAAGTCATGCTCGAACTTGAGGGTGCCGGTGTCCTGATTGAGCACTTCCCGGTCGCGATTGGCGAACCCGTAGAAGGTGTCACGGGCGACGGGCGCTGGCTTGTCCCGATAAGCAACCAGAACGTTGTTGGTCGCGGGAACCCAGGGGATCCCGTAATCGGAGATGTTGTCCTGCTTCAGCTTGTAATAGCCGACGGTGATGCGGGTGGGCGTGCCGAGTCCGAAGGCGAGCGAAGGCGCCAGCCCCCAGCGATCGTTCTTGACCACTTTCCGTCCAGGGACATTCGCATCATGGATGAGCGCATTCATGCGGAAAGCCGTGCGCTCCCCCAGGCCCAGTCGCTTGAGCGGCGTATTGATGTCAATGTTGGCGCGGCGCATGTCCGCATTGCCGAGAGAGAAGGAGCCGCCGATCATCCGGCCCACATTCGGGGTCTTGCTGATGAGGTTGATCGCTCCACCCGCAGATCCGCGTCCTGTGATGGCGGAGGTGGGGCCCTTCGTGACTTCTACCTGCTCCAGATTGAAGGGGTCGCGGGATTGCGGACTCAGATCGCGAACGCCGTCGACAAAGATGTCATTGCGGGCGCTGTTCCCCCGCAGGGTCAGGTTGTCGCCCGCCGGGGCGCCGCCCTCTCCGGCGGTAATGGTCATGCCAGGGACATTGCGCAGGACTTCCGCCAGGCTTGTGGCGCCCTGCTGCTGGATGATTTCCTTCGGGATGACGGTAATGGTTTGCGGGATATCGCGGAGCGGCTCTGTATAGCGAGGCGAGAGCGGGGTAGGCTGATCCACGACATCGATCGAACTACGGACCTCTTCAAAGGTGAGCGTGGCCTTCTGCGCTGCCGTGATCCGGAAGTGGAGGCCGGTCCCCGTCAACAGTTCGGCGAGTGCCTGCCGCGCTGGCATCAGGCCGCTGACTCCCTTTGACTGCAAACCCTTCATGTTCTCGTCGGGAATTTCAACTTTCCATCCCGATGACTTTTCAAATGCAGCGATTGCTTCGGCCAGTGACCCGCTGGCGACAGAAAAGCGAATCAGGGGGAGCGTTTGCTCAGAACGCTTCAGATCGGCAACAGGCGCCGGGCGCTGTTGAGCGGCTAGAGAGATCCCGCCCGTGATGGTATAAGAAGCAATAGTACTTGCCGCAATCCACTTGCGGGTGTTGTCGTTCTTGGATTTTTTGTGTTTTTTCTTGAGCCTGATCCGAACGCGCATATTTGTGTAGTCTCCGTGTATAAATCCAGATGATCTGGAAGGCTTCCGCTGGCGAGTCGCGTCCCACGGTTAAGAGTAAATGAGTTGCAATATGCCTGTCAAGACCAAATGGGTCTTATATCGTTTCGCACCTTGAATTCCGTAACAATCGGCTGGCGGAGGGCTCTAGCGAATAGGCAGGTGTTTGGACTGGCCAGTTTGGAGGAATTATGTTCATCCCATTCCTGTTGGTGCTGGTGCTTTCTCAGATCGCACCGGAGAAGAATCGAGATCGGGTCTTAAACGATTCGGATGCCACAACAAGTGCCTTGGATGGTTCGGTTCTATCGGATCGAGAGAAGGACCTGTTCCGGGTGCGCCAGGACTTAAACCGGGGAGTTGCTCTGGCGCAGAGTGTGCCAGAGCGCAGTTCGAACCCGAGAGTGCTCGGCTTTGCGCAAGGACTGCTGGAAAACCAGATCTCGCAACGGAACCGTCTGCAGGAGACGGCGAAAATACCCGCTGTTGCGGCTGAGATGCCACCGCCATTGGATCGCCAGGAAGGAGCCGAGCCAGAGGACCCGCTGGTGGCGAATCTCGCCCGGTTGAAAGGCGCTGACTTCGATCGCGCTTATATGGAGATCCAGATTCGTGAACTGGAGAACGGCTCCGCGGATTTACAGCGGCTAATGAAAACCCCCGACCGCGACTTGAAATCGTGGGCGGGGGTGAGTTTCAAAGAGACGCAGCGCAATCTCGATCGCGCGCGCCTGATTGCCAAAGAAATCCGGCGTTAAGGCAGCGTGGTGGGCAGCCGGGAGACGGACCCCTTCACTGCCTCTTCGATGCTGATGCTGTTTGCTTCGAGCAGGCGGCCTGCGGCAACATCCATCTGATTGCGCGCGCGGCTGTAGTTTGCCAGAGCAGTAACTTCCACACCCTGGGCGGTCGCAAGATCGCGCTGCGCCTGGATGACAAGGAAGGTGGTGGAACTGCCGAGCGCGTACTTCTTTTGCTCGGCTTCGAGAGTCTGCTCCTGCAAACGGCGGCTCTTGACGGCCGCATCGTGACGGGCCCGGGCCTGTTGTAGTGCAATCACGGCATTGGTGATTTCGAGACGGATGCTATTGATCTGGCGCACTTCCTGCAGTTCCGACTGGCGCAGGCGAAGGGTATCGTTCGCATAGTCGGCGCGGGCGGCGCGGTTGAAGATCGGAATATTCAAATTGAAACCCACCGAATAATCGGGGAAGTTGCGGCGCAGCAGTTGCTCTAAGGCCGTCCCGTAGCCGCCAATGATGAATGGATCTACGAAGCGTGGCGAAAGCGGATTCTTCGTACCGGCCAAGCCGTTATTCGTTGTGCTGGCGCTCACGTCCAGGGAAGGGAGCAGCGCATTGCGCGACCCAGCCAGACCAATCTTCGTATTCAGGATGGTCAGTTTGGTTTGGGCAATTTCGGGACGATTCGCCAGCGCATCGGCGACCAGGTCGCTCACCGGGGCCATGGCGATGTCCGCGGCAGGCACGCGGATCTGATCGGTGGGGATGATGCGCGCATCGGCAACTGCCGGGCTGGCAATGCCGCTGCGGCTGAGCGAGTTCTTGATAATCGCTTCCTGCTGCAACAACTGGGTCTGGCTAACCGTCAGGTCTTGCTCGGTGCGGGCGACTTCGGCTTCGGCTCGTACCACTTCGATCGGGGCAATGGTGCCGATCTCCACTTGCTTCTTCTGGTCGGTGTAGAGCTTGGCGGCAACGTCGACGGCCTTCTGCTTCACCTTGACATCCTCGTTGAAGGACACAAGATCCCAGTACAGGTTGATCACAGAACTGACGGTGGTGATCACCTGGAGCTTAAAGGTGAGGTCGGCAACCTTGAGGTTGTTCTTCGCAACGCGGATGTTTCGGTTATTCACGGCAAGACCAAAGCCCTGTAGTAGGCGCTGGGTGATTTGAGCTTGCACGTTGTTTCGGGTAAACGGATTCAAATCGTTGTTGGGAGAGTTGGAACTGGTGCTCGTGCTGCCGTAGGTAATTGAGGTGGTCGTACCGGTCAGGAACTGCTTTTGGATACCGGTATTGAATTGATCGCTATTGAGGACCAACGCCGAAATGCCGCTGACGAAGGAGTTGGTTTGTGGACTCGACTGCTTTGCGTGGGTGTAGCTCGTAAAGAAGCTCGGGTCCAGGCTGGGGATCGCCGCGCCGGTCACTTGGAACACCGTACCGGTCGTGCTCGCGTTTCCTGTCGAGGTACCGCCGCTACCGGTTCCGGCGCCGCCGGTCACCAGATTGATGGCCGAGTTCGACCCCTGCGTCACGTTCGTCGCGACACCGCGAATCTGACCGCCCGCTTGGGCGCGCAGAAGATCGGTTTGCGCCAACTCCGGCCCGTAGCGCTGGATTTCGATGTCAATATTGTTCTCCAGCGTGAGCGCAATGGCATCCTGCAGAGAAAGATAGATTACACCTGCGCGCAAGAGCTGCTCGAGGCGATTGGAATTGCCAAGCTTCACCGGGGCGATATCACGCGGACGGTAATTCTTGGTCAACCACGTTGTCTTGTCGTCAAGCTTCGATACGAAGCCTGTATGTTCCTGGGCAAACGACGTGGATGTAGTCAGAGTGAGGGCTAGACAGAGAACGGCGAGGCTCTCGCGAAGAGTTTTCATGGATCGGTTCCGGCTAAAAGCGCTGGAAGGGTAAACGGAGAGACGCAGCCGTTTGTTCCCATCGATTTGCGCTCAGGCTGAAACTATCCTAACGCGACAGCGATCACACTGAGAAGCATTGCTATCCTTTGAAAATAGATGAGTGATCCAAACGCGGCGACTCTGGCGGCATTTCGCAAGACCGGAGCCTATTTGACGGGCCACTTCCGGCTCACCAGCGGCTTGCACAGTTCCGAGTATTTACAGTCTGCCAAAGTACTGCAGTACCCGCATTACGCTGAGAAATTTGGCCGCGACATTCGCGAAGCCCTCCCCGCCGGAGAAGTGGATGTCGTCTGTGCCCCCGCGATGGGTGGTTTGATTATTGGCCACGAAGTGGCTCGTGCTTATGGCGTCCGCTTCATTTTCACGGAGCGGGACAGCGAGGGCAAGATGACGCTGCGGCGCGGATTTGGCATCACGCCGGGCGAAAAAGTCGTCATTGTTGAGGATGTGATCACCACCGGCGGCAGCACCCGCGAAGTGGTGGAGCTGCTGCGCAGCATGGGCGCCGTGGTGGTGGCTGCTGCCTCGATTATCGATCGCAGTGGTGGCGCTGCCGACGTCGGTGTGCCCCGTGTCGCGCTCGCAACGCTTCATGTGATGACCTACGATCCGTCGAGTTGTCCTTTGTGTGCCCAGGGCCTCGAAGTCGTCAAACCCGGTTCCCGCCCCACAGCCTAGTCCATGCGGCGGATGAGCATCCTCGTCAGCTACGACGGAACCGCGTATCACGGGTGGCAGGTGCAGCCTGGGCTGCCCACCGTACAACTGGAACTCGAAACTGTTGTCGCCAAGCTGGAGGGCAAGCCCGTACATGTGGTCGGAAGCGGCCGGACCGATGCCGGTGTCCACGCCTTGGCCGTTTGCGCGGCTTTCGATTTAGAGAATCCGATTCCCGAAGCAAATCTCAGGAAAGCGCTCAATCGCTATCTGCCACCCGATATCCGGGTACACGAGGTGCGGGAGCGGCCGCACGGCTTTCATCCGCGATTCGACGCCATCGCCAAGACCTACGAGTATCGGATCTGGCGCGAAGAGGTGTGTCCGCCCTTTGTCCGCCGCTATGTACACCATCATCCCTATCCGCTCAATGAGGCGGCGATGATCGCAACGGCGGCGCATTTTGTCGGGGAGTACGACTTTACGGCCTTCTCCAGCATGGACCCCAAAGATGCGGTCGGCCGCTCGAAGGTGCGCCGGATTTTTGAATCAAAAATGTGGCGCGAGGGCGATCAGCTCAACTACCGCGTTCGCGGCAGCGGCTTTCTGAAGCATATGGTGCGGCATATGATGGGATTCCTGCTGGAAGTGGGCAAGGGGAACCAGTCAGGCGAAGAATTGGAGAAGTATCTGGCTGGTGCCCCGGCGAAAGTGCGGGATTCTGCCCCATCGCGCGGCCTGACGCAGATTAGCGTCGAATATCCGCTACCCTAAAAGCTTGCAGATGTCAGAAGCTTTAACAAATTTCCGTTTCCGGATTGCCGGTTGCGGAGCGGCGCTGCCGAGTGTCGCGTTGACCAATGAAACGCTTGCGGGGGAGCTTGGGGTAGAAGAGGACTGGATCCTGGCCCGCTGCGGGATCGAACAGCGTTATCAGTCCAACCTGGAAGAAACGACGCTCAGTCTCGCGGTAAGCGCTTCCCGGAAGGCGCTCGAGTTCGATCCGGTGCCCAATCCCGATCTTGTCCTTTGTTCCACCTTCACTCCGGAATATCTGTTGTGTCCCACTGCGCCCGCGATTGCGAAAGAGCTCGGTCTTCCGGCGGTTGGCGCTTTCGATATCAATGCTGCCTGCAGCGGCGCGGCAATTGGTTTTCTGACCTCGATTAATTTTCTGGCGACTGGCTTTGCCAAGCGCGTCCTGCTGGTTTGCAGCGATACCCCGACAAAGTATTTGAAGCAGACCGATCGCAACACCCGCATTCTGATGGGGGACGGGGCAGCCGCAATCGTTCTCGAAACGAACGATACCTGTGAGAGCCATATTCTGAGTTGGCTTTGGGGCAGCGATGGCGGCGGAAACAAGATGTTCCACCTGCCTGGCGGTGGCAGTGCACTGCCGCCCGCTTCTTTGCAGGACAACGAAAACGAACTCAGCGTGGCGATGGATGGCCGCAGCCTCTTCCGCTTTGCCGTCGAACAGGGTTCGAGCGCCATTGCTTCGCTGATCGAAAAAGCAAAGCTGACGGTGGGCGATGTGGATTGGGTGATCGTGCATCAGGCGAATCGCCGGATTATCCAGGCGCTCATTGACCGCAGCGGCATCGCGGGCGAGCGCTGGGTTTCGAATATCGGGGGGGTCGGCAATACGGTGGCGGCTTCGATTCCGCTCGCTCTGGCCCAAGGCATGGAGCAGGGGCTCTTCCACCAGGGTCATCGTGTTTTAGTACTAGGTTTTGGCGCGGGCCTCACCTGGGCCGGCTTCCTCATGCAGTGGTAACTTCGTAAATTCTTGTCGCAATCGTTACGACTGCGCATAGAATATCCGTAGTTTCCTTCATGCGCACTCTATTCTTGCTCGCGGTTGTCATGCAGTTGCCTGCTGCCGAAGTGGAGGCGTTGCTGCGCGCCAAGTGTGGCGACTGTCACAACGCGAAAACCATGGCGAGCGGCTTTTCGATCGAGACACTCGAGCGAGTGATTGCCGGTGGCAAGAAGCACGGCCGCGCGGTGGTCGGTGGCGACCCGGCTGGTAGTGTCCTCTTACAGATGGTGCGCGGCGAGCTGGCGCCGAAGATGCCGATGGGCAGGAGTCTCGAGCCGGCGGAAATCGCAACCATCGAGGCTTGGGTCAAGAGTCTCCCCCCGGAACGGGCCACCGCCAAGCAGCAGTGGAAATGGCCTTATACCAAGCCGGTCCAGGCTGAACTCCCCGTCGTCAGGAATCAGACTTGGGGCCGCAACGCCGTGGATCGATTTATCCTCGCCAAACTCGAGCAGAACGGCATTGCTCCGGCTGCTGAGGCCTCGCCCAGAACCCTCGCCCGCCGTCTCTATCTCGATCTCATCGGCGTCCCCCCGACTCCCGCCGAAGTCGAAGAATTCCTCAAGACCCCCTATGAGCAGGTGGTCGACAAGCTCCTCGCCGATCCTCGTTACGGAGAGCGCTGGGGCCGTCACTGGCTCGACGTTGCCCGCTACGGCGAAACCTCGGGTCTTGAAGGCGACGGCGCCATCGGCAATGCCTGGCGTTATCGCGATTGGGTCATCGACGCCTTCAACTCGAACATGCCCTACGATCGCTTCGTCACCCTGCAACTGGCCGGCGGTGACGAACACTCGAAGACCCGCAACAACTATCAGCCCGACGTCCAGGGCTATGTGCCCACAGGCTTTTTGCGCGTTGCCCCCTGGGACCGTTCCAACCTCGTCGCCGCCGACGTACGCCAGAACTACCTTGCCGAAGTTACCGGCACCGTAGGCAGCGTCTTCCTTGGCCTCTCGGTCGGCTGCGCGCGTTGCCACGATCACAAGTACGATCCCATCCCCACCAAAGACTACTACCGCTTGCAGTCCTTCTTCCAGGCGAGCGAAGCGCGAGGCGGCATCACTGTGCCCTACCGCGACCCCGACTTTGCCGCCAAGGCTGCCGCCAAGGTCAAGGAATACGAAGAGCGCCTCAACAGCGGTCCTGAAAAGAAGGAACTGGATGCCTTCGAGAAACAACTTCTGACAAAGCTGATCGCCGCGCGCATCGAGCGCGCCAAGAAGAACGCTGAGTTCACCAAGGCAGATCTGCGATTGGAACTGCGCTTGCCGGTCGAGAAGCGCAAGGTGCGTGGTATCTTCACCGAAGCTGAGGTCCGCGAATACATGGACCGTCTCGAAGACGCCGAGCGCACCCTCGATGCGGACGAACAACAGGCCCTCGACAAGGTGGAAGCGCCCATGCTGCAGAAGCTGCGCAAGGCGTATGCCACAGTCGATCCCGGTCCTCGCTTTGAAGCGCTCACCCAGGACGACGTCCGCCGTGAGGCGATGGCCGAGTATTCGGGCAAGTCGATCTTTACGGCGGACGAAAAAGCTCGCTACGGCCAATTGGCGGGCGATCTCGCCGTCTACCGTCGCCGCCTCGAGCGTTGGAAGCCGGAAGTCCTCGCCATCGGCAATGTCCCCGGGCCTCCTACTGGCCCCGAAATCGCGCCCACCCACGTGCTGCTGCGCGGTGATTACCGCCAGCCCGGCGAAGCGGTGGAAGCTGGCTTCCCGATTGCCTTTGGTGGCGATGGCGGCCCCGCGAAGCTGGAAACCGATCGCTACCGCCAGTTCGTCACCCGTGGCCGCCGCCTGACGCTGGCCAAATGGATTGCCTCAAAGGACAACCCGCAAACCGCGCGCGTTTGGGTCAATCGCCTGTGGCAGCAACACTTCGGCAACGGCATCGTCAAGACCACTTCGGACTTCGGGGTCAATGGCGAACGTCCCACACACCCGGAGTTGCTCGACTGGCTCGCCGTCGCCTTCATGGACTCGAACTGGGACACCAAGGCGATGCAGAAGATGCTCGTCACCTCGGCCACCTACCGCCAGTCCGCGGAGAATGCCGGTGCTCTCAAGGCCGACCCCGAGAATCGTCTCTTCAGCAAGTACAACCGCCGCCGTCTCGAAGCCGAAGCGATTCGCGACAGCATTCTCTCCGTCTCCGGACGTCTGAATCCAGAGCGCGGTGGCCCCAGCGTCTTCCCGCCTCTGCCGAGCGATCTCGCCGACGCGGCCCGCTACGGACGCACTGGCGACCTGATGTGGGAGCCGAATGAGAAAGACGCCGACGGACGCCGCCGCAGTGTCTACATCTTCCAACGCCGTTCCTTGCCACTTCCGATGATGGTGGCCTTTGATTCCTTCGCCTTCAGCGAATCCTGCGATCGGCGCAGTTCCACCACCACGCCGCTGCAAGCCCTCGCCATGATGAACGGCTACCTCGTGCAGGAAGAGAGCGAAGAGCTCGCCAAGCGCATTGCCAAAGAAGCCGGTTCCAAGCGCGAAGACCAGATCCGCCGTCTGTTTGAAGTTGTTCTCCAGCGCCCTCCCAAGCCTGCCGAACTGGACCGCTTTGCATCGTACACCGGCGGTCTCGATGGATTGGGACGAATTCTGATGAACTCCAACGAGTTCTTGTATGTGGAGTAGAGGAGCGAAGCCAATGGTATCTCGACGCAATCTTTTGTTTCAGTCGTATCTGGGCCTGGGTGGGCTCGCTCTGACAGACCTGCTGGCGGCGGAAAACGATGGCCCGCTCGCCCCCAAGCCACCTCATCTCAAGGCAAAGGCGAAGAGCTGTATCTTCGTTTTCCTCGAAGGGGGCGTCGCCCAGATGGACACCTTCGAATACAAGCCCGCGCTCATCAAGTACGCGGGCAAGCAGATGCCCACGGCAGACCGGACCGTTGGCGAAATCGCCACCTTCTCGGCGGCGCCCAATCGTGTCATCCCGCCCGTCGCTAGCTTCAAGCAGTATGGCGAGAGTGGGCGCTGGATCTCGGGCCTCCTGCCGCATCTGGCCACCACCGTCGACGACATCGCCTTCATCCACGGCGTCAAGGTCGACAACAACAACCACGGCCCCGCCGTCTACCACACCCTCACGGGCAACATGCTGCCTGGCAGCGCTTCGGTGGGCTCCTGGGTCACCTATGGTCTTGGTTCGGAGAATCGCGACCTTCCCGGCTTCATTGTCATGGGCGACCGCCGCGGCGCCACCATTGGCGGCGCCAGCGTTTGGGGCAATGGCTATCTGCCTGCCGCCTACCAGGGTACGCTCTTCCGCAACGGCAACACGCCTATTGTCGACCTCAATCCCAAGCTCTCCCTTGCCGAGCAGCGCCGCGAACTCGATCTCCTGCGCTGGGTCAACGAACAGCACGCCTCTGAGCGCACGGCCACCAGTGAACTGGAGGCACGCATCGCCTCCTACGAGCTTGCTTTCCGCATGCAGGCGAAGGCCCCGGAACTGGTGGACCTCAAGCAGGAGAGCGACGCCACCAAGGCTCTCTACGGAATGAACGATCCGGTTTCCGAACCCTTTGGCCGCCAGTGTCTGCTCGCCCGCCGTATGGTCGAGCGTGGCGTTCGCTTCGTCAAGTTGCTCCACGGGGCAGGTGGCGATCGTTGGGATGACCACGGCAACATCGGCGAACGCATCCCAATCCATTGCAAGGAAGTGGATCAGCCCGTAGCGGGTTTGCTAAAAGATCTGAAGTCGCGGGGCCTGCTCGATTCGACACTCGTCGTCTGGGCCTCGGAGATGGGACGCACTCCCTTCGACAACAACCTCACCACCGACAAGCCGGGCCGCGATCACAATCAGTATGGCCTCTGTGTCTGGATGGCTGGCGGCGGGATCAAGCCTGGCGCCACTTTCGGCGAGACCGACGAGTTCTCCGTGCGCGCCGCGGCGGAAGAAGTCCCGGTGCGCGACGTCCACGCGACCATTCTCCACGCACTTGGTCTGGATCAGAATCGCCTCACCTATCTCCATGCCGGACGCTATAAGAAGCTTACTGACATTGGCGGTCGCGTCATTCGCGAAGTTTTGGCATAGCATTCCGCCGCAAAGCAGCATAGAATCGAACGCGGAGAAACTGACACATGATACGCATTCTGATTCCTCTCTTCTTGTCGGCGCTCGCGATGTTGGGCGCAGACGGCAACCCCGCGATCACGGGCAACTGGAAGGGCAGTGCCGAAGGCCCCAATGGCGCGATTGAGCGCAGCTTCACGCTGAAAGTAGAAGGCTCAAAGCTGAGCGGCGAGACGGTCAGCCAATATACCGGCAAGTCCACGCTCAATGAGGGCAAGGCTGACGGCGACACGATTACCTTCTCGATCAACGCGAAGATCCAAGACAACGAAATGAAGCTGAACTATAAGGGCAAGATGACCGGCAAGGATCAGATCAAGCTCAGTTCAGAAGGCTTTGGTGGCTCCTCGATCGAGTGGACGTTGAAGCGGGTTCAGTAATCCAGACCGTCTGGATGTTACAGAATTCATACATCCCAAGCTCCGAAAGTTCGCGTCCATAGCCGCTGCGTTTGATGCCCCCGAAGGGAAGCTTCGGATCTGAGGCGGAGTTCGCGTTGATAAAGACCAGACCGCTCTCGAGATTGCGAATGAAGAAATCGCGCTCGAGAGCGTCTTCGGTCCAGACGCTGGCCGACAATCCAAACGGAGAGTTGTTTGCCAGCCGCAGGGCGTGCATGGCGTCGTGCGCGCGGAAGAGTAACGCAACGGGGCCAAAGAACTCTTCCTTGGCAATGGCTGCATCGGGCGGCAGATCCGCCAGCACCGTCGGCGCATAGTAGTTGCCTGGACCTTCGATGCGATGCCCTCCCGTGAGGAGTGTCGCCCCAGCGGCTATGGCCGCCTGCACCTGTACATGCAGCTCATCGAGAAGCTTCGCGGTCGCCAGCGGCCCCAGTTCCGTATCCGGCAGCATCGGATCGCCCACCCGCAACGCGGCCATTTTCTCGACAAAGCGGGGACTGAAAGCTTGGAAGATGGAGTCTTCCACAATAAACCTTTTGGCTGCGATACAGGATTGCCCGTTGTTGATACAGCGCGCCTGGACAGCCATGCGCGCTGTGCGTTCCGGGTCCGCGCTGGCCATCACCAGAAACGGATCGCTGCCGCCAAGTTCCAGGACGGTCTTCTTCACCGCATCGCCAGCGATGGCAGCTACGGCGCGCCCGGCGCCTTCACTTCCGGTGAGTGTTGCGGCGGCAACGCGAGGATCCCGCAGAATTCCTTCCACCTGATCGGAACCAATCAAGAGCGTTTGAAAGACTCCTTCCGGAAAACCCGCCCGTAACAAGACATCCTCAATGGCGAGCGCCGACTGCGGCACATTCGCGGCATGCTTCAACAGTCCAACATTGCCGGCCATCAATGCGGGAGCCGCAAAGCGGAAGACCTGCCAGAAAGGAAAGTTCCAGGGCATCACTGCCAGCACTGGACCGATGGGGCGATATTGCACAAAACTTTGCGCCGCGGCGGAGGCGACTTCTTTGGGCATCAGCATCGCCTCTGCATTCTCGGCGTAGTACAAGCAAGCACTCGCGCACTTCTCCACTTCCGCAATCGCGGACTGCAGCGTCTTCCCCATCTCCCTTGTAATCAGCGCCCCCAGTTCCTCCGCCTCATTCCTCAGAATCGCGGCTGCTTTCTGCATCGCCATTTTTCGCTCGGCGAAGCTCGAGTTCTTCCAACTCGAAAAGACCGTATGGGCCAAATGCAATTTCTCCTCGATCTGTTCGGCATCCAGTGCTGGAAAGCTCTTCAGTCGCTCTCCGGTGGCGGGATTGATAGTTTCGATTGGCATATTCTCTTCAGGACCAGCATAAAGGGGGAAGCCCGGCCACCCTGGACTGTTTCGCTGTGCCTTCTGTAACTACGACCACTGCGGCGCGCTCTAAGAGTGCGGCCATGCAGTTGGAGCCGGATAAGAACGAAAGGGAATGGATATGTCGTTACTTTGGTTTTGCCTCATTGGAATCGCTGCCGGTTGGCTGGCTGGTCAATTGATGAAGGGCGGCGGCTTCGGTATTATCGGAGACTTGGTTGTGGGCGTGATCGGTGCACTCCTCGGAGGATTTCTCTTCGGAAATCTCGGCATCGGGGCAGGCGGTGGACTCTTCGGATCCCTCGTTGTCGCTACGATCGGCGCAGTGATCCTACTGTTTATTGTTCGTATGGTCAAGAGGGCTTGATCCAGAGTTGCGCTGTAATCAGCGAGAGAAACTGATCGGATACGGCGATTTGACGCAGTCCTGCGGCGCGCAGCAATGTCGCGTAAGGAGGAAGTGCGGCGATGCCCAGTCCGGTTGTCTTTTGGAAGAAAAGATACATGGTGCGGAGCCAGAGTTGGGCATGGAGTGCACGGAACCCGGAGGGTGGCTGCTGGAATTCCGAGAGAAGCCAAAGGGCTCCAGGAGACAACTGCGTCTCGATTGCCGCGATGATGCGCTGGACAGACTGGGGCTCGAAGCAATCGAGAAAGAAGTGTGTGACCACCAGATCGTAGTGCTGATCTGGGATGGGGAGGACGTCGCGCTGGTAAAAGTGGACGCGTGAATGGGCTTCGACAGGAAGACGCCCCATCGCCAACTGGACCATCATTTCGCTCGATTCGATCACATCAATCTGCCCTGTGGGGTTGATTGCCACCAGTTGCTGGAGAAAGCGGCCATCCCCTTCGCCGAGGATTAGGATGCGGCGTGCTTGTGTCGTTACGAACAGATACTTTTCGCGGCAACGTTCCAGTCGAGTCCCAAAGGCTAGATACTCGATGAAGCGATAGACCACGGCGATTGGGTTGGCATTCAAAGCAGAAACACCAGTGGTGTACAGAGTGCGGCATCGATCAAAGTCCGGCGTAATTCGAGCGACAGCCGTTGTCCTGCCAGGATGATGATCGCGATCGAGATCGCGCTGGCTGCGATTGCGTCATGCCAGGCGCCTCGTTGCAGAATACTGACAGCTGCCAGGAGCACCAGCCCCAGCGGCAGCGATCGGATGAGCAATGCCGTTGCCGGATGCGGCGCGGAGCGTTGTAGTTCTCGCCACTCCCATTTCTCAATAGCCAGTAGATTCATCAGGCAGAGGAAGAAGAAGGACAGCGCGGGGCCAACCAATAGGTCACTCGGGGCTGGCGCGTTTGTCCAGGCGACGAGGAAGGTTCCAACGGTAAAGAGAAACGCGACGGTGGGTTCCTTAGCGATTCGCACATTGCCGGAGGAGGCGTGCAGCACGCCGAGATAGAGCAGCACACCGGCGAGCGGCACCAGCCCGTTGAGGATGACGGAGTGCCTGAGCCAAAACAGACTCACGAGCAGATCGGCAAGGATGGAGACGGCAAGTGCGATGCTCATGGCCCTTTGGTGGCGGCGTGCGAAGCGATGCCGTGCCGATTGCTCCGCCAGATGGGGATCGCGTGCGTCGAGGATGCGGTCTGCCAGATAGATCGCCCAGACGGTCAGCCCAAGCGCCACGCGGCCCGCCGTTCGTAGCGGTACCGCGAAGAGTTGTGCGAGGAAGGCCTGCCACAGGAGGGCCACGAAGGGGGCATCGAGGCCCAACACATTCGGCCACTGCCAGAAGGCAATCCTGCTATTGCATCGACTTGGCATCGTCCTCAAGAGCAAGTTTCTCATTGGCAGTGAGCGGTGCGGTCTGGCTGGAAGCACCGGTTACTGCCGTCCGGTAATAACCGGTCCCACCGGCATTCGGAATCAACCAGGCTGGGCAACTGGCGTCCGCAAGGGCAATCGACGCCTTGCCCCTCACCACCTGGCAGGCGCGCCCCGCTGGAGTCCGAATGCAGACCGGCGTTGTCCATCCCTCGGCCATTTCAACATCCAGCTTCGGCTGCGGCGTATCGCAACGCAGCACGGCGTGGAGTCTCGGAACGCCTGTCCGGTTCAGATAGCTATCCAGCACGGGCGCGACATCCAATCGGGAGACCTCTTGCAATGCGGCAACCAGATCGGCTTCAGTCGCTGTGCCCCCAGCATGCCGCTTCAGATAGAGGCGCAAGCCGCGCTGCATCGTCTCTTCGCCAAGCCAGCCTTCCATCATGCGCAGGATCGAGCCCGCCTTCTGATAGACCTCAGGCCCATAGACATCCGTCATGTCTGTGCGCAGCGACTTCTCGACGCGCACGGCGCGGGACTTGGCGCTCGCATCCCGCGCCAGCATATTGTTGCGCTGTGTCGTCGAGCGCGTGCCCCGCTCGGCTTCCGGCAAATCGAGATCGGCAATCCGGTTTCCGAGCCAGGTCGCAAAGCCCTCACTCAAGAACACATCCTTCCAACTGGCCTGTGTCACCAGATTGCCAAACCATTGGTGCGCCAGTTCATGACTCATGGTGCCGCGCATCGCACGAATGCCGTCGTCCTTGGCGAGCAAAGTCTGGCTGCGATAGGTGATGAGCCCGGGGTTCTCGACGGCGCCATAAGCATTGGCGAGGAGAGCAATCTGGTCAAGTTTCTCCCAAGGGTAAGGAATCCCGGTATAGGCCTCGAGCCGGGCTAGAATCTCCGGTGTCGCCTGCAATGCAGCGGCGGGACTGCCGGGAAGATTCCTCGGATAGAGAATACGTGTCGGTGTTTTCTTGCTTCCGGAAGCCACTCCTTGCGCCACTTCCCAAGGCCCGACAGTGAAAGCGACCACTTCGGTGGGCAGTGCTTGCGAGGTCGCAAAGCGGAGCCGCTTCCATCCCGCTCCGGCAGACGATTCCGATTCGAGCGGCGTATTGGTCGCCGCCGTCATGCCTTCCGGAATCTCGATGGTGTATCGAAATGGCGTCTTAAACCGCGGTTCATCGAAGCAGGGAAAGGCGCGCCGGGCTTCGATCGGCGTGAAGGTGGTGAAGGCATACCAGTCGCCCGCCTCCGACTGGCGGCGAGTGACGCCAAGCTTCTCCGTATCGCTGAGCGGCGCTGTATAGGAGATTTTCACTTGATGCTTTCCAGGGGCGAGAACACTCGGGAACTCGATTTCGATCTGCTCCTCTGGCACCGTCTTTGCCTTGGCCTCTCTCTGATCGACAAGGACTCTGCTGATACTCAGCCCGAGCGCGTGCAGGCGGAGGCTGCGTGCCGCGTGGGGCAGCGCAAGTTCGATGGTCGTCGTGCCGGTGAAGTTTGCGGAACGTGGATCGATGCGAAGGTGGAGCTCGTAGGAAAGCGGATGCTGCGCCAGCGCCGGCAGGGCGAGCAAGAGCAGCGCGAATCGAGTGGACATCTAGATTGAGTGTCGTATAGTCTTGCTGGGAGAGGCGAGGACATGACCCTGAAGATTGTCTTAGCAGTAACATCGTGTGCGATCGGTTTAGGCGTGGCATATCAGATGCCGCAACCTACTCCAGCGCAGTTGGCGACGCAGGCCGCGTCTGTGGAGGACCGGCAGAAAATGCTCGATCTACTCCAGATCACAAGCTTGCGGCGCGGTGCCGATGGACGAAACCCGGACGCTCCCAACGCTGCGAATTACGATGAGTCGAAGGCCAACCCTTATCCGAAGCTTCCCGATCCACTACTGCTCAAAAACGGCCGTCCTGTGAAGAAGGCTGCCGACTGGTGGAAGCTGCGCCGTCCCGAGATCGTAGAAGACTTCGACCGCGAGATCTATGGCCGGATGCCAAAGCAAACTCCTGCTGTCACTTGGGAAGTGGTCGAAACCACACGCGAGACGCTGGGTGGCGTCGGCTCGATCAAACGGCGTCTGGTTGGACATGTCGATAACACTGCCGCTCCGCAGATCTCCGTGGACATCCAGCTCACCGTGGCGACGCCCGCGGATGCAAAAGGTCCGGTGCCCGTGGTCATGGAGCTCGCCTTTGTTGGCTTCCCCGTTCGCCCGAATGCGGGCCCCAGTTGGAAAGAACTCGTGCTGCAACGCGGCTGGGGCTACGCGGTGCTCATCCCAACTAGTATCCAGGCCGACAACGGACAGGGGCTCACCGCTGGCATCATTGGTCTGGTCAATCATGGCCAAACCCGTAAGCCTGACGATTGGGGCGCACTGCGCGCCTGGGCCTGGGGCGCAAGCCGCGCGCTGGACTATTTTGAAACGGACAAGCGCGTGAATGCAAAGCAGGTGGCCATCGAAGGACACTCGCGCTATGGCAAGGCGACGGCCGTCGCGATGGCCTATGATCCTCGCTTCGCCATTGCCTTTGTCAGCTCTTCTGGTGCGGGTGGCTTGAAGTTACACCGGCGCAATTTCGGAGAGCTGGTGGAGAATGTCGCTGCTGCCAACGAGTACCACTGGATGGCAGGCAACTACCTGAAATACGCAGGGCCGCTCCAATGGAACGACCTTCCGGTCGATGCGCATGAGCTGGTTGCTCTCTGTGCTCCCAGGCCCGTCTTCATTAGCGCGGGTGCGGTGCAAGGCGACGGGTGGGTGGATGCAAAAGGAATGTTTCTGGCAGGTGCCGGGGCGGGACCGGTCTATCGGCTGCTCGGCAAAAAAGGTCTCGGGACGGAAGAATTTCCGCCGATCGAGACCTCTCTGGTGGGGGGAGAAATTGCGTTCCGGCAACACAGCGGCGGACACACGCCGGGCCCGAACTGGCCCGTATTTCTCGATTTTGCCGCGCGCTATTTCAAGAACTAAACTACTTTGCTTCGACAGGTACCGTCGCGATGGTGTTGGCCCACTCCAGTTGCAGCATGCCCTTTTTGCCGGCGCCGGAGAGCGTGATCTTAAAGCCTTCGATCGGATTTGACGCATCCTTCAATAACATCTGGACCCGTCCAAGATCCTGCTCTTCGTGATACTCCGTGCCCCATTGCCCCGTCTGCTTATTGATGATGAGGCTCCATTCCGTCTGGTTTGGAAGCACGTAGATCGTATAGTCGCCCTTCGGCACAATCAGGGGGCCAATCATCAAATCGGCATCGGTGTGCAGCGAGGTTGCATTGTCCGCACCGGCGCGCCACACCTGTCCAAAGGGCACCAGCTCGCCAAAGATCTTGCGGTTGCGCATCTGGGGTGACGAGTATTGGATCGATACGGTCTTGCCATTGAGCGTGGCGGAGGTCTCGGCCTTGGGGCTGAGCGGCGTTTTCTTCTGTTCTTGCGCGCTTGCCAGGCTCATGGTGGCCAGCAATAGAACGGTGGAAACTAGAATCGATTTCATAGCGTGATAGTACTGCAACTTGGACCCTAGAACAGAAATTTCAGTGTCAACTGCAGGCGTCTTGGATAATTTGCCTGGTTCGAAGCGGTCACCTGCCCGAAGTTCGCCGCTGTTGGGTTCGTAACCGGGGCAGGGAAGTAGGGATGGTTGAAGGTATTGAGACCCTCCGCGCGGAACTGGAGGCTCTTCCCCTCCCAAAGCCGCGTGTTCTTCACGAGTGCCGTATCGATATTGTTGATCTTGTCGGCGCGGATCGATCCAAAGCGCAGCGGGAAGCTGCGCAGTTGCCGGCCGACATCGATCTGGGCAGCCGCTGCCGTGACAAAGCCGGCATTCGGATTGAACCACTTGTTCAGCGACTTCGCATCGTCACTCAGGCGAATATCATTGGGGTTTCCAAAGAAACTGATCGCGCTGGTGGACAGGTTATAGTTGCCCGCATTCGAGAGATTCCAATTGATCGGCGCGCCGCTCTGGAAGGTATAGATGCCTGAGATCTGCCAGCCGCCCACCAGCGCATTCACCACCTTGTTCGAGTTGGCCAGCAAGGCACGGCCATGACCAAAGGGCAACTCCGCGATGCCGCTTACCGAGAAGCGATGCGGAAAATCTTGATCAGAGATGCTCCGCGTTGGCGCGATGTCCGAAGGGTTCAGTAATTCGGTTGCCTGCATGAACTTCGAGAAGGTGTAGTTCCCGAGAATCGTATAACCCTTCGAGAAACGACGCTCCAGATGAAGCTGCAATCCGTGATACCAGGAGTAGCCATCGTAAGTAGTGCTGGTGACGGAATCAAACTGCGGATAAGGCCGCAGCAGCCGCTCGACCGGAATGGTGGTGCCGGTGAAGGTCGACGTAGCCCCGGCAGGCAACAGGTTGACAAACGGATTGTTGACATTCGCACTCAGCCGGTTGATCGCATCCTGATCGCGAAACGGGCTGGTGCCCAGATACTGACGCGGCGTGGCATTCAGGTTGCGCGTCATTTCGATGCGTGTCCCCTTGTTGCCGGTGTAGGACGCTTCAAAGACCATACCGCCCTTGAGCTCGCGCTGGATGCTGAGAGACCAGCGCTGCATTCTCGATTGCAGCGGATACTGGTTGAAATAGCTGATGCCTTGGCCCATGAAGGTCAAGCTGCCTTGCGCCGCGCCCAGCGGTTCGAGAATCCCATTCGGAAAGGGGTTCGCCAGCGTACTGCTGAAGTTGATGTTGTCGATGGTGGGGATGAATGGGGTCTGGCGGCTGAAGCCCGATTGGATCACGTCGCCCCGTCGCTCGCCCAGGAAGCCGAGGAACATGCCATAGCCCGCGCGGATCACCGTGCCTTTGTCGAGTTGATAAGCAAGGCCAAAACGCGGCAACAGATTCTTGTGTGGTGGGTTGTAGGTGCCCCGGGAATTGCCGTTGATGCCCGCAAAGGTCAGTCCACCGGCAACACGGAACTGGTTGGCCGGCAGCAACGGGCTCGGGCTCGCCGCATAATTGGCCAGCGCCTGCGCCGCAAAGGGTGGCACATAGCCGCCATCAAATCCTTGGACGCTCCGGTTATAGCGCTCCGTCAGTGCAGTCTCAAACTCATAGCGCAAGCCGATGTTCAGCGTCAGCTTGCGGTTGAGCTTCCAATCGTCATGCACAAAGAAGCCATAAGTCATCGACTGTTCGGCATAGTCGGCAGGCCGGTTCAGATAGCTGTTCGAACTCGAGGGCAGTCCAAGCAGCAATGACGCAACCGATTGCCCCAGGCTTCCCGGAGCGGTCGCTGAGTTGTCGAGCGGACCCTTCGTAAAGCTCGCATCAAAGTTAAAGCGTGAGGTCTGATCGTTGCCATAGGGGAAACTGTTCTCGCGATAGGCGCGCCACTCCATGCCGCCCTTTAGCGCATGCGCCCCGGCCATCTTGTTGAGTGTGATGTTGATCGAATGGCTATCGATCGGCCGGTTCTCCGCGCCAATGGCCGTGCCCTGGTAGCCGGTCAAGTCGATGCGCGGAAACTGCCGCACGCTGGCCGAAACCGCATTGTTCAAATAAGCAGGAAAGCCCAGCGAGGTCAGATCAAAGCCTGCCGCCAGCGGATTGCCCTGCGTGATGCGGATGAAGCGGTTGTAGCCATAGCGCAGGTCAAGCACCGTCGTCGGGTTGATTGTGATGGTGTCGTCGATCACTCCGCCGCGCGACAGAAATTTGAATACCGTGCCGGTAGACAGATTGTTGAAGAAGTTGTTGTAGGTACTGTTGCGATCGTAATAACTGCCACGGACATAGAGCCGCTGCCGGTCGCTGATCATGTGGTCGACGCGAGCCGTGTGGGTGAAATAATCGGCGTCCTCGGTCAGATAAGGCTGCTGGAAGTTGCTCGACCCATCCGCGTTCCCGGCGCTCACCGGGTTGGCGAAGTAACTGAGAATATTCTTCGCGATCGGGCTAATCAGGCTGGCTGGAACGATGTTGCCCGGAAACGGATCGGACTGGATGCGCCCGCCCGCCACCGCGCGGCGCGTGAAGGGGTTGTAGATCTGGTAGCTCGAGTTCAAGGCCAGCAGTTGCGAGAAGTCGCCGCCCTTCATCGCGGGCGTCGGCACCGTGGGCGTGCCGTCATTGCGCGGCCGCGAATCCCGAATCGCCTCATAACCCCACAAGAAGAAGGTCTTGTTCTTGCCGTTGTACAGCTTCGGAATCCGCACCGGGCCGCCAATCGAGCCGCCCCAGCGATTGAAGATAAAGTCGGCCCGCGCCTTGCCCGTCGCATTGGCAAAGTAATCATTGCCCCACAGGTTCGGCCGGGTCACGGAGTAGTAGGCGGTCCCATGGAAGCTGTTCGTGCCGGACTTAATACTGATATTGGTGACGCCGCCTTCGGTGTTGCCCAGGCTCGCGTCATAGGTGGAAGTCTGCACCTTGAACTCCGCAACAATGTCGGTAGGCGGCACATAGGTGGCGGTCACCTCGCCCGGGTTCGCCGTCGCCGTGCTCGGCACGCCATCGAGGGTGACATCGCTACGATTCGCGCGGGTGCCGTTCATCGCATAGCCGACAATGTGGGTCGGCTCAAAGGGCCGGTCCAGACGCGGGTCCCGCGCAAAAGACACGCCAGCCGACAAGCCAATCAGTTGGAAGGGATTGCCATAGGACAGCGGCAGGTCCGCGACGCGGCGGCTATCGATCACCTGGCCCATCGACCCGCTTTCCGTAGTAAGCGGCGGTGTCTCGCTGTTGATGGTGACCGTCTCGGCGCCGCCCCCCACCTCGAGCGATCCATTCACCTCAATCCGGTCGTTGATCCTCACCTCCACGTTGTCGCGCACAAATCGTTTGAAGCCAGGTGCCTCCACTTCAATCCGGTAGAAGCCCGGCAGCAGGAGCGCGGCCTGGTAGATGCCCTCGCCGTTTGTCTTGAGTGCCTGCTTGGTGCCCATCTCCCGATGGATCACCGTCACTTGCGCGCCCGCCACTGTTGCGGCACTGGCGTCGGTCACCCGGCCGACAATCGTTCCTCTGGTTTCCTGGGCAAAACTGGACAGACTCAGCAGGAGCAGCGCAACAGTACTTCGAATCGTGTTTTCAAACATGGAATGACCCTTTATGGAAATCGCCTGGGGCAGATTCTATCTCTGATTGCTGAATTCTCCATAAATGTTATGGTTAGCAAAGTGGTGTGTAACACGGATACCAACGGTGATAAGCTATACAATCCATGGGAGTTGAGGCTGAAGTTGCGCGAACGGAAGTAGAGAGGTTACTTGGCAGTAAAACCTTTTCTACTTCGGAATCCCATCGTCGTTTGTTGCAATATCTCTCCGAGAAGAGCCTCGCCGGTGAAGCGGAATCGCTGAAAGAATACACGATCGGGCTCGAAGCCTTTCAGAAGCCCTCCAGTTATGACCCCCGGCAGGACTCCATCGTCCGTCTGCATGTGGGCCGCCTGCGCCAGAAGTTGATGGCTTATTACCAGGCAGAAGCTCCGGACGCTCCCCTGCGCATCACCTTGCCCAAAGGCGGTTTTCAGCTCAAGTTCGAGCAGCGGCCTGACAATCCTGTTGGGGCTGACGATCGAACCCGGCTCAAGATCCTGGTGGGGCTCCTGCTCCTGGTCACAATCGGCACGAGCATAGGCTGGTGGAACGCCGCCCGCTCGCAGACCCCGGCCGTCTCCCGGTGGACTCCCGAACTGGAAGAGCTCTGGACCCCCTTTCTCGAGAGCAAGCGTCCGCTCCTCTTCTGCCTCGGGGTGCCGCTCTTTGTCCGGGTGCCCAATCTCGGTTTCTTCCGCGACCCCAGAACCAACACCATTCCAGAAGTAGAGAAGAGCGATCGCTTCGCGGCCGTCCGCAAGGCTCTTGGCGTACAAACCGACCTGTTTCCGAGTTACGCCTTCACCGGCGCCGGGGAGGCGAGCGCCGTATACGCCTCCACGCGGCTGCTGGCCCTGCGCAAGCAGGACATGTCCATCACGCGCAGCAATCTCCTCTCCTGGCAGCAAGTGGTCGACAATGACGTTGTGTTCTTCGGTCCGCCGAAGTTCAATCTCCAATTGCAGGCCAATCCGATGTCCCAGGAAATTATCATCGAAGCAAGTGGCATTCGGAATCTGAAGCCTGCTGCTGGTGAGCCTGCCTTTCTCGAAGACCGGATCATTGTCGGTCCTGTCGCGGAAGGCGTGACGCACGCCCTGATCAGCCGGACACCTGGGCTTTCCGGTGAAGGCGAGTTTCTGATCATGGCCGGCAACGCATCTCCCGACACCTATGCCGCCGCCGATTGGATGACAAACCCGAAGCGGGCAAAAGAGCTCACCGACCGGCTGCGTGGAAAGAACGGTAAGATCCCCCGCTATTTCCAAGCCGTCATCCGGGTTGAGTTCAAGCAAGGCATTCCGGTACAGAGTTCCTACGTCTACCACCACGTTTTATTGCCCGGGCAGGTCAAAAAGGAATAGTAATTCCAGGCAAGCGAAGGAAAAAACGTCACACTTCGGGTAGCCACTGAGCTCCCGGGAATTGGCATCAATCTTGCATGCAGGCTGTGGGTGTCCACTGCTACTGTTCCGATGCATCAAATCCATGCGGGGATGGGCGCCATCCTGCATGACCGAGGGGTAAGCTTCCGCGTCTGGGCTCCACATGCGAAGTCGGTTCGCGTGATTGGGTCTTTTAACGATTGGAAACCAGACGCACTTCCCATGCTGCCAGAGGAGAACGGCTATTGGGCCGTTGATACTCCAGATGCGAAACCGGGCGATGAGTACCGTTTTGCGATCGATACCGGGGAGGAAATGCTGAACCGTATCGATCCCTACGCAAAGCAGGTGACCAATTCGGTGGGCAATGCGGTTGTCTATCAGGACAACTTCGATTGGGGGCAGGATCATTTTGTCTGCGCCGCGCTGAACGAGCTTGTGATCTATGAGCTGCACGTGGGATCTTTCGCGAAGTCCGGAGTGGAGAAGCCGGGGACGCTCGACAGCGCTCGGGAGCGCTTGGGCTATCTGGCGCAATTGGGGATCAATGCAGTGGAACTGATGCCCGTGCAGGAGTTCGCGGGAGATCTGAGCTGGGGCTATAACCCGTCTCATCCCTTTGCGGTGGAAGGAGCCTACGGCGGGCCCGATGCTCTCAAGCGCTTCATCCAGGCCGCGCATGAGCACGGCATTGCCGTGATTCTGGATGTTGTCTACAACCATTTTGGCCCGAGCGATCTGGATCTGTGGCGCTTTGATTCCTGGCACGAGGGCGAGGGGGGCGGGATCTATTTCTACAACGATTGGCGAGCAGAGACACCATGGGGCGCCACGCGTCCCGACTACGGACGTCCGGAGGTGCGTCAGTACCTCCATGACAACGCGATGATGTGGCTCCGGGAGTACCGGGCAGACGGTTTGCGTTATGACGCGACTGTCTACATCCGCAAAGTGAACGGCGCGGCCGATCCCACTGGCGACCTGCCGGATGGCTGGTCCCTGGTGCAATGGATCAATCAGACGGTGCGCGACCAGTTCCCTGGAAAAGTGCTGATTGCGGAGGATCTGCAAAACAACGAGTACCTGACCAAGGCAACGGCCGAAGGCGGTGCGGGCTTCCATGCGCAATGGACCGCAAATTTCGTCCACCCGCTCCGGCAGATTCTCACCACCCCACTGGACGAGCATCGCTCAATGCAGAGCTTGGTCGACCTGCTCTCGGCAACCTTCAATGGCGACCCTTTTCAAAAGCTGATCTATAGTGAATCGCACGATGAGGTCGCCAACGGCAAGGCCCGCGTGGTGCAGGAAGTGGATCCCGCCAACCCCGAGAGTTGGTATGCGCGCAAGCGCGCTACGCTGGGCTCGGCCATTACTCTCATCGCCCCCGGTACGCCCATGCTGTTCCAGGGACAGGAGTTTCTGACACCGGGATGGTTTGAGGATTCCGATCCGCTCGACTGGTCGCGAGCCGAGCGCTTTTCGGGCATTGTGGCCTTGCACCGGGATCTGATCCACCATCGTTTGAACCGGAGCGGGAAGACACGGGGTCTGACCGGATCGCATCTCGAAGTGACACTTCTCAACGAGGAGCAGAAGCTACTCTCGGCCATTCGCAGACACACCGGCGGCGCTGGAGACGACACGGTCATCGTGCTCAACGCCTCGGCAAACGGAGCAGTGGGGGTGGAACTGCGTTTTCCGTCTCCCGGACTTTGGCGCTTACGCTTGAGCAGTGCTGCGATGATCTACGATCCCGACTTCGGAGGACAGGTGCGGGATGTCGAGGCAGGGGAGACGGCGCGGGTGAATGTGCCTCCCTACGCACTCCTCATCTTTTCGCAGGATTAGGTAGCCTGCGGGGCGTACTTGCGATTGATGACGGTGAGATACATCGTCACGCCGAGACAGAGGAAAAACAACACAGCCATGATCGGGCCGCGATATCCGCCGGTCACATCGATCAGCCAGGCCGTCAGGATCGGCGCCACAATGCCCGGGATGTTGGCTGCGCAATTCTGCACGCCCACAATGCGGCCTACGGCCCCGCCGGGGATCAGCGTCTGGGTGAGCGCCCAATAGTTGGCCGTGGTCAATCCAAGGCCGCCCAACGAGGCAATTACCATCCACATCGCCACCTCGGCAGGTGTATTCAAGGCTCCTACCAACCCCAATGCTGCGGTGACAAATCCGGCAATGGTAAAGCTGCGGCGCACGGTGACCGCATCGCGTCCGCCCGCAATCAGCGAATCGGCGGCAAAGCCCCCCAGCGTCGCAATCACCGCCATACACAGAAAGCTTGCTGCCGTGAAGATGCTGCTATCGTTCAGCGACATGTGGAAGGACTCCTTGAAGTAGGCAGGCATCCAGGTGAGCGCAAAGTAGACAAAGTACTGGTAGCAGAAGGTGCCGACAATCGTGCCCCAGATCACCGGGCTCGCCATGACCCGGGCCAGACTCACTTCCTGGCCCCCGCTGACCTGCTTGGCCTGCTGCTCGCGCGCCCGGTCATCGTTCTTCATGAGGAACACCCAGGGCACCAGCCAAAGCAGACTGCCCGCTCCGATGATGAGGAACATCATCTGCCACCCAAAGCCGAGCAGCAGCTTTGCGGCGAGAAAATTGCCCACCGCGGGGCCCAGTTTTGCGGCGGCCATCAGAATGCCCACTGCGGTTCCGCGCCGCTGTTCATCGAAATTGAAGCGAATCCAGCGCATTGCCGCCGGGGTCACCACGCTTTCGCCGATCCCCAACAGAATGCGCAGCAGAAACAAGGTATGGAAGCCCGACACCAGACCAGTGGCGGCACTAGTTACACTCCAAAGGAGGAACCCGAGGGCATAAGTCCACTTCACGCCATAGCGGTCCACCAGCCAGCCGGCCGGAATTTGCAGCAACGCGTAGCTCCAAAAGAACGCACTATTGAGCAGGCCGCGATCACGATTGGTGAGCTGAAAGTATTTGAGAAATCCCTCTTTGTCGGCCAGCGCGACCGAGAGTGTCACTCGGTCAAAATAGGCCACCATGAAGCCGATGCAAAGCAAAGCGAGAATCGTCCAGCGTTTGCCTTCGCTGAGCGAACCGAGAGTTTGCCCCAAGGGAGCCGTCGTTGTTGTTGCCACGTCCTTAAAACATTATCAAAAGTGCTCGTTTGGTCGAAGAGAAAGACTGAGGCCATCGATCTGAATGATCACGCTGTTTCCGTATAGCCGGCCGGTCTCCTCGTCGGAGGATGGCGCCGCTCGGCTTCTTTCCTTACTGACGCAATCGCTCCAGGCGAATCTGATCCGGGCGAAGAGTCTGAATCACGAAGCGGTCTCCACCGCCCTCGACGCGGCTTGGGAAAGCGTCAAGAGCGACCAGCCGGAAGCCTCAATCCTCGAGAAGGGCAAAGAAGTTTGCGCCTCCATCCAGCAATACTTCCGGGGGCTGACGGGCAGTATCGATTCCGTTGGGATCGATCTTGCCACCAGCATCCGCGCGCTGGCCACGCTGCTCCACCGGAGTGCCGGAACGCAGACACAACTTTTGGCAGGGCTCGAGAACGTCCGGGAGCGTTTTGAAGCCGGCCAGACTCTCGATGACATTCATCTGTTGCGGGGGCATCTGGATTCGTGTTTAAGCGCACTACGCACTGAGATCACCACGGCACGGAAGACCCAACAGGAGAACCAGGACGATCTGGCGCAGCACTTGTCCAAGATGAATCAGCACGTTTCTGTACTTCGCTCTCATGTGCCTCCGGACCCTGCAGTGGGGCCGGCGGTTTCGATCCTGCGCTTGCGGCGCATCCAGGCGATCCGGGAGCGCTATGGAGAGGTTGTCGCGCAGCGCCTGATGGATCATGTGATCCAGATTCTGCTCGTGCGCTGGCCTGCCGCGCATGATATTTCGCCATTTACCGAAGAGTGTCTGGTTGTGGTGGATAGCCAGAACCTCGATCTCGATTTCCATCGTGCGGCCCTGCGCCGTCTGGCTGGTGAACGCATCACTTTCTCCACACAACACGAAGGACATGAGATCGTTCTTCCGATTGCAATTGATTGGACCGTCATTCGCGTTCCCAAGGATGGAAACCTACAGAGCTTTGTCACTTCTTTCCTCGATGGCATGAGAAAGAAAGATACTCAGGTCGCCTCACTGGATAAATTGCTTGCATTCCGGCCTTAAATCTTGCTGGCTGATTTGTCTCAATCGGTAACAGCAACAGGCAAGTCCCCTCTAATACGCAGAATGCAACTCACTCTAGCTCTTCCCTCGGCTGGGATTCCAGCCCTGCGGGGCATGCTGCTCTCTGGCATGCTTGCGCTGCTCTCCGTTTCTGCATTTGGCGCCATTAGTTTAGTGGGTTCTCCACCGAATGGTGCACAAGGTCAACCCTACGATTACACACTGACGGCTGCTGGCGGTACGATGCCGTACACCTATGCGGTGAATTCTGGCACCCTGCCGGCAGGTCTTACGCTGACAACAACTGGGGTGCTCTCCGGCACGCCCTCTCAGCCCGGTCTTTATGCCCTGTCCATTCGCGTGACGGATAATCTCGCGGTGAGTGGTGTTTCTACGCTCAGTCTGCGGATCGGTGCCACCAATGGTCTTTCAATTACAACCACCAATCTTCCGGCTGCCGTTCGCGGCGCCGCCTATGATTTTTCTTTCGCTGCTTCGGGGGGGACTGCTCCCTATTCTTTTGATCTTCTGCCCTCTTCTTCTCCCCTTCCTACGGGGCTCAGTTTGTCCAGTACAGGACACCTGACAGGAACGCCCACAACAGCTGGCACGAATAAGTTCACCATTCGAGTTACAGATCAAAGCGGATCCAGCTATGTGGTGGATGTGTCGCTGCTGGTGAATGCAACTGCTCTCGCGATCGACCAGACCTCACTGCCGGGCCTCACGGCCGGAGTGGCTTATCGCCAAACCTTAACGGCTTCTGGCGGTACGCCGCCCTATATCTTTACGATGGAGTCGGGCACTCTTCCGGGCGGAATCACGCTGTCGGGGACGGGCACTCTCGCGGGAACCGCATCCACTGCGGGCAATTACCCGATTGTGATACGAGTGACCGATTACGCAAACAATCACACCTTGGCCTCTTTCACGCTCGTGGTGACTGGTTCCTCCGGCGGCGGCCCGCTCTCGATCAGCGATCTGGTTCTGGCTCCCGTGCAGACTGGAGTGGCTTATAGCCAACAGTTCTTAAGTACGGGCGGAACCGCGCCGATTACCTTCACCCTCACCAGCGGATCGCTGCCGGCCGGCTTGAGCCTGTCCACTGGTGGCACGCTTAGCGGCACCACCGCGGCGACGGGGAACTACTCAATCACCATTACGGCAACAGATGCGAATCAGCAGACCGCGCAGAAGAGCTTTACACTGACGGTCACCAACAGCGGTACGGCTCCGAGCTTCACCACGTCCACGCTTCCTTTAGCGAGCACCGGTGTGGCTTACAACGCGAGTCTTTCCGTGACTGGCGGCACTGCTCCTTACACAATTACGATCGTCAACGGCTCGCTCCCTGCTGGCTTGACCCTCTCCTCCTCTGGTGCCATCAGCGGCACCCCCACGGCATCGACCGGAAGCTACAGCTTCACGGCCAGGGCGCTGGATGCGGCCGGGCAGAGTGTCGAGCGACGGTTTACGATCAGTTTTGCCAGTGGCACGCTTTCGTTCCTCGGTGGCGGACTCCCTGCCGCGAAAGTGGGAAGCGCCTATACGGGCACGCTTGGTGCGGTGAATGGGGCAGCTCCTTATTCCTTCACCGTCATCGCCGGCACCCTTCCCACTGGCCTCACCCTCTCGAGTAATGGCAACCTCTCCGGCGTCCCACGGGAAAGTGGCGTCTATCAGGTGACCTTCCGGGTGGTCGATGCGAACAACGAAACGGCAACTCTCACCCTGACGCTGATTGTCACCGGATCCGGCTTTAACTTCACCACCACATCACTCCCCTCTGCAGCTTTGAATCAGCCCTATTCGGCCACTCTCGCCGGCACCGGAGGAACTGCTCCCGTGAGCTTCTTCCTGACGGTGGGAAGTTTGCCGGCGGGTCTGAGTCTGACGAATGCTGGCATCCTTTCGGGAACTCCCCGGGTTGCGGGGGCCTTCTCGTTCGCCATCCAGGCGACGGATGCTTCCAACAGCAGTACAGTTGCGCACTACACGCTTCACGTCAATGCCTCCGGCATCGGACTCTCCAGTACGCTCCCGGGAGCTCAGGTGGGCACGATTTATTCTGCGGCCTTGACTGCGAGCGGTGGCACTGGACCTTATACCTACAGGGTCGTGGAAGGCAGCCTTCCTTCGGGCCTTGCTCTCTCGAATGATGGCGTTCTCAGTGGAGCCCCGGCCGCAGCCGGAGCCTACAATTTCACGATTGAGGTGAGGGACAACACGGGTGCGACCTCCTTGTTCTCCTTCCCGCTTAGCGTGAGCAGTGCAACGAATCTCAGCATCGCCACCGCGCAGCTGCCAAACTTTGTCATTGGCGCGGCGTATAACGTATCGATTCTCGCCACCGGCGGCACCTCGCCGTATCTGTTTAGTGTTGCCAGCGGTGTATTGCCGGCCGGAATCAGTTTGTCTTCCGCCGGGATCTTGTCCGGCACATCGACAGCGACCGGCACCTTCCAGTTTGTGGTTCGGGTGACGGATGCCTCCGGCTCCTCCGCCAACGCGAATCTCTCGCTCACCAGTGCCAGCAGTGGCGGTGGGAGCGGTTTGCAGTTCACCAGTACCGATCTCACGACCATTCGTGTCGGCCAGCCTTACTCTGTGCCCTTGCAGGTGAGCGGCGGCGTCGGGCCGTACCGGTTTAGCGTCGTCAATGGTGCATTGCCAGTTGGAATCACCCTTTCGAGGGACGGGATTCTGTCTGGCACGGCCACCACAGCGGGCAATACGACTGTCACAATCCAGGTGATCGACGATATTGGAGCCCGAGTCTCGGCGCCGATCAGCCTGAATGTCTCTTCCTCAACTCTCGCGTTCAGCCAACCCTCTTTCCTGGCCGGGCGCGTCGGGGAATTGTATAGCCAGAGCCTCGTCGCCACCGGCGGATCGGCTCCCTATACCTACAGTCTGGTGAGTGGGGCCCTCCCCCCAGGAGTGGCTCTCAGCTCGAGCGGCACTCTGTCTGGAACACCGACCGCAAGCGGAAGCTTCCCGGTGGTGTTGCGCGTTACCGACGCGGCTGGCGTCAGCTACCAACAGATCTTCACGGTCCCGGTAGGCGCGGCGTCCCTCGCCTTTACGAACATTACGCTCTATCCGTCTTATGTGGGGCAGCCTTATTACACGAGCCTGCAGGCCGCCGGAGGGGTTCCTCCGTATAGCTTCGCGCTCACCTCCGGCAGTTTACCGGCGGGTCTCAGCTTGAATGCGAACGGTGTCATTTCCGGCACTCCCACCACCGCGGGACCGGTCTCGGCCGTGACCTTCAAGGTGACAGACGCCACCGGAGCCACCGCAAACACGACCATCGAGTTCGCGGCCACAACGCAGTCTTCGCTGATCTTGAACTTCTCCTCCGTCCCATCGGCCACGAGTGGACAGTTCTATCTCTTCACTCCTTCGGCCTCGGGTGGCACGGCTCCCTACACCTTCTCGGTGACGAGCCCTCTGCCTCTTGGCCTCTTCCTCACCCCGGTCGGAAACATTGCAGGCACGCCCACCCAGCCTGGAAGCTACAACCTGACGATTCGAGCCCAGGATTCCACGGGCGCAATCGTTCTGGCGAACTATCCGTTTACGGTGACTGCGGGAGGCTTTCAGTTTGGAACGGGCCCCATTCCGGTAGCCAATCTGAACCAGCCCTATCTTTACAACCTCACCACCACGGGTGGTTCGGGGGCCGTCACCTATCAGCTGGTTTCTGGAACGCTGCCGCCAGGCCTCACGCTATCCAACGGCGTGATTTCTGGAACTCCCACAGCGACAGGGAACTATAACGTCGTGCTGCGGGCTACGGACGCCACTGGAGCCTCAACCAGCTCCACGCTCACCTTCACGGTCGGAGGAGGCGCTCTTGGCTTCACGTCCTTGAACCTGCTTCCCGGAACCGTGAACTCGCCCTATAGCCAGAATGTCACGGCGACGGGCGGCACCGGTCCCTATACCTACCAGGTGCAAAGTGGTTCGTTGCCGGCAGGTTTGACCCTGAGCCCGGCAGGCCTCCTCTCCGGAACCCCAACGGCGACTGGCCGCTTCCCGGTCACCATCCGAGTGACGGACGCAGCTGCTCACAGCTTCGACCAGTCATTTGAACTCAGTATTGGTGTGGCGGGAGCTCCAACGCTCAATGCGGTTGCAAGTGCTGCAAACTACGCCACCAATGGCGTGGTACCTGGAGAGGCGGTTGTCCTCTTTGGGGCGAACGCCGGACCCACGACACCGGCAAACTTCACTGCGGTGAACGGAGTCGTTCCCTCCACCTTGCAGGGAGTTCGTGTTTTCTTTGATGACACACCGGCTCCAATCCTGTACGCCAGTGCGGATCAGATCACGGCAATGGTGCCCTGGTCGATTGGTGGCAGGTCCACGGTCGCCATCCGGATCGAGTACAACGGGACGGTCTCTAACCGCTACCTAGCCAATGTCCTGGTGGCCAGTCCGGCGCTCTTTACGGCGAATGCCAGTGGCTCCGGACCGGGTTCCATCGGGAATCAGGACGGCACTGTAAATACGGCATCGAATGCGGCGATGAGAGGGTCGATTGTGAGTCTGTACATCACCGGTGCCGGGGCGATGACGCCCGTGCATGCCTCGGGAATGATCGCAACCGGAACAACTTCCATGCTGAATCAGGCCCTCGCCGTCACCATCAATGGGCTCGCGGCTACGGTCCAATATGCGGGGAACTCGCCGGGACTCGTCGAAGGGATTGTTCAGGTGAATGTGAAATTGCCTACCGGTACCAAGACCGGAGCAAACAACATTGTCATCAATTCTGGTGCCGCCAGCACCACGACAACCGTGACGGTCTACGTACAATAACCGGCAACAAAAAGCCGGGATTGCCAAGATCGCCGTTTCTGGAAGAAATGTCTTCTTCCGGAAATGCGATCACGGTAATCCCGGCTTTTGCGTGATTGGATCCAATATCCTGTTTCCAGATCACGGGGCAACTGCGGAATTGACGCGTTCAATTTCTGGGATTCCCGCCTCAGACCAGCAACTGGATGTATCTGATGGGATACGGATGAACTATGCTGAAGGCTATAGTTCATTTTGTTAAGGAATCTATGTCGTTCTTCCGTCTGCTCCCCATCCTCTGCCTCTTTCTCACCGCAATATCCGGCTTTGCGGAGATTTCGCTATCGCCGAATAGTGTTCCAGCTGGCACCATGGGGGTCCCTTATACGAACACTTTAAAGGCAACGGGTGGCGTCGGTACTTATGGCTACGCGCAAGTCGCGGGAAATTTGCCGAACGGACTCACGCTCAGCGATGGAGGCGTTTTATCCGGCACTCCCACTGCTTCGGGGTCCTTTAGTTTCACCGTACGTGTGACGGATGGCGCCTCCACGTCAAAAGACTTTCCTCTCTCCCTTTTTGTGGCCAATCCAAGCGGATTGCTGGTAACGACTACCGCTCTTCCCGACGCGCAAGTAGGACAGGGATATACTGCCAGCCTGGCAGCGACCGGAGGTTCCAGTTCCGGCTATACCTGGAATGTCGTGAGTGGAACACCGCCGCCCGGGATCTTTATTATCGCGTCTGGTCTCTTTCAGGGGAGTGCGTCAACGGCAGGTACCTATAATTTCACGGTCGAGGTGACGGACTCTGGCGGCTCTAAAGCCCAGGCCGCACTCAGCATCCGGGTGAATTCCAACGCCTTAACGATCTCGACTCCTTCTCTTGCCTCAGGCAGCGTGGGCGCTTCTTACAGCCAGAGCCTCAGCGCCTCGGGCGGGCTGCAACCCTATTTCTTCAGTGTCTCTGCCGGCACTTTGCCATTGGGTTTATCCATCACTTCAAGCGGTCTGATCAGCGGCACTCCGAGTGCTGTTGGTACGGCGAATTTTACTGTGCGTGTCGCCGATGGTTCGGGGCAAGCTGCAACGAAACCGCTCTCCATCACCATTGCTGCGGCCCAACTTGCCATCAACCAGACGGCACTGCCCAGCGGCCAGCTTGGTCAAGTCTATTCCAGCAGTGTTGGCGCGGTAAATGGAACCGCCCCTTACACTTTCTCGATTATCGCCGGAGCTTTACCCGCGGGCATTAGCTTTGCGAGCAATGGTGTCTTCAGTGGAACTCCAACGGTTCCTGGTAGTTATCCCTTCACCGTCCAGGTGCGGGATAACACGAATGCAACCGCATCCGCTTCCTTCAGCATCGCGGTGAATTCAAACTCGCTGACCATTACCACTACCTCGCTCCCCAATGGGGTTCTCTCGCAGAACTACCAGACCAGCATTATCGCTTCTGGCGGCGTCACGCCTTATACCTTCCAGATCCTCAGCGGCAACACGCCGCCGGGCTTGTCTCTGAGT
This sequence comes from Bryobacter aggregatus MPL3, assembly GCF_000702445.1. NCBI lineage: Bacteria > Pseudomonadati > Acidobacteriota > Terriglobia > Bryobacterales > Bryobacteraceae > Bryobacter > Bryobacter aggregatus. The sequence continues at coordinate 3,443,723 of NZ_JNIF01000003.1, forward strand.
ACCACCGGGTCGCTCGCGGGAATTCCAAGTGCGGTTGGCACCTATACCTTCCTTGCTCGTGTTTCAGATAATTCCGGCTCCACCGTTCAGCGGGAGTTGACGGTGACAGTGACTGGCAATGGATTGAGTTTTGTCTCGACGGCGCTTCCCAATGGCCAGTTGGGACAAACCTACACTGCCACTTTGACTGCGGCAGGTGGCACAACGCCCTATAACTATTCCATCATCAGTGGCTCTTTGCCTCCAGGGCTCCAACTCGGTGCGACCGGTGGCATCACCGGTACTCCCACCGGTACCGGAAGTTACCAGATGACCTTCCGCGTGCAGGACGCACTGGGAATTGTGGCTCAGACCACGTTGTCGATCAACGTCACCAGTGGCAGCTCTCTCACCATTACGACGCAATCGTTGCCTTCTGCGGTGCTGAACCAGCCCTATAACGCCACGATTTCTGCGGCTGGTGGCTCTCCCTCCTATACCTTCTATGTCACAGCGGGCGCCTTGCCGAACGGTCTGGTCCTCAGCTCCAACGGGGTGATCTCGGGGATTCCAAATTCTTCCGGAACCTTCCAGTTCACTGTTCTTGCTTTCGATTCGCAGAGCCGCCAAGCTCAGGCGACCTTCTCCATCAGCGTCAATTCCTCGAATATCCAGATCGGCAGCCTCATCCTTCCCTCCGGTACTTTGAATCAGCCATACAGCGCGACAGTGACTGCCACAGGTGGCACGAGTCCCTATAGCTACTCGATTACAAGCGGTGGATTGCCCACCGGGTTGAGCATGGACAACAACGGTGTTTTGAGTGGAACTCCAACGGCCAGTGGGAACTATAACTTCACGGTTCGTATCCAGGATGCGGCCTCAGTCACGGCTTCTTTCGGCCTTTCGTTGAGCATCAGTTCGTCTACGCTCGCCATCACCACCACGTCGCTCCCGGGAGGCCTAGTCGGCAGTTCTTATAGCGGTTTGATTCTGGCAAGTGGTGGCACAGGCCCGTATCTCTTCGAACAGACTGCCGGTACTTTGCCGGCTGGTCTGAGTCTGACGCAAGCAGGTGGAATTAGCGGAATTCCAACCAACGCCGGAACCTTCAACTTTACGATCAAGGCAAGTGATGCCGCCTCGGCAAGCACCACGGCAAACTTCTCCATCACCATCAACAGCGCGGGTTCGCTTACGATTACGACGACGAGTCTTCCTACCGGGCAGGTGAATCTCAACTACAACGTGGGGCTCACTGCGGTCGGAGGCAGTTTCCCGTATAGCTATTCCATCAAGAGCGGCTCGCTGCCGCCTGGGCTGACATTGAGCGGTACGGGGGGCATCACAGGTCTCCCCACCACTCCAGGGAATTACGGCTTCGTTGTCCAGTTGAATGACAATGGCGGCCAGAGTACGCAGACGGCGCTGAGTATCGATATCACGAGCGTTGGCTTCTATATCTCGACAACCACGCTTCCTACCATTCAGGTCGGCCAGTTCTTTACAACCACGTTGAGTGCCACGGGGGGCTCAGCTCCTTATAGCTACACCATCGTTGCGGGCGGCTTGCCGAACGGCGTGAGTCTTACGAGTTCGGGGACTCTTTCCGGTGTCGCCTCGACAAGTGGCAGCTATCCAGTGACGGTTCGGGCTACGGATGTCGGTGGCGCTACGGCGCAGGCCAACTTGACTCTCACTGTGGGCTCTAGTCTCCTCACCTTCACCACCACCAGCCTGCCGCAAGGCTATATCGGCCAGCAATACAATGTGCAACTCCAGGTTGCTGGTGGTGCTGCGCCGTATCAGTTCTCTTTGGTTGGCGGAATCCTGCCGTCCGGGCTGAGTCTGACCTTCAACGGACAGATTCTCGGAACTCCGATTTCCTCGAGTTTCAACAATCTCACCTTCCGGGTGACCGATAACGCGGGTGGCAGCGCCACAGTCGCGCTGAACCTTGCCATTGGCCAATCGACAGTTCAGTTCCTGACCACTTCACTGCAGACGGCGAGTGTGGGGCAATCCTATGCGGTTTCGCTCCAGGCGAGTGGTGGCACGACGCCTTACACTTTCAGTCTGATCAGTGGCTCTCTTCCAAATGGCATCACGTTCTCCCAGTCCGGGCTCTTGTCGGGCACGCCCACCCAGGCTGGCAGCACCACGCTCGGCTTCCGCGTGACGGATTCTGCTTCTGCCACCTCCACCACAACGCTGGTCCTCAGCGTAGTTAACAGTACTCTGCAGATCACGACCAACTCCCTGCCGGGCGGACGTGTGGGCCAAGCCTACAGCCATACGCTGCAAACTACGGGTGGTCAACTACCGGTGAATTTCGAACTTGTCTCGACGATTACCTCCGGATTCCCACCTCCTGGAATCACGATTTCCTCTGGCGGTGTCATTTCCGGGACACCGCAATCTGATGGCACTTTCACCTTCACGGTACGTGCGACAGACGTGCAGAATCTGTCGGTCCAGAAAACCTTCACTCTCGTCATCACACAGGGTGGTCCTTCCTTCACCACGACAGCTCTGCCCGCCGGCACTGTGGGTCAGATCTATAATCAGACCCTCATGGCGGCAAACGGTACGGCGCCCTATATCTTCTCGCTGAGTTCCGGCATCCTGCCCCCAGGTGTATCGTTGAATCCCAGCGGGCAGATGTCGGGAACTCCGAATACGCCGGGCACCTTTACCTTCTCTCTCCGTGTTACGGACAGTGCGCAGCAGAGCGCCGACGCAACCTTCTCCGTCTTGATCAACAGTGGCGGGTCGGCTCTTGCGATCAGTGCCCTCGCTCCTCCAACGGGCAATCTGTTCTTCTCCTACTCCTTTGCTCTCACCGCGACAGGCGGACGGGAGCCCTATACCTGGGCCATTCCGGCCGGCACCATTCCAAACGGTTTGCGCTTGGAGTCGACCGGAACCTTAAACGGCCTTTTGCTGTCGCCGGGTATCTACCGCTTTACGGCGAGAGTCACCGATGCGGACAACACGCGGGTGGAAGCTCCGATCACGATTACCGTGAACCCGGCCAATCGCTTGTCTTCCGGAACGGTGGGCAGCGCTTACTCGGCCCAGGCTCCAGCGCCGGCCGTGGGCCGGGCGCCCTTTACCTACACGTTCAACGCGAATGCGCTCGGGGATCTGCCTCCCGGGATCATTCTGAATGCGAATGGTTCTTTGACGGGTACACCGACTACGGCTGGGGAATATACTTTTGGCGTTCTGACTCAAGATACAAGCGGCTTCCGGAGCAACATGGCTCTGGTTCTCACGGTGCACGGTGGCAACTTCTCCATCCTCACTCCCAGCGTTCCGGGCGCGACTTCCGGAACCCCTTATAGTCAGACCCTGACTGCAGCAGGTGGCAAGGAGCCATATAACTGGGTGATTGCCTCGGGTACGCTTCCGAATGGCCTCACGCTCAATCCATTGAATGGGCAGATCAGCGGAACGCCAACGATTCAAGGCACGACCTTCTTTACGGCCAAGGTCTCCGATGGAAATGGCACAAGCGCCTATTCCTACTTCGGAATCAGTGTTGCCGCTCCGGGCTCGCCAGTAATCCACGCGATTACCAGCGCTGCCAGTTATGCGACGAATGGCGTGGTGCCGGGAGAACTGATTACGCTCTTCGGTGGTACCTTAGGCCCGCAGAATCTAACCAGCTTCTCCCTGGTCGACGGAAAGGTCCCAAGCCTGCTGGCCGCGACTCGTGTACTCTTTGACGGCGTCCCCGCGCCGGTGATCTATACCTCCTATGGCCAGGCGAGTGTCGTAACGCCGTTCTCGATGGTCTCCAAACACTCAGTTCGCGTGGTGGTGGAATATCAGACCTACCAATCCACTCCGTTCCTCTTGCCCGTGCTCAGCTCGCGGCCCGGCATCTTTACGGTCGATAGCAGTGGCCGTGGTCCAGGCGCGATTCTCAATCAGAACAGTTCGGTGAATAGCTCCTCGAACCGCGCGGCAAAGGAGTCGGTTGTTGTTCTCTACCTCACTGGTGGTGGCTCGATGACCCCCGAAGGAGTGGAAGGCGATGTATCGTCCGGAACCTCCAGCCTGAACCAGCAGACTCTGGTCACCATCAACAACCAACCCGCCACCGTGCAGTACTCGGGTAATGCTCCGGGTCTCGTACAGGGTGTGATTCAGGTGAACGTAAAACTGCCTCCTGGAACGGTCTCGGGAGAGAATGCGATTTCGGTCCAGATCGGACCCAATCGCAGCAACGCAAACGTTAGCGTCTGGGTGCAGTAAACGAAACCGACCTCCCCAAAAAGGCTGAGCTACTCAAATAGCTCAGCCTTTTTTCATAAGAATTCATGGATAATGAGCGAAGTCGTCCATGCTGTACTTACATGTCCTACTCCTCCTCGCTCTCTCGCTCTCTGCATTTGGCGAATTCTCTCTAGCATCCCTTCAACTGCCTGACGGTGAGTTGGGTGAGTCGTATACAGCGAAACTGCGACCGTTCTCGCCCCAAATTCCAGTAAGCGGCGGGTTGCCTTACCAGTGGCAGATCAATTCGGGCTCTCTCGCTTCAGGTTTGACCCTCGGTTCAGACGGAGTCATTTCGGGCACGCCCACTCAGGTCGGCAACGTTGAAGCCGCGGTACAGCTCAAGGACCAGAATCAAACCATTGCAAGAGGGGGATTCACGCAGCGTGTCACCACTGGCCCGCCCTTCCTGGAACCAGATCAGATGACGGGCTTGGTCGCGGGGCAACTTTTTAGTCTGGACCTGAAAATGGTGAATGCAGATAATATTCCAATCATCAATATTGAGGGCACTTTGCCGCCGGGATTGGTGAATGCAAATGGGCGTTTACAGGGGGGCCCGACGACTGCTGGAACCTACGCCTTCACCGCCATCGCGCAGGACATTTCACAAAATTCGGTGGCGCGTACTTATACGGTGAATGTGGGTTCGGCCGCGTTTACTTTCAGTCCCACCACGCTCACTACCGCTCGAGTGGATGTCTCTTACTTTGCGGAATTGAGTGCTCAGAATGGAATGCCGCCATACACCTACTCCATCACCAGCGGTGCACTCCCGGACGGATTGTACCTATTGCCAGATGGACGCATCATGGGCACGCCAACGAAGGAAGGAAGCAGTAATTTCACTGTTCGAGCAGCCGACGCCAATAACGCTGTGGCTAGTGGCTCCGTGACCTTGAATGTAGAGCGATCCATCCTGCAGATTCAACTGCCACAAGCTATTACTGGCAATTTCTATTCTTCGAGTGTCCTCCGCGCGGAATCTTCACCCTATTCGGTTCAGCAAATCAGTGGACGCTTACCAGGTGGGTTTACCCTTGCCTCTAATGGGATGCTCACGGGGACCTCAAATGTCGTGGGTACTTATGCCTTCACCGTTCGTGTTTCGGATCCTGCGAATTCGATGGAAACTCTTTTCTTAGACGTAGGTCAATCGAACGCAGCCCTTGCCCTTCCTCTTGTCCCTCTGCCTGAATTCCGTGTGGGCCAGTGGGTATCCATCCAACTCAATGCGGTCGGAGGCGTTCCGCCATACATCTACACACAGGCAGTCGGGGCCTTGCCAAATGGATTGACTTTCGATCCTTATGGGCTGATCTCTGGTGCTCCAACTTATCCTGGGGCGGGTCAGGTCACGATTCAAGTTCGCGATGCTGCGGGCGCGACCGTGCAACAAAACTATCCCTACGTTGTTGGCGGGCAGACAAGCGGGGCTGTCTCGATCACCACAACGAGCTTGCCGGATGCCACCGCAAATACGCCGTACTCCTACTTACTCAGTGCAACAGGAGGAGTAGCGCCGTATTCCTTCTCTACGGATTCTCCGCTTCCTCCCGGTATGACGCTGAGCCGGTCTGGATTGCTGAGCGGCACCCCCTTGAGCCGATATGCTGTGACGCTCAGTGTCCGAGTCCAAGACTCTGCGGGCAGCTCTTCGTCAGCTTTCCTCACTTTGCAGGTGATCGCCAGCAATCTTTCGTTTCGCACGACCGCGCTGCCCACTGGGAAATTGAATCAACTCTACTCACAGGAACTGAGCGTGGCAGGCGGTTCTTATCCACTTCGATTTGAACTGTTGTCCACAATCAATTCCGGGTTTCTTCCTCCTGGACTCACTCTGTCGAGTGCAGGTCTGATCTCTGGAACGCCGCAACAGTCGGGCAGCTTTTCCTTTACCGTACAAGTGACCGACGCTAGCGGTGCGAGCATCCGCAGCCCCTTCACCATTACGATTGCGCAGAACCCACCTACACTCATTTCTGCTACCTTGCCCGTTGCGCAAATGAACCAACCCTACAGCTACACCTTCAACGGCTCTGGTGGCACTGCGCCGTATTTCTATTCGCTGCTCACCGGAGCACTCCCTGTTGGCCTCAACCTCTCTCCTGCGGGGCTGCTTTCTGGAACACCGACGGCAACAGGTGTCTCCAGCTTCGGAATCCAGATGCGCGACGCCACCGGCATTACCGTCAATGCATCCTTCAGCCTCACTGTTGCGAGTGCTGCTCCCATCATCATCACTTCTGGAATCCCTGCTGGACAAACTGGTAAGCCCTACTCTTTGACCTTCACTGCTAGGGAAGGAACCGCTCCCTACCTGTGGTCCGCCTCGGCTGGCCAACTCCCAATGGGCCTCACTCTTGCGAGCAACGGTCTCCTCTCCGGCACTCCGCAGGTCGCAGGGAATTATCCCATTACGGTGCGGGTCCAGGATGCAGGACAACTTTCCACCCAAGCAAGCTTTACTCTCTTCATCGAAGCAGGTGGTCTGACGATCACGACAACTTCCCTACCGGCAGGCTCCACCGGACGGACTTACAGTCAGATTCTCAGTGTTGTGGGCGGCACTGGTCCTTACACCTTCTCTGTGTCCGCCGGGAGTCTTCCGCCAGGATTGTTCTTGAATGGTAATGGCGCCATCAGCGGAACTGCGGCAACTGCAGGTTCTTATTCCTTCCAGATTCGCGTCTCCGACACAACGGCAAAGAGCGGCGAGGCCAGCTTTACCATCGAGATCGCTGCGGCTGTCGCGCCTCCCACCATCAGCGCCTTTGCGCCTCCGGGTGGCTTGCTCTTCTTCCCTTATTCTTTCGCTCCCTCCGCAAGCGGAGGCAAGACGCCCTATGTCTGGTCCATCAGTGCTGGGAGTCTTCCCCCTGGATTGAACCTCGATCGCAGCGGTAGCATCACGGGTGCATCTCTTGCTCCGGGAACTTATCGCGTCACCCTACGAGTCACGGACGCGGACAATCTGTACACGGATTCCACTCTGACGATTCCGATCACCGCTGCAACGGCTCTCCCGCCTGCAACAGTGGGAGCGGCCTACTCTGTTCCAGTTCCCGCTGGTACGCTCGGAAACGCACCCTTCCGTTACTCGCTTCACGGCAGCGCTCTCGGCGAGATCCCGGCCGGCCTCACGCTCAATGCCAACGGAACTCTCAGTGGAGTTCCGGCCACCGCAGGCGACTACACCTTTGGCCTGATCGCCGAGGCGGCCAATGGCTTCCGTAGCAATCTCGCTCTCAGCGTGCAGGTCGCCCGCACCAGCTTTGCGATCACCACTCCCGGCCTTCCAGGCGGTACGGCGCTGAAACCCTATACCCAGACTCTCAATGCGGAAGGCGGCAAGTCCCCGTATCGTTGGAGCCTCCAATCCGGATCGCTGCCCCCTGGACTGACGCTTGACGCAGGCACCGGCCAACTCACTGGAATCCCAACCACCCCCGCGCCCTACTTCTTTACCGTCAAGGCGACGGACTCGAATGGTTCCACCGCCAGCGCATATTTCTCTGTCAGTGTCGCGCCGCTCGCCTCTCCCATCCTGGCGGCTATCACCAGCGCCGCCAGTTACGCCGCCAACGGCATCGCTCCCGGAGAGTTGCTCACGCTCTTCGGCGCCCAATTCGGGCCCGCGACTCTCACTAGTTTTACCCTGATCGACAATCTTGTCCCGGCCGAGCTAGCTGGCACAAGAGTACTCTTCGATGGCGTGCCTGCTCCTCTGATCTATACTGGCAACGGCCAACTCAGCGTCATTGCACCCTATACCCTCGCGACCAAGACCTCGGTCCGCGTTGTGGTTGAATACCAAGGCCAGCAGTCTGCGCCCTTCTTACTCCCGGTCGTCTCTTCCAAGCCCGGACTCTTCACCGTGAACGGAAGCGGCGAAGGTCCAGGAGCCATCTTGAACCAGAACGGCTCCGTCAACACCCAGTCGAATCCGGCGGCGCAAGGTTCTGTCATCGTGCTCTATCTGACGGGAGCAGGCTCAATGACTCCTGATGGTATTGCAGGACAAGTATCTACGGGCATTTCGAGCTTGCACCAGCAAACTCTGGTCTCGATCCACAACCAACCAGCAACAGTCCACTACGCGGGGAACGCTCCTGGTCTGGTGCAGGGCGTGGTTCAGATGAACGTACAGCTCCCTTCGGCAACAGTCTCAGGGCAGAACAGCATAATCGTCCAGGTTGGTCCAAACCGTTCCACCGGCAAGGTTACGGTTTGGGTGCAGTAGTCACAAACACAATTGTTCCGAATTGTTTTGCTTGATGAGGATTCGGCTCCGGGAGCATCGAGTTGCTCCACTGGCTCAGCCGCCTCTCGGGCTCTGTACCGTCCCAACGGTTTAGGTTCAGGGCCCACTTGTCGCCGGGCTGTGGTACTTTTCCATCGCCGATGCCCTCAAACTCAGTGAAGGGAATCGCCACTTCCAGGCTCCAGCCCTCGTCTCGATCCCCGCTGGCATTCAGCGTCCCTCGGAGATGTGTCGCCAGTTGTACGCCTTCGAGATTGAGGCGCTTCAGCAAGTAGCGGCTCTGGAAATACACGTAGTCATAGAGGGTTGCTTTGGCATTCATCTCCAGCCCCAGGTACACATCGGTTTGGGAAGGACGGGGATTGATAAAGGCTTCGACAGCATCATCGCGATAGGTAGGATCATCACGCTTCTCAAAGTGAGCGGTGAGGTCGTTGTCTTCGCAATCGTAGGAAATATAGAGGTATTGCGAATCCCAAAGCAGACGGGCCGTGGTCTTCTGCTTTGCCCCCTTCTGCTTGTCCCAAGGAAATTGGAATGTTACTGCTTGTGCGTCTTTCCACGCAGGATCGTCCAGCTTTCCATCGACAACGATCTTCTGGCTCGCTCGTCTCACCTCCATGGTTGGTGGCTGAGCATAGGCTGTCAGTGCTAGTACAAAAGCGGTGAAAAGTTTCATTCTCGTGGATATTCTATCGGTTATGATCAGACTCGCAGTGTGTCTTAAGACATAAGGTTCCCCAATGAAAAAAGTACTCTCGCTCCTCATTCTTGCAACGGCATCGCTCTTTGCGACCCTGACTACATCGGCGAATGTAGAGATTGTCACCTCCCCTGTGGATCTGCAAATTGGAAGTTTGAACTCGAATAGCAAAGTCTTTCTGATTCCGGAACGGAGCTTCTATGTTCTTCCGAACGCTGTGACGCTTGAGACCCTTGATATTGGAACCACCTACAACAATTACTGGCCAGGCGATCTCACTGTGATTCCGGCGGGTACGGTTGTCGATGTCTGGCTGATCCACTTCAATCGCAGCAGCCTGCTCCTCGGCCAACAGACTGCTTCCTTTGACTTCGGTGCTCCCATCCTCGGCGTTGCGGGAAGAAGCACCTGTCTGATTCCGAATACCGTCTGCCCTGGAGATACGGACCAATACGGGAACCCGGCGAACACCTATTCCAATATCCAGTTTCTGCGTGGCTTGGAACTGCTGCTCGGAGAAGATTCGATCCGCTTTGACAGCGACAGCAAACTCACCATCAAATCCACCACCTCGCGCCTAACGATCGATGAAGTTCGCGTCTTTACGCTGTCGAATGTTCCGGAGCCGGCGACCGCCGGTTTGGTGGCGATGCTGCTGGTGGGCTTTGGTGTCTGTCGTCGTTCTCAATTTCTCCAACGCCTGCGCTAGTTGTAGCGGTACAGGCCGTTGGAAAACATCCATACTGGATCATGTTTTGATTGATGAGTCCGACGGGACCCGCAGCGAGAGGGACTTACTGCTCGTTCCGGGTTCTAACGATCAACTCGAAGGATCGTAGCCGCGCTGCTTGTTCATAGATGTGGGCCGTGAGAATCAGTTCGTCCGGCTGATAGGTCTCGACAATCTTGGCGAGACCAACTCGCACTGTTTCCGGAGACCCAACAACTGAGGACGCCAGCATCTGGTTCACCCGCACCCGTTCTTCCGGCGTCCAATATGGATCCATCTGATCGATCGGAGCAGGAATCTGGCCGGGCCGCCCACGCTGCAAATTGGTAAAGGCTTGTTGCACCGAAGTAAACAGATAGCGCGCCTGTGCATCTGTATCGGCAGCCACCACATTCACTCCAATCATGGCGTAAGGCCTGGGATGCTCCTCAGAAGGCCGGTACTGGCTCCGGTACACGCGTAAGGCTTCTCGCAGATCAGCGGGCGCAAAGTGCGAGGCAAAGGCAAAGGGCAGACCCATCTCGGCCGCAAGTTGCGCGCTATAGAGACTGGAACCTAGCAACCAGATCGGCACCTCCAGACCTGCTCCGGGCACGGCTCGTACCTTCTGACCCGGCTCCGGTTCGAGGAACCAGGCTTGCAGTTCGGCGACGTCATCGGGAAAATTCTCCGGGTGGGTCAGTGAACGCCGCAAGGCGCGAGCGGTCAACATATCGGTGCCTGGAGCGCGGCCCAGGCCGAGATCGATGCGTCCAGGGAATAAGGAGGCGAGAGTACCAAACTGTTCGGCGATGACGAGCGGCGAATGATTGGGAAGCATGACGCCTCCCGAACCCACCCGGATTGTTTTGGTGCCGGCAGCGATGTGCGCGATCACAATGGAAGTGGCGGCGCTGGCGATTCCCGGCATATTGTGATGTTCGGCCAGCCAGTAGCGATGATAGCCAAGCGCCTCGGCGTGCTGGGCCAACTCCAATGAATTCCGGAACGCAGCCGCGGCAGTCGAACCAGCGGGAATCGGGCAGAGATCAAGAATCGAATAGGGAATCACTGCTTCGTTGGATGCGATTGGCTGGAGTGAAGTCTCTTCTATTCATTTTGGGAATGAGCTGCCGCTAGGATGATCCCTCAGTACTACAACAATCGCCGGAATTTTGTTGGAAACAATCGGCCTCCGATGGAAGCGTGGCGCGCGAACAATGTCCGTCCGGAACCAACTGGCCGACGGGGGACGAAAGTGCTAGCTCAGCCTACAATTAAGGGGTGAGAAAACTCCTCTCCGGTATTGGAGCGATGGCTCTTATCCTCAATGCGGTCGAGCCTGTCTCCATTAAAACCGGCAAGCTGGCGAACGGGATGAAGGTGATTGTCGAAGAGGACCGGGACATTCCCAATATCGCGATGTACCTCTTCTATAAGATTGGCAGCCGGAACGAGGTGCCCGGCAAAACCGGTCTCGCCCACTTCTTTGAACACATGATGTTCAACGGGGCGAAGAAGTACGGCCCCAAGCAGTTCGACATCGTGATGGAGAAGAACGGCGGCCGGAATAACGCCTACACGAGTGAAGACCTGACCGTCTATACAGATTTCATTCCGAATACGGCACTCGAGGTGACTTTCGATATGGAAGCCGACCGGATTCGCGATCTGGCCTTCGACCCCAAGATCGTGCAGAGCGAACGTGAGGTTGTTTACAGTGAGCGCCGCCTGAGTGTAGATAACAACAATATTGGTGCTCTCAGTGAGCAACTGGGCGCGGCTGCCTACACCGCGCATCCTTACCAGTGGAGTGTCATCGGCTGGCCCAGCGACATTGAAGCTTGGACCATGGACGATCTCAAGAGTCACTTTAAGATGGGCTACGCGCCGAACAACTGCACGCTCGTTGTGGTGGGCGCGGCAAGCTTTGAAGAGGTGATGGGGCTCGCGAAAAAATACCTCGAACCCATTCCATCCCAAGACCCTCCTCCTCCGGTGCGGACCAAGGAACCCGAGCAGAAAGGTGAACGCCGGGTGAAGCTGGAGAAGAACGCACAACTCCCGATGTTGCTGTTGGGCTATCACGTCGGCGACTCGCATAGTCCCGACTTTCCTACTTTGGCGGTGATCGAGGCACTGCTCAGCGCCGGCAAGAGTGCGCGCCTCACCAGCCGTCTGATCGATAAGGAAGAGCTGGCCCTGCAAGTGAATGCGCAGAACCCGATGCAGCTCGATCCGGGGCTGTTCTCGATCTTTGCCCAGCCACGGAGCGGCGTGCCGGTGGCGAAGGTGGAGGCGGCGATCTATGAAGAGCTGGACCGCCTGAAGACGGAGAAGGTGAGTGCGCAGGAACTCGACAAGGCGCGCAACCTCATCTTGGCCGGTTTCTATCGACAGCTCAAGACGATAGCAGGAAAAGCGAATCTACTTGGTCAATACGATATCTACTTCGGCGGCTATGAGAAGCTGTTCGACTACGACAAGCGGATTGCGGCTGTGACGCCCGAAGACATCGAACGGGTGGCGGCGAAGTACTTTATGGCCCGAAACCGCACCGTCGCGGAGCTGGTACCGGTGAAGGATCAATAAGATGCGGGCAATCATTCTGAGTCTACTTCTAGTTGCGAGTCTAGCGGCGCAAATCAAGATGCCGGCCTTTGAGCGCGTGGTGCTGCCGAATGGTGCGGTGCTGATTCTGATGCCAAAGAAGGAGTTGCCGCTGGTGAGCGTTCGCATGGCAGTGAAGGGCGGGGCAGAGGCAGACCCGCCGGGCCTCCAGGGCCTCGCCATGATCACGGCGAGCATGTTGACACAGGGGACGGAGAGCCGTTCGAGAGAAAAGGTGGGTCTCGATCTCGATCAGATGGGGATCGAAGTCCAGGCCGGAGCACAGCAGCAGTTCTCGTCCTTCCAAATGGAGTACCTGGCAAAGGACAATGCGAAAGCCTTGGTGTTGCTCGAGGATCTCCTTTTGCATCCGTCGTTTAGCGATGAGGAGTTAAAGAAATTGATTGCCCAGCGCATCGATGCGGTGAAGGTGGTGAAGGATCAGCCACAGCGCGCCTTGCGGGAGTACTTTCCGGCCTTCTACTTTGGCAAGGAACATCCTTATGGCCGGTCGATGAATGGAGACGAGTTGAGCTTGGCCAAGGTGACGCGGGCGAGCGTGCTTGGGTTCTGGAAGCAGAACTATGTGGGCAAAAACATTGTCGTCGTGGTGGCGGGGGACTTCAATCCGGTGACGATGCGAGAGCAAATGACGAGCCTGATTGGGAAGTTTCCGGCGGGGAGTGCCTATGAGTGGAAGAAGCCCGATGTGGTGGTGGCGGGCAAGGAATCGCGGCTGCTGCTGGTGGATCTGCCGGGAGCAACGCAGACCTACTTCGCAATCGCGCAGCCGGGGATTGACCGGACGAGTGCGGACCGGACTGCTCTCGAGCTGGTGAATACGCTGTTTGGCGGACGCTTCACTTCGATGCTGAACGACGCGCTGCGGGTCGATAGCGGTTTGACCTATGGAGCGAATAGCATCGTGCAAATGGATCGGCTTCCGGGCGCAATCTACATCAGTACTTTCACCAAGACGGAAACGACGGTGCCGGCGATTGATCTTGCCTTAAAGCAGTTGGAGAAGCTGCAGAGCAGCGGGATCAATGCGGAACAGTTGGCCAGTGCGAAGGCGTATGTGAAGGGGGAGTATCCGACGCGGAGCCTTGAGACGGCTGACCAGCTTTCGACGGTGCTGACGGACATGGAGGTATATGGGTTGAACCGGGGCGAGGTGGACGACTTCATCTCGCGGATGGATTCGATTAACCTCGAAAAAGCAAACGATACGGCCCGGAAATATTACAAAACAGAAGGGTTAGTTTATGTTTTGATTGGCGACGCCGCGAAGATTCGCAAAGACGTCGCCAAGTATGCCAAGAAGTTCACCGAGGTGAAAATCGACCAGCCCGGCTACGGGAACTAGTGGACGGGAGCGTTGGTGATGTGGGCGACGTGATGGAGCCCGTGCCAGGCGTAGAGTTGCAGTAGACGGTCGAGGGTCATGGTTCCGTTCTCCGGGTGGACGACTTCACGAGTGAAGGCGTCGGCTGGAGTGAGTTCGAGCAGGACGGTGAGACGGTGGTGCAGGTTTTCAAGAATGGCGATCGAGGGCTCGACGGGCAGTGAAGCGTCGGGGAGCAGGGCCCAGAGTTTCTCGTTATAGGGCTTGATCATCGGCGCGTCTTCGGTGAGGCCCAGCCGGAAGCGGATGAAGGCATTCATGTGCGAATCGGCGATATGGTGAATGAGCTGCCGGATGGTCCAGCCGCCTTCGCGATAGGGAGTGTCGAGCTTGTCGGCCGGCACAGCGGCCACGGCAGCCTTCAGGTGCTTGGGGAGATCGCGGATCTCGGCGATGGTGGCCTGGCGCGCGGATTCATCGGAAACGGGGACAAAGCTGAACTTGCCGATCGGGTAACGGGGGTCTGACATAATTCTCATTATGGGATATCGCATCGGTATCCGATGACGCAAGGAGTGAATATGAAACGCCGTGATGTTGTACTGACCGCAGGCGCCGTGGGCGCCGCCGCAATGCTACAGGGGCAGACACCCGCTGCTCCTCCCAAGACCCATTTGAAGGTGGGCGATACCGCTCCTGATTTCAAGGTGCCAACGACAACTGCCTCCAAGAGCTTCCAGCTTTCTGACTACAAGGGAAAGAGTGGCGTGGTGGTTGCCTTCTTCCCGGCTGCCTTTACCGGCGGTTGCACGAAGGAAATGACTGCCTATGGGAACGAGATCAAGAAATTCCAGGACATGGGCTTTGAAGTGATTGGAATCTCGACGGACAACACCCCGAGTCTGGCTTACTGGGCCGAGCACATGTTGAAGGTGAATGCTCCGCTCGGCAGCGACTTTGCAACGCGCAAGACCGCTGAAGCGTATGGCGTGCTGATGAAGGACCGTGGCATCGCCAATCGCGCGACTTTCGTAATCGATAAAGAAGGCAAAATCGTGCACATCGAGGAAGGCAGCGCGGCAGTGGACATCAGTGGAGCAGCTAACGCCTGCGCACGGGTAAAGGGCAAGAGCTAGTGGCAGGGGCCGAAGCACTTCTCGAAGTTCAAAACATCACAGTGATCCGCGGAGAGAGGCCGGCCTTGAACGGCCTCTCTTTGCGTATTGAAGATGGGGAACACATTGCGATTCTGGGGCCGAACGGATGCGGCAAGTCGACGCTGATTAAGACGATCACGCGCGAAGAGTATCCGTTGCTGCGACCGGATAGCTGGTTGAAGATCTATGGCCGGGACCGCTGGCATCTCGATGAGCTGCGGCAGTGGCTGGGCATTGTCTCGAATGACTGGATGGCGAAGGCGACGCGGGATGTGAAGGGGCGCGAACTCGTACTGGGTGGCTTCTTCAATAGCGTCACGATCGAGCACTACCATGAGGTGACCGCCGAGATGCGCGAGCGCGCCGATGCGGCGCTGGCGGAGATGGGTGTCAGCTATCTTGCCGATCGTTGGACCGATGAACTGTCGAGCGGCGAGGGGCGGCGGGTGTTGCTCGCACGCGCCTTGGTGCATACTCCCAAAGCGCTGTTGCTCGATGAACCGGGGACCAGTTTGGACTTTGCCGCACAGATCCATCTGAACGAGCTGGTGAGCGCGCAGGCACGGAACGGGAAGACCATTGTTCTGGTGACGCATCATCTGAGCGACATCATTCCTGAGATCGAGCGGGTGGCCTTCCTCAAGGCGGGCCAGATCATCGATGATGGGCCGAAGCGCGAGATGCTGACGACCAAGAAGATGAGTGAGCTGTTTGGCGCCTCAATCGAGGTGGTCGAAAAGAATGGCCGCTACGGGTTGCTTTAGCAAGTGCTGTTTTGAGACCTAAGTTGGATACGAATGGGCTGCCTGCGGGCAGCCCATTTTGCGCTCTCCTGACCGGTATCGGGTGTTGGGTGCTTGGATTGACCACCTGCCTTGTGCACCTCGGGATTGAGGCGCAGATCCATGGCTAGATGTGATGACTCAATCGGTTGTTATCACCGCGTGACTTGGCAGGGATCTAACAGACGCTGGTTGGTACGAAGACCGTCGTTGAGTGCATCCACTGTTCTTGTCAGTTGGCTCCGGGGGGATCGCCAATTCTCGCCCGTACCGGCTCCGCGACCTGGAACCTTCAAACTCGTTACGGCCTGCCGGACCGTCCGCTACGCGCAGTTGCACCGTCTCGCCAGAAGCATCTGGATCCCCGGTTCCGGTCCAGCGCTCAAGAAACTTGGCCGCATTGTCAGGCCGTCCCATCGAGTCACCGGCAATTGCCGCGACTCGGAGGATGGAACTGGTGTGAGTGCATTCCCGTCGCCATCGACGATCATTCGCGAATCGCCTTCTCAGCCGTCTATGCCAATGAAAAGCGGACTTTTGCCATCGCGTTCCCGCAGGCGGCCCTAGCCTACTATGCGCGATTTGGAATCCGGTTCCGGGCCCTCCACAAAACCCTACACGATCTGCACCAATGGCAAGGCGGGACGCTTCCTTCAAACAGCACTCAGCGAATGGGCTTCTGCCCACTCTTCCCTACAACCGGCACAGACCACATGCTAGCCTGGGCCTGTCGCCTCCCATCGGAAGATCCCTACTTGAAAGGAACGGCTGCATTGTCAGGCCGTCTCATCGAGTTATCGCGCAAGTTGCGATTCGCGAATTGTTCTCTCTGTCATCTAGCGCCTGTCATTCATTTGACTGAAGGCTGGGAGTGCACGTTTGAGGAAGAGGCCAGCAAAGGCGAGGAAGTGCATGCCTGCGAAATCGCGTGTCAGGAGACGGCGCAGCTCATAGGAAGCTCTTGTACCTATTTAGACAGAATATGGTCCTTGCTTCCTTTCATCGCTTCGCACCATCAGAGCTGGCTCGGGCTATCCAGAGTGGTCGAGCTTGGTTGCGTCTGCTGTCCCTCCCGCAGCACAAAATCGCTCGCTCTGCGTCACTTCGGTCGGTTCGGTATCACTTTCGGAGCTGGGGTAGGCCATCCCGTCAGCGTCTCGAATGTTCATGACAGGCTCTAGGGGAGCGCGAAGGTGATGAGCATCGATTGGGCGGCGATGGCGATGTATTGTTTGCCGTCGACCGCGTAGGCCATGGGGCTGGTGATGATCTTTGCTCCGGTCTGGTAGTGCCAGAGATATTTACCGGTCTTGCTGTCGAGGGCGATCAGGTTTCCATCGGCGCTGGAGGCGAAGAGGACTCCGCCTGCTGTCGCCAGGTTGCCCGTTGAGGGGGCTCCGGTCTTGATCGGGAAGTCCCAACGGAATTTGCCAGTAGTCGCGTCGAGGGCCCGGATGAATCCGGGCTCTCCGATTTTGGGATCGATCTTGTCCGCTCCTCCGGTGAAGCCTTCTCCGGGGACGGGGCTCTTGTCGACGCTCGTGTAGGTGGCGCAGGTCTCTTTGACCGAGACGTAGAAGAGCTTCGTCGCGTTGTCGTAAGAGGGGGCTCCCCAGTTGGTGGAGCCGAGCGCGTCGGGGCAGGTATAGACGCCTGCGGAGGTTGGGTCGGTGTTGGGGAGGACGATGGGACGGCCTTTGTCGTCGAGGCCTTTTGCCCAGTTTTGCTTGGCGAAGGCTTGCCCGTTCAGGAATTCGCCAGTCGTGCGGTCGAGGACGTAGTAGAAGGCGTTGCGCTGGGCGGTGACGAGCAGCTTTCTGGGCTTGCCTCGGACCACTCCATCGATGAGAACCAGCGTTTGGGTTGCGTCCCAGTCGTGGGTGTCGTGCGGGGTGAACTGGAAGTACCACTTCATCTTGCCGGTGTGGGGATCGAGGGCGAGGACGGAATCGGAGTAGAGATTGTCGCCGGCGCGGTGGGCTCCGTTGTAGTCGGGACCGGGGTTGCCGGTGGCCCAGTAAATCGTGTCTGTGGCCGGGTCGTAGGTGCCGGTCATCCAGGTGGGGGCTCCGCCGTATTTGGCGGAATCGCCTGCCCAGGTAGCGCGGTTGGGGTCGCCGGGCTGGGCGACGGTTTGGGTGCGCCAGAGACGCTTGCCGGTGGCGGCGTCGTAGGCATCGACATAACCAGTGAGTGCGCATTCGCCGGCGGTGATGCCGACAATGATCTTTCCGTCGATGGCGAGCGGGGCGTGGGTGATGGAGAAGCCCTTCTGGTAGTCGTCGACTTCGACGTCGAAGATGACGTTGCCCGTTTTGGCGTTCAGCGCGACGAGGTGAGCGTCGAGGGTGGCCATGTACAGACGGTCGCCGAGGATGGCGAAGCCGCGATTGGTCATGACGGTGCAGTGGCTGGCGATCTTGGGCAGGGGACGCTTGTACTGCCAGATGGGATTGCCGGAGCGGGCGTCGAGGGCGGTGGCATTGTTCTGGGGGCCGGTGACAAACATGATGCCGTCGACGACGAGCGGCGTGGTTTCATTGAGGCCCGCGCCGAACTGGTAGTTCCATTGGGGGCGCAGATTGGCGGCGTTCTGCGGGGTGATTGATTTGAGGGGGCTGGAATGAGTGCCAGCGAAATCGCCCCAGTGGGTGAGCCAGTTTTGGGGTTCGGCGGCGCTGTTTTTCAGACGATCGAAAGTGACGTTGAAGTCGCTTGGGGGACGCCAGGCGGGGAGCTCGATCTTGGCGGCATCGTAGCGGGTGAGGAAGGCGAGGATGTTGTCGACCGTTTGCGCCGGGAGATTCTGCTTGGGCATTTGCGAGGTCGCAATGTGTTTTAGGTTGCTGAGATCGGACTTGCGGAAGCTGTAGAGGTGTTCTGCGTTGTCGAGGATCTGGATGTTGAAGGTGTCTTCGTGGCGGGCGACGCCTCGGATGAGTTTGCCGGACTTGGTGGTGGCTTCGATGCTGTTGTAGCCGATGCTGATGTCTGCGTCGGGATCGGTGATGGAGCTGCGCAGGTTGGCGATGGTGGTGGACTTGGCGATGCGTGTGAGGTCGGGGGCCCTTAGGCCGCCGCGTCCGCCGTACATGTGGCAGTTGCTGCATTGGGCTTCGTCGAAGAAGGCGGCTCGGCCGAGTTCGGGATCACCTGCGACCTCCTTTTGGATGCCTCCGCTGATCTTGCGCAGGTGAGCGATCAGAAGATTGGTGTCTGCCTCCGAGGTAGGGAAGCCGGGCATTTGGGTGCCGGGGATTCCTTTGTTGATGACGCGGCGGAGATCTTCGTCGCTGTTGCCGTGCAGCCATTGGCCGGTGGTGAGATCGGAGCCTCGGCCGCCTTTGCCCGAGTCGCCGTGACACGCCGAACAGAGCTTGACGAAGAGCGCTGCGGCTTCGTCGGTTTGGGCGTGTTGCGCCAGGAGGGCGACAGGGAGCAGGAGGGCGAAAGAGAGTTTCAAGCGACTGCAATTATATCGGCATCGGGATCATGGCTTTGCTTTTCGTTGGGCGACGGCGGCGGCGCCTTGGGTTTCGCCGAGTTCCTGCACGGCTCCTTCGATGGTGGTGCAGGCGAAGAGGCTGACGAGATCGGAATAGGCGTCGAAGATGAGGTATTCCTCGGGCGGGAGCTTGCGCTTGGTGGCGAGCAGATTGCGCTGGCGGCTGACGCAGGTGTCCATGGCACTGAGGATGGCTCCGGTGGTTTGGTTGCGGAAGAGATTGTTGTCGATCGAGAGCCGGGTGCCGCTGAGCCCGGTGGCGAGGGCGCCGATGACGGTTTTGCCGCGGGCTCCGTTCAAAATGGGGACGGCGGTGGTGGCGGCGAGGGAGAGTGTTTCAAAGGTGATTGCCGTGAGGGCGCGGCCCCGGCTGAGCGACTGGCGCATGGCGGCGTAGCGCGACATGACGGCGGCTTCGCTATAGGAGATTGCGAGGTCGCGTTTTAGTTTTGGGTCTGTTGCTTGCTCTTTGGCTAGCGTTTCGTTGATCGCGGTGCGCCATTGGGCGAGGGCGTCCCGTGTCTGTGGGGGCACTAATTTGGTGCTGTGCCGGGCGGCGCAACCGCCGAGGAGCAGCGTGGCGAGGAGGTAGATTTTCATGGGTTTTCTAGAGGCCTCGGGCTTTGAGCCAGTCTCGCAGCTCGTCCATTTCCATGTGGGCGAAGGGATTGGCTTCGTTTGGTTCCGTTTGCGGCGCGGCCATGAAATCTTTGAGTTCCTGGGTTTGGTAGAGGAGGAACTGCGCGAGGTAATTTGGGTTCGTTCGCTGTAAATTCGATTTGCGGAGTTCGGTGACGGGCAGGCTCTTGGGGATTTCGACTGCGCGGCCCATGGCGTGGAGCTCTGCCTGGACTTCATAGGCCGCGAAGCGGTCTTTCTGGAGATCGCGCAGCGCTTTGAGGGCGCGGTCGGCGCGGCGCTCCTGGGCGATCGCCATTTTCAGGATTCGTTCGAGTTGGAAGAGGAGATTGGGATTGCCGGGATCGTTGCTGTATCTCTCTTCGGCTTCGGTTTCGGCTTGCCGGAAGCGCTTGGCCTGACGAGTGGCCCAGGCATAACGCTCGAAGGCTTCCTCTTCGAGCGCGGAATCGGGTTGGCAATCCCGGCGGAGCGCCGCGAGATTGGCTTCGTTTTGTTCTTCTGTCGTCACTGCGTCCTCTTCGCTTGCTGGAAAATGAAAAGACCCCGCTTGGATGGCGGGGTCTGCTTGTAACTCGGCTCCACTGTAACAGGCGCTCGAAAGATTCCGAGCCTGGCTGCATCGGGCTTGGCTTCAGAGGCTTTGAATGGTCAATGACTTAACTGCTGCAGATTAATTATTGTTAGCGTGTGACCGTTGTTTCTGGAGGGCGCGGATGCCGGGAAGCAGCGCGAGAGGCGCGAGTGTAGCGAGGGAAACCGTAGGCCAGCTCATGCCTTGGCTGCGCAGGACGATTGCGGAGATGAGAATCGAAAGGAGTGCATATGCTGTGAGTAAGACTCTTGTATGCGTGCGTTGCTTTAAGTGGCGTAGCACGCGTTGGTCGAAATCCGGTGGCAATTCCGGGATGGGCACGGACATCGAACGGCGTAGGAAGGGATCCATTTCAGTCACAGGAATGTCCTCTCTCTTTGAGCATGCCATGCAGGAGCTGGCGTGCGCGGTGTAAGTAGGATTTGACCGTATTCTCGGGGACGGCGAGGAGGACAGCGATTTCTCCGACGCTCGAGCCGAGCCAGTAGTAGAGGCGCAGGGCCGACTGGTAGAGTTCGGGCAGGGACTGTATGCACTCGGCGAGAGCTTGGTCACGCTGCCTGCTTTGGAGTTGCTGCTCGGGGCCGGGCCCTTGCGTTTGCGTCCGGTAGAGGGCCGCTTCGCTTGTGTGTGGAGTTCGGAAGCGAACTCGTTCTTTCAAATTGACGGTGTGATTGAAGGTGACCCGGTAGAGCCAGGAGCTGAACTCCGACTCGTTGCGAAAGGACTGGATCGAGTGGTGCACTTTGAGGAAGACCTCTTGGGTGACATCTTCTGCTTCCGGAATAAATTCCCGGCCGAGGATGGAAAGGGCGAGCCGGAAGACGGGCGTGCGGTGCCGGCGGAGCAGTTCGGCAAAGGCTTGTTGGTCGCCTTGTTGTGTGCGAGTGACGAGTTGGGAATCGCTATCCACCGGAAGTTAAGGCCGAGGTGCCGCTTTCAGGAAGTGGAAGACGATCAGGCCGATCCCCAGGAACAGCAAGGGAAGGGGAGAGAGCCACATCTCCTGTGAGGGGCCGCCGTCCAGGTTCCAGTAGAGCGCGATCATGGCGCCGGTGGAAAGAGTGGTGAGTACGGTGCCGAGGATGGGGATGATGTGGTTGGGATCGGGGGATTGAGATCGCTGCTCGAGATCCAACGGAAGTTCGGGGAGGGGGATTCCTTTTTCCATGGCGGCCATGCGTTCTTCATGGATGATCTCCATGCGCCTTTGCCGGCTCTGGTGCTTCAAATATAGATAGCCCAGGATGCCGCCCGCGATGGCGAGAGCAACCATTCCGTCTCCAATTGTGTGGCTCATTCTCGGTTTGACCTCAGCTTTAGGACAGGGTGTGGCTGGCAGCGGTTGCAGGCTTGAAGAACAAACGCAAGCTGCAGGAGGCGCGCAAGCAGCGGCAGCACCAGGGCCGAATCCCTGTGTTCGCAAGATGCTGCGCGGTTTGCCGGGAGATATCCTTGGAAAATGATCGACAGCTCCCTCGAAGGTCGGGACCTCTTCCGTATTCTTGGTGGGGTCTTTGGCGCGCAGACTGGGACACAAGGAGCATCCATGCAAAATCGGAAGATCGTGGAGAAGGCGCTTGCTCACTTTGCTGACCCACTCAGGCGCGACCAATACTTCGAACTGTATGCCCCTGAGATCGTGCTTCACGGATATGACGGAGTTGGCCCGGGCATCGAGAGCGTCAAGCGCTATTACTCCGCTTTTTGGGAGGCCTTTCCTGACGCCCGCGTAGCGGCGGACGACATCATCGAGGCTCATGATAAGGTCGTCGTCAGGTTCTCACTGACCGGCACTCACCGCGGCAGGATCCTCGGAATTGATGGGACGGGCAAGGCGATTCAGGTGACCGGGATGACGATTCTTCGATTCAAGGGGCAGAGATGTGTGGAGCGCTGGAGCGTCACCAATTCGCTCGCGCTGGCGAGTCAAATCGGAGCCTTTGCTCTGCCGAAGTAAGAGGGTGGCTTGTCCCGCTTTGAGATGACCTGCACCCGGAGGCGCAATCCGTGGTGCAATCTTTTGCTCACCCTGCGTCGTCAGGATCTGGCGGTGAGAATCCGCATCTAGCTGGGGAGCGGATCGGTTGCCCGATCGCTCGCAAAGGCGCGGCAAGCTAACAGATCTTCCCGCGTCAGTCCAGGATAGTTATCCAGAAGGCTCTGCTCAGATTCGCCGGCGGCGATGAGTTCGAGGAGAAACGCAACAGCGAGCCTGGTCTCTTTTCCCACCGGCTTTCCGGCGAGAATGCCAGCATCGACGAGAATCCGATCGTGCCAGCTCATGATTTGCGAATCGCACAGGGATGCCCTGTGACTCCGGTGGCTTCCTCACGGGACTTCCTTTACCTTTGGTTGGATCACTTGCCCGGCCTTACGCGTCTCTTTATCGACATCCATCGAAAGAGGGCACTGTGCAAGTTGGTATCGATAGCTTCGTAGCCGTGGTTTCCGATCCGAATACGGGTTTGACGATGAGCCCGATCGAGCGCATCGCGAATCTGATGGAAGAGATCGAGGTGGCCGATCAGGCGGGGATTGATTCGTTCGGTGTTGGGGAACACCATCGGCGGGAGTTTCTCGATTCCGCTCCGACGATTCTGCTGGCGGGGGCTGCTGCGCGGACCCGGCGGATCCGGCTGAATAGCGCCGTTACCGTATTGAGCGCCGATGATCCGGTGCGGGTGTATCAGGACTTTGCGACGCTGGATTTGCTGTCGAAAGGGCGCGCGGAGTTGGTAGTGGGACGGGGTTCCTTTGTCGAGGCTTATCCGCTGTTTGGATTGGCGATTGAGGATTACGATTCGCTGTTTGCTGAGAAGCTGGATTTGCTGCTGGAGATCCGCAAGAACACGAATGTCCATTGGTCCGGGCAGCACCGGGCTCCGCTGACCGGCCAGGGTGTGTATCCGAGGCCGTTGCAGGAGGAGTTGCCGATCTGGCTGGGCGTGGGTGGGACGCCGCAATCATTTGTGCGGGCGGGGATCTTGGGGCTACCGCTGATGGTGGCTATTATCGGCGGCGAGCCACATCGCTTTCGTCCGTTGATTGATTTGTACCGGGAGGCGGGACGGCAGGCCGGGCATGCCCCGGATGCCTTGAAAGTGGGGGTGCATGTGCCGGGTTTTGTCGGAAAGACTTCGCAGCGGGCGGCGGATGATTTCTTTCCGGGCTTTGCGCATTTGTTCACCACGATTGGCAAAGAACGGGGCTGGCCCCCGACGACCCGGGCGCAGTTTGAGGCGGGACGATCGCCGCAGGGCGCGCTGTTTATCGGGAGCCCGGCGGAAGTAGCAGAGAAGATCCTGCGCGTGGATGAGGCGCTGGGCGGGTTGGCGCGCATTAGTTTTCAGATGACCAATGTCATGCTGCCGCACCAGACGATGCTGCGGGGGATTGAGTTGCTGGCGACGAAGGTGGCCCCGGTGGTTCAGGCCGCCTTGCGCCGGGAATAGAGATACCAGAGGATGCCGACGGCAAGCCAGCCTGCACCGTATAGCTTGGACGGGATGGCCAGGTTCCACCAGAGGAAGGCGCAGATGAGGAAGCCGCCGAGAGCGGCGAGCTTTGCCGGAATGGAACCGCTGCGTTTGAAGGCGGCCAGATTCACTCCCATGAAGCCGATGAAAGCTCCGAAGTTCAGCAACTCGGCGCCGCTTTGGTAGGAGAGAACGAAGCTTCCGACCAAGGCGGTGCTGCCGATGAGGATCACGTTTCTGGCGGGGATGTTGCTGGTGGGGTGGAGGTAGGAGAAGAAGCCGGTGGGGAGCCTGCCGTCCCTGCCCATGCCATACATCAATCGCGCCCCGGCAAGAACGCCGCCTGCGCCGCTGCCGACGGTGGCGAGGATCAGTGTGAGGTTGACGATCTGGAAGAGCCAGGGGCCACCGGCGCGGCCTGCAATGTGGACATAGGCGGTGTCGATGTCGGGGAGGGGTTCGCCGTAGGGCCAGACGATTTGCGCCGCGTAGGCTTCGATCGCGCTGAGGATGCCGATGATCAGGCAGACGAGCACCGTGCCACGGAGGATGTTGCGCTTGGCGTCGATGACCTCTTCGCCTAAGGTAGAGATGCCGTCGAAGCCGATGTAGGTGAGCACGGCGAGGCTGGTTCCGGCGGAGATGGCGGAGAGGGAGAAAGTGGCGGGGTCGTAGAAGGGGCGGGTCCAGGAGACGACGGGTTGGGCGAGCGCGTAGCGAGCGGAACAGTAGAGCATGGCGAGGATGACCAGGCCCATGAGCCCGGTGAGGATTTGGTTGGTGCGCGCGGTGGCCTGGATGTTGCGCAGATTGAGCCATGTGAAGATGCCGGCAAAGGCGATGCGCCAGAGCTCTTCGGGGACGCCGGCGAAGATGTTGGTCATCGCGCGGGCGCACCAGATGGTGCAGATGACGGGGTTCAGCACGTAGTCCATGAGCATGGACCAGCCGGCGAGGAAGCCGAAGGTGGGATGGATTTCTTTACCGACGTAGGTGTAGGCCGAGCCCGCCTGTGGGTAGAGTGCGGCCATTCGCCCGTAGGAGAAGGCCGTGAGCATCATGCCGAGCATGGCAATGAGAATGGTGGTGACGACGTGGCCCTTGGCGGTTTCATGCACGACTCCGAAGAGCGGCATGGGCGCGGTGGGCTGGATCATGACGATGCCGGTGAAGACCAGGGCAGAGAGTGAGAGACTACGGCGGAGTGCTGGCAATGTTCTAGTGTATGCCTGCTTTATTTGGCGAAACGGAAGTCTCCCATCGGATTGGCATTGTGGAAGTGCTGGAGCCCGTCCCAGCCGTTGACGTAGCCGACGCCGTTGGTGTTGCTGACGCCTTTGACGGCGACGAGGAGTTTTTCGGAATCCCAGTCCTTGCCAGGATGCCAACCAGGCTTGGCGCCTTTGCCGAGGATGTCGAAGTTCTCCTTGAGCTTTTTGAAGAAGCCTGCGGTGCCGGCGCGACCGCCGTGCTGGAAGACATCGTAGCCTTTGGGATAGTTCACGCTTTTGAAGAACTGATTGAAGAAGCTTTCGAGCTCGGCGGAGTCGCTGCCGCCACGGTAGACGCCGGCCTGCGCGGCGGGACCGACGTTGAAGCCGGGAGGGCCAAAGACACCGTTGGCCAAGCGGCGCTGGATGGAGACGATGTCGATGTCGCCGATGTAGGCGCAACCTTTGGCGTCGACGAGCACGAAGGAATCGCCCATGTCGACGAGGAAGTGGTCGAGCAGACGTTCGCCGTCGTCGATGCCCGCGGCGTTGAAGTCCTGGATGACCTGGTAGATCTTGGGGGGATTGGGGAAGCGTCCCGTGAGGTTTTCGAGGAAGCGGAGCTGGAAGCCGGAGGGGAGATGGGCTTGGGAGACGGGGCGTAGTTTTTCGATGACGTTCGCGTAGGTGAAGTCGAGCTTGAGGATGCCGACGAGGCCATTGCAGCTTTGGCTCCTCTTGAGTGTTTTCCACTTGATCCACATGGGCTTGGAGAGGATGCGGGTGCCGGCTTTCTGGGCCCAACGGAGCCAGCGGAGCCGTTCGGGATTGCAGGCGCGGACGACAAAGTAATAGCCTTGCTCGGCGAGACGTTGGAAGGCTTTCAGTTCCTCGGGGAGGATTCCCATTTCTTCCGCAACGGCAGGGCCGAGCGAACGGATCCAGCCGGCGTTGTGGAGCGGCTTGAGAAGGCCGTTGATTTCTTTGGCGGCAGGGACTGCTCTGGTGGTGCCCTGGAGGCCGAGTTGGAGGCCGGTATCGGCGGCATTGCCGCGCCGGAGTGCTTTGATGGAGAACTTGAGCCAGCGATCGAGGAATTCGAGTTCGGTGGTGAGGAAGCTGAGGCGCTGGATGACGCGGGCGTTCTTGGCGGCGTTGGCTGCTTTGCCGATGACGGGGATGAGTCCGAGGAGGTTGAAGGTGCAGCCGAGATAATCGCCCATGCGGGAGGCCTGGACGGCGGCGGGGAAGTTCATCAGTCCGGTGGGGTCGACCATGGCGGCGACGTCAAGGCCGAGCATGATGCAGATTTCATGGAACTCCTTTTGCATGTCTTCGGCCTGCTGCTTGACCTCGCCGATGAGGGCGGCGGTGGCGATGGGAGCCCAGGTGCCGCGCGCCTCGGGGCCGCTGACCTCGAGTTGTTTCGCCCAGAAGTCTCCGAGGTGGAATTGCTTCAGCCAGAAGGAGGGGGTGCTGTTGACGTCGGGCGGGAACTTGATGTGACTCAGACGGAAGGCGACGAGGCTGCCGTCCTTGGTGTAGAAGTCATTCATGCCCTCGACCGCCGAGCCCCAACTCTCTTTGAATGTGCCGCGTTGCCAGTTGGGATCTTTGCCAAAGGCGGCTGGGGACGAGGCATTGATCAGCCGCCATTCGCGCTGTTCCGTGATGAGGAGACAGAAGGAAAACTGGGTGTAGGTGACTTCGAGATAGAAATGACGATTGTCGGCCATGGTGTTCTAGTTGAAGCAGCGTAAAGCGGGGGGAAATCGCGTCAGCTACCTTGGGAGGATGGGGACGAAATCCACGGGCTGGCGGGAGAGACTGCGGAGCCGCTGGGAAGAGGGGATTCGCCATAAGGTCACACCACTGGGCGCGATGATGGTGGCGCTGCTGCTGGCGAGTGGTGTGCTTTCGTTCACCACCTCGCAGAATGTGTTTTTTCTGCTGTTTAGTTTGCTGCTGGCTTCGATTTTGATTTCGAGCTTTGTGAATCGTTTGATGCTGGCGGGGCTGGAAGTTCGGCTTGATTTGCCGCCGCATCCTTTGGCGAAAGAGCCGCTGGCCTGCCAGTTGACGCTGGAGAATCGCAAAAGCTGGTTGGCTAGCTTTGCCCTGGAGGTGGTTGTGCCGGGAGGCGCACGCTTCTCTGTGCCTTGTGTGCCTGGAAACAAGACGGTGGTTCTCGGTGTGACGATGCATTGGGAGCAGCGGGGCATTCCGGCGCCTGTGATGGTGGAGTTGTCGACTCGCTTTCCGTTCGGGTTCAGTGTGCGGCGGGCGCGCGTGTTGGCTCCAGTGAGCCGGGCTGTTTATCCCTCCATCGCCGGGCAGCCCGGGTTCGATGAGATTCTGGCTGCGGTGGCGCAGCGAGCGGCGGGTATGTCCGGACCGAACGATCCGGAATTCAGCCATCTGCGGGAGTATGTGGACGGGGACGACTGGCGGCGGATTGCCTGGGGGAAGAGTGCCCGGGGCGGGGATTGGATTGTGAAGGCGACACAATCGCATTCGGACGAATTGTTGCGGCTGTGGTTTGATTGCGGGTCGCCGGAATTGGAACGGCTGGTGGAAGTGGCCGCCTTTCTGGTGTGGCAGTTGAGCTTTCAGCAGGCGAAGTTTGTGTTTCAGGCGGGAGGGGCCGAAATCGCGGTTTTGGACCGGAACGACGCATATACTGTTCTTAAGCTTCTTGCAGTTGTGAAGCAAGAAGCTGCCGAAGTTCCCTACGATGATTCGAATCTTTTTATCCTTAGTCTGCGCAGCGGGTATTTGCATTTGCCAGGAGCCGGTGGAGGCGCCCAAAACGGTGCCGCCGGTGCGGACGAGCGTCACGGTTTTTGAGCGAATCGAGCAGGAAAGCCCAGCGGCCATTTCGACGCTGGACAAGCTGGACATCGAAAAAGCGCCGGGGGTGAATCTCGATGACCGGCTGCGGATGGTGCCGGGATTCTCTTTGTTTCGGCGGAATTCGAGCATCACGGCGAACCCGACGACGCAGGGGGTTTCTTTGCGCGGCGTCGGATCGACCGGAGCAAGCCGGACCCTGGTGCTGTGGGATGGGGTGCCGCTCAATGATCCGTTTGGCGGCTGGATCTATTGGACACGAGTGCCTGCTGAGGAGATTGAGCGCTCGGAGGTGACGCGCGGGGCAACGACCAGCCTGTTTGGCGACCGGACCATGTCGGGGAGTGTGGCTTTGTTCACACGGCCGGCGGAGCCGCTGCGGCTCAGCATCGGGATGGAGGGCGGCAATCTGGGTACGGTGCAGCCGTCGGCGGGATTCTCGCATGTGGTGGGAAAATTTGGCTTTAGCGGATTCTTCCGGGCTTTTGATACGGACGGATATCTGATTGTGCCGAAGGAGCGGGCCGGGAGCGTGGATACGCCCGCAAATGTGCGTTTTGCGGCGGGTGCTTTTAAGACCGATTATTCGACGGCCGTGCAGCGATTGAGCCTCAAAATCGATATTCTGGCCGAGGAGCGGGCGAATGGGACGCCGCTGCAGACGAATTCGACCGGTTTGGGGACCTTGAGCGGCAACTATTCGCGGGATTTTGGGACGATGAGCTTGGGGTTGACCGGCTATCACTCGCGTGAGCAATACCACCAGAGCTTTTCGACGATTGCGGCGGATCGGAATAGCGAGCGACTGACGAGTTTTCAGAGTGTTCCTTCGACCGCATTTGGCGGTGGGGGATATCTGAAGGGGCGGCCGGGACGCTTCAATTGGACGGTGGGCTCCGATGTGCAGAATGTCGATGGAGTCAGCAATGAAACGGTGATCACGAATGGTTTGCCGTCGGGATTGCGCACGGGCGGTGGAACGCAGACGCAGCGCGGTATCTTTGCGCAGGGCGATGCGCGCTTTGGCAAGTTGCAGGTGTTCTTCGGGTCGCGCGAGCAATTTGCGGGCCGGGCGGGGAACTTCTATCAGCCTTCGGCGGGTCTGGCCTATGGCAAGGGGCCGTGGCGGTGGCGGGCGAGTTCTTATCGCAGCTTCCGGGCTCCGACCTTGAATGAGTTGTACCGCGAGTTTCGCGCAGGAAATACAACGACGCAGGCGAATGCAAATCTGCGTCCGGAGAAGCTGTGGGCAGTGGAGTCGGGCCTTGATTATCATGCCGAAAGCTTCACGATTCGCGCCGGGGGCTTTTATCAGGAAGTCTCCGATTTGATTACGAATGTGACGCTTTCGAGCAGCTCGACGGCGATCGTCCGGCAGCGGCAGAATGCGGCGGCGGCAACGATTCGGGGCATGGAGGCGGAGCTGGATAAGAGGATTCGCCAGGTGCGTTTCCAGTCGTCGTATTTGTTTGCCGATTCCCGCTTTGCGACGGGAGAACGAGTGCCGCAGGTGGCCAAGCATCAGGGATCGGCGCAAGCGACCTGGTACCGGAGTGGGAAGTACGGCACGTTGGTGACGTTGGGGATGCGCAGCACTGGATTGCAGTTTGAAGACGATCGGAACACGTATGCGCAACTGTTGCCAGGCTATGCGCTTTTGCAGCTTTCGGTGCGGCAGGAGTTGCGAAAAGGGCTGGCGGCGACGCTGGGGATGGAGAATCTGGCGGGGCGGCGGATCTTGACTGGTTATACGCCGTTTCCGCAGACGGGCGGACCGCTGATGTTTCGCGTGGGCTTGCGTTGGGACGGTCGAATTTAAGCGACCATTGTAACGAGCGCGCAAATCGATGCGCCTTCCCTTATGAACGCCGATCCTCAACTCGTTGCGCGCGCCCAAGCTGGTGACGCGGCAGCATTTAGCGAGTTGGTTGGGTTTTGCCGGAAGCGCGTCATGGCGATTGTCGGGCGCCTGATCGGGAAGCCAGAGGATGTCGAGGACGTGGCGCAGGACGTGTTTCTGCGTTTATATTACTCACTGGGGCAGTTGTCGAGCCCAGAGCTATTTGACAGGTGGCTGTACCGCTTGACGGTGAACGCCGCGTATGACTATATGCGCAAGAGCAAGCGACGCAAAGAAAGCCGGATGGCTGACTTGAGCGAAGCGCAGATGGTGATGGCGGACGCCTCCGCAGGCGAGGTCAAGGGCCGGAAAGACGAGCAGCAGTCGACGATGCGCGATTTTGTGCATTGGCTGTTGAGCGGCGTCAGTGAACAGGATCGGATCCTGCTGATGCTGAAGGAAGTGGAAGGGTTGTCGATCAAGGAACTGGAGCAGATCTACGGAGCCAATGAGAGTGCTCTGAAGGTGAGGCTCTTCCGAGCCCGGCAACGCGTGCTGAAGGCGTTTGATAAGTCGCAGGAAAAGAATTCTTGAGGTATTCAAAGTGAACCACGAGCAGGAATTAGATCGATTGTTCGTCGCATACAAACAGGCTTGTCCTGAGGTGGAGGCGACGCCGAATTTCATGCCAATGCTCTGGGCGCGGATTGATGCGCAGCGCAAGAGCGAGGAAGGCATCTGGCGCTGGGCGAATGGCTTTGCCAGTGCCGCGGCAGTGGTTGTGGTGGTGTTGGGCTTTCTGGTGTATCAAAATCCGAAGCCGCTGCCGCAGCGCGCCTACATCGAGAAGCTGACGGACGAAATCAGTGAAGATCACTTTCTCGATACCGGGTATATCGCCAAGGCGAAACCCGTGAGGTGGGGAGGCGATCGATAGTGGAGATTTCAAGAGGCAAAGTCGCACTGTATTTTGGGCTCATTTTTGGGGCAGGCGTGGGCGCCGGAGTATTGGGATCGATTCTTTATACTTCCGAGACAGTGAGTGCGAAAGCGCTTCAGGTGAACAACAACGACGACTGGCGGCAGCGCTATGTCGAGAGCATGAAAACCCGTTTGAACATGACGGACGATCAGCTCAAGAAGCTGGACGAGACGCTGGATGAAGTCCGGTTCGAGTATCGCTTGCTGCGGACCCGCTACAAGCCGGAAATGGACAAAATCCATGCCGTGCAAGTGGAGAAGATCAAGAAGTATTTGAAGCCGGAGCAGATGGCGGAGTTCGACAAAATGGAGCGGGAACGCGAAGAGAAAATGAGGGCCCGCGAGAGCGGACCGGGAGTGTAGGAAACGAGAAAAGGCCCACCAGACGGTGGGCCTTTTTCAATCTTATCGAGAGTCAGCTAGGCGCTAACGGTCTCGGCCTTTTTCGTTTTGCGCGCTGCAAGCTGTTCCTGGAGAGCCTTGGACTTCGCAGCCTTCCGCTCAAAGAGGGAGACGCGGCCTTCGGTGTCGATCAGCTTTTGGCGACCCGTAAAGAACGGGTGGCAGTTTGCGCAGATTTCGAGACGCAACTCATTGCCCTTCACAGTGGAACGGGTGTCCCAGCTCGCACCACAGGCGCAGTTGACTTTCACTTCGTGGTAATTGGGGTGGATGCCAGCTTGCATAACAGTTCCAGTCTAGCACGGAGTGGCGCTTTGCTCCCAATTCGCTTGAAAATTGATATTGAAGTGATATCATTTTGATAGGAGTGAGATGCCCATGATCCAAGAGACGGAGTATCCGAGCAAGCCCGGAATCAGCACGCTGGTGGTACTGCTTTTGATTCCCATTGTTGTGTCTGCTGTAGTGAGCAGCAGTGGAGAGGAGCCCCATTGGGGGACGCTGCTGTTGGCGGCGGTGGTGATTCTGATCGATCTGGTGGCGCTGGGGGGCTTGTTTATGGTGGCTCCGAATCAGTCGGTGGTGTTGACGCTTTTTGGGAAGTACAAGGGGACGGTGCGGCAAGCAGGATTGCGCTGGGCGAATCCGTTTCTGACGAAGGCGAAGGTGAGCCTGCGGGTGCGGAATTTTGAGACCTCGCACCTGAAGGTGAACGATCATGACGGCAATCCGATTGAGATTGCGGCGGTGGTGGTTTGGAAGGTTGTGGACAGCGCCGAGGCGCTATTTGAAGTGGACAATTACGATGAGTATGTCCGGGTGCAGTGTGAGAGCGCGCTGCGGAATCTGGCGACCTCGTTCCCTTATGACGCGCATGAGGAAAAGCAGATGTCGCTGCGGAGCAATGCGGCAGAGATTGCGGCGCAACTGAAGGTGGAGATTGAGGAGCGGGTGGCGAAGGCGGGCATCGAAGTGATTGAAAGCCGTATTTCGCATCTGGCCTATGCGCCGGAGATTGCGACGGCCATGTTGCAGCGGCAGCAGGCGTCGGCGATTGTTGCTGCTCGCGCGAAGATTGTGGAGGGAGCTGTCGGAATGGTGGAGATGGCCTTGGACTTGTTGAACAAGAAGGGAATCGTGGAACTAGATACGGAGCGCAAGGCGGCGATGGTTTCCAATCTGCTGGTGGTGTTGTGCGGGGAACGCTCGACACAGCCGGTGGTGAATACGGGAACGATCTATCACTAGAATGGCGGAGAAGAAGTCCTTTTTATTGCGTATCGACGCCCACACGCTGGAGCTTCTAAAGCGGTGGGCGGACGATGATCTGCGCAGTTTGAATGGGCAACTGGAGTTTTTATTGAAGCGGGAATTGAAGGAGGCGGGGCGCTGGAAAGAGCCCCGCCTCGATCCGTCAGAAACGGAGCCGTAGCGCGATTTGCAGGCTGCGGGGATCGTTGACCGCGGTGACCTGGTTGAAGCTCGCCGAGGGGACGGAGGGGTAAGCGCCAGCGCCGAAGTTGCCGTTGCGCACGAGGTTGTTGCGGTGGTTGAGCAGGTTGAAAGCTTCGAGCATGGCGTCGAGGCGCAGCCTCTCGGTGACACGGATGGGGCGCGACAGGCGGGTGTTGATCGTGAACAGATCGTTGCCAGTGCCGACGTTGCGGCCAATGAAATCGCCATTGACGATGGGACGTCCAGCGGTGCCCTGGATGGTGGTGACGCCGGAGGTGATGTTGAAGGGGAGCGACGAATAGTATTGCAGGAGGCCGCTGAGCTCGAAGCCGAGGAGATGGAGCGCGCCGCTCGCGACCACGCGGTGGCGCTGGTCGTCGTCCGAGCGGCCGTAGTCGCGCCAGATGTTGCTGTTGTCGATGGGGCCGCTGAAGAAGTTTTCGCCCACATTGTTCATCGAGCGTGAGTAGGTGTAGGCGATGCGGTATTGGCCCCAGCGGGTGGGACGTTGCGAGAAGGCGACCTGGAGGCCGTGGTAGTTGGAATCGGCCAGCGAAGAGTATTGGCTGTTGTTGGCGTAGTTGGGGTTGGGACGGCAGCCGTTGTTGTTGCCCGCGGCGACGCAGGTGGGTACGTTCTGATTGATCGCCATGATGAGGTGGATGCCGCGCAGGAATTGGTAGCCGGCGCTGAGGCTGGTTTTGGCGCTGAACTGGTGTTCGATCTCGAGGCCGCCCTGGGTGGAGTAGGCGTTCTGGAGCTTGGGGTTCATGGTAGTGAAGTTGGTGAGCACGCCGGTGGGGAGATTGCTCAGAGTGTTGGGGAAGGTGGGGGCGCCGGTTTGGGTGGGCGAGAGGCTGAGGCTGGCCTGTGTGGTGGCGGTGAAGTTCGTGGTGTTGTTGCTCGACAGCAGGGCATTGGCGAGCGAGCGCAGGGGGACGCGGTCGTAGAAGAGCCCGAAGCTGCCACGGAGAACGGTGCGGCGCGAGGCGAAGGGCGTGTAGGCAAAGCCGGCGCGTGGGGCGATGTTGTTGCGATCGGTGGCGATGCCTTGGAGGAATTGCAGATCGTAGCGCAGACCGAGGTTCAGGCTAAGACGGGGGTGGATGCGCCATTCGTCCTGGGCAAAGAAGCCAATGTTCGGGTTGTTTTGCGAGACGATACTATTGCCGAAGGTTTGGGTGTAACCGGCATTGTTGTAGGCGCCACTGAGGAAATTGGCGAGCGAGGAGAAGGTGTAGGCTCCGCGCACGGAACGCGGGTAAGTGATGGTGAGGTCGTTGTAGAGGAAGTCTGTGCCGGCTTTGAGGCTATGGGCGCCGCTTTGGTGGGAGGCTGTGCTGGCAACTTCAGTGAGCTTGTTGTTGCGACCGGTGGGAGAGCCGGCCAGTGTGCCGAAGGTGGCGACGCCAGCGATGGAGACCGAGGGTCCGATGGGGTCGCTGGGGAGGGCCGCCAGATTGCTTCGGGTGAACTGGCCGCGGGTCTCGAGGATGGTGCGGGAAGACAGCGAGAAGATGTGATTGGCGGCGAGGGTCTGGTCTGTATTGTCGAGACCCGCAGAAGAGGTGGCGGCATTGAGCGCGCCTGCGCCACGGGAGTTGCGGCTGTTGACATCGTAAAGGCTATAGCGCGCACTGAACTGGTTGCGCTGGCTGAACTGGTGGTCGAGCTTGGCGAGGAAGTTTGTGTTGTGGACGGGGTTGGGGTAGAGGCCGGTGGTGATGGCAGAGCCTTTGTAGCCGGTTTCGGCGAGGCGCTGGTTGATGATTGCGACGTTCGCCGGGGCAATGGTGATGAGGCCACTCTGGTTGAGATTGCGCTGTTCGAAATTGAAGAAGTAGAAGGTGCGGTCTGCTTTGAGGGGGCCACCGAGACTAGCTCCGTATTGGGTTTGGGTGCTGGGGAGCTTGGTGTTGGATAAGGGGTTGTTTGCGTTGAGGCGCTGGTTGCGGAAGTAGCCGTAAAGATCGCCGTGCAGCGCGTTGGTGCCGCTTTTGAGCACCATGTTGATGGCTCCGCCGAGGGCGCGGCCAAACTCGGCCTGGCCACCAGAGGTGACGACCTGGAACTCACGCACGACGCCGAGACCGAAGAACATGCCACTGAAGCCAGCGGCGTCGTCATTGGCGGAGAGGCCGTCGACGATGAAGTTGTTCGAGAAGTTGCGTTGGCTCGAGACGGAGAGGCCTTGTCCGGGGACGGCAGAGGTTTCGGCAAAGAGCTGGTTGCTGCCGGTGTTGGTGGGCGAGACGCCGGGGATGAGCAGCGCGAGGTCGAGGAAGTTGCGGCCATTGAGCGGGAGGCTGGCGACTTCGGACTGGGTGACGGTGCCTGCGACCTGGCTGCGGGTGGTTTCGAGAAGGGGGGATTCGGAATCGACTTGGACGGCGGCACCTGGGCTTTCGATCTTCAGACTGAGGTCGAGGTCGATGGTGCTGCCGACGGTGAGGGTGAGCTGCCGGAGGAGCGGAGTGAAGCCTTTGCGGCTGATGCTGAGTTCATAGGGGCCGGTTTTTAAGAAAGAAATGCGGAAGCGGCCTTCAGGCCCGGTGCTTGCTTCGCGCTTGAGATTCGTTTCGAGGTTGCGGACCTGGACTTGAGCGCTTTCAATGGTGGCGCCGCTGGGGTCGAGAACGCGGCCGCCGATGCTGGCAAATTGGATGTTGTCCTGCGCGAGCGCAGGAAGGACGAACAGAAGAATAGAAATACGAAACACGAGATCCTCCTCAGGATCGAAAGGTGGGCAGAGATGTGGCTGGAGATTAGAGGAGGGTGGGAGGTCCGCGTTTTTGCGCAGAACGGATGAGCGAGACGCGGTACTTTGCTTCGACCTGCGGGGGCCGTGCCGGGTGGCTGTAGAGCGTGAGCGCGTCGATGCGTGGAGTGGGGGCAAGGGCCTGGAAGTCCGCGGGGAGCTCGGCTTTTTGCGGGAAGGCGGCGCAGCGATTGGGGAGCTTTGAGAAAGAAGGCCCCCTGCTGCCGGAACTGCTCATCGAGCAGCCGTGCTTGCCATGCTTGCGGCAGCAAGCGGGGAGACGGGATTCGCCCTCGGAGGCAAACAATGCGGGTGCGATCAGCGCGAAGCTGAAGAGGAAGAGCAGCAGAACTGCGGGAATCCGGCGCACCTGTTGATTGTACTCGTGCTGCCACGGAAAACGGAAGCTGCCATCCTGACTACTGATGCGTTCCGCTTGCAGAATGCCGCCGGTGAGGTCCTGATACCGTTGTAGCTCCTGCCACGACGGCGTTTCTTTCGATGATCACGATTGCTTGCAGGAATCCGGATCTGCGCACAATTGTTGTTCGTTCCGTTTTGAAGGAATTTTGTATCTGCTCGGCTAGGTGACGGATGGCAGCGGGACCTTGAGTTTGTTGGCCCAGCCGCTGAGGCTGTTCCAGGTGTCTTGGGCGAGCGGGATTCCGTCTTTGCGGCGAGTGGCTTCGTTGCGGATTTCGGGTTCGCCCGCGACGAGGACTTCATCGTAGCCAGTGGCCGGGGCGACGGCCTTGAGGATGTTGGTGAGAGATTGCGCGCGCTGCTCGTATTCGCCGGGATCGAGGAAGCA
This sequence comes from Bryobacter aggregatus MPL3, assembly GCF_000702445.1. Classification (NCBI taxonomy): domain Bacteria; kingdom Pseudomonadati; phylum Acidobacteriota; class Terriglobia; order Bryobacterales; family Bryobacteraceae; genus Bryobacter; species Bryobacter aggregatus. The sequence goes on from NZ_JNIF01000003.1 coordinate 3,480,082, forward strand.
TTTGGGGTCGAGGGCGAGATAGAACTGGCTGACGTCGACCTTGGTTCCACGGAAGCGGATGCCGCCGAGCTGATTCGCCATTGCGCCGCCCGAGAGGACGCCACAGAGCATTTCGACCATGACGGCGAGTCCGGAGCCTTTGTAGCCGCCGAGGGGTTGGAGCAGGCCCTTGTAGGCGGCTTCGGTTTGGGTGGTGGGGACGCCGTTGGCATCGAGAGCCCAGCCTGCGGGAATTTCGGGTTTGCCCGCACTGTGGGCGTTGAAGATCTTGTTCGCGGCGACAGTGGTGGTGGCCATGTCGAGAAGGAAGGGAGAGGAACCGGGGACGCCAAAGCAGATGGGGTTGGTGCCGAGGCGGCCTTCCTTGCCTTGCCAGGGCGCGACGGTGGAGGAGGCATTGCATAGGACGATGCCGATGAAACCGGCGGCGTTGAGCCGCTGGACCCAATAGGCTGCCGCTCCAAAGTGATTGGAGTGGCGCGCCGAGACGATGCCGCAGCCGTGGTCCATGGCGAGGGCGATGGCCTGGTCGCAGCAGAACTTGGCGACGAGTTGGCCGATGGCGTTGTGACCATCGACCAAGGCAGTACAACCTGAGTTGTGCAAGAGTTCCGGGTCGCCGTGGGCTTCCATGTCGCCGCACTCGAGCTGTTCGAGATAGTAGCGGAGCAGGGCGACGCCGTGCGAATCGACGCCGCGCAGATTGGAAGCGACGAGAGCGGAGGCGACGAAGTTTGCATCACTCAGGTTGACGCCGACGCCTTCGAGAAGCGCCGAGCAGAGTTCGCGGAGATTCGAGGCGTCGATGATCGGCACTACTTCAACTCCGGAGAGAGGAGCAGTTTGTTCTCGGGCTTGTTGGCGTCTTCGCTGAAGATGACCTTCGCCGGGAGGTCGAGGCGCTTGGCGGGCGTTTTGCCGTCGAGCTTGTCGACGAGGGTGCGCACAGTTTCGTAGCCCATCTTGTAAGGGTCCTGGACGACGATCGCTTGCACGGCGCCGGACTTCAGATCTTCGACCAGACTCTCTGAGGCGTCGAAGGCGACGACCTTCACCTTGCCTGCGAGGCCGCGTGCCTTGACGGCGAGCGAGGCGCCGACGCTCGAGGGTTCAGTGGAGCCGAAGATGCCGGCGAGATCGGGATTGGCGGTGAGGAAGTTTTCAGCGACGGCTCTCGACTTGGCCCGGTCGGACATGCCGAAGTTGCTGGCGACGATCTTGATGTCGGGGAACTCGCGCTTGATGACGTCTTCAAAGCCACGTTCGCGATCTGAGGTGGAGACGCTGCCGGGGACGTGCATGACCATGGCAACCTTGCCCTTGCCGCCGATCAACTTGGCCATGGCGCGGGCAGCGAACTGGCCGCCCTCGAAGTTATTGGTGGCAACGTAGCTGGTGTAGTTGTCGGTGTCGAGGCCGCTGTCGAAGATGGTGACCGGGATGCCTTGCTTCATCGCGCGGTCGACGCTGGCAACCAGCGCTTTGCGCTCGGTGGCGGCGAGGGCGAGGCCGTCCACACGGCGGTTGATCATCGAATCGACGATCTGGATCTGGCGGGAGAAGTCGGTCTCTGAGGCCGCTCCGTTCCACTCGATTTCCACATTGAAGGCTTTGCCCGCGTCCTTGGCACCTTTCTCGACGGCAACCCAGAAGACGTGGGACGTCGCCTTGGGGATCACCGCGATGACGCGCTTCTTGTGCTGGTTGCAAGAACCGAGCAGAAACAGGCTCAACAGCAGGATTGCACTAATTCGCACACCAACCTCCATCGATGAGAATGTCTGTGCCGGTGATGAAGCCGGCGTTGTCGGAGCAAAGGAAGGCGGCGAGAGCGCCAATCTCTTCGACCTGTCCCCAGCGGTTGAGCGGGATTTTCGAGAGGAACATCGCGTTCTTTTCGGCATCTGTGGAGATGGGGAGATTCATTTCGGTGAGGAAGGGCCCGGGGGAGATGCCGACGACGGTGATGTTGTCGGGGGCTAGCTCCATGGCGAGCGATTTGGTGAGTCCGAGCAGCGCGGCTTTGGTGGAGGAATAGGCAGTGCGCTCACTGAGCGAGACGTGGGCCATGATCGAGGTCATGTTCAGGATGCGGCCGTAGCCCTGGCCTTTCATGTGCGGGACGAAGGCGCGGCAGAGGAGGAAGACGCTGGTGAGATTCGTATTGGTGACGCGCATCCATTCTTCGAGCGTGAACTCGTGGATCTTCTTGCGCAGGTTCATTCCGGCATTGTTGACAAGGATCTGGACCTTGCCGAAGCGCTCGATGACGGCTTTTTCGAGTGCGGCGACGCTGGCCTCATCGGTGACGTCGGCGACATAGGTTTCTGCGGTGGCGCCGAGGGCGCGGATCTCAGTGGCGACAGCGGCGAGCGCTTCGGCATCGCGGGCGACAAGGGCAATGGATGCGCCTTGTGCGGCGAGAGCGAGGGCCATGGCTTTTCCAAGACCGCGGGAGGCGCCGGTGATAACGGCAACTTTATTTTCTAGAGCCTTCATGATGCAGGCTTTAGTTTATTACCCTTGGTGACACCGTCGGCGGTGGATGTAGTATCCTCACGGCACGGATGGACCTGTAGTGTACTGGATTGTCTTGCTCGCGCTTGCCTTTGCTCCCCGGCTGGAGGATCCGGCGGATCGCACGGCATTCCGTCTGTGGTTCACTTTTCTGGCGGAATCGCAGTTCTATGTGGAGCCTGGGCGACGGCCGCGGGAGATTCAGGATTGCGCCTCGCTGTTGCGCTATGCGTACCGCGAATCGTTTGCAAAACATGATGCGGCCTGGATGCAGCGCAATGTGTTGCCGGGGGTGCCGGGCCTTCCCGCCATCCGGACCCGGAGTGGGCCGCTGTTTCTGACGTCTGAGGGCATGCGTCATTTTGCCGATGCAAAGACCTTGATGCGTGAGAACTGTGTGCGGGTGGGGGCGACGCTCGATCGAGCGAAGCCGGGAGATCTGTTGTTTTATGAACAACTCGATCAGCCAGACAATTGGCATGTCATGATTTACCTGGGGGCGAGTCAGATTGAGCCTGATGGCGACAAATTTGTCGTGTATCATACGGGTCCGATCCAAAAGTCCGCCGGAGAGATCCGGAAATTACGCGTATCTGAATTGTTGGGACATCCGCAACCGCGTTGGCGGCCGGTGCCTGGCAATGGCGCGTTCAAGGGTGTGTATCGGTGGAAGATCCTGGAGGGGTGATTTCTATGCGGCGTTGGTTGCTGTTTGCGGCTTTGATGGTGGTGGTTCCCGTCGTGGCTCAGGAGGATGGTGGAACCTATTTTGCGTTGACGTCGAACAAGACCTTCGCTCCGGGCGAGAAGGCCTTGATTCAAATGTGGGCGCAAGGGATCAAGAGTCTGGACTTCCGGCTCTATCGGGTGGAGAAGGCGGGGGACTTTCTCGGCCAGTTGAGCGATGCGCATAGCTTTGGCAATCGCGTGGCGGAATTGCCGAAAGAAGATACGGCGATTGCAAAGTTCCTGAACTGGAAGTGCAGGCTGCGGAGCAAGAGCCAGTTATTTGTCCGCGCGCAGTTTACTCCGGAGGCCCGCACGAGTTTTCGCGGACGCACGGAGACGGAAGCGGCGCCCAAAGTGGAGCCGGCAACCAAGGGAACCAGCTATGCCGCGATTCCGATTCTCAATGACCGGCAGTTGCTGAAGACCTGGAAAGAGACGGTTTCTACCAAGCAGCGCTGGGATGAGCAGCCGGTGGCGGTTCCGGTTTCGGAGCCCGGTTTGTATCTGGTGGAGGCGACCGACGGGAAATTGCGCGCTTATACCTTGCTCAGCGTAAGTGGGATGGCGGTGTTGACGAAGACGCAACCGGGGCAGGCGATTGCGCGGGTGGTGGATCGCATCAGTGGCCAGGCGCTTGCGGGAGTGGATGTGGAGTTCCGATCACAAAAGCAGTCCCATGGGGTGTTCAAGACGGATCTCGGCGGCTTTGCCAAGTTGAGCGGTGCGGATTCGACGGACGTGTTTGTGATCGCAAGCCGGGGCAAGGATGTCGCATTTGATTCGCTGAATGTTTACAATCTGCAGCCGGATGAAGGGCATCGGATGACGACCTATGTGTATACGGATCGTCCGGTGTACCGGCCCGGCCATAAGGTGTACTTCAAGGCGATTCTGCGCAAGCCTGCCGCCTTTGGCTATGATTTGCCGACGATGCGCGCAGTGACGGCGGAGATTACGGATTCCGAAGGCAAGCCGGTGTTTCGCAAGGAAATCTCGGTTTCTGAATTCGGGACCGTGAAGGGTGAGTATGAGCTTCCGATGACGGCGGGGCTGGGCTATTACGGGTTGAAGTTTAGCTCGGGGTCGATGGAGAGCTATGGCGGCTTCAATGTGGAGGAGTACAAGAAGCCCGAGTACGAAGTGAGGATCCGGACGACGAAGCCGCGCGTGGTGCAGGGCGAGCGCGTCGATGCGACGGTGCAGGCGAAATACTTCTTTGGGGAGCCTGTCAAGGGTGCGAAGGTGACCTATACCGTGCGCCGGGCTCCGTATTATCCGCCCTGGTATGAGCGCGATGAGGATGCCGAGAGGACCGTCGATGAGGATGAGAGCGGTGGGGAAGGCTTTAGTGGAGAACAAGGCGAAGAGAAGACCGGCAAGCTGAATGATCAAGGCGAACTGGTGATCAGTTTGCCAACGCCTGTGGCGGCGCGCGACTACCTGTTTCGGGTGGAAGCAAAGGTGATGGATGAGGGGAATCGCGAGGTGACGGGCTATGGCCTGGTGATCGCGACCCATGGCAGCTACATGGCGAGTGTGACGGCGGACAAGTATGTGGTGGAGCCGGGGGCGACCGCCAGCTATACGGTGACTTTGAAGGACTATGATTCGAAGCCGATTGTGGGGGACTTTCGGGCGGAGCTGAAGCGTTATGCCTTCAAGGATGGGCATCGCAGCGACACGGTTGTGGAGACCAGTAGTGGGCGAACGGCTGAAAATGGCGAGGCGAAGCTGAGCTTTCGTGTGCCCGAGGCCGGAAGCTATATTCTCACGGTGACTTCGCGGACGCCCGAGGGGCGCGATGTGAAGGACGAGGCCTGGACCTGGGTGAGCGGCTATGGCGGCATCTATGGCGGGGACGAAGAGACGATCAAACTGATCACGGACAAGAAGAAGTATGCGCCGGGGGATGTGGCGAAGATTCTGATTCTGACGACGGCTCCCGATACTGATATCTGGGTCACTACGGAGTGCCGCACGGTGATCGATTCGCGCGCCGTGAAGGCGGCGAGCGCCGGTGGGGTGACGATCGAGGTGCCGGTGAAGAGCGAGTATCAGCCCAAGGTGTTTGTGACGGCGAGCTATCTAAAAGCGGGCAAGCTGTATCAGGGAACGGCGACGATCAAGGTGCCGCCGATTGAGAAAGAGTTGTCGATCAACGTTGTGCCGTCCAAGCAGGAGTTTAAGCCTGGGGAGCCGGCCCGCTACAACGTGGAGGTGAAGGATTCCAAGGGGCAGCCCGCGCGCGCCGAACTGAGCCTGGGCGTGGTGGACGAGGCACTCTATGCAGTGCAGAAGGATATGACGCAGACCCCGCTCGGCTACTTTTACGGCAATGTCTATAACGAGGTGAATTCGTCGAATTCGTTGAGTTATTACTTCCGGGGCGAGGCAGGGAAGCGGGCGATGCGGCTGGCGAAGCTGCGGCCGAGCCTGGGGCAGTTGAAGCCGGAGCGAGTGGGCGACCCGAGGGTGCGGAAGGCGTTTCCGGATACGGCATTCTGGACCGCCGATCTGGTGACGGATGCGAGCGGTAAGGGCAAGGTGGAGTTCGCCTTCCCCGATGCGTTGACGATGTGGCGGACGACGGCGCGCGGCGTGACGACCGATACGAAGGTAGGGCTCACGCTAAATCGCGTGATCGTGCGCAAGAACCTGATGCTGCGTCTGGTGACACCGCGCTTTCTGATGGAAGGCGATGAGCTGAGCATTGGGGTGATTGTGCAGAACTATCTCAGCTCAGCCAAGGACACGAAGGTGAGCCTGAGTGCGACGGGCGTTGAGTTGCTGGAGGGCGCGGAGAAGACGGTGAATGTCGAGGCGAAGGGATCGAAGAAGGTAGAGTTCCGGGTGCGGGTGAAGCCTGGCGCGGAAAGCGTGATTACGGCGAAGGGCATCACGAACGAAGAGAGCGATGCGATGGAATATACGATTCCGATCAAGTCCTATGGAACGCTGTTCTCCAATGGTGCGAGCGGTGCTCTGACCGGGAAGCAGAATGCGAAGGCTGTCTTGAAGGCGCCGGGCGCCGGCAACCGGACAGTCGAAGTGAGCGTGTCCCCGTCGCTGGCGGGCAGCTTGTTTGGGGCGCTCGACTATTTGACGAAGTTTCCTTACGGGTGCACGGAGCAGACGATGTCAAGCTTTTTGCCGAATGTGATTGTCTCGAAAGCGCTCGACGATTTGCACATCAAGTCGAATGTGAATCGGGATGAGCTGTTCAAGAAGGTGAATGCCGGGCTCGATCGTCTTTATGACTATCAGCATGGAGATGGCGCCTGGGGCTGGTGGAAGACCGACGAGTCGCATCCGTTCATGACGGCGCATGTGGTGTCGGGGTTGAAGCAGGCCAAGGAAGCAGGATATGAGGTTTCGCCGGACGCGATTGAGCGTGGCGAGAAGTGGTTGCGTGGCGAGTTTAAGCGGCAATCCGATGCGGTGGTCGATTTGCGGGCCTATATCGCTTATGCGCTGGGCGGCAAGCAGGATGTCGATGTGGTTTGGGAGCAGCGCTCGAAGATGTCAAGCTATGGGCTTGCCTTCCTGGGGCTGGCGCTCGACCGGCTGAAGGATCCGCGGGCTCTGGGGATTGCACAGGAGCTAGAAGCGGCAGCCAAGCAGAACGAGAGCGAAGCCTGGTGGCCGGGAACTCGCGATTCGTTGCTGGACTTTAACGACGACATCACGCCAGAAATCACCTCTTATGCGCTGAAGCTGCTGAGCCATCAGCGGCCGAGCTCGCCGTTGTTGCCGAAGGCAGCGTCCTGGCTTGTGATGCATAAGGACCAGGGCGAGTGGTGGAACTCGACGAAGCAAACGGCCATGGTGATCTATGGCGTGACGGATTACTTGAAGGTGAGCGGGGAACTGAAGCCGGATCTCAAGGTGACGGTGCTGGTGAATGGCAAGGAGGTGCTGGCGAGAGAATTTCAGGAAGCCGATGCAATGGCGCTCAAGCCTTATGTCGCGTCGGTTGCAGCCGCCGATAGCAATGAGGTTGAGGTGAAGGTGAGCGGTACGGGGCGCGCGTATTGGTCGGCGCAGGCGAAGTATTATTCCCCGGAGGAAGGCCGCAAGCCGAGCGAGGGCGGGACGATGTCCGTGAAGCGCGAGTACTACCGGCTGCTTCCTCGTGAGAATGCCGGCGTGACGACTTATGCGCTGGAGCCGTTGTCGGGGGATATCCATCCCGGTGATTCGATTGCGGTGCTCCTCAATGTGACGGCGAAGGATTGGAAGTATGTGTTGATCGAAGATCCGATTCCGGCGGGTATGGAGTTGGTGACCAACGACAACACGATCAATCTGGCGGGCAAGCCGACCTGGTGGCGTTATTCCTGGGCGCAACGCGAATTTCGCGATGACCGGGTGGCCTTCTTCCGGACCTACTTCTTTAACGACACGGCGCAGTACTTCTATGTGATGAAGGCGGTGAACCCAGGAAAATTCCGGGTGTCTCCGACCCGCATCCAACCGATGTACCAGCCGCAGCAAATGGGAACGGGCAGCGCTGCTGTTCTTGAGGTGAAGCAATGAATTGGAAGCATTTTCTGAAGCCGTTCTCGGTGCAATTTGCCGGACAGGGTGTGCTGCTGGCGGTGGCCTGGTATTGGTTGAGCCTGGGAGTCGGGACCGGCTTGCAGGTGGGGCTGAACCTTGTGTTGGCACTGGTGTTGCTGGTGGGCGCGAGCGTGGTGGATGCCTATGGGCTCGGGAACTGGCGCAACTGGAAGTGGGCGCTGCCAGCCGTGGCGCTGGTGCCATTTGTCGGGTATCACTTTGCGACGATGTTGCTGATTCCGTTGTTGTGGCTGCTGGTGCTGCTGCCCTCTGCTGCTGCCGGTAAGTGGAAGCTCTTGGCGGGGCCAAGCTATTTGCTGGTGGCGATTGGCTTTGTGATTCTGATGACGGTGGTGCCTGCTGCGCTGTTGAACTGGATTCCGAAAGTGAACGGACTCACAGGGCAGGCGTTGAGCTTTGGGGGAAGGGCATTGCTCGCTTATGTGGTTGCCATCGGCGCCTGGGCAGCCTTGCTGCTGCATATCGGGAAGACGGTGAAAGAGCCGGAAGAATCGCTTCCGGCCTGAGCGCTTTACTTGCCTTCGAGTAAGAAGGTGGCGGCGATGCCTTCCATGGTGGAGAAGCCGCTATTGCCTGCCGTGAGGTGGGCGGTGGCGGACTTTACTTCTCCGAGGAACATATGCGGATGTACGTCGACTAACATATCGCGCATTTCCATGCTGCCGTAAAACATGACGGGGAACTTGGAGGTGACATTCTCGGCACGTTCCTGGACAACATAACGTTCCCGCAAGGCTTGTTTCAAGGCACGATCCCAGGCGGCTTTCTCGGTAGAAAGGCCGTCGAAGACGGGTAGCGCGCCGGTGGAATCGTTGGGGATGAGGACGAGCGAATCCTTGTTGGCGGAGATGTACTCGGGAAGATCGATGGTGGTACCGTGGCGCTCGGTCTTGGAATGGGTGACGATGCGCGTCCAGGGAATGAAGGCCGTGATCGCTTTGCGCTCTACCAGGGGGAATTTCGCGGTGACGGTTTCGTCGGTGAGCAGGCTGAACATGGCGCGCTTCTGCGCAAGTTCGGCCCGGAAGGAGTTGACCATACAGACCTTGCCGTCGCGGTAGGCCCGGACCAGCGGATGCGTGAGGTCGAAACGCATCAGGAATTCCTGGAGGGAAGAGGCGCGGTAGAGCAGGTCGATTTTGAAATCGCCTTTGGAAAGAACGCCGCCCCGATAATCCAACTGTTCCGGGCTCACCAGTTCCGTCTGGTAGCCATGCTTGCGGAAGAGTTCAACGAGTACTGTATATTCAGCGCCGTCGACGGTTTGGAAGGGATGCTTGAACTCGAGGACGGCAATATTGGGTTGTTTCTTGCCGCCATAAGCCTTGTAGGCTTTGAGGATTGCAGAAAGAAGGTACTTAGTGCCACCCAGCTTGCTGATCGTATACTTCTTGCGGAATTCCTTGACCGGCGGAGCTTCGTAGAACATGTCGGCGAGTAACTCGCCGTAAGCGAGACCGGTGGCCGAAGAGGCCTGGAAGTTGCGGAATTGCAGGGTTCCGTTATTCAGGTTTGTATTCAGCAGTGAGGCGACGTGTAGGAAGGAATAACCCGGATCGATGGACGCCAACATGCGTTCTGCGGGAAGTAACTCCATCCGTTGGAGGAGCGCTGGGGTCTGGAGCGCAATCCCTTCCAGCCGTTCGATGGCAGCCAGGAGCGATTCCCCGGCTTTTGAAAGTTGTTCGTATTGTTTCTTGGAGAGGAAGTGCGGTCGAAGAAACGGAGAGGCGAGTCGTGTTCCAGCAACCATCCTGTGTGCGCGCATCTTGTCGGCGAGTGCTTCTGCCCACTCCAAGTTGGCGAACGGTTGGCTTTCGAGTATTTTGTGGTAGCGGACGACTGCATCGTCCACAAGCTTTTGCGCCATCGGGGAAACTTTGCTATCAGTATTGCATAGCGAATCGCATAAGCAAAGTTTTTAGGCTTATTTCGTGAAGGTAAGCTATTGATACCACTGGACTTGCGTTGTCCGTTAAGAAAAGGCATAAGAAAAACGATGAAAAATAGGCTTTTTGCGGTTTTGTGTGGCGTATTTGCCACACAGGCGCTTGCTGACAATGGCATCTGGCTATTCAACGAATTTCCGCGTGAGGCGGTGAAGTCCAGATATGGGTTTGAGGTGACGGATGCTTTTCTCAAAAAGCTGCAGACGGGGAGTGTCCGTTTCAATAACGGCGGCTCGGGAAGCTTTGTGAGTGCGGACGGGCTTGTATTTACAAATCATCATGTGGGCGCCGACTGCATCCAGAAAATCTCGTCAAAAGAGCACGATTATATGAAGAACGGTTTCTTCGCAAAATCGCGTGGTGAGGAGCAGGCGTGTCCGGATCTCGAATTGAATGTCCTGCTGAAGATCGAGAACGTTACGGAGAAGGTGAAGAGCGCCGTGCCGGCTGGCAAGGATGCCGCTGCCGCCAATGCGCTGCGCCGGGCCGAGATGAGCGCGATCGAGAAAGCGTGTTCGACCAGTACGGGGCATCGCTGCAATGTGGTGACGCTGTTTAGCGGCGGCCAATATCATCTGTACGAGTATCAGAAGTACACCGACATTCGGCTCGTGTTTGCGCCAGAGAAAGATATTGCCTTTTTCGGTGGCGATGCCGACAACTTTACCTATCCTCGCTATGACCTGGATATTGCGTTCTTCCGCGTCTATGAGAATGGCAAGCCGCTGCGGCCGATCGCTTATTTTCCTTTTTCGAAAGAAGGGGTGAAGAACGGCGAACTCGCGTTTGTATCGGGGAATCCAGGCTCGACGGGCCGACTGCTGACCTATGCGGAGATGGAGTTCCAGCGGGATGTTCAGTTGAAGCTGACGCTGGAGCGGATCCGGTCGTTGATCGCCGTGTTGAAGGACTACTCGAAGCGCGGTCCGGAAGAGGCTCGGGTGGCGCTGGAGGAGATTTTCGGCGAAGAGAATAGTCTGAAGGCCTTCACCGGATTCATGAGTGGGCTGACGAATCCGAGCTTTATGGCGAAGAAGAAAGCGGAAGAAGATGCGATGCGGGCGGCGATTGCGAAGGATCCGGAGAAGGAGAAGCTATACGGCAGCGCCTGGACCGAGATTGAGAAGATCAATGCGGACTTTGCCCGCTTCTATCAGAATTACGTTTTGTTTGAGACCACGCCGACGCGTGACAGCGTGCTGATGACGATTGGCCGCCGGGTCTATCGCTATGCAAATGAGAAGGCGAAGCCGAATGGGGAACGGCTGCGGGAGTACAGCGATGCGGGGCTGGAGAGTCTGGAACAGGAGATGTACAGCACGGCGCCGATCTCGCCCAGTCTGGAAGAGGCGGTGATTGCGGAGTATCTGCGTTTTGCCCTTGCGAAGCTGGGGCCGGAGAACCCGACTCTGAAGGAGATTCTCGGTGGCAAGTCTCCGGAAGCTGTGGCGAAGGAGGCGGTGGCGACGACGAAACTGCTGGATGTTGCAGAGCGGAAGCGGATTGCCAATTCTCGTACAGTGGCGAACACCGAGCCTGATGGGATTCTGCGAATCATCCGGGCTCTGGAGCCAGAGGCGCGGCGTTACCGCCAGATGTATGAAGACCGGGTGATGGCGCGGCAGGCAATTGAGAGTGCGCGGATTGCACAGGCGCAGTATGCGCTGGGCGGGAACGTGTATCCCGATGCGACCTTCACGCTGCGGCTGAGCTTTGGAACGGTGAAGGGATACCGGAATGCGAAGGGGGAGGCTGTTAATTGGTCGACGGACTTTGCGGGGCTGTACAAGCATGCGACCGGCCAGGATCCCTTTGCTTTGCCCCAGCGCTGGCTGGAGGCAAAGAAATCGCTTGCGCTGAAGACGCCCTTCAACTTTGTGACTACGGCGGATACGCATGGCGGCAATAGCGGGAGTCCGACGCTGAATACGAAGGGCGAGGTGATCGGGATTCTATTTGACGGCAACATTGAAGGCTTGCCGAATCGCTACCTCTATACGGACGAGCAGGCTCGGAGCGTCCATGTTGCGAGTCAGGGGATTCTGGAGGCGCTGCGCAAGGTGTATCGGGCGCAAACGCTGCTAGAGGAGTTGGAGCGGCGCTAAGCGACTGGAATCGCTTTTAAGACGCTGGTTGCAGGAAGACGCCTGCAATCACGCGCGAGGTGGGCCTAGCGAAACGATGCTCCACCACTCAGCGCTGTGTGAGCAGGGCAAAACCTTTCTTGTTTTCATGCACCTTGAGCGCTTCCAGTTCGATGCGATGTTGTTGAGCTGCACTCTGGGCTACCTGGAGTGCCCATTTGTCATATGGACACTCTGAGGCCTTTTCTAGAGCCTGAATTCACTTTGAAGCAGGGCAGGGAATGGGCGCTGGAGGAAGAGGCCAGCGGTGGAATCGTGTTGCCTGCCCAAACGTTCTCTCGACGACCTTGGCAGGATAAAGTCCTTCTTTGCCGTCGATAGCTTTACTATGTCCAGTTGGATCCCGTGCTGGCTGGCCGCCGTCGATCCGGTATCGCGCTGGTCTACCCAGGTGAGTGGACTTGAGCGCAGGTGAGGCCATCCTTCAAATGTTAATGAACGCTTCTAGTGCGTGATGCTGTTGCTGGGCTTCTCATAGAGAAGCGCGGTATCGTCTTTTCCGATCTGACGCCACCCTTTGAGCGGTAACACCTCGTTCAGTGCGTTGTCCTTGGGCACCAGGGCGTGTGTGAAGTTCCATTGCTTCCAGTACGGTTCCCAGCCCGGCCTGGCTTCGGGAAGCAGCAGATAGTCCTTGCTGAACTTCGCGCCGTAATAGTCGCTCCGTCCATCGAAGAAGACCTTGCGCTGCCCGGCATAACGATAGAGAATCCAGCCGCCGAAGCGGTCGCTGGTAAAGATACGGGCGTCGGCGGGCAGGGCTGCAATCTGCGCGGCCAGCTTCTCCGGGAATACATCCACGGGGAAGCCTGCGCCCTGCGGAAACAAGGCCGAGCGTCCGGCCAGCACCAGCAGAACCAAGACCACCGGCATGAGGGCGTAGCCCTTGAAGTTGCGATCGAAGTTGCGCAGGTTCGTGTTGTATTGGAGCATGCTGTCGCGCAGTTTGGCGATCCGTTCGGGAAGGTCGCGCGCCTCGGCAATCGCCTGGCAAATCGCACTCAGCGCGAGCGGCAATCCAACCAGCGCCATGAGAGGAATGCCCCGGGCCGAGCGCAGCGCGCCCGCGAATAACACCGTGCAAAGAATGCCGCGTGCCCAGTGTCCCTGCATGCAGTTCAACGCGATTCCGGCTCCCACCATCACCATGCCAAGCGTGATCGCCTCTGCGCCATCGACAAAGAAGTTGAAACTCTGGAATTCTCCGACATGCGACAGGAGTTCTTTGTCGCTCAGATAGCGAACGATGTGTTCGTGGACATGCCAGCCGTACGGATTGACGAAGCTGCCGAGCGTGGCGGCGGTCGCCCAGGCTGCCAGCGTTTTCCAGCGGGCCTGGAGACGCAGGAATGCCTCGCCCGCATAGAGATAGAGAATTGCCGCGCCAAGAAAGAAACTGCCGTGGATGTTGGCCCAGAGCACGCCCAGCAGAAAGACACCGCTCAGATGAGTCCATTTGAGTTTTTCAGGTCCTCTTTCCGCTGCGAGTGCGGCCAGCAGGAGAAAGACCCATCCGTAAAGATGCGGCCGGGCGAGCCAGTGGATGTTGCAGGCGGTGAGCATGATCCACGTCGCCAGACAGGTGGGAATGAACCAGACACCCAGCGTCCACATCAACTGAAACCACAGCCAAGTGACGGCACCCAAGACCGCTAGGTAGAGGAAGTAGACTCCGCGCAAACCGTCCCATTGGTGTGCGATTGCCATCGAACAATCGGCCAGCCACTCCCAGGCGAACCAGGCGCCGCCGGGCTTTGAAAACGAATAAGGCTCCGTGTGCGGCACCTGCGCGGTGGCCAGCACCACTTCGCCATTGCGGATGTGCCAGCCGGTATCCGAATCGCGGAACAGCATCTGCATCCCGTTGAAGGAAGTGAGGCAGTAGAGCAGGATGATCGTGGTTAAAAGGAAGGCGATGTCCGGGATGAACCAGCGCCGCACCCAGCTCACTTCTTTCATATCTTTTCGAAATCCAGTTCGTCGCCCACCACGGTGCCGGTTTTGGCGGCCATGCCAGTGGGCAACTCCAATACGCTGTGCGCACGGAGGCAGAAGCTGAGCCGGCTCTTCACCATATTGGCCCGGATTTTCAGGACTTTCTTTTGCTTGTTCAAGTACAAGACATCTATCGGGAATTTCATGCCAAAACTGTGTACCGCTTCGCAAGGAGCAATCCAAAGTCCGTCGCCTTCTTCAAGTGAGGAGTGCTGCAACAGGCCGCGACGCCGCAGTTCGCTGGTGTTGGCAATGCCGGCATGGGTGGTGAGGGTGCCTCCGGATCTGCGGTTGGTCACCCGGAGGCGCTTCTCGCTAGAGGACATGAGAATCCAGAAGGCAGAGGTCGAGGGTCATGAAGCGTTAGGGTACATCAGGCGACGCCTGGGACGCAATTGAGGTGGGCTTGACATTCATTTTAGTTTTAACTAAATTCAATTGCCATGGAACCGAGTGTCCTCCGTGCGATCGCTTCTCCCCGCCGCCGGGAAATTCTGCGCATGGTCTGGGACGAGGACAAGAGCGCCGGATCCATCCACCAGGCGATGCCCGATGTCAGCTTCGGAGCGATTTCGTTGCAGCTTCGCAGCCTCTTGCAGGCCGGGCTGGTCGAGGTGCGTACGGAGCATCGCAATCGCTACTACCGTGCACGGCGGGAAGCGCTCGGCGCGGCGGCCGGCATTCTCGAGCAGATGTGGGACGATGCGCTCTGGAGTCTGAAGGTGGCCGCGGAGTTGGAGGCGACGCGCCGCGGACCCAAGCAAACTGTGAGGTCTTATGCCTGAACTGCCGTACTCTCTTTCGCGAAGGATTGTCATTCGGGCTACACCCGAGACCGTTTTTCGCTTCTTTACCGACAGCACGCGCTGGGCAAAATGGTGGGGCAGCGGATCGACCATCGATCCCAGGCCCGGCGGCAAAGTCTACATCCGCCATGGGAATGGAATCGAATCGCTCGGTGAAGTTTTGGAGTTGGAAGAGGGGCGGCGCATCGTCTTCACCTATGGTTTCGTGAGCGGCCATCCCATTCCGCCTGGCAGTTCCCGGGTGACGATCGAACTCACGCCGGACGTGGATGGAACCAGGCTGGAACTCTTGCATGAGCTTGCAGAAGCCGGTCCGCGCGACCAGCATGTGCAAGGCTGGCGCTTCCAGCTCTCCCTGTTTAGCAATGCCGTCGCCGACGAGGCCTACGCGAATGCGGCAAGCGTGGTGGACGCCTGGTTCGCCGCCTGGAGGATTGCGGATGATTCAGCCCGGGAAGCGGCCTTCCGGCAAATTGCCGCTGAAGAAGTCCGCTTTGCAGACCGCTATAGTGCGCTCGACGGCATCGCCGATCTGGTCGCACATTCAGGAGCTGCGTTGCGCTTCATGCCAGGCGTTGCTCTGGAGCGTAAGGGGCCTGTCTCGCAGTGCCAGGGGCTGGTGCTGGCCTCTTGGGCTGCTGTTGGCACCGATCAAACGAAAATGCCATCCGGGACGAATGTGTTTCTCTTCCGTCCGGATGGCAAGATTCTTGCGGTGACAGGCTTGGCGAACTAGTCCGCGTGCAGGCTGGCGCGCGGGTCCTGGCTCGCAGAGATCCAGGCCGGCACAAACGAGGAGAAGACCGCCACCAGGAAGATGAAGCTCAACACACTTGCCAGCACG
The DNA here is from genome assembly GCF_000702445.1 of Bryobacter aggregatus MPL3. Classification (NCBI taxonomy): domain Bacteria; kingdom Pseudomonadati; phylum Acidobacteriota; class Terriglobia; order Bryobacterales; family Bryobacteraceae; genus Bryobacter; species Bryobacter aggregatus. The sequence continues at coordinate 3,495,647 of NZ_JNIF01000003.1, forward strand.
GCGGGGTCTGTCGGCGAGACCCGGTAGAGGAGATCGGAGGCGGCCGTCGCGACGGAGATTGCAACAACCAGTCCTGCGATCTCTCCAGACAGCACCCACAGCAACGCGTTGCGCGTTGTCTGTGCGACGAGCCGCCCGCGTCCCGCGCCCACCGCAAGGCGAACAGCGATCTCCTTGCGCCGCACCGCGAGCGATTCGCGCATCACGCTATGAATGCCTGCGCCGGCCAGCAGTACAGCGCCCAGCGAGAAGATCATCAGCAGCGACGCATTGAAGCGGCTCCGCGCGGTATTGCGCTCGAGCAGTTCCTCCATCGTCGCCTCGCCTGCGATGGCTTGTGTGGGGTCGATCTGGCGCAGCGTGTTTCTCACCAGTTGCAGCAGTTCTGCGGTGGGCACGGTGCCGCGCAGCACCAGATAGTTGGTGGGTGCTGTTACCTGTTGGTCGGGAACATAGATGTCGTCGTTGGATTGCACGACGCCGCGATAGCGGGCATCGGCGACCACACCCACCACCTTGCGCCAAGCGCCAAAGCTGCGCATCTTCTGGCCCAACGGCTCCCGGCCACTGGCGCGCACCTTCTGGGCCAGTGAGCGGCTGATGATCACTACCTTCTCGGCGCTCTCCGTATCGTGATCATTGAAGTCGCGGCCGCTCAAGAACGGAGTGCCGACCGTCTCAAAGTAGTGCGGAGTGATCGCCTCAAAGTTGGCGGTGGTAATCAAATGTGGGTCCCTGCTTCCGGCTTCATATTCGAAGCTGTATTGGGTGTCCCAGCCCACCGCGCCTTCGAGCGGACGCAGTAGCACCGCTGCAGCGCTAGTGACTTCGGGGCGGGCTCGCAGGTGGTCCAGTAGATCGCGATAGAAGCGGCGGCGCGACTCTGCGTTCACGCGTTGGCCGCGCAGCGCCAGATTCATGGTGAGGGTATCGCGATGGGCGAAGCCCGTCTCGGTGCGCTGCATCGCGCGGTAGCTGAGCGAAAGCAACAAACCCACTCCCAGGATCGCGACGGTGAGCGCGGCTTGTAGAAAGACGAATCCGTTCTGCATCTGCGCGCCGCTGCGCGAGCCCGCGGTCCGTGCTCCGCCATCGCGCAGGAGCTGATCGAGATTCTTTCTCCGCAGCAGCAAGGCCGGGCCAACGCTGCAGGCGATGGTTGCCAGTAGCGCGGTGGTGGCGGCAAAGGTGACAGCTGTCCCGTCCAGTCCCGCTGTTTCGATGCGCGGGATGTCGGCGGGAGCCCAATGGATGAGCAAGCGGATCATCGCGGTAGCCAGCATCGATCCGATGAGAGTCGCGACCGAGGCGGCAACCAGGCCCTCCACCCCAAACTGCAGCAGGATCTGCGCCGGAGACGCGCCAATCGAAATGCGTGTCGCGACTTCACGCCGTCTGACCAGCGCTCGCGACAGGAATAAGTTGCCCGCGCTGACTGCTGCTGAAACCAGCAACAACAGCGAGGCGAGCAACGAGATGAGCAGTTGCGACTTCGATGAGCCGGTCAGGAAATCAGCAAGAGGCGTGACGACGGCATGTTGCGTTTGGGAATAGATCTCCGGGTGATCGCGATACTGCAACTGTACGGTGCGTTCGGCAGCATTCTGTAACTCGCCTCTGGTGACTCCCGGCTGCACGCGCACAACGGCCTGCAACCAGATGAGGCTGCGGTCCGTGTTCTGGCGCAAGGGCACCCACAGACCGGCGCCGCGTGGAAAGTCGACATCGGCGCCCATCACGCCGATGATCTGGTGCCCCAGTCCATTCAACTGGATCGTTTGTCCGATCACATCGCGGCGAGCTCCAAACTGATTCCGCCACACTCCATGCGACAAGATCACCACTGGGCTCGCGTTGGTAGCTTCATCGGCGGTCTCAAAGTTGCGGCCCAGCATCGGCGCAACGCCAAGCACCCGGAAGAGGTCTGCTGTTGCCGGGCAAGACTCGATTTGTACCGGTTCCTGGCGCCCCACCTGCAGCACACGGCCATTGCCGTATAGCGCGGCAGGAATCAGCGCAACATGGGCGATCTGCGGAATCGTCGCGCGCAGATCCTCTAGCTCCGGAACGGCCAGTTCGCCAACGGCGGGTGTGTTCGCCTGGCTGTCGCGCTTCCAGAGTAGATGAACATTCTCCTGCTGCGGGAAAGGAAGCGGATTCAACACAACGGCGTGCACCAGCGAGAACATCGCGACGCTCAGCCCGATGCCGAGCGCAAGAATGCCAGTGGCATAGAGATAGGCATCGCCGTTGCGCCGGTAGGATCGCAACGCGAAGCGCATATGCCGGACAATCATGCCCATCCGGTGGAACGCGTGCGTGTCCTGCACCTGGTCTTCAATCGCACCGTCCTGGCCGAGAGCGAGCCTCGCCTTACGGGCGGCCTCCACCTCGCTGTCCCCCGCCTCGCGGAACTCGCGCTTCAGTTCTTCCAAGTGGAAGGCGAGTTCCTCGCGAATCGGGTCTTTGCGCCTGAGCCAACGGTGAAACATCTAGACGCTCCTCATCACGCGAGTGACGGCCAACACGGAAGCGCGCCAGCGGTTCCGCTCGATCTCGATCTGCTTCTTGCCTGCAGGCGTTAGAGAGTAGTAGCGAGCTCTGCGGTTAGTAGGCGAGATCTCCCAGTCCGCGCTGATCCAGCCATTGGCTTCCAGACGCCGCAGGGCGGGGTAGAGCGATCCATGATCCACCAGCAAGGTTTCAGAAGAGCGATCCTCGATCCTCTTTGCGATCTCATAGCCATTCGCCTTCTGGCGCAGCAGCACCTGAAGGATCATCATGTTGAGCGTGCCTTGCAGAAGCTCGGCCTGTTGGTCTGCCATCGCTTCAGATCATAACACTCTACCGGTAGACAAACTACTATCAGTCGCCGCGCAGCGCCTCCACCGGAGCAATGCGCGAGGCCCGTCTTGCGGGGAGATAAGCGGCAAGCGCCGCGGCTGTCAGCAGGAAAGCCGGCACCAGCGCATAGGTGAGAGGATCGATCGGACTCACCTCAAACAGGAAGCTGGTCATGTACTGCGTCAGTGGAATGGTGATCGCAAAGCCGCAAGCCACTCCGATGGCCGCCAGCAGCACGCCATGATTGAGGAACATGCGGCGAACCAGTTCGGCGGGCGCGCCCAGTGCCATTCGGATGCCGATCTCCCGAGTCCGCTGCGCGATCGAATAAGAGATCACGCCATAGATGCCAATGATGCCGAGCAGCAGCGCCATGCCTGCCGAGATCGACAACAACAGCAGCGTGAAGGTGGTGCGCGACAAGGCGCGGTTGTAGATCTCCTTCACGGTGCGCAGGTTCGCGATGGGCAGTTGTGGATTCACAGACCAGATCGCTTGCTGCACCTCTCGGGTGAAAGCGGAAGTGCCGGTGCGCTGGCTTCGGATCACATAGATCATGCTGCGGTCGATCTCGATCGCATGGCCCCAGAAATCGCGCTTCAGCAGTGGCCAGTACACAATCTTGGGTGCTGCTTGATCCGGGCCATCCTGACGTTCTATGCCAGCCACGCCGACAACCTCGCGCCAGATGCCGGTGGAGGTTTCCTTCACTCTTTTTCCCAATGCAGCCTGTGGGCTGCCCCACATCTCGAGGGCCAGATTCTGCGAGACGATCGCCACTGGCCGTGTTTCGAAGATGTCGGTCCAGGTCACATCGCGGCCGGCGACAAGCGAATTCCCCATGGCCGCAAAGTATCCCGGCCCTATGTTTTTGTGGCGGCGAAGCGGAGGGAACTTGTTCGGCTCGATGGGCTTGTCTTCGGCATAGAGAGGGTCCGAAGAGGTGTTGCCGTCCATGGTGACTCCGGTCGTCATCCCAACCGTGGTCACGCCAGGGATCTCAGACAGCTTGGCGACGATCGCTCTTTCCATTGCCGCGGCAGCGTGAGGGTCCTTGACCTGCGCTTCCGGAATGAAGAGCCGGAGCGTCAGAATCTGTTCGGGAAGCGTGAAGCCGGGATGCACCTGATGCATGGCTATCGAGCTTCGGATGAGCAGTCCAGAGACCAACAGCAGCACCATCGCCATGGTCACTTGCACCACCACCAGCGTGTTGCGTGTACGATGCCGTTGCCGTCCGTCGCTCACGTTGCGGTTGCCCGCGCGCAAGGCGGTTTGCAATTGCGGCCCGGCATACTTCAAAACCGGCGCAAGGCCCAAGCTCACTCCCGCCAGGAGCGTGATGGCGGCAGCAAAGCCAAGGACTGTCGCATCGATCGAGAGTTCGCCGAGCCGTGGGAGATTCGCGGGGGCAAGCCAGATCAAGAGCTGAATCGCCGCGCTGGCCACTCCGACGCCCAACAAGCCGCCGAGCGCGGCAAGCGTCAGTGTCTCGGTTAACATCTCGCGGGTGAGCGTCATGCGGCTGGCGCCCAGCGCCGCGCGCACGGCCAGTTCCTGTTGCCGGCCATCTGCCTTCACCAGCAGAAGATTCGCGACATTCGCACAGGCAATGAGAAGCACGATCCCTACAGTCACCATCAATAGCCAGAGCGTCTTTGCTGCGTCGCCGATCACTTCGGCCTTGAGGGGCTGCACGCGCGGACCCATTTTCGATTCTTCGAGCATCCCTTTCGAGATGCCCGGTGCGAGCTTAAACTTCTGTGGCAGCATCGCAATCATGCGCATGACGTCGGCGTTGGCCTGTTGGATCGTGACGCCGGGCTTGAGCCGCGCAATCGCCCGATAAGAAAAGTTGCCGACAAAGACCTTGCTCCGATCCCACTGGAACAACTCAATGATCTCGAAGCGCCGGTTCAGAAATCGAAACTGCTCGGGCAACACGCCGATGATCTCTTTCAGGTTTCCATCCACCACCAGTTTCTGGCCGATAATTTTGGGATCCCCTCCAAAGCGGCGCTGGAAATAGCCATAGGACAGCATCATGGTATGAGGGCTGCCCGGCTGGTCATCGACACGGGAGAAGAGCCGGCCCAGCGCGGGGCGCGCCCGCAGCAATGGGAGTGTTGCATCGGTCACCAGCAAACCGTCCACCTGTTCGGGCTCTCCGGTGCCTGTGATGCTCGAGGAGGAGCCCGACCACATGCCAATGTCTTCAAAAGAGCGGCCCTCTTCACGATAGGTAAAGTAGGTGGCGGGAGAGGCATTGAGTTCTTCAATTTGCACTCCCGGCGCCGTCTGAAACACACCGACCAGCGCGTCTGGCTGCGGGTAGGGGAGCGGACGGATTAGCACCGTGTTCAGAATCGAAAAGATTGCCGTGTTTGCGCCGATCCCAATTGCCAGTGTGAGTAAAGTCACAGCCGTGAACAACGGAGCGCGCCGCATCCGCCGGAAACTCTGGATGAAATTGGAAGTGAGAAAGGACATGACTGAGAGCAAATACGGATGAGCGTGGGAAAAGTTGCCAAAAAATCGCAGCGCTATAATTTGCCTTTGGCAATCGTGAAATCCTTCTGGCGCAGCGCGGCATGGAAACCCGCGGTGTTCCTCCTCTCTCTTGTCCCTCTTGCTCACTTGGTCTGGCGTTTCGAGAACAATGATCTCGGCCCCAATCCTCTTGAGGAGCTGACCCATGTCACTGGCGATTGGGCGATCTGGTTCCTGCTGCTCTCGCTGGCGATTACGCCGCTGCGCCGGCTTCTTGGACAACCGGATCTCATCCGCTTCCGGCGGCTGCTCGGGCTCTTCGCCGCTTTCTACGCGGTGCTGCATACGGGCGTCTGGGCCTATTTCGACAAGCAACTCGACCCCACCGAATTGATTGCCGATCTGACCCTGCGCCGCTTCATCATTGCGGGCATGATCTCCTTGGTGATCCTGCTGATTCTCGCTGCGACCTCGACCAACGCGTCCATTCGATTTCTCGGGAAGAATTGGCGAAGGCTGCATCGGCTGGTCTACCTTGCCGCTGCGCTCGCCGTGCTGCATTACTACTGGTTAGTGAAAGCAGACACGCGGCTGCCGCTCAGCTATGCAGGCATTCTGCTCCTCTTGTTGCTCGCCCGAACGATTCCCCTCCGGAGTAACGCGAATCTGACAAAATGATGTCAGCCGTGAGACGCCTTCTAGCCTGGATCGTTGTTGCCTGTGCAAGCAGCCTTGCACAAACCCCTGACGCGCAGTTCTTCGAATCGAATGTCCGCCCAATCCTGCGTGCCAATTGCTGGGGCTGCCACAGCGAAGCAAACTCCACCTCCGGCCTCTCCCTCCAGACTCGCGAATCGATCCTGCGCGGCGGCAATCGCGGCGCCTCTGTCGACATCATCTTGAACGCGGCCCGCCATGTCGGCGACCTCAAAATGCCGCCGAACAAGCAACTGGCGCCCGATCAAATTGCGACCCTCGAGAAATGGTTTGCCGCCGGTCTGCCTATGCCCGAGAACCTTGCAAAGTCCAAGCGTGCGGGTGGCAAGCACTGGTCCTTCCAGCCCTTGAATCGCGCCGCGATTCCTGAGGTTGCCAATGCCTCCTGGCCGAAGAATCCGATCGACAACTTTATCCTTGCGAAGATTGAAGCAGCTAAGCTCATGCCTGCGGTGGAGGCTCCCAAGGCCCTGCTGCTGCGCCGCTTGAGTCTCGATCTCACCGGCCTTCCTCCCACGCCCGAGGAGACCAAGGCCTACCTCGCCGATACCAGCGCCAACGCCTACGAGAAGCAGGTGGACCGCCTGCTTGCCTCGCCGCACTACGGTGAACGTTGGGGCCGCCTCTGGCTCGACATCGCACGCTATGCCGATTCCGATGGCTACACGATCGACGCGCCGCGCGACATCTGGATGTATCGCGACTGGGTCATCAACGCGATCAATGCCGACCTGCCCTTTGATCGCTTCACCATCGATCAGCTTGCCGGTGACTTGGCGCCGAACCCCACCACCGAGCAACTGATCGCCACCGGCTTCCACCGCAATACGACCTCAAACTATGAAGGCGGTATCGACTTTGAACAGTACCGCGTCGAGGCTGTTGCCGATCGCGTCGCCACCACCGGGTCCGCCTGGCTCGGCCTGACCCTCGGTTGTGCGCGCTGCCACGATCACAAGTTCGACCCTGTCTCCCAACGCGAGTATTACCAGTTCTTTGCCTTCTTCAACAACAGCGACGAGGTGGACAAGGAAGCCGACCGCAAGTTCTTCAACAAGCCCTTCCTCGAACTCGGCAGCGAGAAGGAGAAAGCGGAGTTTGCTGTCTGGCAGGCGGACATCATCCAGGAAGAAGCGAAGATCCGCCGCCACATCGAACTGAATCCAGGCGACCAGGAAAAGGACGAAGTCCTCAAGGGGCTCAACAAAGAGATGGCCGCGCTGCGAGCGAAGAAGCCCAAGCTACCCCGCACGATGATCATGCGCGACCTGCCCACGGCCCGTCCGGCTTATGTGCATCTCGGCGGCGACTTCATGCGCAAAGGCGCTCCGGTTACGCCCGGCACTCTCGCCGTACTGCCTGCGATGGCGAACGCCGGCCCCAATGCGAATCGTCTCGATCTTGCCAAGTGGATTGTGGACCCAAAGAATCCGCTCACGCCACGCGTCACCGTCAATCGCATCTGGCAGCAATACTTCGGCCGCGGCATTGTTGATTCGGAGGCCGACTTCGGCACTCAAGGCGACAAGCCTACCCATCCGGAATTGCTCGATTACCTCGCGCTGCAGTTCATCGACAACGGCTGGAGCCAGAAGAAGCTACACCGGCTGATCGTGACCTCAGCCACCTACCGGCAATCCTCTTCTGCCACCACCGCCGACCCGGAGAATCACCTCTTCGCACGCCAATCGCGCCTGCGTCTCGACGCCGAAATCATCCGTGATTCTTCGCTCGTCGTCAGCGGTCTCTTCTCGCCGAAGCTCGGCGGGCCAAGCGTCTACCCGCCGCAGCCCGCGGGTGTCTCGCAAGTCACTCAAGTGCGTCGCGAATGGAAGGTGTCGCCTGGCGAGGATCGCTATCGCCGTGGCATGTACACGTTCTTCCAGCGCGCCGCGCCGCATCCCAGTCTGGTGGTCTTTGATGCGCCCGACGCCTCCACCGCCTGCACGCGGCGTCCCCGTTCAAACACTCCTTTGCAAGCGCTGACACAGTTGAACGATGAGGCTTCCGCGGAGTTTGCCGATGCGCTGGCGCGCCGCATGACAGCCGCTGCGGCCAACGATGACGCGATCCTCGCAAAGGGTTATGAGATCAGTTTGAACCGCGCGCCTCGCCCGGAAGAGCTGGAGCGTCTGCGTCGCTTTGTCCGCGTCCAGCGGGATTCGCAACACGATCCCTGGCCCGCCGTTGCCCGCGTTCTAATCAACCTCGATGAGTTCCTGACACGCCCATGAAAACTGAAGACATCCTCACCCTCCATCGCACCCGGCGTCACTTCTTTCGTGACTGCGGCATCGGCCTTGCGGCGCAGACTCTGATGGGCGCAGTCCAACACCATGAGGCGAAGATCGACCACGTCATCTATCTCTTCATGTGTGGTGGCCCGAGCCAGCTCGAGCTCTTCGATTACAAGCCGGAGCTGTCCAAGTACGACGGCAAGACCGCGCCCGATTCCTTGCTCAAGGGCAAGCGCTTCGCCTTCATGGACACCTTTGCGAAGGACCCGCCCAAGATGCTCGGCACCCGCCGCAACTTCAAGCAATATGGGCAATCGGGAATGCACTTCTCAGACCTGGTGCCCAACATCGCGAAGGTTGCCGACAACCTCACGATGTTCCACGGCATCTCGACGGAGAACTTCAACCATGGCCCGGCGAAGCTCTTTGTCAACACTGGCTCCATTCGTCCCGGACGCCCCAGCATTGGCAGTTGGGTCACCTATGGCCTGGGCAGCGAATCGAAAGATCTGCCGGGTTTCGTTGTGCTGCAATCGGGTCCGCGCGGTCCCCGTGGCGGTTCGACGCTGTGGTCCAGCGGCTTCATCCCGACAAGCTATCAGGGCGTCCCCTTCCGTTCGACGGGCGACCCCATTCTGAATCTGTCGAGTCCCAAGGGCGTCAGCAGCGACCAGCAACGCCAGACCATCGAGGCGTTGCGCGACCTGAACGCGCTCGAGAAAAACTTCACCGGCGACAACGAAATCGATACTCGCATCACGCAATATGAGATGGCCTTCCGGATGCAAACCTCAGGTCCGGAACTGATCGATTTCGCGAAAGAATCGCCGGCCACGATCGAAGCCTATGGCGCCAAGCCCGGCGCGCCGGAGCATGCCTTCGCCAACAACTGCTTGCTGGCGCGACGGTTGGTGGAACGTGGCGTCCGCTTCGTGCAGCTCTATCACACCGATTGGGACCATCACGACGATCTGACGAAGCCGCTCGATCAGGTTTGCCGCGAAGTCGATCAGGCTTCGGCCGCCCTCATTGCCGACCTCAAACAGCGCGGTTTGCTCGATCGCACGCTGGTCATCTGGGGCGGGGAATTTGGCCGCACACCGATGGGCGAAGTGCGTGAGAAGGGCAAGATCGGCCGCAACCATCACATCGATGCCTTCTCGTTATTCATGGCTGGCGGAGGCCTCAAGCCCGGCTCCATCCTTGGCGTAACGGACGAACTCGGCTTCTCTCCGACTGGCGACAAGATGCACGTCCACGACATCCAGGCGACGCTGCTGCACCTCTTGGGCATCGATCACAAAAAGCTAACCTATCGCTACCAGGGCCGCGACTTCCGCCTGACGGATGTCTCGGGCGAAGTGCTGCACAAGGCGCTTGCTTAGTCGGCTCGCAGGAGTGAGGCAGGCGCCACTCGCAGCGCGCGGAATAGAGGCGGAATCGCGGCAATCACTCCCGCGCCCGCAATCGTCAGGCAAGGGATCCACAGCAGGTGCAGCTCATTCGTTTTCACTGCAAAGAGTAGGTTTTGTACGTAGTGCTGCGTGCCCAATCCAGCGCTCAGTCCCGCGATCAGTCCAATGCCGATCATCGCGACGACGGATATGCCAACGCTCCAGATCACGTCCTCTCTCTTGGCCCCAAGCGCCATTCGGATCGCGATCTCGCGGCGCCGCTGCCAAACGCTGTAGTCCAGCACTCCATAAAGCCCAATACCCGCAAGCAAGAGTGCAACGCTCGCAAAAAAGACCGATAACAGCGCCAGCAGCCGTTCCCGCACATAGTGAGAATCCACCATTTCCTGCTGGGTGCGGATGTTATAGACGCGCATCGGAATCTCCTTCCGTAAGGTAGGAATCATCGGAATCGGGTCGCCACTGGTCCGTATCAGAAAGGTTCCGAAACGCCGCAACTGTTCCTTCCCGTCAGCATCTACGCTCGAGAAAGGAATCGCCATCATGGGACGAAAATCTTCTTTTAGCTCGCGATAGCGTATGTTTCCAATGAGTCCGACAATCTCGATTCTCTCCGTGCGAGTCAGGTCAATCGACCTCTCTAAGTACTGACCAACTGGGCTCTTCCCATCGGAATGCCGGTCAGCAAAGGCTTGGTTGACGATGGCCACTTTACGTTTTTGATCTTGGGGCTGGAAATCCCGTCCCGCACGGATCGGAATTTTCATCACGTTGAACCATCCCGGCGATGCTCCCACTGCATCTACGGAAAGAGCGTTGCTCAGCACTTCTCCATTCATCCGAACCGCCTCGCTCCAACTGCTTCCTCCGAGGAATGGGGCATTGCTGTAACCCGCAGCCTCCACTCCAGGAATCTGTTGCAGCTTTTGCGCTATCTGGCTCCACGTCTGTGGCCCCAGTGCCTCCGGAGACTCGACTTCGATTCCCACCACTCTCTCTGCGGAGAAGCCAAGCGGCTGTTGCGACAATCGTTCAAAGCTCGCAACGAAAAGGCCCCCGACAAAGTGGACCACCAAGCAGAATGCAACTTGCGCCGATACCAGTACATACATCAGGCGGCGCTTCGAATGAGGGTTGCCACCACCCTTCAAATCCGCGACTGGATCCGTGGCGGTGACTCGTAGTGCCGGCATCAAACCGAATAGAAATGTCACAACTACGGCCAGGCCGCACGCGAAGAAAAGCACACGCCAGTCCGCGGGCAGGACGAGCCGCGCAGGGTTGTTGGCGGGGTTGATCGCACTCACCACGAACGGGGCGGCCCACCATGCGAACAGTCCCCCGAGCACCGAAGCGAACAGGGCAAGCAAGAAGCTTTCCATCAGCACAAGTTGCAGCAAACGTCCCCGGCCCGCTCCGATTGAAATTCGCAATGCCATCTCTCGCATTCGCGATGCTGCTTGCGCCGCCATGAGATTCGCCACATTCGCGCAGGCGATCAGCAACACCAGTCCAATTAAGACGCTCAGGACTCGCAGCGATTCGCGATAGCCAATTTGCAAGGCCGAAACTCCGGAATACGCAGACAGTAGCTCCAAGCTCGGAGCCAGATACTGTTCCCGTATTCGCGGCAAACTCGACGTTGGCCAATCTTTTACTCTTTCTTTGCGCACTCCCTGGATCGCCGCCTGCAAAGCCTGCCGCAGAACTTCCCGCGTCTGTGTTGGCTCTACTTGTGCCCAGATGCGAAACCAGTTCACTCGCATGCTAGGCACCGCAGAAGCATTGACCATCATCGGCACAAAGACGTCTGTCATGGTCCCGGGCTCGGTTCCTGTGAAACCTTCTTCCAGCACTCCAATGATTTCGAGCGGGCTGTCACTCATCACAAGGCGCTTGCCGATCACACCGGGATCGCCTCCAAAGCGTCGCTGCCAATAGTCATAGGACAGGACCGCGAAAGGATGTGCGCCAGGCCTCTCATCGTCCGTGCTACTCAACAGCCGACCCAATGCAGGCTTGAGCCCAAACACCGCGAATGCGCTCCCGGAAATGTGTTGGCGATAAGCCTGTTCCATCTCTGCTTCGCCCCCAAAGCTGAGACTGATGCGGCCCGGATAGGAAACTGCGAGCAACACGGCGCGGTCCTTCACTGCATCCCGCAAGATCTGGAACTGGGGATAGTCAAATGAAGCGGCCATGAATTTCTTCCCGGCATCATTGGTCCCCTCGATCGCTAGATAGTGCAACTTCTCCGGGCTCGCCACCGGCAAGGGCCGCAGCAACAGGGCATCGATCAACCGAAAGGCGGCCGTACAAGCGCCAATCGCCAATGCCAGCGACAGGATGGCCGATGCTGATGCGATCCGGTGCTTGCGAATCTGACGCGAGCCAAACACCACATCGGCCCGCAACGAGTCGAGCCAGGTGGCTACTTTCACGTCATAGCTCTGCTCCCGATGGCGCAGCATCGAGCCGAAAGCCCGCCGTGCTTCCTCGGGATCGCGACCCTCTGCCACTGCCTCCGCAATATGCGACTCGATCTCGGCATCGAGATCGAGCCGGATCTTTTCCGCTCGGGTCAGGTTTGTCATGCGTGTCCAAAGTGACATGAGTTACTCCGCTCTCAACATTTCTGCCGGATCCACACGAAGCGCGCGCAAGAGCGCAGGCATGGCCGCCAGCAGTGCGGCGCCACAAATTACGAGTGCCGGAATCAACACGAGGGATGTCTCTGTCGGCTTCACCCCAAAAAGCAAACTCCTGAAGTACTGCTCGGCCATCATGCCGGCACTGATACCGACGGCTGCGCCCACGGCGATCATCCCCACCACGCCGGCAGAGATCATACCGGCGATATCGAAGGACTTTGCACCGAGCGCCATGCGGATTCCGATCTCCTTCCGCCGTTGCAGCACCGAGTAGTCCAGCACCCCATAGAGTCCCACCGACGCCAATACCAGGGCAACGACGGCAAAGAACAGCGAAAGCACGGCCAGCATGCGTTCTCGAATGGTTTTCGATCGCACCAGTTCGTCCTGGGTGGCAAGCGCGATGACGCGAAAGCCGCCGTTGCTTTGCATGATTTCACGCCGCAATTGTCCAGCCAGCGAGAGCGGCGGCCCTTGGGTCCGGACCACAAAAGTGGCTCCATCCTTCGTATTCGAATGAGCGTTGAGCGGGAGGTAGACGGTGGGATAGATGGGCTCTCGAAGCTCGGTGTAGCGTGCGTTTCCGACCACTCCCACAATCTCGATCGCCGTCTCCTTTTGCCCGCCTCTCGGCGCCCTGGACTTCCTCATCAGAATGCGGCCCACCCCGCTCTCCCCCGGAAAGTACTGATCGATGAAGAGCTGGTTCACCATCGCAACCTGAGCCGATTCGGTCGGGCGATAGTCGCGGCCCTGCAGCAGCGGAATCTTCATCGTGGCCAGCCAATTGGAGCCCACGCCAAGCTGATAGATGGTCGCGTGATCGTCCAGCTTCTTTCCAGGAATGGAGAGGCTGAGGGTCGCCGAGCTTTTTCCCATCAGCGGCCACGCTGAGATTGCAACCGACTCGACCCCATCCACCTGACGCAGGCGTTCCGCAATCTCTTGCCATTTCTCGAGCAACTGTCGTTCCGGTGTTTCGGCGTCGATCGTCAATAGGCCATTGGCCTCAAAGCCAAGCGTTTGATGCGAGAGTCGCTCAAAGCTGGCGACAAACATTCCTGCCGTGAGCTGGACCACAAAGCAGAAGGCTACTTGTGCCGCAACCAGCGCTTGCATCAGTCGATGACGCGAGTGCGGACTCCGGTCCCCCTTCAACGCATGCAGCGGCGTCAAGCGCGAAGCACGCAACGCAGGCGGCAGTCCAAATAACAGGCTGACGCCCACCGCCAATCCGAGTGCGAAGCATAGCAATCTTCCGTCTGTTGGCAGAGCCAGCCGAACAGGATCGGAACTGGTACTGATCATCGCGATCACGAGGGGCGACGCCCACCAAGCAAAAAGAACTCCCAATACAGTCGCCAGCGCTGCCAGAATCAGGCTCTCGACCATCACCAATTGCACCAGCCTGGCCCGCCCGGCGCCGATCGAAACACGAAGCGCCATTTCTCGACCGCGCGCTGCCCCGAGCGCACTCATCAGATTGGCGACATTGACGCAGGCGATCAGCAGCACCAACGCCACCAGGCTTGCAAGAACGAGCATCGAATTGCGGTAAGTCGTCTGGAGTTCGGAATTTCCGTTGCCTGTCGCGTCCAGATGCAGTCGGGGAGTCCCTGCCTGCGTTCCGTAGCGCTCGAGTCGGAGCGAAAGCATGCCCGCGCTCAGTCTTTGCCGAAGGGCTTCTCCATCGGTCCCGGGTTTGAGTTGCACCCAGGTTCGGATCCAGCCGACACTGGAATCCTTCACCCATTCGGCATTCATCATTGTCGGGATGAAAAGATCCGTCATCAAGCCGGGTTCCGTTCCGGTAAAGCCCGGCTCGAGGACGCCGACAATCTGGTAGCTGCGAGCGCCAATCTGAAGCTTGCGGCCCACGATCTCGGGGTCTGCTCCAAAACGTTGCTGCCAGTACGGGTTCGAAATCACGACGTAGGGATGGGCATCGGGCGTGCGGTCATCCTCGGCGGTCAACAGGCGGCCAGCTGCGGCCTTCAGCCCAAATGTCTGGAAAGTTGCGCCCGAGACATACTGCATGTCGGCTCGTTCGAAATCCTTCTCGCCGCCGTAGCTGACCGCGACTCGCTGGCGCCCAGAGATCCCCATGACGTCCGCATCTTTCCCGGCTGCGTCTCGAAATCGCTCGAACATCGGATAGTCGAAAGAGTTCGCCTTGACGAGCTCCCCGGTGTAGGTGTGATGGTCGAAGAACAGCGTGTAAAGCCGCTCCGGGTGGGAGATTGGCAGGGGCCGCAGCAACAGCGCATCGATCAAGCGAAAGGCCGAGGTGCAAGCTCCAATCGCAAGTGCAAGCGAAAGGATCGCGGCTGCTGAGGCCACGCGATGCTTCCGGATCTGCCTCCATCCAAATACAGCATCGGAGTGCAAAGAATCAAGCCAGGTCGCCAGTTGGGCGTCCTCACTCTCCTCTCGCTGGCGCAACGGCGATCCAAAGGCCCGCCTCGCCTCCGCCTCATCGCGACCCGCCTCGACGGCGTCTGCGATATGAGCTTCCAATTCCTCATCGATCTCGCGACGCACCCGCGACGATCGGACTACGTTTGCGATGCGAGACCAGAGTGACATCTCATGCCATCCTGAGAACCCGATTGACTGCCGCGGTCACTTCATCCCAGCGCGTCTCTTCCGCGGCGAGTTGCTTCCTGCCGGCAACCGTCAGATCGTAGGTGCGAGCCCGGCGTCCGGTATCCTTCACCACCCAGGCCGCCTTCACAAACCCGGCTTCTTCCATCCGGTGTAGGGCAGGGTAGAGAGACCCCTCCTCCACCCGCAGCACCTCGTCGGACATCTCCCGAATCGCGGTCATAATCGCGTATCCGTGCAGGCCTGGACGACGCGAAAGAATCTTGAGGACCATCAGGTCGAGCGAACCTTGCAGGCTGTCAGGTTTCTTCATACTCAGTAGTCTAAGTATACAGATGGCTGAGTATCTGTCAAGAGCCCGTTACACTGGTCCTATATGGCATCTAAATCCTACCCGGCCCCGCCGCCGATGTCGATCGACACGAGCAAGAAGTACACTGCCACTTTCGACACCTCCAAAGGTCAGATCGTTGTCGATCTGTTTCCACAGAATGCACCAAACACGGTGAACAATTTTGTCTTCCTTGCAAAGGACGGCTTTTACGACGGACTGAACTTCCATCGCGTGATCAATGATTTCATGATCCAGGGTGGCTGCCCGGAAGGCAGTGGCCGTGGCGGTCCTGGCTATCGCTTCAATGATGAGTTCCAGGGCAATAGCAACTGGCTGAAGCACCAGGTGGGCAGCCTTGCGATGGCGAATGCCGGTCCCAACACGAACGGCAGCCAGTTCTACATCACGCATATCAAGACCGATTGGCTCGACGGCAAGCACACGGTGTTTGGCCAGGTGAAGACCGGCCAGGACATCGTCAATGCGATCCAGCAGGGCGACAAGCTGACCAGCGTGACGATCAGCGAAGCTTAGTTGTTAGTGCGCAGCCTGCGGATCACGTCCGCGCACCCGGTCATAGAGGTGCTTACCGTTCGTGGTCCCCAGGCTCGTATTGTAGAGGCTGTCCTGGCCGAGGCCTTCGCGCAGGTCTTCGAGGAATTCGTGGAGCTCTCGCAATTGTTCGGCTAAGGCGGGTTCTTTGACGCCATGCGGGGTCAGGAAGAACATCTGGTAGCCGCCATGGGTAAGCTGAGCGATCTCATGGCCGACGACTACCCCGGCGCGTTCGATCTCAACCGTCTCCCCGCGATCCACCAAAACTGCGGCGCAACCTTTGCGCATGACCGCAGCCTTGCCCTCACCCTTTTTGCCCACGGCCATGCCGGCCTGCCTCAGCGTTTCCAAACGATCATCGAAGCTAAATTCACGAGGCTTTTCCCGGCGAAAGAACATGTCTTCAGTGTACCGTGAGGATATGAGTTTCCTCGACAGTCTCGAGAACAACCTGAAGGCGCTCGAATCGCGCGAGGAGAAAGACCCCGCCAAGGTGAAAGAAGAGCTGGAGCGCCGCGAGGCCGATCGCCAGACTGCCCTTGCTGCTGCGCCGGTGGCCGAGGCGCTTCGCACCGGGCCCTTTACAGAGAAGTTCTTGACCGCTTGCCGCAGTCTGGGGCATCAACAGCGCACGATGGTGCGCTTTACCTGGCTTGATACGACACTGCGCCTGGAGGCAAAAGAAAAACGCCTCGATCTCAAGCCGACTGCGGCTGGGGTCGAAGCGTCGTTCTTTCTAAACCAAGAGTTAACCGGAACCGAAATGCTCACCTTGAGCGAGGATCCGGATGGATTGGCCCAGCGCTGGCTGAGCGAAGCAGCTTAGGGGTGCTCTGCACTATGACCGGCGGGAGCCGCATGGGCTTCCGTCGCCGCGGCGCCATGGCCGTGTTCCTGGAGCGGATAAGGCTTCGACGGGATCGTCGAATAGACGTACAGGAACACCAGAACCGCGGTGGTCAACACCGTGATCGGTCCGATCAAAAACATCTTTTCGCGGTCAGTGTATGCGTTCGAGCTATGGGACGTTGCAGACATTCGATAATTGTTTCCTAACTCCAAGTTAAACTAAAAGTTCCTCCCCGTGATCACGCTCCAGAATCAGTTTGAGCAAAACTTTGTCACCACCTCGGTGGACTACGTCTTCAATTGGGCTCGCAAGTCTGCCATTTGGCCTCTCAGCTTTGGCTTGGCTTGCTGTGCCATTGAGATGATCGCTAGCACCACCTCGCGCTTCGACATTGCTCGTTTCGGCGCAGAAGTCTTTCGTCCCTCTCCGCGCCAGGCCGATCTCATGATTGTCGCCGGTACGGTGAGCCTCAAAATGGCGCCCGTCATCAAACGCATCTATGACCAGATGCCCGAGCCGAAGTGGGTGATCTCGATGGGCGCCTGCTCGAGCGTCGGCGGCCCCTTCAACACCTATTCGGTCTTGCAGGGAGTGGACAAAATCATCCCGGTCGATGTCTACATCACCGGTTGTCCGCCACGCCCCGAGAATCTTTTCTATGGCTTGATGAAGCTGCAGGATAAGATTGACCAGATGAAGACGCTCACGCGCAAGCCGACCCATGTCCGCTTGAATGAGGGGATGTTGAAGGACTTTGAAAAGCGCGTACAGATCGGATGATCCACGCTCCGCACTTCAAAGAACTTTTTGCGATCGAGCATGGCTTTGGGACTCGGGACGAGGAGTCCTGGCTGCCTTCAGCCGGACATGCCTGGGCGAAGCAGATTCATTCTGACCGGGTGATTCGCGCCACAACTGAAGGCCTGCAAGGCGAAGCAGATGCCGTGGTGACCACGGTGCCGGAGTTGTGGGTCTCCATTCGTACCGCCGATTGCCTACCGATCCTGCTCGCCGATCCGGGAGCGGGTGTTGTGGCTGCGGTTCACGCCGGGTGGCGCGGTACAGCCGCAAAGATCGTTGCAAAGACGGTGGAGAAAATGGTTGAGCTCGGCGCCGAGCTTACGACGATTCATGCGGCGATCGGGCCTGGCATTGGCCTGTGCTGTTTCGAGGTTGGCCCGGAGGTCTCGTCAGAGTTCGGTGTGACAGGCCGCAGTTGTATTGATCTTGCCGGAGTGAACGAACGGCAACTCCAACTTGCAGGCCTTGAACTGGAGAACATCTGGATCTCGGCGCAATGTACGAAGTGCAATCCCGAGTTGTTTCATTCCTATCGCGCTGAGCCGGGTACTGCCGGCCGCATGGTGAGCGCGATTCGTCTTGTCTGAAACCCTCAAAAATATTTAGCACTTGTGATGGTTTCCTTGCGGTTCCTACGCATGGATGGACAGGAAGGCGGTGGAACCGCTTCCTGAAATTCAGACTCAAAGAGGACCATACAATGAAAACCAATATCTCCATCAAAACGAAGCTCAATGCTGGCGGGATCCATGTCAACCACAACACTCCGGTTGTGAAGACCAAGGTCAACGCTGGCGCAATCACGGCGAATCACAGCACTCCGGTCGTAAAGACGAAGGTGAGTGCTGGCTGCCTGACGGCAAACCACAATGCACCGGTTGTAAAGACCAAAGTGAGCGCTGGCTGCTTGACGGCGAATCACAACACTCCGGCCGTCAAGACCAAGGTCGTTGCTGGCGCACTGTCCAACAACCACAACGTCGTCATGGCTTAAGCATCAGCTTGGACAAAGAATGAGGGAGGGGAAGTCGGCTGGATGAGGCCGGATCCCTCTCCCGATGATGAGGTAGTCTTACGGAAGGTGTCTGCTTCTGATTCCCTTCCAGTTACTGTGTTGCTCCAAAAATGGCGCGATGGGGACCAGTCTGCTCTCGACCTGCTGACTCCGATCGTTTACAGTGAACTCCGGAGACTAGCCGGCCATTCCATCCGCCGCGAAAGGCCTGGCCACACGCTGCAGCCCACCGCGCTGCTCCATGAAGCCTACGCGAAACTCGCGCAGCAAGGCCAGCACGATTGGCAGAATCGGGCTCATTTTTTTGGCGTGGCTGCCCATATCATGCGGCTGATTCTGGTGGATCATGCCAGGAAGAAGAAGCGGATCCGGCGCGGGAGCGGAGCGGTCAATCTCCAGCTCAATGAGTCTCTCGACGCCGTGCAGCAGCGCCCCGCTCTGCTTGTCCAACTCGATGATGCACTCAACGAACTGGCAAAATTTGACGAACGCAAGGCGAAGGTCATCGAGATGAGATTCTTTGCGGGAATGAGTCTGGAAGAAACGGCGGAGGCGCTTGGCGTCGGTGTGGCGACGATTGGCCGCGAACAGCGGTTGGCGCAAGCCTGGATTGGACGCTACCTGTCTCCCGCAGAAGAAAAGAATTGCGAATGATGATCGATTCCGGGAGCGGACAGCGCTAGAGCGTTCGTAAGATTGCGGATCCCCGCAGCTTACGGATTTCATCCAGAAAAGGAAACTCTAATGACTGTCAAGAAGAATGCCTCTTTGCCGATCCGTACCGCCATTCGCTTCGGAGCGATCAGTGTCAATCACAATGCAAGCGCGGTTCCCGTGGTTCGTACTGCGATCCGTTCCGGCGCCATCAACCTCAATCATAATGAGCGGTGTGTTTCGTCCGGCCGCTAGTCTGCAATCATGAAGATCACGAACGCCCGTTTTGCCACGATGGCGTTCGTGATTTGCGCCCGTTGCTGCCTATCGGATTGAGCTCTCTTTTGCGATAATCGAAGCTACGCAAGACGGGAGAGACTGCCGCTTTGTCAGGCAGCGCCGAAGGAGCAACCGCCCCGGAAACTCTCAGGCAAAAGGACCGTTTTCGTGTTGGAAATCTGGAAAGTGTCGATCGCACAAGCGAATCGTCCGCCGACGGGATAACACTCTCAGGCAACAACGACAGATGGGGCGCTAAGGAGATCACTCTTGCGCCCAGACTCGCCCGCCACTACCTTTGCCCGCCGGCACATCGGCCCTTCCCCTCGTGAAATTGATGCGATGCTTGCCACCGTTGGGGCGACTTCGCTCGAAGACCTCATCGCGCAAACGGTCCCAGGTACGATTCGTCAGAAATCTCCGCTCGCCTTTGGCGAGGCGTTGAGCGAGACGGCGGTGATTGCTCGCATGCGTGAGATCGCAAGCAAGAACCAGGTCTTCACCTCGCTCATTGGCACCGGCTATCACGGTACGCTTTTGCCCTATGTCATCCAGCGCAATCTTCTCGAGAACCCCGCCTGGTATACCGCCTACACGCCGTATCAACCTGAGATCAGCCAGGGCCGGCTGGAGGCGCTGCTGAACTTCCAGACCATGATCTGCGACTTGACGGGGCTCGATGTGGCGAACGCTTCACTGCTTGACGAAGGCACTGCTGCCGCTGAGGCGATGGCGCTCGCGCAACGGGTGGCGAAGAATCCCTCGACCAGCTTTTTTATCGATCAGGATGTCCATCCTCAAACGCTCGCTGTGATCGAGACTCGTGCGGAAGCACTTGGCTGGAGTACCATTGTGGGCAATCCGGCAACCGAGCTGCACGCAGCCGATGTGTTTGGTGCGATCTTTCAGTATCCCGGCAGTGAGGGCGCGGTTGTCGACTATCGCGATGCTGTGGCTGCCCTGCATACGAAGGGTGCGATTGCGGTGTTTGCCGCTGATCCCTTGGCGCTCACGCTGCTGACGCCGCCTGGTGAATTGGGCGCGGATATCGCGATTGGTTCGACACAACGCTTTGGGGTTCCGATGGGTTATGGTGGGCCGCACGCCGCCTATATGGCAGTAAAGGATGCCCATAAACGATCGATGCCGGGCCGGCTGGTGGGCGTGTCGATCGATGCAAAAGGCAACTCCGCCTATCGCCTGGCCCTGCAGACCCGTGAGCAACACATCCGCCGTGAAAAGGCGACTTCGAACATCTGTACGGCGCAGGTGCTGCTGGCTGTTATCGCTTCAATGTATGCCGTTTATCATGGGCCCGAGGGGCTGAAGTGGATTGCGCTTGAAGTGGCCCGGAAGACGGCGCTGCTTGCCGCGGGCTTGCGCAAGCTGGGTTTCGAGATTGGGAACACGAGCTTCTTCGATACGCTGAGTGTGGCTGTTGGGGCGCGGCAGAACGAGATTGTGACGCGTGGACTTGCTGAGAAGTTGAACTTCCGGTTGCTCGACGGCAAGCTTGGAATCACGCTCGATGAGACGACTACGGACTCCGTTCTCGAAGCGATCTGGCGTGCCTTCGGTGGCAATCTGAGGGTGTCTGAGGTGGAGGCGCCTGCCTCGGGCTTGCCTGCTGCTCTGGCGCGGACCAGCGAATATCTCACCCATCCTGTTTTCCATCGCTATCGCACGGAAACCGAATTGCTGCGCTACATGCGTAAGCTGAGCGATCGGGATCTGGCGCTCGACCGTGCCATGATCCCACTCGGCTCCTGCACGATGAAGTTGAATGCGACGGCCGAGATGATGCCGGTCACCTGGCCGGAGTTCGGCAGCCTGCATCCCTTTGCCCCGCTCGACCAAGCGGCCGGGTATACGGAGATGTTTGAGGATCTAAAAGCGAAGCTCTGTGCAGTGACGGGTTATGATGCCGTTTCGCTGCAGCCGAATTCGGGTGCGCAGGGCGAGTACGCGGGTTTGCTTGCCATTCGGGGGTACCATCGGAGCCGGGGCGATCAGCATCGCACGGTCTGCCTCATCCCGGCTTCCGCGCATGGCACGAATCCGGCGTCGGCGCACATGGTTGGCATGGAGGTTGTGGTTGTCGCTTGTGATGCGGGTGGCAATGTGGATGTTGCGGATCTGCGCGCGAAAGCAGAGCAACACTCGGCGAAGCTGGCTGCGCTGATGGTCACTTATCCTTCGACGCATGGCGTGTTTGAGGAGAGTATCCGCGAGATTTGTGAGATTGTGCACGCGCACGGTGGACAGGTTTATCTTGATGGCGCGAATCTCAATGCGCAGGTCGGGATTTCACGTCCGGGGGATTATGGCGCCGATGTTTCGCACTTGAACCTCCACAAGACCTTCTGCATTCCGCATGGTGGGGGTGGGCCGGGAATGGGTCCGATTGGGGTGAAAGCTCACCTCACGCCGTTTCTGCCGGGGCATCCATTCCTCGATGGCGGCCAGGCGCCGGTTGGGCCTGTTTCTGCCGCGCCTTTCGGTTCCTCCTCAATCCTGCCGATTTCGTACGTTTACATTCTGTTGATGGGCGGCGAGGGTTTGCAGAAGGCGACGGAAGTCGCGATCCTGAATGCGAACTATATTGCCTCGCGGCTGTCGGATTCGTTTCCGGTGCTGTACCGCAATCACAATGGGCGCGTCGCACATGAGTGTATTGTTGATCCCCGTTCGCTGAAGAACAGCAGTGGCGTCACTGTCGACGATATCGCCAAACGCTTGATCGATTATGGCTTCCATGCCCCGACGATGAGCTTTCCGGTGGCAGGAACGCTCATGATTGAGCCGACCGAATCGGAGGGCAAGGGGGAACTCGACCGCTTCTGCGATGCGATGATCGCGATTCGCCGCGAGATCGCCGAAGTCGAAGCAGGGAAGTGGCCGATTGCGGAATCGCCGCTGCGCTTTGCCCCGCATACTGTCCATGATTTGGTGGTTGCGGAATGGCCCCGGAAGTATTCGCGGGAAGAAGGTTGTTTCCCGGAAGGAACCGCGCGCGTGGACAAATACTGGAGCCCCGTTAGCCGCATCGACAACGTGTACGGCGATCGCAATCTGGTTTGCAGTTGCCCGCCGCTCGAGGAGTACGCCTCCGCCTCGAAGTAGGCGGAGGGCGAAATTGGCTTCGTTTTGTTGATTCCAATACAAAAGCGGCGAAAGACCGAAGTCTTTCGCCGCTTTTGATTTCTTACTGAACTTCGCTTAAGCGAAAGCCTTGCGGCCTACGTTCGGACCACCCTTGGTGTTGCCGTTGATCTTCTTTCCTTTAATGAAAGAATGCTTCGGCTTCGGGCTGTGTGCCTTGGCGGCCTTCTTCACCTGGTAAGGCGTCGGAGGCGTTTTCTCGCGGGCATAGCCGTCACGAGAATAACCACGGTCACGATCTCCAAACGAATCCGCTGGTCCATCCGCCGGATCGGCGGGCAGTTCCCGAGGAACTTCCTGACGCGGCATGGTCGTCTTGATGGCGCGCTCGATCTGGCGGATCGCTCCACGCTCGCCACTGGTGGCAAACGTCGAAGCAGTACCCTTCTGACCGGCGCGACCGGTACGGCCTGCGCGATGGATGAAGTCTTCGGGAGCCTGCGGAAGGTCGAAGTTCACAACGTGTTCAATACCATCCACGTGGATGCCGCGAGCGGCAACGTCGGTGGCGACCAGAACACGGTAGTAACCGTCTTTGAAACCTTCGAGCGCCTGCCGGCGCTGGCTCTGCGTACGATCACCATGAATCGCAGCCGTCTTGATGCCGGTACGCGCAAGGCGCTTGGCGAGACGGTCTGTCGAATGCTTGGTGCGCGCAAAGACAAGGAATGAACCCTGCTTTTGCTCCAGCAGATGGCGCAGCAAGCCCAGCTTACGATGCGCTTCTACTTCGTAGACATGAAGGTCGATATCCGCGCCTGGCTTTGTCGTCGCACCGATTTCGACACGCACCGGGTTGGGCACATGCTTGGCGATGAGCGGTACAATCGATCGCTCGATTGTCGCGGAGAAGAACAAAGTCTGACGTTGGATCGGAATCTGCGACAGAATCTGTTCGATCACAGGCAGGAAGCCCATGTCCAGCATGCGGTCGGCTTCATCGAGCACCACGAACTTCGTGTTGCCGAGTTTCACCAGCTTGCGGCCGATGAAATCGAAGAGGCGTCCCGGGGTGGCAACCAGAACCTGGCTGCCACGCTGGATTTCGAACAACTGCTTGCCCTCATTCAGTCCGCCAACGACGACCGTGGCGCGCAATCCCGTATCCTTGGCCAGCTTCATGAAAGCTTCGTGGATCTGGATGGCGAGTTCACGGGTCGGCGTCATAATGACGGCCTGAACACCCTTAACCGGATTTTGTGAGAGCGATTGCAGAATCGGAAGCAAGAACGCAAGCGTCTTGCCGGTGCCGGTCTGCGCGGTAGCAACTATATTAGAACCCGTGAGCGCGGGCGGAATGGCCTTTGCTTGTACGGGAGTAGGCGTCTTCAAGTTGTTTGCCGCGAGATTTCGCTGTAACAACTCGGATAAAGGGAGGTCGGAAAATTGATCCATTAGTTCCTAGTAACGACCCTTGCGGAAACCGCCGCCGCCGCCACCGGGACGTCCACCACCGCCACCAGGACGGCCACCGCCGCCACCAGGGCGACCGCCACCACGAGGACCGTCGGTCTTCGGGCGAGCTTCGTTTACTGTCAAATTGCGGCCATCGAGTTCGCGGCCGTCAAGACCAGAGATTGCATTCTCGGCTTCATTGCGGTTCGTCATTTCAACGAAGGCGAAGCCGCGGGGCTGACCCGTCATACGGTCGGTTACTACGTTCACGCGTTCCACCGCGCCAAATTCTTGGAAGATCCCCATCAACTGATCTTCGGTCGTGTGGAAACTCAGGTTTCCAACATAGAGGTTCGTCATTAAGAGACACCTGTCTGCTTTCAAATATTCGGATCTAAGAGCAGCCAAGGAACAAAGAAGGGGAAACAACTTGGAGCAAAGCCGCGATTAGCCAGTTTTTAATATAGCACAGCCCCTGGCATCTTGTTCCTGAAAAATCTCGAGCTTGACTCGGCTTTGTAATCCCCCTATACTCCATATAGATGAGGACATTGTGGCAAGGTCTGTCGGCTGTACTCCTCCGTTGGAGTGAAGGCCTTTCCGCCTAAACGCTTCTTGTCTCCTTTCGTTCGATCTCACGAATCCATTTGCAGCCCGCCAAGTCCATGGCGGGCTTTCTTTTTGGGGTGGAGTTGCAGCAGCCAGAATCGGAAGACCAGGGACAAGTGGGAGTTCTGGTTCGGTGGACCAGGGCAGAAATCCAGTGGGAGGTAGTGGCCGACCTAGCGGCTCAGCTCTTCGACAATTTCACGTGCGGCTTTGCGGGCTTCGTCGATGGCGCCCACCGGGAAGCTGATCGCTCCGACGCGTGGATGTCCCCCGCCTCCGTAGCGCTCGCAAATGGTCGCCAGATTGTGATTCACTTCCTTGGCCCAGGGACTCGAACCGACACTCACCTTGGTGCGAAAGGTCGATTCACTCACCGAGACCGTATAGGTGGAGCCGGGGAAGAGGAAATAGGGAACAAACTTGTTGTAGCCCTCCAGATCCTTGCCCACCAGATCGAAAGAAATCACCCCATCGCGGGTGACGGCCTGCTCGCGGATGATGTCGATCGAGCGCAGATGCCGTTCGTATAGAGGCGCGAAGGCGGATGCAATCTCGGGCAGTTTGACAATTTCCTCGAGAGGCATCGTCTGCATGGCGCCAATGATGCGCTGTACCATCTCAGAGCCCTTGACGGCCTCAATAACGAGGACAAGCTGCGTGGCCGGTGCGCTCAGTTCAACCGCGGCTTCCGGGCTTGGATATTGGGCGCCATCGATGATGTCCGCCCATTTGACGAGATCGTCGAGATCGGGAGCATGGAAGTTGAAGCGGTCGCGTGCAATGTCACGAATGAACTTCGTGCAACTGCGATAGGCAGGATCGAAGAAATGGAGATCGTTATGACTGCCGTGAAAGTGCCGGGCATCCTCCGGAGTCAAAAACGCACTTTGGTGATGATCGAACCACCAGGTGAGCTTGGGATTGGGAGAATACTTGAAATCGACAATTGCATTGACGTCGCCATCGAACATCGATTCGGCGAAAAGCTGGTCGGCGGTATGCGCCATTCCGGTGTAGGCGTACTCGGCAGCCGGATGCCGCGTTTCCTTGAGGAAACGGCTGAAAAAGGCCGCGCTAGCAGCCCCATCAAAGCAGTGATCGTGGTACAGAACTCGTACTTTCATCCAGTGAAAACCGCCACATAGGCGGGAAAACTTATTATTATCTTACAAATCCTATCCAAAAATCAAGCATTTTGAAAATTATGATTCCTCCCTCTTCCTGTCTCTATAGCTACCCTATCGACGGGATAGCCTTTTCAGGGCGCCCGGCCCATGCTGAGAGGGGTATCGATCGTGGAAGCTTCCAACCATCTGCAACACATCCTGGAACACGCTGCGCATCTTCTGCCAGCACAGGGGCCAATTGGGGTATTTATTCATCACAATACTCTTCATGCCTTTCAAAACAAAGCTTTTGAGGATGCGGTGGTGGAAGCGGGAGCGATCTTTGGCGCAGAAGCGTATCTCCGCGAAGATGCGTTTCAGGCGGAGTGCAAGCGGGGCAGGATTCTGGCCGAGGATATCCGTCATGTGCTGGCCAACGAGCCAGATGCTTCTGTTCTTGTCTCCGGGTTGACCCGCAGTGTGTTGCGCGAACGGATCTTGCTGGCGGCCATTCGGCCGGTGGATCCCGAGACTGTTGACTGGCGGCTGACCGAATCTCCGGAGTTTGCCAGGCTGCATCATGACGCGTCGGAGAAGAGGCTTTTTGAGTGGGCGGAGGCTCTTCTGGAAGATGCCCCGGAACGGAGTGCCGGCCGCAAGCCCCGATTGCTCAACGCGGACGAGGCGATTCATCCGCTGCTCATTCGTCTGGCAAGCGTTTATCTGGATCAGGGCGTCGCCTACTGGCCGATGCCGGGGCGCGAACATGGTTTCTGGGCTGCAGTTTCTCATTTGCTTGGCACCGGAGGGGCGATCGAGCCCTTAGCGCTGGCTGGTGTCGGCGCGCTTCTGCGAAAGTTCCCTGCGGATTCGATGCAAGCGATCGATTTGGCCCTGGACCGCCTGGGGATTCCAGAGCGCGATCGCCAACGCTATATCGAAGATGAATTTTTGACGATGCCCGGCTGGGCTGGTCTTTTCCATTGCCTGGAGAAGGATCCTGGGCTCGCTCCGCACATCGTTCTGCCTTGCAAGCTGGCTGATTATCTGGCGGTGCGGCTTGTGCTTGTCTGTGCCGCAAAGGAAAACGGCGCGGTTGCAGAAGTGGTCCGTATCGATTCCAATCCGGCGCGGGCGCGGGCGCTGAACGCCTACCTATCACTTGGTGCGTTGGGCATTGACGCTGCGAAGGCGCTGCAATTCTCTGAATCCGAACGTGTGGCTTTGCGGGATGAACTGGCTGCTTTCGATGACCTGGAGCGCCGCCGGATCTATCAGCTTGCTTATGAATGGCGCCATCTCGAATCTGTTCTGCGTCCGCTTGTGAAGCGGCGCCAGAAGGGTCTGGTGGAACTCGGCGAGCGCGCCTCGGCGCAGGTCTTCTTCTGTATTGATGAGCGGGAGGAATCGATTCGCCGCCATCTGGAAGAGGTGGATCCGAGCGTGGAAACGCTGGGCGCCGCGGGCTTTTTTGGCGTTGCGATGCACTACCAGGGCGTCGATGATGCACATGCCGTCGATCTGTGTCCTGTGATCGTCAAAGCTGCGCATCGGGTGCAGGAACGCGCGCAGGAGGGGCAAGAAGCGGTGCTTGCCGAGCGTCGCTCCCAGCGCCGGAAACTGGCTGCCTTTCTTCATCATTCGGTCATTGCCTCGCGTACCCTGGTGCGGGGTTGGTTCAGCACTGCGGTGCTGGGGCTGTTCAGCATTTTCCCCTTGATCGGGAAGGTGATGACGCCGCTTGGTTTTGCCAAGGTGACTACGAAGTTGAATGAGTGGTTTCTTCCCGAATTGCGCACAGAGCTTGCTTTTGTCCGGGACGACAAAGAATCTCACGATGCGGCACATGGCCTGTTGCAGGGTTTTTCCTTGAGTGAGAAAGCGGATCGCGTAGCCGGCACTTTGTTTAACGCAGGACTGGTCGGAAATTTTTCCCGGATTGTTGTTGTTCTTGGGCACGGGTCGACTTCGCTGAATAATCCGCATGAGTCCGCGCATGATTGCGGCGCCTGCGGGGGCCGCCGCGGTGGTCCGAACGGGCGTATTTTCGCGGCGATGGCGAATCATCCCCAAGTGCGTGCTGTGTTGGTTGGCCGGGGCATTGTGATCCCAGAGGACACCTGGTTTGTAGGGGGCTATCACGATACCTGCCATGACGGGATCACTCTTTATGACCTGGATGCCGTACCTGCTTCGCATGTAGAAGACCTGAAGAGGATTACGAAGAATCTTGATGAGGCGCGGGCGCGCAGTGCGCAGGAACGCGCCCGCCGCTTTGAGGCCGCCGATCCCCATGGCAGTCCTTCTGATGGGCTGCTGCATGTTGAGGAGCGCGCCGAGCATCTGGCGGAACCTCGCCCAGAGTATGGGCATTGTACAAATGCCATTACCATCGTGGGCCGCCGCGCCTTGACCCGCGGTATGTTCTTTGACCGGCGGGCCTTCCTCACCTCGTACGACGCGACGATTGACACCGACAACGCGGCGCTGGCGCGCGTGATGGGAGCTGTGATTCCCGTCTGTGGCGGGATCAGTCTTGAGTACTACTTCAGCCTGGTCGATAACGAGCGCTATGGTTGTGGCACGAAGCTGCCGCACAACATCAGCGGTCTGGTCGGCGTGATGAATGGGGCGACGAGCGATCTCCGCACCGGACTTCCGTGGCAGATGGTCGAGATCCATGAGCCTGTCCGCATCCTTTTTATTGTGGAAACCACGCCGGAGCGTTTGATGGGCGTGATCCACAAGAGCGCGGAACTGACGGAGTTTGTCGAGAATCGTTGGATCCGGCTGAGCACGATTGACCCGGAAACCGGAGAGGCGAACTACTACGATCGTGGCCGCTTTCATCCGGTTGCTCCGGCAGATTGGGAGATTCCGGTGGCCAAGAGTTCGGCGGACTGGTATCTCGGAAAAATGGAGCATCTCCCGGTCGCTTTGATCGAGAACTAAATCAACATGACCTTAGAAGACTACGCACTCTGCCTTGTTCTTGCGGTTCCAGGATTGTTGTTCCTCGGCTTTGGCGCCCTATGGTTGCTTGGCTGGACACCGCGGGAAAAGGTTCTGATCCGCTGCACGCAGATGGGAATGATCACGATGGCGTGCAGCATTGGTTTGCTCTGCGGGATCCATCTGAATGGCCCTTCCGTCGCTGAGACCGTCCCGCTTGGAACGTGGTTTCGCGTTGAAAATTACTCGTTTCCGCTTGTGTTAGTGGTTGACCGTCTGTCGCTGGCGATGTCGGGATTGACCGTGATTCTGCTGGGCCTGATCGCTTCGTTCTCCAGGCGCTATCTGCATCGAGACGCCGGCTTCTTTCGCTTCTTCCTCTCGCTCTACATGTTCGGGCTGGGGGCCTTGCTGGTTTTCTTTGCGGGGTCCTTTGATCTGGTGATTGGCGGGTGGGAATTGGTGGGATTATCGTCGGTCTTGTTGATCGGTTATTTCCGAGAACGTAGTGGTCCGGCGGAGGCCGGGTTGAAGGTCTTTGCGATCTATCGTTTCTGCGATATTGGCTTGCTGCTTGGTGTGTTTGCTTTGTATCAGATCGCGCATACGGCCAGCTATGCGGGCCTTCTCGCAAAAGGTCATTTGGAGCATGCCTGGATTCCTGCCGCACTGTTGTTGTTTGCGGCAATGGGCAAGAGCGCCCAGGTGCCGTTTAGCGGTTGGCTTCCTCTCGCGATGGAAGGCCCCACGCCTTCGAGCGCGATCTTCTATGGTGCGATCTCCGTTCATCTGGGCGCATATCTTTTGTTGCGTGCGCAACCTTTGCTCGATCAAGCTCCGTGGGTCGGAGTGGCTGCGGTGTGCATTGGAGCCGTGACGGCGCTGCATGGCACCCTGGTGGGCCGTGCGTCGGCGGATGCGAAATCGGCCATCGGCTATGCAGCGTTAACTCAACTCGGCTTGATCTTTGTCGAGATTGGCTTGGGCTTCTACAATGTCGCCTTGCTGCATATCATCGGCCATTCGGTGGTGCGTACCTTTGAGTTCCTGCGTGCCCCGTCGATGCTTCATGAACACCATCAGATGCATGCGGCTGCCGGTGGCCATCTGTCGAAGACGGGTGAGTTCTATGAAAAGTATCTTCCGGAATCCTTGCGCCTCTGGCTCTATCGTTGGGCTGTCGATCGAGCGCATATGGATCATCTGCTGCAACGTTTTGCGGTTGTTCCTCTTTATGCCATCGCCGGGTTCTTTCATCTGGTGGAGGCGAGATGGATCGCCGGAGACGGCAAGCCGGAAACGGTTGTGCGCAGTGCGGGAGTGATCAGGGGGATCGATGCTTAATCCGAGTCTTCGTTACATCAGCGTAGCTGGCACGCTGGGAATCGCTGCGTTGATCTGCGCCGCGGCCTATGCCGGGCTTGGTTTGAAGCTGGATTCGTTCAACGGCATTCTGATTGCGATCTACACCGCACTTGTCGTGGCGCAAGTCTGGTCTTTGCCGAAGAAGGAGTTGAGCGGGAGCATGATGGTTTCCGTGTTTGCGTTGCAGGCGGGCACGCTGCTGGTCTACACCTCAGATGCCATGCCTGTGCTGGCAGCGGGGTGGTTGCTGAGCGCGATTCCGATGATCTGGACACGCGATGCGGATGGCGAACGTTGGGGGCTTCCTGCGCTGGCTCTGATCATGAGTTTCCTGGCGCTACTGGTTGCGATTTTTGTGCTGCCCGAGCCGGGGATGCATCGCTGGGCCTTTGGCGCTTTTACGCTGGCACTGGTTTTCCGCAAAGGGATCTTTCCGGCCCAGTCCTGGGTGCCCGCCGCATTCGAGCGCAAGCCGCTGTGGCTTGCCAACCTGACCGTGAACGGCCATCTGGGGGCGGTTCTGGCGGCGCGCGTGGCGATTCCTTTGCTGGTGGACGATGCGCGCAGTTTTACGCAACTGGTGAGTGGTTTTGCCTTGATGACGGCGATCGGTTCTGCGTTGGCGGCGCTGCGCGAGAAGCGGCCCCGCCGCATTCTGGCCTGGCTATTCTCGAGCCAGGCGGCGATCATTCTTGCGGGGCTGGAGAGTGCCGATGTCGAAGGGATCGCGGGCTCTTACGTGCATATGATCGTCGTGACGCTGGCAACTACCGCACTGGTGATTGTCTACCAGAGTGTGGAGGCCCGCTTTGGCGGCAATCTAAGCGCGGAACACTATTCCGGGCTCGCCTCACGCATGCCGCGGCTCGCGGCATTTTTTATCGTTACCGGACTGGCGCTGGTGGGCCTTCCCGGAACGCTGGGTTTTCCGGCGGAGGACTTATTGCTACATGGCACGATGAGCGTGCATCCGTTGATCGGGATTGTGTTGCCGCTTTCTACGGCGTTGAACGCCTGGAACCTGTTCCGGTTGTACTCGCGTATCTTCCTTGGCAAGGGCGCGCGTGCCGTGCCCGAGATGGTGGATGCCCTGCCACGCGAGCGCTGGGTGCTGACGGCCTTTGCGGCGGCGTTGATCCTGGGTGGGCTGGCGCCTCAATTCATCGTCAATAGCCGCACGCATGCTGCTGAGTCTTTGAAGCAGTTTCTGATTCCGGTTCCATCAATCGCTTCGCTCCGTTAGAATCGGCCTATGCGCCGCCGCCAGTTTGTCAGCATTCCAGCCGTTACTCTTGCCGCAGAACCAAGTCCTTCGCCAACGAGTTGGCCCGTTTTTGATCAGACCGAAGAAGACAGCCTCACGAAAGTGCTGCGCAGCGGCAAATGGGGGCGTGGCAACGGTACGGCGGTTGCTGATTTTGAAGCGCGCTACGCGGCGCTGACGGGGACACCGCATTGCTTGGCTGTGGCCAATGGCACCTCGGCGCTGCTCGTGGCGCTAGGGGTGCTGGGGATTGGTCCGGGCGATGAGGTGATCGTGCCTCCCTACACTTTCATTGCGACCGTGAACGCGGTGCTTCGCTTTCATGCGCTGCCGGTGTTTGCCGATGTCGATCCGGCTTCGATGCAAATGGATCCGAAACGCGTTGCGGAGCAGATCACGCCGCGTACGCGCGCCATCATCATGGTGCATATGGCCGGAGCGGTGGGGGAGCTTGGCGAAGTTCTTGCGATTGCCAAGAAGCACAATATTCCGGTGATTGAAGACGCGGCGCAGGCGCATCTGGCCGAATGGGATCACAAGCATGTTGGAGGGCATGGCGCCATCGGATGCTTTAGCTTTCAGGCGTCGAAGAATCTGAACGGCGGCGAGGGTGGGGCCGTGGTCACCCATGATGCTGCACTGGCTGCCAAGGCTTTTGCGTTTCATAACAATTCGCGCGGCCGCACACAGCCGGGTACGGAGTTTCACTACGAGATGTCGGGTGCGAATCTGCGCCTGACCGAGTTCCAGGGAGCACTGCTGACGGCGCAGATGTCACGCATCGAGAAGCAATCGAAACGAAGGCTGGCGAATGCGCAACAACTCGACCAACTGTTAACCCGCTACGACGGCCTGACGCCTTGTACGGTGGGGAAGGCCTGCACCCGGAATGCCTATCATCTCTACATGCTGCGCTATGAGGCTGCGAAATTCGGAGGGCGCAAACGGGCTGAGTTTCTGCGGCATATGAGCCAGCAAGGACTTTCGTTGTCGGCAGGCTATTCACCGCTGCAGGATGAACCCTTTCTCAAAAACAGTTTTGAATCGCGCGGCTATCAGTTCGCCTATGGCAAAGGCCTGTATGAGAAGTGGCGGAAAAAGAACGATTGCCCGGTGAATCGCCAGTCGAGCGAGGAAGTGGTCTGGGTAACGCAGACGCAATTGCTGAGCGGACCGGACTGGATTCCGCGGATGGAACGCGGGCTCAAAGCCTGGCGGGGCTAGCCTTCGATAATCTGCGGATTGGGCGCCGGCGTGTAGGGATGCGGCTCCGCTTCGAGATAACGCTCGATCGCATTGTGAGCGAGGTAGATCAGCGGCGTGAGCGCGACGGCGATCACAAACTTGTAGGTGTAGTTCGTAAAGGCTAGATTGAGGAAGTCTTTCATCTGAATCTTGCCGGGCAGCCAGAACCCGATTCCGAGCACGATAAAGGTATCGATCAGTTGCGAGATTGCCGTGGAGCCTGTGGCGCGGAGCCAGAGCATCTTGCCGCCTGTCACCTTGTGGAACATCCAGAACACGAAAACGTCGAGCAACTGGCTGCAGACGAAGGCGACCAGACTGCCGGCAATGATCCACTGCGATTGGCTCAGGACGGAAATGAAGGCCTCATCCGTTACGGGGGAGACGTGCGAGGCGGGGATCTCCATCGAAACGAAGATGACGAGGAAGGCGTAGAGGATGAGTCCGGCGGTGATGAAGGTGAGGCGGCGAACGCCGTCTTTGCCGTAGTATTCGTTGATGAGGTCTGTGGAAATAAACACAACAGGCCAGGGAACTACGCCAAGGCTCATGATGTATCCGCCGACTTCAATGAGCTTGCCTCCGAGGATCTCGCCGAGGATGGCGTTGGCGACAAAGAGTCCGGCGAGGATCAGGTAGATGAGTTGTTTTCTGTTCTTTAGGTCCACAGGATTTTAGGGTCTTTGCTATAGGATACTGGTGGAAGGTTCTCCATTATGTCTGGCCACTCCAAATGGCATACCATCAAACACAAGAAGGCGTCTATCGACGCTAAACGCGGGAAAATTTTTACCCGCCTGATCAAAGAAATTCTCATTGCAGCGCGCGGTGGCGGCGACCCCGACAGCAACGCCCGCTTGCGGACTGCCATCACTGCCGCCAAGGCTGTTTCGATGCCGTCCGACAACATCAAGCGCGCGATCATGCGCGGCACAGGTGAGCTGGAAGGCGCGACGATTGAAGAAGTCAGCTACGAAGGCTACGGCCCGGGTGGAGCTGCCATTATCGTACAGTGTGCGACGGACAATCGAGTGCGTACCGTGAGCGAAATCCGCCATATGTTCAGCAAGAACGGTGGCAACATGGGTGAGCCAAACAGCGTTGCCTGGATGTTCGAGCGGAAGAGCCAGATTCTCATTGAAGGCGACAAGGCAACCGAAGATCAATTGACCGAAATCCTGCTGGAGGCCGGCGGGGACGATGTTCAGAATAGCGGCGACAGTTGGACCTTGCTCAGTGCGCCGGAAGCTCACGATTCGGTTGTTGCGGCGCTGGCCGCGGCGAAGATCCCGACGCTGAGTGCGGAAGTCGCGCTGGTCCCCAAGAACACGATGGCGATCGATCCGAAGAACGCGGCCGGGATGATGCGCCTGCTTGAGCAACTGGAAGACTACGACGACACGCAGAACGTTTACACCAACTACGAACCGGACGAGAGTACGGTGGAGGCGATGGCTTAGGAGCGTTTTGAAAATTCTGGGAATCGATTGCGGTACCGAGCGTACCGGCTACGGAATCATCGAGAGCGATGGCAAGCGTCATGCGGCCATCGCTTTCGGCGTTTTGAAGACCAATCCTCGTGCGCCGATGGCAGACCGGCTTTGTGTCATCGCACAGGGTCTGCGCCAGGTGATTGCGGAGTATACTCCACATGAAGCGGTGGTAGAAGAAGTGTTTGTCGCCAAGAACTCGCAGAGTGCGCTGAAGCTGGCGCAGGTGCGCGGCGTGGCGATGGTGATGGCCCGTGAGACGCCGATGGATGTACACGAATACAGTCCGCGTGAGATCAAGATGGCGGTTGTGGGCTACGGCAATGCGGAGAAGTTGCAGGTGCAGATGATGGTGCGGGCGCTCTTAGGGCTCGACAAGGCGCCACCGGCGGATGCCGCCGACGCTTTGGCGGCTGCGATCTGCCGCGCGACAATGAGGTTAAGATGACGGGTCTCGCTTTTTGGTTGTTGCTTGCATTGCCGCTGGCTGCTGCGCACGAAGGGACGATTTTCTACTCGAAGAGTTTTCCCAAATCAAAGCCAGAGTATCTGGAGATTATCGTCGAGCCGACCGGGGACGCGATCTACAAGGAAAGCGCCGAAGACGATCAGCCAGTCAAGTTCAAGCTGATGCCCGAAGAGGTGGAGAAGCTGTGGACGCTTGCCGCCAAGGTGGACTTCTTCCAGAAGAAACTGGAGAGCGGGCTGCCTGTTGCGCGCATGGGCGAGAAGACCTATCGCTTTACAAAGGACGGCACCAAGAATGAGGTGAAGTTCAACTATTCGCAGGATCTCGATGCGCAGGCGATGCAGGACTTCTTTGAGCGCATGACCGAGACGGTGAACCTGTATTTTGATCTCGAGCGAACGGCGAAGTTCGAAAAGCTTGGTGTGGATAAGGCTTTGCTCTATCTGGAGGCGGCCTGGGACAAAAAAAGACTAGTTTCTTACGAACTTTATTATCCATTGCTGAACCGGATCATCAAAAACGATAGCTACCTGAATATGGCGCGCGACCGCGCCGCCCGCATGAAGGCAGCCTTTGAAGAAGCGAGAAAGAAACCGGAATGAAGATCGACCGCGTCGTTTGGATTGTCCTCG
This sequence comes from Bryobacter aggregatus MPL3, assembly GCF_000702445.1. Taxonomy (NCBI): domain Bacteria; kingdom Pseudomonadati; phylum Acidobacteriota; class Terriglobia; order Bryobacterales; family Bryobacteraceae; genus Bryobacter; species Bryobacter aggregatus. The sequence goes on from NZ_JNIF01000003.1 coordinate 3,530,782, forward strand.
ATAGCGTGGGCATTGGCGCCATGCCCGATGCGGCCAGCTATGGCGATGATCCGGCCAGCGATACGCTCGGCAATATTGCGCGGCTTCGTCCGCTGCATTTGCCGCATCTTTGTGAACTGGGCCTTGGCAATATCAAGCCGCTCGCCGGGTTGCCCGCGGCGGAGAAGCCGCTGGCCTCTTATGGGCGCTGTACGCTCGCCAGTCCGGGAAAGGATACGACGACCGGACATTGGGAGATGGTGGGCATTCATCTTGCGAAGCCCTTTCCGCTGTTTCCGAATGGCTTTCCTGCCGATTTCATGCAGCGCTTTGAAGCCGAGATCGGGCGCGGCACCTTGGGCAACAAAGCGGCGAGCGGCACGGAGATCATGGCCGAGTTGGGCGACGAGCATGTCCGCACCGGCAAACCAATTGTCTATACGAGCGCCGATAGCGTGTTCCAGATCGCTGCTCACGAGGATGTGATTTCGCTGTTTGAGTTGTACCGGATCTGCGAGATTGCGCGCCGCATGTTGAGCGGGCCGCTTGAAGTGGGCCGGGTGATTGCGCGGCCGTTTCAGGGGCCGAAGGGCGCCTACACGCGGACTACCAATCGCAAGGATTATGCCGTGCCTCCGCCGCCGATGCTGCTGGATGTGCTGGACCATGCGAATGTTCCGGTGCACAGCGTCGGAAAGATCTTCGATGTCTTTCTTGGCCGGGGAATTCGCAGCTACGACAAGACCAAGAGCAACGCTGATGGCATGGCCAAGACACTGGCGGCGCTGGACGAAGTTGATCGTGGCCTGATCTTTACGAATCTGGTGGATTTTGATTCGCTGTATGGGCATCGCAACGATGTCGAAGGTTATGCGGCGGCGCTCGAAGCTGTGGACCAATGGCTGCCTTCGCTGCTGGCGGCGCTCCAGCCCTCTGACCTGCTGATTCTGACCGCCGACCATGGCTGCGACCCGACAACTCCGTCCACCGACCATAGCCGCGAATATGTCCCTCTCCTTGCCTATGCGCCCGCATCGCCAGCGGGCAAGAATCTGGGGACTCGTGGTTCCTTAAGCGACATTGGCAAAACGGTCGCTGCGATCTTCAGCGTCCCGATGGCGACGGGAGAATCATTCTTAGAGGTATTGTGAATTCTGTAGTTTTGGATCCATCTGAATCAAAAGTTAAGCCTGCCCTCGTAGCCCCGATCCTGGCGGCCATCAGCATGAGCCACTTCTTGAACGACATGATGCAGTCGCTCATTGCTGCCGTCTATCCGCTGCTGAAAGACGCCTATCGTCTCGATTTCGGCCAACTGGGTTGGATCACCTTTACTTTCCAGCTCACCGCGTCGATTCTGCAGCCCTTTGTCGGCCACTTCACCGATAAGACGCCGAAGCCCTTCTCGCTCCCGATCGGCATGAGCTGTTCCCTGTGCGGCCTGCTGCTGCTGGCGGTGGCGAATAGTTTTGGCTGGCTTCTTTTGGCGGCTGGCTTGGTGGGTTTGGGTTCGTCGGTCTTTCATCCGGAGGCCTCGCGCGTGGCGCGCCTTGCCTCAGGCGGACAGCATGGCTTGGCGCAATCGGTGTTTCAGGTGGGGGGCAATGCGGGCGCGGCGCTGGGGCCGCTGCTCGCCTCGCTGATTGTGGCGCCACGCGGGCAGGGAAGCCTCGCCTGGTTCTCTGCTGCGGCGTTTCTGGCGCTCCTCCTGCTGATGAAGGTGAGCTACTGGTATCGGGACCACCTGACGCAGCCGAAGCCGCGTCAGGCCTCCACTGCGGTGGCTGGCGTGAGCCGTAAACAGGTGGGCGTGGCGCTTGCGGTTCTGGGGACTTTGATCTTCTCGAAGTACTTCTACATGGCGAGCATGACGAGCTACTATACCTTCTACCTGATCGACCGCTTCCAACTCCCGATCGGGACAGCGCAACGCTACCTGTTCATTTTCCTGGGAGCGATTGCGGTGGGTACGATCATTGGCGGGCCGATTGGGGACCGGATTGGACGCAAGCGGGTGATCTGGGTGTCGATCCTCGGCGTGCTGCCGTTCTCCGTACTGCTGCCTCATGCCAGCTTGTTCTGGACGGCCGTGCTGAGCGCGATCATCGGACTGATTCTCGCTTCGGCCTTCTCGGCGATTCTGGTCTATGCGCAGGAACTGATGCCGGGACGTGTGGGCACGATCTCCGGACTGTTCTTCGGCTTTGCCTTTGGCATGGGGGGAATTGGTGCGGCTGTGCTTGGACAGCTTGCCGACCACACCAGCATCCGCTTTGTCTTTGAGCTTTGCGCGTATCTGCCGGCGATCGGGATTCTGACCGTTCTGCTGCCGGACACGAAACCTCGTCTAGCGGCCTAACAGCGGCGCGAGGCCCTTCCAGCTCATGTGGAGGCCGAGATAGCCGAAGACGACGCTCATCGCCACTTGCAGCGTTTGTGAGGGGATCTTGGTGCCGAGGTAGCTGCCGAGCATCGCGCCCGGAATGCCGCCGAGCAACATCTTGAAAACCAGCGCCTGATCGATGTGGCCGAAGAGGACGTGGATGCCACCGGCCATAAAGCTCAGGGCAAGGCCGAAGAGCAGATCGGTGCCGACAATCGTGGCGGCTTCCATGCGAGTTTTATACATTAGCAACAAGCCGCCGAGCGCACCGGCGCCCGCGGAGGAAAAGCCAACTTCGGCTCCAATCGGAAGCGTCGCAAAGGGGATGCTCCAGCGGATTTCCTTTTCTGGGCGCTTCGCTTCTTTCACTTTGAACAAGCGAAGAAAGGCCAGCGCGGCGATGGTGAGGCCGACGCTCGGCAGCAGAATCGGCTCAATGGCTGCCTTGCTCAGACGCAACAGGATCCAGGTTCCCAGCAACACGCCGGGGATGCCGCCGGCCAGCATCAAGGCCAGAATTTTGAAATCGACGCTCTTGCGGAAGATGTAGAGCGGCGAGGCGAAAAGCTTCGTCACAAACACGAAGGCGAGCGAGGTGCCGACACTCTCGGAAGCGCTCCTTCCTAATATGAGAACCAGAAGAGGGACCGTCAACGGTCCCCCTCCTGCCCCGGTCAGTCCAACCACCATGGCGATACAGAATCCGAGAATTGTCTCCATTCGTGCCTGCTACTTCGACTCCACCGGCGCAAAGGTATGAATGCCGCATTCGAGCTTCTTGCCGCCCCAGCGTCCGCTGCGGAGGTTCTCGTCCGAGGCGGGCAAGGCGGTGCAGGGCTCGCAACCGATGCTCGTATAACCCTGATCGTAGAGTTCGAGAATCGGCAGATTGTTGGCGCGCGCGTATTGCCAGACTTCTTTCCAGGTCCAGTGGGCGAGCGGACTGATCTTCGCGATGGTCTTGCCGCTCTTGAGCGTGGTTTCTTCGACGACTTCGAGCTTGGCGCGGGTGGGCGATTGCTCGCGGCGCAGCCCGGTGAACCAGATCTCGTAGTCTTCCAAGGCGTTGAAGAGCGGTTCTACTTTGCGCAACTGGCAGCAGGCGGCGGGCTTCTCTTCGTACAGCTTGCCGAACTCGGCCTCCTGCTCGGCAACGCTCTTGATGGCGGTGAGATTGCGCAGATTCAATCCCCATTCGTTCGCAATCTTGTCGCGGTAGGCGTAGGTGGCGCTGAAGTGGTATCCGGTTTCGAGGAACAGCACGGGAATCTGGGGCGCACGCTGGCGCAACAGATCGAGCAGCACGACGTCCTCTAACTGAAAGCTACAGGTGTAGCAGGCCTGTCCGGCTCCTTGTGCAAGTGCGTGGTCAATCGCTTCGATGGCCTGGCTCATATGCCTTCTCCTTCAACAAAATCATTCCGCCGCAGCAGAATTCCGGCTTCTTCGAGAAACTCGAGTGGGTTCTCTTCGGGGACTGCGACACCGCTGTCGGCGATGACGATTGCGCCAGTCTCCAGCAGTTGCTGCGGCACCTCACCGCGCCAGCGCATGACGAGGGCACCGTGTTCAAACAGGACGCGCTCCAGCAGTTCCGGATTCACGCTGGTCACGACTGCGGGCAGATGGCCGTAGTGTTCGACACGTTCTCCCGCCGTTACCGGACCCAATTCAAAGGCAAGCGTGGAGGCGCTGCGGAGTGTCCTTTGCGCGCCGCGCACAATCATGCCAGCGGCAATCGTGCGATTGGTGCGCGGGTGGATGAGAATGAGGCTTCCCGTCTCGCGGCACTTCGAATAGGCATCGAAGGCGAGGGGCTGCGTCGTCTCGATGTGGACGCGCAGGATGTCGTTCAGATGAGCGTCGTGCGCTGCCGCATGGTGGCCCGTCTCGGGATCGAGCGTGTAGGCGATGCTTGTGATCTTGGCGCTGAGCTCCCGCGTTGCCGAACGCAGCAGGTAGGCGGTGCCAGGCTCGAGTGGCTCTTCGGCCATCCAGACAAGGTCAGCTTCAAAGTGGCGGCTGAGTTCGGGACGCGCCGTCTCAAGCGCAATCAGATCGCCACGGCTGATGTCGACTTCCTCACTCAGCACCAGCGTCGTGCTGTCGCCTTCAAAGGCGCGGGGAAGCGCTCCATCGAAGGTGACAATCTCTTTGACGGTGGTACGGCGGCCGCTGGGCAGCACGACGATGGCGTCGCCCGGTTGCACCGAGCCGCTGGCCACGCGGCCGGCAAAGCCACGGAAGCCGTCGCCCGGACGGACGACATATTGCACCGGGAAGCGGAAGGGCGCGGCGGCGGGGCTGACTTCGAGCGTCTCGAGCAAATCAAGCAGGCTGGGGCCGTTGTACCAGGTGACCTTCTCGCTGCGCCAGGCGACATTGTCGCCATCGAGCGCGCTGACGGGCAGATAGTGCAGCTTCGATCCAGGCCAGCGCTTGGCGTGCTCCTGCAGTTCGCCGCGAATCCTGTTGTAGACTTCTTCGCTCCAATCCATCGCGTCCATTTTGTTGATCGCGAAGATCAGATGTTCAATGCCGAGCAGGCTCGAAATGGTGGCGTGGCGCAGGGTCTGGCGACTGACGCCCTTGATCGCGTCCACCAGAATGATGGCGGCGTCCGAGGTGGAGGCGCCGGTGGCCATGTTGCGGGTGTACTGCTCATGGCCGGGGGTGTCGGCGATGCGGAAGCGCCGTTTCTCGGTCGCAAAGAAGCGGTAGGCGACGTCAATTGTGATGCCCTGTTCGCGCTCGGCGCGCAATCCATCGGTGAGCAGCGAGAGATCGATCTCCCGGCCGCTGCGGTTGACCTTGCTCTTTTTGACGGCTTCAATCTGATCTTCATAGGCGCCCTTGGTATCGAACAAGAGGCGCCCGATGAGGGTGCTTTTCCCGTCGTCCACACTCCCGGCGGTGGAGAAGCGTAACGTTGTCTGCATTCTAGAAATATCCTTCGCGCTTCTTCAATTCCATCGACCCGTCCTGGTCGTGGTCGATGACGCGGTTCTCGCGCTCACTGCGGCGGAAGCTGAACAACTCTTCGATGATCTTCGAGACGGTGTCGGCGTCGCTTTCGATGGCGCCGGAGCAGGGTGTGCACCCGAGGCTCCTCATGCGGCAAACCCGGATTTCCGATTTCTCGCCAGGCAGAGCCTTCACGTTGTCCTTGACCGGGATCAGCGTATTGCCACGAACATAGACTTCGCGCGGCGCGGCAAAGTAGAGCGGGACGAGCGGAATGTTCTCGCGCTCGATGTACTTCCAGACATCGAATTCCGTCCAGTTCGACAGCGGAAAGACGCGCATGCTCTCGCCAGGATCGACCTTCGAGTTGTAGAGGTTCCAGAGTTCGGGGCGCTGGTCCTTCGGGTCCCATTGTCCAAACTGATTGCGGAAGGAGAAGACGCGCTCCTTGGCGCGTGAGCGTTCTTCATCGCGCCGGGCTCCCCCGATGGCGGCGTCGGCATTCAGCTTCTGCAAGCCTTCGACCAGGGCGCGGGTGCGCAACAGGCCGCAGCACTTGGCGGTGCCGAGCGAATAGGGATTGGTGCCCGCGGCGACGGCTTCTTCGTTGATGTGGACGATCAGATTGGCGTCGATCTCTTTGACAAACCAGTCGCGGAACTCAATCAGCTCCGGGTACTCGTAGGTCGTGTCGATGTGCACGAGCGGGAAGGGAATCTTGCCAGGGTAAAACGCCTTGCGCGCCAGATGGACCAGCACGCTCGAATCCTTTCCCACTGAATAGAGGATGACGGGATGGGCATAACTGGCGGCCACTTCGCGGAGGATGTGAATCGACTCCGCTTCAAGGTGGTCCAGATGGGATTGTGTGCGCGTTTGGGGCGCGGAGGTATCGGCAGGAACAGCGGCGAGCATAATCTCTAATTCTCTATAGAGTATACGACGATGCAAGGCCGGAAAGGGATGCAACATCTATTTTCCCTTATTCTGCGTAACGCAATATGAACTCTGGTTCTCAATGAAAGCAAGACTATGACAAACAAAATCCTCACCTTCACTAGTGTTATGCTGCTCAGCTTCACACTCACTGCAGCCAAGAACCCAATGGTGGGTGGTCAGATGATGTATCCGACCAAGAACATTATCGAGAATGCCTCAAAGTCTGCAGACCACACGACTCTTGTTGCGGCTATCAAGGCAGCCGGATTGGTGGACACACTGCAGGGGGCAGGGCCATTCACCGTTTTTGCTCCTACCAATGCGGCCTTCGACAAACTGCCCGCCGGAACTGTCGAAAGTCTGCTCAAGCCCGAGAATAAAGGGACTCTCACCTCGATTCTTACCTATCACGTGGTTGCTGGAAAAATGAATTCTGCTGAGATCGCCAGGGCCATTCGCAAGGGCCATGGCAAGGCGAGCCTGAAGACCCTTTCAGGTGGCACGCTCACCGCAACGATGTCTGGCGACAAGCTGATGCTGACCGATGAAAAGGGTGGCAGGGCCATGGTGACCATCGCCAACGTCATGCAATCGAACGGCGTCATTCATGTGATCGACGCGGTGCTGTTGCCGAAATAGTCTTCTCCTAGTTGGATTCGCCTCTCTCTCCAGCCGGAACTCCGGCTGGAATTTTTACGCGTCAATAATTGACTAGTTAAGTATTATCGTGCAGAATCAACGTATGGGCTCCTCCCGCATCCTGGCCGAAATCAAGCAAAGCAAGCCTTTTGCTTCTTTGGACCAGGAAGTTGGAGTTGCCTTTATGAAAACGGCCGATCATCTGCGCCGTCTTCATTCGCCTATCTTTGAAGCTCGTGGGATTACGGAGCAGCAATACAATGTGTTGCGGATTCTGCGGGGCGCAGGCAGCGAGGGACTTCCCACGCTCAGCGTTGGGGAGCGGCTGATTGAACAAACTCCCGGCATCACGCGCCTGGTCGACCGTCTGGAGGCAAAGCAACTCGTGCGGCGGGAACGTCCTGCAACAGACCGCCGACAGGTTTCCTGCTTGATTACCAAGGCCGGGCTGGAGCTGTTGGAGCAACTGGACCCCGAGGTTCTGGAGTGCTCGGAGCGATCCTTCCGTTATGTGACGAAGGCGGAACTCCAGGCGCTTCTCAAAATTCTTGAAAAAATCCGCGACGCAGAGTGATTTTTTTGATCTAAAACTTGACCAGTCAATTATCTGGAAAACGAATAAAGGACACAAATACAATGGCAAACATTGCTGCACTGAATCAGAAGTTGGATGACATGGTACTCGCCGGCAAGGCGCTGGAGGCATTTGACGAGCTCTATGCTGAGGATGTCGTGATGCAGGAGAATTCCGATGCCCCGTTTGTCGGCAAGGCGTTCAACCGGAACCGGGAGATCGAGTTCTTCAGTTCGATTGCAGAACTGCACTCTGCCGCTGTGCTGTCGAGCGCAACCTCAGGAGATGTTTCTTTCTCCGAGTGGCAGATGGATATTACATTTAAGAACGGGCATCGCATGACGCTGAGCCAAGTGGCTGTCCGCCGCTGGAGCAACGGGCTGATTGTGAATGAACGCTTCTACTACAACAAGGGCTAATCCATGATCCGCAACCTTCTTTTCGTATTCGGTTCTGCCCTCAGTCTGGCAGCGCAAAGCTATCAGATTGACACTGCCCATTCCGGGGCGAGCTTTACGGTGAAACACATGATGGTCACCAATGTCACCGGCCGCTTCTCAAATATCAAAGGCAGCATCGTATACGATGACAAGGATCTGGCGAAGTCCCATATCGAGGCGAGTATCGATGTCGATACGGTCAACACCAATCAGGCCAAGCGGGATGCGCATCTCAAAAGCGCGGATTTCTTCGATGTGGCCAAGTACCCCACGATGAGATTCCAGTCGACGAAGGTGTACCGGACGGGCAATGTCTTCTTCGTGGATGGCGATCTCACCTTGCATGGGGTCACCAAAGCGGTCACCTTAACCCTCAGTGAGTTGAGCCCGGAAGTGAAAAGCCCTCAAGGGGGCTTTGTCCGCGGGGGGCGGGCGACGACGAAGATCAGCCGTTCTGCCTTTGGGTTGAAGTGGAACAAAACGATTGACACCGGTGGTGTGGTGGTGGGTGACGAGATTCAAGTGACTCTCGACATCGAAGCCACCCGTCCAGGGGCTTAAGGCTGTGGGGCGATCTTGGTCAACCAGAAATCGTCACCCTGTACATTGACGTCCGCATGAATCTTCAGGCCGGGTTTGAGCTTCTCAAACTCGGCTTTTTCTTTGACCGGAAACCCCATCGTCATTGCTTCCATGAAGCCGGGAATTTCCGAATGCTTCACTGTCAGCACCTGCGTTGCCGCATCCATGCCGACGATCTCCCCGCTGAGGGAGTAAACCTTGACCGGCAATTTGCTGACTGCGTCAGCTCTTGGAGTTGAGGTGCAAGCGCTGAGCGACAGGACCAGCGCGATCAACAAGGTTTTCATATCCATTAGTATCGAGCACCTGCGTTCGATTGCGGTCCCGCCACATGGTAAACAATGCAGCGGAGACCACCAGCAGATTGGCGATGATGACCGGCGTTGCGCCGATCACCACCCCATAGCTCAACCACAAGCAAGCCGCGACGGCCTGGATGCCACGGATGGCGAAGGGATTGCGCACAAAGTAGGAGCTTGTAAAGGCTACCGTCGCCATCCATCCAATCCAATCCGGCTTCACTGTGTGACCTGCAATTCCGCTGTTTCCCTTGCGTCCATAGGTTCGATGGTAAGCCAATCGGTTTTTACCTTGTCCCACTCTTGTACCGTGAAGCCGTGCGCTTCGAACAAGGCGCGGATGCGGCTGGACTGCCAACCGAGAATCTCTTCGAGAATCGGCACCAGCACGCTCAAGGAATCGTCACTCAACACGGTTCGCTTGGCGATCTGCGAGATGTGTTTGGCCTCGGACACCGCAATGGTCAAACCGTCGTAGCGGTTGACGTGCAACATCACGTGGATGTCGCTCGAGCCATCGCCCATGTAGACAACCTGGTCTCTGCCTAGCTTCATGCTGCTCTGCAGCTCATCAAGAACCGTCACCTTGCCGTAGCCGGCGCAAACACGCTCGATGCCGCAGACCTCGCCCGCCTCGTTGTAGTTGAGGCGCGTGCCATAGATATTTTCCGGAGGAACAATGCCTTCGAGCGCGCTCTGGATCACTTCTTCCGGTGCCGCACTGATCACGTAGAAGCCAAAGCGATAGCCATCGAGACTGTTCAAGAGCTGGGAAACGAGGCGGATGTTCGCCTTCAGCCGGATCTTTTTCCCCACTGCAATCAAGTGGTGCGAGCGTACCTGGCGGTATTCGGGGTCGTGCAACAGCAGATACGACAACTCGCCGCCCTGCTGGATAAAATTTTTGCGGGAGATCTCTGCGATCTTCGCCTGGAAGCCGTCGATGCCCAGCATTTCACTCAGGATCACGCCGGAGTCATTGAAGCTCAACGTGTGATCGAAATCGCTGGCCAACAGATACTGCTTCTGGATGCGTCTTTCTTCTGCCATAAGAACCTCACCTTTAGTTTAGAAATGGATTGTGTCAATCGGAGTACAACTGGGTAAAAGAAAATTCAGGCTGGGAACTTATCTGATATGATAACAAGATTTTTATTTTTTCAAGAGACCGCGCTCTGCGGCGGCTGTCAGGCTGCACTAGAATAAGGTCATGCAGGCCACTCCCGCTCGCAACCGGCCCGGCCTCTTTGGCGCCGACTAGCTGTCTGCCACCTCACCTGTCCAAGCCCTACCCACAACAGCCATAACCAATCCGAGGAGATTCCCATGAGCAACCCCACGCTCGTCCGTCCGGATTTGCCGCATCTGGTCACTCCCTTACCTGGCCCGAAATCGGCGCAACTCATTGCTCGCGACAACGCAGTTTTGTCTCCCAGCTATACGCGCAGCTACCCGCTTACCGTGGCGCACGCGCAGGGAGCCATGATTGAAGATCTGGACGGCAATCGCTTTCTCGATTGCAACGCCGGCATCGCCGTCTGTGCGACCGGCCATTGCCATCCGAAAGTGATCGCAGCGATCCAGGCGCAGGCCACGAAATTTCTGCACTACTCCGGCACCGATTTCTATTACGAGAACATGGTGACGCTCGCCGAGAAGCTGCAGAGCCTTGCTCCCGGCGCTGGTCCACGGCGTGTCTACTTTGGCAACTCGGGCGCGGAAGCCATTGAGGCCTCGCTCAAGATTGCGCGCTATCACACGGGGCGCGAACGGTTCATTGCGTTCTTCGGGGCGTTTCACGGGAGGACCATGGGCGCTCTCTCGTTGACCGGTTCGAAGAGCATTCAGAAGCGCGGCTTTGGATCGCTGCTCTTTGGCGTCACGCATATTCCCTATGCAAATTGCTATCGCTGCAGCTATGGGAAGCAAGTGGAGACCTGTGCCGTTGAATGTGTGAAGGTGATCGAAGACCAGCTGATCCGGCATATCCTGCCTGCGGATGACATCGCCGGCATCGTAGTTGAGCCGGTGCAGGGTGAAGGGGGCTACGTGGTGCCGCCGCAGAAGTTTGTCGATGAGTTACAGGCGGTGGCGAGCCGTCATGGCATCCCCATCATTTGGGATGAAGTGCAGTCGGGGATGGGGCGTACCGGCAAGATGTTTGCGACCGAGCATTTCAAGGTGGACCCGCAGATTCTTGCGATCGCCAAGGGCATCGCCAGCGGATTGCCGCTCAGCGCTGTGGTGACGCGCCCGGAATGGATGACCTGGAAGCCCGGCGCACATGCTTCCACCTTTGGCGGGAATCCAGTGGCCATTGCCAGCTCACTTGTGACGATCGAACTGCTGGAGACGGAGTTGCTGCGCAATGCCGAGCAGGTGGGCGGCTATATGCTCGACCGGATGCGCGAGTGGCCCCATCGATTCCGCCATGTCGGGCGCGTGCAAGGGCTGGGGCTGATGATTGGTTTTGAATTGGTGAAGGATCAGCAGGGCAGGGAACGCTTTCCGGAATTGCGCGACCGCCTGGAGCAAATGGCCTTCCAACGAGGCTTGCTCATCCTCGGTTGCGGACCGAATTCGATTCGCCTCTGCCCGCCGCTTGTCTTTTCGCGGGACCAGGCCACGTTCTGCCTCGATACACTGGAGGCTTGTCTCCAGCAAAGCCAAGAGTCCTCGATGTAGGCTGCGGCATCCGCAAGTATCCCGGCGCCGTCGGGCTCGATAACAACGCGCATACGGCGGCCGATGTGATTGCCGATCTCGACCACCATCCCTATCCGTTTCGTGATTCCAGCTTCGACGAAGTGCGTGCGATCCATGTGATTGAACATGTGGACAATGTGATCCAGTCGATGGAGGAGTTTCACCGGATTCTGCGCAATGGCGGCAAGCTGGTGCTCGAGACGCCGCACTATACCGACTTTTCGAGTTTCTGCGACCCGACGCATCGCTGGCACCTCAACAGCTTCAGCTTCCGTTACTTTGGGCCGGATGATGCGGGCTTTGGCTACTACACGCGGGCGAAATTCCGGGAGAAAAAAATCTACGTCAAGCTACTAGCGCTGTGGAAGTATACGGGCTTTGAATTTCTCGTCAATCTCTCTCCGCGCCTGCGCCGCTATTGGGAGTACTATCTCTGCTACATTGTGCGCGGTAAGGTGATGCAGTTTGAGTTTGAAGTGATCAAGGGATGATGCTCAGTAAACCACTCTGGCTGTTTTTCGATCGTCTCCGGCAGTGGCAGGACCGCCGTTGCCTGGAGCCAAAGCAGGCCATTGGCCGCTACGGAGAAGATCTTGCGCATCGGGAACTCCAGCGGCGCGGCTATCGCGTGATCGATCGCAACTGGCGCAGCAAGGCCGGGTGGGAGGAAGTGGATCTCATCGCCTGGCAGCGCGGCACCCCCGACCGGCTGATCTTTGTTGAGGTGAAGACCCGCAGCTCCGATACATTCGGCTCCCCAGAGCGCAACATCGACCGGGTGAAAGAGATTGCGCTCCGTCGTGCCGCCCGTGAGTATTGCCGGAAAGCATTGTTGCCAGAAGAGATTGTCCGCTTTGACCAGCTATCGATTGTGCTTGAACCGGAGCTTCGCATTGCGCATCATCCGGACGCCTTTACCTGGTAGCGAAGCCGAGGCTTCCAAAATAATCCCGCGATCCCCGCTCGCTCCGTTCCACAATAAAAAACAAATGGCATGGAAACCCAATTCGCGCGACGCCGTTTGGGTGCTCCTTTTTCTCGCTCTCCATTTTTCTTCGCCGATTGTCAACACAGCAGAAGTCCAGATGCTCGCTGCGTTTGCGATCTTCGAGATGATCGAGCCGCGCATCGGCATCTTTCGGGATTCTCCAGGTGGCCGATTTCTCGGTGTTGCGATCCGGCTTGTGCTCGCATATCTTTTGATGGGCGTGACCGGCGGCATTGCTTCCAGTTACTACCTCATCCTGCTGCTTCCTGTGGTGACGGCGGCCACCTTCTTTGGAGCACTCGGCACTGTTGCTGCAACAACGATGGCCGGACTGTCCTATCTCTCCTTTCTGCTTTATATCGACTTTGAGAATCTGACGATCCCGCTCGACCAGCAGCAGGAAATCAGCTTCCGGATTCTCTTTCTCTTTCTGGCTGCTTATCTCACCTACCAACTGGCGCGTGCCAATCGGGAACAAGCGGAAAGTTACCAGTCGCTGGCCCGGGAACTTGCGGCGGCCAATAAAAATCTCCAGGCCGCGCAATCAGAAGTTCTTCGCAGTGAACGGCTGGCCGCGCTGGGACAACTGACGGCAGGCCTTGCCCATGAGTTGCGCAATCCGCTCGGCACGATTAAGGCGTCGGCTGAAATGCTGGCGAAGAAACTCCCCGCGCAGGATGCTCTTGGCCGGGAGCTTTCGGGTTATATTTCGACGGAAGTTGATCGTACGAATGAACTGGTCAAGCGCTTTCTCGATTTTGCGAAGCCTTTCCGTTTGCATGTGGAGCTTACGGAACTCAGCGAGGTGATTGACCGTGCGGTGCACCAGGTGCGCACCCGAGCCGAATCGCACCGTTGCCGCGTGATTCGAAACGATTCTCCCGATGTCCATGCGCTCCCCATTGATGCGCAGTGGATTGAGCAACTGGTCGCCAACCTGTTGGCGAATGCGATTGATGCAAGCCCGCCCGATTCTGTAGTGACCGTGCTCACGCGTCCTGCGATGGGCGGGGCGGAGGTGGCGGTGATTGATCGCGGTGCCGGGATTGGGGCTGAGAACCTCGGCAGCATCTTCAATCCCTTCTTCACCACGAAACCTGAAGGAACCGGACTCGGCCTCGCCATCGTCTCCAAAATTGTGGACGAGCATCGCGGCCGGATTTTCGTCGAGAGTGAAATCGGCGCGGGCACCACCATTCGCGTATGGTTGCCGGATCGCCAGGAAGTACAAGATTAAAATTAAAGATGCGAATTCTCGTCATCGAAGATGAAGAAAAGCTGCGGCGTGTGATCGAACTCCAACTGAGCGGAGAGGATCACGATGTCGTGACCGCAGGCACGGCGGAAGAGGGTATGCGCAAGCTGGAAGGCGTGGACCTGATTCTGACCGATCTGAAGCTGCCCGGAATGGATGGCCTCAGTTTGCTCGAGAAACTGACCCGCGAAGATGCCTCCGTGCCGGTGGTGGTGATGACGGCATTCGGGAATGTGGAGACGGCCGTCGAGGCGATGAAGCGGGGCGCGGTGGACTTTCTCCAAAAGCCCTTCTCGCTCGATCACTTGTCCACCGTGGTGGGCAAGGCACTCGAAGTGCGGCGTCTGCGCAGCGAGAACCAGCGGCTCAAAGAAGAGCTGGATGAACGGTATACCTTTGGAAACCTGATTGGCCGGAGCCCCGGCATGCGGGAGGTCTTCAATCTGATCGAGCGTGTCGCACCCAGCCGCGCGACCGTGCTCCTTTGCGGCGAGAGTGGTGTGGGCAAGGACATGGTGGCGCGCGCGATCCATTTCAATTCCCCACGCCGCAACCAGCCGCTGGTCAAGATCAATTGCGGCGCCCTGCCGGAAAACCTGATGGAGAGCGAGCTCTTTGGCTACGAGAAGGGCGCCTTCACTGGGGCGACGATTGCGAAGCCCGGCAAGTTTGAACAAGCGGACACGGGCACGGTGTTTCTGGACGAAATCGGGGATGTCCCGATGGCAGTCCAGGTGAAGCTACTCCGTGTTTTGCAGGAGCGCGAACTGGAACGGCTGGGGTCGAATCGAACGAAGCAGATTGATGTGCGTGTCATTGCAGCGACGAATGTCGATCTCCGTGCGGCTCTCGAAGGGGGCCGTTTTCGCGAAGACCTGTACTATCGCCTCAACGTCATGCCGATCAATATTCCCCCGTTGCGCGACCGGAAAGAAGATATTCCGGCTCTGGCGCTGCATTTTCTCGCCAAGTATGGCGACGGCACGCAGCGAATTACTCCCTCCGGACTCGAACGCCTACTGTCCTATGAGTGGCCGGGCAATGTTCGCGAATTGGAGAATGTGATGGAGCGGAGTCTGCTGCTCGCCTCCCATGAGCAACTGGATGCTGGCGATATCCGCATCGACATGGGGCCGAAGGCTCGCGCTCCGCATGTCGAGCCGGGCTTTCTCCCTACTGGCATGACCCTTGACGAGTACGAACAAAGCCTTCTCAAAGAAGCGCTCAAACGCGCCAATGGGAATAAAAGCCAGGCCGCGCGGATTCTCGGGATCACCCGGAATGCGCTCCGCTATCGCCTGAGCCAGATTGGGATTGAAGATAAGGACGGGGAATAGGAATGCGGGGAGACACTGTTCGTCACCTCTTTGTGTATGGCACTTTGCGCAGCAATAGCGGGAATCCGAAAGCGCAGTGGCTGCGGAAGGTGGCCAAGCATCGCGGACAAGCAAATCTGGCGGGACGGCTTGTCGATCTCGGTGAGTATCCAGGCTTGCTGCCGGCTACGAGCCCGCTCCAGCGGGTGCGCGGGGAGCTTTGGGAGCTTCCGGACGACCCTGCGGTACTCGAAGAACTAGATCGTTATGAAGGATGTCATCCCGACGATCCAGAGCCGCACGAGTATTGCCGCATCGTTTGTACGGCTACCGATGAAGATGGCGTGCGCGTGTGGTGCTGGACCTATCTGTTCCAGTGGCCGGCTGAGCACCGCAGGATAATCCCTAATGGCGATTGGATTTGTAGAGATTGAAAGACTGCGCCATAATGGGGCATGAGCAATCGGGTCTTTCTGCCCTTATTTTTCCTGGTGGCGAGTGTTGCGTTTCCCCAGGCTGCTGCAATTGATGGACAAATCGAAGGCATTGTTCGCGACCCCGCTGGGGCTGCCGTTACCAACGCCGACGTGAAAGCGCACAATCTGCGCACGGGCTTGGAGCGGGAAGTCAAAACAAACGGCGATGGCTATTTCCGTTTCTCCGTGCTGCCTCGTGGGGAATACGAGGTGATCGCTTCTTCGAGCGGATTTAACACGGTGAAGCAGACCGGAATTATTCTGAACGCCGGCACTACGGCAACCATCAACATCGATCTGGGACTGGCCAGTGCGGCAACCGAGATCGTTGTTTCGTCCTCCGGGCCGGTCACCGAACCGGGGCGTACGGACATCGGGAGCACGCTGAGCAATCTGCAGGTACAGAACCTGCCGCTAGTGAGCCGGAACCCCTACAACTTTATCTTTTACCAGCCGAATGTGACGGGACGCCCTAATACTGAGTTTGGCGTTCCGCGTAAGATCAATGCAAATGGCTTTACGGGCAGGATCAACTACCAGCTCGATGGAGCAAACAATGTGCAGAGCGACCGTGCCGGCATCCGGTTGATTCCGATTTCCAACACCTTTGTGGAGGAAGTGCAGTCGGTTTCGAATGCCTTCGCTCCGGAATTCGGCAACACGGTGGGTACGGTGTTCAATACGATTACCCGCAGCGGCACCAACGACTTTCATGGAGAGGGCGCCTATATTTTCCGCCGGACAGATTTCAATGCGACGCCGGCTCTCCAGCGCGAGGGGACGCCCAAGCCGCTCATTAACGTCGATTCGTTCTACGGCAATGGGGGCGGGCGCATTATTAAGGACAAGCTCTTCTTTTATGGAGCTTATGAAAAGGTGAAGCGCGACCTTCCTTCGGTGGTCACGGTGAGCCCGACGATTCTGGCTCAGGTGGGCCTTCCTGCGAGCTTTGCCGACCCGATTCCGTTCAAGCAGAATGTCCAGTTCTTCATGGCGAAGGTGGACTATCAGATCAATGACAGTAACCGCTTGGTCGTTCGCTTCAACGGCCATCGGAATACATCGCCCTACAACAGCGGTGGCGGCATCACGGTGGTGAGCCGCACCTACAACTTTGTGGACCGCAGCAATGTCGGCTATGTGCAGTTGATCTCTACGCTGTCCCCGAATATCGTCAACGAAGCTCGTTTCCAAACTCCCTGGCGCAGCCAACAGCAGCAGGCCTTTGAAGCCACGGGAACGGGTCCCTCGATCAACATCACCGGGCTGGTGCAGTTTGGCCGCTCGGAGGGAACGGGTTTTGATTACACCGAGATGACGCCCGAATACAATGACAACCTGAGTATCAACTCCGGCAAGCACAGCTATAAATTCGGCTTCTCCGGCCGCCACATCCGGGACCAGCAGGTGCAGGCCACCTTTGCACGCTACACCTTTGCCAACATCCAAAGCTATCTGGACACCAAGAATGGGATCACCCCCACCGGCTATCAGAATTTCCAGCAGACGATCGGTGAGCCGAGCATCAAGTACAACTCGTTCTTCTACGGATTCTACGCGCAGGACAGCTACAAGCCGCGCCCCAACATTACGCTGACCTATGGCCTGCGCTATGACACCTATTCGATTCCGAGTGCGAACGGACAGTCCCCGTTTGCACCCTCGCAAAAGTTCCGTATCGATCGCAACAACTTTGCGCCCCGTGTTGGTTTGGCCTGGGCCTTGGGCAAAGATCAGAAGACAGTTTTCCGCGCCAGTGCTGGAATCTTTTTCGATCCTCCGCAGACGGACGTGTACCGTCGCGCGCTCCTCAACAACGGTTCGCCTATTTTCTTTAACGTGACGAGCCCGGCTGTGACGCCAAGCTTTCCGAGCATCCTCACCAGCATTCCGACAGGCTTCAATCTGCCGATCCAATCCATCGATACGATCTCACCGGACTTTGCGAGCCTCTACTCTTCAAACTTCAATTTGAGTCTTACCCGACAGATCACCGCCAAGACTGCGATCACGGCCACCTACCTGTTTACTCGTGGCAATCGTTTGCCGATTTACCGGAACATCAATCTCCTCCCAAGCGGGAACACCCTTGCGGATGGCCGCCCGATCTGGATCTCGACTGCGGGTGTGCGCATCGATCCTCGCTTCAACAACATCATGAGTGTGGAAAGCGTTGGCCAGTCGACCTATTCCGGTGGAACCCTGACGCTGAATCGCCGCTTTGGCGCTGGCTTTGAAGCCTTTGCCAGCTATACTTGGTCCCACGCCATCGACGATGCGCCGGAGCAGAACAATATCGATTCGGGCGCCTTCCTGCTGAGCGATCTCTCGAATCGCCGCCGTGACAAAGGGAACTCTCTGACCGATCGCCGCCACAGCCTGCAGGCGAGCGGCGTTTATCAGCCAGTCTTCGATACCGATAGCAAGTTTCTCCAGTACCTGTTGAAGAACAATCGCCTGGGCTATACGATTACGGCTATTTCAGGTGACATCTTCAACATCGGCTCAAACCTGATTCTGAACAACGACCAGTCAACGGGTGGCGCCTTCCAGCGGCCCCTTTTCATTGGCCGGAATACCTATCGTGGTCCGGCCACCTATCAGCTTGATATCCGTTACTCGCGGATCTTCCCGATCAAGGAGCGTTACAAGGCGGAGTTCTTCGCCGAGTCGACAAACCTGTTCAATCACACGAACGTGACGGGCGTGAATACGACAGCCACTGTGAATGTGGCTGGTGTCATCACCGCTCCCCCGACCTATGCTTGGACTTCTGCGATCGACCAGCGTCTCATTCAGCTTGGTTTTAAGTTCAACTTCTAAATCGCAGCAGCCTCACTCCGAGTGCCCCTTTCCTGATCCGGGAGAGGGGCATTTTCATTTGCTCTTGTAGAGCGGTCTGCCGCGCTCATTATAATCAGAGCTATCTCAAGGTGCCTTCGTGAACTACAAAGTGACTCTGCTTGCTGCTGCTGTTGGATCTGGACTCTTCCTTCTTGCAGGCCAGGAACCTGCGCCGCCTGCTGCCTTCACTTCGGCTCAGGCAGAGGCAGGACGCGCTGCCTACGAAAAGACTTGCGGTCAATGCCATACTCCGACCTTGCTGGGGCGCAAGGGCGAGGCGGGAGAAGTGCCTCTCCGCAGTTCCTTATCCCCCGCCTATCAAAAGTTCATCGGACCTCGTGGCTTTGTTTCTCCACTCGCAGGCAAAGTCTTCCTCGATCACTGGGGTGCGAGTACTGCGGCCCAACTGATCGCGCGCTTTCAAGAGGCCGTCCATGTTTTCCCGCCTGATGACAAGGATCCCGAGACCGCCGTGAATCTCACGGCATACGTGCTGCAAGTGAACGGAGCAAAGGCAGGGAAGCAGCCACTGACGAGGAACACGAACGCCGTCGTGAGTGCACTCACCCGCTAATGGGTGGGGCTTCCGGCGATCTGTGTGTTCGTCTCTGATACTCTACCTCCCGATGACTCGTCTTGCCCTCCTCCTTGCCGGAGCCTTTTTCCTCCCCGCGCAAACGCATCCGATCGAACAACTCATTGCAGCGGCTCGCGAGAACTCTCCTGAACTCGGATCGCTCCTGGCGCGTGGGCTCCCTGGAATGAAAGGTCGCGATGGCGCTGTGGTTTGGGGACAGGATTTTCTGTTTGCCGTCGAATCTCCCGAGGCTGCCATGGTCTCTATCAACAACCAGCCTCCAACTCCCATGCGGCGTGCCGGAACTTCAAATTTCTGGTACAAGCTCGCGACTCTTCGTCTCGGCGCCACTCATAGCTACACGTACACTGCCAATGGCCGTAGCCTTGGCGCCTATGAAGTGGCTGGTTACAACCCTGATTCCTATCCCATCCCAGGGACGCCCCAGGGGAAGCTCTCGGCGATGCACACGCATACGAGCCGCATCTATCCGGGAATGACCGCCAACTATTGGATCTATGCCAACGCTGGTGTCGATCCGGACAAGCCCTCTCCGGTGACGGTCTGGCAGGATGGCGAAACGATCGCTGGTGATGTGGATTTGTTGCGTCTCCGGCTGCAGCTTGTTTCGGACAACTTAGTTCATAAAAAGCTCATCCCGCCCATGGTCCACATCCTCATCGCACCAGGGACTGTGGGGAGCAAAGCTCTGCGCAGTACCCAATACGATACGGTGTCCAATGTCTACGGCAAGTACTTGCTGGAGGAGATTCTTCCTGAAGTTGAAAAGACTTACAAGCTCCGTGCCGACGCCTATTCGCGTGCTATTGCGGGTGCTTCGTCCGGTGCGATCTGCGCCTTCAACGCCGCCTGGTATTTCCCGGAGCAGTTCAGTCGCGTGCTGTCCCACATTGGCAGTTATAGCGGCATCCAGTGGCATCCGGAGAAAAACGAAGACGGTGGCTATATCGTTTCGCACAAGGTGCGTCGTGAGCCTCGGAAGAACCTCCGGGTCTGGATGTCGGACGGCTCGAACGATATTGAAAACCAGTCTGGCAGTTGGCCGCTGAATAACATCGAACTGGCGAACGGTCTCAAACTGAAGGGCTACGATTTCCACTTCCGCTTTGGCACCAGCATCCATGCGATTGCGCAAGGCGCTTTGGATCTCCCCGAATCGCTGGCCTGGCTCTGGCGCGACTATCAGGCGTCCAACACGCAGCAGCGCTATGAGATGGAGGAGTCCGAGCGCGTCAAGCCGCTGTTCCGGGTGAGCATTACCAATCGTGAGGCCTGGTAGCTAGGCGATACTGAAGAACATCCATGCGGCTCCTTACCCTGCTCAGCCTTGCTGTTATCTCAATCACCGCCTCCGATCTGGAGTACTCTGCTTCCGGCGAACTCAAGTTCCCGGCGCGCTATCGCGAATGGGTGTTTCTCGGCTCCGGACTCGGCATGACCTATGGCCCGGTGGCGGAGTTCAATGTTGGACGTCCTCCGATGTTCGATAACGTCTATGTCAATCCGGAGTCTTACCGCGCCTTTCTCGAGTCTGGGAAATGGCCGGCGAAGACTCAGTTCGTGCTCGAGATTCGAAACTCGGAGCGGAGCGGTTCCATTAACAGGGGTGGCAACTTTCAAACGGATCTGGTGGGCATCGAGATGAATGTCAAAGATCCCTCATCTCCGAACGGCGAATGGACCTTCTACAACTTTCCAATCCAGGATGGGAAGCCCTCCGCGGTGGCGAAAGCCATCCCTCGCAGCGCTGATTGCTACCAATGCCACACGGAGCACACCGCGGTGGAAAACACCTTTGTGCAGTTCTATCCCACGCTCTATGAAGTGGCTCAGCACCAAGGTACCGTGAAGCCGGGCTTTGCTCCGCTGCCCCTGAATCTGACCCAACTCGAGGCGCTGGTCAGAACGGCTCCGTGGCCGCAGATTGAAGCCGCGCTCGACAAGCTGGCCAGCCAGACTCCACAGGCCAATTCGATCTCGCTGGCGACATTGAGCGTGCTCGGGTCGCGGCTGACGCAAGCAGGGAAGACGGCGACCGGTGTGAATCTTCTGGAATGGTCCTCCCGGCAGTACCCCGGTTCGGCGCTCGTGCAGAATGATCTGGCAGACGCCTATCGGATTGCCGGTAAGCTTGCCGCCGCGAAAACGGCCACTTCGCGCAGCTTGCAGTTGGCGGAATCGGACCCGATGTTGAATGCTGTTTTGCGAAAGGCTGTCACCGATGCCGCCGCGAACCGGCTCAAATTGCTCAACTAGGCCGATGGTAGACTCGTAGATTGTTGCAACGAAAGTGTCAACTTGCTCGTCGAGTGGACTACAGGGGCGTCGTTGCGCCAGGGAGCTGTATTTTGATCAATCGAATCGCACTATATTTCTTACTCACCGCTGCACTTGTGGCGCAAACCATCACGACCGTTGCTGGCGGTGGACCCGGTAACAATGTTCCGGCTCTCAATGTAGCCTTCAATCTGGTTCAAGGTGTTGCCACCGATACGGCTGGCAATGTCTTCTTCACCGCACAGAGCCGCGTGTTTAAGATGGAGCCGTCGGGCAATCTCATCCGCATTGCGGGTTCTGGCGTTGCCGGTTTTAGTGGGGATGGCGGCCCTGCGGTAGACGCGCAATTGCGCACTCCCTACGGCATCGCCGTCGACGCTGCAGGCAATGTTTATGTTGCCGACTACGGCAATGACCGCATCCGCATCATCAGTCCGGCCGGTGTCATCAATACTTTTGCGGGCAATGGGGGACACTTCTACGCGGGAGATGGCGGCCAGGCGAAAGACGCTCAGATGCGCACGCCGCGCGGCGTCACTGTCGACAAAGATGGGAACGTGTACATCGCTGAAACCGGTAGTCACGTGATTCGCAAAGTCACAACCGATGGCGTGATTCAGACGGTGGTTGGATATGGCTGGGCTGGTTTCTCCGGTGACGGTGGCGATCCGCTTGAGGCACAGATCAACAGTCCTCACGGAGTGGCCGTAGATAAGGACGGAACGATCTATATTGCGGACTACGGAAATGTGCGCATTCGGAAAGTCGCAGGCAATGTCATCACCACGATCTCCGGGGCTGGCTCCGGCTTTGCGGGGGATGGCGAGGTGGCCGCGAACGGCCGCTTTGCAGGGCCCACCAGCATTGCAATCGATTCGAGCAGCAACCTCTATGTCGTCGATGCCTACAACCAGCGGGTGCGTAAGATCGCAACCGGCTCCGGCGGCAAGATCAGCACGGTGGCAGGCAACGGAACGGCAGACTTCAAGGGCGATGGCTCCTCTGCGACCTCTGCCTCTCTCAATTTCCCCAACGCGGCTGTGGTGGACGCAGGGGGCAATCTCTACATTGCGGACCTCTACAATGGCCGCGTCCGCAAGGTGGTCTCCAGTGGCACCATTTCGACGGTAGCCGGCAATGGTGCGATCAGCTATGGCGGCGATGGCGCACTGGCGACAAGCGCTCAGCTGAATAGTCCCTGGAGTACGGCAACCGATGCTGCAGGCAACCTTTATATTTCGGACTATGGCAACCATCGCATCCGCCGTGTGGATACGGGGCAGGCGATCTCCAGTCTGGCTGGAAATGGAACTCCGGGTTTTGGTGGCGATGGCTCTGCTTCCACCGGCGCACAGTTGGTGAATCCCAGCGCGACGGTCTTTGATGCGAATGGCAATCTCTACATTGCCGATTCCGGCAATCACCGCATCCGGCGCATCACTCCGGGGGGCACGATCTCCTCGATTGCAGGCACCGGTACGGCTGGCAACGGCGGTGATGGCGGCGCGGCAAGCAGCGCTCAGCTCAGCAGCCCGGTGGGTTTGGCCATTGATGCGAGCGGCAACATCTACATCGCGGATTCGGGCAATAATGCAGTCCGCCGCATTCGTCCGGACGGCACGATTTCGACACTTCCAGCCGGTTCCCTGAATTCTCCCGAGGATGTCGCGGTGGATGCCGCAGGCAACCTGTACATCGCAGACCTCTACAATCACCGCATCCAGAAGCTGGCGGCCGATGGCACGGTTTCCACCTTTGCGGGGATGAGTGGCAAGGCTGGTTTTAGTGGCGATGGCGGTAAGGCGAATGCCGCGAAACTCCGCTTTCCCTTCGGCGTTGCGGTGGATGCGGCAGGCAATGTCTACATCGCAGACTCCAGTAACCATCGCGTGCGCAAGGTTGCAACAGATGGCAAGATTTCGACCATTGCCGGAAACGGCATTCCGAGCTATGGCGGCGACGGAGGTGACCCCTTCACGGCGAATCTCTACTACCCACGTGGTCTCTCCTTCGACGCGGCAGGCAATCTCTACATCTCGGACACGGGAAATCAGCGGGTTCGCAAGATCATTCCTCCTTCCCAGTAAGGATCCATCTCTGCAAATGAAAAGAGCCGCTCAGCCTAGGCTGGAGCGGCTCTTTTCATGGAGCGCGTTTAGCGGTACGATTCGCAAACGGCGCGTGATACTCCGGACATCACTACCGCCTTCTCCTTCAGCGTGGCCCGGGAATCGGCCACAAACACGACCACCGAGATCTGCCGGCCATCGGGCGCGGTCATCACACCGACGTCGTTGGTGGCGACGGTCAGCCCCTTCCAACTGCTGCTCGAGCCGGTCTTATGGCCCAACTTCCAACCCGGCGCCAAGCCAGCCTTCAGACGGTCGGGGAAGGTCACCGTCTCTTCCATCACGCGCATGAGAAAGGCGGTCGAAGACTTGGAAACAAGTTTGCCGAGCGCCAAATCCTGCAGCAATTGCGTCATCCCCAGCGGGGTCGCCGTATCGCGCGGATCTTTCTGGTACTTCGTATAGGCCGCAGCCTGACGGTCTTCCGGCACGGCTTTGAATGCCTGGTCGAGCACTGCCGCATCGACAAACTCCGGACGCCAGTCGATGCCGCCAATCTGAGTCTGCAAGTGCCGCTCGTCTCTATCCAGCCGGACTTGTGCAATTTTCTTGCGGTTGAGGAAGGCCTGCACCTTCTCGATGCCGCCCAGCTTGGCGATCAGAATATCGACGGCGGCGCTGTCGCTATCGACAATCGCCCGGCGGACCAGATCACCCACCGTTGTTTGGTAACCCGACTCGCCCACCAGCTTCGAGATCGGCTGCACAAACAAGCTCAGATCCTGTTTTCGCACCAGGACCGGATCTTCCAGCTTCCAGCCGCGATGGTCCACAGCATCCAATACCGCGATTCCGACCACCAGTTTCATGACGCTTTGGAGCGAGAATCTTTCGGCGCCCCGAACGCAGGTGGTGGTATCGGCATCACGAACGCAGATGCCCACCCGGCCATCGATACTCTTCCCCAATCCATCCAGTTTTGTCTGTAGCGTGGCGACATCCAGTTGGCCCGCCAGACAACTTGCCGCAAAGGCAAAGTGAAGCGAAAATCTCATAAACAGAGTTTAGAGGGCGACGATCTTCGGGTCCTGATATTTCTTCAACGCATTGCGGGTGTCGACAATCAGCTTGGATTTCTCAATGACTGCGGCATAATCCACCTGTGAGTGATCGGTGACAATCACCACGCAATCGGCTGCTTCGCAGGAGGGCAGCATGTCCTGGCTCTCGAGGCGATGGTCCTCAATGCGCAGGTTCGAGATGAACGGATCGCTATAAGATACTTTCGCCCCGCGCTGCATCAGCAGGTGCATGATATCCAAGCCCGGCGACTCCCGTACATCGTCGATGTCCTTCTTATAGGCCATCCCCAGAATGTGAACCTTTGAGTTCTTGACCGGCTTGGCGTGATCGTTCAGCGCATTCTGGATCTTGTCCACTACAAAGTGCGGCATTTGCCCATTGATGTAGCCTGCCAGCTCAATGAAGCGTGCTTCGATGCCGCTCTGCTTCGACTTCCAGCTCAAGTAGAACGGATCGATCGGAATGCAATGGCCGCCGAGGCCAGGCCCGGGATAAAAGGGCATGAAGCCAAATGGCTTCGTTGCTGCCGCATCGATCACTTCCCAGACGTTGATTCCCATGCGCCCGCACATGATCGCCAACTCATTCACCATTCCAATGTTGATCATGCGGAAGGTGTTCTCAAGTAACTTCACCATCTCTGCGACCTGCGTGCCACTGACCGGCACCACCTTGTCCAGAGCCTGCCCATAGAACGCTGCGCCCACTTCTGTACAATTCGCGGTGTGGCCGCCTACCACCTTGGGGATGTTCCGGGTTTGAAACTGCTTGTTGCCGGGATCCACGCGTTCCGGGGAGAAGCAGAGGAAGAAGTCTTCGCCCACCTTCAGGCCATGCTGCTGGAGCTTGGGCAAGACCAGTTCTTCTGTCGTTCCTGGATAGGTGGTGGATTCGAGGATCACCAGCTTGCCTTTGCCAAAGTTCTGCGCGATCGATTCCACGGCAGAATTGACGAAGGTCATGTCCGGGTCCTTCGCCTTCGAAAGAGGAGTGGGCACGCAAATATTGATGGTGTCGAGATCGCGAATCGCAGAAAAGTCGGTGGTTGCATCCAGCTTTCCAGACTCGACCAGCGGCTTCAGCACCGAGCTTGGGATGTCCTGGATGTAGGATTCGCCCGCGTTCAATTTCGCTGTTTTTCGTTCATCAATGTCGAGGCCCGTGACATGGAATCCGGCGTGAGCGAACTCGACAGCCAACGGCAACCCGACATAGCCCAGACCCACCACACCTACACGCGCGGTCTTCGCGTTCAGTTTTTCAAGAAGTAGATTTTTCATTGTTCCCGGAATACAAATTGGCCCGTCGCAGTCAGTTCCGCGGGCCCCGTTAAATAGATCGTGTCTTCCCACAAAAGGTGTAGGATCCCCGCGGGGGTATGTACCGATACCGGACTTTGCGCAAGGCCCCGCAATACGCTTGCCACCATGGCGCCGGTTGATCCAGTCCCCGAGGAGTTGGTCACCCCGACGCCCCGCTCAAAGAAGCGTACGTCGATATTGTGCTGGTCGATCACCTTCACAAAGCTGACGTTGGTTCGCTGCGGGAAGCGGGGGTGTGTTTCAATTTCGGCACCCATCGATTGCCAGTCGAAATTGAAATCGTGGACAAACAGGACACATTGCGGATTGCCCACCCAGACGATGGAGCAGTCGCGCTTGCCCGTTTTTAAGTCGATCGAGGACTCCAGTTCGTCTTCAACCACCTGTGGCAGGCCCATCGCCATGCGGAACAGGAAGCGCTCCCCGTCACGCTTGAGCAAGGTGACGGTCTTCGGTCCGGAGCCGGTCAGGATTTTGACTTCGGGCCCTTTAGCCTTGCCATTCGCTAACGCCCAGGCTGCAGCACAACGAGTGCCATTGCCAGACATTTCCGTTTCTCCGCCATCGGCATTGAACAAACGAACCCGAATGTCGCAGCCTTCTTCCCCTGGCGAGACCAGATACCAGCCATCGGCGCCGATACCTGTATTCCGGTGGCAAATGGAGAGTGCCAGCAGATTCAAGCTTTCCACCAGTGGGAGGTCGTCTACCCAGCTAAAGAGGAAATCGTTTTGAGCGCCATGCGCTTTCGTAAAGGGGATATTCATCGCGAAACACGCCGCCAGACTTCAATGACAGGCGAGTACTTCAAGGATATTACTTTCACGAGTGCATACCCATCCATCCGTTGCATGGCGAGAGAAACCTCGTCTCCCCGCAGGTCGATGACCCAGGCCGTATCGAGGAAGAGATCGGGGCGGACGGTCAGCCTTTCGTAGCGAATCTTGTCGCCCTGGTGGATGCTTTCGGCAATTGGCAGTCCGGCTTCAGGCAAGGTGGCGGTCAGATCTCCGAAGGGCATCCAGATGCCCGTGCCGCGCTGGTATTGGGTGCGCAGCAGTGTGGCCACCTGGCTGGTCCAGGCGCGTCTTTGTTCGGAATTGACCCGCCCTTCGTCTGCCACCACCACGGGCCGCACTGTGAACCAGGCTAAGGCCAGTACCGGCAGGACAAACTTCAATCGTGGCCAGCGGGCGGCCAATCCTGCTACCAGCAGCGCGCAAAGAGGCAGACCCGCCAGTGCGTAGCGGCTGTTGTAGTGGCTGAATGGATAGATCTCCGGCACATAGATGGGACTATCGCCGCCGTGCAAGTTGACGACATAGTAGAGCGGTGCGAGCGCGCAATAGAACAAGGGCCAGGCTGCCCGTGTCCACAAGGCTCCTGCCAGACTCATTAAGAGCAGTGGCCAGCCCAGCACCATCTTGCTGGCGACGGTGAACTGCCAGATGGCGGGCCACCATTCATGTGCTCCGGGGTAGGGCAAGCCATTTTGAATCTGCTTCGCTGAGCCCAGGCCGCGATAAAACTCAAGTGGGTCTGAGTAGAAAATCCAGTTGTGAGCGAGCCAATAGCCCGGTCCCAATCCAGCAACAAGCGAATAGACGAGTGCGACACGTGGCCCTCCACGCAGCAACAGATAGAGGGAGACGAAGGGTAAGAGGAACCAGCCTTCGTAGCGTGTCATGGTGGCGGCAATGCCGCAGAGTCCTGCGATTGCCGCATCGAGAGAACTCGAACGTTCGACGGCGCGGACGCTAAAGAGCAGCATGCCAATCGAGCCGGCCAGGAAGTAGGGCTCGGTCATCGGGCAGCCTGCCAGATACAAGAGATTCGGCTGTAGTGCAAAGACTCCGGTTCCGGCGATGGCTCCAGCATTGCCGAAGAGCCTTTGCAGCAAGGCAAAGAGGAGGGTTCCGGCCAGCACCCAGGCGATCGCCGATGGAATCGCGCCAGCTAAGCCGCTTTGCCACCAGGAATCAACCATTGCGAAGGGCATCATCACGACATGCGGGAGGGGAAGCCAGACCGTGCCGATCTGTTGGTAGCCGGGATTGCCCCCATCAAACAAACGCCGCGCAATGTTCAAATGCGCGGCGGCGTCTCCATAGAAAAGTGCGCTGCCCTGGTGCTGGACCCAGGCAACACTCAACGCGCCCAGCAAGGCCAGTACAGCCGCGCAGACAAGGTTAGAACGCAGTGAACTTCTGGAACTCTTCAAAACGACCATCGATTTCCTTGCGCGTCAGCGTCCGGAATCGTTCGACGCCAAATTGTTCGCAGCAGAAGCTACCCATCACACTGCCGTAGATGACGGCGCGGTGCAATTCATGAGGGTCGATGTCGCCTTGCAGATCAAATCCGCGTTCTGCCAGATAACCGGTAAAGCCGCCGGCAAAGCAATCGCCTGCACCGGTGGGATCAAAAACGCTATCCAGCAAATAGCCCGGAGCGACAAACAAGCTGTTCGGACGGAACAGCATTGCGCCGTACTCGCCTCGCTTGATCACCAGGTTCTTGGGGCCCATCGCCATGATCTTCGCTGCTGCCTTGCGCAGATTCGATTCGCCGGAAAGCAGTCTTGCTTCCGAGTCGTTGATGAGCAGGAAGTTCCAATCCGCGATGGTGGCGAGCAACTCGTCCCGGAAGTCATTGATCCAGAAGTTCATCGTGTCGCCGCCGCAGAAGCGCAGCTTGGACATCTGTTCGAAGACTTGCTTCTGGAGCGCGGGCTGGATGTTGCCGAGGAAGAGATAGGGTTGGGTTTTGTAGCTCTCGGGCAGCTTGGGCTGGAAGGTCGCAAAGACGTTGAGGTCGGTTCGCAGTGTTTCGCGATCGTTCATGTCCGCCGAGTAGACGCCCTGCCAAAAGAAGGTTTTCCCTTCTGCTACCTCGAGGCCGCTGAGATCGATTCCGCGTTCTGCCAGCAGGTCCCGATCCTCCTGCGCAAAGTCTTCGCCAACGACGGCGACGATCTTGGAATGCGTGAAATAGCTCGCCGAAAGGGCAATATAGGTGCAAGCGCCGCCGAGCATTCGGTCGATCTTGCCATGAGGAGTTTCGACTCCGTCATATGCGACGGAGCCCACAACGACTAAGGACATCAATCAATTGTAGCCGAGCGCCTTTCAGGCCTCTGTCGCGTAGTAGCCGCGCCGGGCCTGTACTTTCAGACTACCGTCCTTGGTCTTCACTTCCACGCGCCGGAAGCCGCCGTCTCTCTTCGGATTCGTCGGGCTGTAGGCAATGGAATATTGGCTGCGCATCTCTTCCTGCAACTGTTCAAACGCCTTATCGAGGCCGCCGCGCCGCGTGACGTCGAAAACCCGGCCGCCAGTGTCTCCAGAGAGCTTCTTCAGCGCCCCCTCGTCGCTGCCATACATGGGTTCGTAGTAGAAGAAGCTGTAGATGACGGCGTCGGAGAGATGGGATTGTTTCAATGCATCGGCCGGTTTGTAGAAGCTGCCCTGATCGGCGCCATCGGTCAGGAGGACGATCAATTTCCGGCCGGCCTCGGTCTTCAACTTTTCATCCGCTGCCAGATAGACCGCATCGAACATGCGGGTGCCGCGGGCGGTGGTTGGAATGGGGCCCTGAGTCATAACGCGGGTGGGCCGTTGTCCCCGCAGGTCGCTGAGTCCACGCTCGAGCAGGCTTTTCGACGAGGTCAGATCCTGGACCAGGTCCAACTCGGAACCAAAGGAAATCACAAAGGCGAGATCTTTCTCTCTCAATACTTTTCGAAAGAACTCGTTGGCCGCACGCTTGCCGGTTTCGATCACGTTGTACATCGAGCCCGAGATGTCCACCAGCAGTCCGATGGTGAGAGGGAGATCGGTATCGCGCTGGAAGCGGCTGATCTCTTGCGGCTTGCCATCTTCGACAACGGTGAAATCATCCTTGGTGAGGTTGCCCACCAGGCCACCCTGCTTGTTTCTGACTGTATAGGTAATGTTCACCAATTGAACATCCACGCGGATGACCGGGTCCTGCGCCAAGAGTAAGGGCGCGCCAGCCAGCCCTCCGATCCAGGCACGTCGCGAAAATTTATCATGGGTATTCATATGGAAGAAGTTCTCCGGCACTTGCGTCGTAACGATCCGATTCTAAAGGCTCTCATCGCGAAAGTTGGACCCTGCGCGATGACCTATCATGCGCCAACCTTCCACGCTCTGGCGAGGGCCATAGTGTATCAACAGCTCAGCGGGAAGGCTGCTGCTACCATTTTCAGACGCTTTCAGGATTCGTGTGGGGTACGCACTCTCAATCCCCATGCAGTGCTTGCCGTAGAAGAGGAGCGGATGCGCGCCGCCGGACTGTCCGGCCAGAAGGCTCGCTATATTCGCGACTTGGCTGAGAAGACTGCCACGGGGCTGGTCCGCTTTGGGCGCCATAAGAAGATGAGCGACGAAGAGGTCATCGCCGAACTCACGCAGGTGAAGGGAATCGGAGTCTGGACCGTCCAGATGTTTCTGATGTTTGCGCTCCAGCGTCCCGATGTCTTTCCGGTGCTCGATCTCGGGGTACGCACGGGCATGCAGCGCCTCTACGGAATTGATGCGAAGGCCAAGCATCCGGACTACGAAGCACTTGCTGAGAGGTGGAAGCCTTACCGGAGCCTGGCGTCCTGGTATCTGTGGCGCAGTCTGGAGATGAAGTAATGTTCGTATTTGATTGCTAACTTAGAATCAAATGCGGAAAATCACACTTACTCTAGTTAGCGCTTTGCTCTTGAGCACGGCGATCTTCGCTTTCCAGGCAACCACGCCCGCTACCCCCACTGCGCCTGCCGCCGCGGCAAAGAAAGTGAAACCGGCCGCCACTCCAGCACAGACTCCGGAACAGATTGCCGATGCCAAGTCGAAAGGCATGGTCTGGGTCAATCTCGGAACCGGTGTCTATCACAAAGAGGGTGAATTCTATGGCCACACCAAGAGTGGGCAGTTCATGAGTGAAGCCGATGCTCAAAAAGCAGGCTATCGCGCCGCCAAGGAACCAATGGCGAAAAAGATGAAGGCCGACAAAATGATGCCGGCTGCGCCCGCCGCTGTGAAGAAATAGCGACTTTAGTCCACAGTTTACTGTGTGTCATGCTGTGGGTAAATGCAGACAATCCAAGTGGTGCTCGAGCTTGAGCTGCTGCAGGAGGCGGATCAGGCTGCCAAGAAGCATCACATGCACCGCTCTGCCCTGATCCGGGATGCGCTCCGGCTGCACCGATTACCTCGACGGTCCGGTCTGTGGGGTCTGAAGTTTTTCTGGATGAACTCGATGGCATGAAAGGGCCCTGCGCGATCAACTTGCATCACATCTTAACCGTCCCGAAAGATCGATTAGGGAAACGGTTGGGACGCCTTTCGCCTGAAGTGGAAGGCAAGCTTTGCTCCGCCCTCCGCTTCGTGCTCGGCTGTGACTAGCGGCCGAACTCATAGTTATACTCGACCTTCGCCACGCGCACGGTATAGCTTGCATACCACTGTTCTTTCCCCAGACGCTGGGCCTGTTGGTGTTCGAGCTGCGCCTTCCAGGCATGGATGTCTGCGAGGTTTTGCCAATAGGAGACCGTGATGCCCACTTCGCTGCGGGCGGAATCGATCCCCAGATAGCCCGGTTGTGCGCTTCCCAGCTTCTCCATCTCCTCTGCCATCGCGCCGTAGCCGTGATCGCCCTCATGACGCAGACTGGTGAAGATGACGGCATAATACGGAGGCTCAAAAATTGGCGAAAGTGTCATACCCTAAGTTTGCTAGATTGAGGATTCCAGGAACAAATGAGCGATAGCGCGGCCTTGCTGACAACCCCCCTCAACGCGACCCATCGCCGGCTTGGGGCAAAGATGGTGGATTTTGGCGGATGGGACATGCCTGTGCAGTATAAGGGCATCCTTGACGAGCACCGGGCGGTCCGTACGGGCGTCGGCGTTTTTGACGTCAGCCACATGGGAGAGCTGGTGATTCGTGGTCCACAGGCTCTTGATCTCGTGAACTGGATCGCAACGAACGATGCCTCCAAGCTCAAGACCGGCCAGGTGCAATACAGCGCTCTGCTCTATGAACATGGCGGCTTTGTCGACGATATTCTCGTCCATAAGGTATCGGACGACGAGTACTTCATCTGCGTCAATGCTTCGAATCAGGAGAAGGACTTCGACCACATCGCCGCGGAAGATCACTTCCAGGCGACGGTGGAGAACGCCGGAGCCCGCTACGCGCAGATCGCCATTCAGGGCCCGAAGGCCGTCGAACTCTGCCAGCGCCTCACCACGACCCTACTTGAGCCGATTCGTTATTACTGGTTTACGGACGGGGAATTTGCTGGTGTTCCAGCCCGCATCGCTCGTACCGGCTACACCGGTGAAGACGGCTTTGAGGTCTATGTGAGTCCTGAAGATGCATCCACTGTTTGGGATGCTGTCTGTAGTCTTGGGGCGCAACCCTGTGGTCTTGGCGCGCGCAATACACTTCGCCTTGAGGCGAAGATGGCGCTCTATGGCCACGAGATCGATGCCACACTTTCGCCCTTTGAAGCCGATCTCGCTTGGATGGTGAAGATGGACAAGCCGAACTTCATTGGCAAGCGTGCGCTCGAGAAGCAGAAAGCGGCTGGCATCCACCGCAAACTTGTTGGTTTTGAGATGGTTGGCCGCGGCATTGGCCGTGACGGCTATGAAATTGAGATCGACGGCGAGAAGGCCGGCTGGGTCACCAGCGGCGGCCCCGCCCCGACACTCGGTAAGAATATCGGGCTCTGCTACCTGCCCATTGCCCATGCAGTACCCGGTCAGAAGATCAACGTCATCATCCGCGGAGTTGGCGTGGAAGCAGTGACCGTCCCCACACCTTTCTACAAGAGAGCCAAATAGCGCATGTATCCAGAGAATTACTCCTACACCAAAGAACACGAATGGGTCCTCGTCGACGGAGACACGGGCACCATCGGGATTACCGACCATGCGCAGAGCGAACTCGGCGACATCGTATATGTTGACCTGCCCAAGGTCGGAACCGCGATTGCCCAGCACACCACCTTCGGGAGCGTCGAGAGCGTGAAGGCCGTGAGCGACATCTATTCTCCCGTCAGCGGTGAGATCATCGCGATCAATGAAAGCCTTTCCACTGCGCCCGAAAAGCTAAATTCCGATCCCCACGGCGACGCCTGGCTGGTGAAGGTGAAGCTAAAGGACCTGAGTGAGATTCCAGGTCTGATGAGCGCGGCGGATTATAAAAAATACGTCGGCGCCTGATGTGCTTCGTGACCTCCTAATTCTTCTCGCCCTCGTGATCGCGCTGCGTGCGCCCTTTCTTACGCAGCCGATCCAGGGCGATGACATTTATTACCTTGAAGGCGCGCAGTATGCGCAGACCGATCCTGGGCATCCCCACCACGCCCGCTATCTCTTTCAGGGCCGCATGGTGGACATGCGTGGCCACCCCCATCCTCCGCTGAACGCCTGGATTCTGGCGGGATTGCTTGCCGCCGTAGGCGAGGTGAAGGAGATTCCCTTCCATGCGGCGTATGCGATTTTTTCTTATTTCGCTTTGATCGGAATGTATCTGCTGGCCCGGCGCTTTACGGCCCGGCCGCTGTTGGCGTGCGCTCTCTTTGCGGTGGTTCCAGCCTTTTTCGTCAATGGCAATTCCTTGGAGAGCGACATCCCGTTTCTTGCGTTCTGGATGTTGGGCATCGCCTTTTTTTATGAGGCGCTCGAACGCAAGAGCAGCCGTTGGTTACTGCTCTCGATCCTTCCGCTCTCGCTGGCCGGCCTGGCCGCCTACCAGAGTGTTTTTGCGATCCCGATTCTCTGGTTCCTGACTGGCAGAAAACGCCCGATCTGGTTTGGCGCCTATTGCGCCGCGCTTGCTCCCGCGATTGTCCTTGGGCTGTACAACATTGTGGAGGCCTCAGGAGGAGCTGCTCCGCCCCTGCAGGTGACTGCGGGATATTTCAAGGAATACGGTCTCCAGCAACTCTCGGCCAAAATTCGCAACGCTGAAGGTCTCTCCGGCCATCTTGGCTGGATGGTGTTTCCCTTACTTCCGATCCTCGCCTTCCGCAGTCTCTGGATGTGCGCCGCGCTGCTCTGGGTTGTGGTGGCGCCGAACCCCCTGTATGTAATGGGCGTGGCGGCCTCGATTGGCCTGCTCACCCAGGAGACTCGCAAGTATGGCTGGTGGCCGCAGCTTTTCTTTGCGGGCTCGCTTGTGCTCTTCTTTGCCGGCTCGGCACGCTATCTGCTGCCGATGGCGGCGCCGATTGTCCTGATGACCGTGGCGAAACTCGAAGACCGCCCCTCCTGGCTCTATGGCGGACTGGTTGCGAATCTGATCCTTGGCTTTTGTCTTGCCTGGAGCAACTACCAGCATTGGGCCGGCTATCGCGATTTTGTTGCGGCGCACGCTTCGGAGATTCGTAGCCAGCGGGTGTGGGTGAACGGGGAGTGGGGGCTGCGATTCTATGCCGAGTCCCTGGGGGCGTTGCCGCTTGCGCAAGGGCAGGCGATTCGTCCGGGGGACTTGATTCTGACTTCGGAGCTGGGATACCCGATTCCTTTCACGGTGGGCGGTGGACAACTCGTCAATCTAGCGAAGCAGGACATCATTCCAACTTTGCCCTTCCGGCTGATCGGGCTCAACTCGCACAGTGGCTACTCGACGGTCTCTGCTGGTGTGCTGCCTTTTGATTTCAATCGGGGGCCGGTGGATCGCGTGCGTCTGGAGCGGGTCATCGAGTCGAAGCCTACGTTGTCCTATATAACGATGGGCGATCCCAATGCGGAGCGTCATATCTTAAGCGGCGCCTATCAGTTGGAAGAGCAGCGCTACCGCTGGATTGGGCAACAGGCTCGCCTGATCCTACAGCCACAGAAAGCGACCAATGACCTCTCGGCGACTGTCTACATTCCTGATATCGCCAAGGCTCGCAAGATCCGTCTCGAGTGGAACGGCAAGCTGGCAGTGGAACAGGTTTTCGATCAGCCCGGTCTCTACACGGTGACCGCCAAGGATCTTGCCACTGGCATTGCCGATGGCATTCTTACGATCGAGTGTGACGCTGTGTTTCAGGCTCCTGGCGACACGCGCGAGCTAGGCGTGATTCTGCAGGAAGCCGGTCTTCGCTAGCGCGGCGTCGAGGACATACTCGACATGGAGTGCGTCGAGATCGCCTCGGTCCAGCACCTGGACCCGCTCGCCGCGTGGCGCCCAGACCTGCGTTTCGGAGGCGCCAAACAGCGCCAGTACATTTGCTCCGCAAGCCGCCGCCAGATGTGTGATGCCCGAGTCATTGCCAATGTAGAGCGACGCACCCGCGAGAAAACGGCCCAGCTCGGCGAGGTTGCTAACCACCTTGGCTCCTGGCAGTACTTGATGAGGCGCCACGACGAAAATGACAGCCCGGCCAGAGGCTTCCAGCCAGCGGGCCAGCTTCTGGTAGTTCTCGAGGAGCCAGTTCTTCTTCGCACTTCCGCTGAAGGGATGGATCACGACCAGCCGGTGCGGCTGAGGCTGGACTTCAATTTTGGGAAGGGCAGGGACAGGAGCTCCTACCTGCGCCGCGAAGAAATCGGCAGCATGGAGACGGGCATCCGGTGGCAGGGCTTCGCAGTAGCGGACTCGCGGGTGCATTCCGGAAAGGGCCGCACGGAACTCCTCGCGATTGCTGCCATACCAGGTGACGATTTCATCGAAGCTCTGGATCCGCTCGATCAACCCGGCTGCCGGCTGGGCGACACCCAGCAGTCCAATTCCGCTTGTCTCAATGCTGAGAGTTTCGTAAGGCAACAACGGCAACACCTCCGCCCGGGCCCAAACTGCAGTGGGCTTCAAATGATGGAGGGCAGGGAAGCCGAGAATGGAATCCCCAATGCCACCGGGACGGATGGCGAGCCGTCTCACCGAACGTCGGCAGTGATGCGGACTTCGAGCGTCTTCGGCGCGAGGCACGCCTTATCGCTGCAGGCCTGATAGCGCAGCTTGCCAAGCAAGACATGCATCTGCGGCTCGAGATTGGCTGGAGCCTTCACGGTGAGGGCCACTTCAAAGTTGCCCGTCAGCACGTTCAACGGCTTTTCAGAGAAGGTATATTTTTCGTCGTGCCCCACCGGGTACTTCACGGTCTCGACGATGAGCGGATCGCTTGCCAGCGTCATGCGCAACGGGATCAGGTAATCCTCGTGCGGCTTATTCGAGTTGACGTGATAGCCTGGCTCAATCTTGGCTTGCAGCTTGATCGTTGCGCTCTGGCCGCGCTGGATCACGATCTTCTGCGGCGGTTCGACCGAGACCGGATTGATGCCTTGCGCAAAGAGGCTATTGAGCAGCAGGGGCGCCAAGCAGCGCAAGAATGTCTTTTTCATATTCGCTCTTCGATACCAATCCAACATGTACGCCCGCGATCTTTCCTTCGCGGTCAATGAGAAATGTAGTGGGCAACGAATCGACGCCGCCATAGAGCTGGGCTGTGGAATCGTCCCCAACGACAACGCGGTAGTTCACCTTCTTATCGGTGATATAAGGCTTCACTACCTCCCAGCCTTCCTCGTCCATGGCCACGCCAAGCACGGCAAAGCCCTTGTCCTTAAACTTCTGCTCAAACTCGACAAACCAGGGAATCTCCACTTTGCAGGGACCGCACCAGGTGGCCCAGTAGTTCAGCAATACGGTCTTGCCCTTGTAGTCAGAGAGCTGCACGATCTTGCCGTCCGCATCCTTCAATTTGAAGGAGGGGGCCACTTTCCGTTCCTTCTTCGGACGCACGCTTGCGGCGTCGGCAGTGGAAGTTCCTGAACAGGACATGAGTCCAAGCGACACTGCCACCGTTGCGGCCGCGAGTTTCCAATGTGGGGAGAACAAGATGAGCAAACTCCTCTGCCAATTTTATAACGGCAGCTTTCTTTCTTTTATTAGACGCAGAAACCACTGCTTTCGCCGCAGAGAGATTGGTTTTTCTGTATGGCTGAGTACCGCCGCCGTGTCACAGAAGGCTTCGCATCCATAATTCTTCCATGCGGCTTTGGTTTTGCGGGCGAGAAACTCGGCATAACGAAGTTCGGACGAGAGCCCGGCGTGCTTCGGACGCTTCTCCGTATTGAGTAATTCCATCCATTCGGCGCGCAAGGGATGACCCAGGCGACGCCAGACGAAATGATAAACTTCGTGAGCGAAAATTGCGACCAGATCTGGTGCATGGTCCACTAAGCTGAGGTCCAAAACAATTTCGCGGCGAGTCAGAAAACTCGCCGCGAAAACCGCTTCTCCGAGGCCCGGGCCAGAGGCCAGTTTGCCTCGATGGGCCCGCAACTCGGGTGCGAAAGAAATCCTTAGGGCTTTTTCGGGGCCGCTGCTGGTGGCGTTGCGGGAGCCGGGGGCGCTGCTGTTTTTCCGAAGAAGGCCTGATCCATGACTTTGACGTCCGCCGTGTCCTGCGTTACTTTGAGCCATTCCTGAAATTTCTGATCCTTCGTCTGGCTGCTGATGACAGACTTTACTTCTTCAAAGGGCTGCGCCGTGTACTCGGTGACCTTGAAGATATAGAAGCCATTGGGCTGCTTGACCGGCTCGCTGACTTCGCCTTGCTTGAGTGCAAAGATCGCCATCTTCAACGCATCCGGAATGTCATCGCTGCGCCGGATCACTCCAAATTCGCCGCCTTTGGCTTTGGACGCGACATCGTCCGAGTTTTCGGCCACTAGCTTCTTAAAGTCCGCTCCGGCCTTCAGTTGCTTGACGAGCGCATTCGCCTTGGTCTCGGCTTCCGTCTCGGTCAGCTTCTTCTTCTCGCCCTCTTTCGCCGGAGCATCCGAGAAATT
Source organism: Bryobacter aggregatus MPL3 (assembly GCF_000702445.1). Classification (NCBI taxonomy): domain Bacteria; kingdom Pseudomonadati; phylum Acidobacteriota; class Terriglobia; order Bryobacterales; family Bryobacteraceae; genus Bryobacter; species Bryobacter aggregatus. The sequence continues at coordinate 3,568,321 of NZ_JNIF01000003.1, forward strand.
GACAAGGATCACCTGGAGCTTTGCCTGGGTGTAATTTTCCTTGTTCTTGTCGTAGAACGCTTTCAGTTCTTCGTCGGTGACGGCAATCTTGTTGCGATGGTCTTCTACCAGCGCCTGTGCCAGAATCTGCAGCCGGGTGAACTCCAGGCGTTGCTTATACGGCGTCTGCTGATCGACCTTATTGGCTTCGGCAATCGTCGAGAACTTCATCAGCACGGCATACTGCTTGAGGAAGCCCTCTTTGTCCTGCGCATAGAACTGCTGGAACTGCGGCGGCAGGCCTTTGGAGAAATCTTCGAGTTCTTTCCCGGAGATGGGTTTCCCATTGATGGTGGCGACAGGCTTATCCTGCGCGAAGGCAAAACTCGCACTCAATGCGAGGAGTAGAACGGATTTTTTCACTTCCTTCAAGTCTACTGTATGGGCAGAGGACCAAAGACCAGCGCGCCCAGCCCGGCTTCATCGCGCAGATTGCAGTACGGATCTTTGCCGTGGCCATAGCTCAGCAATACTCCGTCCGGCAGCTTGCCTTGAAAGTGGAGTAAAACGCTGTTGCCGTCCTTGGGGTCAAAGCTGGCTTTATAGAAAAGCGGCACTTCCTGGCCGCGCGTGTCCAGCGCCGTGAAGCCCGCGATGCGGCCATTGCTCACCAGCTTGCCGTTCACCTCGCTATAGCGCACGCGAACCGTATCGCCTTCGACACTGATCTGCTCGGGGTGCGGACCCTTTTTGAGCTTGCCTGCCGCGACGCCGCCCATCGCGCGGCCGAGACGCTTGTGATCTTGCGTCGAGACATGGATGCCATCGTCGAGATCGGCATCGACGGCGGAGAAGACGACTGTGTTCGGAATCATCTTCTCGGAGAGCCGCTGGTCTTCCTGGATCAGGTTCCAGTAGCTGACATTGCTGCCGTTGACATGGCGTCCGATCTGGACCGAGTAGAAGGGGAGATCGGGTTGGCCGAGATCCTGGCGGAAGGCTTCGACGAGCTTCTGAAACTTTTCGGGGAAGACGGGAGAGGCGGTCGCATTGGCATCGCTTTCGCCCTGGTACCAGAGGATTCCTTTCACTTTGCCGCCCACCAGCCCAACGCGGCGAAGGGTTGCACCGTAGAGCGAATCGCCGCCTTGGGACTTCAACTCCGGGCTCCATTGGGCCATTGACGTGCCGCCATGGGCACAGGGCAGCAAGCCGACTGGGATGCCTGTGCGCTTCTCGTATTCAATGGCAAAAGACAATCCGAGTCCCGCGCCTTTCTTGCGCTCTGCGCGGAACTTCTCGAGCGCCGCGCCTGTGAGCTGTTCCGGTTGGCCTGCCGCATTCTTACGCCAATGGACGCGGTCGACGGCGCCGGGGAGTTCGTGCAGCGGCTCCTTCGCGTTGACCCAATGGTCGAGCTGGTCGAAGGAGTTCACTTTGTCTGAAGGCTTTTCGACATCGATCAGATCGCCGACGCCCTCCATGTTCGACTGTCCGGCCAAGAGCCAGATGTCGCCGACAAGAATATCACTCCGTGCTGCCATCGCCGCGCCGAGCCGGGAGGTGCGGAACTCAAAGCGGTAGGGCCCGCCGGTGGGCACGCCCTTCACCACTGTGCTTACTTTGCCGTTCTCCACTTTGCCGAGATCATGAGCGATAAATCCCGCCAGCGGGATGGGGCCGCGCTTGATGCTGAGGAACACATTCTTGCCGTCCGCTCCGCTCACGCTGAGCTCGATCGGGATCTCCACCTTGCCGTCCGCCCCGCGCTGGTAGACCTGATCGTCCACCGGCCCTTTCACGACAGAAATCGATTGGGCCCAGGCCGCGGCCGTCAGGAGACAGAAAACGCTCAGAATTCGCATCGAGGCGATTGTATCAAGCGACCCGGCGCAAAGCCGTCGCCGGATCGATCAGTACTGCACGGATGGTTGGCAGCAGCGAGCCGGCCACGGTCATCAACCCCGCAAACACGATGGCCGCGGCGAGAGTCCAAGGATCTGTCGGCGAAACACCGAGGAGGAAGGCTTCCATGCTCTTGCCCAAGGCATAAGCAGCAACGATTCCGGCCAGCGAGCCCAGTAGTGACAGCAGTGCGGCTTCTCCAAGAACGAGGCTGGCGATGTGCGCTGCCTGCGCACCCAGTGCGCGCCGCAGGCCAATTTCTTCGATCCGTTGCGAGAGAGCAAAAGACAGAAGCCCATGGATGCCGATCGCCGCGAGCAGAAAGGCGGCGAAGGCAAAGGCGCCAATGACCCAGAGCTGCGTGCGGCGGGACGAGGTCTCGTCCCCGAGGAGATCGCCGAGCTGCTTGACGTCAGAAACCGGCTGGTTCGGGTCTGCCTTGGCGACAATCTTGCGGATGGCGGGGAGCAACAACAGCGGGTCTCCAATTGAGGAGACGATAAAGTCTTTGGGCGCAAACCAACTGAAGGCGTTGTCGGGCATCTGCGCGTGGGCGAAGTACATCAGCGGTTCGCTTCGCCTTTCGAGAGAGCGGTAGTGGATATCGCTCGCCACGCCGATGATGGTGAACTGCAGACCTCCAAACCCAATGCCGAAGCTCTTGCCTAAGCCATCCTCACCAGGGAAGTATTCGCGGATGAAGGCCTGGCTCACCACCGCTACTCGCTGTGACGAGCGGCCATCTGCTTCATTGATGTCGCGGCCGCGGAGCAGTGGAATGCGCATGGTGGCAAAATAACCGGGTTCGATGAAACGGGCGCCCGCATGGACATTGCTCGTTTGTCCCGCGATCACGGTTTCCCACATGCCCCCGCGGAAATCACCCAAGGGACGGAAGCTGATCACCGATGCCGCACGCACTCCGGGCAGCGCGCGCAGATCCTGCAGCACGCTTCTGTAGAATCGCTCGCGAGGCGCGGTGTCGAGATACTTCGGCATCGGCAGCGAAGTGCGGAAGGCGAGTGTGTGCTCCACCTGAAAGCCAGGGTTGGTCCGTTCCACTTGCAGTAGCGCACGCAGCAACAGGCCGGTGGAAGCAATCAGCGCAACAGAGGCAGCCACCTGCACGATGACAAGCGCCCGGCGCACTGCATCTTTGCGATGTGCCGTCGCGCTGCGCACGGCCAGGGTTCCGTGAGTGGAGCGGAAGGCGGGAATCACGCCGAAGGCGATCGCTGTCAGGATTGTGGCGGCCAGCGCAAACAGCAGTAGCCGCCAGTCGGCTGTGGGCGATTCGGCAATGGGTAAGGACGACGGAACCAGCCGCGACAACAGCGGCACGCCAGCAATCGAAAGCGCCGTGCCCAGCGCTCCGCCACACACGGCGAGCAGCAGGCTCTCGGTCAGCAGTTGCCGGATCAGGCGTGCGCGTCCGGCGCCGAGCGCGAGACGAATCGCGATCTCCCCGCGCCGTGCTGCGGAGCGGGCGAGAAACAGGTTGGCCAGATTGGTGACTGCGATCAATAAGACAAAGAGCGCGGCGGCCACCAGGACGTCCAGGAGCGTACGGGTGCGCTGCGGGAGCTCGTCGCGCATGTGCACCACACTCACTCCGATCTTGGCCAGAGACGCTGGATACTTCTCTGACAATTGCCTCCCCACTGCCTGCATCTGTTGGCGGGCCTGCTCGATCGAGACGCCGGGCTTGAGTCGCGCAAGGACGGAGAGATATTTGTTGCCACGGTCTACGTAGTCCTCGTTGTCAAAACGCATCGCCGTCCACATTTGTACTTCTCGGCGCGGGAAGTAGAAGTCTTTGGGCATGACGCCGATGACGATGTGGGGCTGGCCGTCAAAGAGGATGCTGCGGCCAATGATGCCAGGATCGCCGCCGAAACGGCGTTGCCAGAATCCGTAGCTGAGCACGGCCGTACCGGCGGCATTCGGCGTATCCTCGTCGGCGCTCATGGTTCTGCCGAGCAACGGAGCAATGCCCAGAATGGGGAACATCGCCACATTGACCGCGGCGCCCTCCAGGCGTTCGGGCTCACCATTTCCTGTCATATTGACGGAGAGGCCACGGAAGGCCGCCATCGCGGAGAAGCTGGCGTTAGCCGAGTGCCAATCCCGGTAATTGGCGGGCGAGACGTCCACCTGCGAAAAGCCTTTCTCCGTCTCGTCTTCCCAGAGCTTCACCAACTGCTCCGGTTGCGGAAAGGGCAGGGCACGAACCAGAACATGGTCCGCAACAGAGAAGACAGTGGTGGCGGCAGCGATTCCCAGTGCGGTGACAAAGATGGCGGCCAGGCTGAAGGCTCGGGATTGGAAAGCGTTGCGGACTGCATAGCCAGTATCCTGCACCAGAAGATCCCAGTGGGCCGCGGCGCCAGTAGTGAGAATGTCGCTCACCGCATCGAGCCAGACCCAAACACGCCCGATCGCCGAGGTCTGCCGCAGGCGGCGCTGATGGACTGCCTCCATCTCGCGGCTATACTCATCGCGGAAGGATGCCGGGCAGAAGTAGAGGAGGAGCTTGTAGAACCACATGGCTAAGACCTCCCCGGCATCAGACCCAGCGCGCGGGCCTGATCCACCAGACTGGCAAAGCGCAGCGTCTCGGCCCTGGCCACTTTGCGCCCAAAGGGAGTGATGCGGTAGTAGCGCCGCCGCTCGTCGTCAAACTCTGGGTCGGGCCGCTCCTCGGTTTCGACAATCAACTCCTGCTCGACCATCCGTTGGATCGAGCGGTAGAGCGTGCCGGCGCTGAGACGCAACGCGCCAGCGGTACGAGTTTCAATGTCGCGGATGATCGCGTAGCCGTGACGATCTTCGTCCGTGACGGCAAGCAGAATGTGGAAGGTGGCGGCAGGCAGCGGGAGGAGCGACTCTGGCTTCATGCCGCTATTATAGCCACAGTGGATATAGCCGGCGTGGAGTGATTGACTTGTCTGAAGTAAGGTCCAGAGGCAGCAGGCGCTAAGCGCTGCTGCTTACTTCCACAACAAGGTCGAGTAGGTGGTGAGGTAGCGGCGCCAGACCAGCCAGTTGTGCGCACCGGGCGTTGAGACCCAGGTGTTGTCAATCTGTTTCGACTTCAGCCATTCAGAGAGCCGGATCATTGGCGCATGGGCCTGGTCGCTGCTGCCCGCGGCCAGCCAAAGGAGCGAGGGCCGATTCTTGGTATCGGAGAGTAGCTTGGGGTAGCGATCTTCAGGCTTGGCATTCGGGGTGATGCCACCGCCTGAAAATGCGCCGACATAAGCGAACTGGTCGAGATGATTCAGACCAATCAGCAGGGATTCGCTGCCGCCCATCGAAAGGCCGGTGATGGCGCGGTGCTTGCGGTCTTTCGCGAGCTTATAAATCTGTTCCGCCTGGGGAAGCACTTCTTCGAGTAAGGTGCGGGCGAAATTTTCGGCGTTCTTTCCCCAGATGGCGGGATCGCGCGGCAGGCCGGTGCGGAGGGAGTCAATGGGCGCCCCGTAACCGAGCGGCATGACGACGATCATCGGCCGGATCTTTCCGGCGGCGAGAAGGTTGTCGAAGATGAGATTCGCTTTGCCGACGGTGGTCCAGGCATCGGCTTTATCGCTCATGCCGTGGAGGAGCACAAGGAGCGGGTAGCGCTTGGAGGGTTGATAGCCGGGCGGAGTGTAGACAAAGAAGTCGCGCTGGTCACCGGCAATGGCGGACGCGAAGAAATGATGGTGGACAGTGCCGTGGGGGACCTTCGTTTGCTCCCAGGCTTCGGGCGTGTCTCCGGGCACGAGCACCATGCTGTTGGGGCTGAGCGCATTCGTCTTGATCTCGCCAGTGGCGGGGTCCAGAAAGTTGGTGCCGTCGATGCTGAAGGTGTAGCCGTAGATGTCTGGCGCGAGGGGCCCGACGGTGAGGCTCCAGACGCCATCGTCGCTCTTGCTCATCGGCTGGCGGGGACTGCCTTCGAGGAGAAGGTCCACCTTCTCGGCCGTACGGGCCCGCAGGCGGAAGGTGACATGCCGGTCCTTGGTGACTTCAGGAGAGAGCAGCGGGGGTGGGGCTTGGGCAAAGGCCGTGAAGCCGAAGAGGGCGGCAGCAAGCAGGCGGCGAGTCATGCGCACTATCCTACACCTATGGTGCGCGTTCTTTGTCTGTTGCTTGCTCTTGCCGCCGATCCGGCCATGGATGCAAAATTTCATGTCTATCGCAGCGGCGGCGAGACGGCAAGTCTCGAAGCCATTGTGAGTGAGGCCCGCCATTATGATGTGATCTTTCTGGGCGAGATCCATACAGATCCAGTGGCTCACTATCTCGAGAAGCGGCTCTTCGAGGGCATCGCCGATGAGAAGACAACGCTCTCGCTCGAGATGTTTGAGACGGATACGCAGCCTGTTGTGGATGAGTATCTGCAGGGTCTGATCCCGGAAGAGCATCTGATGGCGTCCGGGCGTGCCTGGAAGAACTACAAGACCGATTACCGGGACCTGATCGAGTACGCAAAGTTGAAGAAGCTGCCGGTGCTCGCGGCCAATGCGCCGCGCCGCTATTTGAACCGGGTGAGCCGGTTGGGACGCGAATCCCTCAATGATCTTTCGGCGCAGGCTCGATCGTATCTCCCGCCGCTGCCTTATGCAGAACCGTCTGCCGACTATGCCGCGAAGTTTATACGCGTGATGGAAGAGAGCCGCAAGCAGGCGGCGGATTCGAAATCGCCAGTGCCGGCGGGAGAGATGAACATTCCGCGAGCGCTTGCGGCGCAGGCCTTATGGGACGCGGGCATGTCATTCTCAATTGCACAGCATCTGACGCGGCAACCGGAGCGGCGGGTGGTGCATGTGAATGGCAGCTTCCATACGGAACAGCATCTGGGAACGGTGGAGCATTTGAAGCGTTACCGTCCTGGGGTGCGGGTGATGGTGGTGACGATGGCGCCCTCGAAGCACTTTCCGAATTTTGATGCGGAGTCCATGAAGGGCAAAGGAGACTTCGTCATTGTGACGCAGGAGACGGCTGCGAAAAAGTAGCGTGGGCAGCATAAGATACAGGGATGAGTTTGGAACGATTTTCTTTCTCTGCCCTTCTTGGGCTGGTTGCTGCAATGGCGCAAGGCCAAGAGTTACCGCGACAGAAGGTGTTGCCTGTCGAGATTGCAATCAAGATCGCACAAGGGGCCATGGATCGTTGTAAGGCCGATGGCTATGCAGTGAGCGTTACGATTGTCGATGCGGCCGGGCATGTGAAGGTGCAGTTACGCGGTGATGGCACGGGGCCACATACACTCGAACACGGGAAGCGTAAAGCTTATACTGCGATGACTTTCAAGCGGACCAGCGCGGAGACGTTGAAGGCCTGGGCGGCTGCCGGCCCGATTCCATTGGTGGAAGGTACTGTAGCGGCTGCGGGAGGCGTTCCGATTCGCGCAGGAGCCGATGTGATTGGTGGAATTGGCGTGAGCGGCGCTCCGGGTGGCGAGAAGGATGAAGCTTGCGCCAATGAAGGGATTCAAAAGGTCTCTAGTACTCTTAGGTAGGCTGGGCCTTCCTAATTACATGTCAAAATAGATCCAGACATGCAGCCGGAAGGCGCAGCACAAGAAGCACAAAGGTTAGAAGAACTCAGTGCTTACCGGGTCCTAGATACCGCCCCGGATTCTGAATTCGACGCGATTACAGAACTGGCGGCGCGCCTGTGCGGAGTCCCGTCTGCATTCATCAGCCTCCTGGGCGAAAAGTGGATCACCATGCTTTCGGCTCATGGTTGGGATGGAGTCCGGGAGCTCGAGCGTGGGGGGAGCTGCTGCGAAGGTCTGCTGCTGGGGCAACCCTCTGTAGTGGTTGAGCAGCTCGACGGTAGTTCTTGCCATGGCATCCAAGCGTATGCCGGTGTGCCACTGGTCTCTCCACGAGGCTTTGTCGTGGGATCGCTGAGTGTTGTCGATTTCAAACCTCATGCGTTTCGTGCGGAGCATGTCGACTTGCTCAACGTCCTGAGCCGGCAGGCGATCCTGATTTTTGAGGCCCGGAAGCAGTCGCGCGAGCTTCGCGCCGCGCTTGAGGTGCGCAGTCGTTTTCTGGCGACGATGTCGCATGAGATCCGGACTCCTCTGAATGGCATTGTGGGCGCAGGCGAACTGCTGAGCCGCACACGCCTGGACAGCGAACAACGGGAACTGCTGCAGGCCATCTGTAATTCCGGAGAGTTGTTGCTGAACCTGGTGGATCATGTGCTCGATGTGAGCAAGCTGGAATCCCGCTCGCTTGAGATCAGCAGCCGTCCCTTCTTTCTGCGCGAACTCCTCGAATCTGTGGTGCGGAACTTCTCCCCTCTGGCGCGGAGCAAGGAGGTTCGCCTGATTCTGGAGCCTGGCGATGGACGTTCCGATCGGGTGTTGGGCGACCGTCTTCGTCTTGGCCAGGTGTTCAATAATCTGGTAGGCAACGCATTGAAGTTTACCCCCCGGGGAGGGTTGATCTCTGTTTCAGCAAAGAGCACCAGTTTGGCCGGCGGGTGGACTGTGCGTGTTTGCGATACCGGCATCGGAATTGCCCCGGAATTCCACGACCGGATTTTTACGGCATTTGAGCAGGGCTCTGATGAGATCTCCCGGGACTATGGCGGGACAGGCCTTGGGTTGGCGATCTCTCGAGAGATTGTTCGGGCGATGGGCGGCGAGATCACGGTGGAGAGCGAAGTCGGGCGGGGCAGTACCTTTCTCTGCCATCTGCGATTTGAAGTGAGCCCGGAGATTCCGCCCGGGCTCAAAGTTTTGCTGGTGGAAGACAATCCGGTCAATCAGTTTGTAGCTCGCGGGATGTTGCAGCATCTGGGCTGTGAAGTGGCGGTGGCGGGGAATGGCCGGCTGGCGATCGAGGCATTGGCTGGAGGGGAGCATCACATCGTGCTCATGGATTGTGAGATGCCCGAGATGGATGGCTTCGAAGCGACGCGCGCGATCCGGCAGATGCGCGAGCGGGCCTTCTGTGAGATCCCCATTATCGCCCTCACCGCGCGTAGCCTCGTGGAGGACTGGCAAAAATGCCGCGATTGCGGTATGAATGGATTCGTAACAAAGCCGATCGAAATTGAAGCGCTGAAAAAGGAACTCTTAAAGTACTCCCCGATGCGCCATTGAAGGGCTTTCCATGCAATCTGAAGAGATGCTCGAAAAGTATCGCCTGCTCTTGATGGCGACTGATGATGCCATTTATGACTATGACTTTCGCGCGAACCAAATTGCGTGGAACGAAAACATCAATCTCTTCGGGTATGCGCTCAGTGAAGTCGAATCGGGTCTTGAGTGGTGGGCAGAACGGATCCATCCTGAGGATCGCGACCGTGTCCTGCAACTGATGGATGCGGCACTCCGAGGCGACTCTTCGCGTTTTTGCTGTACCTATTTATTCCGTTGCCGCGATGGGCATTATCGTTATGTTTCCGATCACGGTTCTGTATTGCGGGATGAGGAGGAGCAGCCGGTCCGGCTGGTGGGTGCGATGAAGGACGTGCATCTTGTGCAGCAAATGTTTGAACATCATCCACAACCGATGTGGGTGAGCCAACGGGAGACGCAACGCCTGCTGGCCGTCAATCAGGCTGCATTGCGTTTCTATGGCTATTCGGAGGCGGAGTTCCTTACCTTGTCCATACCGGCGATCTGGCCGCCAGAGGCCGTGCCTCTGGCGGCAGTGAACGGTGCTCCGGACCAAGCAAAGAAAGAGATCTGGACGCATCTCACCAAGGATGGCAGGACTCTCTTTGTCGAAGTGCAAATGGAAGACCTGGAGTGGAATGGACAGCCCGCGCGCGTTGCGTTGCTCCAAGATCTGACACGGGTGGTGAACATGGAAGCGCAGGTGCGCCAGAACGGAACAGATCAGGTGTTTGAACTGATCGTGAGCAGCATCGCGCACGAGTTTAACAACCTGCTGACGGTCATCAATGGCTACGCCGGCATCACCCGGAAACAGCTTCACTCTACCGATCCGCTGTGTGCCGGCGTTGAGGCGATCCGCATTGCGGGAGAGAAAGCAGAGGAGCTGACGCGCCAGTTGCTTGTACTGGGCCGCAAGCTGCCAACACTCTCGAGAGTGGTGCAGGTGAATGATGTGATTGAGCGGCTGCAGTCTCTGCTCCCGCGCATGGTGCCGCCGGAGGTTCAGATCGAGTATCGATTGGAGACGGGGCTTGGAGAGGTGAAGGTCGATCCTTTGCAGCTCGAACGCTTCCTGCTCGATATTGTGGCGACAGCTCTTGGCTCCGGTGGCGGGGCCAAGAGCATTTTCATTGCGACCACACATGCGGCAAAGGATGCCGTTCGGATTACGGTGCAAGACGACGGTAGTGGCCGCGATCGGGCGATGGCTCCCATGGCTGCTGCCGCTGCGATGGGGGCCCGTCTTCAGGTGGAGGAGGCGGAGGGATCGGGGAGGAGGCTTCACATCGAGTTTCCCCGCGTCGAGACGGGGGAAAGCAAGTCCTTGGCAAATGGAACTGCGCGGGGCCGGGGCCGGCGGATTCTTCTGCTGGCGGAGGACCTGGCGGCCCGGGAGCTTGCCCAAGCCACCCTGGATGCTACCGGGAACAGTGTGGTGGCGGCTGATGGTGATGCCGTTGCGCTTGCCTGTGCGGCAGATCCAACACAGACCTTCGACTTGCTGGTGACGGACCGCATGCGGGAAGACTCGCCGGTGGTGGCAGAAATCCGCAGCTTGCAGCCTGGTTTGCCCGTGATCTATTTGTCTCGCCCGGATGCGTTGGCAGAGGATTCGTTGGGTCATCGCGAGCACTTTCTGCCTCTGCCTCTCCAAACGGATGATCTTGCGGGACTCTGTGTGGATGTTCTGGAACAAAGACAGCTTCCCGTGACGGTGCTGGTGGTGGATGACGATCACTCAGTACGGCGGTTGATTGTGGATACGCTTGGCCGGGCCGGCTATATCGCAATCGAGGCGTCCAATGGTCTTGAGGCGCTACGCCGTTTGGAATCCCGGCCTATCGATGTGATGGTGACCGATCTTGTGATGCCAGAGCGAGAGGGCCTGGAAACGATCCAGTTGGTGCGCAAGCGATACCCGAAGATGCCAGTGGTGGCAGTCTCCGGGGCTTTTAGCGGCCAGTTTCTTGGCCTGGCAAAAGTATTTGGCGCTTGCGCCGTGCTGACGAAGCCGCTGGACCTCGATCTGTTTCTCGAGGAAGTGCGGCGCGTTTCAGGCTGAAGGCGGCCGCATGCGCTGGCGGGGAATTGGTTTGGCCCCGGTGAGCTCCGCGAACGCTTTTTCAACGGCAGGTACTTTGTCCGCAGGCAGCGGAAGCGGAAAATCCGCGCTTCTCACGGCATGCAGGACGGTGAGCATCCCGGCATAGTTCAGCTTGGCACCGGGCGCTGCGGAGAGAGCCTGTGCGGCGGGATGTGTCTCGTTCCAGGAGAAGTCCGTTGCCACTGGTTTCCAGTGGATCGCGGCGGCTTCCCGGTATGGAACGAGGACGGTTGGTGTGGGCCAACCTTCCAGCGGCTTGGGATCTTCTCCCACGATGTAAAAGGTTTTGACCTTGGCCTGGATGACAGGCATGGCGCCCTGCAAGTGGAGCAGGTCCTTGAAGTTGTCTGTCGGGCCGACACAAATGGCGATCGCGTTGCCGTCGTGCTGCGCGGTGAGGGCGTTGCGAATCAAACCATGAGGCTCGGCCGTATCGACCAGGCTCTTGATCGTGGGCGTCTGATTCTCCATGGCGGCCTTGAGCAAGGCTGTCTCCTGGCCGCGCTGTTTCGCCATGGCCATTCCGATGGGGAAAGGCCGGCCGCCGTACATCCGATTGAGGATATCGAGGAGGGCCGCCGAGTGGATATTGTCCTTTTCCGTGGACAGCGAAACCACCCGGCATTCATTCCGGTTGTCGAGCGAGTACAGCAAACAAAGAGCGAGAAAATCATCCAGGTTGTCGCCAAAGGCGGCGTCGAACACCACCCCGATCGGGGGGCGCATCTGTCCGTTCAGTTGCATGAAATCCTATCCGAGGTCCAGACCGTTCAAGCGGCCAGTCGCGTCGCCAAAGTGTTCTACCTTGACCCCCATCCGATCCATCATCGTGAGATAGAGGTTGGACATCGGCGTCTCGCGGCGCGAAGTGATACGGCGGCCCGGCTTGATGTAGCCACCGGCACGGCCCGCGATGATCGTGGGTAGATCCTCGTGGGTGTGGCGATTGCCGTCTGACAGACCGGCGCCGTAGACGATCATCGAGTTGTCGAGCAGGTTCGAGTCGCCTTCCTTGGTGGCTTTCAGTTTCTCCACCCATCCGGCAAATTGCGTCATGTGGTAGGTGTTGATCTGCGTCACCTTCTCAATGAGGTCCGGCTTGTTCATGTGATGGGTGAGCGGATGGTGACCGTCGGGGATGCCGATTTCACGATATGCACGCGAGCTGCCTTCGCGCGAGACGAGGAAGGTGACAACGCGCGACATGTCGGCCTGGAAGGCGACTGTGATCATGTCCGTCATCAGCTTGAAGTGCTCGGCAAAGTCGGCGGGGATGCCGTAGGGCTTGTCCATGCCGGGATTGATGCGGGCGGTGTCCTTCTCGGCGCGCTCCAGTTGCTTTTCGATCGAGCGGATGCTGGACATGTACTCGTCGAGCTTGCGGCGATCGGTGGGGCCGAGATTGCTTTCGAGCTTCTGGGTGTCGCCCATGACGAAGTCGAGGATCGACTTGCGGTATTTGGCCTGGCGGGCGCGTGCTTCGGGGGACAGCTCTGCGCCGGTCCCGAAGAGGCGCTCAAACAGAGCGCGCGGGTCGAGGATGGGGGGCAGAGCCTGGGTTTCGCTGCGCCAGGAGAGATTGTTGGTGTAGGCGCAGGAATAGCCGGAATCGCAATCGCCGGCCTGGCGTGCGTCTTCCAGACCAATTTCCAGGCTGGCGAAGCGCGTTTGCCCGCCAATCTGATTGGCCACGATCTGGTCCATCGAGATGCCAGCTTTGATGTCAACGAAGGTCTTGCGAGGCTGGATGCCGGACAGATAGCCGCCACAGCAGCGGCCGTGATCGCCGGGGCCGTCGAGCAGCGCGCGGCCTCCGTTATGCGTCAGATTCGACAGCAAGGTGAAGTCGTTGCGGAAGGGCTCCATCGGCTTGAGGATGCGCGGCAACGAGGCGGGGAAGGCGCCTTCGTTGTCCGGCGTCCAATGCTTCATGTCGATGCCGTTGGGCACATAGACGAAGGCCATGCGCACGGGCTTGGGACCGGGTAATTGGCTGGAAGCGAATGCGGGGGCCATGGCGTCCAATGCAGGCAAGGCAATGGCTGTACCCACTCCACGGAGCAGGGTTCGTCGGGACAGGGACTTTCGCGTGATCACTTTTGTGCGATCTCCTTCGTTGTTTTTGCAACGGGCGCCTTGGAATACTCTGCCCGTCTGGTCTGAAATGGGAGGCTTCGAACGACTTCAAAAATCAAGGTCTGGAAGTGATAGCCGTCGGCAGCCATCTTGTTGGTGATGCTTTCAAGGGTGCGCCGGTCGTAGCGCTCGAGGCCACGTCCCAGTGCGTAAATCATCATCTTCTCGGTGAGGTTGTGCGTGAATTCGCTCAGATCCTGCGTGAGCAGGCTGCGGAGCTCTGCCGGGTTTTGGAAGCTCTTGCCGTTCGGCAGTGTCCCAGCAGGTTCAATGGTGAACTTGCCATCGAGATCGCGCCACTTGCCGGTGCCGTCGTAATTCTCGAGAGCAAAGCCGAGCGTGTCCATGCGGTTGTGGCAGGAGGCGCACATTGCATTTGAACGGTGCTTTTCGAGTTGCTGGCGCAGCGAACCGGCGCTGCCTACTGCGTCTTCATCGAGCGTGGGAACGTCGGGAGGTGGTGGTGGGGGCGCCGCTCCGAAGATGTTCTGCAAAATGTACTTGCCGCGGATCACGGGCGAGGTGCGCGAAGGATAGCTCGACACCGTGAGAACACTCGCCTGGGTGAGGACGCCACCGCGCTGGGTACCCGTGAGATCGACACGGCGGAAGTCCGGGCCGGTGACTCCATCGATCTTGTAATGCTTCGCCAGCGTCTCGTTGAGGAAGCTGAACTTCGCATCGAGGAAGGTGGAGATGGGGAGATTTTCGCGCAGAACGGCTTCAAAGAACAGCCGTGTTTCTTCTGCCATCGCATCGCGCAATTCCGGGCCCCATTCGGGGAACTTCTTCGGGTCTGGCTTGACGCTGTTGAGATTCCGGGTTTCCAGCCATTGGCCGGCAAAGTTCGCTGCGAGCGCAGCAGACTTGGGGTCATTCAACATGCGCTTGACCTGAGCATCGACCGTGGCCGCATCGCGCAGTTTGCCCTGCTCGGCGAGTTTCAGCAGTTCTTCGTCCGGCATGGAAGACCAGAGGAAGTAGCTGAGCCGCGAGGCGAGTTCAAAGTTCGAGATAGGATGCGTCTGGGTCGGGTCGTTCGGATGGAGATCGCGTTCCACCCGGAACAGGAAGTGGGGCGAGACGAGCATCGCCGCCATGGCGACCTGCAGCCCTTGCTCATAGGTCTGTCCGTCGGCCTTCGCCATTGAAACGAAGCGGGCGAGCGACTTGATCTCCGCAGGCGTTGCCGGACGGCGCCAGGTGCGGCGCACGAGCGGCGCCAAAATCTTCTCGACGCAAGCCATGCCGGTGCTGGGATCACAGGTGAGGAGCGCTTTCCGGCTGGCGGGCTCCGACTTCGCGGCAAAAGGCCCGACAAACTTGATCATGTCGAGGTACTTGTTCTTCTTGTTCGAGTACAGGTCTGCGGCTGGAAGCGTTTTGACGAAGGCATCGTCGATGAAGCCAGCGCGGAAGCGATGCTCGCCTGCGGGCAGCGCGAGACGGAAGGTTTCGTTCGAGTAGGGGTTGAAGTAGACCAGGCCGGAGGGCTTGGTCTCAATGAGCTGGGTATGGATCAGCTTGCCGTCCATCCAGAAACCGAGCAGCACGGGTTCCCCTTTGGCACGCTCGCCTGGCAGACCGATTTCAATCTCATACTCGGCATCCCAATCGACGCGATGCTCTGCCTCAATCAGCGAGGGCGCGACACGGCGAATCGTCTTTTCCCGGCTGACATAGGTGAATTCCAGGGGCTTCTTCGGGAGCGGTTCGAGTCCAAGCGCGCGCGCGGAGATGCGCTCGGCCGCGTTCAGATATTTTTCCATCAGCAGCGGAGAGATGCTGAGGACGTCGCCAATGTTATCGAAGCCGTGACCGGAGTCGTCGGTGGGGAAGTCCCGGTCGGCGCGGAAATCGACACCGAGCAAGTCGCGGATCGTATTCGTGTATTCGGTGCGATTCAGACGGCGTGCGGTGACGCGGCCGGGATCGGGCTTGATCTTCGCGTCGGCCTTTTCCCACTCCAGGTTCAGATAGCTGAGGAGGCCGTCGACTTGGGCCTGCGCGGGGCGGGGAAAGCCCTTCGGCGGCATCTCACCGGTCTTGAGCTTGCGGACAATGCGTTCCCAATCTTCGCGATACTCTCCCAC
Source organism: Bryobacter aggregatus MPL3 (assembly GCF_000702445.1). Taxonomy (NCBI): domain Bacteria; kingdom Pseudomonadati; phylum Acidobacteriota; class Terriglobia; order Bryobacterales; family Bryobacteraceae; genus Bryobacter; species Bryobacter aggregatus. The sequence continues at coordinate 3,583,670 of NZ_JNIF01000003.1, forward strand.
CGATGCCGGATTCGTGAAGGGCAGAATGTTCACGCTCCCGGAGGCGTTCCGATCGTTGTGGCACGGCGAGCAGGATTTCGTGAGCAACGGCTTGACAGAAGTTGCAAAATCATGCGGCGTTTCCTGGGCAAGCAACGTCGGCGCCACGAGCAAGATCGTACGGAGATAGCGAACGGGAACCTGGATCATAGATTGCGGTGCCTTCATCTTATAGCAAATCTGGGTATTCCCCAAAAACACTTTAGGCCAATGTTGTAGGGATTTCTAACGCCGATCCATGGAATAGCAGATCGATGTGGAATCATACAAATTTCGTCCTCTTCTTTATTCTCGCGTGGAGTTCGTTGGCACAGACTCTAACCGTCAATAACGCCACACTCAAATTCTCGGCGACCGTTGGCGCGACAACGTTACCAGCCGCACAGACTCTGAATGTTCAGAGTGTTCCCACGGGACAAAGTTTCATGGTTTCGGTGTCTGGGCCAGCTCCTGCCTATGCGGGATGGCTGCTGGTCTCGCTGTCGAGCGGCCGCACTCCACAGACCTTGAGTGTGCAGGTCAATCCAACCGGACTGGGCGCTGGCAGTTACAGCGGCACGATTCTACTGACCGGAACGAGCGGCAGTCCCGCGCCCACGGCGAGTGTCTCGGTCACTCTGACGGTGGGAACTCCGCCGCCGACGATCACTGTTTCTCCCTCGGCGCTCTCTTTCGCCTATACGACGAGTCAGATCGTTGCTGGAAATCCGGCCTTGCGCTCCGCTTTTCTTCTTTCCAATACGGGTGCGGCTACCGCGGCTACTGTGAGTGTACAGAGCGCTCCCTGGCTGAAGGTGACGCCGACAGGGAATATCACGCTCGCCGGTCTGTTCAACTCAATCCAGGTGAGCGTGGATCCCTCAGGGTTGGCCCCCAAGGTGTATACCGCGAATATCACGATCAAGGCTGCGGCTGCCGCAAATCCTTCCCTCACGATTCCGGTCACCTTGACGGTGGTCGCTGCGCCACCGACAATCCTGAGTACCTGGCCATCCGGGCTGATCCAGCAGTCCCCACAGAGTGTTGTGACGGTGAATGGGTTGAATTACTTTGCGAATTCGACCATCGCGGTGAGTGGTTTTACGACGGAAGCCACGATTACCGTGAGCGATGGAACGAATACTGCGACGGAAAGCTTTTTTATTCCGGTGTATCCAGGATCCTCCTCTGCATTGCGGATCGATATGGGCTCGCCTCTGCCGGGAGCGATTGTGGGGTCTGGCTATGCGAATCTGGCGCTCCGTGCTGCGGGGGGAAGCGCGCCATATTTCTGGGCGGTGTCGAGTGGCGTGCTCCCGCCAGGGCTCAGTATCAGTTCCGGATCGATCCTGGGAACTCCAAGTGCAGCGGGCACTTATTACTTCACGCTGCAGGTTTTTGATTCGGGAACACCGATCGCCTCTTCTGCCTACCTACCGGTGAAGATGATTGTTTTGCCGTCGGCGCCTCCTACTGTCCCGCGCATCACCGGTGGCATGGGAGCGATTCCAACCGGGATTTTGAACACGGCTTATGCGAACGGAGTCTCCGCTGCTGCTTATGGCGGGGTGGGGAGCTATTCCTGGTCCGCGACGAATCTGCCAGCTGGTCTTGTGATCGATGCGACAACAGGCGCGATCACAGGGACACCGGTCTCTGTCGGCACGACGGGGAATCTGACAGGGAAAGTGGTGGGGGAGAATGCCATGCTGGTGACGCTTCCCTCGTCGTACCTGACGAGTCCGGGGATCCTGCGTCTGGCGATTACGACGCCGAGTCCTGGTGGGGGAATCTCGAATGACGCACAATTCCAGATCTTTGGTCCACAGCCGCAGATCAACGCGGTGGTCGATTCAGCCAGCTTTCTCCAGGGCAGCGTGTCTCCGGGCCAGATTGTCACCATTTTCGGTCTGGGGTTGGGGCCTTCGGCGCTGACTCTATTCAATCCCACCGTGCCCGCCCCACAGATTCCAACCGCTCTTCCTGCGAGTTCTCCGAGTACGCGCGTGCTGGTGAATGGTACACCTGCCCCGATTCTCTATACGAGCACCAATCAGGTGAGCGCGATCATTCCCTACTCGGTTTCCGGCTCGACGGTAGATGTGGCTGTTTCGAACAACACCCTGGTTTCGCAGCCAGTGACCCTGGCGCTTGCAGCGACGGCGCCGGGCGTTTATACGACCGATGCGTCTGGCCGGGGGCAGGGGGCGATTCTGAACTACAACACGGCGACTGGGGATTACTCGCTGAACGGAACTGCCGCCCCGGCCTTGAAGGGGCAGACGATTGTGCTCTATGCGAGTGGGATGGGGACGACGAATTTGCCTGTCGCCGATACTCTGGTCAACGCTTCGCCTGCTGTCATCCCCAATGCGCCGGTGAGCGTCACGATCGGTGGACAAGCGGCGGTGGTGATGGCGGCGCAGTCACCGGTTGGGAGTGTGCCGGGCTTGTTGCAGTTGAATGTGACGGTGCCCGCTACGGTGAGCAGTGGAGCGGCGGTTCCAGTGGTGGTCAACATTGGGGGAGTGGATTCACAGGCGGGCGTGACGATGGCAATCAAGTAAATCAAAAAGGGCGACTGCTTTCGCAGTCGCCCTTTTGATCGGAATAACGTCTTGAGACTAGAAGTTCAAACGGAGTCCGATGGTGATGACGCGAGCGCCGACTTGGGGGGCTGTTGGGCGCCCGAAGTTGACGTTGCCGATGGAGCCGTTCACCCCGCCGAAGCGGGTGCGGTTGAAGGCATTGAAGGCGTCCGCACGGATCATGAGAACAACCGGGTTCTTCTCGTTCTCCCACAGAGTCGTCTTCTTCGATATGCCGATATTCTCGGTTGCGATCATTGGTTGACGGAAGTCGTTGTTGTAGAAGGCCGAAGTGCCGAGGGTAAATGCCGGGGCTGCTGAGAAGGCCGCGCTATTGAACCAGCGGGAGTTCTGATTGTTCGGATCCAGAGAATCGTAACCGGCATTGGTACGGATCGGGCCGGAAACGTTCGCCTTGGTGGCCGTTGAGAAGAGCGTCGACCCGAGCGGGTTGCCGGGGGTGACGATCTGGATCAGGTTGCCCGAGTAGTAACGCTGCGCGCCGCTGACAACCCAGTTGCTCACCAGACCGTTGACGATCTTGTTGGAGTTGGCGAGGTAACGCTTGTTCTTGCCGAATGGCATGTCGTAGGTCCAGATGATGTTCAACACCTTCGGCTGATCAAAGGGGTTGAGGGATTTGCCGTCTGCAATGTTGTAGGCATCCTGCGTGCCGATGTTCCCGTTTTGCGAGAAGATCTGGCGCCAGTGGGCGTTCGAGAGTGACTTGGACCAGACGAAGCTGCTCAACAACTGGAAGTTGCCGAAGCGGCGTTCGAGTTTGGCCTGGAAGCTGTCATACCAAGTCTGTCCATCACCCGAGTTGCGGCTGAGAACGTCAAGGTATTGGGGGAAGGGACGCAAGCTCTGAGCCACCGTACGGTTGGTGGGGAAGTTTGCGTAAGGGAGCTTGTAGCCGGCATCGATTGCCGACTGTGAAGTGATCGGCTGTGTGAGGATGCTGCCGCGCGACAGGTTGCTCACCGGGAGTTGGTTCAGTGTGATTGTGGAGTTCATCCCAGAACCACGGTTGCCAACATAGGCGAGATCGATGAGCCAGCCCTTGAGATCGTGCTGGATGTTGAAGCTCCAGTTGTAGATCCTAGGAGCCTTGCCGAACTTGGGTCCGAGATAATCAGCGTTCTGCATGTTGGAGAGCGTCGGGTCAAGGATTGGGGGAGGACGATATCCGGCAGGCACCGGGATGCCGTTATCCCAATTCAGGACTGCGTCGAAGCCATTCGCTGAGGCGAGGCTGTTCGTGTTGGCAAAACCCTGACGGCAGCCGCAACCACCGTTACCGAGGGTCTGGTAGAAGATTCCCCAGCCACCACGGATGACTGTCTTGCTGGTCGCTTGATAGGCGAAACCGAGGCGGGGTCCGATGTTGGAAAAATCAGTGGGGTAGGGGCGGAGAACGTTGGCACGTCCCGGACCATTGCCGTAGAAATCGAGTGCGCCAGGGAGGCCACCTGCGCCGAGGTTCGGCTTGGTGAGGTTGAGGCTCGAGTAGTTGCCTTGTTCCACGTGCCAGCCGATTGGTACTTCGTAGCGTAGACCGAGGTTCAATGTCAGCTTTTTGGTCATGCGGAAGTTGTCGTTGATATAGCCCGCAGAGTAGCGATAGCGAATCTGGTTGAGGAGGATGGGCAAGAGTGTGTTGCTAGCCTGGTCTGCCTGACCCAATAAGAGGCTGGCAAACTCATGTCCGCTGCCGCTCGAAGTGTTCGGCAGGCCGGTTTCGCCTCGGCCGAAGAGGTAGTTGCCATTGGAGCCAGCATAGTCGAAACCAAAGGTGGTGAGGTAACGATAATCCCAACCGAACTTCAGTTCGTGCTTGCCCTTAATCCAGCTATAGCCCTGGGTAATCATGATGGTGTCATTGTCTTGGCCGCCGGAAGAAACCTTGCCGTCCTGCGCACCATAATTGGTGAGACTTGCGGGGCCGCTGAAACGGATGACCGGAAGCGAATCACCTTGGGCTGGCACACCAGGAATTCCGAGTTTGGATGCATAGCCTTTCTGATAGGGGTTATCCCAGGTCTGACGTACCGCGGAGTAACCGAAAGTCGTATGCATGAAGAAGGTGGGGGTAAAGGAGTAGTCGTGGTTAACGCGAATGTTCCACGGCTTCTGTCCGTTCACAATGCCCTGTCCCAGAGCTCCAGGAAATACGTTGGTGTCGGTGGAGCCGCCATCCTCTTTACTGAGGAAAAAGGCGAGGCGATTGGTCACAGAGAAGTTGTGGTCTGCCTTGATACTCCAGACTTTCTGCTCCGTCGATGTGGTGTTGAAAAAGTCATAATTGCTCTGGGTACCAGCACGGGTTGGAAGCGGGATTAATGGCAACAAATTTTTAGAAACTTTGCTGAAACGCTCCGCAGGAATCTTGTTTCCTGGGAAGGGGGTGCGAGTGCCATTGGCCGTGGTGTTCGGATCGTAGATCAGCTGGTTGCCCAGTTCCGAGAAGTCGCCAGTGCGCATGAGCGCTGTGGGGACGGTGGAGACGGGAATACCGCTGACACCGGTGCCAGTCAGGCTGATTGGCAACAAGCGTTGGGTGTAGGTGAAGAAGAAGAAGCTCTTCTCGCGTCCGTCGTAGACCTTTGGAATGAAGACGGGACCACCAGCGGATCCGCCGATTTCATTCTGCCGATCCTTCAGGCGACCTACACCTCTGGAGTTATTCTGCCAGGAGTTGGCGTTCCAGATATCACGACGCATGTTGTGGAAGGCGCTGCCGTGGTACCAGTTGGTGCCGCTCTTGGTGACGTAGGTTTCGACGCCGCCACCGAAGCGACCATACTCAGAAGAGTAGCCGCCAGTGATCAGCTTAAATTCCTGGAACATTTCAGCGGAGGGCATGTTGAACACGGTGCCGCCCGATTCCGGAATGATGAGCGACGCACCGTCAATCTGGACTTCACCCGCGCGGCCGCCCGAGCCGGAGATGCTGGTTTCCGCACCCGCGTTTACGCCTGGCATGTAAGTCAGGAAGTTGCGGGGATTGCGGATGGCGCCGGTGAACAGTGGTAATTCGCTCATGAACTTCGAGGAGAAGTTCGCACCTTTGTCGCTGGTGGAGGTTTCGAGAAGCGGAGCTTCCGAACGGACTTCGATGGTCTGCTGGACGTCGCCGAGTTCGAGTTTAATATTGATGTCGAGACGCTGTGCAATACGTACTTCGATATTGGTTTCAGTTCTCTTTTTGAAACCTGTTTTTTCGTAGGCGATCGAATAGAACGTGGTTGGCATTGCGGGAAATACGTACAAGCCAGCATCATTCGACGTTGCTTCTAATTTGGCGCCCGTTGCGGTGCTCGTTGCAGTGACCTTTACTCCTGGGACTGCCGCACCATTAGAATCGGTAATGGTTCCGCTAATGGAGCCTGTCGCCGTCTGACCGAAGGCCATCCCGCAACAAAGCAGGATGCCGACGGCCCATCGTATTAATTGATTTCCTATCATTTGACCTCGTCGTGATTCTATTTTTGGAAGGGGCAAGCTATGAATTTTCATAGACTTAGCTCGCGTTCCCAAGAGTCTCACGAGATCTTATAACAGTGGAGTGACAATCGCCATCAACTTTTTTGAAACAAGCCCACTCCGCTAGAAATCAATGAAGAAGTCCAGGTTTTTTCCACATTCTTGAGGGCAAAGACCGCCTGAGCGGGCTTCCAATCTCCATATTGTGATGGAAGACTACACAGGCTTAATGTTTGTCGTTAATAGCCGCCGAGTACTTTCAGGTCATCTGTAACCTCTTCGAGATTGCGGATGGCGTTTTGTACTTTAGTGTCTTTTAATGTCCCCTCAAAATCAACATAGAAGAGGTATTCCCACGGCTTCCCTTTGAGGGGACGGCTCTCAATCTTATTGAGGCTGATGTCGCGCAGGGCGAGCGAGGCGAGGGCGCGGAAGAGGCTTCCCGGCTCGTTCTTGGTGGAGAACACGATGGAGACTTTTTTCGACGGGGGCTGCTTGCCTTTGACTGTGCCGCCCTTGCGCTGGAGGAGAAAGAAACGGGTGAAGTTGGCCCGGTCGTCTTCGATTCCGCGCTTCAGGATGCGGGCGCCATAGATGTCGGCAGACAGATTGGAGGCGATGGCGGCGGCGTCTCGGCGCTTGGTCTCGGCGAGCATTTTGACGCTGCCTGCGGTGTCGTAGAAGGTCTTTTTCTCGATCTGGGGATTGGCCTGGAGGAACTTCAGACATTGGTTCAGTGCGACTGGATGTGAATAGACCTCTTTCACATCCTTGAAGGCAACACCGGGAAGGGCAATCAGATTGTGGACGATCCTGACACTGGTCTCGCCAATCACTTCGACATCGTAGTTCAACAGATGATCAAAATTTTCAATCACGCTGCCGTGCAGCGTGTTTTCCATGGGGATGACAGCGGCTTCGACCTTCTTATCGACGAGCGCCTGGAATACTCCATCGAACCACTCGAACGGGATGGGATCGCTCTCGCTTCCCAACAATTGGCGGACAGCAATTTCGCTGAACGCACCCCTCTCTCCTTGGAATCCCGCTCTGATATATTCCTTGTTCTGTTTCATACCCTATCTAATGATCCCATCGCTTGGTGTCAGCAGACGGTAGACCCAGCAGGTCGAGGATGCGATCCACCGAATGATCCACGATATCAAGAATACTCACTGGTTTTGTATAAAAGGCGGGAACGGGAGGGGCGAGAATGGCGCCCATTTCGGCAAGACTCACCATGGTTCGCAGGTGTCCCAGGTGCAAGGGGGTCTCCCGAAGCATCAAAATGAGTCGCCGATGCTCCTTTAAGGTGACATCTGCCGCTCTTACCAGTAGGTTCGATGAAATTCCGGCAGCAATCGCCGACATAGAGTGAATGGAGCAGGGGGCGACGACCATCGCGTCCATCGGAAAGCTTCCGCTCGCCAATCTACACCCTATATCTTCTACGGGGTAGTGAAAATCTGCGAGATTTTTAACGTCCTGCGACAACTTCTCAGTCTCGAGATAAATGGTTCTCTCGGCGCTACGGGTCATCACCAGGTGCGTTTCGGCATTTCCGCCCTCGCGAAGGCGTTCGAGGAGGCGGATTCCATAAATTGCTCCTGATGCGCCGCTCATCGCGACGATGACACGTTTTTTCATGACGTTCTGTTCCTGTTGGCACCCTTCTTGTTCTGTTTTCGGAACAGCTCTCGGCGAAAGGCTTTTCACCTGGCTCGAAACTGGCCTATAATCGGAATGAAATTCCTCTGGAAGTTTCTCACATGGCGGCAGTTTCCGCACCTTCAAAGACCGTCATCACCTCTGACGAAGCAGGCCAAAAGCTTCGTAAAGCGAGAGAACGTCTCGGACTGAAGTTCCGAGAGGTAGAAGTCGCTAGCCAACGGATTGCAGAACGGCATTCCAATGAAGAATACTCGATCGGCTTGAGCCGCTTGAGTGAAATTGAGAACAAGGGCGTTCTGCCCTCGCTGTTTCGCCTTTACTCCTTAGCAACCATTTACCGTCTCGATTTCCTGGAAGTCCTTTCCTGGTATGGCATCGCTCTTGATGAGCAAGCGACCGATGCGAACTTGCATGGCCTGGAGCAAACGCACTCTATTCACTTTGCTCCGACTGGTTTTGGAGAAGTGCAGGCGCCTCTTTCCCTCGACCCTGGCGTTGACCTGCGGCAGACCACTTTCCTCAGCCGGGTGGTGACTCGTTGGGGCGCACTGCCCCTGCAGATGCTCAATCAATTGGATACCAAGCGGAAGCACTATGCTTTTCTTGGCACCGAGGATTGGTCCATGTATCCCATCCTTCGGCCTGGTTCCCTGTTGTTGATCAATGAGACCAACAAGATTGTGAATTCGGGTTGGGCGGATGAATGGGACCGGCCAATTTACTTCCTGGAGCACCGCCACGGCTATGAGTGCGGATGGTGCCATCTGGATCGGGACCGGCTCATGGTCATTTCTCACCCCAGCGCGGCTGAGGCTCCGAAAGTCTACCTATACCCCAATGAAATTGAAGTGGTGGGACGGGTGGTTGGGGTTGCTATGGAGCTTGCCGGGGTCGCTCGTCCGCGTCAGCGGAACGCAGATGCCTAATCATGAGCTGCAGATTGGCGTCAAACAGTTCTTTTTGTGCCGGCGTGCTCTGCGTCGGCAAAAACGACAGATAAGCCCGCGTCTTCTCCCAACTCGTCAGCACCCGCCTTACCGACAGCGGCGACGCTTCCAGATAGCGTTCCACATCGTCTCGCTGATCCAATAAACTCAACGCCAGAAAACTCTCCAGCACTTCCCAATGCGAGGTTTGGAGCGCCTGTTCGGCTGCCTCTTCTCCAAAAACCGCATTGAGCCCATGGTGCTCGTAACGCTCCGTCTCCGGATTTCTTAATCGGGAGAGATATGCCAATTGCCCAAACTTGGTCGGAATTTGGGCGAGCGTGCGCTTCCAGAGATCTTCTGTCGCACTCCTCTGCCAGGATCTGCTGCCTACGGGTTGTCGAGCTTCCCCCACATTACATTCATACACCAATCGGTATTAGGAGGGGGGGAACGGCCCTCCTTTCTTGTTCTGAATCAAGAAAACATCTCGGTGAAAAACCTTAGCGATTCCCTCCGCCTGTAATCTGGGCACGTTGGGACTAGACGTCCTAGAACTGCCGCAGTAAAGCATCGTTTTACTGCGAATTAAACCCCAGAGGAGCTTCGCTTTTTTATGTTCAAGAAAATTCTTACCGTGACCCTTTTTGCCGCAGCGCTGATGTTTGCCGCGCCCACTAGTGTAGTAGAGGATCCATTCCCCTCCTGCTTGCCCTGCAAGCTCGTTTCCAGTGCCGCAGTCGTAGAAGATCCCTTTCCTCCTTGCTTACCCTGCAAGCCCGACAGCCTGACGAATAGCTAAAACGGCCTGCAGATGCCACTATGCTACGATTCGGGGGAGACGTGGAAAGTCCTCGTTTCCCCCTTAGCGAGCATGTCTCTTTCCTTTGATCTTGTCTCTATCTCCTGGGTGCTTGGCTTAATTGCCCAGGCGGCCATCATTTGGCGCATCTCCCAGGCCGGTTTGGGAAAGACCTTTACTTGGTTTCGCAACTACATGCTCGTGTCGCTGTTATGCAGTTTGTTGCAGATGTTTATCCTTTACGTTGTAGGACATCCGACTATTTACGCCTGGGTTTACGTCGGCTGGGCCTATCTGGCGACCGTGTTCCAGTTCTTTGTGATTCGAGAACTGACAGCGGTTGCCTTGCAGCCATTTCCGGCGATTCAAGTGGCCTCGCGAAGAACCCTTCTTGTCTTTTGGGTGGTGCTGATTCTGGTCGGATTCGCGTGGTACTACTATCTTTCTCTCCAAGCGGTGGAGAGTTCGCCGATTTTGCGTGCGGCAATCCGGTATCAGGCCTCTGCCAGTATTGGCTTTGCTCTCTTTATCTTTCTCTTCCTCTCGTTCCTGGCCTGGATGCCAGTGCCTCTTTCGCGGAACCATCTCAACCACTGTTTTCTCGTTGGCGCCCTATTTCTCCTTTCTGCCCTGGCTAAATTTCTGACGGAATTCGGCAGTTATAACCAGACTCGTGTCTTTGCCGGTCAGATCGGATTGATTGGCGCATTTGTGATTTACTCGTTGTGGGCAATTCGGATCCGGCCAGGTCCGGATGACACCTTGAATACGCCTCGTGGCCGTATCAACCAGGAAGAAGCTGAAGTAATGCTGGCGCGCCTGGATCAACTCAATCGCGCTTTAGAGAAGTCGGAACCTGGTGCTGTTCGGCACGCGAACCGTTTTAATTAAAAAACATTTTGCCTAATATTGCTTGCTTTTTATAGGCACCCATTCTAGGCTAAGTACATTGGCTCTCGTATGAGTACTCCCCTGATTGTAGTGTTCGCGTTGGCGCTGGCATTGGTGGTGATCCTAGCGGCCTTGGTCTTGCGGGTCAAGCAACGCTCACAATCTCTCTCTGCACTTGGCGCCGCAGATGCCTCAAACGGGGACCGGCAATCGATCGCAGAGTATTATCTTCCGATGACCCGGATTCTCGATGCGAGCGAACTGGCAGTCGCCAGGGAACTTGCGGGGGAAAGAACTGCGGACTTTGAGCGCTTCCGTCGCGCCCGGATCATGGCCTTCCAGAGTTATCTGAGCGACATGCGCCTCGATTTCCATCGCATTGAGTTCAAAATGCACTACCTGCTTCTCAGTGCTTCGCAGCAAGAAGCAGATCTGGTGGGGAAGCTCAACAGCCTGAAAGCAAAGTTTCGCTATCAGTTGCTGCGCATCGAGATCAAGTTGATTTTCTTCCGGTTGGGGATTGGTACGATTGAGATCGAACCGCTTGTGCTTATGCTGCAGCAGTTTGAAGAGAATCTGATGCGCCGCCCGGCCCTTGGGGCCGCTGCCGCTTAATACAAACCCTTCTTTAAGAATGCATTGGCCTCCCGGAACCCCGGGAAGGCCTTTTCTTCGTTTTTGAAGGCCCGGGTGTGGATGCGCCTCCGGATTCCCTTCTGTTCGACGGGATGCTTGATGTGCAGCATCTCGTGGAACAGCACATACTCGACTACCAGAGCAGGGATGTGCCGCTGGTCGAGAAGCGGCGAGATCGCGATGGCGTGATGTGAGGCGTCGTAGTGCCCGAGAATCGTCCGGCTGCGCTGGAGGCTCCAACCCAGGCGTGGCTTGGGGATGAGCCCTTCAAAGTAGGTCTCATTGATCTGCCGGAACAGCAGGTCGAGATTGAAGTACTTGCCCTCTGCCGCCCCCAGCAGTTTCTTGCCGCGTTCCTGCCGGATGGTATGGACCCGCCCGGTGAGCTGGATGTCCGCCAGGTGAGTTTTGTAGTGGGACATCATTTCCACTGGAGGGGACTGGCGGAAGAGCTTTGAGAGCAAAATATAGGCGAGAGCTTCCTGGACGGTCAGGGGGGCATCGGAAAGGAGATCGGATATTTTCACCCGTAATTCTCCCTGGACGAGACGAATATTACTGGTCAAGCTCGTGAATCGATAAAAACGAACCGAAATCACGGGTGTTGCCAGGGTAGGTCGCAACTCGGCAAACACCCTCGCATAAATCTCCTCTACCTGCATCCGACGATCAGGCTAACATAATGGATTAACCGCCTTGCCTAACGCAAAGATCTCTTCGTTCGGTTGCTACGTGCCACCGGGCGTCCTCACCAATCAAGACCTAGAAAAAATGGTCGACACGAACGACGAATGGATCCTCAGCCGTACTGGAATCCGTACTCGTCATATTGCCGCGCCGGAGATGGCTAGTTCCGACCTGGCTTACGAAGCTGCCAGAATTTGCCTCGAGAAGCGTGGCCTCGATCCCAAAGCGCTCGATGCGATCCTTGTCTCGACCGTGACGCCGGATATGTTCTTTCCCTCGACGGCCTGTCTGGTTCAGAACCGGCTGGGCGCCACCGGCGCCTGGGGCTTTGATATCAGTGCGGCCTGCTCCAGTTTTGTGTATGGCCTCACGGTCGGCGCAAACCTGATTCGCGGCGGCACTCACCAGCGTGTTCTGGTGATCGGCGCCGATACGATGTCGCGGATTCTCGATTACACCGACCGCAGCACCTGCATCCTGTTTGGCGACGGGGCAGGGGCCTTTCTTCTTGAGGCCACGGACGAGCCTGGCGATGGTTACGTTGCCTTCCATAACGAGATCGATGGATCGGGGGGCGAATCGTTGAAGATGCCCGCTGGGGGCAGCCGCCTGCCTTCGTCGCGTGAGACGGTGGACCAGCGTTTGCACTATGTCAAACAGGAAGGCCAAGCCGTGTTCAAGTACGCCGTGCGCAAGATGGAAGAGGCTTCGCTCGCGGTGATTGAGAAGGCGGGCTTGCAGCCCTCGGACATCAAGGTCTTGATTCCGCACCAAGCAAACATGCGGATCATCAAGGCAACGGCGGAGCGTCTGGGGCTGGGGGAAGATCGTGTGATCATCAACATCGACAAGTACGGCAATACGACGGCCGGGACGATCCCATTGGCAACCCGAGATGCTGTGGAGCAGGGCAAGTTACAGAAAGGCGACTATGTGCTTTTTGTAACCGTCGGAGCCGGCTTTACGGTGGGTGCAAATATCTGGCGCTGGTCGATCTAGAATAGAATTGATGACTTCACCAGGTCCGCTCGAAAATCTTGATCAGTGGGACGATCATGTGCGTTCCCGTTACCAGGAGGGACGGAAGCAAGAAGACTTCCGTGTCTTCAACGAATCTTCACCGCAAGGGGTGAAGGATTTCTACATGCTGAACCATCGTCACCAGACGCATGCGTTCGCAAAGGCCAAGCGCGCTCAGTATGAGAACCGCAACATGGGGGAGCGCGGGTTGTGGGAGATGATGGACTTCCTCAACACGTTGGTTGATGATTCCGATCCCGATACCGACCTTTCGCAGACCGAGCACAACCTGCAGACGGCTGAGGCGATTCGCGCCGACGGCCATCCGCGCTGGATGCAGTTGACGGGCCTGATCCATGATTGCGGCAAGGTGCTGTGCAGCTATGGCGAGCCGCAATGGGCTGTGGTGGGCGATACGTTCCCGACCGGTTGTGCGTGGGATCCGTCGATTGTGTTTCACGAATACTTCGCATGGAACCCTGATGCTTCGATCCCGGCTTACCAGACCGTGAACGGAGTGTACGAGCCTGGGTGTGGTCTGGAGAAGGTCCACATGAGCTATGGGCACGATGAGTATCTGTACCATGTGCTGCGCGACTATCTGCCGGATGAAGCGTTGTATGCGATCCGCTATCACTCCTGCTATCCGATTCATCGTGCGGGCGCCTACGATCACCTCATGAACGACAAGGATCGTGCGATGTTCGAGTGGGTGAAGAAATTCAACCAGTACGATCTCTATTCGAAGGGCCACAATAAGCCGGATGAGAAGGCGCTGCGGCCTTACTACTCCGAACTGATTGCGGAATTCTTCCCGGATAAGATTCGCTGGTAGGTTTCCTTTTGTATTTTGAGAATGGCCGGTCAAGGTAATTTGACCGGCCATTCTTTTTTGTGCGACATCGTCTCAGCGCTTCGATCGTTGGAATCGTTCGCTCGGGGCTCTACCGCTTGGAATTTAGCGCTGCCAGTGCACGCTGACAGGTTTTGTTCTGCTGCGCGGCGCAGAGCTTGAAGTAGCGCTTGGCGTCACCAGGCTTGCCCTCTGCCATGTATTTTTGCCCCAGCCAAATTTGGGCCAGGACAACCCCTGCAGTTGAGGCCTCTTTGGCGTATTTTAAGGCCTTCGCGTCATCCTGCGGGACGCCGTCACCGCTTCGATGCAATAGGGAGAGTGCATAGATCGCAAGGGGTGAATTCTTTTCGGCGCGGCTGGCGAGGAGGAGAGCGCGGGTTGGATCTCGTGGGAGTAGTTTGCCCTCGATGAGTAGAAGTGCGAGAAATCCGTCAGCAGCGGGGTACATTCTCTCGCTCAACTCTTCGATCGTTTTGATCGACTCTGCGGTTTTCACCGGATCCCTCAACTTCAATTGGTCCAACGCGAGGTTGTAGTTGGTACGATCCTTCTCTGCAGTGCTGATTTTTTCGTCCTGGCTCGTAAGGGTGATCTGAAGGGCGAACTCACTTTTCACGGGTTTGCCGTCGATCGTGGCTGGTGAGAATTTCCAATGACGGACTGCACGGATGGCCGACTCATCGAGACCGAGACCGAGCGGGCTCACGACGCGGATCTCGCAGATCTTGCCGGTTTCACTCAGCGTCACCAAGAGCGCAAGCTTACTGGTGGTTAAGCCCGCCTGGCTGGCTTCGGATGTGAACTGCGGCATCACGGGCTGAGACAGGATTTTCGCCTCTTTGAAGGTGGCACTCTTCGGCAGAGGCACGCTGTTGGCTGGGGAGGCGGGGCACGGCTGTGCCACCTCCCCAGACTGCTGCAGCATCAGAAGGAGCGGCAGCGCGAGTATCATGCTGCGTAGGCAGCCTTGGCAGCAGGGAGGGCACTGGCCTTCGGTGTAAAGCCGGAGGCGCGGAGCGCTTCTTCGAACTTCTCCAGCAGGAAGAGCGTATCCTTTTCGGTGGCGAGGACACCCATCAGACCAATGCGGAAGACCTTGCCAGCAAGCTCGCCAAAACCACCGGCGATTTCGATGCCGTAATTTTCCATGAGGTACTTGCGTACGTCCATGTCGGTGACCCCAGCAGGGACCTTCGGCGTCATGAGGTTCCAGAGCTGATGGCCGCGATGGACGTGCATTTCCATACCCATGGCTTCGATGCCGGCAACGAAGGCGTTGCGGTTCTTGCGATGACGTTCAAAACGCTTTTCGAGACCTTCGTCGGCGATGTTCGCCAGGCCTTCGTGGAGGGCGTAGAACATCGTGATCGGCGCGGTGTGGTGGTAGCGCTTGGCGCCGCCAAAGTATTCGCTCAACAGCTTGAGGTCGAAGTACCAGGTCGGGATGAGGCTCTTTCGTTCCTTGGTGAGCCAGTTGAGGGCGCGGGGGCTGACGGTGAGCGGGGAGAGTCCCGGAGGGCAACCCATGCCCTTCTGCGAGCAACTGAAGGCAATGTCGATGCCGGTTTGGTCGAGGTTGATGGGCATCGAGCCGAGCGCGGTGACACAGTCGGCAATGACCAAGGCGCCAACTTCGTGCGCGGCTTCACAAAGGGCCGTGCCATCGGTCCAGCAACCGGTGGAGGTTTCAGCAGCAACGTAGGCAACTGTGTTGGGTTTCTCGCGGAGGATGGCTTCGCGTTGTTCCTCCGGGGTCCAGGTTTCACCCCAGGGTTTTTCGATGCGGATGACTTCGGCGCGCTGGCGCTTGCCCATTTCGGTCAAACGGTCGCAGAAAAAGCCGTTGGCGAAGACGAGAAACTTGGAACCGGGTTCGACAAAGTTTGCGACTGCCGTTTCCATCCCACCCGAACCGGTAGCGGACATTGCCACCGTGAATTCATTTGCAGTCCCAAAGCATGTGTTGAGGCCGGTCTTGACTGCCTGGGTGATCTCGAAGAAGAACGGGTCCAGGTGGCCGACAATGGACTTTGACATGGCGTCATAGACGCGCGGCTCGACCATGGACGGTCCAGGTCCATAGAGGAGACGCTTGGGTGGATTTAGAGTGGAAAGCATAACCTTGATTCTACCGATTGACCAGATCCTCCCTCAAATCCCGTCTTCCGGAAACCTCGTAATCGAGGCTGCGCCGGGTGCGGGGAAGACAACCCGAGTGCCGGCGGCGCTGTCCGGCAATGTTCTTGTCCTGGAGCCGCGGCGGCTGGCGGCGCGGCTGGCGGCGCGGCGTGTGGCCTCTGAACGGGGCGAACGCATTGGCGAAAGCGTCGGCTACCAGGTTCGTTTCGAAGATGTGAGCTCGCCTCGGACGCGCTTGCGCTATCTGACGGAAGGAGTTCTCAACCGGCGGCTTGCCTCCGATCCGATGCTGCGGGGCGTTGATGCCGTGGTTCTCGATGAGTTTCATGAGCGGCACCTCGAGGGGGATCTGGCGCTTGCGTTGCTGCTCGAGTTGCAACGCCGCTATCGGCCGGAATTGCGCATTGTCGTGATGTCGGCCACTCTGGATGCGGCTCCGATTGCGGCCCATCTTGGGAATTGCCCGATTTTGCGCAGCGAAGGGCGCTTGTTTCCACTCGAAGTGGTTTATACCCCCGAGAGTGCCCAGCCACTCGAGGAGCGCGTGGCGGCGGCACTGGCGAAGGCAAAGGGGGATGCGCTGATCTTTCTTCCGGGCGCCGCAGAGATCCGGCGGGCGATCGAGGCTTGCCGCCGTCTGGATCGCCTGCTGCTGCCCCTGTATGGAGATTTGAGCCAGGAGGAGCAGGATCTGGCGCTGGAGAAGAGTTCCCGGCCGAAAGCGATCTTTGCCACGAATATCGCCGAGAGCTCAATCACCATCGAGGGCATTTCCACCGTGATCGATAGTGGGCTGGCTCGTGTGGCTTCCGATTCGAGGAACACCGGGTTGCCGCAGTTGAGCTTGCAGAAAATCTCACGGGCTTCGGCGATTCAGCGGGCGGGACGTGCGGCGCGTACGGGGCCAGGACTCTGCATCCGTCTTTATTCGGAGCATGATTTTGTGAATCGTGCGGAGCGGGCGACTCCTGAGATCGAGAGCCGGGAACTGAGTGGTTTATTGCTGCAGTTGCGTGCAATGGGGCATTCCGATGCCTCGCTATTGCCCTGGATGACGCCGCCTCGTCCGGATGACCTGCGGCGTGCGGAATCGCTTCTGGACGAATTGGGGGCGCGGGGCAAAATGGCCGAGCGGATGGCTGCGATGCCAGTGCATCCACGGCTGGCCCGGATGCTGATTGAGTCAAGCGAGCGAAGTGCGGCAACGCCAGCGGCGCGCGTTGCTGCCCTGCTTTCGAGTGGGGAGAGGATGCAGAACGCAGATCTGATCCATAATGCGGAGCGACCCTTGAGCTCGAATGCGGAACGAATCGCGAAACAGTTGGAGCGGCAAGTGGGGCGCTCGCAGGGCCGGGATTGGGAACGGGCGCTTGCGGAGTCAATCTTGTCGGCCTATCCGGACCGCGTGGCGAAGCGGCGCCGCGAGGATGAGTATGAAGTGGCCGGTGGCGTGAGGCTGCGCTTGCAATCGCCGAAGCCGCCGGAGTGGATTGTGGCTGTCGATACCGATCAGAAATTTGTACGAGCGGCTTGTCCGATTGAGCCGGATTGGTTGCTCGAATTGTTTCCGGATTCGGTGACGGCGGTGGATCGCTATGTCTGGAATCGCGCGAGTGAGCGTGTGGAGCAGCATAGCGCGATCGAGTTTCATGGACTGGCGCTTGAGGCGAGTGTGGAGCCGCGGCCGATGTCGGAAGAGGCTTCCGAGGTTTTACGCGAAAAGGTAAGAGAGGCGGGTTGGAGGCGCTTTGTCGATGTGCCGGAGATGGAGGCGCTGCTGGCGCGAGCTGCTTTTGGGGGGATTCCTTTTGGGGAGCAGGAGGTGCTGGAACAGTTGCTCGCGCTTTGCGAGGGCTATAACGGCTTCGATCAGATTCGAGCCGCGGCTGCGTATCAGGTCTGGGTGGAGCCTGCGGTGCTGGATCGCGCGGCTCCGGCTCGGATTCAGTTGCCGGGGGGACGGAGTGTCCGTGTGAACTATGTGCCGAATCAGACACCGTGGATCGAGAGCCGGTTGCAGGACTTTTGGGGAATGACCGAGACGCCGAAGGTCGGCGGCGTCCCGGTTCTTGTTCACTTACTTGCTCCTAACAAACGTGCTGTGCAGATGACGCAGGATCTGGGGAGCTTCTGGACGAAGCTGTATCCGGAATTGCGCCAGCAACTAAGCCGACGCTACCCGAAGCATAGCTGGCCGTAACGCGAAGAAGATCAGTCCCGCGCCGATGAGCAGGTAAGTGCCAGGCTCAGGAATGCTGCTGACGTCGTTGACGGTGACCAGTTGGCTGGTGCTCGAATAGGCGGTTGGGGTGTCGAGACCGGCATAGAGGAAGCCGTGATCGAGATTGCTTTCGTTCATGGAGAGGAAGATCGTGGTGGCTCCGGCACTCTCCGCACGGAAAGTGAGTGTAGCCAGCAAAACTGAGTTCTGTCCGGTGTTCGTCACTTCACCGGGCAGCAGTGTGCCAGCGATGAGGTTTGCATTGAGGTACTCAAAGAAGGGCGCTGCGACTATGATGCTTTGCAGGCTGAGCCCCAGGTTGGAAAAAGTCTGGTCGAAGCCGAAGGCGAGCAGCGATTCGTCCAATGGGGCGTCCTCAAAAGGATCTTCGACGGTGACGGTTGCGGTGAAGGTCTGGCCGACCGTAAAGGCAGAGGCCGGAAGCTGCAGGTTGAGAGTGGCAGCCGGTAAGGCGGCTGCGATCGCGAGAATCGCAATGAGTGCTTTCATGATGTGTTTCCTTGTTAGCGGATGAAGGCGGAGTAGTAACTACTCCAGAGTTTGTAATCCGTGAGGGTGATGACTCCATCCCCATCGATATCCATGCGCCGGTCGACGCCCTCTTCGCCGGGATGCTTGCCGAGTTTGCTGCGAAGAAGATTGCCGTCGGCGGCATCGACCATGCCGTCGTCGTTGAGGTCGCCCGGGAGCGGGTTGAAGCCCATGAGGACCGGATCGTGGTCAGAGGCCCGGTAAGGACCAGCGTTGTAATAAGCGGGGTTTGTGGTGTTGTATTCGAAAACCGGGGGCTCGTCGGAGTTGATGTGCCATTCGGTGACCCCACTGACCAGTGAGAAGAAAACGGGGTTTGAGATGGCGTGGTCGAGCGAGCCGGACTGTGCACTGAAGTTGTAGGAATAGCTATTGAGGCCAAGAATATTGGTGGCGAGATTCTTGTAACCGGCAGCTTCGAGGATCCGGATAGGATCTTCCTTCGCGTAAGCATTGAAGTCGCCGAGCAGTACAAACTTACGGGTGGCTACTGGCGTGGGGTCCGCGGTGGGATTGGCGTTGATCCAGGAGAGCACGTCATTCGCTTGTGCGACGCGCGATGCGTTGGAAGGGCTTTGTCCGTCGTTCTGATCGGCATCGCCCGGCAGCGAACCGGCTGAAGCTTTTGACTTCCAGTGGTTGACGTAGACGGTGAACTGCTGCAGTTCCGGTTTTACCGCGCCAACAGGGACGAAACGCTGGGCGAGCGTGGGACGGGAGGACACTCCTGCAGGGGGGAGTCGAGAGGCAAAGGTTCCGACAGGGGCCAGCTTCAGAGGCTGATAGAGGATGCCGTTGGTGATGAGATCGGTGCCCAGCGGACCGGTGGACACAAAGGCATAGGTGCCGGGACCGGCGACGGCATTGATCGCATTCACCAGATCGGTGATGGCAACGTCGCCGTTGTTCTGCAGTTCTGTGAGGCCGATCACATCCGGGTTGAGCGCAACGATGGCAGCAACGATCTTTGCCTTCTGCTTTTGGAACTCCGTTGCGTTTGCAGCGCCACGGTTGCTGCCGCCGAAGCTGGTGAAGTAATTGAGAACGTTCCAGCCCACCACTCGGAAGCGGCCGCCAACGGCGTCTGGAGCGGTGGTCCGGGGATTGGAAGCGGCCTGGATTGTGAGGGCTGAGGGATTGAGCGCGAAGACGCGGTACTCGCTAAAGGAGTAGTCGACAACGGCTTCCCAGCCGGATGCTACGGTGTATCCGGCACGAAGAGTGTTGCTGGTGGCGTTCAGCCCTCCAATGGGATAGAGCGTGGGGGAGGGATCGGAAACGTTGGAGGCGTCATCGAGCAAAATGGAGCTTCGATTGTTCAGGTTCTGTTGGGTGGTGGCAGCAACACCGGGAAGGACGATCTGAGTGGGCTGATAGCTGCGGCCCAGTCCCAGCGTGAACTGTCCAAAGTGGGCGAGATCGTTGGTGCCGTTGACGGTAAGGGTCTGGGGGAAACGGACCTTCATTCCTTCATACTTTTCCCAATCCGCGACGGCGCTGAGGGGGAAGTTGATGTCGACGGCATTGACGGAACCAGCGGCGGGGCAAACCTGGATCGAAGAGATGTTGCCGATCTGTGTGCGATTGAAGGACTCGGCCACTGTACCGGCGACCCGGACTCTGGAGCCCACAGGGGCGGGAACGCCAAAGCTGTTATCGAAAATGAAGACGCCGTTCGAAGTATTGGGGTCGTTGTCGGCCTCCAGGGGAGAATCGGATTCTTGCAGGAAGAAGCCTTTGAGGTCGCTTGCCTGGAAGTTGGCCGTGACGATTCCTTCCACTTCGACGGTGGAGCCAACGATAGGGCTGGCGTTGCCTGGACCTTGGACCGTTCCGATATTCGTCTTGCCCGCGCCACAGGTGAGTACGGGCGGCGGAGGTTTCACGGCGAGGGCGATGGTGAAGTTGCCGGTGCGGGACTGGTCATCGCTCACGGTGCAAGGGAGATTGTAAGTTTTTGAGACGGTGTTGGCAGGCACGGTGTAGCTGCCGGGAAGACTGAAGCTGGTGCTGCCACCGATTTCGCTCAGGTTGCAGCTTGCGCTGAGGCCGGTGGAAGTGGGGTTGGCTCCAGGTGACAGGGTTGCTGCCAAGGCGACGGAGAAGCCGACCGGGACGGGATTCGGAGTGGCCGAACTGATGGCGCCCGGGTTGGTGGGCGCGCCGCAGACATTCAACGCCGTGGCGCTATTGCGGGGAGCCGCGTTGATGGCCGTAAAGTCTGTACTGTTGTTGTCCGTATCGGTGCAGCCGCCAAGTGCCCGCACTGCTGCCGTTGCATTGTTCAGTCCGGGTGCCGGAGAGGTTTCCGAGCAGCTTGCCGTGCTGCCAAAGCCAACCAGATCAACCAGATTGGAGCCGGAGGGGCAGACGCTACCGGAGAGTGCGGTGGTCTGTTTGACGAGGGCCACGCGACCGGCGGTGGCAGACATCGGGATGTTGCCGGTGGCGTCGGGAGTGGGGAGGTTGGTGGTGCCACCTGTGCCCTGCGCCTCCTGGACCAGATAGTATTGGCCCGGTTGCAGCAGGACGTTGGTGAGTTCGGTGACTTGCCAGGCCGAAGTGCCTGCCGCGGAGTTGTACTGGACCGACCATCCATTCAGGCTGACTGCGACCGCTCCGCGGTTGAATAGTTCGATGAAGTCGTTCTTGTAGGTTGCCGCAGGAGTGCCAGTGTTGCCGCCCCCTCCGTAGACCTGACTGATGACAATGTTTGCTGAGCCTTGGGCGTAAAGCATTCCGAGGGGCAGGAGCGCGAGCGAGACGAACTGAGAGAGTCGCGTTAGCATACTTACTCTGTTGAACCAAGAGTTCATCGCATGGGTGTAAATGTCTGGTGAAGATCTGGTGAATCTGCTTCACTCCACCTGGAAGCGTCCAAAGCGCTTGCTCCAAATCGGGTGAGTGACGGTCACCTCAATGCGAAAACATTGCTCCTGGTCGTCGTACCATTCGCAGACTTCGGCGACTCCCACCGAGAGATCGAGCTGCCAGGACAGTGTCGGCGTTGAGGCTGAACCGCCACTGGATCTGGGGATGGAGCTTGGCAGAATCGGTAGCCTGCACTCGTTCCTAAATAGACTTCATGCCTGTTTCTCCGGAGGCTCCCGCAGGCAAGTGGACGCGGTGGGGAGATCTTTCAAAGAGAGCCAGCCGACGATGGAGAGGGCGAATACGGAGAGATTCAATGTAACGGGATTGAAGGCGGCGCTCAGATATGCGGGGGAATAGATCAGGATGCCAATCGTCGCAAAGACCATTAGTAGCATGCTGACAAAGAAGAGCGAGGAACGGCGCCAGAGCAGGATGAAGAGAAGTCCGAAGGCAATTTCGGCGACGCCGATGAAGGGGAGTAAGCCCAGCGGGAGACCGGCCTGGGCCAGCATCGCTGTCTCATCCCGGTTGCGATACAGTAACTTCGGCACCAGCCCGTGCCAGATCCAGATGGCAGCAAGGGCGAAGCGCGCGGTGGCATGGAGGAGCGCCAGATTCATCGAGAGTTCCGGGGACTGTCCGCGTTCAACCCAGAGCCGTAGGCGATCGAAACTCCAGGCTGTGGCCCAACCCATGAGCGGCTGGAGGAGGAGCTTGTTAACAAGGCGTCCGAGTATGCCAAAGCGGACTTCATAGTCATACCAGGTGAAAAAGCGGAGCCCGCCCTCGGTGGGGACATAGCACCAGTAGCCCGAGCCTTGGCGGATGAACGACTTGGGATCGTCCGAGGCAAACTGGAGTGAGGAGGATCTTTCTCCGGTCTCGCTGGCCGGTTGCCCCATGCTTTGTCCGGTGCCTTCGGTCTTGAGTCCGAATCCAATGCGAGTTTCATAGAGGAAGCGTTGCGGCTCATTCCGATTGGGACGGGGGAGGTATTGGATCTGGGGGAAGCGGAGATCCCAACGTTGGTGGAGATCTGGCTGCTGGGTTAATTTCCAGAGGTGATCGACCGTGTCTTTGATGTGAATTTCGACGTAGATTCCGTTGATCTGCTTCATACCTGGCTGTTCGCTATCCCTTCTCCAGGCTAGTTCTGTTTGGATCCCACTGTGATAACGTTTGGGAATCCAACTATGAAACGCCGCAAGTTCTTTGCCCAGGCTGCCGCGATTCCCGCCGCAGGGAGTCTGCTGGCTCAGCAGGGAGCCCCTACGCCTCCGGGAGCGCCAAATCGCGCTGCCATGGAGTTGCCGAAGCTCGACGTCGGAATCTCCGACGACGTTGCCACAATGGCTCCGAAGTTTTTCAATGCCGCCCAATTTGCTGCGCTCAAGCGTTTGTCTGAGATTCTTGTCCCTACTCCCGAAGGCGGAGTGGGCGCCAAGGAAGCAAACGCAGCCGAATTTCTCGATTTTTTGATCGGACAATCGCCAGCCGACCGCCAGCACGTGTATACGGCAGGCCTGAATGTATTGGTTGCCGCGGGATTTAGCAAAATGAATGATGCGCAGGCCGCGGCCGCTCTGGCTCCACTGCGCAAGCCCTGGACTTTCGAGCCGTCCAGTGACCCCTTGACCCGCTTTTTGCAGACCGCGAAGGCGGACGTCCGCAACGCGACCCAAAACTCAAAGGAGTTTAGTGTCGCGAATGCTTCTGCCAGCCGTAGATTTGGCGGAGTTGGTTTGTATTGGTATCCGCTCGACTAGGAGATTGAAATGGCAGCCCAAGATTACGATGTTCTGATTATCGGCTCCGGTGCGTCCGGAGGTATGTCTGCCTACACGCTGACCAAGCTCGGCTTGAAGTGCGTCATGGTAGAAGCGGGTCCGCTGGTCGATTTTGATCGCGCCCGCGGCATGAAGCCTGTTTACGAATTGCCCTATCGCGGCTTTGGGAAGCCAGGCCGCCTGCCCCATGTTTTGCAGGCGAATGAGTTCAATGCGAACCAGTGGGTGGATGAGAAGGAAGTGCCTTACACCCATGACCCCAAGGACCCTTATAACTGGGTGCGTGTGCGCATGGTGGGGGGCAAGAGCCTGTTCTGGGCTCGCATGTCCTTCCGTTTGAGCGATTACGAATTCAAGGCGAAGGATCACGATGGCTACGGGGAGAACTGGCCGATCAGCTATGCGGATCTAGCGCCGTTCTATGATCGCGTCGATCCGATCTTCCGCGTTTCCGGACGGAAGGAAGGCCTGAAGCAACTGCCAGATGGCTTGTTCATCGAGGATGAGTCGCCCGATTCGACGGCCGCAAAGCGGCTGGCTGTAGCGGGCAAGCCGGAAGGCATGACGATCACTAAGATCCGTCGCAGTCTCGGCAATGGCAACCTTGCCAGCTCGCGCAACCTGTTGTTGCCCGATGCCGTGGCCACCGGCAACCTGACGATTATTCCGAACGCTGTGGCTCGTGAGATCAGCATCGATAAGAACACGGGCAAGGCGAACGGTCTTCACTTTGTGGACCGGAAGTCGCGCCGTGAGATGCATGTGAAGGCGAAGGTCGTAGTGGTGGCCGCTTCCTGTCTCGAGAGCACTCGCTTGTTGCTGAACTCGAAGATCGCGAACTCGAGCGGTGTTCTGGGCCGCTATCTGTGCGATCAGATGTATATCAGCAATAGCGTGGTGGCGTTGATTCCTGAGGCCAAGGGCGGCAAGGCTCCGCGCGGCATGGTGGGCGGCGGTGGCTATATTCCGCGCTTTGCGAATCTGAACAAGGGCAAGGAGAAGAACTACATTCGCGGTTGTGCGTTTGACTTCTCGACGGGGGGCACGCCAGACCTGAAGTTCTTCCCAGGCTGGGGCAAGGAAGCCGAGGACGCGCAAAACGAAGCGCGTGGCGCAGGCTTCTCGGCAACGGCGATGGGCGAAGCTCTGCCTCGTTATGAGAATCATGTGCGGATCGATAAGTCGGTTGTCGATGCCTATGGCATTCCGGTGCTGAACTTCCAGGTGAAGTACGGGGATAACGATACGGCCTTGATCAAGGATTCGGTGGCGACTCTTGCGGAGGTTTGCCGGAAGGCAGGCTTTGAAGTGATCCATACGAACGATACGCCGTTCCCTCCGGGTTATAGCATTCATGAAGTGGGCACTTGCCGGATGGGCGATGACCCGAAGAAGAGTGTTCTGAACAAGTGGAATCAAAGTCATGACATCAAGAATTTGTTTGTCGTGGACGGTAGCAGCTTTGTGACTGCGGGTACGCAGAATCCGACCATGACGATCTGTGCGCTGTCGATGCGGGCATCGGAGTATCTGGCTGATAAACTCGGCAAAAAAGAGATCTAAATGTGGCTGCTCCTTCTGGTGGCTGTAGTTGGATATGGCGCTGACCTTCGGGTCAGCGCCAATTTTTCTGGTGGGGCCATTGGTCCGGTACAGTCGGTGAGCCCGACGCATTTGCGTGTGGGCGTTCCGGGGCAGACCGATCAGGACGGCCGCAATCGTCAGGCTAGCTGGTACTACTTTCGTGTGGATGGGGCGAAGAAGGGCCAGCAGATTGTGATCGATCTGGTGGATTTGCCAGGCGAGTATAACTATCAGAAGAATATTGGCGCGATCACGGGCGATACGCGCCCTTATTGGTTGAACGGGAAGGTTTGGGAGGAGGCCGCAGGGGATTACGATCCGAAAGAGCCTCATTGGCGTTTGCATTTCAAGGGCACTGGGAAGCCGTTGTATGTGGCGCATCTGATGCCGTATACAGCGAAGAATCTCGATCTGCTCCGCAAGGATCTGAAGCCGGAGATTGAAGTGATCGGGAAGAGTGTTGAGGGACGGAAGCTCGAACTGTGGACTTTTGATCGGTCTGGGGGGAATCCGAAGGCGCCGGTGGTCTGGATGATGTTCCGGCAGCATGCCTGGGAAGCTGGGACAAGCTGGACTGGAGAAGGTTTCCTGCGCCACTTACCCAACGGAGTGATTTGGAAGGTGCAGCCCTGGCTGGATCCGGATGGCGTGGAGCATGGAGGTGTTCGCTTCAACCGCAAAGGCTATGACCTGAATCGAAACTGGGATTCACCGAATGATGTTGTGTTGCGTCCGGAGATTCTGGCGCAGAAGAAGGCGATGCAGGATTGGTTGGGGGCAGGGAAGAAGATCGATTTCTTCCTGAGCGTTCATAACACCGAGATGGGGGAATATCTGGAGGGGCCGAAGTCCCCACTGACGGCGAAGTTAGAGAAGGCGCTGCGGGAGAAGACGATCTTTGATCCAAGCGTGGAGAATCCTTCGCGGATGGAGATCACGGGGAAGACCCGGGCGAATGTGGCGCAATGGCTGTGGATCGAGTATCAGGTTCCCGCGCACTTGATGGAGTTACGAATCGGGTATAGCCAGAAGCGGAAAGGGCGGGCGAATCCGGAGGTCTGGGAGAATTTCGGGACGCAACTGGCGAGGGAGATTGCGGGCGCGTTACTGGGGGAGAAGTAGGCGGCAACAGCTTCGCCGGAAACCAACTGCTCCCCCGGCTTTCAGGAAGCGCTAGAGGATGATGTGGTGCGTGGCCGGGTCTTTGACGAGGATGCGGCACTGTGGGAAGGCGTGGCGAATCTGGGCAGTGTCGTAGGTCAATGTTTGGGTTTGGATTCCATTGCCCACTCCCGAACCATTGTAGAGATACACTGCGTTCGTCGTGGCGCCGCACATATTGAGCACCGCGTTCGTTTGTTGGATTGGGGTAAAGTAACACAACAAGTACATGGTGGTCATGTAGTTCCAGCGATGTCCGTGATTACTGGCAATCATGGCGGCTGGAAGATTGAAGATGTCGCCGACGACTGGAGGGGTGTTGACGTAGTTGGTCAGTATTTGACCCAGATTATCTACGAGGCGCCTGATCAGTGGAGCCATTTCGGGTGAGGTGAGCGTCACATTCATCCGGTTGGTATCGAGAAGCATCTTCAGGTAGAGGATGGAACGAATATAACGGCTCCTGACTTGGGCGTTCCCCGCCGGTACTTGAGCGGCATTGAAGTCCAGTCCTGTGGTGGCGCAACCGAATAGCGTTTGCATTTCCGCTCGGAAAATCGCCGCTCCGCAGCCCACATCGGCGATCGATTGATTTGCCATGGCCTGGAGATCGGCCTGGGTCAATTGAAGCCGGCTCATGTAGCTTCTGTCGGCGAAACCGTTGGCCTCCGGGATTAGCCCCGACCTCAGAAGCAGGCCTCTCGAGGTAATGTCGAGATTCCCACCATTCGGATTTGGAAGGCGCGCTACATAACCCTGCGGAGCCACCGTGACTCCAAAGCCGGCCGCGTTGCCACTCCAGCGCAGTAAGAGTTCGTAGTCCACCCTGTCCTGAAAGGGGACTAGTCGCGAATGCTGATAGAAGTTCTCCGCAGCCCTGACCGCAACTGCGCCGGTCACCGACGGGTAGTCCCTCTGGTCATAACCCCACACGGACACCAATCGCTGAATTGCTGGCAGGTACTTCGTGATGCCCGGGGCATTTGGGACGGCGCAACGTTGGACAGCGTCGATCACCGTCATCGGTTGGGGATTGTTGACCCTCCCTCGCAAGAAGACGACGAGGGAGGCAATACTGCTTCGCGTTCCAATAGCCCGGTCAATATTGATGAAGCGATTTGTCTGGCGAATGTCGGCTAGGAACGCATCCAGCTGTTGTTGTGGTGTCATTGTAGTTCGTAGTTTGCATCCTCAACACGGAGTCGCTCTGTGATTGTATATCGGGTTTTTCTGGATTGAGCGAAGTAAGAGGCGGTCGCCAAATTGAAAAAGGCCTCCCCGGTTGGGGAGGCCTTTTTGTGTTCTTTGCTTAGAAGCTGAGGCGGAGAGCAAGTTGGACCTGACGGTTGTTCCCCGAAAGGCTCGTGATGCTCCCTGCGGAAGGCGATCCGATGGCCGCGTTGGGCAAGCCAAATTGCGGCGTGTTCGAGAGGTTGAAGAGCTCCGCGCGGAACTGGAGGCGGAAGCGCTCCGTCAGTGAGAAGGTCTTGAACACCGAAGCATCGATATTGGTTCTGCCAGGGCCGTAGAGGATGTTGCGACCAGCGTTGCCGTAGGTGTAGACCGTGGGGATGCCCCAGGTGGCGCCTGCGGTGTTGAAGCTGGTGTCGAAGTACATAGCGCGGTCTCCACTGGTGAAGCTAGGAGACTTCAACAGGTTCGGACGCGAGCCGCCGGCATTCGAGACAGCGCTGTTCAGCGTGGGCGTGTAGGGAAGACCGGTCTGCTTGGTGAAGATCAGGTTGCCCTGCCAGCCGCCGGCAATCGTGTCGAGGGCGCGGTTGGTGATGTTGAACTTCTTGTTTTTGCCGAAGGGGAGTTCGTAGTTCATCGACATCGTGAAGCGATGGCGGATGTCGAAGCCGGAGTTGCCGCGATCGACATTGCGATAGCGGATGTCCTGCGGGATGGGTCCGTTGGCTGCGCCGCCGAATGCATTCGGGACGTTATCGATCGAGTGGGACCAGGTGTAGGCGCCCAGGAAGCTGAGGCCGTTCGAGAAGCGCCGCTCGATGGTGGACTGCAGCGCGTGGTAGTTGGCATTGCCATCGGCCACGGCATAGGTGATGCCCTGGACGTTGGGCGCGAGATTGCGGAAGGGACGGCGGGAGAGCACGGTGCCGGGACCGGGGTCGGGTTGATTCGCATCATAGGTGTAATCGAGGAAGCGATTCAGGTTGCCGACATAGCCGATCTTGAAGACCATGTTGCCCTTGAGTTCCTGCTGCACTTGCAAGTTGTACTGGTAGGTGGCAGAGGGACGGAAGTGGGAGTCGACGGAGATGAGAGCGCCACGCGGGTCGGCAATGATCGAGTCGGCGCTGGGGACGACGAGCGGATCGAAGCCATCGACGACACGGCGAGGATTCGCGCCGAGGGTGTTGATATCGACAGTCTGGACAGGGCCGAAGGGCGTCTGGCGGAAGAGCCGCATGGCTGCGCCACCGTTACCCTGGGTGCCGAAGAAGATTCCCGCGCCGCCACGAATGACGGTGGATTTGCGGAGCTTATAGGCGAAGCCGAGACGCGGAGCGAAACCCTTGCGGAAGGGATGGACGCCGAGATACTCATCGGTGTTCTTGCCGGCGATCATCATTCTCCCGGTGACAGTGTTGAAGTTAGCCAGACGATTGGCCACTTCGCGGAAGGGCGAGAAGTATTCATAACGCATGCCGACGTTGACG
This sequence comes from Bryobacter aggregatus MPL3, assembly GCF_000702445.1. NCBI lineage: Bacteria > Pseudomonadati > Acidobacteriota > Terriglobia > Bryobacterales > Bryobacteraceae > Bryobacter > Bryobacter aggregatus. The sequence goes on from NZ_JNIF01000003.1 coordinate 3,612,253, forward strand.
GTGAGGCGATCGCTGACCTTCCAGTCGTCCTGGACATAGAGGCTGTTCTCCCAGCCGCGCATACCCGGGAAGACGAGGGTGAAATCCTGCTCAATGGTGTTGGCCGTGCCCAGCAAGGAACTGGCCATAGCGTCGCCAGTCGCCCCCTGGTTGTTGGGATCGTTGCTGAAGGCGTTAGAGAAGTTGAAGCGGCCGTTGCCGCGGTTGGTTTGGAACTCAGAGATCTGACGGCGGATGATGTCGCCGCCCCACTTGATGTTGTGCTTCCCACGGGTCCAGGTGAAGCCGGCACCATACTGGTAAGTATTCTCGCGACGGAGGATCGGCAGCGAGCGGGTGTGGCCGAAACCAAAATAACCAGAGGGCGAGAAGATGGGCAGGCCGTCCGCGCGCGGACCCTGATTGGAGTTCTTGACGCCGAGCTTTTCACCAAGACGCGCGCCAGGTTCTGCACCGGCCGCGAGGAAGTCGAGCGAGAAGCGTTGGAAGCCAGCCTTCAATTCCATCAAGAGCGCCGGCGTGATGATCTTTGAGTAGTTCAGGTTGGTGTGATAAGCCTTCTGCGAACTGGTGCCAGCGAAGGTGTCTTCATTGCTGAGCGAGACGGGGACGTCGAGGCCAGCGACCTTGGCAGGCGGGAAGGTGGCCGGACGAATGGTATCGGTCTTCTGATACGAGTAGCGGCCGAAGAGGAAGCTGGTGGGCGAGAGGTTGTAATCGACGCGGCCGTCAGCCTGGTTCCAATCCTGCGCCTGTTTGGGAGCAACGGTGTAGTTATTGACGATGCCGGAAGATGTGGGAAGCGGCAAGGCATCGATAAGGCGAGTGGTGATGGGATCGAACTGCGAACGTGGGATGGTGCGGTTCGGATAGATGGTGCGTGAGAAGCCGGAACTGGTGCCGGGGGTTGCGCGCAGGCTGAAGGGATCGAAAATATCGCGGACGGCGCTGAAGTCGCCGTTCTTCATGGCGAGAGTGGGGACGGTGCCGAGGAAGGGAATCTCCTGACGGCGGCGATAGCCTTCGTAGTTGCCAAAGAAGAAGAGTTTGTTCTTGATGATTGGACCACCGAGTGCCGCGCCAAACTGGTTCTGGGCGAGTTGTGGCTTGCTGGCGGTGGGCGAGGCGAAGTAGTTCTTGGCGTCGAGATTGTCGTTGCGCAGGAAGTCATAGGCTGCACCGTGGAGTTCATTGGAGCCGGACTTGGTGACGACGTTGACGGTGGCGCCAGGATTGCGGCCCTGATCGGCGGAGAAGAGGCTGGTTTGGATCTTGAACTCGCGGACCGCTTCGACCGAGGGGCGCAGGGTGATGGAGACGGTGAGGCGTTCGTTGTTGTCGATACCGTCGATCAGGAAGTTATTGGAGCCTTCGCGATTGCCGTTAGAGAACAGTTCGGAGGCGGGACGCTGGTCGTCGGGACGGGTGCCCGACATGATGGTGCCTGAGGCTCCGAAACCGACGCCGGTGACGCCTGGTCCGAGGGTGGCAAGTTGGACGAAGTTCCGGCCATTGAGCGGGAGTTCGACAATCTGCTTGGTCTCCACCACTTGACCGAGCGAGGAGTTTTCGCTTTCCACCAGAGGAGGAGCACTGGAGACGGTGACGGAGTCGGTGATGGCGCCAACTTCGAGCTTGACGTCGATGCGGAGTACTGCGTTTACTTCGAGACTGATGTTTTCCTGACGGGCACTTTTGAAGCCATCCTTGGTGACGTTCAAGACATACTTACCCGGCTGGAGAAGGGAAAAAATATAGGTGCCAGCGTCGTTGGTCAGTGTTTCACGCGAGACCTGGGTTTCGATGTTGGTAGCGACGACTTTGGCGGCCGCAACAGAAGCACCGGAATTGTCGGAAACGTCGCCGGTAATTTGAGAGCCGGTTTGAGCCCGGCCGGGAATGGTGAGAAGTAATAAGGATAGAAGCAACTTGGCGTATGCAGTACGAAGCATGCGCTATTCCTATCACATCTGGTGAAAGGATTCATTGCAGAGTTGCCGTCCTGGCAAGTTAATTTCCCTTGACATCTTAGGGGAGCGGCGTTATTCTTCCCCTAAATTGATTATGGGACTGAAAAGCCGGGACCTTTTCCCTGGGACCTTAGATCTGCTCATTCTTCAATCTTTACAAGATGGTGCGGCCCATGGGTACTCGATCATGGAGAGAATCTGGACCAGTTCCGGTGAGTTATTCCGGGTTGAGGAAGGCGCTCTTTACCCGGCACTGCACCGCTTGCAATTGAAAGGTTGGCTGGCGGCAGAGTGGGGCTCCTCAGAAGCGAATCGAAGAGCGAAGTTCTATGAGCTGACTGCGGAAGGCCGCCGCCAACTGGTGGAGGAACGAGAAGGTTGGGACCATCTGGTGCTCGGGATGCGCCGGGTATTGGAGGGATCATGATTCGGTTCTGGAGGCAATTGCGGGCGTGGTGGCGTCAAGATCTCGATCAGGATCTGCGTGACGAACTCGCCTTTCATCTGGAGATGAAGGAACGGCAGTTGCGATCCGACGGTGTTGCGGAGCAAGAAGCTGGACGGATCGCACGGATTGCGCTGGGGAACCAAACGGCCTGGCGGGAATCGATGCGAGCGCTCTGGGTGTGGGGATGGTTGGAAGGGTGCTGGCGGGATTTGCGATTCGGCGCCCGCTTGTTGTGGCGAGAGAAGACCTTCACCGTCGTTGTCCTGCTGACGCTGGGTTTTGGGATTGGCGCGAATAGTGCGATCTTCTCGCTGCTCAATGGACTGTTGTTGCGGTCTTTGCCGGTGCGAGCGCCGGAGGAGCTTGTGCAGCTGAGCTTGACCAATCTTCCCAAGAGCACACGAAGCTGGGTTGCCGGTAAAGAGACCAAGGCCACAGAACTAAATCGTTTGAGCTATCCCTTGTTCCGGGTGCTCGAGACCCAGCCTGCGCTGTTGCCTGGAGTATTCGGAGTGACCGGAAGCAGCACGGTGGCGATGGATTTGCACGGAGTGCCGCGTCAGGTGGTTGCATCGAATGTGACTGGATCGTATTTCCCAGTGCTGGACCTGAACCCGCAGATGGGCCGCTTGCTCCAGCCGGGCGATGATGTTCCTGGCGGGCCTGCCGGAGGATGGGCAGCGGTGATCAGCTTCGAGATGTGGGAGCGGGCTTTTGGAAAATCAGCTGCGGCTGTTGGCACAAAGATTGTCGTGGAGCGTGTTCCGTTTACGATCGTCGGCGTGGCGCCGCCTACTTTCTCTGGAGTACAACCGGGGATCCGGATGGATCTGTGGCTGCCGCTGTCTGCGCTGGAAGCGATGTACCCCAGTTACTCCTGGCGGCAGGATGTACACGGCGGCATGCTGCAGGTGTTTGGCCGCCGCCCTGCCAGGGAGAGTGTAGAGGAGATCTCTGCCCGCTTGCGATCTGCCTCTCGAGGGCTATTGGCGATGTGCCTGGATACGGGACGCAGTGCCAAGGCGCAAGAAGAGTTTCTGGCGATGCGGATCACGGCGAAGGAGGGGCACAATGGGTCTTCCTGGGTGGCGGATGCCTACGGCGAGGCGCTCTGGATGCTCATGATTGCGGTGGGGGCCGTTCTGCTCATTGCGGCGATGAACCTGACGAATCTTGTCCTGGCGAGATCGGCACGGAGGATGGGGGAATTTGCGGTGCGGATGGCGCTGGGCGCGAGCGTTGGAGTAATTCGAAGGCAGATGCTGCTGGAGAGTCTGTTGTTGGGTTTGGGTGGGGGCGCCTTGGGCTTATTGCTTTCCAGTTGGATTGTGCAGGTTTTACAGTACGGGATTTCTAGGGAATCTCTGGTGGTTCAGATCGATACAGCCGGCGATTGGAGATTGGCGCTGTTTCTGGGGCTCACGTTGCTGGCGGTGATTTTGATCGCCGGCCTGACTCCAACCTGGATGGCAAGCAGAGCTGCGCTGGGCGACCGGAGCGTGGGGCTAGCGGGCTTGCGGCTGCGGTCTGCGATGACGGTCTTGCAGACGGCTCTCGCGTTTGCGCTTCTGGGAGGCGCGGGTTTGCTTCTGGTATCGGTGCGATCGTTGTTGACCGAGAACACAGGCTTTGCGGCGGCGAGGACCATTCTGCTCACTCCGGACTTGTTCAATGCGGGTGTCGATCGCCAGCAGCAAAGAGAAAGTTACCGGCGTTTGCTCGATGCGGCGCGGCGCCTGCCGCAGGCGGTGCAAGTGGCCTGGACACAGACTGTGCCGTTGTCGGGTGGGATGAGCGCTTCGTCCGCCGAGATTCCTGGCAAGGCGGAGCTCCCGGTAAAGGACCGGCTTTTGTTTCTCCATACGGTGAGTGAGGGTTACTTTGCCGCGATGGGCATTCCGATTCTGGCGGGGAATGATTTTGAGGGGCGCAAGGAGGTCTGCATACTGAGCGAGAATGCGGCGCGGCGCTTCTTCGGTTCTGCCCAGGCGGCGTTGGGACAGCGGTTGCGCTTCTCGAGCGGCGCGTGGCTTTCCGTCATTGGTGTCGTCGGGAATGCAAAGTATCAGAATCCACGGGAACAGGAACCGATCACCGCGTATCTGTCGATGTGGGATGGCGCGACGGGACCCGGGATGACGATGGTGGTGAGCCATCAGGGGGCCGAGACCAGCGTGCGGCGTGCACTGGAGGAATTGTTTACTCGGGAGGCGGGGCAGCGTCCATTTCTACAAATCCACACCATTGCAGGGAACCTCTCCTCTTCGGCGCGCATGGAGCAAGTGCTGGCTTTGCTGCTGACCGCATTTGGATGCTTTGCGCTCGCGATTGTGGTGACCGGGATTGCCGGCATTGTCGCCTATGGGGTAGAGCAACGGCGCAGGGAGATCGGGGTGCGGCTGGCCGTGGGGGCTTCGCCGCAATCGATTCGCTCACTGTTTCAGCGTCAGGCGGTCTTGCTGGTGTCTCTGGGACTCAGCGCTGGAGCCATTGTGGCCTGGGGGCTTAGAAGCTCTGTGGACGCTTACTTATTCCGGACCTCTGCCGGTGATTGGCGTGTGTGGGTGGTGGTTGTGGCTCTGCTCCTGTTGAGCGCTTTGTCCGCGGCGGCTGTGCCCGCGTGGCGGGCGTCGCGCATTGATCCGATGACGGCACTGCGGAGCGACTAGCTGGCCAAGTTGAGTTCTACCCATTCGATGTTCGTGCTCCGTTGGGCGGTGACTCTGATCCGATTCCCATCAGCGAGGCGGGATACAGGTGATGTCTGCTTTTGAGATCGATCAGAAAGGCGTAAGCCACCGGGGGAAGCGATGTTTGATGCCAAGATGGCAACTGCTCTTCCTGGTCGCCGATCTCCACAAACTTGGCTCTCAGTTCTCGTTCAGTTGGGCAACCGATGGAGGCATCACTGCCAGCTGGCCAAGTTGAGTTCTACCCATTCGATGCGCGTGTCCTGCTGGGCGGTGACTTCGATCAGATTCTCACCGGCGCGGAGTGGCGCGGTGGTGGCAAAGCGGAAGACGGGCGTGGCAGGCCCGGGCTTCGGCGTTGCGATTGGCGTGCCCGGCGCGGTGTTTTCGCCATTGACCCGTACTCTCACATTCGAGTTGCTGAGGCCGAGCAGCACGCTTGCCTGCAACTTCGAATCGGTTGGCCCCGTGGGGAGGCGGAACGCGCGCCACTGGTTGGGCTTGAGATCGACCGGAAGGGCATGGGCCACCGGATCTCCAGGGCCCCAGGTGTCCTGGTAGGTAACGATGTGGCGGCGTGGCTTGCCCGCGATGGTTTGTTGCTGGCCCACTTCACGGAGTAGGGCAGGGTAGTTGGCGACGTCGTCGAGCGTGGTGTCAGCGTCCATGTAATTGAATAAGTAAATGCGATCGACGCCGCGGTGGAGATAGGCTGCCGCCACTCCGCGGACGGATTCGAGTGAGTTTGATTGCCACGCGCGGCCATCGCCTGCGACGGAGCCGAGGAAGGCGTTGCAGCCGAGCTCGAGACCAGCCGCTAACGTACATTGCTTTGGCAGTAGGGCTCGCCATTCTTCGATTGGCATGTTGGTGTCGACGGTGCGCCAGTAATTGGTAGCCGTTACATAGTTCACGTCGTTGTTATGCGCCCAGGCGGCTGCATCCATTCCGAGATGCCTGGCGGCGAGTGGACTGCCCGGGACGCGAACCGCGAGTCCGATGGGATGCTTCCGGCGGCGCTGCCATTGGTTGAGGAGCTTGCGGATTTCGGAGTGGTACTGCGTGAGGATGCGAGCGCCTGCGTCTTCGTAGCCGGGCCGGAAGTGGAAGCCGTGGCGCATCCAGTCGAGTTCGAGCGTGTCGAAATCGTAGCGCTCGCAGCACTCCTCGATGTAGCGCAGGTAGTAATCGCGGACTTCGGGATGCGCGTAGTCGAGGGCCTTGTCGCGTTGCTCGTCGCGATAGGGCACGCGGCGGAATTGCTTGTTCTCCCGCCAGAAAGACGAGTGCATGGGGTGGTCTTCCTGATCGACATTGTGGAGGTCGTTCATGCGGATGGAGAGCCAGGGGGAAATCTTGCGGCGGCGGATTTCGGGGATCCAAATCGAGTAGAGGTCAAGCTTGTCCTCGTTCATCTGCCAGCCGCAACGAATCCAGTCGTGGAAGACCTGGCGTGAGGCTGGGGCGACGGGGCTGAGGAAGGGCTGGTCTTTACCGCCCTTGGGGTCAAAGCCGGTCCACCAGGCCTCGCGTTGTTTTGAGGCGAAGCTGGAACGCATGGCATTGACGTTGAGGACGAGTTCGGAGACCTGGGTGTCTGCGTACTGATCGACCCATTGGCGGATGATCTCGTGAGTGAGGCGCCTGGCGCGGCGGGCGACAAAGAAGTGGTTGGGATCTTCGTTGAGGGTGACGCCACCGGACTGGGCGGCACGAAACTGGGCGGCAAGGGCAGGGGTGGCAAGGAGTTGACGGCGGGTCATACGCTCCCTAAGAGTTTATGGGATTGGCAGCTTGATCCAGTCGCGAGTGGGGAGAGGGCGCACGCCGACCATGGCTCTTTCGAGGAGTGAGTCGCGGGTGGGTGTGAGAAAGACCCAGATGACGGCACCTGGGCCATGCGAGGGGATCTCGAATTCGTGACGCTCCGGTCGCAGCAATCCGATCGCGGGGATGGGTTTGGTTTCTGCGCCGTCGATCAGGAAGGCGTAGGTATAGCTGAAGACCTGGGGCTCGAGGACTAGTTTTCCGTTTGCAATGGCCGCGGTGCGTGCGCGGGTCTCGGCCAGATCATTTCGGCGGACCGGGGCGGCTGCGGAGGCCTCGGTCGATTGGCGGATGAAGCTGTCTTTTGGCGTTGCCGCCGATATGGCGATCTGCGAATCTGACATGGCTGCCGGAGGATTTGCGCGCCGTTCCGGTTGATGCACTTTGATCTGTGCATCTGCCACGGCTGCCGGAGGATTCTCACGCTGCGTAGGTAGAACCATTTCCTTCTTCTTCGCAAGCTGCTTGGAGGTGGGCGGCTCGGGCTTGAGCTCGATGACGGCTGGGGTCTGCTGGGGCACTGGGGCCTGCCGGGGCAATTGTGCCACGGCGACTTCCGTAGGCGGGCTGGGCTGCCGCCAGAGCGCGATGGTGGCGATGCCGCCAGCAAGACAGGCGGCAAGCGCGATCAAGAGCCAGCGTCGCTTGGGTTGTGGAGGTGGCGGGCTTAATCTTGTCAGCGTCGGCGCCAGGGCTTGCATCTCTCTGTGCCGGGCATCGGTAACTCCATTGTCGGCTGCGATTTGTGCGGGTGCGAGAAGGCCAGCCAGCTCTTCGCGGACGGCGGGACTCTCGAGTGCAGCCCGCATCGTTTCCTCCTCCATGAGCGCATCGAAGAGCGACTGATCGGAGAGGGCCGCCTCCATCAGGCGCGAGCGCTGTTCCTCGGTCAAGGTACCGGCGGCAAAAGCGCTCAGGAGCGCTTGTATTTCTTGTTCGCTCATTGCGGCCTCCTGTGCTGGGCGATGAGGCGCTTGAGGTCCTCGCGGCAACGCGATTCCCAGGTATATACGGTATTGATGCTGGCGGCTCCGAGAATGGATTGGATTTCGGGAAAGCTAAGGCCCTCCAGCTTCAGCCGGAAGATTTCCCGGCAACGTTCGCCCAGAAGAGGCAGGCAGTGGCGAAGACGCTCCAAAAGTTCATTTTGTTCTGCTTCGAGAATCAGATTCACTTGCGGGTCGGGAATTGGTTCCTCAATGATATCGACTGTGCGATGTTCACCACGCCGTGTGGCTTTTCTGGCACTGGCAACCAATTTGAAGCGGGCAATCTGAAGGGCGAGAGGAACAAGCTGCGCCGGATCTGTGACATGGCTGTATTTTTCGTGCAACACCAGCAGCACCTCCTGCGCGATGTCCTCGGCGATTTGCCTCCCATAACGAGATGCCGCGAAAGAGAGAATCCTTTCACGCAATGCGCCGAGCACGTCCATAATGTGAGAATAAAGGAACCAACTCGCCATGGAAATGACACGCTCTCTCAAAGAACGTGGCGTTCGACTCACACGTCAGCGCCAGGTTTTGCTGGATCTCATCGACAAGAGCGGACAGCATCTGGATGCCGAGACCCTTTATCAACGGGCTCGCGAAACAGATCCGAAGCTGAACCGCGTAACCGTCTATCGCACACTCAAGATGTTGAAGCAATCTGGGCTCGTCGATGAACTCGATCTGATGCATAAAGATGGAGATCAGCATTACTACGAAACAAAAATGAAGCGCGAGCATGCGCATATCATTTGTTTGCGCTGCGGCAAAGTCGAAGAGTATTTTGGCGAACCTCTGAGCAAGTTACGCCGGGAAGTCGAAGAGATTTTTGGTTTTGAAATCTTACTCGCCCGCACGGAAATTGGTGGTTATTGTTCGCATTGCCAGGCTCTCCGGAAGGAAGAGATGCACAAGGTCAGTCACGCTTAGAATCAGAAGGTGCCCTACGAGCTGACCGTAGTCAATCCGAGCGGTAATTCCCTCCGCGTTCCGCTGGAACAAAACCCCTTCTCGATGGGGCGGCAAAGCGACAATCACCTCATCCTCCGCGATAGCCGTGTGTCTCGCAAGCATGCGCTGATTCACCAGCGCGGTTCGCAACTCTGGGTGGAAGATCTGGAGAGCCTGCACGGTGTGCGGGTGAACGAAGTGAAGGTGAACAAGGAGCGGCGGCTGGCCACGGGAGACGTCATCGACTTCGGGCTTGAGGATGGCTACCGGCTGATCATTGTTGAGAAGAGTGAGGCCGAGATCCGGCGTTTGATGGGCCGTCTCCCCGGCTCTGATGCGAATCATGGAACCGACCTGTCCAAGCTGCGGGCGCTGACCGAGGTGGCTCGCAGTCTGGAGCACGCGCTCTCGACGGCAGACGTTTTGGGAACCGTCATTGAGGCGGCGCTGACGATTACGGGCTGCGAGCGGGGCTTCCTCTTGCTCGACCGGGATCGCAAGCTGTTTGTCGAACTGGGGCGGGACCAGAACGGCAGGGCGCTTGGAGTGGAAGAGCTGCCCGTGCCTCTCGATCTGATCCAACGTGCGTTGCGGGAGCGGAAAGAACTGCTGAGCTTTCAGTTTGATCCGTTGTCCGATTTCTCGGGACGCTTTAATAACTCGTTGGAAGGGCTTGATTTGCGGAGTGTTCTCTGTGTGCCACTGCTGAGCCTGCGCGGTGCTGTCGGGACAGAGACGATGGCGGCGACGATGGACGATACCGTCGGGCTGATCTATATGGATTCGCGCATTGCTGAGGTCAGTACGCAGCAGGGCAATCGTGAATTGTTACAGACGCTGGCGCTCGAGGCGTCGACGATTCTTGAGAATGCGCGGTTGCTTGAGCAGGAGCGCAAGCGGCATAAACTCGATCAGGAACTGGCGCTGGCGCGGACGATTCAGGCGAATCTGTTGCCGCGGCAGTTGCCGCATGAGGGTTTTCTCGATGCGGTAGGCTCGTCGGTGCCGACACATCAGGTGGGCGGCGATTTTTACGATGTGTTGAAGCGTCCGGACGGATCGTGGCTGGCTGCCGTCGCCGATGTGTCCGGCAAGGGCGTTGGAGCGGCCTTACTGGCGTCGCTGCTGCAAGGTGTGATGCTCGAGGCGGCTAGCTCCGGCGCGGCGCTTGAGGAATGGTTGCCGCGCTTGAATCACTTCTTGCTGGAACGGACGGCGGGAGAAAAGTACGCGACGATCTTTGCCTGCATGGTGAGTCCGGAGGGGCAAGTGGATTTTGTGAATGCCGGGCATTCGCGGCCTTTTATTCTGCGCGCGACAGCGGGCCTGGAAGTGCTGGACCTGGATGGCTTTCCGGTGGGGCTGCTGGAGATGGCGAGCTATGAAGTGAACCGGGTGTATCTACAGCCCGGGGACAGCGTGGTGTTGTTCAGCGACGGCGTGGAAGAGGCGAAGAACTCCTCGAACGAATATTTCGGACGGGAGCGCATTGCCGCTGTCTTGAAGGCGAATGCGCATCTGCCCTTGCAAAGCCTGCACGATGCGCTGCGTGGCGCGGTATCGCAATTCGTTGGGGACGCCGAGCCTCATGATGACGCGACGATGCTGCTGTTGCGCTATGGGCGCTGATCAGGCCTTGATCTTGGCGTAGTAGGCCTCGGTAAACTCGGTCAGATTGCGTTCCTTGGGGCCAGACTTTAGCCCTTCGAGGACGCCGGCGCGGTCGGCGGCGCTGCGTTCGTGGCCGAGCTTGAATTTCGCTTCCACTTTCTCGATTTCCATCTGGTAGGCGACGATGCCTTGGCGCATGCCCTTGAGGTAGGAGTCTGGGAGCTTCGCGTAGTCCCAGGTGTCGCCGCCGCCGTAGTGGCGTTCATTCTGGGCGACCAGCCGCTCTAAAGACTTCGCAAAGGCTGTGTCGTCATCGATCCGCTTGGGCTTGCCGGTGGCGTGGACGACGGCGAAATTCCAGGTGGGAACCGCATTCTTAGTCGCATACCAGTTGGGCGAGATGTAGCCATGCGGGCCGTGGAAGACGACGGTACATTCAGTGTCGCCGTCGAAGACCTGGTTCTGCTCGTTGCCCTTGGCGATATGCCACCAGACCTTGCCCCAGCCTTCCGCCGCGCGGTCAAAGAGAGTGGGGACATTGGTGATGTGGACGCCGCCCTTGGCCGTGACGAGCATGGCGAAGGTGAACTCCTCGATGAAGTTGAGGATGGTGGCGCGGTCGCTTTCGAGTTGCTTGCCAGGGATGTAGATGGTCTTCTCGTCGGCGGTCTCGGCAGCAGTGGCATCGACTCCAAGGGCGGAGAGTGCCATCAGAAAGTTGCGGCGTTCGGGCATGCCATTAGGAAAGCACAGTTTGCTTATTCGTTGCGCAGAGCAGAGGCAGGATTCACCCGGGTGGCGGCGATGGAGGGCAGTGCCGCGGCCGCCAATGCAACCAGCAAGACGAGTGCGCCTGTTCCGGCGAGAAGTTCAGGATCGCGCGCGGACACCTCAAACAGCACCGTATTCAGCCAGGGGCCCATCGCGATGGCGATCAGGCACGCAGCGGCGATGCCGCAGAGCACCGGCTTGGTGGCCTGTTCGAGGAGGAGCGCTGCGACCGAGGGCCGTGGGGCGCCGATGGCGAGGCGGATGCCGATTTCGCGCCGGCGCAGGATCACCAGATAGGCGAGCAGCGCGTAGAGGCCGGCCCCGGCGATGAACAGCGAGAGGAGCGCAAAGGCAATCGATAAGTTGGCGAGTAGGATTTCTGTCGAAAGCGACGCTTCGATGTCGGCGGCAAGCGTCGCGGGATCTTGAATCGGCATGCCGGGAGACAGGCGTTCGATGGTTTGGCGGATAGGCTCGATCAGCGTGCTTGGGTTCATTTTGCTCCGGACGAGCAGGGCGAGGCGGGCGTGTTCGCTGGGCGTCCAGGCGGAGTAGACGGTGGGCGGGATGGGTTCGCGAAGTGTGCGGTACTTTGCGTCTGAGACGATGCCGATGATCTGGTCGGGCGGGCTGTCGCTTGCGCCCGAGCGAACCAGTTTGCCGACAGCCGAGGTGTTGGGAAAGAAGAAGCGGGCGAAGGCTTGATTGACGATGATGCGGCGGGACGTGCCGGGATGGTAGTCAGCCTCTGTGAAGAGCCGGCCTTCTATTTTTTCGATGCCCATGGTGCGGAAATAGTTCAGACTGACGCCGTGCATGCTGGTGTTCATTCTTCCGGAGGGCGGAATCACCTGGCCTGGGAGCGCGTAGGTGGTTTTCACGCCCGAGCCGCGGAGGATGCGGAGACCGGTGAAGGCGACAGAGTCGACGCCGGGCAGCGATTCGATGGCGGCTTGCCATTGCTGGATGGCGCCACCGAGGCCTGGGTTGGGTGGGAACTGGAGCGTCGGGTCGATGGTGAGGGTGAGGACTTGCGAGGCGCTGAAGCCGGGGTGGAGGGTGCGGAGGCGGAGGAGGGTTTGGAATGTGAGTGCGGCGGCAATGGCGAGCAGGGTGGCGATGGCGACTTCAAAGGCGATGAGCGCCGAACGGCCGCGGATCGCGCTGCTGCCGCGGGTGCTGCGCAGGGATTGGTGGAGATGGGTGGAGGTGGCGCGCAGGGCGGGGGAGACGGCGATGAGGATGGCGGCGAGCGCGCAGATGCCCATCGCAAAGCTGACCAGACGCCAGTCGGTTTGGAGCAGCAGGGTGGTGGGGACGAGGCTGGTGTCGAGGGTCCGGATGGGTGGCAGGGCGCGTTGGAGCAGCGGGATGCCGAGGAGGATGATGCCTGTTGCGACGAGCCCGGCCGAGAGCGTGATGAGCATCGCTTCGGCAAGTGCGATGCGGATGAGGCTGAGCGTTGGGGCTCCGAGTGCGCGGCGGATGGCGAACTCTTCGTTGCGTGCGGCAAAGCGGGCCAGCAGGATCGAAGAGATGTTGGCGACAGCCATCAACAAGAGGAGCCCGACGGCGGCCATGGCGAAGCCAAGCGCGGGGCCGGATTGCTCACGCAGCCGCGAGGCGCCGCGCTCGATCGGGACCAGTGAGAAGTCGCCATTGACCATGTAGGGATTGGTTTCAGGAGGCGAGGCGGCCTGGTAGATCTGCAGCGCTTCCTGATTGGCGGCCTGGAGGGAGACGCCGGGCGCGAGGCGGGCTGTGATCTCGAAGAAGCGGTTGTCCTCTCGCTGTTTCGGGGCTGGGAAGAGTGTGGTGAAGGCGGAGAGGTTGAGGTAGAGGTCGGCGCCTGTTTCGACTTGCGCTCCGTTGAAACCTTCGGGAAGGATGGCGGCGACGGTGAAGGGTTGGCCGGCGAGGAGGATCTTCTTGCCAATGGGAAGAGGGTGCCGTGCGGCGAAGGCGTGGGACAGAACAACGGTGCCGTCGGTGGGGCGGAGATTTTCGGCGATGCCAAAGGTATCGAAAAATCCGGGTGAGGCGAGGGCGGGACGGACGCGATCGACGCGTTCACCATCACGCAGGGCGCTGCTCAGTTCGCGGAGCGCGCCGATGCTGGCGAAGGACCTGGCATGAGTGAGGAAGGCTTGGAGGACGGGCTCCGGGAAGTCGCTGCGCTGGCCCACTTGCGGGCGGGTGAGCGTGAGGCGAACAAGTTGTTCGGGGTGGGGAACGGGCAGCGGGCGCAGGAGCAGTGCGTCGAAGACGCTAAAGAGCAGCGTGGCGGAGCCGACACTGAACCCAAGCAGCAGGACGGCCAGAGCGGTGATGCCAGGCTCGCGCACGCCTTTCATGATTTACAACAGCTTTCCCCGGGCGGCGATGGGCCAACTGGTTTCGACGATTCCGTTCCGGTGGCCATGAGCTTGTTCGTGCAGGTTCATGACGACACAGACGTGGTTCATCAGGATTTGTAACTTCTCGCCGACGTGGAACTTGCGGTCGCATTGGGTGACGTCGATGAAGCCATGCTCTTCGTTCATCTTGTGGAAGTGCGCGCCGGGGGCGCCGAGCACCATGCCGAAGCTGACGCCGGTGTCGTTGTTCAATCGATCCGAGGAGAAGGTCTTCGAGCCGCCATCGATGAGGATCTGGCCGGGCTGCGAGGTGGAGACGACGGTGGCGACGATGGTGGCGGCGCATTGCTCGAGAGTGCAGGCGTCAGAGTTGATGGTGTTGCGGTCGTTGAAGATGTAGGTGCCCGGACGAATTTCGTTCAGGCCTTCGATCTTGTGGGAGTGGTACATCGTGGGGGTGGAACCACCGGAGACGACGCGGGGCCTATAGCCAGCCTGAGTGAGTCTCTCGACCGTGGAACCCACTACGTCGTTCAGCGTGCGCAGCTTTGCCAGTCCGTCTTCGCTGAGATCCTTGATGTGGCCCGGATAGAAGGCGAGCCCGTCGTATTCGACGTGCGGCAGTTTCTGAATGGATTGGATCAGCGGTATCAACTCATCGGGCTTGACGCCAACGCGGCCCATGCCGGCATCGAATTCGACCAGGATTTTTGCGGCGATGCCTGCATCGCTGAGGCCTTGGGCGGCTTCGAGCGAATCGAGCGCCACGGTCAATTGGCTTTGTTTGGCGACGGCGGCCAAGCGCTGCATTTTGGCGGCGCCGAAGGTGGGGTAGGCGAGCAGCAGATCCTTCGGCTGTGCCGCGAGCATCACTTCCGCTTCGCCTGATTTGGCGACGGTGAGCCCAACCGCTCCGAGTTCCAGTTGCCGTTTGGCGAGCAGCGGGCTCTTGTGCGTCTTGGTGTGCGGCCGCAGGCGGAGATGGTGCGACTGCGTGTAATCTGCCATGCGCTGCAGATTCGCTTCCATGACGTCGAGATCGACGACGAGTGCCGGAGTATCGAGTTCGAAAATATTCACGAACTTCTATTTGAACTCAATGTCGATGCGACCGCCGAGGCCACGGTAGAGAAGGGTGATGTTCTTGGTCTTGTGCTTGCCGTCGATGGGGAAATAGAGCAGACCCTTGGTGACTTCTGTCATTTCCTTGGCGGGCAGCTCCTTTTCTTCGAGAACCTTCTGCATCGGATCTTTTTTGTCCTTGGAGCCGTCGCGTTCCTCGGCGTTGGGCGTTTCAATCTGGGTGGTGGGGTTGCCGATGGAGCCGCCATTGCCAGGGAGCCGCATCGGACGTCCGTTGCCGACAGGACCGCTCCAGACCGAGCCGTTGTTTTGCCCCATGGCGCCCGAAGTGGGTCCGCGTTGCGAGCGAATCACCAGCCCGCCGGTGCCCAGTAGTTGCGCTGGAGCAAAAGGCCGCGTCTTCTGGCCGTCGTCGGTGGTGAGGAGCTGGAAATCGTCGCGATCGATTTTGACGCCTTCCTCGACGCGCGGCTTGATCGTGATCTCGACCACCATGACATAGCCGTGGATGTCGTCGCCGAGCAGTTCCTTGACCGCTGACTTGTTGGCGTGGACGGTGGCGAGGATCTCCATGCGATCGCTGGCTCCGTGGGAACTGGCGACGCGTGGCGGGTCCAGCTTTTCGGGCTTCTTCTCTTTTTCGCCAGCAGCCAAGGGTAACGCCAGAATGGCGAGGAGTGCGATACGTTTCATTTTTCTCTCCCTAACCACATTTTGACGCTCTGCGACACCTTGCCGGTTGCGTCCTGTTGTACGAAGTGGCCCGCCTCGGGGATGGTGACGAGGGTGAAGTCGTCGATCCAGTCCCAGGTGCCATTCAAGGCGCTGGCGAGGAGGGCGGTGTCTTTGAGGCCGTGAATTTCCAGTACCGGCATAGTGAGCCGTGTTGGATTGAGGGTCGCCTGGTAGGGCGGCTTCGGATAGTTGCGTTGGTAATAGGCCATCATCCCAGCGAGGCTCGAGCGTTTGAGGGCCTCGACATAGAGCTTGCGCGCCTCGGGGTCTTTGACCCAGCCCGCGAGCGCGGCGGCCTTCAATTGGAGCTGCGAATCGGGCTGTTGGAACTTGCGGGCATATTCACTAGCTTTCTGCTGGTCGGGATTGTTGGCCAGTTCGCGATGAAAGCCGTTCGGGTGGGGCAGGTTGAGGATGATGAGCTTGTCGACGTATTGCGGTGCATGGAGCGCGAGTTGCCAGGCGATGGCGCCGCCCCAATCGTGAGCCATGACGATCGCCTTCTCACGGCCAAGTTTGCGGATGACGGCAACGAGATCGCCGAGGAGCAGCCGCATGTCATAGTTTTCCGCGCCGGTGGGCTGGCCGGACAGATTGTAGCCGCGCAAATCCATGGCCGCGCAGTAATAGCCACTGTTGCCCAGCACCTGCATCTGGTCGCGCCAGGTGTACCAGAAGTCGGGGAAGCCGTGGACCATCAGAATGAGTGGGTTGCTGGGCTTGCCGTAGGTGGCGTAATGGATTCTGACGCCGTGGGAATCGGCGAAATCGTGCTGGACCTGGGAAAGGAAGGGTTGGGCCTGAAGGGAGAACGCGAGAACAAGCAAAGCCAGAAGCGGCATTTGCCGCTATTTTAGCTCGTCATCCAGGAGTTGCAGGAGGTCGTTCAACTTCTGCCGTTGCACGGGTTGGGCTTTGACAGCTTCGACGTGGACGGCCAGTTGGGCTTGGAGGGATTGGACTTGATCGGCGAGGTGGAGACAAGCCAGCATCGCGGCGCGGTTGGAATCGACCACGCCACGACTGGCAATATCACGCATGAGGCTATCAACATGAGTAGCGAGAGCCTCAACGCGTTCCGGTTCTTCGCCCGTAACAACGGTGAAGTGTTGTCCGTAAATGGTTACGTGAACCGGGTTGGACAATGGTGAGCCTTCGGACTAATCGACGTCAGGGAATTCCATCTGATCGAGCAGCTTGGAAATCCGCGACGCGGCTTGCTTGTTTTTGGACTTGGCGGCGGAGAGTTCCGCGTTCAGTTTGTCCACTTCCGTTTGCAACGCTGCCTTCTCCTTACGGAGAACGGCGACGGCTTCGAGAGCCTTCACGACCCTGTCTTCCAGTTGAGAGAGAAGGTCGGATTCCTGATCTTCGAGCAAGTCTTCTACCATATGGGAACGCTTATGCTTCCACCGTCTTGGGCAGCGGAGTGCCGGAAGGGAGGGCCGCTTTGGCCTTCTCGATGAGCACCTTGAAGGCGGCGATGTCGAGGGTGGCGATGTCGGACAGAACCTTGCGGTTGAGGTCGATGCCAGCCTTCTTGAGGCCGTCCATGAATCGCGAGTAGCTGACGCCGTTTTCTTTGCAGGCGGCGTTGATACGAACGATCCAGAGGCTGCGGAAGTCACGCTTTTTGCGACGACGACCGACGTAGCCGTACTTCAGGGCCTTTTCGACTGCTTCCTGGGCGGAGCGGTTGAGTTTTGATTTCGTGAGGAAGTAGCCTTCGGCTAGCTTCATCGTTTTGTGGCGGTAATCGCGTCTGCCAGTACCGCGTTTTGCTCTAGGCACGTTTTAACTCCTTAAAAGTTTTTGTTCAGGATGCGGGTTTGCGGGCACGTGCAATGCGCCGCTCACACCGGGTGCGAAATGCGAGTCCAGACGCCGTTAGGCGTAAGGAAGCATGTCGGAAACAGCTTGGTGGTTGGCGGAAGAGACCATTCCGCCCTCGCCAAGCCGGCGCTTGTTTGCGTTGGACTTACCAGCGAAGAGGTGGCGGGCATAAGCCTTGCCACGAGTAAACTTGCCGGAGGCAGTCTTCTTGAAGCGCTTCGCGGCGCCCTTATGGGTTTTAAGCTTCGGCATCGAAGTATAATCCTTGTGGTTTGAGCAGACAAGAGAATGGGCCGCAGGGGCTGCGGCCCACGTCTACCTGTTGCAATCTTAGCATGATCACTGCCCGTTGATGGCCCACTTGCAGAAGGCGTCCACCTCGGCTTTGCTCAGTTCGGCTTCGGGGTGCATCGCCGTATAGGATTTCGGGGGCATTTGTCCGGCCCGCATCTGGTCGCAGGCCTCACCGAGGGTATTTGCCGCTTCCTCGGGGTCGTTGGTCCAGCGGGAGAAATTCAAGCGCTTGCGAGCCTCGACGATGTGCTTTGAGACAAACCAGGAAACCGGCGAAATTTGCGAGTACCAGGGCCATACAGTCTTGTGGGAGTGGCAATCGAAGCAGGCGCGGCGCAGCGAATCTTCCACGGCCCGGGGAGCCTTGAAGTTGTGTCCCTTCGGATTGGACAAATCAGGCTGTTTGAGTTGGGCTGCGAAAAAAATAACAGTCAGTGTGAGTAGAACGAACCGGATACTACGACGCATGCAAAAGCGGGGAGTACCTGGGAGCTTATCACGATGGGGCCATGCTGGCCCCTCTCGCATCAATCTTCGTCGGACATCTGGGTGTGATTGGCCGCTGCGATGATCTTTTCGGCCTGCGGCTGTGGGACGTAATCGTAGTGGTCGAGTTCCATGACGAAGGTGGCGCGCCCCTGGGTCATGGCGGTGAGGTCATTCTGATAGCTCAACATCTCAGCCATTGGCACCATGGCGCGAATCATTTGCGTTCCCGCATTGACTTCCATGCCGCTCACCCGCCCCCGCCGGCTGGTGAAGTCGCCCAGCAGATCACCCGCATACTCGACTGGCGTATAGGTCTCCACTTTCATGATCGGTTCGAGCAGGGCTGGCTTTGCGAGTTCCATGGCCGCCTTGAAGGCCTTGCGCCCGGCCATTTTGAAGCTCATTTCGTTGGAATCGACGTCGTGATAGCTGCCGTCATAGAGCGTCACTTTGAAGTCGACCATCGGATAGCCGGCCAGCCAGCCGTGAGCGGCGGCCTCCTGGATGCCCTTCTCGATGGCCGGTACATATTGCTTCGGGACGGAGCCGCCGAAGGTCGCGTTGTGAAACTCGAAGTGCTGGCCACGGGCGAGGGGTTCGACTTTAATCTTGCAGTCGCCGAACTGGCCATGTCCGCCGCTTTGTTTCTTATGGCGGCCCTGGACATCGGCCATGCCGCGCACGGTTTCGAGGTAGGGAATCTTCGGCGAGCGCAACTCGACATCGACGTTGTAACGTTTGCGCAAGCGGGCGACGATGGCTTCGATGTGTTGCTGGCTGTTGCCGGCAAGCAGAAATTCTTTGGTGTGGGGATCGCGATAGAAACGAAGGGTGGGGTCTTCTTCGAGCACTTTGTGCATGGCGACGGAGAGACGGTCTTCGTCGTTGCGGGTCTTGGCCACAATGGCGAAGGCCATCGCCGGCTCGTGCGTGGGGACAGCGGGCCAGCTTTGGAGTTTGGACTTATCGGAGAGGGAATCGCCGGTTAGAGTCTCTTTGAGCTTCGAGACGACACCGATGTCGCCGGTGGCAAGCTCTGGAATTTCATTGGCTTGCTTCCCGAAGGGGGTGCTGAGGTGGGCAAAGCGTTCATCGTGGTGGGTGCGCGCATTCATGAGATGGCCATCGTTGCGCAACGAGCCGGACATGACTTTGAAGTAGCTGACGCGACCGGCAAAGGCGTCGGCCAGAGTCTTGAATACGAAGACCCCGGGAGGGCCTTTGGGGTTGAGCGCCATGCGGTCTGTGGGGCAGGGCAGGGATTCTGTAATGAAGTTCAGCAGGTCGCGAACACCGAGGTCTGTATAGGCGCTGACCCCGAGGATGGGGAAGACTTTGCGATCAATCAACTCCTTTTTGAGGCCACTGGAGAGGTGCTCCGCGGAGAGATGGCCTTGCTCAAAGAACTCCTGCATCAGCTCATCGTCGTCCTCGGCGATCATTTCGACGAGCTCTTCTTTCGATTCGAGACTGCAGCAGCGCCGGCCGAAGCGCTCCCGGATGCTATCGACAATGGCGGTAAAGTTAGTGCGCTCGTGATCGAGCTTAGTGACGACGAAGACGACAGGCAAATGAAATTCCTGCGCCGCATCCCAGGCCTTTTCTGTTTGCACTTGCACCCCACAAGCGCCATCGACCACGATGAGCATGGCGTCGGCGGCGGGGAGGCACAGGCGGGCATCATGAATAAAGGTGTTGAGGCCAGGAGTGTCGAGAAGATTGATCTTCTTGCGTGAGAACTCGAAAGCCGCAATTCCGGTAGAGATGCTGTGCTTCCGTGAGATCTCTTCTTCATCGAAATCGGTGATGGTTGCGCCATCTTCGGTACGCAGGAGCCGGCTGGTGGCACCACTCGCAAAGAGCATGGCGCTTGCGAGCATAGTTTTGCCCGCATGTGCATGTCCAGCCAGCGCGACGTTTCTGATGTCAGACGTTGGATACACCCGCATGGTCAGAATCCCCTCCTTACAGGGACTGGCTAGGAGTTATCACAGTTGGAGGACGGAAGGAAGCGGTAGAATCTGAAACGATCCTATTCTTTGAAAGTCTAGTAATAGAGGAGAATCACCGATGAAAAGCGTATTGATGATGATTTGTTTAGGCGTGGCCGCTTTTGGCCAACGAATTCCATCGGCCACGGCGATTCAAGTGCGGATTAACGACACGATCGATTCGTCGAAAGCCGAAGAAGGACAGAACTTCACGGCGAGTGTCGCAGAAGACGTTCGTGTGAATGGCCGGGTATTAGTTACCCGTGGATCGGCCGCCACGGTCCGATTGGTGAATCTCGATAAGAGTGGCAAGTTTAAAGGATCGACGCAGTTGGGTGTCGTGTTGACGGAATTGCGAGTGGGGAATCGG
Organism: Bryobacter aggregatus MPL3; assembly: GCF_000702445.1. Lineage (NCBI taxonomy): Bacteria > Pseudomonadati > Acidobacteriota > Terriglobia > Bryobacterales > Bryobacteraceae > Bryobacter > Bryobacter aggregatus. The sequence goes on from NZ_JNIF01000003.1 coordinate 3,632,662, forward strand.
ACGATTCCGGTGGAAAGCGGGGAAGTGACTCGCGTGAGCGGAAGCCAGGGTAAGAATACGGCGGTCAAGACGGGCGTGGGTGCTGGTCTGGGGGCCGTGATCGGTGCTATCGCCGGTGGCGGCAAGGGGGCGGCAATCGGGGCCGGTGCTGGTGGCGCTGCGGGTGCTGGCAGCCAGATCTTTACCAAGGGCCAGAAGGTGAAGATTCCCAGTGAGAGTGTGCTGACCTTCACGCTCCTGCGTGATGCGCGGGTCTAGCCATTGGCTCTGCCCGCCAAGCCGTTTTGAATGTGCTTGACTGTGGGTGTGAGAGTTTTGAAATGTCTGTCGGTCGCGGGCGCTTTGCTGTCCGCGACTTTCATTTTATCGGCACAGAAAAAGAGCGGAATCGACATTTTGGGAATCGACAAGACCTGTCAGCCCTGCGAGGATTTCTGGCGTTACGCGAGCGGGAAGTGGATGGAGAGCAATCCGATTCCGCCCTCACAAGCAGGCTGGGGCCCGGTTGCGGCGATGGCCGATCAGAATCGGGAACGCCTCAAGGTTCTGCTCGATGAAGCGGCGGACGGAGTTACATCTACGGGGAGCGGCAAAAAGATCGGGGATCTTTACCGGGCCTGTATGGACACGGAGCAGATTGAAAAGCTGGGCGCTTCTCCTTTGCGCTCTCAGTTGGCGAAAATCAACAAGATCGAAGACGCTGCCAGTCTTGCCTCTTACTTCAAAGAACAACAAGCCGAACTCGGAGGCGGTCCCTTTGGAATTGCGCCCCGCCAGGACCTGAAGAACACGGAGGTGACTGGTGTCTACGTAGGCCCATCCGGCTTGTCTCTGCCCACACGGGACTACTACTTCGAGCAGGACGCCCGCACCACCAGGATTCGCGAAGAGTTTGTGCAGCATGCGGCGCGGATGCTGGCGCTGCTGGGGCAGGATGGCGACGGTATTGCAGCTGCAAAGAAGATCCTCGAATTCGAAACCCAATTGGCGCAGCCGCAGTTGACCAATATCGCGTTGCGCGATCCTTACGCCACTTATCATCCGATGGGAGTGAAAGGACTCAGCGAACTGACACCGGGCATGGACTGGAGGGGAGTGCTGGCCCTGATGCACATTCCCGAAGATACGCTCCTGGTGGTGGCGCAGCCCGAGTATCAGAAGGTGCTGGAAAAGTTGATGCAGTCGACGCCGAGCGAGACCTGGCGCTTGTGGCTGCGCTGGAAAACGGTGAGCCAGGCGGCTCCAAATTTGTCCAAGGCTTACGCGGAGGAGAGCTTCTACTTTAGTGGCCGTCTGCTCTCGGGCCTGAAAGAGGCGGAGCCCAGATGGAAGACTTGCACTGCGGTGATCGATACCTCAATGGGCGATGCACTTGGGGAGCTGTTTGTGAAAAAGCATTTTCCACCAGCGGCAAAGCAGCGCATGCTCGATTTGGTGGAGAATCTGCGTGCGACTCTCAAGGACGAACTCGCAAACTCCAAATGGATGAGCCCCGAGACAAAGAAGAGCGCCGTGGCAAAGCTCGAAGCCTTTCGTCCCAAGATTGGCTATCCGGACCGGTGGCGGGACTATTCGAGTGTGAGTATTTCCCGTGCGGACTTTTTCGGAAGTCTGCGCGCTGCGCAAATCGCCTCCCGCGCCTATGCGTTGTCGAAGGTTGGCAAAGCACGAGATCGCAATGATTGGGGAATGACTCCGCCGACGGTGAACGCCTATTACAATCCAACGCAGAATGAGATCGCGTTCCCGGCAGGAATTCTCCAGCCGCCGATTTTCGATCTTGCTGCTGACGATGCCGCAAACTATGGTGCGGCTGGCGCGGTGATCGGACATGAAATGGGCCATGGCTTCGATGATCAGGGCTCCAAGTTCGCGGCCAATGGCAACCTGCAGAACTGGTGGACCGATGCGGATCGCAAGGAGTTTGACGCGCGCGCGGCCTGCGTGATCGAGGAGTTCGATTCTCTCGATCTTGGTGACAATTTGCGTCACAAGGGCAAATTCGTTGTCGGAGAAGCGATGGGCGATCTGGGCGGCTTGAAGATCGCCTACAAGGCCTACAAGAAGACCTTACACGGCAAGCCTTCTCCTGTGATCGATGGGTATACCGGAGAGCAGCGTTTCTTTCTCGCCTTTGCGCGTGTCTGGGCAACGCAGTTGCGTCCGGAGAATCTGCGGCTGCGTCTGACGAACGATCCGCATCCGATTGCCCGCTGGCGCGCCATCGGCACTTTGCAAAATATGCCGGAATTCCACGAAGCCTTCCAGTGCAAGCCCGGCGACTTCATGGTGCGGCCCGTGGAGAAGCAGTGTAAGGTCTGGTAGTTGACTAATCCAACTTGCGCGCGCTTTTCCAATGGTTGTGGAAGAGCGCGTGCATGGCTTCGGCAAAGCCAGGATGCTCAAAGACGACGGCGGTCCAGGTGGGGCGGGTGAGGACCGGATCGAGGAGGGCAACCAGCCCGACGCTGTTGTCGAAGACGGCGAGCTTCATGGGCAGCTTCTCGGATTCGCGGACTTCGACACCCGCTTCGGCGTACTCCTCCAAGCGCTTGCGATGGGTGGCATCGAGGGTGCCTTGTTCAATGAGGAGGCGGCATTTGACCCCGCGCTCGATGGCCTGGCGCACCAGCCGCTCGTCGAGCGGATCCACTGCATAGGGCGGCCGGGAGAACTCGATGTACTCCGTTTTCACGTTCTGGAGCATCAGGCGATAGTGCTTGGCGGTCTGGCTGGGATCGGAGACGATGCGCAGGTAGTCGAGATTGCCGCGCGCGCCGTCGGCGGGAGCGTAGGTCTTGCTGAGTTCGTCGGCCAGTTCCACCGCATTGCGGGACTGTTCTTCGATTTCCTGCTTGAGCGATTCCTCGCGCCGATTCAAATAGCCGCGCAGGGCCAGGGTGGGTTCGACCGCGCTGAACAGCTTGGTACGTTCCTGAACCACATGGGCGAAGCCTTTCTCGACCAGCGAGTCGAGCACCTCATAGATTTTCTGCCTTGGGACCTGCGCCCGGGCGGCAAGTTCTAAAGCTTTGAAACGAGTGTGGCCCAGCAGCACCAAATAAGAGCGGGACTCATATGCGTTGAGGCCGATCTGCTGCAATCGACGCCAGTATCTTTGATATTCAGTCCCAGAGAGTTCTCGCGACATCCAATTGAAAGAAAGGTAGCACGCTAAGCTTAGGGTTTAACATGTTGAAGTCCAAAACGATGACTCTTCCGGCAACGTATGGCGAATTGAAAAATAGCGAATGGGGGGCAGGAGCGAAAACGGTTAAGGACGAGATTCGAACCAATTTATTGCGCAAATTGCGGGAGGGCGGCGACCTTTTTCCCGGCGTGATGGGGTATCAGGACACGGTTGTCCCGCAGGTGGTCAATGCCGTTCTGAGCAAGCACAATTTCATTCTGCTAGGGCTCCGGGGGCAGGCGAAAACGCGGCTCATCCGGATGTTGACCAGCCTTTTGGATGAATATGTGCCTTATATCACAGGCAGTGAAATTCGAGACAATCCTTTCCGGCCACTGACGAAGTTTGGGAAGCGGATCCTCGAAGAGAAGGGGGATGCGACTCCAATCTCCTGGCTCTCCCGGGGGCAACGCTATGTCGAAAAGCTGGCCACCCCTGACGTGACCATCGCCGACATGTTTGGCGACATCGACCCGATCAAAGCGGCCAAGCGGGGTTCTGAGATTGCGGACGAAGAGAATATTCACTATGGCTTGCTGCCGCGAGCGAATCGCGGCATCTTTGCGGTGAACGAGTTGCCCGATCTGGCGGGCAAGATCCAGGTGGGGCTGTTCAACATCCTGCAAGAGGGGGATGTGCAGATCAAGGGCTACCCGGTGCGGTTGGAATTGGATGTGCTGCTGGTTTTCACCGCAAATCCCGAGGACTATACGGCGCGCGGCAAGATCATCACCCCGCTGAAGGATCGCATTGGCAGCGAGATCCGGACCCACTATCCGCTTTCGCTCGAGCGCGGCGTCGAGATTACGAAGCAGGAAGCCTGGGTCATACGGGAAGGGGGCGCGCGGACCGAAGTCCCGGCCTATCTGCATGAGATTGTCGAGCAGATTGCGTTTCTCGCCCGTGACGACAAACGCATCGACCAACGTAGTGGTGTTTCGCAGCGCTTACCGATCTCAGTAATCGAGAACGTGGTCTCAAACGCTGAGCGGCGTGCGGCTCTGAGTGGTGACCATGAAGCTGTGCCCCGCATCCTCGACCTCTATGCGGCGCTCCCGTCGATTACAGGCAAGCTCGAACTGGAATATGAGGGCGAACTGAAGGGGAGCGATGCCGTGGCGCGCGACCTCATCCGGCAAGCGTTGGCGCTGGCCTACTCGCGGCTGCTGGAGGGCGAGAATCTGAAGCAGGTGGTGCAGTGGTTTGATCTGGGCGGCTCGCTCCATCTGCCCGAACTGGCGACGGCCAGCGAACTGATGGCGGAACTCAATCAGATCAATGGTCTGATGGAGAAAACGGCGAAGTTGGGATTGGGCGTGAGGGAATCGGACGCAAAGCGAGCGGCAGCAGCCGAGTTCATTCTCGAAGGCCTCTACGCGCATCGCCGCATCAGCCGCAACGAAGAGCAATCTTTCGTTGGCGGAGAGCGCCGCCGTGAGCCAGGCCCCGGAGAGGCGCAAGAGGACGGCAAACGGGCCGAGCGGCGGAAACAGAACTTCCAGTAAAAAAAGAGGCACTATGCGACGGATTCGCTATTCGAAGTACACCGGCGAAGACCTCGGCATCTCGTCTGAGGATCTGATGCGCGCCCTCGGCGACTTCTTTCTCGACAGCGGTTTTCAGGATTGGTGGAGCCCGAACTCGGAAGCGAAACAGAGCTGGGAAGGGCTGAAGAATGCCATTCTGCAAGCCCTTCTCGATGGCCGGATGTTCGAGGACGAAGAGCGGGCCCGGCAGATTCGGGAACTGCTCGAAGGGATGGAACCGGAAGAGCTAGAGAAGCTGCTGAGCCAGTATGCACAGCAGCTTGTCGAAGACGGCTATGTGAATCAGGGCGGGCAACTTGGACAGAGCGGCGAAGGCGAGATGGAGATGTCTGTTGAACCAACGGACAAGAGCGTCGACTTTCTCGGCTTCAAAACGTTGAAAGACCTGCTGGGAAGCCTGGGACGATCGAGTTTTGGCGCTCACGATACCAAAGATCTTTCGACGGGGATCGAAGCCAGTGGTGGCGTGAAGCCTTATGAGTTTGGCGACACGATGAATCTCGACATCACGGAAACGCTTGCGTCGGCGCTCGGCCGCCAGGGACTCGGTTCGCCACTTGAACTGGAGTATTCCGATTTGCAGGTCCACCAGAGTGAGTACCAGAGTTCTTGTGCCACGGTTCTGATGCTCGATTGCAGCCACAGCATGATTCTCTATGGCGAGGATCGTTTTACGCCGGCCAAGAAGGTGGCGCTTGCTCTTGCCCAACTGATTAAGACCCAGTATCCAGGCGATAGTCTGCGCTGTGTCTTATTCCATGACACGGCGGAAGAGGTTCGTATGGGCGAACTGGCCCGTTTGCAGGTGGGGCCGTATTACACGAACACGCGCGATGGGCTGATTTTGGCACAGAGGATTCTGAACCAGGAAAAGAAAGACATGAAGCAGATCATCATGATCACGGACGGCAAGCCGAGCGCGCTGACCCTTGATGATGGCCGTGTCTATAAGAATGCCTTTGGCCTCGATCCGCTGGTAATCAGCAAGACGATGGAGGAAGTGAGCCGCTGCAAGCGGCAAGGCATTCTGATCAATACCTTCATGCTGGCGACAGACCCGGCGCTGGTGAACTTCGTGCGCCAGGTGACACAACTCTGCAAGGGGAAGGCGTACTTTACGACGCCGATGACTCTGGGCGAGTATCTGCTGCTCGATTACATGAATCGCAAGACGCGCACCGTTCACTAAAGAAGCGGGCGGCCCCAATGGCGGTGTTTGCCGAGCGCGGTGAGGAATGCGTCCAGCTTAACGGTGCCAGGTGCTAGTTCCACGATGCCTTCGTCTTCGGGCGCGGACGGAATACCAGCTGCTTTGAGCACCGGCCCGGGTGCTCCGCCGACACCGATCGTTTTGAAGTGCCGGTACATCCAGTGGATGAAGTCGAGCGCAAGCCTGTCGGTGGGAATCGGGCCCGGCGGGACGATCACGGCGTCAAACAACACGGGTGGCGTTGTCACAATGGTGTGGGCGATGGGAACGGATGACTTCGGGTCGAGCTTGGCAGCGAGGACTTTCGGTACTGCGCCTGCCGCTTCGATCTCTGCCTTTGCCTTGGTGATGAAGGCAAGGTCTGCGCCGGGTGTGAGCAGGATCGCGACTTTACGGGTGGCCACGCCTAGTTCGCCGGGCAGATGCATCAGGCTGAGGGCTGGCGATGCGTGGACGCTCGCAACTTTCGATGAGGCTGGCGCCGGAATGCCGAGGGCATCGGCAACGCGAGCAGCCAAGGTTGGATCGACGTGACTGAGGTTGCTGACCGCGCGCTCGCGCACGGCTGGCGTTTCGACCTTGGCGAGTTCAAACTGGAATCCCCCCACGATATGGTCTTGCTCGACGGGCGTCTGGCTCTTCCAGAACAGGGTGGCCTGGGAATAGTGATCTCCAAAACTCTCGGGCCGGACGCGGATCTTGGCGCCGGTCTGCGGCTCGGGGAAGCTCGAGAAACCCTTGACGGCATTCTGCATTGGGCAACCGCCTTGCAGCGAGTTCGGTTCGTAGTTGACGCGACCTTGAGGGATGTTCTGCTGCATGTGTCCGTCTCGCTGTAGATTGTGCACCGGGCATACGGCACGATTGATCGGGATCTGATGCGAATTCGGGCCGCCAAGCCGGATCAGTTGGGTATCGGTATAGGAGAAGAGCCGGCCCTGGAGCAGCGGGTCGTCGGAGAAATCGATTCCGGGAACGACATGACCGGGATGAAAGGCCACCTGCTCTGTTTCGGCAAAGAAGTTATCGGGATTGCGATCGAGCACCATCCGTCCGATGTAGGTGATAGGGACCAGTTCTTCCGGCACCAGCTTGGTGGCGTCCAGGATGTCGAAGGGGAATTTCGCGGCCTGCTCTTCGCTGAAAATCTGGAGGCCGAATTCCCATTCGGGATACTGTCCCGCTTCGATTGCCTCCCACAGGTCGCGGCGATGGAAATCGGCATCGCAGCCATTGATCTTGACGGCCTCGTCCCAGATCAGTGAGTGTGTGCCGAGCTTGGGACGCCAATGGAATTTGACGAAGGTGGAATGCCCCTTCCCATTGACCAGCCGGAAGGTGTGGATTCCGAAGCCCTGCATCATCCGGTAGCTGCGGGGGATGGCGCGGTCGGACATGGCCCACAGCAGCATATGGGTGGACTCTGGAATCAGGGTGACAAAATCCCAGAAGTTGTCGTGAGCCGAGGCGGCCTGGGGCATGCCGTGGTGGGGTTCCTGCTTGACGGCGTGGATGAGATCGGGAAACTTGATTGCGTCCTGGATGAAGAAGACGGGGATGTTGTTGCCGACCAGATCGAAATTGCCTTCCTCGGTATAAAACTTCACGGCGAAGCCGCGCACATCTCGCACCGCGTCCGCAGAAGAGGAGCCGCCGGCGACGGTTGAAAAGCGAACAAATACTGGAGTCCTACGGGAGGGATCGGTGAGGAAACCGGCCTTGGTCAGCTTCTCCTGGGATTCGTAGACTTCAAAAAATCCATGCGCCGCCGAGCCTCGCGCATGGACGATTCGTTCTGGAATGCGCTCATGGTCAAAGTGAGTGATCTTCTCGCGCAGGATGAAGTCTTCGAGCAGACTGGGACCGCGTTCCCCGAGCTTCAGTGAGTTCTGATTGTCAGCAATCACAGTGCCTTGGTTTGTGGTCAGTGTGGCGCCTTCATCGCTTTTTTTTGCATACTCTTGCAGGTCGGGAGATTTCGCCGTGGGAGACTTCTTGCGGGCCATGATGGTGCCATCCTCTTTTGAAATGAGTCACACGACGCAGAACGCAGGCGAGCCTGTCGCGGACGTTTTTAAGAGGAAACGAAGAGGGGGAGTGTTACGAAAAGAAGGGGAAGAAGAATGGTGAACGCGGTAGGAATCGAACCTACAACCTATTGATTAAGAGTCAATTGCTCTGCCAGTTGAGCTACGCGTCCACAACGCGAATACAAGAATTAATTTACCACGGGGAGCCGTGCCGCCGCTAGTTCTGCGATGTCTTTTAGTGCAGGAGTGGGCATAGAAATTTGTGTGAGGGCTGCCTGGAACATGGTTTGGCAGAAGGGGCAACCGGTTCCGATGGTTTTTGCTCCTGTTTCTGCGAGTTCCTTCGCGCGTGTTTCATTCACCCGCGTCCCTTCTTCTTCGCCGAGGAATGCCAATCCGCCGCCTGCGCCACAGCAGAAGCTGCGTTCGTGATTGCGAGGCGCCTCGAGCAGTTGCGATGCAGAGGCCGCGGCCACTTTGCGCGGCTCCTCGTAGATGTTCTGGTAGCGGCCCAGATAGCAGGGGTCGTGAAAAACGACTGTGTCTTTTTCCGGGGCTGGCGGGAGCAAGTACTCGTAGCGAGCCAGGAACTGCGAATGGTGCTCGATTTCGGGCGTGGGGCCGAATTCCTTCCAATCCTCACGGATCGTGCGCACGCAATGGGGACAGATCGAGATCAGCTTGAAGCGCTTGCCTTCGGCACGGAACGGTTCCATCGTTTTCAGATTCTGGCCGGCCAGTTCCCCGAAGGCGAGGTCGTTTCCGAGGCGGCGTGCGGGGTCGCCTGTGCAGCGTTCTTTTTTGAGGACACCGAAGGTTGTATTGAGATGGCGCATCACGCGGGTGAGGGCTTCGACAATCTCGCGGCCGCGGGCATCCATGCTGCCCATGCAACCGAGCCAGAGGCAATACTCCTGGGTACCGTCAAAGATCGGTAGCGCGGCGCGAGTGATGAACTTGTCTCGATCAGAGGCGGGCAGACCGAGCGGGTTGCCGTTCTTCTCGAGATTGCGGAAGAGTTTGGCGCCCTGGTCATCTTCCCAGGATCCTGTGTTGGTGGCGCCTCGGCGCAGGCCGATCAGCAGCGGCAGGTGTTCGATGCCAACCGGGCACTGGAATTCGCAGGCGCCGCAGGTGGTGCATTGGAACACGGCCTTTTGCGACAGATGCGCGCCGAAGAGCGGCACTTCCGATTGCGCGCCATTCTCGTTGAGAAAGCTCCGCAACCCGAGGACGATCTGTTTCGGGTTCAGTTCCTTGCCGGTGTTCGCGGCAGGGCAGTGTTCGGTACAGCGGCCACATTCGACGCAGGAATAGGCCTGGAGCGCGGAGACTTGCGTGATGTCTTTGCCGCTGACCAGTCCAAAATCTTCGTCGCCTTCGAGCGGCGGAATGTGGCTGAAGCCTTCGCGCTTGGCCAGAATCGCAACTGGGCTGAGCACCAGATGCAGATGCTTGGTGTGTGGGATCAGAGGAAGAAAGATCAGCAGCGCGAGCGTGTGGGTCCACCAGTTGATGGCCCCCGAATGTCCGTCCATCGACCAGTCCACGAGATAGGTGAGCATCAGTGTGAAGATGAGCCCGGCGATGAAGCCGCTTTCGATCGAGACCTTCTCTCCCAGCCACTTGGGGCGCACGACAAAACGGCGGATGAAGAGCCCGGTGATGCCAATCGCGGTGGCAACTGCAAACAGGGCGGCAAAGCCAAGATAGAAGCGCGAAAATCTGGCGCCGTGCGAGAGGAACGGAACGCCAAAGCCGCGTGCGGCGTGGTCCAGGGTGACAAGCGAAAAGGCGAGAAATCCCCAGAAGACCAGGGCGTGCGCGATGCCAGGCAGCGGACGCTGGGCGATCACCTTTGACTGCAGCAGTACTTCCCAGAAGAATAACCAGAATCGGTGCGGGAGATTGGTGAGCGCGTATCCAGGCTCCGGTTTGGAATCGCGAATGCGGCCGAGGATGGGCCAGAGACGCCAAAGGAAGCCGCCGAGGCTTGCGGCGAGGAGCAGCGCAAAAACAATCTTTGCCAGAAGACCGGGTTCGTACATGATGCGAAAACAATCTACCATGTGTGGGAAGTTCGATAACCTGATAAAGTGCAAGTTCTTCTCTCCGGCGCGGCCGGATTTATTGGATCTCATCTAGTCGATCGCCTTTTGCAGGATGGGCATCGGGTGCTCGGTGTCGATAATTTCATTACCGGCGATGCGGTCAACTTGGCACACCTCACGGGGGCGGCGAACTGGAGTTTTGTCCAGGCGGATGCAACTTCCAATGATTTTGTCGCGAGGATGACGGACTTGGGGCCCTTTGATTTGGTGCTCCATCTGGCATCGCTCGCCAGTCCGAAAGACTATCTGGCTTATCCGCTGGAAACGCTGGAATCGGGTTCCACGGCGACACGCAACATGCTGGAGATTGCTCTCCGATTTGAGGCTCGCTTCCTGATCACTTCGACGAGTGAATGCTACGGGGACCCGCTCGAACATCCGCAGCGGGAAAGCTATTGGGGGAACGTGAATCCGATCGGGCCGCGGAGCTGCTACGACGAATCGAAACGCTTTGCAGAGGCGATTACGATGGCCTATCACCGCAAGTACGGTTTGCGCACCAACATTGCCCGGATCTTCAATACCTATGGGCCGAGGATGAAGCTCGACGATGGCCGCGTGGTGCCTGCTTTTCTTTCCCAGGCCTTGGGGGCAAAGCCGCTCACGGTTTTCGGAGATGGGACGCAAACGCGCAGCTTCTGTTTTGTCGATGACATGGTGGAAGGGCTTTGCCGCCTGATGCTGAGTGACGAACGGGAACCGGTCAACCTCGGCAACCCGCAAGAGATTACGCTGCTGGAGTTTGCGGAACGGATTCAGCGAATGCTGGGCACCAGCAGTCCGCTGGAATTTCATCCATTGCCGGAAAATGATCCGACACGCCGCCAGCCTGATATCTCGAAGGCAAAACGAACGCTCAGTTGGGAGCCGAAGGTCAATCTGGAATCGGGCTTAGCGACAACCGTTGCATACTTTCAGGGCCGGCTCGCTGCGCACTAAGCGACAGCGACCCAAACTTTTGCGGCGGCGCCGTTTCCGAGCGGCACCGTCTTGCCACCGAGGTCGAGCGTAAAAGTATCGTCGATATTGCGAGAGACCATGCGCACCATCGCGCCGGGCCGGATGCCGAGTGTGTTCAAGTATTCGAGCAATTCCCGGTCGCGTTCATAGGCACTCTGGATATTGGCCTGGCCCCCGGCTGAGAGCTCTGAGAGGGGGAGCCAGCCGCGCTTGCGGCGCTCCTTCGGCGAATCGAGGCCAATGAAATTCCCATGAGGGCAGGCTTCCCCGTCGCCGAGTTTCTCTACCAGCTTCTTTTCAAACTCGGCGCTCACGGCATGCTCCATCTGCTCTGCCTCGTCATGCACCATATACCAATCCATGCCAAAGACTTCTGTGAGCATGCGTTCGATCAGATGATGACGGCGAATCAGCCGGTGGGCGATCTCCTTGCCGGTCGGGGTGAGGGTGATGACGCCTTCTGCATTGACAGCAATGAGTTTGTCGCGCTTGAGACGGCGCAGCGCCATGGTCACGGCAGGTGCACTGACTTTGAGCCAGCGGGCGAGCGTGGCGGCAATCACAAGTTCGCCTTCGCTCTCTGCCTCCGCGATCGCTTTGAGGTAATTTTCCTTTGAAATCGTGATTTTCACGCGGTAGCTCTCATTGTAACCGGCGAAGTGTGTTTGCTACACTCGCGGCAACCCCTTATGCGCAGACGCAACTTTCTCGCACTATCCTCGCTACCGCTTACGGTGCCTGCCAGCTTTACTTTAGCTGCGCAAGGTCCAGAGACTGTGGACCTGAACATGGTCCATCAAATTAAGAATGAAGCCTTCAACAATTCGAAGGTGATGGATACGATGTTCTGGCTTTGTGACGCGAACGGTCCGCGTCTCTCTGGTTCGCCCGGCTACCGTAAGGCGGCGGAATGGGTGAAGAAGAGTCTGAGCGAGCAGGGCATTGAAGCAAAGTTTGAACCTTTTGAGTTTGGCCGGGGTTGGCAGCACTCGAAGTTCGCGGCACGGATGACAGAACCGGCCATTGGCGAGATCATCGGATTCCCGATGGCCTGGACGCCGGGCACTAACGGCATTGTGAGCGGCGAGGCGATGCACGCAACGCTTGCCACGCAGGCGGATCTCGACAAGTGGAAAGGCAAATTGAGCGGCAAGATCGTGTTGGTGGATGTGCCGCGTGTTCTTGAGTTTCCGGACAAGGCGAACGGCCATCGCTATACCGGCGAAGAATTGGGCAAGCTGGCCGAGGCTCCCGATCCAGGCGCCGCAGGGCCGGGACGCGCCGGTGCGCGGCCGGGCGGGCCCCCAATGTCGCGCGAGCAGATGATGGCCTTCCGCGACAAGCTCTATCAGTTCATGAAGGACGAAGGGATCCTCGTCGTAGTGAAGACGAGCTATGCCGGGGATGGCGGCGCGGTGTTCGGTTCGGCGGGTGGCCCTTACCAGAAAGGCAAGCCCGTGCCTCCGCCCACTGCGGTGATTGCGGCGGAGAACTACAATCGCGTGATCCGGTTGCTCGAGAAGAAAGTGCCGGTCAAGCTGGAGTTTGAAATTGCGGCTCAGTTCAACGAGGAGGCCGACAACGCATTCAATGTGATTGCCGAGATTCCGGGGACCTCGAAGAAGGGCGAGTATGTCATGATCGGCGCGCATCTCGATAGTTGGCATGGCGGCACCGGCGCCACCGATAACGCCAGCGGCTCGGCGGTGATGCTCGAGGCGATGCGGATCCTGAAGGCGCTCAATGTGAAGACTGCGCGGAGCATCCGTCTGGGTCTGTGGTGTGGTGAAGAGGAAGGTCTCATCGGTTCGCGCGCTTATGTGAAGAGCCATCTCGCCGATCCGGCGGATATGAAGCTCAAGCCGGATCATGGCAGAGTGACGGCGTACTTTAACGTCGATAACGGATCTGGAAAAATCCGCGGCATCTATACGCAAGGCAATGAGATGGTGCGCAAGCTATTTGGACAGTGGCTCGAGCCCTTCATGGATCTTGGCGTCTCGACCGTCACCAGCCGCAACACGGGCGGTACGGATCACCTGTCCTTTGACGCGGTTGGTGTGCCTGGCTTCCAGTTCATCCAGGACCCGCTGGATTACTCGACCCGGACGCATCACTCCAACATGGACACCATTGATCGTGTGCAGAAGGGCGACCTGATGCAGATGGCGGCCATTGTTGCCAGCTTCGCCTATCACGCGGCGAATCGGGACGCGCAGGTGCCGCGCAAGCCGCTGCCGAAGCCCACTCCTCGTCCTGGTGAGGGCCAAGCCCCGCCGGCGCCGTCCAGCGCTGCGGCGAATCAAGAATAAGCAAAAGCGACTTCGATAGACTGATGGGCGTTTCCGCGAAAGGGGGACGCCCATTTTGATTTGTATGAGATTGTTGCCGGTGCTACTCGCACTTGGCCTTGCCGGTGCGGCGGAGCTGAAGAAAGATATCGAATACTCGCGGCCAGGTGGTGTGCCGCTGAAGTTGGATGCTTCGATCCCCGATGGTCCGGGGCCTCATCCGGCAGTGATCATTGTCCATGGGGGAGGCTTTGTGCGCGGCGATAAGCAGACTTATGTTCCCCCTCTCTTTCCTCCACTCGCGGCAGCCGGCTTCGCCTGGTTCTCCATCGATTACAGGTTGGCGCCGAAGCACAACTACACCGCCGCCAATGAGGATGTTCGCGCCGCCTTTGCTTACTTGATGGCGCACGCCAAGGAGTTGAAGATTGACCCGAAGCGCATTGCGCTGAGTGGTGAATCGGCTGGTGGCACGATAGTCGCCTACTATGCGGCGACCGAGAAGGGAAAGTACCGGCCCCGCGCGGTGGTGGATTTCTATGGGGTGAGCGATTGGGTGTTCCATCGCGAAACTCTTGGCCAACTGAGCGAGGGCGCGGCGGCCTGGCTGGCCGGTGCAGATTTAAAGAACGCTTCTGCCATTACTTACGTCTCGAAGAGCATGCCGCCCTTTCTTCTGATTCACGGTACTCAGGACCAGCAAGTGCCCTTTGGACATAGCGAGCGGTTGTGTGCGGCGATGAAGCAGGTGCATGCGGAATGCGAGCTGTTTGTGGTGGAAGGGGCTGGTCATGGCGTGGGAAATTGGGAAAAGGTGGAGGCCAATCAGGTATACAAGAAGAAGATGGTGGATTGGCTGCAAAAGCAGCTTCCCTAGCATGACAAGAGTTGTGCCATTGCGAAGAGTTTTATGGCATCCTACGAATCGTTGCGACTTTCGGAGGTTTTATGATTACTTGCCCAGCCTGTGCTGCTGATATTGATTTTGATGAAGAAGATCTGGATGAAGGCGACCTTTTCGACTGCACTGAATGTGGGGCGAATCTGCGTGTTGCGAGCCTGAAACCGCTCGAACTGGAAGCGGTCAAGGACGACGCTGCGGCTGCGGATGAAGAAGACGACTTCGACGACGAAGATGACGACGAAGACGACGAGGATGAAGAAAAGGAAGACGACTACGAGGATGAACTCGAAGAGGAAGAGGACGAAGAAGAAGAGTGGAATTAGCCGCCGGCACCTGTTGGCTGCGCTGCTCTGTCCGGCTGCCTTAAGCTTTGCCGAGACTTCTTATGCCGTTGTCGCGGGAACTGTATTCCGCGACAACGGCCTTGCATTTGCGGGTGTCCCGGTGGAACTGAAGCCGCTTGTGCCCAGCTCAAAACGGAAGAAGCAACTGACGCACACCAACACCCGGGGCGAGTTTGCTTTCCGCGTTCCGGCAGGGGAAGCCGAGTTCGAGTTGAGCGTCAAAACGGATGGTTACCGCCCTGAGTTGAAACGCGTCAAAATAACAGGAGACGAGCGTGTCGATCAGAACTTTCTGCTCGATCGCCTCTTGAAGGAGAAATAGGGTGATGACATTGCGAGCCAAATGGATGCTGATGGGCTTGGGCGTGTTGCTGGGTGGTTTCGCATACGCGATGGCGCAGGAGACCCCGGTGCCAACCCCGAAGAATCCGCCACTCTTCAAAGGAGATCGGTCGAAGAAAAATGACGGATCGCGCGTGGTGGGGGGCGTGGTTCGTGACCCGCAGGATAAGCTGGCCGACGGTGCGGTCGTGAAGTTGAAGGATACAAAGTCGTTGAGCATCCGCAGCTTCATTACGAAAGAAGACGGCTCCTATAGCTTCCAGGGCCTGTCGACCGGTGTGGACTACGAGCTCAAGGCAGAGAACAAAGAGGGTTTGTCGAGTTCGACAAAGATTCTTTCGGTCTATGACAACCGCAAAGAGGCTGTCATCAATCTCAAGCTGGAAGCCAAGAAATGATTGCGGCCGCAGTTGCGGCCCTGCTCAGCGTCCTGGCCGCGGACCTGCAAGTGCGCGATCTGAACGGTAAGGCGCAGCGGGTGGAACTGGGCTCCACGGTTACGGTGGTCACCTTTGTTTCCACAACTTGTCCGGTGTCGAACGCGTATAACGATCGGATGATTGCGGCCTACCAGGACTATTCGAAACAGGGTGTGAAGTTCGTTTTTGTCGATGCGAATGTGAACGAATCGGCAAGTGAGATCGCGGCATATCAGAAGACGGTGGGCTTTCCTTTCGCGATCTATCGGGATCAGAATGTGGCCGAGCAACTGGGAGCCCAGGTGACGCCCGAAGCTTTTGTCTTTGACCGGGCGGGGAAGCTGCGCTACCAGGGAGCGATCGATGATTCGCGCAATGCGGCACGGGTGCGCAACCAGGCCTTGCGGGATGCGCTTGACGCGGTGCTGGGCGGAAAAGCAGTGGCGCAACCGGTGCTGAAAGCCTTTGGTTGCATGATCAAGAAAGCAGGAAGAAACTGATGCGGATGCTCTTGGTTCTGATGGCGGGCGCGCTGTTGTCGCAGGCTGCGGGGAAGCTGTCGCCTCTCGATGAGGCGACTTATCCAAAGACCGTTGCGGCCCAAAAAGGCAAAGTGGTGCTGGTGAACTTCTGGGCCACTTGGTGTGTGCCTTGCCGCAAAGAGATGCCGGAGCTGGCGAAGATGGCCGCGAGTCTGAAGGCGAAGAACTTCGATCTGGTGACGATTTCAGCCGATGAACCGGAAGACGAGCAGACGGCGATTGCGTTTTTAGCGAAAGCTGGCATCACCGGCCCGGCCTTTGCCAAGCGCGCCAAGAACGACGACAAGTTCATCAACGCCATTGAGCCGAAGTGGTCTGGCGCTTTGCCTGCCTTGATTCTCTACGATAAGACCGGCAAAAAAGTGAAGGCCTGGATTGGCGAGACCGATCTGGCTGCCGTGCAACTGGAAGTTAAGAAATTACTTTAGCGCTGTTGGTGCCGTGACGGGTGGTGAGGCTTCTGAGGAAGTCGGTTTCCTCATGCAGGCCGTCGAGAGCAAGCCGGGCTTCTGTAATCAGCCGGATGGCCGCCACCAGTAGCATGACGGCGCCTGAGACGCCGAGGATCACCGGAATGGTGGCCCACTTTGCCGAGAAGATCGAAACGAAGCCAATTGAGACGCTGGTGAGGACGAAGAGGCCGCTGGCCATGTACAGCGCCATGAGGGTGCGCATGAGCAGGCTGGCGCGCTTGGATTGGACTTCCATCTGACGTGAAATCTCTTCGCGATATTCCTGATCGAAATCCGATTCGCTCCCGGCACGAATCATCTCTTCCATCTTTTCGGAGAGGCGACGCACGCGGTCGACCACGCGTCCCAGACGGTTGGAAGTGGAGATGATAAAACTGCCGGTGGCGCTCAGCAACAAGGCAGGAGTCAGCATGGCGGTCAGGACATTGAGCGCGCTCGACAGGTTCTGGAAAAACGCCGGCAGCGTAAAGAGGGAGTTCATGGGCTGCTCCTTTGATGGTAACCAAGTGTCCGTCAGCGAACACTTGGTCTGCGTTTGATTTTGCTAAGTAATTGAGAATAGAGTGCTTCTGTTTGGCCCCCGGATTGCATTTCTCCTGTCCATGCTCAATGGCCTGGAACAGGATATTCGCTACGCATTGCGGGGCTTTGGACGGACTCCTGTCTTTACCTTGGTGGCGACGCTCAGCGTTGCGCTAGGGATTGGCGCGAATGCGGCGATCTTCAGTCTTTATGACCAGATGATGCTGCGGCCGCTGCCGGTTGCCGCGCCCGAACGGCTGGTGATGCTCGATTTGCCTGGGCCGCGTACGGGCTCTACTCACATTGATTTTCCCTTCTCGAATGTGATGTACCGGGGGCTGCGCGATCAGAACCAGAGTTTCGATCACTTGATCGCCACCATGCACGAGATGGCGAACTTCAGTTGGAAGGGCAAGAGTGAGACGGTTCGTGTGGATCTGGTGAGCGGCAATTTTTTCTCGGCCCTGGGTCTCAAACCTTTCCTCGGACGCCTGCTGGAAAGCACGGACGACGAGAAGAAGAACGCGCATCCCCTGGCCGTGCTCAGCTATGGCTATTTTGAGCGCCGCTTTGGCGCTGACGCAGCGATTCTGGGCCAGAGCGTCCGTATCAACGCTCAGCTCTACCGGGTGATCGGGATTGCCCCGAAAGGCTTTGTGGGGCTGGAGATGGGCGCGGTGCCCAACCTCTATGTGCCGCTGGCGCAGAAGGCGCTGGTGACAAGTACTTGGGATGGCATGGAGGACCCGAACGAATATTTTCTCCATGTGTATGGGCTGCTCAAAGCGGGCGTGAGTCTGCCGATGGCCAAAGCCAATCTCGATGCGTTGGTGCTGCCGATGATCGAGGCCGAAATGGTGGCGATCCCCAAGATCTCGCCGACTCGCCGTGAACGGTATCTGGCCAAACGTTTTGTTCTCACGGCTGCCGGGACGCCGCTGGTGGGGGATCGGGAACGAGTCAGCCAGACCTTGAAATTGCTGCTGGGTGTGGTGGGGCTGGTGCTGCTCATCGCTTGTGCGAATGTGGCGAATCTGCTGATTGCCCGGGCGAGTGGCCGTGTTAAGGAGGTAGCGGTACGGATGGCGCTGGGGGCGGGACGCGGCAGACTGGCGCGGCAGATGATGGTCGAAAGTCTGCTGCTGTCGCTGTTTGGGGGCGTCTTCGGGATGATGCTTTCGCTCTGGATTCTGGATGCGATTCTGGCAAGCCATGCAGCGGAAGAGGCCGAGCCTTTTCTGAATGCGCAACCGAACTGGCGCGTGACGGCCTTCTGCTTTGCCGCCAGCTTGTTGACCGGCTTGCTCTTTGGTTTGGCGCCGGCGATGCGTGGAGCTAAGCATGCACTGATCGAAACGTTGAAGGCGAATACGGGCGCGATTGCCGCCCATGCGACGCAGGGATGGCTCCGCCGGGCGCTGGTGATTTCGCAGGTGACGATCAGTCTTGTGCTGCTGGTGGCCGCCGGACTCTTTGCCAAGAGCCTGCTGAACTTAAAGAATTCGAGCCTCGGCTTCAACGCCGAGTCTCTGCTGAGTTTTCGCATCGATCCTTCTTTGAACGGCTATGAGAAGGCACGTGGACTTAGCCTTCTCGACGCTCTTCGCAGGGAACTGGGAGCATTGCCAGGAGTGCGGGAGGTCGCCATTGCTTCTGAGCCACTGATTGAGAACTCGATGAGTTCGAACACCTATTCAGTGGAGGGACATCCCCAGCGCGATGGAGTCCATTCGAACTCGGGAACGAATTATGTGGGCCCGGGCTTCTTCCGGTCCTTGGGCTATCCACTTCTGGCGGGCCGTGAGTTTGGCGATGGGGACCAGGCGAATTCGCGCCGGGTGGCCGTGGTGAATGAACAGTTTGCCCGCGAGTACTTTAACGGGGCGGCGATCGGCAAGCGGATCGGCTTAGGCTACGAGAAGGATGGCTCGCTGCATCTGGATACCGAGATTATTGGTGTGGTGCGCGATGGCAAGCAGCAGAATATGCGCGATGACAAGGCAAAGCGTTTTGTGTACCTGGCTTACACACAGGATCAGGCGGTGGAAGGGATGACCTTCTATGTGCGGAGCAACCGAGAGCCAGAACAACTGGCAGCTGAGATTCGCGGAGTGCTGCGCAAGATCGACGACAATCTTCCGATGTATCGTGTGCAGACGATGGAAGCAACCATCAATCGCAGCTTGCAGAGTGAGCGGATGGTGGCAACCTTATGTTCGTCTTTTGGGTTGCTGGCGACACTGCTGGCGGCCATCGGTCTTTATGGCGTGATGGCCTTTAGCGTAGCGCGCCGCACGCGCGAGATCGGCATCCGGCTGGCGCTCGGGGCGGAGCGGTCTACCGTCATCCAAATGGTGATGCGGGAAGTGGGCTGGATGCTGTCGAGCGGGCTTGTGGCCGGGCTACTGCTCGCCATTGGCTTTGGCAAGTTGGTGGAGTCGCAGTTGTGGGGCCTAAGTGGCTGGGACCCTCTGATTTTGAGTGGCGCTGTCGTATGTTTGAGCCTGGTAGCGTTAGTTGCCGGTTTGTTGCCGGCGCTGCGTGCTTCGCGCATTCAGCCGATGATCGCGTTGCGTTGCGAGTAAAAAGATGAAGAGTAGCTTCCAACAAGCCTTCCGAGCGCTGCGGCGCGATCTGCTTTTTGCCGGATTCGCGATTTCGATCCTGGCGATTGGGATCGGGGCCAACACCACTGTCTTCACGCTGCTCAACACGATTCTGCTGAAGCCGCTGCCGTACCGGGAACCGGCGCAACTGGTGCAACTGACGGAAAGTCTGCCGGACATCGCTGCTGGTGGCTATCCTTTCTCTGCGCCCGACGTGATTGAGCTGCGCAAACGCAATCGATCGCTGCGTGAGTTGGCCGCTTGCGCGAACATGGAATTTGATCTTTCCGGGAAGGTTGATCCGATGCGCCTGCGGGGAGCCAAAGTGGAGGCGCAACTGTGGCCAATGCTCGGTGTGGCGCCGGTGATGGGCCGGGTTTTTGACGAGGCGGAGGAGCGGCGGGACGACAAAGTGGCGGTGCTGAGTTATGCAACCTGGCAGGGGGTTTTCGGCGGCGATCCTGAACTGATCGGGAAGACCCTGGATCTGGATCGCGAGAGCTACCGCATCGTTGCGGTGATGCCTCGCGGGTTCCAGTATCCGCCGCTGGCTGCGAAGCATGCGGAGATCTGGGTGCCGCTGTCCTTCACCCAGCGGCAATTGGCAGACCTTGGCAATAACTACTACAACCGGGTGGTTGCGCGGCGTCGCGACGGCGTGGGAGACCTGAAGCTGCAGGAGGATCTGAAGCGCGTTGGCGCTGAGATCCGGGCTACTTATCCTGCGGCCTTTCCGGGCAAGTTATTGACCATTGCCGCGACGCCGCTGATGGAGGATGCGGTTGGCAACACGCGTGGGCTTTTGGGATTGTTAGCGGCAAGCGTCGGCTGCGTGTTACTGATTGGCTGCGCGAATATCGGAAGCCTGATGCTGGCCAAGGCCGTGGCCCGTCGCGATGAGTTTGCGGTTCGCAAGGCGCTAGGGGCGACGGGTTGGCATCTGCTGAAAGCAAGCGCGACCGAGGGTCTGCTGGTGGCCATTCCGGGCGCGGCGCTGGGTCTTTTGCTGGCCAGTTGGGGGATCGAAATTCTGGTGCGTCTGGCGCCGGAGAGCCTGCCCCGGCTCGCGGAAGTGAGTGTCGATTGGCGGGTGGCGCTTTTTGCCATGGCGATGAGTCTGGTGACGACGCTGCTGTTCTCACTTGCCCCGGCCTGGCAGGCGAGCCGGAGCGATCCGGGGCTGGTTCGCACGCAATCGCGCGGAGCCTTGCGGCTGGGCAGTGGACTGGTTGCGGTCGAGGTGGCGCTGTGCCTGGTTCTATTGGGCGTGACGGGCCTACTGATGCAGAGCTATTGGAATGTTTTGCATGTCGACCCGGGCTTTCGTCCGGAGCGGCTGCTGAGCTTTGAGATCAACTCGAAGAGCCCCAAGCTCTACGAGCAACTCGACCCATTGCTGGCCGCGCTGCCGGGAGTGCAGTCGATGAGCTATGCCGATGCGGCGCCCTTGAACCTGGGCTGGCAACAGATCTTTGGCATGGAAGGGCAGACCTCCATTCCGGCCAATACGCCGCAGATGAGCTTCCATGGGTTGGTGAGCGCCGGACACTTTGAGAATCTGGGCATCCGTCTTTTGTCCGGGCGTGGCTTTGGCCCTGGAGACCGGGAAGGGCAGCCGCTGGTTTGCGTCATCAACGAGACGTTCTCAAAGCAGTTCTACCCGAAAGGGGATGCAATTGGACGAGCTTTGCGCTTTGGGGGATTGGATGCGAGTTTTCCGCTGGTTCGGATTGTCGGCGTGGTGGCCGACACCAAACGAAGCTCGCTGAGTGAGGCCCCGGCCCCGCAGACTTATCAGCCGATGTTGCAGGTGCCGGTTCCACGACGCAGTTACTTTTTGCGGACCGCGATTGCGCCTGACAGGCTTGCCCACTCCGTACGGCAAGTGGTCCACAGTGTCGATCGCAAGCAGGTGGTTGCCGAGATGCACAGCATGGAGGAGAGGATCGATCAGAAGGCGGCGGGCCGCAAGTTCCAGATGCTGCTGCTCAGTGTTTTTGGCGTTGCGGCGCTACTGCTGGCTGTCACGGGGATCTTTGCGGTGATCGCGAATCTGGTCGCCCGGCAAAGCAAGGAGATTGGTCTGCGGATGGCTCTGGGTGCGGGCAGGGCAGAGACGCTTGGCATGGTGTTGCGGCGTGGTTTCGCGCTGGTGGTTGTTGGAATCGGGATTGGTGTTGCGGGACTTTGGCTCTGTGGCAAACAGATGGAGAGCTTTCTCTATGGCGTTGCCCCGGGCAATCTGTGGTCCGTGAGCGGCGCGATTGCCGTGATGCTACTGGCGGCCATCGCTGCGATTGCCTTGCCGGCGCTGCGCGCGGTGCGTATCAATCCGGCGGTGGCGCTGCGTGGCGATTAGCGGCGCGAGGCCCAGGCGCTGATCGCCAGACCAATCGCGAGGGCGGTCCAGGCAAAGAAGTCGCCGGTTTTGGTGTAGCGCGTGGTGACAAAGGCCGTGGTGTATTGCAGGCGTCCGCTGGTTGCGCGGTAGGTTTCCAGTTCATCGATGACGCGTCCGGCGGGATCGATGCTGGCAGTGATGCCATCGTTGGTGGCCCGCAGCAGCCAGCGTGCGTTTTCCGCGGCGCGCATCCGAGCGAGGCGCAGGTGCTGGCCGCGGGCCGCGGAATGTCCGAAGTAGCCGTCGTTGGTCAGGTTCACCAGGACGTCGGCGCCTGCCGCGGTGATCGCGCGGACATGGTGTGGGAAGGCGGATTCGTAACAGATGAAGGGACCCAGCTTGCCGCCGGAAGTGGGGAAGATCTGGATCGCCGTTCCTGGCTGGAAGGTGCCCGCTTCTTGCGAAACCTTGCCGACAATCTGATTGAAGATCGGCGGGACATATTCGCCAAAGGGCACCAAATTCATCTTGTCGTAGGCGCCAAGCGGGTCGCCGGTGGCGGTGAGAGCTTGCGCGGTGTTGAAGGGGTTGCCGTGGGCATCAAAGCGCACCGTGCCAAACAAAAAGGGTGCGCCACTCAGGCGGGCGAGGCTGGCCACCTGAGCGCGGAAGGCGGGGTCAGTGTCGTAATAGAGACTCGCTGGGGCTTCGGGCCACAAGAGCAGCGAAGGCCTGGGCTTGGACGGATCGAGGCTTGCCGCCAGCGTTACGCGGGCCATGCGGTCATAGAGATCATGAATCGCCTCGCTCGAGAGCGAGCCGTCTTCGGGGATATTCGGTTGCACGGCGACGGCGCTTAGATCGCCTGGCTTGATGTCGGGCAGGGCAGGCAAGAGGTAAAGGGCGAGCAGGGGCACGCACCAGGCGAGTTGCAAGCGCTCGCGGCGCAGGTACCAGGCGGCGACCGAGGTGCTCATCAGTGCAAAGACGAAGCTGACGCCGTAGACGCCGAAGAGTGGCGCCAGACGCATCGGAACGCTCATGTCGATGCCCGCGTTGCCCAGCAGCAGCCAGGTGAAGCCCAACTCGGCGTGCGTCCGTTCGAGGCCCACCCAGAGCAGTGCGAGGATGGGCGCGGCCCAGCGCAGGCCGAAGAGCCAACCGGCGAGTAACGAGAAGATCGCGAGGTGCAAACCCTTGGCCAGTGCGAAGAGGACAAAGAGCAGCGTGGCGAGCCAGCCTGGCATGCCACCGTGCGCCGCGAGGGTCCCCTGGATCCAGTAGCAGGTGGCGCCCCATTGCAGAATGCCGGCCAGCCAACCCATCAGGAAGCGTTGCTTCGGGCTGGCCTCCTGCGCGCAGGCAATGAGGATGGGAACCAGCGCGAAGGGTGCGAGAAAGGTGAGTGCGGGGGCGGGCGCGATGAGAACCAGCAGGAGGCCTGTCGCTGCTGCCAGCGCGTAGCTAAATTGTGGCTTCATGGGCAACCAGATCGGCCATATAACTGGAGCGGACAAAGGGTCCGGCAAAGACGGCACGGAAGCCGAGCGAGTGGCCAAACTTCTGCCATTCCTCGTACTCCTGCGGTTCCACGTAGCGGGCCACCGGACGATTGCGGCGAGTGGGTTGCAGATACTGTCCGATAGTGGCGATATCGGCTTTACCGTCCTGCCGCAGATGGGTCAGCAATTCGCGAACTTCTTCGTGCGTTTCGCCGAGCCCGACCATGAGGCCGCTCTTCGATAGGATTTCCGGATGCGCCTGCTTGGCATAGGCCAGCACACGCAGACTCTGTTCGTAATTCGCCTGGGGACGCACGCGGCGGTACAGGCGCGATACAGTTTCCATGTTGTGGTTGTAGACGTCGGGCTGAGCGGCGAGGACGCGTTCGACGGCGCTCAGATCGCCATTGAAATCGGGGGTGAGCACTTCCACTTGCGCCTCTGGCAGCGCGCCCTTGACGGCGGCAACGGTCAGCGCCCAATGAGTGGAACCGCCATCCCAAAGCTCGTCGCGGTTGACGCTGGTGAGCACCACGTAGCGCAGTCCCATGGCGGCGGCTTGGGCGGCGACATGAGCGGGTTCGAGCGGGTCAAGATCGAAGGCGATCTTGCGCGGATCGGCTTTGGGAACACTGCAGAAGCCACAACCGCGCGTGCAGAGATTGCCCAGAATCATGAAGGTGGCGGCGCCGCGCGAGAAGCACTCGTGGATGTTGGGGCAGCGCGCGGATTCGCAAACCGTGTGCAGGTGCAGACTGCGAAGATCGCGCTTCAGCGCGCTGACGGCCTGGTATTCGTGCTGCGGTTTGCGCAAGAATTCCGGCAGGCGCGGGCGGGCCTTTTCAATCTGCACCAGCATGATTAATAACTGCGGGGGAAGGGGGCGAAGCCGAGTCCATTCAACTCGGAGCGGGTCTTGCCCAGTTCCGATTTCTGGATGGGGCCCACCAGGACGCGGAAGATAGTCTCCTTGTCGGACGGGGCAATCCAAATCGAATAGCCTTTGCCTTTCAGCACTTTGGCGACAACGTCGGCTTCGGCGCGGCCCACTGCGGCCACTTGCAGGAACAGGCTGCCCTTGGGGGGCTCGCCCGCCTTGGTTTCGGTACGTCGCGACTCTTCGCGCTTCGGCTCTTCTTTTTTGGGTTCGGGCTTCTTCGACTCGGCCTTCTCCACTGGCTTCGCGATTCTTTCAGCTCTTTCGACGGGCCGTTCCACCTGGACAGGCTTTTCCACAGCCGGCTCTGCCTCTGCGGCAGCGCTCTCCTTGGCCGCACTCTTGTCGATGATGATCGGATTGGGCGCTGGTCCCGATTCGGCGGAGCTCCGCGCGCCGGCCACTTCGGTGGCAGGGTTGGGAGAAGAGTTCTTACCCAGAATGTATCCCATGACAAAGAACACTCCGAGCAGAACCACAACTATGAAGAAAACACTAAGCAACTGGCGATTGCCCAGTACGAGCTCGAACTCGCCTTCTTCGTTACGTGGCATATGTCTAGGGTATAAGGTAACAGACTTGGCCGCTTGCCGAATCGAACATTTCTTGGTGCGAATGTTTGGACTTCTGCCGACGAACCTTCGGGCGATAATTCGGAGATGATGCTCGAGACGATCCGGCAATGGATGCGCGATGGCGATCCGATGCCGGTATGTAAGTTGGTGGGGATGCGTGTGGAAAGCGTGGACCCGGGTGCCTGCCGCGCCACTTTGGAAGTGGGGCCGCAACACTGGACTCCCTTTGCCACCGTCCATGGGGGGATTCTTTGCGATCTGGCAGATCTGGCGATGGGGATGGCTTTTATGACGACGCTGGGCGAAGGCGAAGGCTTGGCGACGATCGAACTGAAGATCAACTATCTGCGGCCGTTTCGGCAGGGGGAACTCCATGCGGAAGGCCGGGTGGTTCATCGCGGGCGTACCACCGGCTATGTGGAGTGCGAAGTCAAAGACGGGCAGGGGAAGGTGATCGCGAAGGCGTCGTCCACTTGCATTGTTGTGAAAGATGACCGGGCGGCTGCGATTTTAGAAGTCTTTCAGAGGAGGAAAAATGACGCTTGAACAAGCCCGTTTCCCGATCGGGCGCTGGCAGTATTCGGGGATGAGCAATGAGGCAGAAGCGGCTGCTCGCGTCGAGCGCCTGCGCCTGCTGCCGGAGCAGTTGCGGGCTGTCCTTTTGCAAGGAGGAGAAGCGCGGCTCGACGTTGAGCCGCGTCCCGGCGCCTGGACGCCGCGCCAGATTGTCCATCACCTTGCCGATGCGCATGCAAACCTGACGATCCGCGTCCGTCTGATTCTCACCGAGGAGCAACCGAAGGTGAAGCCCTTTGATGAAAATACTTGGGCGGAACTGGTGGATGCCAGCTCCGCCCCGGTGGAAGAGAGTCTGCGGATTTTGGACGGTCTGCATAGCCGCATCGCCAGGCTTCTGGCAACGCGGCCCCACAGCGATCTTGCCCGTGAGATGTTGCATCCCGAGCAAGGACTGGTGCCGCTCGACCGCCTGCTGTCCTATCTCGATTGGCATGGCCGGCACCACACCGCCCAGATTGCGGCCGCTCTTTAGGCGACCGCGAATCCGGGCTGGCGCTTGTGCCCTCCACGCTGCTCGCTCTGCACCTGTATCAGCGCGTCATCGAGATCGCGATAGCTTAAATCGCGATTGCCGTCGAAGGCAAACTGACAGCCGAGCAGCCAGATCTCGCGCAACTGCGCGAAGCTCATGCGCTCGCTTCGCTTGGCGATTGCCGCCAGCTTGGTTCTCGCAACGCCCTTGCGGCACATCCGCGCGAGATAGTCGAGGCGAAGCGCCTCTGTCGGCGCCGGGAAGTGGACGACGCGATCAAAGCGGCCCGGCCGCTTGAGAATCGCCTGATCGAGCAACTCCGGATGATTGGCTGTCGCCACCACGATCACACCCTCCTGATTGCCGACGCCGTCGAGATAGTTCAGCAAGTGCGACAGCGTGCAGTTGAGATCCTCCTTCTTGCCTTCGGCAAAGAGGCGATCGATCTCCTCGAGAATCACCAGCCCGGGAGCATGGTTTGAGGCGGCCGAGAAGAGCTGGCTCAAGGTGATGTCATAGACATCGTCCTGCGCCAGATTGATGCTGAAGGCGGCGATGTCCGGGTGGCTGGCCATCGCTCGCACCACGCTCGTCTTCCCGTTGCCAGGAGCGCCATGCAGCAGATACCCGCGCCTCCAGGGCACGCGCCGCTGTGCAAACCACTCCCGGCGGGCCAGGAAGTTCTCAAAGTCCTTGCGGACCAGAGCCTGGGCGTTGTCGTCGAGCAGGACGTCGTCCCAGGAGTAGGCGTTTGGGTCGAGATAGAAATCCTCGCCGGAAAACACCTGCACACGCTTCTTGCCGGAGGTGGTCCAGCGATAGGTGTGATCGAGCAGGGCGGGGAGGTCGACCGCTCGCAAGAGCACGAGCTGCCGGTTCTCTTCGTAGAAGCCACCGCCCCGGGTGGGATTCAGGTTCTGCGTCACCACGACGACGATGGGCGCCGGCAGAAAGTCAAACTGCAGCGCGAAGGCAATGTCGTGCAGGTCGGCCGTCCAGGTGGTGTTGCTGTGAATGCGATGATTGGCCGCCGTTGCGCGCAACTGCGGCAGTTCGTTTGCGAAACGAATCGACTGGACGTGGGGACGAGCCTTAGGCCAGAGGTCGTTTGCCCCGTGGGTGAAGCGGCCACCGAAGAGGTGGTCGAGGGCCAGGGACGTGAATGAAAAGTCGGTCTCGATGGCAACGGTTTCGTCAATCGAAACGCCAAGCGAGTTCTTGATGAAATCACCGCGCTCCGTTGCCGCCTTTCGCAAGGCGGCCGCGGGCGTGGTGAAGCTAAGTGCAGTGTGCACGAACGTATCCTTTAGTCTTTGATACTGACGAGGTTGCGGAGCAATCCATCGACACCGCCAAGAATTTGGATTTTCTCCACCTTCCCAGCGACCTTCTCGAGGGTCTCCAGTTCTTTCATGCGAACCAATAGCGGATGCTCCGCCATCAGCTTGGCCGTGTTCAGGAGATTGCGCGTTGCGGCGGTCTCCTCACGGCGGGCGATCAGGTTGGCCTGCGCTTTCTTTTCGGCCGCCACCACCTGATTCAAAATTTCGCGGACCTCACCCGGGGGGATGATGTCCTTCACTGCGATCACGCCGACGCGCATGCCGCACTTGGCGGCCCAGTCGCGCACTTCACCGGCGACGGTTGCGTCGATGTCGGTACGGGAGTTCAACACCTCGTCCAGCGTGCGCTTGGCGAGGGTCTGGCGCACCGCCAACTGAACGGCCTTGTACAACTGTTCGGTCGGGTTGGTCATCGCCTGGCGCGACAGAAAGGGATCGATGATCTGGAATTCCGCCCAGAGGTTGACCCGGATCGAGACTTTATCCGCGGTGAGAATCTCCTGGCCGGAGATCTCGAGAGACTGCGAGCGCAGATCGACGGTCTCGACCGTGGGACGCTGTGCTTGATTCCATACCGCATAGGCGCCGGGCGAAAACGCTTCCTTGTACTTGCCGTCCAGGAACAACAGACCGCATTTGCCTTCGTCCACTGCGAAGAATGAGACGCCCGCGGCGCGGGCTCCCAGTTTTCCGAGTGCGGGAACCAGTGCGCGGGGCGCAACCGGCGCTTCCACAACGTCGATGTGTTCGACGGAGAAGCGCGCGGCGCTTTTCCAGACGAGCGTTCGCTCGCCAGGGCCCTGCACTCGTTCCAATTGGCCATCCCGAGAGATCAGCGCCACCTGCGCTGCCCCCGTCTCAACGACGTGGAACAGCGTGTCTACCAGGTGGGGCCGCTCGTTGGCCAGGAACGAAGTCCATTCGCTTACCAACACGGGCTCGCGAATGGAGTGCGATTCCGTTTCGATGCCACGGCCATACAGCATGTGCACGCCGGGGCCAAGGATCGTATCAAAGCAACCCTTGCGAGTGACCAAAACACGGGACTGGTCGCCTACAACGACACGATGGATCAACAACATAAAAATCACCTCCTCAAGCAGTGACTTACTACGGAAAAATAAGAACAGTCCGGCCCGGGCATCGCGTTGGCTTGGCGGGCAACAGCTAGAGCGTCCGTCCAAAGACGGGGCAGTTTCAGCTCTTGCGCAAAGCCAGCAAAACGCTGCTTCACACGGAACTACGAATTCAAAATGGAGAACGCGGATTTACGGGATGGGCCGAGGCCCGGGGCTGGACTGTTCAGGGTGTGAAAACGGTGTGGGCACCGTTGAGTACCGGATTTGAACCGGCTCCCTCAGAACCTGAATCTGATGCTCTACCAATGAGCTAACTCGCGGAAATTTTTAGTTTCCTGAAGCAGGAGATTGATGGCATGCAAACCGGCATACGCGTACCGAGACGGTGCGCACCAGCAAGAACAGTCCAATTGGTATTGGCTCCGAATTCTTGACTATAAGTTTGCATGGGTTCAATTTCCTCCTCGAGTTAGTCTGCCTGAGCTAAGCACCACTGTCAAGTGGGAATTTAAACTTTTGTACGATACTGAGTCATGAGGCAAAGCCCCTGCGTTTCCTGATCCTGAGTGACATCCACGCGAACCTCCACGCACTGCAGGCAGTACTTGCGGACGCGCGAGGTTCTTACGACAAGATTCTCTGCTGTGGGGATCTTGTTGGTTATGGCCCTGCTCCGAATGAGATTGTCGAATGGTCCCGCGAGCACCTGCAAGCCGTCGTACGCGGCAACCATGACAAGGTTGCCGCGGGGTTGGATGAGATGGAAGGTTATAACGTGGTGGCCACTGCCTCGCTGCATTGGACCGCCGGCACGCTCACGGAGAAGAATCGCGAGTATCTGCGTGCCATGGCGCGAGGGCCGCTCGAGGAGTCCGGTGTCTGGTTGATGCATGGCAGCCCGGTGGATGAAGATCTCTATCTGATCCAGGAGTGCGACGCTCAGGGCATGGACCGTTTTCTTCCCGGACCTCTCTGCTTCTTTGGCCACACGCATCGCCAGGGCGGCTTTGCATACTTCCGTGGTGCGGTCCGTCAGATTACGCAAGTGCCGCAAACGGATCGCCAGAATTGTCTCGATATTGAGGACACCGGATCTTATCTGATCAATCCTGGCAGTGTGGGCCAACCGCGCGACGGAGACTGGCGTGCAGCCTACGCGATCTATTCGAGCGACGACCAGCTGGTCAGCTTCCGCCGCTGCATCTATGATGTCGACGCAGCAGCCACGGCCATCCGCGCCGCCGGCTTGCCGGAACTGCTCGCCAAGCGCCTTTTCATTGGGAAATAAGGTGTTTGGACGCCAGACTCTTAATTTTTCGATACAATCCGAATAGCAACGCATCCTGGGAAATGGAAGCAAAAGCGCTGTTATTTGAACAAGTTCCGAGGCCCCACAACTCTCTATGGCAACAGCCACTGCACCTAACACGAAGCTCCAGCAGTCGCTGGCGCTTTACCAATCCACGATTGGTAAAAAGTACGTCGTCGCCATCACTGGCGCGATCCTCTTCGCCTTCACTTTTGGACACATGCTGGGCAATCTCCAGATTTACTTGCCAAATCCAGAAGAGGCACTCCTGAACTACGCAAAGCTCCTGCGGACTTCGATGGAGGTGCTTTGGGTGGTTCGAAGCGTCCTCTTCATCGCCTTCGTGCTGCACATCGTGACCATCGCACAACTGTACAGTCTGAACCGTTCCGCCAGACCCCAGGCTTATGTGAAGCAAACCCCGGTTGTTTCCTCCTTTGCCTCCCGCACCATGTACGTCTCCGGTCCGATCCTCCTCTTCTTCGTCCTTTACCACATCACCCACCTCACTCTCGGAAACACCCATCCGAACTTCGTCGAGATGAACCCCTATCACAATCTGGTTTATGGCTTCCGCGATCCACTGGCCTCAGCGTTCTACATCATCGCGATGGGCATGCTGGGAGCGCATCTGACGCATGGCGTCTGGAGCATGTTCCAGTCGGTGGGCTTCAATCATCCGCGCTACACCCACTACCTGCGAATCTTCTCGACGACTGCAGCGGCTGTCATTGCGATTGGCAACATTTCGATTCCGGTCTTTGTCCTGCTCGGCATCATCGGAAAGGATCTCGTCTAGACCATGAATCTGAATTCCAACCTCCCTACCGGGCCCATTGAAAAGGCCTGGGACGACACTAAATTCAAGATGAAGCTGGTGAACCCAGCGAACAAGCGCAAGTATCACGTCATTGTGGTGGGAACCGGGCTGGCAGGCGGCGCCTGTGCCGCTTCGCTCGGCGAACTGGGCTACAACGTGACTGCGTTCTGCTTTCAGGATTCTCCCCGCCGCGCGCACTCGATCGCCGCACAGGGCGGCATTAACGCCGCAAAGAATTACCGCAATGACGGCGACTCGGTCTTCCGTCTGTTCTACGACACGCTGAAGGGCGGCGACTTCCGCGCCCGCGAGCAGAACGTCTATCGCCTGGCGCAAGTGTCGGTGAACATCATCGACCAGTGCGTCGCGCAGGGGGTACCTTTTGCCCGCGAGTACGGCGGCACCCTGGCCAATCGTTCCTTTGGTGGCGCGCAGGTTTCGCGTACCTTCTACGCCCGTGGCCAGACAGGCCAGCAGTTGCTGATTGGCGCCTACCAGGCGCTCGAACGCCAGATCGCCAGCGGCCAGGTGAAGATGCTCGCCCGCACCGAGATGCTCGATCTGATCGTCATCGATGGCAAGGCGCGCGGCGTCGTTTCGCGCAACCTCGTCACCGGCAAGATGGACGTGCATATCGCCGACGCCGTAGTGTTGGGCACCGGCGGCTACGGCAATGTGTTCTATCTCTCGACGAACGCGAAGGGCTCGAACGTCACAGCCAATTGGCGCGCCTACAAGCATGGCGCGGCCTTTGCCAACCCCTGCTACACGCAGATCCATCCCACTTGTATTCCTGTCACGGGTGATTACCAGTCGAAGCTGACTCTGATGTCGGAGTCGTTGCGCAACGACGGCCGCATCTGGGTGCCCAAGGCCAAGAGCGACAAGCGTGCTCCGGCTCAGATTCCGGAAGAGGAGCGCGATTACTATCTCGAGCGCATGTACCCGAGCTATGGCAACCTCTGCCCGCGCGACATTGCCTCGCGTGCCGCCAAGCGCGTTTGCGACGAAGGTCGCGGCGTGGGTGAGACTGGCCTGGGTGTCTATCTCGACTTCAAGGATTCGATCGCACGCCTTGGGGAAGACGCAATCCGCGAGCGCTACGGCAATCTGTTTGAGATCTACGAGCGCATCACGGGCGAAGATCCTTACAAGACTCCGATGCGCATCTTCCCGGCTGTCCACTACACCATGGGCGGGCTCTGGGTGGACTATAACCTGATGTCGACGATCCCTGGCTTGTTTGTGCTGGGCGAGGCGAACTTCTCCGATCACGGCGCGAACCGCCTTGGCGCCAGTGCGCTGATGCAGGGGCTTGCCGACGGCTACTTTGTCGCTCCCTACACGATTACGAACTATCTCGGCGATAACAAACTTGCTCCCGTCTCGGCGGAGCATCCGGAAGCGAAGGCTGCCTTGGCGAATGCCGTGGGCATATCCAACCGCCTTCTGGGCATCAAGGGCAAGTACACGGTCACGCACTTCCACCGGGAACTGGGCAAGATCATGTGGACCTATTGCGGCATGGCCCGCAATGAGAAAGGGCTCGAAACCGCCATTGCTAAAATCCGCGAACTGAAACAAGAGTTCTGGACCAATGTGAATGTTCCGGGTTCGGGCGACGATCTGAATCAGCAGTTGGAGAATGCCGGCCGTGTGGCCGACTTCATTGAACTTGGGGAATTGATGTGCATCGACGCCCTACACCGGCGAGAGAGTTGCGGCGGGCACTTCCGTGAGGAATTCCAGACGGACGAAGGTGAAGCACAACGTGATGACGAGAACTTTTCTTATGTCGCCGCCTGGGAATACAAGGGTGACGGAGTTGCTCCCGCACTGAATAAAGAGCCGTTGCATTTTGATTACGTCAAGCCGGCACAGCGTAGCTACAAATAGGAAAGACCAGCTCAAACATGAAGATCACTCTCAATGTATGGCGGCAAACCGGACCCAACACTCCGGGCAAAATGACGCGCTACGAAATGCCCGACGTCAACGTGGACATGTCCTTCCTCGAGATGCTGGACGTGCTCAATGAGCGTCTGATCGAGAAGGGCGAGGCGCCCATCACTTTCGAGCATGATTGCCGCGAAGGGATTTGCGGTTCCTGCGGGTTCATGATCAATGGCAAGGCACATGGAGGCTTCCCGAAGACCACGGTTTGCCAGCTCCATATGCGGCATTACAAGGACGGCGATGAATTGTTTCTGGAGCCGTGGCGGGCGGCTGCCTTCCCGGTGGTGAAAGACCTCATGGTGGATCGCACCTCCTTCGATCGCATCATCCAGGCTGGTGGTTACATCTCCGTGCCGACGGGTTCGGCCGTCGATGGCAATACGATTCTGGTTCCGAAATCGAGTTCCGATCGTGCGATGGATGCGGCGCAGTGCATCGGTTGCGGCGCCTGTGTCGCGGCCTGTCCCAATGCTTCGGCGAGCCTCTTTACCGGCGCGAAGATCGCCCATCTGAATCTGCTGCCCCAGGGCCAGCCCGAGAAGATGGACCGCTCGCTCAAGATGGTGACGGTAATGAACGAAGAGATGTTCGGCTCCTGCACCAACCTGAGGGAGTGCGAGGCTACCTGTCCGAAAGGCATCTCGATTGAGAATATCGCAATCATGAACCGGCACTTTGTTGAAGCAAGCCTTTCGCATCGGCCCGCCGCCGCTGAAGCGGGTGCTGGGTAGTTCTTGAGTTCATTTCGTAATGAAACGCGCGATGTAGATCATCCTACGTCGCGCGTTTTTTAGCTTTGGTCATCTTTGCTGCGCCCATCACCATTGATGCCGGCGCAATTACGAACCACCTGAGTCTGGCCGAACTTCCAGGCCCCGCCTCAAGGTCTTTCACCGGGAGTGTGACGACGAACTCTGGTGAAGGCAATGGCTCGAGTGCTGTTCTCGAAGTTCATGCGCTGGATTCTCGATGAAGACGAGACTCAATTGACACTGAGCTTTTATTTCTTCATCGCCGTTTTTGCAGCGACCCCTTGCTGGATGCACGATGATGCCGCCTTCCTGAGCCAATGAGCTTTGCGTTGGTTGGGCTGGGCTTAGTCGCTTACCGTCATCGTCGGTCCTGAGTTCTGCTTCACCTCGGCGCAGCGGGTTTCTACGAGCTTGGCCACCTCATAGAAGCCCCGTGCATCTTCAGAATTCGGGCCTTCGAGTCCCACGGGCTTGCCGCTATCGCCGCCCTTGCGGATGGCAGGAATGAGCGCGAGTTCCCCGAGGAATGCGATGTTCATCTTCTCGGCGGTGAGCTTGCCGGCGCCGTGCCCAAAGACGTCGATCCGCTCTTTGCTCTGCGGGGCGACGAGGTAGCTCATATTCTCGACCAAGCCGAGGATCGGCACCTTCACCTGATGGAACATATGGACCGCCTTGCGGGCGTCCTCGAGGCTCACATCGCTGGGCGTGGTGACGATCACCGCGCCGGTCAACTTTGTCGATTGCATCAGGCTCAGTTGCACGTCGCCGGTGCCCGGCGGCAGGTCGATGATGAGGTAATCGAGCTCACCCCATTGCACCTGACGCAGGAACTGCTGGATCACGTTGTGGAGCATCGGACCACGCCAGACTAGCGGCTTGTCCCCGGGGTTGAGGAAACCCATCGACATGACGCGTAGCCCTTCTTTGATGACGGGGCGGATGTTGGTGCCATCGGTCAGCGGCGCTTCATTGACTCCCATCATGAGCGGTACGTTGGGGCCGTAGACGTCGGCATCAAGGAGACCGACACGGTTCCCCATGCGCGACAGCGCGATGGCGAGGTTGACACTGACGGTGGTCTTCCCAACACCACCTTTGCCCGAGCCGACGGCAACGATGTTGTGAATTCCAGGAATATCTTGCATTACTTCGAGGATAACAACCAGTCCCAGGCGCGGCCTGCCCGATCGACAATCGAATTCACATCAGGCTCAAGAAGGAAGCCCTGCTCCACCATTTGCACTGCCTTGGTCCGCACGAGCGACTGATACTTTTCCCGTGTCCCGTAGCGGCGCTTTACTTCGGAGGCGGAGAAGGGAAGCGTTGAGCCAACCATGTCATTGATGAGATTTTTGGGGGCGGCGGGGTCTGCGACATAATTCCATCCGGTGTAGGTGGCCAGCGGTACGGCCACTTCCGGCATGCGCACCCCGCCCACTTCATTGCCGTCCTGATCTACGGCGGGCACCAGCATGGGGAAGATCTTGCCAAGCACTGGCGGCTCTGTCCTGTAGTCGACGCGCCAGGAGCGCATGGGCTGCTTGGGGGCATTCGCAATTTTTAACTGCTCGAAGGGAACGAGTTCTCCTTTGGCGATGCGCGGATAGACGCTGTCCGGCGGAGCGGTGCCGTCCTTGATCCAGGCCTCGAGCCGCGCAAGCAGTGCGCGATAGAGCGGCCGGTAGTCGTTCATGTTCGAGAAGTTCGTGCTGCCTCGCATCGGGGGCGGCACTGTTCCCGGTCCATGCTGCGAACCGGCTACAAAGTAGATGCGCGTCAAAGGAGCGATCGGGGCATCGGCCTTGCCATCGGGGGTGATGTGGATCAGCGCACCATTGCGTCCCCAGTATTCGTAACTGCCGTTGGTGTAGAAGATCTTCGGGACATCCTTGGTGTGGGTGAGGAGGCCGTCGGTGATGCCGGTTTCAGGGTCTGTCTGCGCCAGATCGCTAAACGGAAAGATGTCGCTCGGATAGAAGAAGTTGAAGGTGGGATGCCCGTCGCGGCTCGGTTGTGCGCCGCGGATGTTGAAGCTGCCCCGGCCCGCCCCGGCCACATTGGCCCACACGCCTTCAAAAACCTTGCGGCCCTTCTCATCGCTGTTGAAGCCGTCGTAGAGGAACTGGCGCAAGAGCCGCCCGCTTTGCGAGGTGCCAAAGGCGATGGCTCGTTTGAGATAGCGGGCCTGGTCGCCCAAGAGAATGAGGCCATTGTTCTCGTACTTCAGGAAGCTGATCACGTCGCGAATGGCAGCGAGCCCGGTACCTGACACAGCGGGGTTCCGGGTCTGGTAGGTCGCCTCGTAAATCTGATAGGGCTGGAAGCCGCCGGGCATTTCGATGGCCGTCTTGGCAGTGTTCAACTGCCAACCTTCGCCGATTTCCTGCCGTTTGCCATCGCGCGAATCGCGAATTGTGAGCTTCAATCCACTCGCTACCGGATAGGCCTGCATGTTGCGATCGCCCAAGCTCATCGACAAGGCTTTGGCGTGCGGGACAAACTCGCTGCGAATCAGCGCCTCGACGCCCTGAGCGATCGGAGGATAGACGCGCAGCAGTTCGGGCGACGCTGGCACATCCCACTGCCACCCCACCCAAACCAACGTGTAACCCTGCTCCATCAGGTAGCTGTTGCTGCCTTGGAACATGCTGAGCAGCCCTTTGCCTCCGCGATTGGAGACCTCGAACAGAATCGACCCATTGCCCTTCGAGGGATCGCGCGGCTTCAGCACATAGAGGTCGGCGCTGAAACGGACGAGTCCCTTGTCATCGACAGGCGCGCGATCGAGGTCGCGAATGATCTGGTTGGCGGGCAGTTTCGGATCGATTGCGAAATGCGCTTTCGCAACCACACGTTCATAGGGGCCAGGGGACCCAAAGCTCTTTCCTCCTTCCACGTCGCCTCGATCTTCGACGTAAATCTTGGTGACCGCTCCAAAGCTGAGTGACGTGAAAAGGAGAAAGAGAGCAATTCGCATTAGAGATGAGCCGCTAGGAACGGCACTCCTTTGGCGCCATGGAACACATGCGCGCCAGGATGAACTTCGGTTGCAAAATCGCTGCCTGCGCCCAGCGTGTCGTAGATTTTCTTTGTTGCCGCTGCGCCCTCTTTGAAACCTGCTAACGGGAAAATCCGATCGAGTTCGCCCGTTTCGGCAAAGAGCGGACGGGGAGCGATCAGGCCCGCCACATCGCTCATCTCCGCCCAGTTCAGGATGCCCGGGACGTAGTTGTCCATGCAATGCGCCAGGCTCAGGATGCAATCGCGGAAGGTACAGAGATAGCCGGAAACCATCGCCGCCTTGATGCGTGTGTCGAGCGCGGTGGCAAACAAGGTGCAAGTGCCGCCACCGGAAATGCCCACGCAACCCACGCGCTTTGCATTCAAGTCCTTACGCGTCTCGATGTAGTCGACGGAACGCATGACGTCGTAAGCACGCCAGCCGATCATCGTTTCGCCAAACAACAGTGCGGCGCCCGCGGCGGGCTGGCAACTGTTTTGGGTCGCGCTCTTGGCCGCGTTGATCGGATCGCGCCGATGGCCAAAGGCAAGCGGTTCAATCGCCAATGCCGCAATGCCCTTGGCGACAAACTGCAGCGCAAAATCATTCTGATAGCCAGCGGCCACCGCGCGTTGTTTCCCGTTCTCGTCGATGCCCACGATATCGTCGACCCCGCGGCCATGTCCGGGGACACAAATCATCACAGGAAGGGGACCGGCGACGTTTTTCGGCTTCACCAGATAACTGAAGACTTCCATGCCCTCGCGGCTGGTGAAGATGATCTTCTCGCGGGTGTAGGTGGGGAAGTCCATGGTCTCGAGGACTTGCGGGCGCAACGCCACCCGCTTCTCTGGGATGCCTCCTACGAGTTCTGTCAGCTTGGCGCGCAACTTACGTTGCCAGGCTCGCACCTCAGCCGGATTGTTGGCGGTGAACTTCATCTTCAGCGGCGCTTGTGCATAGCGCTCGCGCGAATAGGCGACTGGGTCCAGGCGTGTCTCGGTCATCGTATCCGCGTTTGCACTCACAGCCGCTGCGGCCAGACTGGCCATTGTCATTTCTCGTCTTGTCATCTCGATCTTTTCCTTCGCTAATTCCGCCAAAACGTTCCCACGATTTTAAGACACTCAGACCATGCCGGCGTCGCGCAAGAAGCGCGATGCTTCTTCGGGCGGTGTGGGATTGATATAGAAGCCGGTACACCACTCAAAACCAGCGATCTTCGTCAGTCTTGGGATGATCTCAATGTGCCAATGGAAATGCTCCATGGCTCCTTCCTGGACCGGCGCCGTGTGGATGACAAAGTTGTAGCTAGGACGCTCGAGCACCTTGTCGATGCGGCGCAGCAGCGTGCGCATCACCCAGGCGAGATTGTGGATGGTCTGCGGCGTGCTGTCTTCAAAGTGGCTGCCATGATGACGCGGCATCACCCAGGTTTCAAAGGGGAAGCGCGGGGCATAGGGCGAGGCGGCGACAAAGTGATCGGTCTCTAGGATCATCCGCGTGCCGCTTTCCATCTCCTGGCGAATCATGTCGCACCAGATGCAGCGCTCGCGGAAGTCGAAGTAGCGGCGGGAACCATCAATTTCTTCCTGCACCCGCTTAGGCACGATGGGCAGGCCAATGATCTGCGAATGCGTATGCTCGAGCGTCGCGCCGCCCAACTCGCCATGGTTCTTGAAGCAGACGATGTAGCGCATGCGCGTGTCGCGCTTCAGATCGCGGATGCGTTCGCGAAAGGCCCAAAATACTTCTTCGATGGTTTTCTCAGAACACTCAGAGAGAAACAACTCGTGCTTCGGCGTTTCGATGATCACCTCATGCGCGCCAATGCCGTTCATCCGGTCATAGAGCCCGTCGCCGATGCGATCGAGGTTGCCTTCGACGCGCAGGGCGGGGAACTTGTTGGGCACGACGCGCAAACTCCAATTGGGATCGTTCGGCTCGCCGCCATCGGGGCGAAACCCAAGGATCTCCGGCGGTGTTTTCGATTCATGACCGGTACAAAAGGGACAGAACCGGTTGGTCGGGCCGGCGACGGGCACGCGGACAAAGTCTGACGGCCGGCGAGCCCGTTCGACGGAAATGATCACCCAGCGTCCGGTCACCGGATCGCGTCGCAATTCTGGCATAGGAAGCCCTGATTTTCGCATGCTTGCGGGGGCCCGGCGATGCCACAATCGAAACTGTGAGATCCGGGCCCGGATGGCACAGGGCGGGCGCTTGTTTGATGGCATCCTCGCGCAGACGCCAAGCGATCGTTGTGTCTTACCCGGTACGGAACGCACCGATGCGGCGTTTTTGGAGCAAAAAATTGTTGCCGCGCTTCCGACCGATGAGCCGTAGCTCGTCGTTGCGGAATCTTTCTCTGGTCCGCTTGCTTTGCAAATCGCTGCTCGAAGCGGAAACCTGTCTGTCGCACTGGTCCTCTGCGCCAGCTTCGGCCAGGCACCCATCCCGCCGCCGCTGCTGCGCTTCCTTGCGGTACTCGTGCCGATTTTCTCTGTATCCGATTGGATCATCGGGCAAAAGCTGCGATCCACGAGATTTCGATGCCTGCGCTGTCCAGCCGCTTCGAGGTACTGGCAGCCTTCCGCGCAAGCTTTGTCCCTCATCGGAGACTGGCTGCTCAGCTTCTTAAGATCCCCCTATCCACAACTGCAAGTCGAACAGATCAACTCGCCCCGCTTGGTACTGCAATGCGAGCCGCAGCAATGTGTCGAGCGGATTGTCGATTTTGTGAACGGGGCGATGAGAAAGTAGAGCGCAATGCGCTCCTGCAGAACTTTACGAACTCGACGAAAAGATCGAAGATATAGATCGCCGCACAGAGTCGATGCGAAACTCATCCGCAGCCATCCACTTACGATTCGGTTCCAGCCCATTGGCGATATGTTCGCGATCGTCGGAGTGCTTTCAACCGCTGGACGACACTCAGTTGGTCTGCCAGTCTCAATATCTTTGAGCAAGTGGTCTCCGATCTCAAATTCTCCTATCGCCTTACCCGTGATGAGCTGTGGCCCTCACTGCACCGCGACCGTTACCTTCGCCGGGCTTTCGTAACGATCCACCTTCACGCGAATCTCCTGCACCCCAAATGGCGTTGCCGCCGGGATCTTCGCGTTGATCTGCGTCACACCTTCGATCAATCCTGGTGCATGTCCGGCATAGACAATCTCCGCCGGAACGCCGCCAATCGTCACACTCACCGGTAGCCGCAATTGACCGACGCCCGGGGCCACGGCACCGGGCACTCCGTGCGGATCGACGTCGCCCGCACCCGTCAAATACAGAACCAGAATCGAGCCGCGCCTCACCGCATTCGTTGCCCCATTCAGACTCCCATTCTCATTCAGCGCGGCGGCTTGTCCCGCGCCTGAGGAATCGACGGTAAATAGCGCGGGCTTTGCCGGCTGCGTCACCAGGCGATAGGGTGCAGACTGCTTGCCATCGCGCTCAATCGCAATCGTGCGCTCGGTGACCAGATCGGGATTCCAGGGCGCGATCCAGCTCAGTTGCCCGGCCAGCGTATAGAGCAGCGGCGCGGCGACTCCGTCCACCAACACCCTGGTCCCGCCTAGCGTGGTTGGTACGAGGTTTTTCGCATCGAGCGCAAAGGTCTGAATCGAGGTGGGCCCCAGGCCACTGCCAAAGCCCACGACCACTTCGCCCGGTGCAATCGTTTCTCCCTCATAGCTGGCCGCACTCAACAACGCCGCGACCTGCGGGTAGCCTTTCGGCGCAATTACAATCTCCACTTGATGCGTGACCTCGGCGCCATTGCTGTCCTTCGCCTGAACGAGAACAATCCAGAGGCCGGACTGCTCGGGCGTGCCGCTGAGGACTCCTGTTGTCGATAAGTCCAAGCCTGGCGGCAACGAACCCGCGCGCAGTCCGTAGCGCAGCGTCCCGATTGCGCCTTTGACCGGAAGGGGCTGGGAATAAGCAGCGCCGACGCTTGCGCCCGGCAAACTCTTGCGGACGAAGGTCAGAGTCGAACTGGATTCCACCGGCAGGATGAAACTCAGCATGCTGTCGTTTCCTCCGGCGTCGACCGCCGTTACGACAAAGGTATATTCTCCACTGCTGAGCGGAGTGCCGACTAGGGTGCCGTCGGGCAGCAAGCGCATTCCTTCGGGCAACTGACCGAGACTGTCCAGACTCACGCGAAACTCCGAGGGCGATCGCCAACCGGAGAGCGGAATTCGTGCATTGTAGGCCGTGAAGGTTCTGGCGGGATTCAACCGCGTCGGCTTCGGTACTTTGACTTCCACTTCGCGATCCAGCATCTGGCCGATGCCGTCGCGGATCCGCACCGTTGCTGAGAAGTTGCCGGGAACCAGTAGGGGGCCGCTGATTGCCCCCCGCGACAGGAATTCCAGGCCCATCGGAAGGCTCCCCCGAAGGATCTCAATCTGATAAGGCGGAGCTCCCCCGCCCACTCCGAGATCTCGATAATAGGGACGATAGAGCGTTTCGATGGAGGGGAAGGTGGTCACGTTTCCCATCGCGCCCGCAGTGGCGGCGATGTTGACGAGATAGCTCGTCATCGCCATATTGCCTCGTGAGTCCGTGATGATGGCATAGAATTGGTAGTCTCCGGCAACCAGGGGGATCCCTTTCAACTCGCCATTCCGATCGAGACTGAGGCCAGGGACTGGATCTCCATATTCAAAGCGATAGACATAAGGTGGGGTTCCGTAGGCAGGACTTCGCTGCATGTGGAACGCTTGTCCTACGACGCCTTTTTCAACAGATCCCCGCCAATTGGCACTCCAACCGGGATAGCCGCTGATGGCCCAGGAGAGGACGTCCAGTTCCATGGGAATGAGATTCGTCAATCCGTTCCGGTCGGTGACGCGCGCCATGGCGGAGAAGGAACCGCTCTTAGAGGGCATTCCGGACAAGGTCAGCGCTCCATTGGCGTCGGTTACAAACTCGAGGCCCAGCGGAATGTTACCGCTGATCCACTGCCCCCGATAAGGCGGCGTTCCTCCAGAGAGTTCGAGCAACTTTACGGTGGGCGTATCGCGCTGTGCGGCGCTGAGCCTGGGAGAGCCGAGCGGAAGTGGTCCGTCGTTTCCGATCAGAATGGTGAAGGTTCTCGGAGTCGAAAAACTGGCCGAAGTTTGGCCGATGACGCGGAAGCTGAAGACTCCCGTCCGGCTGGGTGTGCCGCTGATCCCTCCGGAGGAACTCAAGCTTAGGCCGGGAGGCATCGGAACGCCCTCTGCTAGAGAGTAGCGAAACGCATCGCGAATGCTTACGGTGTCCGAATAGGCTTGGCCTCGCCGGGCGGCTTTTAAATGCCCGGTCTCCGAGTTGGTGTCATCGATGAGGAATCGGGGCCCTGGGTCCTCGGTGGCAAGGCGTGTTGCTGTGCTCGCACTCGCCA
This sequence comes from Bryobacter aggregatus MPL3, assembly GCF_000702445.1. NCBI lineage: Bacteria > Pseudomonadati > Acidobacteriota > Terriglobia > Bryobacterales > Bryobacteraceae > Bryobacter > Bryobacter aggregatus. The sequence goes on from NZ_JNIF01000003.1 coordinate 3,674,217, forward strand.
CTTGAATCATCGGTGTTGCGATGGTGCTTCGCCCCAATGCATCGCGCACGCGCAGTTGGAAGTAGTAAGTAGCGGCTGCCCCCGTCGGCGTGCCGGAGATCTTACCGTCGCTGCCTAGGCTGAGTCCGGCAGGAAAGAAACCGGCCGGCAGCATCGTGTACTCGTAGGGTGCTTTGCCGCCGTGTGTCGTGATGTAGTTCAGATAAGGCTTTCCGACTTGGGCATTGCTATAGAAGTCGACTACCCGAAGTGCATTGGCGGCGACGGCAAGATTGAGGGGCATCTCTTGTCGAACGCCCCGCGCATCCTGCAACTGCAAGCGGAATGAGTATTCGCCCACTGCTGTGGGGATGCCTTGCAGCAGGCCATTGTCCGAGAGCCGCAAGCCGGGCGGCAACTGTCCGCTCACGAGTGTGACGGTGACAGGTGCAACCAATTCTTCCGGGCGCCCACTTCCCATATAGAAGTAGTAACTTTCCCCAAGAACAGGTTGGGGGTAAATAAGAGAAGCAAAAGGCCAGCTAATGATCCTCGTCTGGATGGTCAACTCCTTTACCAGAGAAGCGCCCAGGCTATCGGTGACCTCAACCGTGAAGCTTTGATGCTCCACTTGTCTGGGGTTCCCCGCTACCTGCCCATTGGTCAGCAGGCGGAGCCCCACCGGAAGGGCCCCGCCTACGACACTGAATAGATAGGGCGGTTTGCCTCCGCGGGCGCGGAATACCGTAGAGTCGTTCTCTCTTTCAAAAAAAAGCGGATCGTCGGACTGTACCGTGAGTGGAAGAGCTTGCACGGTGAGGTTCAGGGTCAGAGTTTCCTGTTGCCCGCTACTATCGGCGACTACTACCGGGATCCGGTAGGAGCCCGCTTGTTGCGGCGTGCCGCTCAGCTTGCAATTACTCCCGATCGAGAGACCGCTTGGATAAGCTGCTCCTCCACTGGAACAACGAAAGGGCGACAAGCCTCCGATGATCTCCAGTGCATACTCGTAAGGCTCGAATGCAATCGCGTTGGGCGCCTCGGACCGATACAACTCCATCTTGCCGATCTGAACCAACAGCGTGTATTGCTGGACAATCGTTGCGCCGAGGGCGTCGGTGACCCGAATGGCGATCGGAACAGGACCTGTCTTGATCTGATAGGTCTGAAGCAACCCGGAGGGACTCACGCGATAGTCATTGGTGCCGAAGTTGGCGATCTCGAAACGGTAGGGGGCGACTCCTCCACTGCCTGTCAGTTGCACACTGTAGTCGACATTGAGGCTGGCAGGAGGCAGAAAGTCCGGCAGGATCGTCAGTTTTGCTCCTGAGATCGTGATCGAGTAGGGCAGGTTGTAAACCTGATCGTAGCTGTCCGTAACGCGGAGGGTGAAGGGAAAGACCCCACGTAAGAACGGGGTACCTATCAGCTCCAGACGGTAATCGCCATGTGGAATCATGATGATGCCTGGTGGAAGGCTCCCGCTGGCAAGGGCGGCCAGGTATGGGCCCTCTGCACCATTGATCGCAATCTCGCTTCGATAGCCGTCCCCAACTGTGCCTGCCGGGAAGCTGAGAGGGGAGAAGCTCAACTGGGTTGGCGCACTGTTCACACGAGCGCTGAATGGTTGATCCGCCGTGGCGCCCTGTGCGTTGGTCGCGCGAAGCGTAAACTGGAACGTCCCGAGTGCTGTCGGCGTTCCCGAGAGCAGACCTCCGCCATCCAAGTTGATCCCCGGTGGCAGTGTACCGCTCTGCAAATGGTATCTGGCAATTCCGGAATTGCTAGATACCAGCAAGTTGAACGAGTATGGCCGGTTCAACGCAAAGCTCTTCAACTCCGTCGTGTACCAATACACCTGGGCCGACGCCACGGTGCAAAACAGCAGATTCAGTAACACCTTCCACATCCAACACCACCTAGGAGAGCGAGATAAAGTCAGGAGCAATTATCTGATACTTTCTTTCAGGCAGCCGCAACTCCTATTCTTCAAGGGTTTTCCGACTTGACAGCCACTCTTCCTGCCTGACAAGCTAATGAATCTACGGGCTTCACCCATGGCCGCTTCATTTCAACAGGAATCGAAAGAACACCAGCTCGATTCTACGCTCGACAGCGTGGATTTGGCCGATCAAGCCGTGATCGAATTCGCGCGCAAGATTGGTTTTGACGAAGATGACCAGAATTCGATCTCCATGGCCGTCCGTGAGTGTATGGTGAACGCCGTTGCGCACGGGAATCAGTACAATTCGCGCAAAAAGGTCTATCTCAAGCTCGAAGCCACTCCGGATAGCCTGACCGTGTCGATCGGGGATGAGGGCAATGGTTTTGACGAATCCGAAGTGCCTGATCCGCTGGCGCAGGAGAACCTGCTCAAGCAGTCCGGCCGAGGCTTGTTACTCATGCGTGCCTTTATGGACGAATGTGAGCACTTCTCTCGAAGTCCGCAGGGTACGATGGTCCGCATGATCAAGCGGCTTCATGAATCTTGATTTTCTGGCTTTCCAAAGGAGGAATTAACTGTGAGCGTTACGATCAATACTCGCCAGGTTGGCGATGTCACGGTAATCGATGCGGCCGGCCGCATCACGCTGGGTGAAGGATCCAGCGCATTTCGTGACACCATCAAGGACCTGGTCAATAAGGGCGACAAAAAGATTCTGCTGAATCTGGGTGAGGTCAGCTATATCGATAGCTCCGGCATCGGTGAATTGGTGAGCGGATACACCACCGTATCCAATGCAGGTGGCAAGTTGAAGCTCCTGAGCCTGACCAAGCGCGTGCAGGATCTGCTGCAGATCACCAAACTCTACACTGTCTTTGAAGTGTTTGACGATGAGGCCGATGGTCTGGCCAGCTTTTCCTAGCCGCCAGCCCTCCGTTTAAGGGTGGATTGCGATATCCACCATGTCGTGGAAGCTCGAAGATGTCTCGATTGCCAGCGGCACAGCCGATCCACTGGGTGCTGCCGCTGGGATCACAATATTCATCTGATAAAGTCCTGCAAAGCCTGGCGCCGCTCCGGCGAAAGTCACCACCGCCTTCACTCCTCCCACATAAGCATTCACGGTGTCCGTCACCCGGCTCAACGTTGACGTCGAAGCGGGTGCCCCATCTACAAGAGCCGGATTCAGTTCCCCCAGACCAGTCAAATAGACCTGCACCACATCATTGCGGTTGGCTGGATTGCTTGCCGTTACTAGCGAATAGTCTGACTTCAAAATCGCGCCCGCTCCGATTCCATTCTGAGAAAGGCTGTATACGCCCGGTGCCGTGCGTGCCACGGGAACGGTGACCCGGTTGCTTTCCTGGTCTCCAATTTTTACCACCACTTCCGCTGTGGTCCCGGAAGTTGCAAAAGGCACCAGCACGCTCATCTGATAAGCACTGACGAAGTAGATAGGGGCAGGGCGATCCTGGATCGTAACGCTCACGCCGGCTAGTGCTTTGGGGAAAGGGGCGGTGGCCAGCACGGGGGCGGCCGGTCCCAGTCCTGTTCCGAAGAGCGAAAGAAACTGGCCGGGTGCGATGGGGTTGCCTACCGGTGCAAAGCTTGCCGCATTGAGCACTCCCGCAGGGTTGAGGAAGATGCCGCTACCGGTCAGATCGCGGGCCTTGACTCCCACCATCAATTCGTAATTGTCCGATTCCGCTACCGAAGTTCCGCTCGCCAGAAACACATTGCCAGAGCTGCTGAGCGCAAAGCGATTATTGGACAAGGTACCTACGCCATCGTTGCCAATCGAATAGTTGTTTAAGGCGGTCGCGTCGACAATCCCTTCTGGAAGGCGTACGCGGCGGCTCCAGACTGCCTGTCCGGTGCCGAGTGCATTCGCCGCGCCCACAAAATTAGAGGGCCGCGACTGATCGACTTTCAGGCTGGCTCCGAAATAGAGCCCCTTGAAGTTGGCATTGGAAACTGGAGCCGCCACCGTCTTCATCGCGAAAAAGATATCGTGGGCACCCTGCGAGGTGGAGCCGCCAATGATAAATTCACCTCCGGCGGAGGCATAGATTTGCTTGTCCCCTAGCAACAATTGGGCGCTGCTGGTGTATGGAGCTGTCACCGGAAAGACGAGCAACCCGGAGCTGTCATTGTTGAGGCTGTAGATTGTGGGGCCGATTGCCTGCTGTTGCACGCGCTTGCCGCTTTGCACCGCCTGCCCCGAACTGTTCACCAGTCCGATGGTGCCCTGGCCGCCGGAGGTAAAGCGAAAGAAGCTGTTCTTGATGTTGAAGAAGATGCCGTTGGGGAACTCAATGGAGGTGCCCACATAGCTGCCATTGATCGTTGCATTGGAAGCGGCCAGCGCGGGTAGCTGAACTGCGATCATCAAATCGAAAACATTTCCGGAGGATTCCGTCGTGCCGCCCAGTAGGATGCCGTTGCCGAGACGCAAATTCAGCCGCGAGTTCGCATCGAGCGGATTGGTCATCGAAACAAACCCATTGGGCGCTACGGTATAGGTGCCGCTTCCCGAGGACTGGTTGGGCGCGGAATTGCCAAGATTGCGCGTCGCCTGGTAAGAAAAACTTCCTTTCCCGTCAAAACTGAATACACCCACCAGGCTGCGCGATTCGATTGGCTGGCCCGCCGTATTGGTGGAGACCAGGACTTGCCGGAAGCCGTAACGGCCGCTCAGAAAGTTTGCATCGAGCACTTGAGCTTGCAGTTGAGTTGCAAAGAGTGCGAGCGCTAAATAGCCGATCCATCGGTGTTTGGTGCCACCTTTGTGGCTATACTGTGAGTACATTGTCAAGTGAATATCCCCGCTAGATCTCTGGCTCAGCTCGCCAAGGGCGAAAGAGCGATTATCGGACATTTCGAACTTCCCGAAGAAATGGGCCATCGGCTGATGCTAATGGGCATGATTCCCGGTTGTGAGGTAGAAGCGGCTCATGTCGCACCTGCCGGAGACCCGACGGTGTACAGGGTGGACGGAACGGAAATCGCCCTGCGCCGTGAGACTTGCTTGAAAATTCTCCTCGAGATTGAGAACTCCTAACCATGAGTGATTGTCACAGCGGAGCCTCGGCAACTCTCCCTGATATTGTAAACCCTGCAGATCACCGGCTTGTCGCTTTGATTGGGCCGCCCAATACGGGCAAGTCGACTCTCTTCAATCGTTTGACGGGATTGCGCCAGAAGGTGGCGAATTACCCGGGCGTCACTGTCGAGCAGCATATTGGCACCGTTCGCGTCGATCTCATCCGCGAGGTTACGGTGGTGGATCTTCCTGGCGTGTACTCCCTCGACCCTCGTACCGAGGATGAGCAAGTGACGCACGATGTTCTCAAAGGACTGATGCCGAATCTGCCCAAACCGGATGCGGTTCTGCTGATCCTCGATTCCACAAGTCTTCCCCGGCAACTCATGCTGGCCGCTCCCGTGCTGAGTTTGGGGATTCCGACTCTCGTCCTGCTGAATATGTCCGACGACCTCAGCCGCCGGGGCGGCTCTGTCGATCCTCTCGCGCTTGCCGATCAGCTGGGTGCTCCGGTGATGCTGATCAGTGCGGCCAATGGCACTGGAATCAACGAAGTCCGCGCCTTTCTGTCGAAGACGATTCCTGCTCCGACACGGGTGGAGCTGCCGGTTTTGAATAATATTCCGAGTTGCCGCCGGTGGAGCGGGCAACTGGCTGCAAAAGCTGGCTACAACGAACCCGCCCCGCCCGAATGGTCGCGCCGGCTGGATCGTATTTTCCTCCACCGCATTTTTGGTCCGCTGCTCTTTTTGTTTGTCGTTCTGGCCGTATTCCAAAGCATCTTTACCCTGGCGCAGCCTCTGATGGAGATGGTGGAGGCGGCCGTCCAGATCAGTGGCAAGTGGATCGAGGCGAGTCTTCCCGAGACCTGGTTCCGCGCTTTGCTTGTTGAGGGCGTCTGGGGCGGGGTGGGCAGCGTCATTGTCTTTCTGCCGCAGATTCTCATCCTTTTCGCATTCATCGCAGTGCTGGAGGATTCCGGTTATCTAGCCCGCGCGGCTGTGATTGCCGATCGAACCATGGCGAAGGTGGGATTGCAGGGGAAGAGTTTCATTCCGCTGCTCAGTGGCTATGCCTGTGCCATTCCGGCGATCATGTCCACGCGCACGATCGAGAACAAACGTGACCGGATCGCCACGATTCTCATTACGCCGCTGATGACCTGTTCTGCCCGCTTGCCGGTGTACACGATGCTGATCGCGGCATTCATTCCGAATCAGCCGCTTCTCGGTGGCATTTTTAGTGTCCGGGCCGCGGTGATGCTCGGTCTCTATGTTCTGGCCTTTGCTGCAGCTGCCGGGACCGCGCGCTTGCTGAAGAGCACGATCTTCAAATCAGAAGCGACACCTTTCGTGCTCGAACTGCCTCCCTATCGCGTTCCCAAGCTCCTGGGCGTCCTGTACCGGCTACTCGATCGCGCGAAGATCTTCCTCAAGCGCGCCTCCACCACCATTCTTCTCACCAGCATCATCCTTTGGACTCTTGCGCATCTCCCGCAGCAAGCAGGGACCAATCCGCCGATTGAAGAAAGCTATGCGGGTCAACTGGGCAAGGTGATTGAGCCTGTCATCCAGCCGCTTGGCTTCAATTGGCGCATCGGCGTCGGCCTCATCAGTTCTCTGGCTGCTCGCGAAGTGATCATTGGAACGCTAGGAACGATCTATGGCATTCAGGGAGAAGAAAATTCCGAAGGCTTGCAGGCTGCCCTCAAACGCGATCTCGATCTACCCGCTGCTGTGGCGCTCCTCATCTTTTTCGCATTTGCCTTGCAGTGCATGTCCACGCTAGCCGTCGTGCGGAAGGAGACGGGCACCTGGCTGTGGCCCATCTATCAGTTCGTTTATATGGGCTTTTTAGCCTATGTTTTCGCTTGGCTGGCCCATACTCTTCTCACCCGCATTTGAGGGGGGGGGATTGGGGGGCTAACCCTCCGCAAGTAGGGTTCTAGTACCAAAACATAGATAGTTCCGTATCTAGGTCCTTTCCCTGAGATTTATTCTCAGGTAGAACAAAGGAGATACCGAACTACAATGAAGCGCCTGCTCCTGCTCTCCACCTTCCTCACCTCGGGGGTTTTTGCAACCCCAATGGTTTACAACAACAATTATTGGTATTCGAGTTCTGACCCGAATCTCTACGGGCTGAAGGAGAATTTCCAGATCCAGAACATCTCGCTCGATGCTGTACAGAGCGGCGGCAACTTTACTGGTAAGTTTGTCGCGACGCTCAACTTCAATTTTGGGTCCAACACCCTGGGCCCCTACACACTGTCCGGACTTCAGATTTCAGCTGCCGATCTCTTCCTGGTCCAAGGGGGCGCAATTGCCTATGGCATCCCTCTCATCACGCACGGGGGCACCAAGTTCAATGGCACCTCTACCGGCAATGCGGCGGTCGATGCTGGCGATATCTACAAGATCGGCAATGGCATCTCGATTCTGACCTCCACCAACCTCAGCAGTGGCTATGGCGCCGGGAACTATGGCGCGGGCAGAAGTGTCTGGCTGAAGAATGATACGGGTTCCGTGTCGAGCTGGATTGCTGGCACCAGCACCCCCACCTTCAATGGCAACTGTACTTCTAGTGCTTGCAGCACTGCGGAGTTCAGCGTCAAGATCGAGATTTCTCATTCGGCAACCGGCGAATGGCTGAGCTTCCTCCAGGGCATTGCCAGCGGCGCCGTGACTCCGTACTTTACGGACTCCACCTGCGGCAATGACCTGCTCACTGGCGTGCCGGAACCGTCAACTTATGTATTGATGTCCGGTGGCTTGCTGCTGATGGGGCTTCGCCTTCGTCGTAAGAAGTAGTCACAGAAGCTTCTGAGTTGTAAACTTGAAGCAGGGCCGCACGGATCACCCGGGCGGCCCTGCACTTGTCTTTATGCATAATGTCGTGATTCTCGGTTCCGGCTGCGCGGGCAATACCGCAGCGATTTATACGGCCCGGGCTGGCCTGAAGCCTCTTGTCCTGATGGGCCGCGAGCCCGGGGGCCAACTTTCGATTACCTCGGAAGTGGAGAATTTCCCCGGCTTCCCCGAAGGCATCATGGGGCCGCAGCTGGTTGAGAATATGAAGCTGCAAGCGGAGCGCTTTGGCGCGGAATTCCGCCACGGCACCGTGATTGAATCCGACTTGTCGAAGCGGCCATTCCGCCTGAATGTCGATGGCGAGTGGATTGAAACCGCCACGCTGATTGTGGCCACTGGCGCCAGTGCGCGCTGGCTCGGCATTCCTGGCGAGCAACATCTGATCGGCAAGGGTGTCAGCTCCTGCGCCACTTGCGACGGTTTTTTCTATCGCAACCTGAAGATCATGGTGGTGGGCGGTGGGGATAGCGCGCTTGAGGAAGCAAACTTCCTAACCCGTTTCTCGAACGTTATGCTGGTGCACCGGCGCGAGCAGTTCCGTGGCTCAAAGATCATGATCGAGCGTGTGGCTGCCAACCCGAAGGTGCAGATGGTGATGAATACGGTGGTGGATGAAGTGGTGGCGAACGCGACTGGTGTGGTGGGCGCGGCGAAGCTGCGCAATCTGGTGACTGGCGAGGTGACGCACCAGGAAGTCGACGGCTTCTTTGTCGCGATCGGACATATTCCCAATACGAAGCCATTCATTGGGCAGTTGGATCTCGATGAAGAGGGGTATATTCTCTCTCATGGGGGGGCGCGTACGAACATTCCTGGCGTCTTCCACGCGGGTGACGTGCAAGACCGGCAGTACCGGCAGGCCATCACGGCCAGCGGCGCCGGTTGCATGGCCGCAATTGAAGCAGAACGTTTTCTTGAGGCTGAAGGACACTAAACCATGACCCTGGCTGGCCGAACCGCGATTGTCACTGGTGGGGCTTCCGGTCTCGGCGAAGCCTGTGTGCGTGCGCTGGCGGCTGCGCAGTGTACGGTTGTGATTGCCGATCTGAACGAAGAGAAGGGCACTGCCCTTGCGCATGAATTGGGGGCGCTCACGCAGTTCTGCCGCACGGATGTCTGCGACGAGGCCGATGTTCTAGCTGCGCTGGACGAAGGGGAACGGCTGGATATCGCGATCAATTGCGCGGGGATTGCGACAGCCGAACGGACTCTTGGCAAAGACGGCCCGCTTGATCTGGAGCGCTTTGAGCGCGTATTGCGCATCAACTTGTTGGGAACTTTCAACGTCACCCGTCTTGCTGCCGCAATGATGGCGAAGAATGAACCAGGGCCAGACGGGGAGCGGGGCGTGATTGTGAACACCAGTTCCGTGGCCGCCTTTGATGGACAAATCGGACAGGCTGCCTATGCCGCATCGAAAGGTGCGGTTGCCGCCATGACTCTTCCGCTGGCCCGCGAGTTTGCCCGGATTGGGATTCGAGTCCTCGCGATTGCTCCGGGACTCTTTCACACACCTTTATTAGCGGGCTTACCGGAAGAAGCAATGAAGCAATTGGCTGCGACTGTGCCCTTTCCTGCCCGCCTGGGAGAACCCTCCGAGTTTGCGAGCCTTGCTCTGCATCTGGTGCAAAACCGGATGATGAACGGCGAAGTGGTGCGGCTCGATGGCGCCTTACGAATGGCGCCGCGTTAGAACGATGCGTGATGGATAGAGCGTTTGTGTGATGGTGCGCTCTTTTTCCGTCGTGAAGCCGCAGGCTTCGAGGAGTTCAATCCCCCGTTTGTCCATTTGCTGGCCCCAGAAGGCTGGAACAAGCTTGGACGCAACCCGATAGGCACGATTGAAGTATTCGCGATTCTGGCCAATCATGATCAAGGTAAAGGTGCCACCGGGCTTCAATACGCGCTTCACTTCATTGAGCGTGCGCACAATGTCGTTTGAGGCGAGGAGTTCAAGCAGGTAACAGCACATCACCGCGTCAAAGCTTTGGTCGCGGAAGGGCATCATGCGCGCATCCGATGCCTCGATTGTGCAATTGATCTTGGGGTGTTCCCGACGCATGCGTTGCATGGTCATCGCGGCCATCTCCGGGGAGATATCCACACCTACATTCAGGCCTTTGCTGTTTCGCTCTGCGATGCGCGAGAACATTTCACCAGACCCGACCGCTACTTCCAACACGTTCATGCCATCCTTGATCGCGGCAAAATCGAGCGCGATGCGGTGGGCCTTAGCGTGAAAGAGATAGCTCGAAACCGGATAGACGCCTGCTACAAGACTGTAGATACGGCGTGTCCGATTGGCGATCGTGACTGGGATCCTCTCGGTCCGCCAGTTTTCGAGAATACCTTCGAGATTTGTCAACGCAACTGTTAGTGTATTCCAGTTATGGCCGTTTTGCTGGCCGGAATTTCAATCTCTGTGCGGGTTCCATGGCCGAGACGGCTGTCCACCGACATCCGGTAGCTGTTGCTGAACAGGACTTCGAGGCGCGCTTTCACATTGGAGACGCCGATTCCACTCCCGGTTCCGAAAAGATCGGCCATTTTTTCCTCCGGAATTCCTTCGCCATCGTCTTCCACCACCAGCAGCAGACGGTTCTCATCGACAATGGAGGCGCGTAGCCAAATCGTGCCGCCATCGAGCTTTCCGGCGAGCCCATGCTTGATCGAGTTCTCGATCAGCGGCTGCAGCACCATCGACGGAACCAGGACGTCCAGGGTGTTGGCTGCGACATCACGGACAAAGCGGAGCTTTTCTCCAAAGCGGACGAGTTCGATCGAGAAATAATCGTCGATGAAGGCCAGTTCATCCCGTAACGGCGCAAAGTTGTCGGTGTTCTTCATGGCGCGGCGCAGCACATTCGATAGCTTGTAGATCATGGCGCGCGCCCGGTCTTGATCGATGCGGATCAGGCTGGAGACGCTATTCAGGGTGTTGAATAGAAAGTGCGGATTGATCTGGCTGGTGAGTGCTGCCAGTCTTGCTTCTGCAATCAGCCGTTGCTGCCGTGACAGCATGCTTTCCATGCGGGTGGTGTTCCAGATCTTGATTGGCAGCAGAGTGCAAAAGATAGAGGTGCCGCAGAGTGCGCCAATCCAAAGGCTGAGGGGCGTGTCATTGAGGCTGACCGGACTAAAGATGATCTTGTTGTGAACAATTTTGCTCTTGAAGAGAAGTTGCCCTGTGAGCCGCAGGCTCTCAGCCACCAGGACGCCGAGGGTAATGAGAATCCGGTAGCGCCAGGCCGGCGCCAGCGCACGATTCCGCAGGACGCGCCAGAAGCCCAGAATGTCGAAGAGCGGAGAATAACGCCAGATTTCTTCGGGGTTGGGGGCGAAGTCGCGCACCAGGCCGCCAATGACGCCGATGCCTGCATAGAGGGGCATGGCGAGAAGCTCCTGGGCAAACATGGCCGGCAAGCTCATCAGGATGCCACTGACCAACCCGGTGACATAGCCGCCCAGGAGTCCGGCTAAATAGGCGCCGGCCAGGGTCAGATCGGCGGCCTGGTAGGTTCCGGTGAGAACTCGTGCGGCGGCACTGGCTCCAAAGATGGTTCCAAAGGCAAGCGCCATCTCCAGCCGCTGGGTCATCGTCCTTTGCTCCCGCAACAACATCCGCTGGAAGGCAGGAATGCGGGAGAGAATCGAAGCCAAAGAAGCTGCAACGCCAAGATTGAAAAGAAGCAGGACGAACGTCGGTTCGACCATAATGGAAGTATCCCCACTATTATGGAGCTTGTTCACGCCGCTGAAGCGGACTTCCCCACAAAGTTCGGCCATTTCCGGATTCATGCCTTTGAATGGCTCGACGCAGGAAAAAGGGAAGAGGCCGTCGCCGTGACGCTCGGCGATCTTCGATCTTTGCCACCGCCGATTCTCCGCATCCACAGCCAGTGCCTGACGGGAGACGTCTTTCACAGCTTGCGTTGCGATTGCCGGGAGCAACTGGAAATGGCGCTGGCGGCGATCGGCGCCGAGGGGCGTGGCCTGATTATTTACGAGATGAAGGAAGGGCGGGGAATCGGCATTATCAACAAGTTACGTGCCTACCAGCTCCAGGATGAAGGCGCCGATACGGTTGAGGCAAATGAAGCGCTTGGTCTCGAAGTGGATCTTCGCAACTATAGACTTCCTGCCGCGATCTGCCAGTATTTTCAGATTCCGGCTGTTCGGCTTATGTCCAATAACCCGGACAAGATTGCCGCACTTGAGCTGGCCGATATCCGGGTGTCGGAGCGGGTTCCGATCATTGCGCCGGGTAGCGAACATTCCCAGGATTATCTCGATGTGAAGCGTGCGAAGCTCGGGCATTTGCTTTAGCGGACGCTGAACTTTGCAGACATCGCGGAAAGAGCTCCTGCCGGGCCATTGCGGAGATAGAGGGAATAGTCCCCCATCGCCGGGGGCGTGAAGGGGCCAACGGCTTGTGTCGAGATCAGTGGTTGTATGGCAGGCGTATCGACAACGCAGCCCTCTGCCGGGCAGCCTGGACCTTTGAAGACAAACTGTAACGTCTTCGCGTCGAAGTTCTTGCCGAGTACGGCGGCCTTGAAGGCCGTATTCACTCTGGGGATGGCATAGAGATAGACATAGGTGAAGCTGGGGACGAGTGCGGGCGTGGTGGGAATGACCGGAGTTGCCGTGGCCGCAGCGCCATAAATTGTGATCTGTCCTTCTTGATCTCCCGCCTCCAACGTGCGCTTTTTCGTTTCACCGGCGGATGCTGAAGCCCACATCGTTTGTTCGGAGCAACTGGCGTCAACCGGATGGTCGAGGCCAAGGGCATGCCCGAGTTCATGTGTGCCGACATTCTGAACGTCGAACTTCCCTGCTTCTCCTGTCGTGGTCCAGATGTAGTTGGTGTTGAAGGTGAGTGTAAAGCTGGCAATTGTGTTGGTGGAGGGTTGGTAGGACACGCGAGTTTGGGCGAGCACTCCGGCGGTGGCAATCGGTGCATAGTTGACGGTGTTGGGGCTCGCAGAATCGGTCGAGAACTTGAAGGCAGATCCTGCGTTCGCCCAGGATGCGGCAGCTTCGCTGACAACCGCGGCAAAGCCAGACGGCAGACTGGCGTCGAGCCGGTAGCTTGCCGATTTTGCCGCCCACTTCGGTCCCAATAGTTTGTAGCAGACCGGAGCGGCACTGGCTTCCGGAGTGGCCTGATTATTTTTTGCAAGAAACTCTCCGCTGCGTTGCCATTCACGCTCCCATGCCCCAACCCGGGTACGCTTGTCTTCCCCGATCACCCGGCCCACCTCCACGAGAAGGTCGAGCGGCGTCATGTCGAGCTCTGCAATCTGCTCGCGATTCATAGGGTACTTCGCCGTGGCTCGCAAGCCTTGTCCGGCTTCTTCGAGAAACACCATCACCGGCTCTCCGGTCAGAAAGCGAGGCGCGCTCGAATACAAAACACCCACGTCGCCTACCTCTCCGCCAGGCGTCGTGAATGTCAGGAAATCTGCTATACCGAAGCCATCCTTGAGCTTCGCCTCAACCTGCAAGCTCACTTCGGTATAGATCTCTCCGTCTTCCCCGAAATAGCTCAGGGTCCGTTCCACATTTCCGAGGACAACCGACTTGGCTGCCCGGACATCCCGTCCGAGATCGACATCTTTCGTCGCCGCACTGCTCCCAACTGCAAGGCTCAGGACGATCAGGATCGAAAGAAAGAGAGACTGCTGCACTGCCTAAGCTAATCGGACAAAATTCACTCCGCTTGAGAGGAGATGCGATTAAAGTTTGTAATGGACGAGCCACTGGGCAATCTTATAAGCTCGTGACGGTGAGTCTAGCGGACAACTCCCGGACCGCGCAAAATCGCATTCAGAAAGAGAATATTCAGTCCGTCCATGTAGCCGCGATAATTCGGATCGGCGGTAAAGGCGACCACCAGCCCTCGGCCTTCACTGCTCACCACCACGAATGGTTTGTACGCAAGTTGCTTGCGATTCTCTTCCCACATGTAGCCGCTCTGCAGCAGATCGCCCGGGCCGGTATACACCGCAGCATTGATGCCGCGATCGATCTTGATGGGCGAGTAGATCGCCCGCCCGCTCACCAGCGCATTGACATGATCCTGCGCGCCGGCGCCAATCCAGCTCTCCGTATCGACTTTGGCCTTGCACAGCACTCCTGCGACATCGTCTGGTAACTCGCGTTCATTCTGGATCGATTTCAGATAGTCTTCTTCCTTCGTGAAGATTCTCCCGGCCACGGGACCGCCGTCGCCAGCCGGCGTGCTTACTGCCGGAGTGGCCGTGACACCCGTTGCCGTGCGCCTGCCGCCTGGCTCAGCGGCCGGTCCTGTCCCAGCCGGAGTGCCGGGCTCTTTCGCGAGCATCTCCTGCTGGATGGGCAGCAGCCCGACCTGAGCATTCGTCAAGAACGCAGTCGCTGACCCCACTCCCACGATGACGCCTCCACCGGCGACCCAGTCTTTGATCCGCCGCAGACCTGCTCCCAGTTCTGCAGGGAGACCGCTGCCGATACTTTCCGGCACGATCAGCACCTGGAACTTACTCAGATCCGCTGTGGCGAAACTGCGGCCCCGGATGCGTGTGACCGGATAGCCAAACTGGCGTTCGATGACATAAGCCGTTGCTCCAGCACTTGCGCCGGATACCGGCGCATCCCAGATGATGGCGATATTCGGCTTCTTCAAATTGAAGTTCAGGTTGGATCCGTAATTGGGTCCGTCGTCCACCCAACTTGAGTTCATGGCCACGACTTCCGCTCCGGTGGCCAGCACCAGCTTGGCGACCATATCGTGTACAGACGCCGGATTGTCCTGGACCTGCAAGATCAGTGTGCCGTTCGGATACTTGCGGCCACTCTGGGTAAAGGCTTTGCCTGCGCTGATCACCCGGAGATTCGCCTGGAAGGCGGCGGCCAGAAAACGCCCGCTCGCCTGGGTTCCCCAGGGCACCAGATAGGCAACGCTGGCCTTGCCTCCAATGAGTTTGCCAGCTGGCATCTTCCCTGGCAGCACCGGATCCCCCGGGACATGCAGCGCACTCTTGGAGATGACTTGCTTCACATTGAACTGAATCGGCATGCTCCAGCCCGTGACATCGTAGATTTCATCGCGCTGCTTCTTTTTGCGCCGCCGCTCCTGCTCCTTCAGAAACTCCTCTTCGAGCTTCGTGTCCGGGTCGAGGAAGGTGCGAATCATCCGCTTCATCGGCTGCGCGGCACTGATCAGATAAGACCCTTGTGGCGCCGTTGTTCCTTCCACCTGGAAGGTATCCTTCGCCTGCCGGACTTCAATTCCCTGGGCCGCCAGTAGATCGGCCAGTTTATCGGCGGCGGCAGTGTCACCCTGGCGCAGCAACACATACTCCTTGTTCTCCTCGGTCTTGCCTTCTTCGATGGCGCTCTTGCGATATTGATAGAAATTCTCGAGCAGGGTTTTCCGCTGTGCTGCTGCGGTCTCACACGTGGCGATGCCCGCAACAAAATGCTTCTGCACGCTCTGCGCAAAGCTGAAGGTGGTGCCGTCCGATTTCTCCCACAACAGACCGCGGGCGCTCGCATTCTCATAAGTCATCGCGACGCCGCCATAATAGATCGGCCAACTGGCGCCATAGCCGGGATAGAACGCGTCATAGACTTCACGGGTGAAGTAGCGGAAGCCAAACTGGTCAAACCACTTTGCATCGTTCCTGCCGAAGGTGACCAGAATCTCGCGTTGGGATTTGACGATGTGTGGATTGTAGGGGACGGCTTCGGGAGTGAAGTAATAAGTCGAGTCGCCGTTCATCTCGTGCAGGTCGACAAAGACGAGCGGATACCAATCGAGCAGGGTCTTGATGCGTCCCCGTGTTTCGGGCTGGGTCATCGCGAACCAGTCACGGTTCATGTCGACCATGTAATGGTTGGTGCGGCCGTTCGGCCAGGGCTCGACATGCTCGGCGGCCACGGGATTCGCGATCGGCTCCAGGCCCTCGGCAATCTCGAAATGATGTACAAAACGGTCGCGGCCATCGGGATTCTGGATCGGGTCAAAGAGGATAACGGTGTTGGCCAGAATCGCATCCACGGTCTTGTCGTTCTTGCTGGCGAGCAGATGATAGGCCGTCATCATGGCCGCGTCCGGGCTCGAGATCTCGTTGCCATGTACTCCATAAGCGAGCATCACCAAGGCCGGTAAGTTTGCAATCAGGCGCTGTGCTTCTGCCTCGTTGGTCTGGCGCGGATCGGCCAGTTTCTTGATATTTGCCTGGATCTCCGGCAGCCGCTGGATGTTTGTTTCATTGCCGACGAAGGCAACCACGAGTTTGCGGCCTTCCCAAGTCCTGGCATACTCGACAAGCTTGACGCGATGGGGTTGTGCTGCGGCCAGCGCCTCAAAATACTTCATGAGGTTGGCATGAGAGGCGATCCGCTCTCCAACCTCAAAGCCGAGCGTTTTTTGAATCGTTGGCACGGCCGGGTCGTACTGTGCGCCTGGCCACATCTCGGCAATTTTCTTTTGTCCAAACAGATTCAGCGCCAGCAACAGCAGAATGACCGATCGCATAACTCCCTAGGGTAATGCAATTACAAGGTCATGGACGGCTTCAATCACGGCCTGGGGCTTGTCCAACAGAATCCAGTGTCCGGCGCCTGGAACCACGCGAAAGTCTCCGCGGCGCGACAGTTTCGCGAGCTTTGCTTGCCGGCCCTGATTCCCATCGTCGCCCTGTTCTGCGGCGAGCACAATGAGCGGCGTGCCGCCCAGATCAGGACAAAGCTGCGCCTGGGCGCAAGAGGCCGGTAAGTTGGCGAGGTACTCCGACATGGTGCGGAACGAAGTGGCTCGCGACCAATGTGCCCGCACCTGCCGTCTCACGTCTGGTGGCAACTTCTGAATCTGGCCTGAGATCTTCTGCGGTACATTCATACGGCCTGCTCCGCTCAACTTGCTGAGAATCGAAGGAATCATCCAACTCCCACGCTCTACCGAGTGGAGTGCGAAACGAACAATGCCACGCTCTGCGAGCCAGATCCCGCGCCGCGATAACTGCGTTGCTCGTTGTAGGATCCGTGTGCGCCGGCTGTCGAGCGGGAACCATTCCTCTGCCGTGAGCGCATCCACCAAAACGACTCCCGCGACTTCTTCGGGATACATAGATGCGTACATTCGCATCAACATGCCGCCGAAGCTGTGGCCCACCACGATACGCGGAGTGGGGACCTGCGCTGCTGTGAGCACCAACCGCATCTCCTCAATGAGGTCGCGGGCAATCTTGGGTCTGTCGTTGTAAGGAGACCAGCCCAATCCCGCGCGATCGTAGGAGTAAACCGTGGCGAACTTGGCGATCTCCGCATCCACCAGCCGCCAGCTCAAGCTCGAGGCGGCAATGCCTGCTTCCAGTACGACCGTTGCTGGACCCGCACCTTGCTTTTGGATGTGTAACGAACGCCCACCAATATCGATGAGTGCGCCAGGGGCAGGGTAAAGGCTTGCATCGTCAGCCA
This sequence comes from Bryobacter aggregatus MPL3, assembly GCF_000702445.1. Taxonomy (NCBI): domain Bacteria; kingdom Pseudomonadati; phylum Acidobacteriota; class Terriglobia; order Bryobacterales; family Bryobacteraceae; genus Bryobacter; species Bryobacter aggregatus. The sequence continues at coordinate 3,691,519 of NZ_JNIF01000003.1, forward strand.
AGCCGTTGCGCTCATAGTTCCGCATGAGCCTTGTGACCATGTACCTTTACTCTAGCGGTTCTCCAGTTCAAGGAACCTTCTTCAAAATCTGTCTGGAGCCTTCATGGGACGACGGAATTAATTCTCGTCTTCCTTATTCCCCCCCTTGCTCCCGGTGCCCAGATTGATCTCCGGAATTCCGAACTTGCCGCTCAACTTGCTGAGCGAGTTCAGGTCCAGATCGCCAACGATGTTAATCACCGTGATCTCCCGGGGCTCTGCCGATAGCAACACAAAACCGCGTAGCCCTTTCGGTCCTTTGCGCATGAGGATCTCGGTGAAGCCCTTCTTCTCCTTGACGGAGAGAAAGGGAACAAAATCCGAATTTTTCACCTTGGCACGCAATGCTTCCATGTCCGCCAGACTGTACATGTTTTCCTTGTCGAACTCATAGGTGCGTACCTGGACGAGTTCGATGGTGCGGGCGAGATTTTGCAGGTCCTTACTACCGCCGTCGTTGGCGAATCCCATCATCAGTTTCAACTGATCGGGCCCCAGGTCAATACTGGTTGCTTCCTTGGCTTTGTCCTCGAGGCCTTTCAAGGCTCCAAGGTCCAGGGCCTGTTCGGCCAAAGCGAGAACACCCAAGCTCAGAATCAATAAAAAACGGGTCATGCTCTTTTCCTCAATCCGCTCCCCCGCGATGGGGAAGTGGGACTTCGATTACTAATTTTTTCTGTACGCCGGTTACCTTACGGGAGGTGATATCCATGGCCAACCGGAATTGCTCCATGGCTTGCCGTGCCTCGACTTCCTGATGTAGCCGCTGTTGCTGCCAACTCGATACACCGAAGACGCCGATACTGAGAGCTGCCGCGATCGTCCCCCACTGGACCCACGGGCGAATGGTCGCTTTGGGCTTTGCCACCCGGGCCAGGATGCGCTCAGCCAATCCGTCCGGTGCTGCCACAGGGCGAAGCGCCTCGCGCAGACTTTGCTCGAACTCCTGATCGTCCATCATGTCCCACTCCTTACTCGTGGCTGCCTTTCAAGCTTGCCCCGCAAAATTTTCATGGTCCGATGCAGACGGCTCTTCACGGTCGCTACTGGAATGTCCAACTGCGCGGCAATCTCGCGTGGTTCCATCTCTTCCTGGAATCGCAAGATTGTCAGCATCCGGGCCAGAGGCGGCAATGCGCGTACGGACTTTCGAAGCTGATCGAGCAAAAACGGATCGCTCTCTTCCGAGCTCACCGCAGGCTCCGCAATCTCTTCGAGTGAGGGGCCACGACGGCGCTGACGGCGGCGCATCTCATCAATTGTGCGATTCACCACCGCACGGCGCAGCCAACGCCGCGCGTGCTCTTCACTCTCGATTCCTGAAAGATTCTCATGCAGGCTCAGAAATACCTCCTGCGTCAGATCTTCCGCGACGGCACGGTTTCCCAGGGCCCGCAGTGCGATGGAGAAAACCATCGACTGGTGCCCATGTACCAGCTCGGTAAAGCTCGGCAACATTGCCATCTATCTACCTGTACGAATCAAGCGGCCGATCGAATGCAAGTTTCTAGCTTTTCGATTTGCCCAGTTGCTCCACAATCTTGGTTGCTTCCTCGACGGCGCGCGCCAGAACGCTCCGGATCTTGCCATCCTCCAGCATCAGTAATCCACCAATGGTGCAGCCTGCGGGTGTTGTGACATCGTCGCGGAGCGCTGCCGGGTGGCGTCCGGTCTCCTGCACCATCTTTGCGGATCCCATCATTGTCTGCGCTACCAGTGTCATCGCCAGGTCCCGCGGCAGTCCGACCCGGACGCCGGCATCGGCAAGCGATTCCATCACCAGATACATATAAGCGGGTCCCGAACCGCTCAATGCCGTAATGGCATTGAAATAATGCTCTTCCACTTCGCGTGCCTGGCCAACACTATGAAAAATTCTTTCAGCGATCGCCAGATGCCGTGCCTCGACGCCTTTGCCGCCGCAATAGACCGTTACGCCATGCCCGACGAGGCAAGGCGTATTGGGCATCGCCCGAATCACTGGCTGTGGCCTTCCGAGCAAGGTCTCGAACGTTTCGGTGGTCACCCCAGCGAGCACGCTGATCAGCAAGGTGTCTTCGCGCAAGCCGGAAAGCTTGAGCTTTTCAATTACCTTGGCCGCCTGGCCGGGCTTGACCGCAATCAGCAGAATTCCTGCGCTCGGAACCCAACTCTCATAGGCCGGCACGGCGCGTATTCCCAGCGAACCGGCGACTTCGATCGAACTGGCCTCTGTCTTTGTCGCCGCCCAGGCCTGCTTGGGAAGGAGCAGGCCATGATCGAGAATCCCCTTTAACAGTGCCGTTCCCATGACTCCGGCGCCAACTACACCGAGCGTCCGGCCCGGCTCCAACAACAAATCACTCATCTCACAATCTTGGCAGAATCACTGGTCAATCCAGCGGGCAACGAGCATACAATGCTAACGAGATGGACAATCGCAAACCTACCCGCAGAGATGCCTCCCTGGCCCTGGGCGCTGCTTTCACCACGTCGATTTTCACGGGCCAAGTGAAGGGTGCCAACGACCGGATCTCGGTTGGCTTCATCGGTCTGGGGGCCATGGGCTCCGGAAACCTGAACTATGCGATGAAGGTGCCAGGTTTTCAGCCTGCCGCGCTTTGCGATGTCTATCAGCCTCATCTGGAGCGTGCCGAGGCTACTGCCCGCCGTGGCGGAATCGAGATCAAAGGAACCGACGACTTCCGTAAGATTCTCGCTGATAAATCGATCGATGCGGTGTGCATTTCTACTCCGGACCACTGGCACGCTTATATGACGGTGGAGGCCTGCAAGGCAGGGAAGGACGTCTATGTCGAAAAGCCTGCCAGTGTGTATGTCGATGAAGGAACCAAGATGGTGGCTGCTGCCCGCAAGTACCGTCGCGTTGTGCAAGCCGGTACGATGCAGCGCTCCGGCGGCTATTTCAAGAAGGCCGCCGAACTGGTGAAGAGTGGAGTTCTCGGAAAGGTCACCTTCTGCCATACCTGGCAGGCGGGCGTCACGCCGAAGGAAGGCTATGGGAACCCTGCCGATACGGCAGAGATCCCACCGGGGCTGAATTGGGACATGTGGCTGGGGCCCGCACCGAAAGTTCCTTTCAATGCGAACCGCTGGGGTGTCAAGGCGGCAACGTTCCCGACCTTCCGCTACTTCTGGGACTATGCGGGCGGTGCGATGACGGACTGGGGCGTGCACCTCATCGACCCGCTCCACCAGTGTTTCGATGAGGTGATGCCGACGGCGATTAATTCGCAAGGCGGCAAGCTTTGGGTCAACGATAACCGTGACACGCCGGATACGCTTTTGGCGACCTTCGAATATCCCGGTTTCCTCGCTAGCTATGAAAGCCGTACCGCGAATCCGATGTTGATGTTCGGACAGAATGCAGGGACCTCGATCCACGGAACGGAAGCGACGTTGGTGGTGACGCGCTCGGGCTGCTGGCTGATTCCAAACGCAAAGTCGGAAGTCCAGGAGCAGACCTACGAGAAGAATGAAGAGATGCGGCAGATGAATGTGCCGCATTGGGAGAACTGGCTTGCCTGCATCAAGAGCCGGGAGAAGCCAACCAGCGATATTGAAACCTGCGTCCGTTCGTCCACGGTTTGCATTCTGGCAAACCTGTCACTCCGTCATAAGACTCGTCTCGACTGGGACGAAAAGAACTGGACGGTCAAGCAGAACGAGGTGAAGCAGGCGCTGAAGGCGAAGTACCGCTCGCCCTGGAAGCTGGAGGTCTAAGGCTGCGGCCTGGGATGTGTTTGCAATCTTCATGAATCTGGCCTCGGCAATTGGAACTGTCGAGGCCAGTTCCAGAACAACCCTCCGGAACTGGTCCTGGGTGAGTTCGAGCCCTGGTTCACTAGCGGTCAGGAAAACGCGGCCGATTGGACATCGGCAGACGAGCAGCGGTTCCGTTCACTCGTCAGCAACTGAGCTACTCGATCTGCTCCCACATACTGAACGGACATATCGCCGAGGAAGACCAAGGGGGCTATCACTTGGGTCTCGCGAAGCTTCTCCAGGCAGGAAACGGAGTGAAAAGCAGGTGCAACGGGTACACCGGCAAGAATTTCACCACAAACTCATCAGGACGCAACACAATCGTCAAGAGAACGATATGATCGGCCGCTACGCTGTGTGCAATGATCAGACGTTCTTCTCGTTTTCCTGCTCCCGCAGCATGCCTAGCGCTACTGCTGGCTGTAAGTTGTAGTCTCTGGGCCCAGTTCGATACGGCTACTGTAGTTGGCACCATCCGTGACGCTACCGGTTCTGCCATCACAGATTCCGACATTACCCTTCTCAACCAAGGCACTGGCTCGATTGCCAGAACCAAGACCGACTCCGGTGGCAATTTCACCCTGACCAATGTCAGAATCGGCACTTACACCGTAACCGCCGAAGCCAGGGGTTTCTCGAAGGCCGTGGCCAAGGATATTGTCGTCAATGTCAACGCCCGCCAGCGCGTCGACCTCATGCTCGCCATCGGAACGGTGGCCGAGACGGTTGAAGTGACCAGTGCCGCGGCTCTCCTCGATACCGATTCGAGCAAACGCAATCAGGTCATCAATGGCACCGCAATCGTCGAGCTGCCGCTGAACGGCCGCGCTTACAGTGACCTCGCGTTGCTCACTACGGGTGTGGTGAAGTCGCCCTCCTCAGGTAGCCGCGAAGGCTCTTTCAATGTCAACGGGCTTCGCAGCACCTATAACAATTACATTCTCGATGGCATCGACAACAATGCCTACGGCACCAGCAACCAGGGCTTCCAGAACCAGGTGGCACAACCCTCGCCCGACTCGATCGTCGAGTTCGAAGTGATCACCAATAACTACAGCGCCGAATATGGCCGCAGCGGCGGCGCGACGATCAACGTCGCGATGCGCTCCGGCACTAACGGCTTTCATGGCACGGCCTATGAGTTCCTGCGCAACACCTCGCTGAACGCAGCGAGCTATACCTTCGGTCAACGCCCCTCGAATTTCCGCAAGCCGACTCTCAACCAGAACCAGTTCGGCGCCACCTTCAGTGGCCCGATTGTCAAGAATCGCGTGTTCTTCTTTACCGACTATGAGGGGCTGCGCAACATCCAGCGCAACCGCAGCTTCTCCAGTTTGCCGACGCTGAACGACCGGCTGGGCATTCTGCCCGTGACAGTACGCAACCCGCAGACGGGCAAGATCTATCCGGCAAACACCCAGATTCCGAAGGCGGACATCTCGCCTTTTGCCTATCGAGTGTTGAATGACCTGCCTGGCCTCACCGCTGCGGGACGCTCGAATAACTATGAGCAACTCTCGCGCGATAAAGCGTATGCCGATAAGTTCGATGCGAAGATCGATGGCCAGATCAGCAGCCACCAGTCCGCGTTTCTGCGCATCAGCCAGAGCAAGCGCAATCAGTATCAGGATTCCACCTTTCCAGGCCCTTCGGGTGGCAACGGCACTACGCTCTGGGTACTGAATCAGCAGGCAGCAGCAGCCTACACCTGGACGTTGAGCCCGACCTCGGTGCTCGAAGGACGCTTCGGTGTTTCGCGCACGAATGCCGGCAAGAAGCCGCCCTTTCTCGGCGGGGCAGACATGGAGGCCGCCTATGGAATCGTCGGGTTGCCCAAGGACCCGGTGCTCTCTGGCGGACTGCTCCCGATCCAGCTTTCGGGCTTTACCGGCCTCGGACGCCAGTCCACCATTCCGCAGTTTCAGAATCCGCTTAGCTTCAACTCAAAGCTCAACTATTCGAAGATCTTCAACCGGCACTCGATGAAGTTCGGCTATGAGAATGTTGTGATCCGCACCCAGGTTCTGGACGTGAATCCGATGTACGGGAACGATCAGTATCTCGGCGCCTTCAGCCGACCGACCTGCGCGCAACTCGGCCAGGACGCGAGTTGTAGCATCGCCGCTGACGCCGCCAGCTATTCCCTCGCCGACTTCCTGTTCGGCCAGAGAAGCGCCTTCTCCCTGTCCACCAATGTGATCGGCAACTATCGTCAGCATGAGCACTTCCTATACGTGCAGGACGACTTCAAGGTGAGCTCGAAGCTGACGCTCAACCTGGGACTGCGCTGGGAGTTCGCAACGCCGCGTTGGGAACGAGACAATGCACTGTCGAACTTTGATCCCACCACGCGTACGATGCTGCTGGCAAAGAATGGCAGCATCTATGACCGCGCGCTCGTGAATCCCTACTACAAGGACTGGGCGCCGCGTCTCGGTTTTGCCTACAATGCCTTCTCAAAGACTGTCTTCCGCGGCGGCTATGGCATCAGCTATGTGCACCAGAACCGCATGGGCTCGGGCGACTTGCTCGGCATTAACGGCCCCCAAGTGGTGATCGCGCAGATCCAGCAGACAGACCCGACCTCGCCCACCTTCCGCAATACGGACCAGGGCTATCCACTCGATATGGCTTCGCCTTCGAAGTTCAATCCGCAGACCTCGAACGTCCTCTACATGCCGAAGGATACGCCCGACCCCCGCGTGCAGAGCTGGTATGTCTCCGTGCAGCGCGAGCTTGGCTGGAACCTGGTTCTCGATATCGGCTACATTGGCAACTATGGCGTCAACCTGCCGGTGATGGGGGATTACAACCAGGCGGCTCCCCAACCTACACCGACCTCGAACCTTTCGCTCAATGCCCGCCGCCCGATTCAGGGCTTTGGCGCGGTGAGCTGGTTTAACACTGGCGGTTTTAGTGACTACAACGGCCTTCAGGTAAAGTTGCAACGCCGCTTCGCCAACGGCTTACACTTGCTCAACTCGTTCACATATTCAAAGACGATGGACAACAGCACGCAGGCGCTTGATGATCGCAACGGCAACCAATCGAGCGTGCAGGATATTCATAACCTGGCGGCCGAGAAGGCCGCATCGACCTACGATCAGAAGTACGTCGACGTTCTGAGCCTTGTGTATCAGCTTCCTTTTGGCAAGGGCCAGAAGTATGGAGCCTCCATGCCGACCGTCGTCAATCATGTTCTCGGTGGTTGGGAACTGACCGTGATTAACAACGCGATTTCGGCGCCTCCGATCAATCTTCGCGCGTGGAGCGGATCTGTTCCGTCGCAGTTCCAGACAGTGGGCAATCTCCCCGCGTGGAAGGGGGGCGAAGCGTTCCGTCCGAATATCACGGGTCCAATCGTTGCGGAGGGGAGCGCCAAGACGGTGGACAACTTCTTCAACAAGGACAACATCCAGCTTCCGACCGACCCGACGAAGCCCTTCGGCAATGCCGGCCGTAACATTGCCCGTGCCTTTCCGTTGAACCAGATGGATCTTGGTCTGTTCAAGAACTTCGCGCTGCCGCGTGAAGGGATGCGCCTCCAGTTCCGCTCCGAGTTCTTCAACGCACTCAATCACACCAACTTCACCGCACCCAACGGTGATCGTTCGAGCGCGGCATTCGGTACGGTGCGTGGCACCTTCCAGCCCCGCCAGATTCAGTTCGCACTGAAACTAACCTTCTAAGCGCAAGCAAACAGTTGCAGGGGAACGCGCCGCGTTTTTCTGGGTTTCGAGTGGGCCGCTCCTTCGGGAGCGGCCCACTTTTTGTTGACTGTCACTTCGCACGTGTATGACCAGCGGCTGTGGACAAGTCTCCACTTTCTCCAAGCTTCGCGAGATTGCACGTCAAGAGTACAGTAGCTCTTGGGATCGATCCTTCGACGCACTTGCGGCGGAACGGGTCAAAATACGTCAGCTCCGGCACGCTGAGGTCAAGCGAACCAGATCGAACCGAATCCATCGATCGAGCCGGGATCTTCTTTCTGGTTTCGAAGGTCGTATGCGCTGGCGAAAATCAGCGGCGCGCGAAGAGAAAAGTCAGCCCATCCTAAAGCGGCGGAGCGCCACTTGTGCAGCCCACAACGCCGTGACAGTGCGAGAAGGATGATCTCTCCAACCAGTTCTGCCGCCTGCGGCTATTCTTTAATAAAAAAGGCCGCCCCGGAAGGAGCGGCCTTTGGACTTGGAGCGTCTACTGGCGAGGGAAGAGATCGGGGTTGTCGGTGAACAAGCCGTCAACGTGGTATTCGGTGACGTACTTGCGCATCGCGGCAGACAGATCGGCTGGCTTGTCGGGCAGCGCCGCGTACATCCTTTCGATCTGCTTTTGCATCTCGATGGGCAGGTTCGGGTACTGCGTCTTTGCCGGGCGGAGCAGGAAGGTGTAGGGAACTACGGAGAGACCGGCCTCATGCGCCTGGGCGACGATTTCGGGCTTTCGGTCAACGATCATGGTGCTGGGCGCGATGCCGGTAGCGAAGGTCTTGAGTTCCTTCAGGTTTTCGGGTGTGAGCCAGCGGTTCACCTGGGCTTCCGAGCCCATCAGGAAGCTACGCGGAACGCCGGGAAGCAGCTTGGCCAAACGGCGCAGGCTGTCTTCTTCGAACACCTGCAGGTGAACGACCGGGCGGCCTTTGAACATTCTCACTTGCCCGTTGGCGTCAATGAGATCGTGCTTCTTCAGTGCATCGGCGACGGCCTTCTCGAGATCGATGCCTTTCTCAAGCAGGCGGCCGGGGTTCTTGAGTTCCGGGAAAAAACCTGCCTTTCCTTTGACAATCGCAACGGCTTCGTCAAAGGTGAGTACCTTCAGGCCTTTGTACTTGGGATCGAACCAGGAGCCTGCGTCGAGCTGCTTGATTTCAGCGACGGTGAAGTCTTCGATGTACCAGTGCTTAGTGGTTTTGCCGTTCCTCGTGACGTTGGTGAAGCGGTCCGGGAAGAGTTCTTCCACATTGGTGACGCGCTCGAGCGAGGGGTCATGCGAGCAGATGAGGACGCCATCCTTACTGAGGGAAAGGTCTTGCTCGACGTAATCGGCTCCTTGCTGGATCGCAAGGCGATAGGCTTCGACGGTATGCTCGGGCACGTATGCTGAGGCGCCTCGATGCGCGATGAGATAGGTCGCCGGAGGAGCTGCCTGCAAGAACAGGCTGCCAAGGGTCAGACCCAGCAGGAAGAGGGAGGATGAGTGTGGATTGGGGAAATGCACGCTTCATGCTAGCGGGCTGAGATTACGAGAGCGTGAACGGAATTGAAGACCTTTGATGTGCTGGGGAGAAACATAGATCGCAGTCTATCGGTCTCAAGAGACGTGGATCTGTATGTGGAAAATTGAGGAGGAAAGTGAATGGTGGCCAGGGAGGGATTTGAACCCCCGACACGCGGATTTTCAGTCCGCTGCTCTACCAACTGAGCTACCTGGCCGTTTCTGGCGGGGAATCTTTAGATTACCATGAAGCCAGCGCGGAGCCAACTGCGTCACTCTTTTTGTTGCAGGCTTCTTTCTATGTTGATCCAGATTCTCGTCCCCGTCCTCCTCTTCGCCCAACAGTCTCCGGCTCCCAAGCCGGACCCCGACGATCCAGGCCCTCCTGTGGTCAAGCGCGGTCCGAATGCAACCCACAAGGCACCTACCAATAAGGGCCCCAATATCATCTCGGGCGACCCTCCCGCTTCTGAAATTGGCACTGCAAAGCCGGTGGATCCCAATGCGACAGAACCTCGTGATCCTGAAGCAAAGATCGACCCGAAGAAACCCATCATCGACATCTCCGCCAGTATCCCCCGTACTCGTGTCAACGACCCGCTCATCAATCGCGCTTCCGAAGCTTCCTCCGACTACAACGCCACTCTGCCCAACTTCTTATGCGATGAGATTGTCCTGCGCATGATGAGCAACGCGAAGCCTCCCAAGTGGAAAAAGGAAGATAAGGTCGAAGTGGAGGTGATGTATGTGGACGGGAAGGAGGACTATCGCAATGTCCGGATCAATGGCAAGGTCCTGAAGTCCGGCTCCCCAGAAGACTCAGGCTCCTGGTCGACCGGCGATTGGGGCACACTGCTGATGGACGTGTTGCACCCCTCCACTGATGCTGCCTTCAAGAAGCGGGGCAAGGACAAAATTGCCGGTATCGATTGTGACATCTACGACTTCACGGTCGAGAAGTCGAACTCACACTGGGTGATTCGCTATGGCAAACCCATCAAGCCTGCCTACAAGGGGGCTATCTGGATTGATCATGAGGGCGCGCGCGTGCTTCGGATCGAGATGCAAGGCCGCCAACTCCCACAGGACTACGAACTGGACGCCGTCGAGACGATGGTGGAATACGGCTGGGTCACGATCAAGGACAAGAAGTATCTGCTTCCCACCAAGAGTGAGAATCTCGCCTGCTGGCGCTACACGAATCGTTGTGCGATGAATGAGCTGGAATTCAAGAACTACCGCCGCTTCTCTACGGAGTCGTCGATCTCGACAACAGAATCAGAGATCAGCTTCGAGGACAAAGAAGCTGCTAAGCCTGTTCCTCCGAAGCCGGCAACGACGAAAAAGAAGAACTAGCAGCGGAGTCTCAACAGGTCTTGCCTCTCTCGTAGTGTCCGGACTCGTGTGTGGTATGAGCCCGTTAGATTGGTGGAGCCAGAGCAGACCGGCGAATTTCGGTAACTGGCTCTTAGTCCTGTCTGAGTGACCGCAAGTGCGGGAGTATCAGATTTCATGAAATGACCCCGCTGGTGAGGCTGGTGCGAACTGGATCCCGATAGCGATGGTAGTGGCTGGCCGTTCATCCGCATAAAGGACTGAGGAAGCAGTTCGAGAATGATCCTCGATGGCGACGCTGGGCTGCTTTTTGAGTTGCGGTGATTGCCAGTGATTTGAGGAGACGGGCTGACACTGCGGTCAGGTGGGGCCAGTCCTAAGGCCGGCCCGGAAATGAAGTTGGCTGTGACCCGGCCTTACGAGACGCTCTCTTTTGTCACGAACTGGAGGCATGCCGGGCCGCGGAGCCGATACGGGCAAGAACTGCGATCTACCAAGCCTGCCCAACTTGGGAAAACGATACTGAGGGGCGATGTTGGAGCAGGCTGCGGCCCGCTCCAATATCCAACCAGCTTCTGTCAGAGTTCTCCAGTCGTCAGCCTTGGCGCGCTCCGCATCCCAGTTCCCAATTAGACCGTGGCGAGGGCGGCGAGTTCCTGGCCTGTTGCCTCTTCCACCTCACGGTGTAACGAGTTGCCATGGGAGTCCATGGTGACGATCGCCGCAAAGTCGTGGACGTCCAGATGCCACATCGCTTCTGGAATGCCAAACTCCATCAGATCGACTCCCGCCACTTGCTGCACGGTCCGCGCATAGAATTGCGCCGCGCCGCCAATGCCGTTCAAGTACACCGCGCCAAATTGCTGCAGCGCTGCACTGGTTTTGGCACCCATGCCGCCCTTGCCGATCACCGCACGCACACCGTACTTCTCGATAATCGTCGCTTGATAGGGCTCCTCGCGGCTGGAGGTTGTGGGGCCTGCGGCTTTCACCTGCCAAGTCTCTCCGGTCTTCAGCATCACCGGACCGCAGTGATAAATGATCTGCCCGTTCAAGTCCATCGGGGGCGGCGTTTTCATCAGGTGCGCGTGGACCGCATCGCGGCCAGTATACACGCGGCCCCGGATCAACACGACGTCACCGACTTTCAACTCGCGCACCTGAGCTTCCGTAATCGGCGCGGTCAACACCACTTCTCTTCCGCTCAAGGGGAAGCCGCTTTCCTGCGACATCTTTTCGATGGGCCGCTCCGGATCCCGGTACAGCCACTGCTTGATCGCACCGCTCTTGGCATCGAGCAGAACGCCCAGACGGCGGAATGCCCAGCAATCATAAGCAACGCTGACAAAGAAGCTGGCGGGCAATCGATTGGCCGCGACAATCTTGCAGCCAATCAGACTCGCCTTGCCGCCAAAGCCCATGGCGCCGACAGAGATTTTGTTGGCTTCCTCCATGATCTCGGCCTCCAGCTTGGCCAGCACCGGATCTGGGTTCGTATCGTCGAGAGTGCGGAACAGTTGTTCCTTGGCCAGCCAATAGCCATGCGCCCGATCGCTGCCGATGCAGACTCCGAGCGCGCCGGGTGCACAACCCTGTCCTTGGGCTTGCCACACCGCATGCAGAATGCACTTGCGAACCCCTTCCAGGTCGCGTCCGGCCTTGCCGATGTTTTCGAGTGTCGCGGGCAGGGAATACTGAATGTTCTTGTTCTCGCAACCGCCGCCCTTCAACAGCAGCTTCACTTCGATGTCGTCCTTCTCCCACTGCTCAAAATGGAAAACCGGCGTCTCATGCCCAAGATTGTCGCCGGAGTTCTGGCCCGTAATGCTGTCGACCGAATTGGGCCGCAGTTTGCCGCGCTTGGTGGCTTCGGCAACGGCAAGCTTCACTGCCTTCTTGAGCTCGATCTGGTTGACCCCCACCGGCGTGTGGATCAAAAAGGTGGGCATGCCGGTATCCTGGCAGATCGGCCCCTGGTCCTCGACGGCCATATCGATGTTGGTCGCGATGATACTTAGGGCCTGGGAGCTCTGTGTATTCGGCGTCTCGGAGGCCATGCTTGTTCCCATGGCGGCGCGCACATCCGGCGGCAAATTGACAGAGGTCTGGGTGATCAGTTCCAGCAGCGAGGCGGCGAGAAATTCCATATTCTTCCAGCGTATTCCAAGATCTCTGTGGCGGAGTTCCCCCGCTCAGATTTCCCGCCTGTTCTAATGGAGAAAACGGACGGAGGCGCTCATCCCTGGCTTGATCCCCGCACCGGGGGAGAGGAACGCAACAATAGCGGTCCCCTGCCGGAGCTCGCGAATGGTTCCCTGGAGCGGAGTCTCTCCCGCTTCGGCGATTTGGACTAGCGCTTGTCCTTCCGGGCCAAGCTTCTTTGCCACGTCTTCGGGAATCTCCACCACCACTTCCATGGAGGTCAGATCGGTCGCGATCTCAAACAGGTCGTTCATATCGCGCGTAACTTCTTCTCCGGCATTTCTACGATGCTGGATCAGCAGGCCAGAAACAGGCGCCTTCACTTCGCCCGACAACATCTCTGCATCCGCATCTTCAATATCAGCGGTTTTCTCCTGCACCGCCGTTCTTGCCGTTTCCACGTTTGCCTGCAGGTTCGTCACGCGTGCGTCGGCGCTCTTGGCTGCCGCGTCCAGATCTTTGCTTTCACCGGCAAGGCGAAAGAATGCCGCCTCCGCTTTCTCGTAGGCCAATCTGGCGGCGGCCCCTTCTCGATAAAGCTTCTGGGTTTTCTCGAAAAGCCGCTGCGCGGTGTCGTACTCGGACCGAACTCTGGCCAGATCTGCGCTGGCCCTGCTTGCTTCCAGTCTTGCGGCGAGCACCTGACTCTCAAGCTCGCTCAACTTAGTCTTGGCGCGGTCCAGGTCCTCGACCGAGCGCTGCTTCTCTGTTTCTACCGCCGAGTTCTGGATCCGGGCGAGAACTTGCCCTTCAAAAACTTCCTGCCCGTCCACGACATCAACCGCTTCGAGGACTCCCTCTACCGGGGCCGCCACCAGCACTGTCTTCTGGGCGCGCAATTTTCCGGGATAGCTTTTGTGGAGCGGGTCGGGGAGCAGCGCAGGTTTCGATGCCTCTGCGGCCACCTTCTCCCGCTTGCGGTACTCCTGGTATCCCCACCAGGCAGCAATCGCAATCAAACACGCAATGAGCGCGACAGGGCCATACAATGCCCATCGGGAACTGAGAATTTTCCCAAGGCGCGACTGCATAAGGCCGGAGGAGTGCATGTTCTGCACTCATTGTCTATCAAGTCAGGAAACGATGCTGGCCGCCTTATCCATGACCGGTTCGGGCATAATCAGAGTCCGGTTCCGGCTCTCCAGAAAGTCCTGCATCGAGCCTTCACTTTGTAATAGGTCTGCCAAGGTAACGTTTAGTAGTACTCTCTCAAACATCGCTTGCAGCGCAATCCACAACGAGCGTAGGCTGCAGTCCGGGTTATGCACGCAAACCAGGTTCAATCCCGAATGGCGGACACAGAACTTGGCCCCGAACAGTTTTCCTCCCAGCGATTCTAGAACGTCTCCTAAGTAGATCTGTTTGGCAGGTTTTGCCAGTGTGTAGCCCCCGGCCTGGCCCCGAACACTCTTTACAAAACCAGCCATGCGCAACAGTCGCATCAGCTTGGCGACGTTCGGCACGGACAGAGCTTCTGCCCTGCTGATCTCCGGTATACTGAGGCTAGCCTCGTCGCCCCGGCTTGCCATCCGCAGGAGACAACGTAAGCCGTACTCCTCCTGAGCGCTCAATTTCATAGCGGCATCTTAGCGTAATCATGTAACAGAAGGAAGCCTATTAATGACTGTTAATAATGCTACGTTCTATGTTGCCGGATCAAGCCTACTTAGAATCCCATCTATTGATGACTGGTCTCGCCAAATACAATGCCATTTCAACTACAACCTATCTCCGAGTTTTTAGTACGCCCAGAACTTCCTGACGCTTTGCGTCGCCTCCCGGAAATTGCCACAAATGTGCTTTGGAGTTGGGATCACCAACTGCGAGCCTTATTTCGCCGCCTGGATCCGGTCCTTTGGCGCGAGTGCCACAATCCTGTGCTGATGCTCAGCCGGCTGAAACCCGAACTGCTCCAACGCGCTTCAAATGATGCCCGTTACCTGGCTGTTTATCAGCGGGCTTGTGAGCGATTTGATGCCTATATGCTCGCGCCACCAAGCTATAACGATGGCCGCTTGATCGCCTATTTCTCAATGGAGTATGGGTTGGCGGAGTGCATGCCCATTTATTCGGGTGGGCTTGGGGTCTTAAGTGGCGATCATATGAAGTCGTCCAGCGATGAGAATTACCCTCTTGTTGGCGTCGGGCTTCTTTATCAGAAGGGGTATTTTCAGCAAAGCTTAAATTCTGATGGCTGGCAGCAGGAGCGGACGCCAATCAACGACTTCTATCAGCTTCCTGTTCTGCCCGTCTTCCAGGCAGATGGCAGCGAGTTGCTGGTGACGGTGAAGCTGCCTGCGGGTCCGGTTTGGATTAAGGTTTGGCAGATGATGGTGGGCCGCGTAAAGCTCTATCTGATGGACACCAACATCCCGCAGAACGAGGCTACGGGCTACCGTGATATTACGGACCAGCTCTATGGCGGCGATGCGATCATGCGCATTCGCCAGGAAATCGTTCTTGGGATCGGGGGCCTCCGTGCGCTCAAGGCGCTCGGGCTCAAGCCCAACGTGTTCCATATGAATGAGGGACATTCTGCATTCATGCCGCTCGAGCGGATTCGTCTCCTGATCGAGGAGGAGAAGCTGAGCTTTGCCGAGGCCTTTGAAGCCACTCGCGCCAGCAATATCTTCACAACCCACACCAGCGTTCCGGCTGGGATCGATCTGTTTGATGGCGGGCTTGTCTTTGAGTATCTGAGTGCTTACTGTGACGAAGCGAAGATTCCGATCGATCAACTCTTTGCGCTCGGCCGGATGCACCCTGGCGATTCCTCAGAGCGTTACTCCATGGCCATCCTGGCGATGAAGGCGTCTGCCTACCGCAACGCAGTTTCGATTCTGCACGGCGATGTCTCCAAGGAAATGTGGGCCGACCTTTGGCCGGGGCTCCCGGTCTCTGAGGTGCCGATCACTTCCGTTACCAATGGCATTCATCTCCCCACGATGCTGTATGGCGAACTCGCGATGCTTTACGACCAGTACCTCCAGCCGGACTGGCGCGAGTGTTACACCGACCCGCGCATCTGGAACGATGTGAAGGACATCCCCTCGCGCGAGCTTTGGGAGGTGCATCGCAAGCAGAAACGCCAAATGGTGCAGTTTGTGCGGGACCGTTCTGTGCGAGCCGCGGAGCGGCGGAATGCGAGCGCGCCGGAATTGCGCCGCCTGGAACAGGTGCTCGATCCCGATGCCTTCACCATCGGCTTTGCCCGCCGCTTTGCCACCTACAAGCGGGCCACGCTTATCTTCCGTGACGTTGCCCGGCTCAAGAAGCTGCTCAACAGCAAAGACCGCCCGGTGCAGATCATCATTGCCGGCAAGGCCCATCCCAAGGATCATCCGGGCAAGACGCTCATCCGTGAGATCGTACAGCTCTCCCGCGATCCGGAGCTTTCCCAGCATCTTGTTTTTGTCGAAGACTACAGTCTCCAGGTGGCCCGCGAAATGGTGCAGGGCGTCGATCTCTGGCTCAACAACCCCCGTCGTGGCGAGGAAGCTTGTGGCACGAGTGGGATGAAGGCTGCGATCAACGGCGTTCCGAATCTCAGCATTCTCGATGGCTGGTGGGACGAGGCCTATGAGCCCGGTCTTGGTTTTGCTCTGGGCGATCGCGATATTTATGAGCCTGGGCAGGACGAGTTCCATGCCTCTGGAATCTATTCCATCCTGGAGAACGAAATTCTGCCGATGTACTTCCAGCGTGGCGATGATGGTTTGCCTGCGGAGTGGCTGGAGCGGGTGAGGTCCTGCATCCAGAAGATCAGTCCGCAGTTCAATGCGCAACGGATGATTCAGGAATATATGCATCGTCTTTATGAGCCGGCTTATCACGCCTCTCTCGAGTTCAGCAAGAATCAATATGCCGGGGCGCGTTCCCGGGCGCATTGGGCGAGCAAGGTGCAGGCGGCCTGGGATCGATTGCGTTTTGTCGACCAGGGCCCCAGGCCCAAGAATCTGATGACCAGCGGTCAGCCGATCCCTTTCCGTGTGGTTGTGGATCTGGCTGGTCTTGAGGCTTCGGATGTTCGTGTCGAGGCACTTGTCGGCGCCATCCGTCCAGATGGTACTCTGGAAGAGTCAGAGGTCGTCTTGCTCAAGCCGGCTGGTGACAACCAAGGTCTCTCCGTATTTGAAGCAAGCTATTTGCCTCGGCTCACAGGACGTTTGGGATACGCCCTACGGATCAGTCCGAATTATTTCATCGACCCACTCACGCGGCCTTGCGGCGACCTCATCCGCTGGGCCTAAAACATTTCACTGGAATCTCGTCACTTTCTGTGATAAACAAAGGATGGATATCCGCTTGGCGTAATGCACACCCTTCGTAACGGCGTGTACGCTTTGGGACCTGCCGGGGTGGCAGAACAGCGGAGACCAGCACACTCTCCTCTTGTCGATCACGAACGATGAATGCAATGTACGCGACACACGAGTTGTGTTCCAACAAGGAGTAACCATAGCGCATGGACAGCGATCGTAAATATTCTTCGCGCGGCTATCAGGACAATGGCCCCAATGACGGTGGCCGCCGGGAAGACCGGCCCAAATTTAATGGGCCGAAGCCTCCCATCGACGTAACGGGGCCTCGCCTGCCTCGCTTGGTCGAGAGCGTCACTGCTTCCCGTTGTTGGAACTGTTCCACCACACTCATGGGGGGAATCGAGTTTGATGCAAATTGCCCCAAGTGCAACTCCGCACTGCATTGTTGCAAGCAGTGCAGTTACTTTGAGCCCTCCACTCGCTTTCAATGCCTCAAGCCGATTCCGGAACGCATCAATAAGAAGGATCTTGCCAACACCTGCACCTTCTTCAAGACGCGTGTCACTGTGGCCCGCGACACTCCGACGCAGCGTCCTGTGACCAGCTTGGGTGCGAATGGCCTAACCCGGCCTGTGGATCAGATTGCTTCCCCAAAGAGTTCTCAGGAGGCTCGCGCCGCCTTCGACAGCCTCTTTAAGAAGTAGGACCTCAAAGGTTTTTCAATTGCGCCAGTTCCCGCTGGCAACTCCGCATTTCTTTGACCTGCAACGTAACTGAGGCAAGAGTCCAGATTCCCAACAGAGAGAAGAACGGTAACATCTTCAGCCCCACTCCAGGAGTCTGATTGGCCTTTTGCAGTACAGGGTAGACGACTGCGGCAATTGCTAAAAAGAGTGGGCCATGCAGCCAGCGCCATGGTTGCCGAAGCCAATTGATCCGTTCCTTTAATGCGCTCCGGTAAAAGGCCAAGCCACTGTCCGTTGCCGCGTCTCCAGCCATACGGGCCGCCTTCGTTCGCCAAGCTCCTGGTGCGATTCCGAATAGCGTCCACGCAATCGCCAATCCAAATCCACTGCGGGCAATCAGATTCTCAGTGAAGGCCAGTCTCCAGCCACAGAAGAGAATGATGGCGATTCCGATGCCGAGATTGCCCAGCCGGTCACGGCGCATCTTGGCCTCAAATTGACGTGCCTTGCGCTGCATGTCGGCGCTCTTTGTCGCAAAATCCTCGGTGGGCTGACTCTGCCAGACCGTTCTGGGATCCTTGGGGTCGGGTTCATGATTCATGACTTCCTCCTGTGCGAAAGCGGCGCGCCAGAATGTTCTTGATCCGGTGAATTTTCATAGCGATGTTGCCGGGGGAGAGGCCGGTAATCTCTCCGGTTGAGGCCGCATCCAGTCCTTCGAGATAGCACACGATGATCTGGCGATCCATCGCCTTCAAGCGCCGGATCATGGCCGAGAGCATCTCCAGCTGCTGTTGTGCCGAGAGCTTTTGAGGATCAGGATCGGCAATGACATCAAGATCTTCGATGCTGATGAGCGACAAGCGGAGCTTCCGCTCCCGGATCATATGACTGGTGGCTGTGTGGTGCGCTACCCGGTAGATCCAGGTCCGCAGCGAACAACGGCCATCGAAACTCCCCAAGCTCCGCCACAATTGCAGATGAATTTCCTGGAGCAGGTCGCGCCGCCGTTCCGGATCCGCTTCATAGGCGCGGGCCAGCCGATCCAGCGCGGCTCCGTAATCTGCCGTGGCTCGTTCGTACAGATCATTCTGGCTCAACTGCCGTATGCATCCTTCCACAACCAAGGTAGTCGTTCGATCAGGACCTTTCTAACAGTTTTTTATCTGCACGCCCCAAACACTTCGAGCCAGACCGGCTCCGGAACTTGTGAGGTTCTCAGAGCTGGTCTGGCTCGTGTGCGACAGATCCAGCGATAGAAGTAGCGGAACTACTCTTTGACGTCCATGAACTGGTAGCACATCATGTGCAACGCGATCATGTGTGCGTCTTCAATGCGTCCCATGTGCGGTTCGGTGGTGCGGATTTCCAACTGGGCCAGCGGTCCCAGCTTGCCGCCGTCACGGCCGGTAAAAGCGATGGTCTTGCAGCCGATGGAATTGGCATACTCGACAGCGCGCAAAACATTGGGGGAATTGCCGGAGCCGCTGATTGCGATGACCACATCACCCTTGCTGCCGAAGTTCTTCAACTGCTCGAGGGCCGCATCGTGATAGTCGACGTCGTTCGAGTAAGCCGTCAAGGTCGGCATGTTGTCGTGCAGGGAGAGAATCTTGAAGCGCTTATCCTTCTGATAGCTGGCACCCTTCAGCATGTCGCAAACAAAATGCGAGGCGGACGCGGCGCTTCCGCCATTGCCTGTCATGAAGATGGTGTTGCCGTTGTCACGTGCTTCGCGCAGAATCTCGATGGCGGTATCCACCTTCCCAAGATCCAGGCCATTCAATGTATCGATCAATTGTGTGCGATAAGTTTCGGTATAAGTCATTTTGAAAATCTTTCTTGCGCCAACGCGAGTGCGCCAAAGAGGACACTGTCGTCGGCCAGTAGGGCGGGGACGACATCAATGCGTGCCCGCGACCAGCTTGTAATCTGCGATCGGAGTTCCTTTCGCAAGGGGAGAAATAGTTTGTCGCCAGCTTTGCTGATGCCGCCGCCAATCACAATCCGCGCGGGATTCAGAATCATGATCGCTGCTTTCAATCCCAGCGCCAGATCAACGACATACTTCTCGACAAATTCCGGGTCTTCTAACAATTCATGGGCCGGTTTCCCATGGTCGCGTTCGAGCCAAAGCCCGCAACACATGCGTTCAAAGCAACCATAGGCTCCACAAAGGCACTCCTGGCCGCCCGGACGAATGGTGAGATGTCCTAATTCGCCTGCATACCAGTCTGCGCCGCGATACAGTCCATGCTCTGTGAGGATGCCACCGCCAATGCCGGTGGACAGGGTCATGTACAGCATGGGCCGATAGTCTTTGCCGGCCCCGTACACGCCCTCCCCCAGGGCTCCGACATTGGCGTCGTTGTCCATGACCACAGGCGCGCCGGCCATCTCGCTGATGGTTTCTACGAGTGGGTTTTCATTCCAGCCGGCGACGTGTGTGGAAAGCGTCACCTTCTGTTGGCCAAAATCAACCGGACCGCCGAAGCCAATGCCGCATCGTGCAATCTCGTGCTCTCTGCGCCAGTCACTGATGATGCCGGCGATCAGCGACAACATGGCCCGGGGGCCACCACTGCGGTCTGTGAGGCGTGTCTCGCGGAGCACGAGTTCCTCGCCGGCAAATAAGCCGAGTGAAAACTTGGTGCCACCGATATCGAGCGCCAGGGTATTCATGAGATCCCAACCGTGGCTGCTGCCGCGAGCACTTCCGCTTGCGTAGCTGTTCCTGTTCCTCGCTTCATAATCGTAACGCTTGCCACCAGATTGCCCAGATGGACTGCTTCATCGATTGTTGCGCCTGCGGCCAGTGCCGTTGCCGCGCCTGCCGAGAAACTGTCGCCTGCGCCGCAAATGTCGACCGGGTTGCTGACGGAGATTGTCTTCAATTGCCGCATACCCGCTGCATCCACCACCTTCGCGCCGCGCTCGCCTTCTGTGACCACCAACGCCCGCAATTGCAATGCGGCGGCGAGTGGTTCAAAGTTCTCCTGCCCAGTCAGCCGGGTGGCCGTCTCCCGCGCTTCATCCTCATTGGGTTTCAGATAGCAATGGCGGAAGAATTCGGCGCGGCGTCTGGAATCGACCCAGACAATCTTATTTGGGTGGCTCGCCGCAAAGCGATTGATGGCTTCCTGCATCGCGTCCGTGATGACGCCCCCGCTGCTGGTCTCGGCCTGGTCGCAGATCAGCACGGCGTCGAACATCGGAGCATAGGACTCGAAGCACTTCACCAGTTTGCTGTCCAATTTGGCCGGAAGCGGCGTCGTATTGATGTAGTCCACTCGAGGCAGGTCTTCGATACCCGTCTCCTTGTTGATGTGCTTGACATAAGTGAAGGTCTGCACCTCCGAGGAGCGGATCACCAGATCCACACCAATGTCCCTCACGCCGAGCGCGCGAAATAGCTCATCGCCATGCGTATCCTCACCAATGACGCCCATCACTGCCACCTTGCCGACACCAAGGTCGGCAAGATTGTTGGCGATGGTGCCGCAGGCTCCCGCGGTGGGCACATAGCTGATTACGCCGATGCGTGGGATCCCTGTCTCGCGCGAAGGCTCTCGGGTCGCCGGGTCATAAGTACACCAGCGGTCCAGGCAAATATCGCCCACCACCAGCACATTCATTTTGGAAAAATTGCCGAGAATCTTCGAGATGCTCATGACTTCGGAAACAGCGCCTCGCGCAGCAGGTCCATATTGGCGTAATTCGGGATGATGAAGTCTGCGCCGACCCCCGCCAGACGGTTGCGCTTCCAAGAATCTACGGTCTGGCAAGCAGGCTCTTCGGAAGCGACTCCGACGGCGACGCCGCCAGCCTGTTTTACCACTTCAATCTCGACATACCCATCGCCGAAACCAAGGAATTCCTCGCCCTTGTACTCGCTCGATTCCACAATCTGCTTCACCAGCAACGCCTTTGAGAACTTGCTCAAGTCGTCGAGCGCTCCAAACACGCCGCCATCGAAGTAATCGTAAACATCCAGCAATTTGGCTTCTTCGACCACATTGTCATGGTCGGTACCACTGGCCAGGTACAGCTTCAGTCCGCGGGCCTTCAAATCTTCCAGCAGTGCGCGCGAGCCCGGCACCAGATGCTCTTCGGGAGAAGCCTTACCGCTGCGCAGATCCTCCAACCGATCCTTGATCACGTCGTGCAACGCGTCGAGGTACATTTTTTTATAAACTTTGGGGTCTTCCGGCTGGCCGCCGCGCTTGCGAATCTGTTCGGCCAGCTCAATCATTTGATAAATTGTTTCGCGGCCAGTCAGGCGCGCGACAAATTCTTCCACCAGCTTGCGAAGTTCTTCCTCTGTTTCGCCCGTCTTTAGCTCGGCAAGAATGCCCACCATCTGTGGAACCATCACCTCAACCCAACCGGTGCGAATCAAAGAAAGCGTGCCGTCAAAATCAAAGAGAACGACGCGTGCGTCATTGGCATGGACGCCGGGTCGAAGATGTTCAATCATTCCCCCCTATTATCCCAAACGCCAATTGTGCGGATTGTTAAATCAAGGTCCACTCCGGACGCGGGGTCCGGGAGAGCAGGGCATTGCCCTCCGGAGCATCAAACTTCTCGGTCTTGGCGTTCCACTGTAATTTCTTTCCCGTCCGCAACGCAATGTTGCCCAGATGACCGATATTGGTCGCCATGTGGGCCGATTCCGCTGTCGCATTGGCCGTCTGCGCACCGCGCACGCAATCGACAAAGCGCATCGCATGCTCGCGTGTGGCGTCGCGCGCCACCACCGTCATCGGTTGGCATTGGGGGAGATTGCCATCGCGGCCGGTCGGCTCGGGATAGATCTCAAAGCCCACCCGTTCGGCGAGCATCGTACCCTTGGTCCCGTAGAAAATCATGCCGTTTGGCAGGTCCTGCGTGCCCACCTGGTTGTAATACTTGAAGCCCGGCGTCCGCAAACCTCCTCCATGTCCATTGAAGTTCACGCCTTCATAGCTCATCACGAAATTCTCGTACTCGTAGGTGACCTGCAGCAGATCCGGGTTGTCGCCCGCTCCTTGCAACAAGAGACGTCCCCCCGAGGCGCTCACTGCCTTCGGCGCCGCATCGCTTCCTTTGAGTCCCATAATCTGGTGGAGCGTATCGAAGCGGTGCGTTCCATAGTCTGTGATCGTCCCGCCCGCGTAGTCGCGATAATGCCGGAAGGTCGATAGAAAACGCCGCTGATTGAAGGCGGCCTTTGGCGCCGGTCCCAGATACATGTCCCAGTTCAGCCCCGGGGGCGCTGCGCTATCGGGCACCTGGGAAATCGCATTGGGATGCCAGTTCACATAATTCCAGATCCGCACGTACTTCACTGGCCCGATATAGCCGGACTGGATCAAATCCGCGGCCTGTGCAAAGTGCGGAGCTGAGCGGTGTTGCGTCCCGCCGAAGATCAGCCGTTTCGTACTCGCCATCGCATCGACAATCCGCCGGCCTTCCACCACTGAATAGGACAGCGGTTTTTCGACATAAACATCCTTGCCTGCCCGGGCGGCGAGAATGGCGATGGTGGCGTGCCAATGGTCCGGTGTCGCGACAATGATCGCGTCAATATCCTTGCGATCGAGCAGACGCCGGAAGTCCTGCACGCTCTCGGCGGCGCCCAGTTGCTTGGCGGCCGCTTCCGCATTCGGCAAGTAGACATCGGCGGTGGCGACGTACTGCGCATGAGGGTTCTCTTTGGCAAAGCCGGCGACATAGCGGCCACGTCCGCCGCTTCCGACCAGCGCGAGTCTGACCCGTTCGTTAGCGCCCTGTACTTGAGTTGCGGCCAGTGCCGTTGCGACGAATGCACGTCTTTGCATGTCTGGATTCTATACGCTTCCGGGGCCGGGCTACAATGAAAGATTGACCAACAAACTCGTCCTAGAAAACCTGAAGCACAGGCCTATCCGGACGCTCCTTGTCGTTTTTGCCATCGCCATCCAAGTCAATCTGATGCTCACGCTCGTCGGCATGAGTCACGGTATGCTGAGCGATTTTCAGGAGCGCAGCCGGGGCGTTGGAGCCGATATCATCGTCCGCCCCACCAATTCGAGCATCCTCCAAATGAGTGCTCCCAGTATCAAGGAGGCGATGGTCCCTTACCTCCGCCAGCAGCCTCATATTACGGACGCGCTCGGAGTCACCATCCATAACATGGAAGGTTTCCTCAACAGCGTGACGGGCATCGACATCAAGCGCTTCAACGAGTTCAGTGGCGGCTTCCGTTTTGAAGAAGGCGGGCCTTGGAAGAATCCGAACGACGTGATCGTCGACGAACACTATGCCTCGCAGCGCAAGCTCCACGTCAATGGCCCCGTCACGATGATGAACAAGCAATGGAACGTGGTGGGTATTGTTGGGAGCGGCAAAATGAGCCACGTCTTCATGCCCATCGATGTGTTGCAGGACCTCACCAGCAACAGCGGCAAATTCAGCCAGATCTACCTCAAAGTGGACGACCCCAAAAATGTGGAAGAGATCGTCGAACAGCTCAAGCAACTCCCCGCTCTCAAAGACTACCCGATCTATTCGATGCAGGCCTTCACTTCGCTCATCAGCATTGATAATGCTCCCGGCCTGCGTCCCTTCCTGAATGTGATCGTCGGACTTAGCATCATCGTCGGCTTCCTGGTTGTCTTCTTGAGCCTCTATACCGCGGTTCTCGAACGCACACGGGAAATCGGAATTCTCAAGAGTCTCGGTGCGACGCCTTTCTATATCATCCAGCTCCTCTTCCGGGAAACGATTCTTCTCTCCATTCTCGGAGGAATCATGGGCATTGGGCTCAGCTATGGCAGCCAGTGGCTGATCCGGACGCTCGTTCCCGCGAGTCTGCAAATGCAGATTGTTTATGACTGGTGGCCGATCTCGACCGCAGTAGCGATCGGAGCCTCCCTGATCGGAGCGCTCTATCCCGGATACAAAGCGGCCCGTCAGGACGCAATCGAGGCACTTGCATATGAATAAGCCGCCGATCATCGAAATCAAAAATCTCGAGAAGATCTACCATGTCGGCGAAGTGGCCGTGAAAGCGCTGCGTGGTGTGAATCTGGAAGTTGCTGACGGCGAATTTCTCGCCATTGTCGGCCATTCGGGAAGCGGAAAATCCACACTCTTTAACGTCCTCGGCGGCCTGACTGCGGCGACTTCTGGATCCATCCGCCTGGCTGGCATCGACGTCTTGGCGATGTCTGATCTCGAGCGAACCCAGCTCCGCCGGGGAACCGTGGGCTTTGTCTTCCAAAAGTACAACCTCCTTCCCACTCTCAACGCTTACGACAACATTGCATTAGCGGAAAGCCTCTCGGGCAGCCAGAATCTCCACGCGGAATGGTTCAAGGAGGTCCTCGCCAACCTCGGACTCGCCCATCGCCTGAAGCACAAGCCCCGTGCAATGAGCGGCGGCGAGCAGCAGCGGGTGGCGATCGCCCGGGCACTGGTCAGCCGGCCGAAGATTCTCTTAGCCGACGAGCCGACTGGCAATCTCGACACCGAAAACTCAACCGCTGTACTCAATATCCTGCGCGATCTCAACAAGCAATTTGGCCAAACCATTTTGATGATCACCCACAATCCCGAAGCCGCTGACTTCGCGGATCGCAAGGTGCGCATGAAAGACGGGCAAGTGATCTATGAGCGGGCAGCCTAGCGGCAGCAAGGCTTAGAATGGTGTGAGGAGGCAACGCCCTCCTTCCCATTGTGGAAGATCATGTCCGGGACGGCCCGGCCCTTAACTCAGGAGGGCTTTATGGCCTGGACTTCACTCTTCTTTGCTGGACTACTCGAAATTCTGTGGTCCTTCCTCATGAAACAATCGCAGGGCTTTACGAAGCCCGTTCCGACTGTTTTGACACTCCTGACGATGGGCGCAAGCTTTGCCTTACTTTCCTATGCCATGAAGACCCTGCCGCTCGGCACGGCCTACACCATCTGGACCGGGATCGGCGCGGTGGGAGCTTTTCTTGTCGGCATTCTGATCTTGGGGGAACAGTTCAACACTCTTCGTGTTCTGGCTTGTCTCCTCATCGTATCGGGGCTGGTGCTGATGAAACTATCGAGTGTCGATTAATCCTCTTCTCTCTGATAGCGGCCCCAGGCCTGTCCTGGGGCCGCGCGCTCTGCGACCCAGCCAATCGGCAAGTCAGCCAACTCTTCGAGACTGCGATCTCGCTCCACCACGCAATGAAAGCACTCGCGGACGGGCGGTAGATCAGCAGTCATACTGTCCCCGAGGAACTGCCAGTCTCCCTCGCGATCCCGTGCCACGTAAGTCACCGGCTCGTCTCGCTTCGAGACGGGTTCCGACAGAAACACCTGTTTCCGCCGATCCACCGGAAACAGCCACTCCTTCAAGATGGCTTCGCGGGCGTGGAATTCCCAGAGGGATCGCGTCATTTCTGATTCTGGGAGTTCCTCCTGTAGCAATGGTTGCTCAAAGTAGGAATCAAATTCCGGATCTTCCGGAAAGCGATTCTTCGCATCGGGATACACGGCTTGGAGGACAGGAACATCTCGCTCTTCGTAGTACCAAGTTACAGAATGCATCAAATGCCGCACCCATTTGGGCGTCACCGGACGGAACTCGCACTCCACTTCCCCCACAATGTCCCGATGCCGTCCGACACGGAGATTCACTCCTTCTCGGATGCGTTGCACTGCTTCATTCAGCGCAAACTTGGCGGTGTCGAAATCCAATCCGATGGTGAGAATCTCTGGTCCACCGCTCGTATCATGCGCGCCTACTGTATAGCTCCACTGCGGACTCGAACATTCGCCGGTAATCAACAAGGCTTCAGCGTCAGTTTGTCGTTCTGACTCTGTTCCCGGCGGCGAAATCGCTGGCTTCGTTCTGTTTGATAGGGCGAAGTTTTGTCGGTCATAGGAACTGGTTCTTCGCTATGCTAACTCAATGGCCTCTCCCGTGGCGCTCTCGGCCTACAGTCGCATCGAACTCACGTGGCAGCAAAAGATGTCGGCCTACTGGCTTCTTTTCTGGCCCGCATTCGGACTCTCTTTCATCCCCATCCTTCTCCTGATGAGGACTGAAAACGCGTCGGAACTCCTGTGGGTAAGCCTCTGTGGCCAGTTCGTCTTTTTGGGAGTTCAAGGATTGTTCCTTCCGCGTCTGGTTCGAAAGGATTTTCGAAATTTTGTCATCACAGTGACTCCAAATGACGGCCCACAACGAAGAAGTCTGTCCCGGAACGAGGTCCTTCGGATCGCGGTCTGGATCTGCACTCCCCAGCTTGTCATCATTCTTTTGTCGCTGTCCTTGTCCTACTCGATTCCAGCCGAACATCTGAGGGGAATCAGCACATTGCTCCTCTGGTTTCGCATCCTCTACGTTGGCCCACTCAGCATTCAGTTGGCGCTGAATGCCCGCTACCCATCCTTCCGGCTACAGGCTTATCAATCGCCTCTGATATGATCGGTCGGCAATGAACCGCCGAGCTTTTTTCCAGGCCATGATGGCCTCCGCGGGTGCCATGACCCTAGCAGACCGTGCAGATGCTGCCGGTCTTCCCAAGACAAAAATCACCCGAATCCGCTATTACAAGACCCCCACTGACGCAGCCGGCCGTCCCAACACACGGCAGCCTCTCTTTAACCAGAGCACCAATGTTGTCATCGTCGAAACCGATTCCGGTCTCTTCGGCATTGGCGAAGGCGGCTCTGGCGACACCATGGAGCAATGCGCGAGCATGCTCATTGGAGAAGACCCCTTCCGCACCGACCGTCTCTGGCAGGCCATGTACCGTGGCTATTTCTATCCCGCCGGTCGCGAAAAAGTCCATGCCCTCGGTGCGCTCGATGTCGCCCTCTGGGATCTCAAAGGCAAAGCGCTTGGCGTCCCGGTCTACCAACTCCTCGGTGGCCAAACTCGCGATTACGTCGAATGCTATTCCACAGGCTACCCTGCACAAGGTACCCCGAAGGAAGTTGCCAAAGCTTGTGTCGATGCCGGCTTCCAGGCCTACCGCATCTCCACCAACACCAGCGGCGACACCCACGACCGCTTCGCGAGTGTCAACCGCGTCTACAATCTTTGCGAGCAGGTTCGCGAAGGCGTCGGCCGCGACGGCGGCTGGTGCATCGACTTCCACACCGAACTCGACATGCCCGACGCCATCAATCTGGCCAATCGAATCGAACATCTGCGCCCTTACTTTGTCGAAGATCTCATTCGCAGCGAGAACCCCGGCGTCTACCGCACCCTCCGCACACAAGTGAAAGTCCCCATCGCTGTCGGGGAGCAGTTCGGACCCAAGTGGGAATGGAACGAACTCATCGAGCAGCACCTCATCGACTACGCCCGCGCCACCATCCCTAACGTCGGTGGTATCACGGAATTCCAGAAAATCGCCGGCATCTGCGAAACGCACTATGTCGGCCTGGTCCCCCACTTCACCGGACCGATTTCGGAAGCGGCGATGGTTCATTGCTGCGCCGCGTTCTCGGGGCCGGCGATCATGGAAATGGTCATGGGAGGCACCCGCCCCTGGCCTTATCTCAATCACAGCTACGATTTGAAGAACGGCAAACTCTGGCCGAATGAGCGTCCTGGGCTCGGCATCGAAGTGGATGTCAGCAAGCTCCAACAGATCGGAAACTACACCGAGCGCTACACGCTCACTCCGTTGCTGAAGCGTCCCGACGGCTCCTTCACCAACTGGTAGAACGGGAAAAGGGGCGGGCTAACTATGCCCGCCCCGCTGCCTCCAACTCCCGTTGCTCCTCTTCGGTAAACATCCGCGACCGGATCAGGAAGCGTACGCCCTCCGGCCCCTCGAGCGAAAACATCCCCCCTCGCCCTGGCACGACGTCCACCGTCAACTGTGTATGCTTCCAATACTCAAACTGCGGACGGCTCATGTAGAACGGTGCCCCGCCAATCTCTCCAAGCTGCACATCGCTGTCCCCCACCAGAAACTCTCCTTGCGGAAAGCACATCGGCGAGCTGCCATCACAACAACCACCGGACTGATGAAACAGCAAGGGGCCGTGCTTCGCCTGCAGCCGCTCGATCCATTCGAGGGCCGCAGGCGAAGCCAGTACTTGCGCAGGCACGGCCATACGCTTTAAAAGAACCCCAGCTTGTTCGGGCTGTAGCTCACCAGTTGATTCTTCGTCTGCTGGTAATGGCTCAGCATCATGAGATGATTCTCGCGGCCAATGCCCGATTGCTTATAGCCTCCAAACGCCGCATGAGCTGGATACAGGTGATAGCAATTGGTCCAAACACGGCCGGCCTGGATCTCGCGGCCGAACTGATAGGCTCGATTCAAATCGCGGGTCCAAAGGCCCGCGCCCAAGCCATATAAGGTGTCGTTCGCCAGCGCGAGTGCCTCTTCCTCGTCGCGGAAGGTGGTCACGCTCACCACAGGTCCAAAGATCTCTTCCTGGAACACGCGCATCTTGTTATGGCCTTTGAAGATGGTCGGTTCGACATAATACCCGCCAGCCAACTCTCCTTCGAGCACCTTCCGATGCCCCCCGGTCAGCACTTCCACGCCCTCTTTCTGTCCGATGTCGAAGTAAGACAGAATCTTCTCGAGCTGTTCGCTTGAAGCTTGTGCGCCAATCATCGTCTTCGAGTCCAACGGGTTCCCTTGCACGATCGCCTTCACTCGTGGCAAGGCCCGTTCCATAAAGCGCTCATAGATCGATTCCTGAATCAACGCCCGCGAAGGACAGGTGCAAACCTCACCCTGATTCAGCGCGAACATGACAAAGCCCTCGATGGCCTTATCGAGGTACGCATCGTCCTTGGCCATGACATCTTCAAAGAACAGATTCGGACTCTTGCCGCCCAATTCCAGCGTCACCGGAATCAGATTCTGCGAGGCATACTGCATGATCAGGCGACCCGTTGTCGTCTCGCCCGTAAACGCAATTTTCGCGATCCGGCTGCTCGACGCCAGCGGTTTGCCTGCCTCCAGCCCAAAGCCATTCACGACATTCAAAACTCCCGGCGGCAACAGATCGCCAATGAGCTCCAGCAGAATGAGAATGGAAAGCGGTGTCTGCTCCGCGGGCTTTAGCACAACGCAATTGCCGGCCGCGAGTGCTGGCGCCAGCTTCCAAACAGCCATTAGGATCGGAAAATTCCAGGGAATAATCTGCCCCACCACTCCCAGCGGCTCATGATAGTGATACGCAACGGTCGTTTCATCAATCTGTGAGATTCCGCCCTCTTGAGCGCGAATTGCACCGGCGAAATAGCGGAAATGATCGATCGCCAACGGAAGATCGGCGGCCATTGTTTCGCGAATCGGCTTGCCGTTGTCCCAGGTTTCCACGGTCGCCAGATACTCGAGGTTCTGTTCCATGCGATCGGCAATCTGATTCAGGATTCGGGCACGCTCGGCTACGGAGGTCTTCCCCCAACTCCGCCGTGCCGCATGGGCCGCATCGAGTGCGGCGTCGATATCTGCTGCATTCGAGCGGGGCACTTCACAAAGTACCTTGCCGGTCACCGGCGTTACATTCTCAAAATAGGCCTGAGACAAAGGGGCCACCCACTTTCCCCCAACGTAATTCTCATAACGTCGCTTTAGGTTCAGTGGGTGGCCCCCCAGTGCAGTTTCGTGGCTCATTGGTGTCTCGCTCCGTGGCTTAGAGATCTCGCGGAGCGCAGCAAAGCAGCTCCGTCGCCATGAGTATATCGGGCTTTCCCGAAGCGAGAGAAGCGTTACTTCTT
Source organism: Bryobacter aggregatus MPL3 (assembly GCF_000702445.1). Lineage (NCBI taxonomy): Bacteria > Pseudomonadati > Acidobacteriota > Terriglobia > Bryobacterales > Bryobacteraceae > Bryobacter > Bryobacter aggregatus. Next base: position 3,721,722 of record NZ_JNIF01000003.1, read on the forward strand.
CGGCACCAGCTTCATCAGCTTACCCTTACCACTGTCGGTGACAAGGTACAACGCTCCATCGGGTCCTTGGGCCACATCACGGATGCGTTCCTTCAGGTCGGCGATCAGCCGTTCTTCGCCCACTACGCGGTCTCCATCCAGCGTCAAGCGAGCAATATGAGTGCTTCCCATCCCACCGATGAACAGGCTGTTCTTCCAGGCCGGAAATAGCGAGCCCGTATAGAAGGTCATGCCACCCGGAGCAATCACCGGATCCCAATAGTAAACCGGCTGCTCCATTCCGGCATGTTGAGTAATGCCACCGGTGATCGTGCCGCCTTGATACTCGATGCCATAAGCGATCGTCGGCCAGCCATAATCCTTCCCCTTGCGCGGCACATTCAACTCATCGCCGCCACGCGTACCATGCTCGATGGTCCAAAGCTCACCGGTCGCGGGGTTCAGCGTCGCACCCTGAATGTTGCGGTGGCCATAGGACCAGATCTCTGGCTTGACTCCAGCTTTCCCCACAAAGGGGTTGTCTTTCGGAATCGAGCCATCCGCGTTGATCCGAACCACCTTACCCAGTAGTCCATCAAGGCGCTGCGCTTGCATACGGCCTTCCGTGATCGAGCGGTCCCCTGTGGTGACAAACAATGTGCCATCGCGGCCAAACACCAGGCGGCTGCCAAAATGCAAGGTCGACTTCAGGGAAGGGGACTGATGAAAGATCACCTGCACCTGTTCGACGCGCGGTTCTTTGTCGAGAATGAACTTGCCGCGGGCAACGGCTGTATTGTTAGTCCCATCGGGTTGCAACTCGGAATAGCTCCAATACAGCAGTTGATTGGAGGAGAACTTCGGATCGAGAGCCAAGCCGAGCAGACCGCCCTGGCCGCGGGCATCGACGGCAGGCAATCCCGCGACGGGTGCGGAGAGCGTTCCATCCGGTGAGACCACGCGTAAGCGTCCCGGCCGTTCGCTCACGAGAATTTGACCTTTGGGGAGAAAGGCAATTCCCCACGGCGCCACCAAACCTTCGGCCACGGTGACCAGGTCAAACGCGACATTCAGCTTTTGTTCGGGCGCGCGAGTTTGTCCGGCGAAGGCCGGTTTCTGCGTGACGCCATTGGGAGGCCGATTCTCAACGCTGGGCGCTTGCGCAAACAACGAACAAGCCGCCAATCCCGAAACCAGCAGCGGTCGCTTCATAAAAAAGTCCATCTCTCTAAAATAAACCCAGCGGTACTATTGAGTCTCGCGGAATATAGCGGATTCAGAAGCATAGAGAAGACTGCTTCCAGCAAGCAACGAGTAGATGCTTTCTTCGGCGCATGCGCTTGAGTTTAGTTCTGGCCATTTCACCGAGTTGCCAGAGATCTTTGGCGCAGATATTCGGGAGTTCGTGCTGCTTGAGATGAGCCCAGATATATTCGACGGGATTCAGTTCGGGAGCGTAAGCTGGAAGCCGAAGAGTCTGGATGCGGCCATCACAACTTGCGATGAAATCCTGAACGAACTTGCTGCGATGAGCAGCCAGTCCGTCCCATACGATCAGGATCTTGCCTGGGATGACCCGAAGTAGTTTTCCGAGGAAGATCACAATGTGCGGACTCTTGATCGTTTCGCTGAACATTTCAAAGTGAAGATTCCAGCGGCTCAGTCCTGCGATGAGCGAGAGGTTCTTCCAGTTGAAGTGATGGAACAGAATAGGTGTCTGGCCGCGCGGAGCCCAGGTGCGGCATCGATGAGGCTTCTGCGTTAGTCCGCTTTCGTCAATGAAGACAATGGTGCGGCCTTCTTCCTGGGCTTTTTTTTAGCGTTGGGCCAAGTCACCTGTTTCCACTCGCGAATGGCCTTCTCATCGCGTTCGAGCGCACGTCCCACTGGCCGTTGAGGACTCCAGCCCAAGGCGCGCAGAATGCGCCAGACGTGGCCCGGATGGTAGCGAATCTGAAATTCCTGCTCGATCAAATCGGCTACCCGCTGGCAGGTCCACAACGGCGTTTCATAGCCGAGTTTTTCCGGCCCCGCCAGCAACTTGTTCGTCAGAAGCTTTGCCTGTTTGTCCGCCAGCAAAGGCTTCCGGCCAGCGCGTCCAGCCTGCTCGAGAGCCTTCCTGCCACCTTCGCTATATTCCTTGCGCCAGCGGCTCACCGTCTGGTTGGCGACCATTAACTCATGGCCGATCTGACTGTTGTTGAAACCCTCTCGCATCAATGCCAGTGCTCTCATCCTCCGCACTTCCAAGGCATCGAAATCGCGAGCCACTCCACGCGGGTTTCCCATAGACAGATTAGAACCCGACAGAAGTCAATGTGTTCCGCTATATTATGTGATTATCAATAGAAGCAACGCATGAGTTTGACCGCATGGATGAAGATCTGAACTCTCAATGCGATGTCCATGAAGATCGCCTGGCCTGATTTTCATTAACAGGTATGGCCTGCTAGTCCATGAGGGTGGATCGTCGACAATCGCAATTGATTTCTGTCCGGGGTGTGGAGCAAAATTACCGGAAGCGCCATCAGGTTGGACCAGTTTGGCCATTGATCGGCACTCAAGGTTTCGCTTTACGCAGCCGAGTTGCGACCAAGCCCATACTCGGCGATCACCTGAATCTTGCTGTCGACTCTAGCACTGCAAAACTCCGATCGATGTTTCTGGTTTGACCCACCGCGAGTTGGACTTCGCTTCGAATGGTCCGAGACCTGTCTCTGGATAGTGAATTTCAACAACGGCAGTGGAGACGGCTAAGCCGTTTGGGTTGGTCGCTTTGTGCAAATAGACTGTATTACATCGGGACCAGCCTGTCTAGAAATATTACAAATTGGTTTCAAGGCGCAGAAGCCAGGAGAAAAAAGAGAGGCGGGTGGCGCAGACCTTCGCCTGTGCTACCCGCCTTTGCCTCTTTCCACGTTTCTGTCGGCTTTCTTCAGCCGAAGACCACCATTTTTGCCAGACCTGCGATTGGATTCCGCCGGTCTGAATTACTCTCTACTCTTTTACACTGACCTCTTTGAAGTACACCTGCGACTTGGCATCGTGATTCTGTAACCCGATATACCCAACATCCGGGCGGGGGCCACGCACAGGTTCATACCAAGCCTTCCGCTCTGGCACTGCCTGGCCTTCCACAAACTCATTGACCTTCTTGCCGTTCAGGAAGACGACGGTCTTTTTCCCTTGGAGTTGGATCTCCATCGTGTTCCATTCGCCAGCTGGATTTTGTTTCCAGTCTCCACCGGCCTTGGACAGCGAATAGATGGCGCCGGTGCGATGCCACTCATCGCCCCCGGAGTCGATCTGCACTTCGTAGCCGTTATGGACGCCGTACCAGGGATCGCGAGGCTTCTCTGGCAGGCGGATGAACACTCCGGAATTGCTGCGTTCCCCTGTCGTCTTGAAAACAACCTTGAGTGTCGTATTCGCAAACGGTTTGCCAGTGTAATAGAGCAGGCCCATTCCCCCATTGGTCTTGAGCATGCCGTCCTCTACGGTAAACTCACCAGGCCCTGTCATCTGCCAGCCGGAAGTATCCTTGCCATTGAAAAGCTGTTTCCAGGAGGCTCCCGGCAAACTCGTCACCGCCAGTAGGGTGATCCAAACAAACTTGCGCATGCCCACTACTTTATCAACCAGGTTCCGTGTAGCAGCGAAGCTGGATCTCCAAAACGAACCCAATCTTCCGGACACTCACTGCGCCGGGCGAAGATCCTTCAAAATGGCAGACCATCCATCGAAGCTGTCATGTTCCAACTGGAAGGCTGCATCGAGCTTGGCTCCCGGCTGCACCTGTTTCCACGCGTCTGGCACATTCCACCCCTTGAGCTTCAAACTCCGTCCTCCTTGGCGAACGGTCAACTTGATGTGCTTCTCCTTCATCAACTGGGGCGGGGAAGCGGCTTCTACTCCCAGAAGCGCAAATACCGGCGGTTGGTTGCGATACCCGAAGGGCGCCATCTTCTGCACTTCTTCATACAGCCGGACATCGACCTCCGGCACCGTGACGACCTCATCGATTTCGATCACCGGACGTCGTTTCTCATCGTCGAGCTTGGCATTTGCATAAGCCGAAAAGGCCTCGATGAAGTCCGGCACCCGCGAGCGCAGCAACGAAACTCCCGCTGCTTGCTCATGTCCCCCGAATTGGGTAAATAAGTCCTTCATCGATTCGAGTGCGTCCAGCAAATGAAAGCCGAGAATCGAACGTCCGGAACCTTTCACGATGACTTCGCCATCTTTTTCTTGTTGAGTCAGGACGAAAGTTGGCTTCCGATGCAGTTCCGCCACCCTGCCGGCGACAATGCCAGCAACACCCAGATGCCAATCTTCGCCGAACAACACGAGACCGAGCCGACCCGTCCAAGCCGGGTCTCCGTCCACGTCCGAAAAGATTTTCTCTTTCATCGCCGCTTCGGTCAGTTGCCGCTCGCGATTCAGCTCATCGAGATTCGTTGCAATCCGGCGTGCTGTGGCTTCGTCGCGCGTAAAGAACAAATCGAGCACTTCGGATGCACTCGCCATCCGGCCCGCTGCATTGATCCGGGGGCCAATCTGGAATCCCACCTGCCGTGCTGTCGGCGCCACGCCTTCCGGAATTCCAGAGACATCGAGCAGTGCCCGTAACCCCGGACTCTTCACATCGGCTAAGCCGAGGAGCCCGAGCTTCACAATCGCCCGGTTCTCCCCTTCGAGCGGCACGATGTCGGCCACGGTGGCTACCGCAGCGATCTTCATTAACGACTCGATCAAGCGCTCGCGCTTCCTCACGGGCATTGCCGAGGCTTCGAGTAAGCCTTGCGCCAGCTTGAAGGCGACTCCTGCGCCGCAAAGGTGTTTGTTGGGGTAGCGGCACTCCGGCTGATTGGGATTCAGGACCGCAATCGCCGGTGGAATCTCAGTTTCCGGGAGATGGTGGTCGGTCACGATCACATCCACGCCAATCTCATTGGCAACCGAGACCACTTCTCCAGCCCGAATCCCGGTATCGACGCTGATAATGAGCCCAACTCCATCCGCGCCCGCCTGGCGGATGCGATCCTCCTTCATTCCATAGCCATCGAGGATGCGATGGGGCACAAAGGCCTCTACGACGCCACCCAGCAGGTCGAGCACCGTTTTCAGAATGACAATTGCGCTGGTGCCATCGACGTCGTAATCGCCATAGAGTAGAATCTTCTCGCGCCGGGCCAGTGCCGTTTCAATGCGTGCTACGGCTTCCGCCATGCCACGCAACTGCGCAGTCGGATGCAGATGGTGCACATGGGGATCCAAATAAGCGCCTGCACTGTCGAGATCGACAAACCCACGCCGCACCAGAACCCGGGCAATGGCCGGACTCAACTGATACTGAGCACAGATCGAGTCGGCGATGAGGTCCAGACTCTGTTCGCGCTTTGCCACGAACCAGCGCGGACTAAGCAATGCGATTCGCCTGGAATTTAATTATTCGAATAGAAGTTGCCCATCGGAGGGTCTTTATCATCATCGTCATCAATTTCATCTAGATCGTCGCCATAAGTGATGCCAGCCATCTGCAGGTCTTCAATGAGACTGAGGAACTCTTGATACCAGGGGGCTTCTAACTCATACCAATAGAAGAGACCTTCACTGGTGAACCCCAGGCCAAGCCGGCTGGTGAATCCAACATAGGATCGCATCTCGGCCACGCGCCGCGAGTAGTCCCGAAACTCTTCCGGCTCAAAGTTTGCTGCTTCGAGCGAAACTTCCGCATCCGCCATTTCTTCGGGTGTCAGTTCCTGATCGAAGTACAGCATCATCTTAGTTCCGTTTGTCTTGGCGGCAACGACGAACTTGGTGTAATCCGGAAACTGTTCTGTATCCCACCACACCGTCCGGTCACTGGGCCACATGTCCGGTTCAACATGGTAGAGCGCTAAACCCTCCTTTTGGACATAGGTCTGGATCTCGTCCTTCAGGATTTGAGGATTGGGTCTCGATGCTTGCGCCATGTTCGTCGATGCTCCCGGCAAGTGCTGCGGCGAAGACCAGAAAGCCCGGTAAGTGGAAGGGGAAATCCACCATCGCATGCAGCGCACCCATGAGAATACCCCAAGACGGATAGAAGTGGATGGACTTTCGGAACCACCTTGCCAGTAGAGCTCCAAAAGCAAGTGGGGCGAGGATGCCAAACTCCGATGCCCATTCAAGCCAGTCCGAATGGGCCGCGTTGACGAACTCGCCATTGTCGAAGCTGGCATAAGCAGGGTAAATTCTCGGAAATTCTCCCGGGCCCCAACCGGACCAAGGTTTTTCCGCCACCATCTGTAGGCCGGACTTCCAGATTTCTCTACGATGATCGCCAGCGAAGGGATGTGCAATGCGATCACCGCCGGTTGTGAGCAGAAAGAAGCCGGCACATACAGCCACGGCTGGGATAGCGAGTACTGCTCGTTTCTTTCCTCCCACCGCCAGCGTCAGCAGTGCCACTTCTGACAGCAGGATGGCCGCCCCGGCGCGTGAGCCACCGGCCAAGGCTGCGGCCAGGAGAACCGCGCCTGCCATCAGGTATCGCGATCCATGACTCCGCCGCCAGGCAAAAAGGAGGAGGGGTAAGGCCAACTCCACGAATACCGCATAGTGATTCCGATTGGTGAAGGGGAAGAGACTGCGATTGCAAGCAAAGCTCAGTGCTCCCACCATTCCGACCATCGCGAAAAGAGTGGCCAGTTTCCGTAGCCGCATGCGGAAGCAAGAGAAGGCCAGGCAGGCAAGGGCCAGATCGAATCCCGCGATGCCAAGTGCGGCAATCGAGGCGAACGCAGCCGCGAGACTGAGGAGAAATTCTTCTTTTTCCGGCCTGGCCAAGGCCTGACAGGCGAGAAAGCCAAGACCGCGCACGGCAAACCAAATCATCTGGGTTTTGTCCGAAACGGAGACGAGCAGCAGGACCAAGACAGCCAACACCAGGAGTTGCTTCATCGGAATCGTACCTCGGACAGTTGGAACCGGCGGGCGGCTCCAGCCGGAACCGTCAGTCCCACGCGCTGCCAACCGGGCGCCGCGGATGCAATCTGCCAGGCCAGGCCCTGCGTGTCGCCCGTCCAGAGCGAAGACACAGCGCCTTGCCGGAGTTCGCGAGTAAAGATGCTGGCTACTTCCACAGGATTCTGATGAGGACCGAGTTCTACCTCCAGTGTTCCCGGCCGCCATTGCGTTGTGACAGAAGGATGCTTGGCCAGTCGCCAATCAAACGCAAGCGAAGTCGGTTGTTGCTCAAAGCGGACATTGAATCGTCCCTCTTGTTGGAACTCCGGATGCAGCCGGCTGAAGAGCGCCGCCGCCTGTTCGTATTGGCCGGATAGCAGAAGGCGGTCGGCCAGATCCAGCCGGTAGCGATCCACCGGATCTCCGCGGCGAAACTTCTGCTCATACGCCAGTGCTTCCGCCAAGCGATTCTGGCCGATCAAGTAGCGGAGGAAATCAGGCCGTACCCGAACCACTTTCTCCGCCTCGCTGAGTTCTCCCAGTTGCCGGTACACCCCATCGGCATCCCGCGGGCAATAGGCCAGGGCGAGAGAGGCATAGTGCTGAATGCCTTGGGGATCCCCCCGGCGCGCCGCTTGGTTGAGTGCGGCCATATAAGTCTGAAATGAATGGTGCGTGTGCAAGGCCTGCTGGAGATAGAGGTTGGATGCCTGTTGGTCTCCTGCAAACTCTGCGTGCAGCGACAGGCGGAGCAACGCGCTTAGATTTCGCGGGTCCTCCCGCAGGGCTTCGGTCAAGTAGAACTGCTCCCGTTCCGGGTCGCGATCGGCCAGCAAGAGCAACTCCCGGCTTGTCCGCATGGAAAACAGGCGGGAGACCTGAATCGATTCCTCTAGCGATGCTTGTGTGGGGAAGTGCGAACCCAGCCATCGGGCCCAGGCGGCGCCTGCGGAACTCAAAGCTCCCGGTAAGCAAAGGAGCCAGAGACAGAGAACTGGGAGGCGTGTGAGCCTCGACACACCCCACTGATCGTCGCTGCCGCGCATTCTGGATAGAGGGCAAGAAGGATTTCTTTTTTCTCAATATCGCTCTCTTTGTACCGATGAGACCACCAGGACGAATCACCGTGCGAATCTATTTTCTTCACACCCTCTCCAGAGTCGCCGCCTTTGGCGCGACGGCAATTTTGTTGCTTGCAGACTCTTCTCTATCCTCGACACAGAAGCCCGCAGTGGCGTGGTCGCCGGGTACCCTTCGAATCAACGGCGCCGATCACAGTGGCTCTGGGAACGTTTTGCCTGGCGGTCGGATTGAGATGCTCCGCTCGTCGGGACAGCTCTACCTCGCCGATGGGACACGGATGCGTCTTGCCGCTAGCACCCGCATGACCTTGGACGAGCGGGCTCTCCGTCTGGAGAGTGGAGTCGCGCGGGTGGATGCCGTCGCCTCGTCGCGCCACGAATTAGAAATCGCCGCAGGAGACCTGCATGTTCTGGCGACTGGGGGCACGGTCAATCGTCCGGATGCGGACCGGCTGATTGTCACGGCGGCCTCGAATCCGACGGAAGTGCGCCGCAGCAACGGCTTGCTGATTGCTCGGGTACGTCCCGGAGAGACGCTGTCTTTCTCAACGGGTCATTCGCCGGAAACGCGCCTTACGGGACGGCTGGTGAGCTCCCATGGCCGCTATACTCTGACGGACGAAGTGACCCATGTCCAGACGGAACTGCAGGGAGCCCGGCTGCCGAACTTCGCGGGGCAGCGGATCGAGGTTCGTGGGGATTTTGTGAACGCTGGCCGGACGCTGGCAGTAAAAGAATATGCGATGTTGCAATCGAAGAGCGGCGCCAGTGCGGCGGGAGAGACTCCGGCTCCGACTCCTACTCCTGAAGCAGAGGAGTCGAAGTTCTGCCGGGAGAAATCCAAAGCCGAGTTGGAGAAGGATCAGAAGTTGAAGAAGCGCTGTGCTGCGGTGTTGGCCGGTGGCGCGGGGGCGGCTGCGGCGGCTGGTGCGGTGACGGCTGGTGCCGCTGGGCTCTCCACTGCCATGATTGCCGGCGTTGTGGTTGCAACGGTTGCTGGTGTTGCCACTAGCGTTGCTGTTGTGTCGAGCGGCGATGGTACAGGCTCTGCGATCAGTCAGTAGCGGCTGGCCAAAGGCTGGCCTGCCGGTCACTCTTGACAGGGATGCCTTCATGCCGCAGGAGGAATTCCTTCCGCGGCAGGCCTCCTCCATAACCGGTCAGGTCTCCATTGGCGCCGATGACGCGATGGCAAGGAATAATGAGACTGATCGGGTTGCGGCCATTGGCTAATCCGACTGCGCGTACCGCCTTCGGGTTCCCGATCCGTTGGGCCAACTCCATATAAGAGATCGTTTGGCCAAATGGAATCCGGAGCAACTCTTCCCAGACACGCCGTTGGAAGTCTGTCCCAGCCGGCCGGAGCGGTAGATCGAAGCTCTTTCTCCAGCCACCCAGATACTCCTGCACCTGCCGTTCTGCATCGAGAAGAATGGCAACCGGCTCTTCGCTTGCGCCGCTCCGGTCGACAGGATGACGTTCTTCTTCAAAAGCGAACCCAATCAGCGATTCGCCGTCTGTGCTTAAGGTGATTCGGCCAAGCGGCGAATCGAAATGACGTACGTAGATCATGGTTTCTCTCCCAGGGACCGCCACAAGAGGATGACCGCATATGCCCTCCAGGGGCGCCAGGCTAAGCTTTGCAACTCGGCCGCTTTGGCTGCCTTTGCCGGGCCAATCCCATGCAGTCCGAGTGCTTTATGAATTCCGAGGTCGGCGGCGGGGAAGGCGTCCGGCTCGGAATGAGCCCGCATCCGGATATAGTGTTCGGTCCACGGCCCGATCCCGGGAAGATCGAGCAGATTGCCGTTTCGGTCCTGGCTCCACCAGACCGCGAAGGAATGGAGGGTTTCAGCCCGCTTCCGCGTGAGTCCCAGACCGGCTAATTCTTCTACTGGCGCAGCGGCAAGCGTTGCGGCTTGAGGAAATAAGGTTGTGACTTCGGGGAACGGCGAGTCGAGCGGGGTTCCATACTTTCTGGCCACCCGGCCAGCAAGAGTGTGGGCGGCCTTCACGGTGACTTGCTGCCCGAGGATTGCGCGAACCCCCATCTCGAAACCATCCCAGGCCCCCGGGAGTCTTACACCCGGCCACCGTTCTGCAAGCGGGCCAAGAACCGGATCGCGGGCAAAGCAACGCAGCCGCTCTATCGCGCACGAGTCCAGATCGAAGACTCGCCGGGCAGTTTGCACGATGGACTCCGTTGTGTCGAGAAACTCTGCCGGACCCTGCACCTGCAGTTGCAGGCTTGTGGCCGTCCAATGGGTGCTCAACGTTCCCGCGCTCCCGGCACTCCGCAAGCTCCGCCGCAACTCTCCGTTCACGACCGCTTCCACACCGGGAATCGCCCTCGGGCCAAAGAAGCCGAGGAGGCCAATCCAGTCCAGGGGAGGCTGGAAGCTGAGGGTCTCCACCCGAATCATCATAAGAAGCTATAATACAGTCATGAGCAGGCATTGCTCACAGTCCTCCGTCAGGCTTTAGCTTTATCGAGTCTGGCCCCTGATACCCAAAAGCGGCGTTCCGTCCTGGCCCCTGTTTGCCCAGTACTGGCGTCTACCTCGATCCGGAAAAGGATCGGAGTACCATCGCAAGGAGTGATTTTCGAATCATGAGTTTTGGAACACCGAGCTGTATGCTCGCAATCGTTGGCATTATGGCAGGTCCATTTGTCGCCAGTTCACCGGCACCCTCCAGCAACGAGGCAGCTCTAAAGACCGATCCCCGGCAAGTTCGTCTGGAAAGGTTCTTCGAAGAAAAACAGTGTCCGGTAAAGAAGTTAGCCCAAGAGTTCGTCTCCGCGGCCGATCGTCACAATCTCGACTGGCGGCTCCTCCCCAGCCTGGCTTTCATCGAAAGCGGCGGCGGGAAAGCCTACCACAACAACAATATTTTCGGGTGGAATAACGGAGACCACAAGTTCAAGAGTGTCCGCGAAAGCATCCACACCGTAGCAGAACGCCTCGCCAACTCCCACCACTACCGCAACAAATCCCTCGACAAAATCCTCGTTACCTACAATCCCGTCCCCGGATACCGGGATCGGGTGAAGGACGTTATGGATGGTCTCGGTCCTGCAAAGGCAACCCGGCCGATTCAGGTTGCCGCACAACGCAACTACTACCGCAACTAGCGCTTGGGCGGAGCCGGTTTTGGTGTTTGACTGGGTTGCTCTACTGCATCCCCGAACTTAATATCCGATTCCGCCCCAAATCGCTTGTAGTCCTGATATTTGATCGTCAGCTTAATTGGCACCGGACCCGTATCAAACATGAGGGTGTCGGTGGAAACCGTATAGGTGGGGAACCAGTACTTGCCGTCTACCTGCTCCCGGTAGGTCTCAAATTTCGGGTACTGAGACGTCGAATGACGCTTTTTCCCCATCGGACGGCCGTAAGTCTTCACGATCTGTAACTCCTGGTCATCCACCCAAACGGTTCCGGAAAAGTAGCGCTTTCCGGAATCGATTGACTTCGGACGGATTGCAAATACGTAGCAAGGAACCTCATCCACCAGCTCGTGCCCGAGATAGCGGACATAGTACGAGTCCAATTCCTCTGAGGTCAGAACAAAGGGCAGAGTGTCCCTCATATCCTGCAGATCTTCGGGTTCGAGGAGGAGATTCTGCAAACTCTGTGGCGGCGAGTAGACGATCTTCTCAAAACGTTTGCCGTCAGAGAAGCCCCAATCGCTGGTCATTTCATACTTGCCGATGACGCGCGTCCGTCCGGCGTCGAACTCATTCATCTTCGTAACCTGGCGATAGACATAGTTCTGCCGGGCGCGGGAGAACTCGCTTTCCTTCTGTGCGAACTTCTTGATGATCAGTTCGATCTCCCCAGGACTCGGATCCTTGAGATTCACGGCAGCCTCGAGGCCAAGCGTGAGGAATAAGACAGCGGCAAGAGCTTTCATTCTTCTACCTCAAAAGATGTTTTGCGATGACAACGCGTTGCATATTGCTCGTGCCTTCATAGATTCGGCCGATTTTTGCATCGCGGTAGAGCTTTTCGACGGGATACTCCCTGGTAAACCCAACACCGCCGAAGACTTCGACGGCGCGGCTGGCGACATTCTCAGCAATGGTGGAGGCATAATACTTCGCCATGGCGGCTTCGGCGACAAAGTCCTTGCCGGCGTCGCGGAGCCGTGCGGCGTTATAGACCAGTAAGCGAGCCGCTTCCACTTCGACGGCGCTTTCCGCAAGGGAGAACTGGATGCCCTGGAATTCGCCGATGGTTTTGCCAAACTGCTTGCGTTGTTTGGCATAGCCAATCGCGTGCTGCAAGGCGCCGTGGGCTAAACCAAGCATCTGAGCCCCAATGCCGATGCGGCCTTCATTCAGGGTCTCGATGGCGACCTTATACCCTTTTCCCACCTCGCCGAGCACGGCATCTTGCTGGACCCGCACGCTACTGAGTGTGACTTCGCAAGTGGAGGAGGCTCGAATGCCGAGTTTGTCCTCCTTCTTTCCGATGCCGAGTCCGGTGGCCTCGCGTTCGACGAGGAAGCAAGTAATGCCTTTGTAGCCGAGTGTGGGATCGACGGTGGCGAAAACCAGGAACAAGCCAGCTTCGGCCGCATTCGTGATCCACAGCTTCTGACCCTCAAGGATCCAGTCGCTTCCTGCCTGGCGCGCCGCACAGGTGAGCGCAAAGGCATCGCTGCCCGCTCCCGCTTCGCTGAGCGCGTAGCTGCCCACGGTGTCGGTGGCAAGCCGGGTGAGGTATTTCCTCTTTTGCTCTTCGGTACCCCAACGGTTGATGGCATTGTTGACCAAGGTGTTCTGGACATCGACGCAAACGCTCACCGCCGGATCCACCGCGGCAAGTTCTTCGATGACGAGGATGCTCTGGAAGAAGCTCCCGCCTTGTCCGCCATATTCTTCTGGAACCTCGACGCCCATCAGCCCCTGGGAGAAGAGCGTTTTCAGGAGAGTGGAGTCGAGTTTTGCATATTCGTCCATGTGTCGGACGAGCGGGGCGATTTCCTTGCGGGCGAGCTTGCGCACCACATCGCGAAACATCAATTCTTCTTCGCTCAGTTCGGTGAGAGGCTGCATCCCTGTGGCTATTCTACGCCCGATCGCAATGCGTAGGGAGAGCTGTTCGCAAATGTGCCCGCTGTCCCAGAATCGGACAGTGCGCAGTGCGGCGTGGCGTAGAACGATGACGTTTATGTCTATGAATTAGAAAGGTTTAAGCGTTTGGCGATGGTGTGGCGTTGGACGTGCATCTGTTAGAGTCAAGAAGCTATGGACATTCAGCGTGAAGGCGTAGGCCGCAAGAAATTAATTCGAAGGATTGGCCTGATTACAGTAGCCGTTGTGGCATTGGGTGCGACGACGTATGCGCTGAGCCGGTTGAAGCCTGCCGCGCCGACTGTGGAAGGCGCGACACTCTGGTATGGCAGTGCAAAGCGTGGCTCGATGCTGCGACAGGTGCGCGGGCTGGGGACCTTGGTGCCGGAAGAGATTCTGCTGGTGCCCGCTGCCAATGAAGGCCGTGTTGACAAGCGGGTGATGCTTCCTGGGACAAAGGTGAGTGCCGGCACAATTATTATCGAACTCTCCAATCAGGAGTTGATGACGGCGCTCGATGACGCAAAGTGGGCCGTGAAGGCTGCCGAGGCGGAAATGTTGGACTTGAAAGCCCGCTTGAACCGCGAAAAGCTGGAGCAGAAGTCCAAGACCGCGCAGACGCAAAGCGAACAGGTGCAAGCGCAATTGCAGTATGACCGAGATGACAAGCTCTTCAAAGAAGGACTGGCGCCGAATCTGACCTTGATGCTCTCCAAAGCTAAAGCGGAAGAATTAGGGCATCGTCTTCATGTAGAGGAAGAGCGGCTCAGCGGCTATGACGACATCATTGCCGCGCAGGTGGAAGCAAAAAAAGTAAATATCGAAAAGCTCCGTGCAGCGTATGACCTCAAGAAGAAACAGGTGGAAGACCTTCATGTGCGCGCCGGTGTGGATGGAGTTTTGCAGGATTTGCCCGTTCAGGTGGGGCAGCGCGTCACTCTTGGGACGGTGCTTGCGAAAGTGAGCCAGCCCTGGAAGTTGAAAACGGAATTAAAAATTCCTGAAACACAGATGAATGAGATCCGTATTGGTATGGAAGCCGAAGTGGATACGCGGAACGGAGTCATTAAAGGTCAGGTATCTCGTATTGATCCTGCCGCAGTGAACGGAACCGTTACCGTTGACATCCGTCTATTGGGAGACTTGCCGCAAGGAGCCAGACCAGACTTGAGCGTGGACGGAACCATCGAGATCGAGAAGTTGACCGATGTTCTCTATGTGGAACGTCCCGTGATTGGTCAGGCGAATGCGACAGTTGGGCTGTTCCGGGTGAATCCGGACGGCAAGGAAGCCGAGCGGGTCCAAGTGAAATTTGGACGCAGTTCGGTGAACACGATAGAAGTTGTGACCGGGTTGAAGCTAGGCGACAAGGTTGTGCTATCCGACATGAGCCAGTGGGACGCGCATAACCGGGTTCGATTGAACTAAGAGATTTCGAGAGCGAGAGGAAAGATTTCCAATGAGCGATTTGCAGCCAGACCTGTTGACCATGGACGGTGTGACAAAGTTGTTTCTTACGGATGAAGTGGAAACACACGCCCTGAGCGGGATCCACTTGAATATCAAAAAAGGCGAGTATGTGTCGATCTCCGGCCCTTCGGGCTGCGGCAAGTCGACCTTGCTGGCGATTCTGGGATTGCTAGATTCGCCCTCAAGCGGTACCTACGTGCTGAATGGCCGCCCGGTACAGAGCCTAAAGATGAGCGAGCGCGCCCGGATTCGCAATCGCGAGATTGGTTTTATTTTCCAGGCCTTTAATCTCATTGGCGACCTGAACGTCTATGAGAATGTGGAACTTCCGTTGACCTATCGCGGGATGTCGGGTACAGAACGCAAGAAGCGTGTCCACGATGCGCTTGAGCGTGTGGGGATGGGCCATCGGGTGAAGCACTATCCCTCCCAGCTCTCCGGCGGTCAACAGCAGCGTGTCGCGGTTGCCCGTGCCCTGGCCGGAGACCCGGCCATCCTGCTGGCGGACGAACCGACGGGAAACCTCGATTCGGCAAACGGCGAAGCGGTGATGGACCTGATGCGGGAACTGCATCGCGGTGGCGCGACGATCTGTATCGTGACTCACGACCCTCGCTATGCGCGTTATGCCGACCGGACCATCAAGCTGTTTGACGGAAGGATTGTCGAGGAGTCCAGTGAACTGGCGGCTGTTGGGACCGCGCCTGCATGAAAGAACAATTCGATCGATACTTTGAACTCCTCCCTGTTCTCGTAATTGCGTTGTTCGTCCTTTGGGGCGAACAACGGCAGGCGCGGATGATGTTTCCAACTTTCGATCGCACGCAACTCGAATGGTCGAGGTATCAGGTTGAGGCTCCCAAGATCATTTTTCGATAATTCCTTTTGATCGCTCTCCTTCCACTTTCTCTCTCTCTTGGAGGTGATTCATGATTCCACGTACACATTTCTCCGCGGGCTCTCGATGAGAGAGCTGCGTTACGCCTTTCGGCGTTTGCTCAAGAGTCCCTTGCAGTTTGCTGCCGGAATCCTTGCCTTTACGCTGGGGATCGGGATGAACACTGCGATGTTCTCGTTGGGAGATGCGCTGTTATATCATCCGATCGATTTGCCAGACAGCAAGAGTTTGGTCATTCTCGGAGTGACAAACCGCGGTCGGGAATTGGGAATCGAGGAGATCACTCCGCCGGACTTCCTGGAACTGCAGGGCAGCGCCAAGTCCTTTGCCTCGATGGCATTTTCAAGCTTCTGGGATGCGACGATCACGCGGGATGCCGAACCGGAGCAAGTGCGCGCGGCGCGCGTCTCTGCGAATTGGATGGACAATCTTGGGGCCACGCTGATTCTCGGGCGCAGCTTTGTGCAGGGGGAAGACCAGCAGGGCAAGAACCGGGTGGCGGTGATTTCGGAAGGTCTCTGGCGCCGCCGCTATGGAGCGGACCCCAAGATCGTTGGACGCAAGATCACCTTGAATAGTGCGGACTACGAGGTGGTGGGCGTTGTCAGCCAACAGAGTGCTTATCCCAGCTATGCGCAGATCTTTTCGCCCTATCCGCGGAACCCGGACTTTGACCAGCGTCGCGATTTTTTTGAGCTGAGTGTGGTGGGCCGCCTGCGCCCGGGCCAGAATCTGGAGTCTGCCCAATCGGAGATGACGGCCTTATACGGAGGAGTGGCGGAGCGCCATCCGAAAACTCATGCCGGGCGGAAACTGCGTCTGCTGCCGTTGACCGAACGCGTAACGGGCTCAAATGATCTTGTGCCACGTTATGTCCAGATGCTCCAATATGCCGCGGCCTTTGTGTTGCTGATTGCCTGCGCCAATGTGGCGAATCTGCAGTTGGCACGCGTGACCGGACGGGCGCGGGAGTTTGCGGTCCTGAGTGCCCTTGGAGCCGGCCGTTGGCCGATTGCCAAGCAGGTGTTACTCGAGAGTCTGATCCTTTCCGGAGCGGGTGCGCTAACCGGTGTGGTGACTTCCGTCTGGTGTCTCGATCTTTTGAAGACTTTGCTGCCGGCGGAGATCTGGCAATTTATTCCGATGTGGTCCACGATCCACGTCAACGGATCTGCCTTGCTGCTGACGGTGAACTTGGCGGTACTGGCGGGAATGCTTTCCGGTATTGGCCCGGCGCTCCATTCCACACGGGCGGACGCTCAAGAGACCCTCCGGGATGGGGGACGGGCGATGAGTTCGGGAACGCAGCGCCAGTGGTTCCGGAGTGCCCTGGTCGCCTTCCAGATGACCTTGGCGCTGGTGCTTCTGATTGGCGCGGGATTGATGGTGCGGGGAGCGCAATCGCTCTTTGCACGTTTTGAATCAAAACAGCCGGAACGGGTGGCAACAATGCAGGCATTGTTACCGACCACCAAGTACGACACCACGGAGAAGCGCATCGATTTTGCGCGCCGGGTGGACGAAGAACTTGGCCGGATTCCAGGCGTAGAAAGCTATGCGCTGGTGAACAATATTCCAATGTCGGACAATGGCTGGTCCGCCAACATTGTGGTGGAGGGCAGGCCAGAACCTCCGGTTGCCGAACGCCTGCGCGCACTGCATCTGGCAGTTTCTCCCAACTACTTTGCGCTGATGAAAATCCAACTGCGCCAGGGGCGCCTGCTGGCGGCAAGTGACCAAAGCGGCCGCGAGGATGTTTGCCTGATTGACGAGACCTTTGCTAAGGCATTCTTTCCCTCAGAGGACCCGATTGGAAGGCGCATCGCTCCCACCTATGATGCGGAGCGTCGTTACTGCAAAATTGTCGGCGTTGTGGGCGCCGAGCTGCATTTCGGCTATGAGAAGGGGCCACGGAATACGTTTTACCGGCCGATGGCCCAATCCGGGTCTCGTGCGGTTTCTCTGATGCTGCGGACCCAGGGCCCGGTGCAGCCAATCTTAGTCGCCGGCAAACAGGCAGTGTCTGCCGTGGATCCGGACCAGCCAGTTCGCCAGGTATTCGTGTACCGGGAGTTGATCGAAAATACGATGGCGGGCATGAAGATGGTGACGGTGCTGATGAGCGGCATCGGCATCGTGGCGCTGCTTCTGGCCTGTCTCGGAGTCTATAGCGTGATGTCCTACATGGTCTCGGAGCGGACCAGCGAAATTGGGATGCGCATGGCGATGGGCGCACAGTCCACCGATGTTCTGCTGCTGTTAGGCAAGCAGGCGCTGGCGATGTGCGGCTCGGGAATGCTGCTCGGCCTACTGCTCGGCTATGGGCTGGCGCGCGTCTTCAGCGGACTGCTCTTCGGTGTCAGCGCCCATGACTTCTGGGGCTTGTCGAGTGTGTCGCTGCTGCTGGGTCTGGTGGCCGCGCTGGCGATGTATTTGCCCGCCCGCCGTGCCCTTCGGATGGACCCCGCCATTGCCTTAAGGCATGATTGAAACAGGAATGATTGATCTTCGGAATATCGAAAAGTTCTACCAGCACGGCCCTTCCAAGAGCTTCGTGTTGCGGCGTGTGGACGTGAGCATCAAGGAAGGCGAGTTTGTCTCGATCATGGGGCCGAGCGGCGCGGGCAAGAGTACTCTGCTCTACGTCATCGGGATGCATGACAGCGACTGGACAGGCGAGTACTTCCTGATGGGACAGCCGGTTCACAAGATGAATCGCAAGGAGCGCAACGAAGTCTACAAACAGAACTTCGGGTTTGTGTTTCAGAGTTATCACCTGCTGGACAACCTGACGGTGGCTGAGAACATTGAGATGCCGCTCACTTACCGCAACATCAAGAAGGGCGAGCGGGAGGCCATTGTGGCCGATATTCTCGATCGCTTCCAGATGGTGGGCAAGAAGGATCTGTTCCCGAACCAGCTCTCTGGCGGACAACAGCAACTGGTAGGCATCGCGCGGGCTATGGTGGCCAGCCCCAAGGTGATTCTCGCGGACGAGCCAACCGGTAATCTCCATAGCAGCCAGGGCAAGGAAATCATGGAGATGTTCAAGAAGGTGAACGATGCGGGCACGACGATTATCCAGGTGACGCACTCGGACGCAAACGCGGCCTATGGCAACCGGGTGATCGAGATTCGCGACGGGTGGCTGGAGAAGTGAAGCCGGCGATCAAGCCGCGTATTCTGATTGCCGACGACCAGATCGATGTCCTTGAAGCACTGCGGCTGCTGCTGAAGCCGGAGGGCTATGAGATTGAGACCGTCTCGAGTCCGGATGATGTGATCCGTGCGCTCGAGAAGCGCGAATATGACGCGCTTCTGATGGACCTGAACTATACGCGCGATACGACCTCGGGTGAGGAAGGGCTGGACCTTCTGAATCGCGTGCAAGAGAACGACCCGATGCTGCCGGTGATTGTGATGACGGCCTGGGGCAGCGTGAAGCTGGCTGTCGAAGCGATGCGGCGGGGCGCAAGGGATTTTCTGACCAAGCCCTGGGAGAACGAGCGGCTGGTGTCGATCGTGCGCACGCAGCTCGATCTCAGCAAGGCGCTAAAGCGGCAGCAGCGGCTGGAGGCAGAGAACCGGCTGCTGCGCGACGAGACGGGCCCGGTGATGATTGCCAAGGCCGCGGCAATGGAGCCGGTGATCGAAATGATCGCGCGCGTTGGGCCGAGTGATGCGAACGTTCTGGTGACGGGGGAGCCTGGCGTTGGCAAAGAGGTGGTGGCGCGCAAGCTGCATGCAATCTCGACGCGCGCCTCAAAGCCAATGGTGAGCGTGAATGCGGGCGGACTGGCCGAGGGCGTTTTTGAGAGCGAATTGTTCGGCCATGTGAAGGGTGCCTTTACTGATGCGAAGGCTGACCGCGTCGGCCGCTTTGAACTGGCCGATGGCGGTACGCTGTTTCTCGATGAAATCGCAAATGTGTCGATGAGCCTGCAATCGAAATTGCTGCGTGTGCTTGAGACGGGCGAGATGGAACGGGTGGGCTCTTCGCGTACCAAGAAGGTGGATGTGCGCGTCATCAGCGCAACCAATGCCGACCTGCATCGCGAAGTCGAAGAGGGCCGCTTCCGGCAGGATCTGCTCTTCCGCTTGAACACGATCGAGATCCATTTGCCGGCGCTGCGGGAGCGCCGCGAAGACATTCTGGCCTTGGCGAATTTCTTTCTCGATAAGCATGCGCAACGCTATCGCAAGGCGTTGTCCGGCTTTGATTCCAGTGCGGTGCAAGCGATGATGGAGCACCGCTGGCCGGGCAATGTGCGCGAGCTGAATCATGTGGTGGAGCGTGCTGTGCTGATGGCTGGAGGGACGCAGATCCGGGCGAACGACATGGCGCTGCGGCCTGCCAGCGGCTCGTCGCAGCGTCTTGAAGATATGAGCCTGGAAGACGTCGAGGCGCACCTGATTAAGAAGGCTCTCGATCGCTTTGGCGGGAATGTCAGCGCCGCGGCCGGTGCGCTCGGGTTGAGCCGCAGCGCCCTCTATCGCCGCCTGCAGCGCTACAATCTTCATCGATACGCTTCATGAAGCTGGCCCACGAACGGCGAATCCAACTCTACGCGCTGGCTGCAGGGCTGCCCGCCATCCTGGCCGTGTTCTGGCTGATCTGGACGGGCGACTACACGCCGAAGGTGCAGTGGACCATCAGCGCCGTCTTGGGGCTTTGCTGGTTGGGCTTCTCGAATGCGGTTCGCGAACAGGTGGCTTCGCCATTGCGCACGGTGGCGAATCTGCTCGAAGCGATTCGCGAAGGCGACTATTCGATTCGTGGCCGTTCCTCGGTGGCCGACGATTCGCTTGGTGAGGTGTTGCAGCAGGTGAACGAGATGGGCTCGACGCTGCAGGAGCAGCGGCTGGGTGCGCTCGAGGCGACTGCGCTGTTGCGCAAGGTGATGGAAGAGATCAATGTCGCGATCTTTGCCTTCGATGGCGAAAGCAAACTGCGCTTGGTGAACAAGGGCGGGGAAGCGCTACTGGGGCGTCCGATGGAGCGCTTGCTGGGCGAGACGGCGGAGAGCCTGGGGCTGGAGGATTGTCTCCGCGGCGAGATGCGCACGATGACGCGCTCTTTTCCAGGAGGCAGCGGGCGTTGGGGCGTCGGTTGCAGCACCTTCCGTGAGGGCGGAGTGCCGCATCAATTGTTGGTGCTGACCGATCTGACGCGGCCTCTGCGCGAAGAAGAGTTGCAAGCCTGGCAGCGCCTGGTGCGCGTACTCGGGCACGAGCTGAACAACTCGCTGGCGCCGATCAAGTCGATTGCCGGAAGCCTGGCGAATATCGTCGATCGCGATCCTCTGCCGGAGGATTGGAAAGAAGATATGCAGCATGGGCTGCATATCATCGGCAGCCGGGCAGAGAGTTTGCAACGCTTCTTGAGCGCCTATACGCGGCTGGCGAAGTTGCCACGGCCCAGTATGACGGCGACGCCGATCGAGCCCTTGGTGCGGCGTGCGGTAGCTCTGGAGCTTCGGAAGAAGGTGGAGATTCTGCCAGGCCCGTCCATGGTTGTCGATGCCGATGCCGATCAGGTGGAACAGGTGTTGATCAATCTGATTAAGAACGCGGTGGAGGCGGCGCAGGTGACCGGTGGCGCGGTGCGCGTGGGATGGGAGCGGACGGCGCTGCTGGCAGGCCCACGGCTCGAAGTCTGGATTGAGGACGAAGGGCCAGGGCTGGCGAATACGGCAAATCTGTTTGTTCCGTTCTTCACAACCAAACCGGGGGGCAGTGGCATCGGGTTGGTGCTGTGCCGCCAAATTGCGGAAGCGCATGGCGGTACTCTGGAACTGAGAAATAACGAAGACAAGTCCGGATGCACAGCCCGCTTCTTTCTCCCGCTGGTGAATCATGATTCTGCCGCTACTGCTGTTGGCGATTCAGTTTGATGCAAACTTGAGCCCCAAGTATGCCGAGGCGGTGCAGCTGCTCCAACAGAAAAAATATCCGGATGCCGTTTCCGTTCTGGTATCTCTGACCGGTGAAAAGCCGGAAGTGGCGGAATATTGGAATGCCCTCGGGCTGGCTTATCTTGCCAATGGCGATGTCGAAAAGTCGCTCCCTCCCTTGCAGCGGGCATGTACGGCGAATTCGCATGTTCCTCGCAGCTGCTTCAATTATGGCCGGGTGTTGTTGTTCTTGAATCGCTATGAAGATGCGATTGGCGCCTTTGATCGTGTGCCCAGATCCTATGAGGATGCGCCGATGTTTCTGGCCAAGGCGCAAGCGTATGAGTCTTTAAAACGTGTGCGGGAGGCAGACCGGGCTTATCGTTCCGCGCTGGCGGAAACCGCTATGCGGCCGGCGAATTCTGCGGAAGTCCAGCTTCGTTACGGTGTGTTTCTGGCGCGGCAGGGGAGTACGGAATCGGCATTGTGGCAGTTTGATCAGGCGATCCGCAAGGCGCCGTTGTGGGGACTGGTGTGGCGGGAGAAGGCTCGTGTGCTGTTGCAATTGCAGCGGGAGCGCGATTCTGCGGTTGCGCTCGAACAGGCCATTGCCCATGGCGAACGCAACCGCGAGAATCTACTGCTGCTCAGCCGGATCTATGCGCAGTTGGGAGATAGTGAGAAAGCGGAGACTTACCAGCGGGAAGCGGCAGGCCCGGAACTGAAGTGATCTCCGGATTTTGAGAACGCAGCCCTGGCCAAGCTCGCTTTGGTCTCGATCGTCACCATCTGTTGCTCGGCCTTTGCTGCCTCCCCGTAGTGTTCGCGCTGGCGCATCAACTGCGCGTAGAGCAGAAGCAAACCGGAGGTGGGTGAGGCGGCTAAGCCTTGCTCCAGGTGCGCGATGGCTTGCTCTTGCCGCTTCTGCTTCAGCTCGAGTTGGGCCAGCAGATCGTGCGCGTCGGCGATCTCGCTTGGCTGCCTCTGTAGCTTCGGCAGCGCTGTGGCGACACCTGCCTCCGCTGCCTCTCGATGACCTTCGTAGAAGTCGATCCAGGCCAGGAGCTTCAGCACGCGGCCGTTGTCAGCGGAGTGGTGTTGCTCGAGGATGGCGAGCGCCTGCTGCGCGGCAAGGCGTGCCTCCCGATAGTGCTTCGTAGTGATCTCAATCGCTGCCTGGCTCTCGAGGAGCAAGGCATAGGTAGGGTGTGTTGTACCCTGCCTGGCCAAGGAAATGTGAAGCGCCTGGTTCAGATACTTGCGGGCCAGCTTGCCTTCATGGATCAGATTCAGTTGCGATGCGAGGTTGTTGTAGACGGCAATCAGCGCGCGGTAGGACGCGTCGGGGGTCTTCTCGAGGATCAAGCGTGCCTGATTGAGATGAGTGAGCGAGGCGGCATAGTTGCCTTCCTGCTTCTCGATGAGCGCAACATTGATCAGCGAGCCGGCGTCACCCGGGCGTGATTCCAGCACTTCCCGGTAGAGAAGACCAGCACGTCTCCAGTTGCCGCTCTTCCCTTCAAGGGAGGCCAGATTCGACAGGCAGATCAGCGTGTCCGGATGCGTCCGGCCCAGTTGCCGCTCCCGCAAAGCGAGAGCCTCTTCGATCACTGGAAATGCTTCCTTGAGATTGCCGCGATCCCTCAGCAGCATACCGAGGTTGTTGAGGAGAACCGCCCGCTGGTGGCCGCCAGCGTAGGGCAGTGTCTCGCGATACATTTTCTCGGCCTCATCGTACTGGGCCGCCAGGTAGAGTTTGTGCGCTTGTTCATTTTGTTGTGAAATCCAGGCTTCCGGGGCCGGATCGAGGGTGGTCAGCAACACGAGTGCGAGTAGCATGAAGCCAGCTTGGAGCATCGTATCTTTTTCGAACAGAGCCATTCCAGCCCTGTCCCTTCGTCCAATCATGGTGCCAATTGCCGTGTTTGCGATGGGGCCACTATTGCGAAGAAATGGCGAAGGGTGGTGAAATGAGCCATGCAGCATCCGAGCCTGACGCTGAACATGATCCAACTGGACCTGGCGAGTCCAGAGCCCATGCAATTCCAACTCTATCGCGCCATGCGTGAGGCGATTGTCACCAAGCAGTTGGCCGCCGGGGGGCGGCTTCCTTCTACGCGTGAACTGGCGCAACGCTGGAAGGTTTCGCGCAATACGGTAATGGGCGCCTTCGACCAGCTCACTGCGGAGGGATACCTGAAAGGCAAGCAAGGAGCTGGAACATTTGTGACCTTCAGTGTTCCGGATTTTTACTCCCGGGTGACTCCTGCCGGACGGGCGGCCTGTGCCGATGTCGTTGCCAGGCGGGAGGCCGCTTTGCGGCAGCGGCGGATGAAGTATCAGGGGTGTACTCATGAGCCTTCTCCGTTGGCTCCGCTCCGTCCCACGGTGCCGTCACTTGAGAATTTTCCGTTTGCGCTGTGGGAGCAATGCCGCAAAGCGGTGCTGCGGCAAGGCGAGCGCTCTCTTCTGACCTACGGCGATACGTTGGGCTACTGGCCCTTGCGCCGAGCGGTGGCGACCTATCTTCGCGATACGCGGGGTGTTCGTTGCGAACCTGCGCAGGTGGTGATCTGTTGCGGGTCGCAGCAGGGGATCTATCTTACGGCCAGTACGCTGCTCGAGCACGGCGAGACGGTCTGGATGGAGGACCCCGGCTATCAGGGCGCCCGTATCGTTTATGAAGGTTTTGGCGCGAAGGTGAAGCCGGTGCCAGTTGATCGCGAAGGCATGGACATCCAGCGTGCTCCGGTCGCCGAGGGGGTGGCGCGCTTGATCCATGTCAGCCCGTCGCATCAGTTTCCACTCGGCCACACGATGAGCTTGGAACGGCGCTTGCGCTTGCTCGATTATGCTGCTGCGAGTGGGGCCTACATTGTCGAGGACGATTACGACAGTGAGTTTCGCTATGAGGGCCGGCCTTTATCGAGCTTGCAAGGGCTGGACCAGAGCGGGTCCGTGGTTTACGTCGGAACCTTTAGCAAGATTTTATTTCCGTCGTTGCGGTTGGGCTACCTCGTGGTGCCGCCTGGTCTGGTGGATCTGTTTGAGCAGTCGCGGTCGCGGATCGATGGAAATCCTACCTTGATCGATCCGGCGACGATTGCGCTGTTCATGGAAGAAGGCCACTTTGCGCGGCACATCCGCAAGATGCGCAGCCTATACCAAGAGCGTTTGGAACTCTTGCACGATGCGGTTGCACGCTATTTGCGCGGAGGGCTGGAGTTGGAGAAGCAGCAGTGTGGGATGCACACCGTGGGTTGGCTCAAAGGCTCGACGCCCGATCAGGAGGTGACGGCTCGCGCACAAAAGAATGGCGTGGTGGCGCCGCCGCTGAGTCAATACACGCGTCGCTTTACACTGCCTCCCGGCCTGGTGCTGGGCTTTGCCGGGTTTCGGGCGGATGAGATCGACAACGCGGTGAAGCGTCTGGCGGACTCAATCCCCTTGTGACAGACCGGAGGCTTCAAACTCGCTTTGTCCACGGACGCGGTTGCGGCGTCCGGGCCACTCCAGACGCATGTCCTTTGAGACTTCGTCGAGCATCTCGACAGTGCAGACCTTGGTTTCTTCGGCAAAGGCGGCCAGCAGCATGTTGTCGCAAACCGCATTGATCAGGCGTGGGATGCCTTGGGTGCGGAGATGAATTTCAGCAAGCAACGGTTCCGGAAAGATCGTCTGGTTCTCAATTCCGGCGTGGACCAGACGGGAGTCGATATACTCGCTTGATTCCTTCAGCGTCAGGGGTTGCAATCCGCAGCGCAGGACGATGCGTTGCTTGAGCTGCCGCAGATTCGGCGCGTCCAGCTTGCGGTCGAGTTCCGGTTGTCCGCTGAGGATGATCTGCAGGAGTTTGCCGATGCGTGGATTTTCGAGGTTGCCGAGAAGACGAATTTCTTCGAGCACATCCCATTCGAGATTATGTGCCTCATCGACAATGAGGACGCTGGTACGGCCTTCGTTGGCTTGCTGGATCAGCAGTTGATTGAGTGCAAAGAGGACTTCGGTTTTCGAGTTGCGCTGGCAGCGGAGATCAAGATCGTAGGCGATCATCTCAAAGAACTGCTCGGAAGTGATGCGGGAGTTGAAGATAAAGGCAAACTCAACGCCAGCTTGTTCGAGATAGTCGCGCAGGCATTCGAGCATCGTCGTCTTACCTGTGCCGACCTCGCCGGTGAGAACGATGAAACCCTTCCGGGATTGCACGCCATAGATCAGGTTGGCCAGCGCCTCTTCATGTTGCGGGCTCCGATAGAGGAACGATGGATCGGGGCTGAGATTGAAAGGGTTTTCTTTAAGACCAAAAAATCCGTTGTACATTTATGAACCTATCCATTCCAAGTGGATCCAGCCTGGCAGGGCGGCGGGCGTATTTTCAAGGTAAACGACGCGGCGAGTCTTCGGGAAGGGAAGGCCCGTTGCAATCGCCGAGGCATAGAAAGGCATCCGCTTCAGAACATCGCGATAGGCTGTATCGGAGGTTTCGCCAAGAGCAGCTTTTGAGGCGAAGCCTCCGCCCCAGCCAATCTGGAGCAGGCAGCCGCGTTTGGCGCCACGAATCGCTTCGAGGCGTTTTTCGAGTTCTGTGAGGATCTGGTTCAGGATCGGAAGACCGCTGCGCTCTGCGTACTGTTTCTGAATCGCAAGCTGGTTGGCGGCCCAGAGATTGGCGGCACTGCTTAAGGTGTCATGCGTCACCGCGTGACGGGAGAGGGGCTTGTCTTTCCAGGCGCCTTCAAAGAGCGTGCCGGGGACGGCCATCTCCGCAAAGGTGGGGGCTGGTTTCCAATCGACACCAAAGGCATCGCCCTTCTTCACCAACTTCGCCGTGCGGGTGAGGTAGACCCGGAAGCTTTCCGCAGGGACGGGCTTGGAATCGCTGACCGCGACGGCCCGGAGCTTATCGTTGCCTCGTTGGCCCAAGGCAAGATTCTCTTCCGCTTGGGCTGCATAGCGAAAGCCACGTTCCTGCTCAAACTGCTGGTTCCACTTCTCGAAGATCTTCGGCTTCTTCTCTGACCATGCTTTGTGGACCAGAGCCGTGCGGAGAGCGCCGCGCAGGGCGCTGCCGGGAAGATAATGGCCACTCGGACCATTGAGGAAGGTGGGGATGAACAGATCGCGGGCAAAGGCGCGGTCCCAAATGGGAGAGTACGCCGGACTCTCAAAAGGAATGCGGCGCAAGGCTGCACTTTGGGCGAGGCCGCCCCAGTTCTGGAAGTCGAACTTTTCGGCCTTGCGGAGCTGGGTGAGATAGCCCTCAAAGACAGGCCGCTTGGCCATCATGGCAAAGATCTTGTCCTGGTCCAGCACGTTGACGTGATCTTTCCAGACCATGTAATCGATGGGAGACAAAGCCTGACCGTCACCAACTAGAGTTGGCGTGAGGATGGTCGCGCGGTATTTCACTTAGTTGTCCTCCTCGACGTAGCGTGGCTCTTCGACAATCGTGGGCTGCTCCACGATATTAGCCTCTTCGACGATAATCGGGTCGGTGAGATAGATATCGGCAAGAACCGGAGCTTCTTCCGCGACGGGTTTGGCCGCCACTTCAACCTTGGCGGGAGGAAGCGGCATCTGGAAGCTGGGTGCTTTCCAGGGAATGGCCGTCGCGACGGCAAAGCCGGCACGCCATACCGGATGCGCAAAACCCTCGGGGGCCACGTCGACCGCGGCGCCGATCGGAGCAGTGGCTGTGACCAGCACTCCGCCCTCGCGCACCATATTCAGACTCTTCTTTTCGGCGCCCCAACCGGCAGTGGATTCCACACGGCCGTTGCGGCGCTTCAGTTCGTAGTAGCCGCTCTTCCAATCGATGGCGTCTGTAGCCGCGGGCACGTAGGTGCTGAGCAGCCAGTAGGCGGAGTTCGGTGTCTCTGGATCGGGTGCGTTGTCGAGAATCAGGTGGGGCCAGGATCCATGTTGGAATTCTGGTGCTTCGGCGCGGCCCCAACCGCGAGCCCGCTCGCCTCCAAAGCCCGTGTCTGCCAGCAGACGGAAGGCCGCTTTCACCAGAGATTCCCAACGCAGTTTTGCTGTGTCATCGGAGAAGAGGGCGGAGAGCCAGAGCCCGACGCCCTGGTTGAATTCGATGCAACCACTGAGGAAGGCTTCGCCGCTCACGCCCGTATTGCGATCGACCGGTGCGGTGCTGCGCGTCCGTTCCCGGAACGGTGTTTGCGAGCCAGCAGGAAGCAGACAGCCTGTGATGCCGTCGACTTCCCAGCGGTCTTCGCGGAAGGCTTGACCGGCCAGCAGTTCATCAATCACACTGAGCGGAATGAGCCGCGCCGCCTGCCAGTTCATCTTCGAGGTGGCTTGTGCCGGCGGCCAGAGCGTCACCGGCGCCGGTGCATAGAGCTGGCGCCCAAAGAACGGGAACATCGAGCTGAAGCGGACTGCTGGACGCTCGCTGGTCGCAGTTGCAGCCAGCCAGGCATCCAACTCCCCGAGCTGGGCCATGGCCTGGGTGACCGCGCTAAAGACGCGGTCAGACGGAAAAGTAGCCGAGAGCTCGTCGTGACGCCCGGTGTCGCCGGCAATGCGCCAGGGCCCGGTAGGCCGGAGGCGAATGAGCAGCGCAGACATTAGGCCTCGAGCTTCTGGGTGATGTCAGAGACTTGGGCGCGCAGGGTGGCCAGATCGCTTGCCGCCGCTGCTTCGGTTTCCGCGCCGCCTTTATAGAAGGCTGCATTGCGCCAGGTGAGCTTCAGATTCGTAAAGCTGACGCGGCCGCTGCCACGGCTGCCGCCGCCGCCGAGGGTGTCATCCTCAAGCAGGCTCAGGCCCTGGATCAGGGTGCCGAGCAGTTCCTTATCTTCGGCGCAAAGAACATCAAGCACGATGCGCAGTTTGAAGCTGGCGCCAGCCGGAACGCGTTCGAGAGTGCGGGACTGGCTCTGGGCAGTGATGCGATCGATTGCCGATTCGCTCTTCACTTCGGTGAGTTCGTCGTCGAGGCTCTCGCGCATCGCCGCGGTGATGCTGTCGAGATTCAGCGGCGCGTCCGAGATGCTGAGCCGGGCCGGTGTGATCGTCGCCTGGCCGAGCGCATCGCCTTCGACACGTTCCACACGTCCGGGGACGCGGCCAAAGAGCAGGCAGATCTCGTCGCTCGGGGAGTCGCTCGAATGGATGCGCACTTCCTGTCCCTTGCGCTTCGAAACATAGACCAACTGCTTTGGAGTCGCCAGACCCAGCGCCTGTTCGAGCAGCGAGCGCAGACGGCCACGCAGACTGGAGCCGGGCACATAAGGACGGCCGAAGGCGTCTTTGACCACCGGGTTGTCGGCGCCGCCGATTTCGAGAGTGCCTTTGCCCGCGCCAATGTGGAGGCCGGTTTCGCAGACGAGATCGCCTTCAATGAGGAGCTTGCCAAGGAAGCTCAATTCAGTTTGTGCAGTGTGTGAACTCATGGTTGGGGATCCCTTATTCGTTGTAGGCGACGATGGCTTCAAACAAGTCGCGGAAGCGGTCATAGCCACGCTGGTCGTTCTTGCGCGTGACCTGGAGAAGGAGACGTTCGAGCACGTCGAGACTGCGCAGGCCGTGGCGGGCAATCGTATAGGCCAGGCGGGCACGGAGCATGACGAACTCGTGCTGGCGTTCTGTCTCGACGCTGCGGCAGGCACGGCGGACGGCGTTGTAGAAACGGCGCAGTTGCGAACGCGTACCCGAATCCATGTCGCGCAAACGGGCGACGATGGCGTGTGCCTGATTGTCGAGATAGAGGCTATCAGCGATCAGCTTGTCGAGATCGATGTCGGGTGTGAAGTCGCCGAAGCGTGGGCCGCCGCCACCGCCGCCTGGGCGTGGGCCACGGTCCCCACCGGGTCTCGGACCACGGTCTCCTTCGGGTCTCGGGCCACGAGGACCACGATCGCCTCCCCCTTGCGGAGGACGATTTCCTTGGGGGCGTCTGTCCCCTTGTTGCTGCGGCTTCTGTTCCGTCTTCGGTTTTTCCGAGACCGGAGCTTCCTGCTTGATCGCTTCTTCCGACATACAGTAATTCCTCGCGTTAAGCGTTGATCGAGATTCGGGTGAGTTCCAGGCCTACGCGGCCCGAAGGCCGGAGTCTGGTTTGGCCGGCATTCTTGCCGATAAATTCAGCAAGCAGCCGGTTGCGCGTGCGTTCAAAGTCACGCGATTCATTTTCGGTTTCGAGCGCGAGGCTCAATCGCCGGTAGAGTCGCCAGGGCCGTTCAAAACGGCCGGTCTTGCGCCGCAAACTCTGATACCCACTTTCCCGGAAGAAGGCGGAGAGCTCAGAGACGAATTGCGGGGATGCGCCATAGTTGCGGATCATCCGGAGGCAGAGCTCCCGGATCTCCAGAGCATCGGGCAGTTGCTTCCAATCGAGGACGCGCCCGAACAGATAAATCGAATCCCGTGATGCCGCTTGTGCCAAGCGGAGCGATGCGCTGACTTCAGCAACCGCAGCAGACTGCTCGCCTGCCGCGAGGGCGGCGGAAATGCTCTTGCCTTCCACCCCAGCCGTGTCGCTCAAGTTCACTTCCGCCATGGTCTGGAAAAGACGCTGGATCTCTTGCGCCACCTTCAGCAGCGCGTCGACCTCACCATATACTGTGAAGCCTTCGAGACCCGAATCGATGATGGCGACTTTGCCTGTGCAATCGGGAAGACGGAGCAGCAGCGTCTGGAGCTCGCCTGCGAAGAAGTTCTTATAAAGGTGATTCAGCCGGAGATGCTCTTCAACCGTGGTCGCGCGACGGAGACGAATCTCCAGGGCGTCGACGGCAATCTTCATCGCTGCACCCTTGCGGCGCTTGAGTGCGCTCAGGTCGAGATGCGCATTCCAGGGCAGAGCATCGGCCTCATAGCCAAGCTTGTAGTTGAATTTCGATTCGCCAAACACGAAGCGGGTTGGCATGGCATCATCGACGCCAATCGAGGTAGCCGTTGGCGCTGCCTGCGCGAGTTGGACAAAGTAGTCCTGGTCTGCGCTGTTGTGCTTGGGCGTCGAGGCGAGGAACGAATCGGCTGTGGCCTTGGTGCCCATCCCACGCTTCATCTCTTCAAAGAGACGCTTGCGGACCACGGACCAATCTCCGAGATTCTCGGTGATTGCGAAGTTCAGTTCGAGTTCCCCTTCACAAAGCTCCTCGAGTTGCTGCGCGGCCAGGCGGAGGAAATCTTCCGCTCTGCTCTGGAATTCCTGGGGGACTAGGAGGAGAAAGGAGGAGCCACTCGAGGCACCGAGCAGCATCTTGGAGAGACCGAGGTGATCCAGCAGCGCACGTGGAATCACTTCGCCGGCGAGGCTCAGATAAAGGTGGCGTCCGAGGAGTTCAGCACTGTTGCGTCCGGCGAGTGGGCGTAGAAATTCGCCTTTTGGCGAAATCTTCCCTTCAACAAAAATCTGGATCGACATGGTATTGGTGGGTGCTGGGAGTTCCGCTCTCGGAAACTCCCAGCCTAGCATATCCCCTGCGGTAAAACGGTCGATGCTGGGAATGTCCAGAATCGACCGGAACGGCTACTTTTGGGACCGGATGCGCTGCATCAGAAGGGCCAGGCCAGCGCCCATCAGAGCCCAGCTTCCAGGCTCGGGCACTCCTTCAAAATCAAAGGTGGTGCTGTTCCCACTGAAGGTGATGGTGACGTTGTCGATATAAGCATTGAAGACGTCCCCAGGAGATGCGGCGCCCACCGTAAAACGGATTGCCCCATAGTCCTTGTCTGTTGCCAATTTTGCATTCGGATGCAGCGCCAGGTAATTGCTGAGCGTGTTCACGTTCGCCCCTGGGCCGAAGTCGAAATCCGTCCAGAATCCTCCCGCGAAGACATTCCAGGTTTGCCATTGATCGAGTACGGGCGCTCCCTGATTCGGAATGAGATTGCTGTAATCCGGGCGCTGGTATTCCGGCTCAAAATACAAAGCGTCATCGCTGGTGCCATCACCGTTCCAATCAATCCATATTTTTAAGTAAGTAAGCTGCGCGCCATTCCAGGAAGTTCCATAGGTAGAGTAACTGAGCCCCTGCAGATCGGATAGCAAGAGTCCGTCGTAACTATTGATTCCTGCATAGGTGAGGAGGCTGCCATCAGTTCCGGAATTGAGATTAAGGCTGCCAGATCCTAGTGGGGGAATATCCGGGCCTACGACTAGTTTTACGCTTCCATCGCTCGTGAGGCTTTTGCCGTAGGTCCATCCTTGCGGATTGTTCGGATCCACGACAAGTGTCGCGGCGTTCGCTGTGAGAGTGAGTGCTAGTAAGGATAGGCCGATTTGTCTCGAAAACAAAAGTATCATTTATACTCCTTGCTCTAGTTCGGGGGATCAGAGGGAGTATATTGATAAGTTTTAGAAATGTCGATGCGAGTTTGTACCAGAAGTTCCGGTACTAAGTTGGCTAGGGTAGTCCATTTATCCAGTATGAGATTGTATGTTTTTTGCCATGTAAGTAAATGAGCTTGGCTGCCCGGTCTGATTCCGGGCTTTTTTCGTTGAGGAGTGCCTGGACCAGGCCTTCTCGAAACCATTCTGGATGCGAAATCTTGGTATTGGACTCCAGGATGGCGTGGAGCAGTTCGTGCCGCAGCGTGGCAAGGGATGGATTGGGAGGCAGTTTGATATCGCGTCCGCGAGTGGCTCCTTGCACCTTGGTGCTGATGCCGGTTGCGTCGCGAAAGGCCTCCCGGGTGGGGAAGACGCGAAGGGTGGGATTGACCTTAAATCCGGTGAGGGCTTCGAGCAGGGGGAGTTCCCGGTCGGCCTCGGCGAGCAGCGCCTTGTCGCGCGTGAGATTGGTGGTGTACAGCGTGATGCGGGGGGATTTCAAGCTGCGCCAGGATAAGCCGGAAGCGGCTGGCGAAATCCGGGTGCCTGGATAATACTCCGCCAGGATCTGCTCGCGGGTTTTCCCTTTGGCCGCCATGGCTTCGGCGCTATTTTGCGGCATTCCGATTCCATGCCCGCGTCCGCGGCCTGTGAAGGTCAACATCGCTCCTTCACGCTTGACCTCAAAGAGCCGTGAGGGCAATTTCTCCCAGCCCATCGTGCGGCCTATTGCCATGCGGAAGCTGGCGGCTTCTGCCGGATGACCAAAGACATCAAGGGAGCGGGCGCGGCCCGATGTGTCCTTGTCACGAACCCGGAAGTTCTGTGTGATGAAGGTCAGATTCAAGGCCTGAGCGAGTTGTGTTGCTTTGATGGTCCAGGTCCAGCGGGAGGCGGGAGTGTCCTGCCACCAGGGATCGCGGCGTTGGAGGAGATAAGGCGCATCAGAGGATGCTTCGAGCCAGCCGCCGGAATCGGCATGGTAGTAAGCGGCTGCCGGTTGTCCGTTGAACCAGAGGAGTTCTGCTTCGGTCGCTTGCACGGCATCGAGAAGGGGCTGGTGTTTGGTTGCCGTGAAACGGGCGTCCTGGCAATGGGTGGTGTCACAGTAATCGAACCCCTCCTCGGGGTGGCGGCGGGCATTGCGAACGCGAAAGTGCGCGGCGTAGGTGCGCGCCGCGATTGCCATGGCTTCGAGCGAAGCAGGATGCTGGAAGGCAGCGGCTTCGCCTTCGAGCACGGCGGCGACATAGGCTTCGAGCGGCACCTGTGTGGTGAGGAGATAATGGCCGTCGCGCAAGGCGACGGTCAGGGGGCCGGGCGCGTTGAGCCGGCTGGTATTCGCTTCGATGGGAGTGCCTGCGGGGTAATGGCCCGGCTTCAGGTTCAATCGCGAGGGCGGGTTCTGCCAGAAGAGGCGGATCGATACGGATTTGGGGTCATCGGGAGGAGCGGCGGTGGAGAAAAGGCTGGCGAAGATTTTGGCGGCGAAGGGTGCCGCGTCGCCGCCACCGGAGCCAGAGTCCAGATGAATCAACAGGATGTAGCGGGGTCTTGAGGCGGGAGCATAACCGAGAAAAACGGCGGAGTCGCGCATGGTGCCGGTCTTGCCCGCAACCTGGGTAGACGAGACTGCCGCCAGACGGGCGGTGCCGTACTCGACGGCTTGCTCCATCCCGTCGAAGACAGGACGCAGCCGCTCTTCTCGCGATCTTGCGATAAGACGGCGTGCGGCGGCGAGCAGATTTGCCAGTGTGGTGGTTGTGGCTTGTTGGTTCAGTCCGAAGCGGGCGTAACCGCGGGTCAGATCTTCCTTGTCCATGCGGGTGGCGAGCTTGTCGAAATACTCGTTGTCGGAATAGGCGAGGCGTTCGGGGGCCTTGTCGCTCTGCCGGTACAGACCCGCTTCGATGTAGGCGGCCAGGGTGAATGGTTTGAGGACGCTGCCCGGCCGGAAGGGCGTCGTGTTGGCGCGCGGAAGATTCCAAACTCCAGCCAACGCATTGGTTTCAAGATCAAAAAGGAGGGCCGAGCCGGATCGCCCGGCGAAGTCCGGTTTCAGATCGCGAGGAGCAGCGCTAAGTGCGAGGCAGACAAGCGCCAGTGAAAACCGCATAGTATTTCTCCGGACAGCGGACAGGCTTCATCTCCAAATTGACGAACAGATGCCGCGTGGCACCGGTGGCCAGGAGCTGCTGGTCACTGGCCCGGAGGATGGCATATTCAATGCGCATCATGCGACTTTGCACTTCTACCACCGTGGTTTTGATGTCGATCAGGTCATCGTAGCGAGCGGCGGATTTGTAATTGACTTCCACTCCCAGCACGGCGACACGCACGCCCTCCCGCTCCATCTCGGCGTAGTTCACGCCTGCCGCGCGCATGGCCTCGACACGTCCGACTTCCATCCAAACAACGTAGTTGGCGTGGTAGACGACGCCCATCTGATCGGTCTCGGCATAACGCACCCGGACCTGCGTGGTGTTCTCAAGCATCCAGTTTCTCAATGTTATCGCGCATGGGATAATTGATCACACATGAAGAGACTTAGTTTGGCGCTGGCCGTACTCTTGCCTGCGGCGATGTGGGGCCAGAAACTGGCTGATATCGAGAAGCGGGTGACCGAATTTCAATTGGCCAATGGGGTGACCTTTGTCATTTATGAGCGGCATCAGGCACCCGTTGTGAGCTTTTTCAGCCGTATCAATGCCGGGGGCGCGGATGACCCCAAAGGCCAGGCTGGGCTCGCGCACATGTTTGAGCACATGGCGTTCAAGGGAACCACTACCATCGGCAGTTTGAACTTTCCCCAGGAAAAGCTGGCGATGGCGCAGGTGGAAGTCGCCTACGATGCGCTCTCCGCGGAACGGGGCAAGGGCAGGCAGGCTGATGCCGCCAAGGTAAAGACGCTTGAGGAGAATCTCAAAAAGGCGATCGAGAAGGCGGGTACTTTTGTCGACAAGGAACGCTTTACCAAGATCCTCGAAGAGAACGGTGCGGTTGGGTTGAACGCGTTTACCAGCCTCGATGAGACGGCTTATATCATGTCGATGCCCGCCAATAAGTTGGAACTCTGGTTTGCCCTCGAATCGGACCGCTTCATCAACCCGGTCTTCCGTGAGTTTTATAACGAGCGTGGTGTCATTCGCGAAGAGTACCGGATGCGCATCGAATCCGATCCGACGGGGCGCCTGATTAACGAAATGTTGAGTGTGGCTTTTGCGACCAGTCCTTATCGCACTGGTCCGGCGGGCATCCCGAGCGACATCGAGAGCTACCGGCTCGCCGATGCTCTTGCCTTCCGCAAGATCTACTATGTGCCGTCGAATCTGGTGATCGCCATTGCCGGCGACGTGGATCCGGTTGAAGTGAAGCGGCTGGCGGAAAAGTACTTTGGCAAGTTTGTGGGAGGGCCGAAGCCGACGCGGCCAGCCACGCAGGAGACGCCGCAACAAGGAGAGAAGCGGCTGGTGGTGGAGAGTCCGTCGCAGCCGGTGGTCGCCATTGGCTATAAGCGGCCCAGCGTTCTCGATCCGGACGACACAAAGTTCGACGTTCTATCGAGCCTGCTCTCGAGCGGACGCACCAGCGTCATGTACAAGGAACTGGTGCAGGATAAAAAGATCGCACTGGCGGCGCAGGCGATCGCGAATTTCCCGGGCGCCAAGCTGGAGAATTTGTTTGTGCTCTTCCTGGTGCCAAATGCCGGCAAGACGACAGAGGACTGCGAGAAGGCCGCCTACGAGATTGTCGAGCGGATGAAGACGCAGCCGGTGACTGAAGAGCAGTTGAAACGAGTGAAGACTCAGATTCGGGCCAACTTGATTCGTGGGCTCGATTCGAACAGCGGCATGGCGCAGAACATGGCCACAACCAAGGCGTTGTTTGGCGATTGGCGAGTGCTGTTTACTCAGCTCGATGAACTCGACAAGGTGACGGCGGCAGATGTGATGGCGGCAGCCAAGAAGTATTTGGTTGCAAAGAATCGGACTGTAGGCTCCACCGTACAGCCTGTGCAGGCCAAAGAAGAACAGAAAAAGTAGGAGCGGAACAATGAAAAAGCTAGCGATCTCAACCCTCATGTTGGCGAGCCTGATGTCGGCTCAAGTGCTTCCGTACTACAAGACACTGAAGATGCCGCCGCTGAAGCAGGTGCAACTCCCGAAGGTGGAGCAGTTTACGCTGCCCAACGGCATCCGCGTCATGGTGCTCGAGAACCATGAACTGCCCTTGGCGAGCGGATCGATTCTGCTGCGCACCGGGGAATTGTTTGACCCGCAGGAGAAATCGGGCCTTGCCGACATCATGAGTACCGTGATGCGAAGCGGAGGCACCAAGAAGAACACTCCGGATCAATTGAATGCCAAGCTCGAAAGCATGGCCGCCAGCGTCGAGGCGTCGGTGAGTGCTGAGTTTGCCCGGGTCGGCTTCAACTGCCTGAAGGAGAATCTGGGCGAGGTGATGAGTCTCTTCAAAGAAGTGACGACAGAACCCGCCTTCCCGCAAGATAAGCTCGACTTGGCCCTCACCCAGGCTCGCAGCGGCATTTCCCGGCGCAATGACGATGCCAACGGGGTGGCTTCCCGCGAGTTTAACAACCTGATTTATGGCGAGAAGACTCCCTATGGAGACAACACCGAGTACGCAACGCTAGCCAATATCAAGCGTGCCGATCTGGTGGCCTTCCATGACCGTTACTTCTTTCCGGCCAATGCGATGATCTCTGTCCAGGGCGATATCGATACCGCGGAAGTCAAAGCAATGTTGACCAAGCTGTTTGCCGACTGGACTGTGCAACGTCCTGCCGTGCCGCCATTCCCCGCCGTCACCAAACAGAAAGCTGCGGGCGTATACATTGCGGACAAGAGCGACAGTGAACAGACCTTCTTCCGCATCGGCCAACTGGGCGGCAAGCTGAGCGACAAAGATTACCCTGTCCTCGATGTGATGGCCGACATTCTGGGCGGTGGATTCTCCAGCCGATTGTTCCAGAAGGTACGAAGCGACGCGAGTCTTGCATATTCGATTGGGAGCGATTGGCGTCCGAGCTACCTGCACGAAGGCACCTTCGTGATTCAGGGCAGCACTAATGCGGAGACAACCGAGGAAGCCATTGCGGCTTCGCTCAAGGAAGTGAAGCGGATGCGGGAAGAGATGGTGGGGCCGGGAGAACTGGAAGCCGCCAAGCAGCGCGTCGCCAATAGCTTTGTGTTCAATTTCGACTCGCCGTCCAAGACCCTGGGGCGCATGATGACCTATCAGTATTACGGCTATCCTGCCGATTTCATCAACCAATACAAGGATGCGGTCCAGAAGGTGACTCCGCAGGAGATTCTGCGGGTGGCGAAGGAATATATCAAGCCAGAAGAGTTCACCATTGTTGCGGTCGGGCAGACAGGCAAGTTTGCCGCCAAGTTGGGCAAGCTCGGCGAAGTGAAGAAGTTGGATTTGACAATTCCCCAGCCCAAGGTGGAGACAGCGAAGGCGGACCAGAAATCACTGGCAGCAGGGAAGGCTGCTCTCGACAAGGTTGCGGCTGCGGTGGGCGGCAAGGCGGCGATTGCGGGAGTCAACGATTATTCCCAGTCCATCAATAGCGAGATCAACATGGGCGGGAACAAAGTGAATGTCAAGCAAGTCAATATGTGGATGAAGCCTGCGGTGTTCCGTCAGGAAAGTGCGTTTCCCTTTGGCAAGGTCATTGCGTTCTTCGATGGGGAAAAGGGTTTCCTCAAGACTCCACAGGGAGAACAGCCGCTGGCCGGTCCCTTTGCGGCTCAGGTCAAGGGGCAGATGCAGCGGGACTATCTTTCTCTTCTGCAGAGCAACGACATGGCGGGCCGTAGCGTCAACCTAGTGAAGGAAGGCGAGTTGGAGATTCAGGATGGGGCGCATCCGGTCATCCATTATTTCTATGATCCGAAGACCATGCTGCCGCTCAAGATTACTTTTGCCGAAGGCGGAGCAAATGTGGAACTGGCCTATGTCGGACTGATGGATGTCTCTGGGCTGAAAATGCCCGCGCAGTTGAAGATTACGCAGAATGGACAGGTTGCCACGACGATGACGGTAACGGAATGGAAGATCAACTCCGGCCTGAGCATGGCCGCCATGAGCGCGAAGGAATGACACGCCGATTCTTCGTTGCTGGCATTGCACCTGCGATCGTGCGGGCCGATACGATCCAGGAACGGGGCCGCAAGTTGATTGAGGAAGCTCAGGCGGCTCTGGGAGGATCGAAATTCCTCAACATGCACGACCGGGTGGAAAAGGGTCGCGCCTACAGTTATTACCGGGAGCGCCTGAGCGGACTGTCTGTCGCCAAGTTTGAGACCTTCTACGACGACAGTCAGCCAGGGATCAAGCAGAGCGACAAGCAGGTCTTTGGGAAGAAAGAAGATTACTACGTCATCTTCGAGGCGGCCGGCAAAGGCTGGGATGTTGGCTTTCGCGGGGCCAAGCCCATGCCGAGTGATGTGGTGAAGCAGTGGCAAGAGGGCGTCCTCCGCAACCCGATGTACATCTTGCGTTGCCGGACAGAAGAGAAGGGCATCATCTTTGAACGGCGGGGGCTGGAGGTCTTTGAGAACCAGCCTGTTGAGATCGTCGATGTCACCGATGCCGACAATCGGGAAGTCGCCATCTATCTGAATGCTTCCACCAAGCTTCCGGTCCGAGGCTATTTCAAGAAGCAGAATCCTGTCGACAAAGGCTGGGATGAACAGGATACGCGGTATGCGAAGTATCGGGAGAGCCAGGGCCAGATGTGGCCTTGGGCGATCACCCGGAGCCGCAATGGAGAACGGAACCTCGAAATGTACTCCGACGAGGTTCGTTTCAATTCCGGATTATCTGCAAATGATTTCAAGATTGGACCGGGTGCCAAGATGGATCCAAAAGCAAAGCCAGTGAAGTAGGGAATTCGTTACGAACATTGAAACTTTCCTTGTCAGCGATAGTCATATCAGAGGCAAATCATGATTGGGAGTGCTATATCAATTATTCCGGCAATTCTCGAACGGACTGTCACGCGTCTGCGAGGGTTATCTGGTGTTTTGTTATTGCAGGGTGTACAGATCGCTTGTTGGCCTGATACGTGTCTGGAATCCGCTCAGGATCGTATGCTTCGTGTTGCTTGCACTGCGGATCACGAAGAGGTTGCCGTTCTGGAACTGAGATTTGCCGCTACAGAGCCAGTTCTGCCTGATGCCGGGGCTGTCGCTGCAAACACCTCCGATATCCTCGCACTCTTGCTGCGTGAAGAAGCGAAGCGAGACCGTCTCGAATCCTTGCTTTGGCGTAGAGCGGGCCACGATCTCCGCGGACCGCTTGTCTCGATTTCAAATCTCGCAGAACTGGTGCAGTTGCGGGGTGGGCAGACTCTGGAACCCAGGCTGATCGAAATGTTTGGCTTGATTCGGCAGCAAGCCTCGGGATTGGATGTCACGGTCACTTCGCTGGTGAAGTACCTCAGCCAATCAACGGCCTGCACTGTGACCACGGAATGGTCCAGCTTCGCCAGTGGGGTCGATTACGCCGTCACTCGCAACGAAGAACTTGTCATCCGGAGCGAGGCGAAGATCGAATGCAGTGCGCTTCCGCTGGTTCGTCTGGAAGAGGGGGATCTCATGCGGGTCGTGAATGAAATCATTCTGAACTGCCTGCAATTTCGGAGTCAGGATGCGCCCCACATTCGAATCTCTTCGCCCTCGCGGCTGGCGAACATGGTGCTTGTTGAGATCCACGATAACTCTGCTCTCTTTGTTCGGAACCAGCCGGATGATTTGTTTGCACCCTTCATTCGAAGCGGCGCGGTTGCCGGTCCAGACAACGGAATGGGCCTCGCCTTGGCGCGCAAAGTGGTGGAGCGTTATGGCGGCGGCATGTCGGCTGTATCGGACGCGGAAGGCTCCACGATTTCACTTAGACTTCCGGCGTGACCCGGCAAGCTGCAGGCGAGTAGTTTTCCCAAAGCCGGCGCGCAACTTCGCCCAACTTCATGAATTCGTCATAGCTGGACGGTTTGCGGAAGTAATAGTTGGCTCCCAGGCTGGCAACCCGGGCCCGGTCTGCTGCGGAGTCTGACGATGTGATCACGATGACGGGCGAGTTTGTACAGTGCTGGCGGAATCGAGCGAGAACCTCCGCTCCTGTCCGTTTGGGCAAATTGAGATCCAGCAACAGAAGATCGGGACAATGAGGTCCCCCCTCGTTCTTCGATTCAAAGGCGTGCAATGCCAGTTCGCCATCGGTGGCTACGCTGATGTCAGCTTGGGGCAAGTGGAGGGAGAGTGCTTCGCGGACAAGGAAAACATCCGCAGGACTATCCTCGACAAGCAAGAGTCTCAGTCGTCCTGAATCAGGCATAATACTGGATTCCATTCTTCTCTCCAACTCGGAGAGCAAGGTGAACATGATGATCTGCGTGGGGCGCCAGGGCGAGAATCACTAGCGGTCCTCCTGGGAGGATACCGGTTTGTCCCGGTATTCTCTGAGGAGTTGAAGAATCTCTTTGCCGATTTCCATATACTCTTGGAGCCTTGCGGGCTTGGAGAGAAAACGGGTGGCTCCGGCGGCAATAGCAGCCTTCCGGTCCGAAGGGGAGATTGCGGAGGTAAACACCAGGATCGGAGCATTGGCACAGCGAGGGCTTTTTCGGATCTCTTCAATCAATTCGGCACTTCCGTGATCGGGGAGTGTCCAGTCCAGGATGATCAGATCTGGTCCTGGCAGCGTATTCTCTTGGCAGGCCAATTTCGCATAGTTCAGAAACTGCCTTCCATTGTTCATCCAATGGGTCTTGCAAGGCACGTTGTGGAAACGCAGCGTTTCTTCAAGCAGCATCCTGTCCGCTGGATTGTCCTCGGTGACTACGATTTCAAATTGTATCTTGTCCATGGTTTCCATCTGAGGTTCGGAGTGTGAAGTAAAACGTGCAACCCTGGTCCCGGCCAGCGCTTTCGAGCCAGATTGCCCCGCCAAGACGCTCGACAATCCGGCGGCAGGTGGTCAGCCCAATTCCAGAGCCTCCGGCGTCAGATTCCTGAAGGCGGCTAAATGGCGCAAAGATCCGGTTGTGGAACTGTGGCTCGACCCCAATTCCATTGTCCGTGATCAAGCAGCAGACAAAATTCC
This sequence comes from Bryobacter aggregatus MPL3, assembly GCF_000702445.1. NCBI lineage: Bacteria > Pseudomonadati > Acidobacteriota > Terriglobia > Bryobacterales > Bryobacteraceae > Bryobacter > Bryobacter aggregatus. Next base: position 3,762,511 of record NZ_JNIF01000003.1, read on the forward strand.
CCCTGGTGCACTCGACCCCGATATGAATCTTGAGAGGGCGCTCTGCCCCTCGGTATTTAATCGCGTTGCTGAGCAGGTTCTGGAATAGCTGCGTTAACAAGACTTCATTGCCAATGACCAGGGGCAGCTCTTCGCAGGTGATTTCCGCCTTTGTTTCGGCAATGGCAAGGCCAAGGTTTTCCAGTGCAGCTTGCAGCACCACCTTCAGGTCGATGATGCAGTCGTTGCTTTCGGAGTGCGCGACGCTGGCAAACGAGAGCAAGCCACGAATCAAATTTCCCATACGTTCCACGCCACTTTGGATGTGATAGAGGTACTGCGCGGCGCGATCGTCGAGCTGGCCTTGATAGTCGCGTTTCAACAGATCGGTAAAGCAATGAATCGTGCGCAATGGCTCCTGCAGATCGTGACTGGCGGAATAGGAGAATCGCATCAGGTCGTCGTTGGACCGTAACAGTGCTTCGTTTGCCCGGGACAAGGCTTCATTGGATTGGTGGAGCGATTCGTTGAGCTGGTGAAGCCGTCTTTCGGCAGTCCGCATGCGGAGCAGGGCATTGACCGTAGCCAAAAGGACTTCAGCATCCACCGGCTCCATGAGATAGCCATCTGCGCCATTGGTCAGACCGGCGGCGCGTTGACTGGGCGACACAGCAGAAGCGGATATCTGGAGGATGACGGTGTCGGCGGTCTCGGGGGCATTCCTGATCTTGCGGCAAATTTCAAGACTGCTGATGTCCGGAAGATCGACGTCAAGAAGCACCATCGCCGGATGGAGTTCACGGATCTTGGCCAAGGCCTCTAAGCCGGTGGGGGCCTCTTGCGTGCAGTATCCCCCCTCCTCTAAGACACGCGTACGTGCATCCCGGTTGGCCTTCTGATCATCGACAACCAATAAGAGAATGGGCTCGCTCATGAACCTCTCTCGCACTCCAGTCCAGCAGATGCAACATGGAGTAGGGCAGAGGCGTATCGGGATGTGACTGGTGGAGCTGGGAAGACAATGCGTGGAACTCCTATCTGGTTCTGTTCCCGGGGGACTCGAACAGCATCGAGGCAGGTGCCAGACCGGAACGGACTCAAAGGCACAATGCTCATCACCTGCATTTTAACGCCCCCTGACTGCCAGCGCACATTTGTATCTCAGACCCGCAACCTCCAACTGATAGATCATCGGTACTGAAACTGGCTTCGAGAATCTGGAACTACACCCCACTCTATGACTTTTATTCCGTGCGGATGGTTCCTTCGGAGAAAGAAAATACTGCTCCTGAAAAGGCCGCAGCCATGGAATCGTCCCAATCGGAAGGATACGGAAGCTCTGCATAGACCGGCATTGGGCGCGGCAGTGATTCGAGCCGGGTTCGTTCTTCCCGGCTTTTCTGCGGATCCGCTGTGGTCCAGGAAACGAGGCATGTGGCTGCGAGTCCCTGCGCTTCCTGGAAGCTGAGGCTGCTGCGATCGCCGGTGTAGCGGATTGTGGCCGCAGTTTTCAGGCACAGCGGGCTCGGAACGGCCTCATGAATCAAACGCAGGATGCCGTACTGTACGCTTCTCCGCCAGAGAAGTAAGGTGTTGACGCTGGGATGAGGATGCTCGGTGGGTTCTTCCATGTTCTCCCGCGCGACTTGCTCCAGCACTAAGCCGGTTGCCCCATAGCCGTACATACAAGCAGCACAGAAGCAGATGGACGGATAGAAATCCGGACTGCCGGAGAAGCCGAGACCTGCCATCTCAAGGCTGGCCCAGGGAAAGAAGGCGCTGATGGTTTGGCATTCGGCCAGCCAGAGCTCTTGCACCTGAGGTTGTGAGGGGCAGAGATGTTGGGGGAAGCGATGACCGAGAGCATCCTGACGGCAGAGATCTTCGGCACCCTGCAGCTCGTGCAGCGGGATGGTGGCGTGCACCGCAACGTTGTACTTCGTCGCTTCCGACAGAAAGGAGAGGAGCGGTGGCCCTAGATCGGAGGATGCAAGCTTCAGATGTACAGCGTTGCAGGAGTGGATGGGGAGCTCGTCAAACAGGTTGGGGCGCAGGTCCGCGCGCGAGATTCGGATGGATCGAAGCATGGAGGAAGCTATGACTTCACGATCCCACGATAAGGGACCCGAATCGGCATCGGGCCTGTCCAGGATTTCGGGTGCTTCCTCCCGAGCGAGGAATAGATGGCATTGACAAGCAGGCGCTGGAAGGGTTCGAGCGCGAAGTCTCCCGGATGTCCGAGCGAGGTATAGAACGCGTTGGCGCCGAAAGCGTTGCGCCAGGTCCAGGCGACAGGATTGCGGATGGAGGGTTTGTTCGGGTTGATGGCATCTCCCCAAAGCAGAACTTGCGCCTCATCGGGAGGATACTTCGGAGCAACCTTGTAGAGCCAGGAAGGGGCGGTGAACTCGGCTGGCAGGTCACGCAGAATGGGGTGGCGTTTGTATTTGGGGTTGAGGCTCACTCTGGTTGTCGATTGGTGGCCGTAGTGAGTGTGGCCGTCGACCTCCCAACCTGGTGGCGCGCCGAAAACATCAGAAGCCCAGCGGTTCCACATCGACAACTCTTCGGTTGCCGCATAGTGGAACGCGTGGGAACTCGTGCGCAAACCGATGATGGGCTTGTGGGAATGAATATAACGATCGATATAGACGAGCTGCGACTGTGGAAGTTGACGCCAGCGAAGGAAGAAAATGGCGAGGCTGGCAGAATCGAGCGCTTCGAGCCCTGGAATATTTGTTTCCGCGTTCTGATCGGGAGAACTCCGCAGGATCTGGCAATCGAGGCCATAACGAGCGGTGAGTTCCTTGGCAAAGAGCGGCAGCGTGATCTCTCCGGAATACTCGTGATCTCCACAAACAAAAACAATCTTCGGCGCCGGATGGGCCGCAGAAACAAAGAGCGGGGACAGTAGAAACTGTCCCCGCGTCCATGTGGAGAAAGGATGCATTAGCGCCCTTCGGAGCTAGGTGGAACCAGGTGGTTCAAGCGCATGAGCGTCACAAGGTTGCCGTAATGTTCGTTGGTATGCGAGATGTTGCCAAAGAGTAACTGCGCGGCAACCACCTCACGGGTGCCCATCTTCTTGGTTTCGGCGAGCACCTTGTCGGTGGTCATCGACCAGGCCTTCGTGCATTCGGCATTGGCGCCCTTCCAGGCGGCGATCAGACTTTCCTTGGTGATCGTGCCCTTCTCAAAGGAGGCTGGCTTGGTGCCGCCGCTGACCGGAGTGCAGTAGGAGTAGTTCGCATCGGCAATGTGGGCGACGAACTGGCCAAAGGTGCGGGTGTCATCGGTGGCGCGGAAGCTGAACTTGTCTTCCGGCATCTTTTCGATGGACTTGGTGATATTGTTGGCCAGCTGGGTGTACATGCGTGCGCCAGCAGCCGCGATCGGATTTTCCTTCGCATCCGGCATGGACTGGGCGGACACGGCCAGTGCGAGCGCGAAAACGGAGAAGAGTGATTTCTTCATAGATTCAAATTACCTCGGAGCTGATTATATCTTCAGGCCATAGAAGCGCGCGGCGGTCGATCCCAGGATCTTCGCCCGCTCGTTGGCGTCCTGAGGGCCAAGGGCCTGGGTGAAGGCGGCGAGCACTTCCTTCCAGGTTCCGGCCAGAGTGCAAACCGGCCAATCGGAGCCAAACATCAGGCGGTCAAAGCCGAACAGCTTCAGCACATGTTGGACATAAGGAGTGAGTTGCTCGGCTTTCCAGGATTTGGGCTCGGCTTCCGTGATCATTCCTGACACCTTGCAAAAGAGCTTCGGATGTTTGGCGATCCGTTCCATATCCTGTGCCCAGCCATCGAAGACTGCTTCCTTGATGTAAGGCTTCGCGATATGGTCCACCACCATCGGCAGATCGGGCAGCTTCTCAATCAGGGCAGGAATATAGGGCAGATGAGAGGGACGGAGTAACAGGTCGTAGGGGACTTTGCGCGATTCGAGCTCCTTCAATCCCCGGATGACGGCGGGTTGCAGCATCCACTGGACATCCGGTTCGTCGTGGACCAGATGACGGACGCCGACAAATTTCGGATGCTTCTGGAGCTGGTCGAGCACTTTCCCGACATTCGGATCCTGCAGGTCCACCCAGGCCACAATGCCGAGAATCGACTTGTGCTGATTCGCCAGATTCAGCAACCAGGTTGCCTCCTCGGGCACTTGGGCCGCCTGGACAACAACGCTACCATCAAAGTTGTTCTGTGTGAGTGTCGGTTCGAGGTCTGCGGGCAGATAATTGCGTCGCAATGGGTTCGGAGCCGGCGGCATCCACGGGTAGGAAATGAGGTCGGGGTTCCAATAATGTTGGTGAGAATCAATTCGCATCGTACGCCCGCGATTCTATCAAGGCGCGCTACGCTGCTGGCGGGACTTGGTTTCTTCGGTTGTGGCCGGGAGGGGACGCACCAGCGTGTGGACCCGGCGCTCGGGCCGCTGATTCCTTCCGACACGACAACGCTGGTGGGTATCCGGCTCGATCATCTGCGTAAAACTCCAGCCTGGAAACAGCTCTTTCCGGACAATGCTCCCTCGGTGCTCGATGGCTTAGCGAAGAAGTCGGGCATCGATGTGAAGGAGACTGTTCATGAAGTCCTGTATTGTCTGGGTGGCCGCCATCGTTGTGGGCTGATTCGCGGCAAGTTTGTCGATGAAGGGCCAAACAATTCCGGAATGGAGCCGCAGCTCAAGATGGAAGGCGCGCAGAAGTTTCCCTACAAAGGCTTCACGCTCATTGGCAAGGAAGAGTTTGCAGCCACCTTCTTCAATTCGAGTGTTGTCGCTCTCGGGAACGCGGCGGCGATCCGGGCGATCATCGATAACAATGAACGGAAGAACGCCGTGCCGCAAGCGCTATTGAACATGGTGCAGGCGCTGCCTGTCGCCGCCAATGTCTACGCGGTGTCCACCAGTCCGTCGATTCCTGAAGGTGGGGTGGGCGGCGTACGCAGCTTGCCGCTCACCTTGAAGAGTGCCTGGGCCTATGCCGATCTGACCACCACCGCATCGATCCGCGCAGAGGGTGAAGGCACGACGGCAGAGGATGCGAAGAAGCTGGTTGATGCCTTCAAGGCCCTCACCAGTCTGCTGCGTATGACTCTCAAGCCCGCACAGAAGCAAATGCTGACCGTCCTCGATTCCCTGCAAGTGGTTCAGGACAACGCGAAGGTCAAGCTGCAGGCAGATCTGCCACTTGAAACCGTTCTCGACCTGCTGAAGGGAATTGATCTGAGCGACAAGCTTCGCGCATAATTGCGCCATGCGCGCAATCCTGCTTGGACTGAGTTTTGCCTTTTGCTCCTGGGCCGCGACGGGTTTGGGGCCAGACACGCTGTGGGACTGGCGGAATGTCGCCGCGCCTAAAATCAGTCCCGATGGCTCGAAGATCGTTTACCAGATCGAATGGGCAGATCGGATGACGGATGCCTTCCATTCGAATCTCTGGATGGTTCATGCGGACGGCAGCGGCAACCGGCCTCTGACACAAGGCAAGCAACGCGACACCGGCGTGGTCTGGTCGCCGGATGGCAAACGCATCGCCTATCTCTCGACGAAATCAGGCCGCCCTCAAATTGTTGTGCGCTGGATGGAGAATGGCGACGAGGCGCAGATCACGAATCTGGAGACCGCGCCCTCCGATCTTTCCTGGTCGCCGGACAGCCAGTGGATCGCTTACTTTTCGCGAGTGCCGGTGAAGGCAAAGTGGAGTGTCAAATCTACTCCTCCCCCTCCGGGCGCCACCTGGACAGCCGGACCGAGTGTGGTGACGAAACTGAAGTGGCGGCAGGACGGCATCGCAGGTGCGGGACTCGTGCCGGAAAGTGTCGGTCATCTTTTTGTGATCGCCGCTGATGGTGGCGCGGCCCGCCAGGTGACGAGCGGAGACTACCAACACAGCGGACCAGCCTCCTGGACGCCAGACGGCAAGACCGTCGTCCTCAGTGCGGCTCGTCGCGAGGATGCCGATGCGGTGCTCTATCCGGAGGACCTCTATGCGATCGATATCGCCACCGGCAACGCGCGTGTCCTGGTGCAACGCAACGGACCAGAAATCAGTGCCGTTGTTTCGCCGGACGGCAAGTGGATTGCCTTTCTTGGTTTTGAAGACCGCGGCAATAGCCACCATTCCAACCGGCTCTGGGTGGTGGGCATCGACGGCAAGGGGCTCCAACTTCTGGGCGCGAGCCTCGAGCGTGATTCCGTCTCGCCGGTCTGGAAGCCGGATTCGAGCGGCGTGTATGCGGTGGTCGAAAGCAGTGGAGAGTCGCATCTGTACCTCGCCGCGCTCAAGGGCGGCATCGAGAAGCTGACCAGCGGGACGCAGCGCTTCAGCACCGGCTACGCGGTGGCTGATCGCTTCTCCATCGCAAAGAACGGAACCGTGGCGATCACCAGTTCCGGTCCGCTCGAGCCCAAGGATGTCTATGCGATTGTGCGTGGCGCGGCGCCGCTGCGGCTCACCCAAGTGAACGAGGGCCTGATGGCGGGGCACTCGATTGGGAAGACAGAAGCGCTGCACTGGAAGAGTTTCGATGGCCAGCCGATCCAAGGCTGGGTGATCTACCCCCCAGACTTTGATGCAGGTAAGAAATACCCGCTCATTCTCGATATCCATGGCGGTCCCCATGCGATGTATGGCGTTGAGTTCCAGCACCAGATGCAGATGTTCGCCTCGCGTGGCTTTGTCGTGTTGTATGCGAATCCGCGCGGCTCTACCGGCTACGGAGAAGTCTTCGGCAATGTGATTCACGCGAAGTATCCGGGCGACGATTATCAGGACCTGATGCTCGGCGTCGACGCCATCGTCGCCAAAGGATCGATCGATCCGAAGCGCCTCTATGTCACCGGCGGCTCGGGCGGCGGTCTATTGACGGCCTGGATCGTGACCAAGACCGATCGCTTTGCCGCGGCTGTCAGTCAATACCCGGTGTCGAACTGGTTCACGCAGACAGGCAGCGCCGACATCGGCTTACTGATGACGCGCTGGATGAAGGCGATGCCCTGGGCAAACCCGCAGCAGTACATCGAGCGCAGTCCGGTGTTTTTTGCCGACAAGATCAAGACGCCCACCATGGTGTTAACTGGCGAGGAGGATTGGCGCACGCCGATTGCGCAGAGCGAGGAGCTTTACTTTGCGATGAAGGTGCGTGGTGTCGATACGGTGCTGGTTCGTTTCCCGAAAGAGCCGCACGGGATTCGTGGAGCCTTCCCGTCCCATCGCATCCTGAAGGTGGAACATATTCTCGGCTGGTTTGAGAGGCACTCGCCGTAATGTCTAGGTGGTGGTCGGCCGGATGGAGAACCGGGAAGCGGAGTTTGCAAAGATGGCGATCACCAGAATGCTCGCTGACGATTCTCGCAGAATCGCCAGTACAATCGGCACAGATGACAGCGCTTGCGGCTCCCCCGCTAACGCTTGAGCACGAGTTCGTCGAGGGGCAGCCGCTCCTGCCAGTGTTCCCGTTCCAGCAGTGGTTGCTCGCTGATCTCAACGGGCCATCCCAGACAGAGATAGGCAACAAAGCTCCACTCATCCGGCACCTCCAGGCAGCGTTGTGCAGCCTGGGGATCGAGGATCGAAACCCAGCCGAGGCCGATGCCTTCCAGGCGCGCCGCGAGCCAGAGCGTGTGGATCGCCATCACGACCGACCAGAGTGCCGTTTCTGGCATCGTACGGCGGCCCAGGCCCGATCCGGCCACCGGGTCCAGATCGGCAAAAACGGCGAGATGCACCGGCGCCTCCACCAGACCCGCTAGCTTCAAGCGCCGGTAGTGTTCGGCCTGTTCGCCTTCGTAGTGCGTGCTGGCTTCGAGGTTGGCGGCAGAGAAATTTTCGAGGATCGTCTGGCGTCGCGCCTGAGTCTCCACCTTCACCCAACGCCAAGGCTGCGAGAATCCAACCGAAGGAGCCAACATGGCCTGCGCGAGGAGATGATCGAGCAATTCTGGTGCGACGGGATCGCTTTTGAAATGCCGTACGTCGCGCCGCCAACGCAGCAGGGCGTCGAACTGGTCGCGGAATTCGGCGGTGAACATTTTATCCAGCAAACAAAGTTGAGCATCGCACATTGCGGACAGTCTGCTATTCTCGTGGAGTCCACGGTACACCTCTTGGTGAGGTGTTGAAAAGGGAACCCGGTGTGAATCCGGGACTGCCCCGCAGCGGTAATTGGGAACGAACATCGCATCCATACACTGGCCGGAGTCATCCGGCTGGGAAGTAGCGATCAGTAGGCCGCCCATGAGTCCGAAGACCTGCCTGGATCAGTTGACCACAACTGACTTCACTTTGCTCTCGTGGGAGGGGCAGGGCCTATGCGCCAATACCAATTTTTCTTTGCTCTTTTTTGTAGTCTTTGTCTGCACGGGCAGACTGTGTTTGAAGGGCTGGTTCACGATGCCCAGAATCGGCCAGTCGACGGAGCGGCACTGACGCTTTTCAGCGATCGCGGTTCCTCACCGCTCGCAAGCACTCGAACGCAGAATGGAAATTTCCGGCTCATCGGGGAAGCCTCGAAAGCGTACTTCGTCGAGGTATCGGCGGACGGATTCCGGAAGATGTTGCTTCCGGTCAGCCCTGGCACGCAGATCGATCTGCAACTGGAAGTTGCCGGTGTTGATCAGCATGTCTTCGTCACCGCCGAGGCGCTGGCGCAGAGCTTCGACCAAGTCTCCAAGGCGGCAACGCTGATCACTTCAGAAGAGATCGCCCAGCGCAACGAGTACAGCCTCAGCGAGACACTGCGCGACACCCCCGGCGTGCTGATCCGCAATCTGGGCGGCCCCGGGCAATCAACCACCATTCGCGTCCGTGGTCTGCGCGCCGATGCGACCTCGATCCTGATCGATGGCCTTCGCTTCCGCGACGTCGCCACCACCCAGGGCGACGCGAGTTCCTTCGCCTCCACGCTGAATATCATCAATGCCGACAAGGTGGAGATCCTGCGCGGCTCCGGCTCGTCGCTCTATGGCTCGAATGCCGTCGGCGGCACGATCAATGTCGTGACACCCCAGGGCGGCGGCCCTGCCTCTGGAGACCTGCAGGTGGAAGGCGGCAATCTCGGCCTCTTCCGCACGCGCGGCGCTGTTTCCGGTGGCGTCAAAGACAACCGGCTCATCTATAGCGCGGGGCTGCTGCATCTGAATGTAATGAGCGGCGTGGATGGCAATGACCGGGCTCGCAGCACTGGCTTCCAGGGCTTTACCAAGTACAGTTTGTCCAAGACGATGTCGCTGTCCGGACGCCTCTTCTTCTCCGATGATTTCGTGCAGCCGAACAACAGTCCGACGGCGAGTGGCTTGCCAACGGCGAACATCCCGAACACGACCATCGTCCAGGCGATCGCACTGCCGCAAAGCGAAGTCAAAAAGAGCTTGCTGGGCCTGCCTTTTGATCCCGGCAATGCGACCTTCATTCCGAATCGCGACGATCCGGACAACCGCCGCGCTTCGCGCTTCTGGTCGGGCGCCCTCGTACTGAAGCAATCGCTCAGTGCGACAGCCGACTGGCAGGCCAGCTACCAGCGCACCCACACCAACCGGGTCTTCATGAACGGCCCGGCAGGCGTCGGCTCGCAACCGCTCGTGTCGAACTTCAGCCAGTTTGAGGGCGGCGTCCATACGGGCGACGCACGTGTGAACTGGCGCCCCACCCGCTGGGACGCGCTCACCGGCGGTGTCGAACTGGAGAGCGAATCCTATCTCAACGCCGACGATAACCGCATCAACCTGTCCACCCAGACCCGCGCCGGGCAGCGCTCGCAAGCTTATTACTTTGCCAATCAGCTTCTGCTCGCCCAGCAGCGCTTGCAGATTTCGATGTCCGGCCGCGCCCAGTTCTTCCAGCTCGAGGAGCCGAGCTTCCGCTACAAAGGCACGGCAAACCCCTATGAGACGCTGCGCTTTTCCTCGGCCCCGCGCGCGCTTACCGGCGACATTGCCGCCTCCTACTTCATCGCGAAAAGCGGCACGAAGATCCGCGCCCACTTCGGCAATTCGTACCGCGCCCCGGCCTTGTATGAACGCTTCGGTTCCGGCTTCACCTACAACTCGGGTACCGACGCGGTGGCCTTCTCGCCCTACGGCGACCCGCGGCTTTCGCCAGACCGCTACAACTCCGTCGATGGCGGCATCGACCAATACCTCTGGCGCGACAAGCTACGCTTCAGCGGCACCTGGTTCTATACGCGGATTGCGCGGTTGACCCAGTTCGATTCCGCCGCCACCGTCATCCGTCCGGCTAGCGACATCTTTGGCCGCAGTTCCGGTTATTTCAATGGTTCGGGCGGCATCTCGCGCGGCGCTGAAACTACGCTCGAGTTCCGGCCCAATCGGGGCACCCTCGTGCGGACCTCTTATACCTATGTGAATGCCGACACGGACCAGGACATCGCGGTCCGCGGCTTCTTCCAGGCCTTGAGCGTACCGGCCCACACCTTCACCGCGATGGTCCACCAGCAGTTGGGAAAACGGACAGACATTACAATGGACCTGTTCCACTCTGGCGATTATTACAACTCGCTTTCCGCCGCCGGACGCGCGCGCGCCTACCTCTACGGCGGCCCCACCAAAGTGGATCTGGTCGGCAATCGCGAGCTGTGGCGGGGCGAAAAGTACCGGCTGAATGCTTATGCGAAAGTGGACAACCTGTTGAACCGGACCTATTACGAAAATGGGTTCCTCGCGCCCCGCGCCACCTTTGTGACAGGTTTCAAAGTGCTGTTCCGATAGGAGAAAACAACTGATGTCGATTGCAACCATGCGAGGGGATGGCGGCCAAACCGGGCTGAGCGGTGGGGTGCGGGTTTCGAAATCCGCCCCGCTCGTCGAAGCCTTTGGCACGATGGACGAGCTGATCTCCAGCCTCGGTTTTGCACGCGCGATCTGTCAGGATCAGGAGATCCACGACGCCACCAAGCGCATCCAGAAAGAGCTGTTCCGGGTGGCCTCGGCCGTTTCGACGCCGAAGGAGAGCCCCAAGGGCCGTCCTCCGATCGACGACGCGCTCGTCGATGCGCTCACCGAACACGTCCACCGCATCGAGGCGATGCCGGGGGTGCTGAACGACTGGTCGCTGCCAGGGGAAGATCCGGTGTCGGCGGCCTATGATGTCGCCCGCACCATCTGCCGCCGCGCTGAGCGTCTGATGGTGGGTCTACGCGAGGCAGGCGACGATTTTCAGCCGAACGTTCTGCGCTATCTGAACCGGCTTTCTGACCTGCTGTGGCTCTTTGGCCGTCAGATCGAGAAGCAGGAGGGCAAAGACGCGACGCTGCGAGACGCGAGCAAAGGGGGGCCACGCTGGTCTCGCGCATGGTAGTGGAGACCCGGGGCCGCTGGCTGATTGTGACTTTCGACGAACCCTGTGCTGTGCTCAGTTGGGCGATTGTGAATGGCGGCTGGCAGCAGACGCGCCAGATTGCGTGGTTGTATCTCGAAGCCAATGAGATTGCCGGCGTCGAGGAGCCTGCCGATTGGCTTCGTTCGCAGATGCACGCCGCAGGGCTGGCCGGAGCGGTCGGTCTCATGACCAGCCGCAGGCAGCACGCCTATGTCGAGGCCGAAGCCTCGGACGGCGATTGCGTCGCCCGGTCGGTGGCGACGATGGGATTCAGCAATGCCCTGCGCGTGGGAGATCCGAGCGGCCCGTGGCAGCCCGCGACGATCAATCTGCTGGTGCATCTCTCGACGCCTCTAACAACCGAGGCGGCGCTCGAAACGTTGAATCTGCTGACCGAAGCGAAGACCCTTGCCACCCTCGAGCAGGGCATCGCCAGCAAACGCTCGGGCGAGCCGGCAACTGGTACGGGAACCGACTACATGGTGCTGGCCTGGCCGCTCGCGGGTCCCAGACAAGCCTATGGCGGCAAGCACACGGCGGTAGGTGCTGCGGCAGGCAAGGCGGCGCTCGCGGCGATGCGGGCGGGCATTCCTGACTGGAAAGCAGAGCAGCATGTCTAGACCGCTCTTCATTGGCGGCACGGCATCACATGTCGGGAAGAGCTGGTTCACTTCCGCCTTCTGCCGCTTGTTGGCGCGCCGGGGTGTTCGCGTCGCGCCCTTCAAGGGGCAGAACATGTCGAACAATTCCTACCCGACCATCGAGGGCGGGGAGATCGGGCGCGCCCAGGCCGTACAGGCCGAAGCCTGCGGCGTGCCGCCGATGAACGACATGAATCCGGTGCTACTGAAGCCGAATTCAGCGACCGGCTCGCAGGTGGTGGTCCACGGCAAAGTCTGGAAGAATGTCCCGGCTCGCGACTACTACACTCACTCCGATTGGCTCTTGCAGCAGGTGCTCGCCAGCTACGGCCGGCTGGCGACGCAATTCGAGCGCATCGTCTGCGAAGGCGCGGGCAGCATCGCCGAAGTGAATTTGCGCGATCGCGACATTACGAATCTGCGCCTGGCAGAAGCGATCGGGGCGGACGTCGTGCTGGTAGCGGACATCGAACGAGGAGGCGTCTTCGCCTCGCTGGTGGGGACTATCGAACTGCTCCCAGAAAGCCAGAAAAGGCTAATTAAGGCTTTTGCAGTCAATCAGTTTCGCGGAGATTTGAAACTGTTTGATGAGGGGCGCCGCTTTCTCGAGGAGCGCCTGCAGATCCCGTGTCTCGGTGTGTTTCCGAAAGACCCGGCGATCCGCATTGCCGAAGAAGACAGCCTCGGCATCGAAGAGAACAGCGCGGATTCTGCGATTGCCGTCCTCCGGCTCCCGCACATCTCGAACTTCACCGACTTCCGCCATCTGGGGCCGGTGGAATGGCTCTCCGCGCCCTCCGCGAAGCAGTATGGGACGATCTTTCTGCCAGGCACGAAGAATACCATCGACGACCTGCTCTGGCTGCGTGCGCAAGGCTTTGACCAGTGGTTGAGATCACAGCACGCAAGTGGTTCAAAAATCATAGGAATCTGCGGCGGCTACCAGATGCTCGGCGAGCGGATTGAGGATCCGGAACAACTCGAATCGACCGTGGCGGCAATCGAAGGCCTGGGCTTCCTGCCGGTACGGACCGTGTTGCGTTCTCCGAAGACCACCCGCTCGGTGCAGGCAACGACGCTCGGTGGCCACTTCTTCCGTGCCTACGAGATCCACATGGGCGTCACGAGCGAAACGAAGCCAATTCGCCCCTTCGCGGTTCTTGAAGACGGCAGTCCAGAGGGTTGTCGTGATACTGGAGTTCTGGGCACCTATCTCCATGGAGCCTTTGAAGATTCGTCTGTCGTAAAGGAAGAGCTTGGAGTTCAGATTGAGGAAGCAGCAGACCCCTACGACGCCCTTGCTGACTGGCTGATCGAACACGCAAATCCCGCCGTACTGGAGGACCTTCTCCGATGACTCCGCTACTGGTGGGCGTTGCTGCCGATCTCTGCCTGGGCGATCCGCGCTGGCTGCCGCATCCGGTGGTGGGCATTGGCAAGCTCGCGGCTGGTCTCGAGAAGAGGGCCGCCCGTACGAAACCCGCCGGCGCGCTGGTCTGGCTCGGGGTCGTAGGCGTGACGAGCAGTGTGGTCTGGTGGACTTGCGAAGTGCAACCCTGGGCCGCCGTCTATTGGATCTATAGCTTTCTCGCGGTGCGAAGTCTCGACGATCATGCGCTGGCGGTGATGCGCGCGCTCCGCGATGGCGACCTGGCGAAGGCCCGCACGGCGGTGAGTCTGATTGTGGGCCGGGAAACGGCGGGTCTCGAGGAGCGCGAAGTCGCCCGGGCGGCGCTCGAAACGGTAGCGGAAAATCTAAATGATGGCGTGATCGCGCCGCTGTTCTGGTTCGGCGTCGGAGGTCCGGCGGCGATGGCTGGTTATAAGGCGATCAATACGATGGACAGCATGTTTGGGTATCGCAACGACAAGTACCGCGACTTCGGCTGGTGCGCGGCGCGCATGGACGATGTGGCGAGCTGGATTCCGGCGCGGATCACGGCCGCCCTCATCTGGCTGGTGGCGGCCTTGGTTCCCGGCATGGATGCGCGGGCCAGCGTCCGCTGTACGCTGCGCGACGCGCACCGGCAACCGAGCCCGAACTCCGGCTATCCGGAAGCAGCAGCGGCAGGCGCGCTGGGAATCCAGCTCGGCGGTCTCAATCGATATCCGGGTGGGATCGTATCGAAGAAAGAGCTTCTTGGCGACAACCGGCGCCCGCTCGACTGGCAGGCCTACCAGCAGATGCGGATTCTTCTCTATGGCGTGACGCTTCTGGCCGTTGCAGGTCTCCAATGGCGGTAACGCACGGCGGCAACATCTTCGCGGTGGCAGAAACGAACGGCATCGCCTGGCAGCAAGTGCTCGACTTCAGCGCGAGCATCAATCCGCTCGGTCCGTCCCCGGCAGCGCGCGAGGCGATTCTGTGTGCCCTCGACCGCATGGTGCACTACCCAGAGCGAACTAGCCATCCTCTGCGCGAAAGGCTGGCCGCCGAATGGGGCGTCGCCGCCCAAAATATCATCGTCGGCAATGGGGCCACCGAACTGCTCTTCGACTGGTGCCGTCACTATCCCGACGGCAGCATTGCCGCCCCGGCGTTCAGCGAATTCCACCGCGCCTGGCCAAAGGCAAACTACTTCGATCTGACCGATCGCGACACCTGGCCCGCCACTGGTCCTGTCGTGATCACCCGGCCCGCAAATCCCACCGGCTATATCGCCGCGCTCGAAAGCGTGCAGCACTATGCGAGTGGACGGCGCGACGCAGTGCTGGTGGACGAGTCTTTTCTCGATTTCACCAGCGCGGCGAGTGTCGCGAATCTGGCGATCCCGAATCTGTTTGTCCTCCGTTCGCTGACCAAGTTCTGGGCGTTGCCCGGTTTGCGGATCGGCGCGCTGGTCGGAAATCTGGACGCGATCGCCGCGCAACGCCCTCCCTGGCCAGTCAATGCCTTGGCCGAGGCGGCTGCTTTGGCGAGCCTCGCGGACCGGGAACACGCGCAAAAGACGCGCGCCTTTGTCGAGCGCGAGCGCGAGTGGTTGCGCGGGCAACTGCAAGGACTTCCGAGCGAGGCAAATTATCTGACCATCTCTACTCCCCGGGCAGGAGAGTTGGTCGCCTACGCTGCCGCTCGCAATGTTCTGATCCGGGACTGCGGAAACTGGCCTGGGTGGGACTTCGAGGGCGTCCGAGTGGCGGTCCGGAAGCGCTGGGAAAATGAGATATTAGTCCAATTAATTCAGGAGTTTGCATGCGATTCCTAATCTTTTTCCTTCTTGCCTTCAGCGCTTTCGGCGCGGCTCCCCAGCGCATCGTCTCGACAGCGCCGAGCTTCACGGAAACCCTCTTCGCTCTCGGAGCGGGTCCGCAAGTGGTGGCGGTTTCCACCTACTGCCATTACCCGGCGGAAGTGAACCAGCTCCCCCGCATCGGCAGTTATCTGAAGCCGAATGTCGAAGCGATTGTCCGGCTGAAGCCAGACCTGTTAATCGTCCACGCGGAACAGAAGCAGACGCTGCAGCAGTTTGCTGCTTTGGGGATTCGCGTGCTGCCGGTGCGCAACAATTCGCTTGAGGAAGTCTTCCTCTCGATCGGGGAGATGGCGAAGGCGCTTGAGATTCCCGAACGCGGCGTGCGGCTGGAGAAGTCCATTAAGACTCGTCTCGCGGCGATCGAGCAAGCGGCCAAGGCCCGCCCGCAGAAGAGTCTGCTCTTCGTCGTCGGGCGGACGCCGGGTACTCTGGACGGCATGGTCGCGGTTGGCAAAGGGTCTTTTCTGAATGAGCTGATGCGCATTGCCGGCGGACGCAATGTGCTGTCCGATTCCCCGGTCACCTACCCGAAGATTTCGCTCGAATCGGTGATTCGCCTCCATCCCGACATCATTGTCGATATGGGCGATATGGCGGAAACAACCGGCGTCTCTGAAGATCACAAGCGCGCCGTGGTGAAGCTTTGGACCGATCGCTTCGGAGCGCGTCCGGTCTATGCCGTAGCCTCCGACATCTTTGTTGTCCCCGGACCTCGGATGGCAGAAGCGGCAGAAGCCTTTGCCCGGATGTTGCAGGGAGTCGAGCGTTGAGTCTTCTGGCCATCGAAGCGTTGCGCTTTGCCTATCCGGGTTTCGAGCTCGGTGCGGTGACCGCGCGGCTCGAAGGGCCG
Source organism: Bryobacter aggregatus MPL3 (assembly GCF_000702445.1). Taxonomy (NCBI): domain Bacteria; kingdom Pseudomonadati; phylum Acidobacteriota; class Terriglobia; order Bryobacterales; family Bryobacteraceae; genus Bryobacter; species Bryobacter aggregatus. The sequence goes on from NZ_JNIF01000003.1 coordinate 3,778,579, forward strand.
CAGATTGTCTCGCTAATTGGCCCGAATGGGGCGGGGAAGTCAACCCTGCTCGACCTGCTGGCAGGTCTGAAGACGGCAAGCTCCGGCGACTGTCTGCTCGCAGGCAAAAGCATCCGCACCCTCACGCGCGAGCAAGCCTGCCGCATCGTCGCGCATGTGCCGCAGCAGGTTCCGATGGATGCGCCGTTTCTGGTGGAGGATGTCATTCTGACCGGGCGCCTGCCGCACAGTTCCGGCCTCTTTGAGAGCCCGGCCGACGAAGCAGCGCTTGAGGCGGCAATCGACAGAGTGAAGCTGAGCGCGCTGCGGCATCGCGTGTTCTCGTCCTTGAGCGGCGGCGAGCGGCAGCGTGTGCTGATTGCGGCGGCGGTGTGCCAGCAAGCGCCGATTCTGCTGCTCGATGAGCCGAGCGCCCATCTCGATCCCGAGAACGAAGTGCTGCTGTGGGAACTGCTTGAAGACCTGAAGCGGGACGGATGCCTGATCCTCATCGCGACGCACCACCTGTCGCTCGCCGCACAACACAGCGACCGCATCTGGCTGATGTGCCGCGGCGAACTGGTGGCGAATGCGGAGAGTAAGAACGGCTTGCCGCTCAAGCAGATGCAAGAAGTATTTCGCGTTGCCTTTCATTGGCAGCGCACTCCCGAGGGGCAGGTGTTTCTAAACTATGGCCGTTGATTCGAAACGCCGCGCCATCACGACCCTGCTGGTTTCCGCACTCGCGGCGCTGGCGGCGCTCGCGATCTGCCCCTTCCTCGGCGGGTCGGGAATGGATTATGGAAAGCTATGGCGGCAGGAGTCTCCCGATTGGGCGATCTTCCTCAACTTGCGGCTGCCGCGCGCGATTCTGGCGCTGCTGTCGGGCGGGGCGCTGGCCAGTTCCGGGGCGATGTTCCAGGCGCTGCTGCGCGATGCGCTCGCGACGCCCGACAATTTGGGTGTGACCGCTGCGGCCTCTCTCGGCGCTGTCCTCAGTATTTCCTTGCTCGATGGCGCGGAGACTTCCTTCCCGGTGGTCTGGCTTGCTGCTGTCGCAGGCGCGGGACTGGTCGCTCTCTTGATCTCGGCGCTGGCTGCCACTCGCAAGTTTTCGCCGATGAGCCTGTTGCTGACTGGCATTGCCGTGAACGCGATGTGCGCGGCGGTGATTATGCTGCTGCACAGCCTGGCCGGAATCACGCGCAGCTTCCAGATCACGCATTGGCTGATGGGCGGCATCGACGCTGTGCCCTATTCGACGCTCGCGATTCTGGCGCTGATTCTCACGCCACTCTGCTTTTGGGTGTTGCTGCAAGCCCGGGTGCTGAATGTCATTTCCTTCGGAGAGACCTGGGCGATGGGGCGAGGCATCGATGCGCGCAAGAAGACCTGGCAGGGCTTTCTGGTCGGCACTCTGCTGGTGGGCACAACCACCGCGATCACCGGACCCATCGCCTTTGTCGGCTTGATTGTGCCGCACTTGCTGCGGCGGATGGTAGGGCCTGATTACCGTGTGCTGTTGCCGGCATCCTTGTTTGGCGGCGGAGCCTTTCTGATCCTGTGCGACACGATCGCCCGAACGGTGCTGGCTCCGGCGGAGATTCCGGTTGGCGTCATCACTGCATTGCTGGGAGGGCCGTTCTTTGTCTGGCTCCTTTGGTCGCGGTGAGGCGATCGGCCACGCGGGAGAGATCCTGCAAGGCGCCATCGGCAACGAAGCGTTCCTGGTGACCCTGCCTGCGCCCGTGCTGCAAAGCACTGCGACAGCGGAACCGGTAGCTAGATGGTGTATTGATCCCGGGACGAAGTGGAAAGCGCTGCGCGCGGCACAGATGGCGACTGCAGCCTGGGGCGTCTCCGCCCAGTTTCGTTTGCAAATTCTGTCTGCAATCCCGGAAGGCCGCGGTTGCGGATCTTCGACATCGGACTGTGTCGCTGCGGTCCGCGCGGTGGCAAATTGCCTGGGCCGCTCCGTCAGTGAAGAGGAAACGGCAACCCATGTCCATGCCGCGGAAGCAGCGAGCGACTCGACCATGTACGGCGAAAGCCCGGTGGTCTTTCTGCCGCGTCGCGGCGTGCTGCTGCGCCGCATTGAGGGCGGCTGGCCTCCGACGCATGTGACGGTTTTCGATCTCGGTGGTCCGCCGGTGGACACGCTGAGCATCGAGATTGGAGAGCGCCCGGAACACCAATCGCTGCTCGAGCAACTCGAAGGCGGTTTTTTCCGTCGCGATCTCCAGTGCATTGCCGAGGTGGCAACCGCGAGCGCCCATTTGCAGCAGGAGCAACATCCGCGAGCTTCCTGGCGGCCGATCTATCATGCGGCGATCGAAGCCGGAGCGCTTGGAGTGGCTGTCGCCCACAGCGGCAACGTTGCCGCCGCTCTTTCGCGGCATCCGCTCGATCTGCCTGCGCTGTATCGATACCAACTCGGAGACAATTCATGCCAATCCTTCTCGTAGGCGGTGGGAGCCGCAGCGGCAAAAGCAGTTACGCGCTGCAGCTTGCGGCAGAGCGAGGCGCCCGCAAAGGCTTCATCGCCACCGCCCAGACTTTTGATGATGAGATGCGCGAGCGCGTCCGTCTGCATCGGGAAGAGCGGGGCAGCGATTACACGACTATCGAGGAGCCGGTTGCGATCGAGAAGGCTCTCGCAGAACTCGAAACAAAAGTGGACGTAATTGTTCTCGATTGCCTGACGCTCTGGCTCAGCAACCTGATGCTTGGCGAACACAAAGTGGACATCACGAAAGTGCTCGATCGCTTTGCCGCCTCGCCACTGCCCTGCATCCTGATCACGAACGAAGTGGGCTGCGGCATTGTTCCCGAGAACCCATTGGCGAGACGATTTCGCGATGAGGCGGGCCGCCTGAACCAACAGACGGCCGCGCGCGCAACGGAAGTTTACGGAGTGATGTTTGGAATCCCGCTCCGTCTGAAGTGACGCACTAAGCGAGGAAGTTCAGATTGCGAACGGGGAAGTACTTCAGATTGGGGAAGATGGCGTCGAGATCAGTGTCGGCGACGCCGAACCAGCGGGCGAGCGTCGCACCATATTGATCGAGCGAGGTGGAAGGCAGCAAAGCGCCTCGATTGCCGCTATCGTCCGGGCCACCGAGAGCGAGGTCCGGGAAGGCGCCATAAAGATCGCCTCCTTGGACTGCGCCGCCCAGTACGAGGAAGTGGCTCCCCCAGCCATGGTCTGTGCCCGTACCGCTCGGCTGTAGCGTGCGTCCGAATTCAGACTCTGTGAAGGTGGTGACTCCATCGGCGATGCCCATTTCCTGCGTCGCCTGATACAGCGCGAGCATGCCAGCCGACAATTGCTTGAACAAATCCCATTGCTGCCAGCCTTGGGCCGAATGCGTATCGAAGCCGCCGAGAGAACAGAAGAAGACTTGCCGCTTCATGCCGGTCGCACCGCGCAGCCGCATGATCTGTGCTACCTGCAGCAACTGCTGTCCGATGGAGGTGCTTGGGAAGGGCTTGGCAAAGGCCGTGCCTGTCGAGAGCCCGCTCAGCATTCCCGATAGAGTCATCGCGTCCTGCCGGACATGGTTGGCAGTCTGGACAATGGAGAGCCCACTATCCATGGTGAGAATCTGTTGCAGGGCGGCCTGACGGGCGGCTGCGGCCGTTGCTGGCCAGACATTCATGCCGCTGGGCGCCATCTCGTAGCCCGGGATCAGACTCGCCGATTGGATGACATTGCCGGTTCCAAAGAGTTGTTGTCCGGACATCGAGATCGAGGCGGGGAAACGGGCGCCTCCATTCAGCGCGTTCATCGCGTCGGCGGTGCGGCCAGCCCAACCTGTGCCGCCGCTGCCGCCTGGCGTCGCGGTCTGCATCTGCACCACCTGATCGGCATGCGAGAAAAGATTGCTCGGCACCTTGACCGCCGCTTGCAAAAATTGCTGGCGCGAGGTGGGCTGCACCAGATTGCCGACATTGGCAACCAATGCCAGTCTGCCTTGGGCAAAGATCGGATGGATGGCGGCCAGCCCATCGTTGAGCGCATAGGGCGTGCCGTTCGGGGTGGTGATGGCGAGCAGTTTCGCACTGTTGTCGGGAAGGGCCAGGGAGCCGCGTGCTGCCTTATAGGCATTGAACTGCGCCGTACTTTGCGGGATGAGCAGGTTATGGCCGTCGTTGCCGCCCATCAGGAAAATGCAAACGAGCGCTTTGTAGTCGGAACTCTGGGCCGAGGCGTTTCTCAGGTCGAACTGCGAGAGGCCACTGATGGTGGCAAGTTTCAAGATCGAACGGCGGGTGGTTTGATTCATGGGATTTCCTTAGTACTGCACCGTGTAATAGCCCGAGAGAGCTGTCAGATAGAGCGCTGTGATGACGCGTTGGTTGTTGTCAGATGCCGCGGCGATCGCTGTTGCAAGGCTGTCTTTGAGCGATTGCGGCATGCGTCCATAGAGCAGTGTCGCGTTCACCTGTTCGATTAACGCGTTGGCATCGGCGGCGACCGCGTTGAAGGGCGCGAGGTTGATCGAGAGGTCGCTGGCGTTCGGGTTCAGCAACAGCTCGTAGAAGAAGTTGCCCCGCAGGATTGCTTCCGTGGGGCTGTAGATCTGGAACTCCGGCCCGGCCAGTGTGCCTCCTTGAATCCGGTACAGCAGCGAGTAATGTCCGAAGACGGAAGGCGCAGCGAGCGGAGTTTGGCCCATGGTGGTCAGCGACCAGACGCGGAGGTTGTCTGGCGTTAAAGTTCCCTGCAGCGAACGGATAAATTCGACAATGCCATACTCGGCATCTTTCAATCGTCCCTGCTGCGGCGTGGCTTGATCCTGACGGGCTTCGGCATCGGTGAGAATCGCGGTGAGCACCGCCTTGAGATCTCCTTTTGTTCCCGCACCGTTGTTGTTCCAAACGTTGACGACGCGTTGCACGTAGGGGCCGCTCGGGTTGCTCGTGACCAAGGCGCGGATCAGTCGCAGGACGACGAAGGGCGCGGTGTTGGGGTGATTGAAGAGACAGTCGAGCGCCTGGTTCGTTTCGGCGGCGACAGTGAGGCCAGCCGGGATCGCGCAGCCGCCGATGAGCGTCTTTGCGGTCTTGTCATGGAACTGTTCTCGAACCTCCATGGAAGGCGCATTGAAGGATTCCCAGTTTGCTCCGCCCATCTGACCGCCTGCGGGCGTCGGGAAGGTCCAGCCGGTGAGCGCCTTTGCCATCTGGCTGACGGTGGTCTGGTCATAGGTGGCGATCGTGTTGCCCTGACTATCCAACTGCGGCGTGCCGTCGGGATTCAAGAGGACGAGGCCGGTGGTAAAGAGCTGCATCACCTCGCGAGCGTAGTTCTCGTTGGGCATGCTGTTTCCGGTTGCCTTTTGCGAGTTCGCCAGATCGAGATACTTGCCCATCTGCGGGCTGACCGTGATGTCCCAGAGCAACTGCCGGTAGTTGCCAAAGGTGTTGCGGCTGAGGATTTGCAGCCACGGGACCACTTCATTTGGGGAGGAGTTCTTTGCCGCGGAAACGACGATGATCTTGGCCAGTGTGTCGATCATGCGCTGGCGCAGTTGGTCTGGAGCGTGAACCAGTCGCGAGAAGTATTGGGATTGCGCAATTTGGACGCCAGCCGGAACGGGAATCGGTGTTTCTGGCAACGAGAACTGCTGCGCGAGCCAGCCGTCAATGCCGATTTGCCCGAGCGTCGCCAGTTCAGCAGACGTGGGGCCGAAGGCCGCTTGTTCGAGGAAGCGGGCATGGGTCAGATTCGGCATGGCAGGGGGCGTCAGCTTCAGCGTGACGCTGGCCTGCGCATAGATCGTCGGCGCAGCGACGCTCGTCGCACGCACCGTGACAGAGGCAGGGTTGGGGAGATTGAGGGGAGCCGTGTAAAGCCCAGTGCCGGAGATGAAGCCGACGCTGCTGTTGCCACCCGCGATGCCGTTCACGGCCCAGGTGACCGAGGTGTCGCTTGGCCCATTGACCGTTGCGGTGAACTGTGTGCTGGAGCCGAGAAACGCGGAGCTTGCCGGTGGCGTGAGGCTCACGGTGGCGCTGGGCTTGGTGAGGGTGATGGTTGCGCTGGCGCTGATCAATGGATCGGCGACACTTTTTGCCGTAACCGTTGCGGTGGGCGGACTGGGCAAGGTGGCAGGCGCCGTGTAGAGGCCGCTTGCCGTAATCGTGCCGGCCGTCGTGGACCAGGTCACGGCCAGGTTTGAGGATCCGGAGACGCTGGCGCTGAAGCTTTGCGTACCGGTCACCGGGAGGCTCACGCTGGCTGGATTGACGGAGACGCTGACATTGGAACTGGCAACAGTGACATTCACCGGGTCGCTGATGGTCGAGCCGGGGTTGGGATTGATGGCTCGCAGCACCGCGACGCCCACCATGCTGGCCGGGACACTGCCTGTCACTTTCAGAGAGGTTGCGGAGAGATAGGTGGTGGTCAGTGGCAGGTCATTGATGGTGATTGCAACACCGGGGACGAATCCGGCTCCATTGATGTTGAGTGAGACCGCGCCCGCGGCGAACTTGTTTGGGTTGGAGCCCCAGATATAGACGAGCGGTTGGGTGATGCTGAGACTGGCTGTGCCGATCTTGGTTGGGTAGGCGGTACTGGCTACTTGGATGGTGATGAGGTTGTCGGGTGGAACCTCGGCGGGCGCGGTGTACAGGCCATTCTGGCTGACCGTGCCATGCACCGGATCGCCGCCAATTATTCCATTGACGGACCAGGTGACGGTATTGGGACTGAGCGGGACGTAGGCAGACATCTGCCGGGAACTGGCCTTCGGAATCCCGGATGGGCCTGGATAAACTGTGATGGTTTGTGCCTGCACGCTCGCTGCGGTGAGCAGTGCGAGGATACAGAAGTTGATTTTGGAATCCATTCTCACGTCCAGTAGTGCGGAATTTTCTGGCAAAATCTAGCGAGTGAAGTGAATCCTTTTTCGATCTGAGGCGTTTCTCCAGAGAACAAAAGACGAAACTTTGACTGCCTAGCCAGAGGCGAATGGTTTTCGGCTATGCTTGGTGAGGAGCGTGGTTTCGGCTGCTTGGCGGATCCTCAAAATTTGATCCAACAGTCAAAGTCATCGGGACCTTAACTCGTCTTAAACATCGGTGAGCAAGATCGGCTGCCCTCGGGTGGCGTCGGATAAGCCTAATGGTGTGCGGTGGGTCCCACCCTAGCTTAAGCAAGGGTCAATGACGGGGGTTCGTACGTCGAGGCCTCGCTCCATTTCTCTTTTTCCCAACATGAATCTCCTCTTTATCGGCGACGTGTACTCGTCAGTAGGCCGGAATGCACTGGCCTGGAATCTTGCTGAACTCCAAGCCACCTACGGTGTGCAGATGACGATCGTGAACGCGGAAAATGCGGCGGGAGGCTTCGGGGTGACGCCGCAGATTGCAGACGATATGCTCTCCCTGGGAGTCGACGCGATCACTACCGGCAACCATGTTTGGGACAAACGAGATTTTTTTGAATACCTCGATCGCAACCCACGTGTCACCCGTCCGGCGAATTACCCGAAGGAGCTTCCTGGCCGTGGCCTGATTTATGTCGAGGCCCGCAATGGCGTTCGAGTCGCGATTCTCAACTTGCAGGGCCGCGCCCTGATGACGCCGCTCGATTGCCCGTTCCGGAAAGCCGATGAACTGATTGCCGAGATTCCCACCGATGTGAAAGTCCGCTTTGTCGACTTCCACGCCGAACTCACCAGTGAGAAGGTGGCGATGGGATGGCATCTCGACGGCCGTGTGTCGGCTGTGATTGGCACTCATACCCATATCCCAACGGCCGATACCCGGATTCTGGCTGGAGGTACGGCCTACCAGACGGATGCTGGGATGACTGGCCCCTATGACGGGGTGATCGGCGCAGACAAAGAGCTGGTGCTGAAGAAGTTTCTGACCTCTCTTCCTGTTCGTCTCGAGGCGTCCAAAAAGGGCGGAGAACTGCACGGTGTGGTGATCGATATTGACGAAACTACCGGTCAGGCGCGCAGTATTGAGCGAGTGACTCGCAAGATGGCCAGTTAGTTCTAAGGTTTGCCTCAAGTTTTCGTAAAAATCGGTCGATCAATCTTTTTTCGCACATAAAATTAACTGTGCCGCTTTTTGCTGGCATCCGTTTCATGAAGAGATTGCTCACATCTGCCCTCTGGACCTGGGTCATCATTTTACTGGCGCTCCTATGTCTGCTGGCAGGGAACCAGCAGATTCGCACGGTTCAGGATCATCAGGAACGGTTGCAAAACAGTACACGTTTAGCAAAGGCGTTCAACCGGCTGGAAGAAGGCCTTTGGAACTTGGAGCTGGCTCTGGGAATCCGGCGCAGCGACTCCTCTGAAGAAGTCCACCGCCGGATGCTGAATGATCTCAGCCGCCTGAAAGAAGGGGTGGAGGAAGCCAAACATCTTCCCGGTGTCCAACCCGAGATGCTGGGCTCCTTGATTCGCCTTGAAACCGTTTTGATCCTGATCGAACGGAATCTCGGACCCAACACTCCTCGATTTGATGAGGTGGATTCGAATCTGAAACGAGCGCTGCAGGAGGTTCGCAGCTCCTCAGGCCGGCTTTGGGATCAATATAGCGAGATCGCCACTGAGATCACGCAGCGCTGGCAAGAGGTGAATCTTCTAGTGCTAGCGTCTTGCCTTCTGGCTGCATTTCTTGCCTTTCTTCTCCGTGCCTACCACCGTGATCTGATGGGCCGCAAAGAAGCGGAACAGGCGCTCCGCGAGAGTGAGGAGCGCTATCGCCGGTTGGTGGAGGTTAGCCCGGATGCGATTCTGGTGCATCGGGAAGGCAAGATTCTTTTTGTCAATTCCACCGGGGTGCAGATGCTGGGCGCCAGCGCGGCGGAAACTTTGCTTGGCGTCGATCTGCACGACCTTGCCACTCCTTCCGAAATCGACACTACGGCCTTGACCTCTTCCTGGGGAGAAACGCGGCATAGCAACGGCGAGGTGCGGCCTTCTCATCTCCGGATCACGCGCATGGATGGCAAGCCGATCGATGTCGAAGTGGTGGCGACGAGTTTCACCTACCAGGATTGTCCGGCCGTGCAGATGGTGATTCGCGACATCTCGCAGTTTCGCCGCCAGTCGGAAGCCTTGCAGGCGAGTGAACGCCGCTACCGGTCACTCTTTGAGAACGTTGCCGAAGGGGTCTACCGCTCAAGTGAGGAAGGGAAGATCCTCGATGCGAATCCGGCGCTGGTCTCGATGCTGGGCTACGATTCCATCGAAGAGTTGCGAAGAGTTTCGATTGGGACCGACCTCTACTTTGATCCCGCCGACCGCCTTCCTGAAATTTATCGCTTGCGCCGCGATGGTGTCGTCAATAATTTTGAACTCCGGCTGAAGCGGAAAGACGGCTCGTCGCTGACGGTACTGGAGAATGCTCGCGCGGTGCTGCGCGAGGATGGCACGGTGGAGCACTACGAAGGGACGTTGACAGACATCTCGCATATGAAACAGGCAGAGGAGACGCTGATGCAAGCCCGTGATCAGGCGCTGCATGTCTCCAAGCTCAAGAGCGAGTTTCTGGCCAATGTCAGCCATGAGATCCGGACGCCGATGAACGGCATCATCGGCATGACCGATCTCCTGAGCGACACGGCACTCAGTCTGGAACAGCGTGAGTATGCCGACGCGGTACGCCGCAGTTCCCAGTATCTTCTGAACATCATCAACGACATTCTTGATTTCTCCAAGATTGAAGCCGGACGGGTGGAACTCGAATCGATTGAGTTCGACCTGCGGGAAACGGTTGAGGATGTCGTGGAGCTTCTCGCGGAACAGGCGCAGGAAAAGAATCTGGAGATCAGCGCGGTCATTGACTGCTCGATTGCTTCTACTTTCCTCGGCGATCCCTATCGCGTGCAGCAGATTATTACGAACCTCGCAGGCAACGCGATCAAGTTCACGGCCTCGGGCGCGGTGAAGGTGCATGCTTATCCGGTGGGAGAAGATGTGGTGGTGGATGTCCTCGATACGGGGATTGGCATCCCGACCGGATTGCAGGCTCGTCTCTTCCAGCCGTTTACGCAAGGGGATGGTTCGACGACACGCCGCTATGGCGGCACCGGACTAGGGCTGGCGATTAGCCGGCAGATTGTCGAAATGATGGGCGGCCAGATTGGAGTGGAGCAGCGTTCCTGCGGCGGCTCCCGTTTCTGGTTCCGGATTCCGTTAGTGGTGGCGCGCAGCCGGCAGGCTGCGCCTCCGCAGGCGTCAAGCCGCTATGCGATTCTCGCCATTGCGCAAGAGGAACGCCGCTGTTGTGTGGAAGAGATTCTGCAGAATCTTGGCTTCGCCTGCACGCATGGAAAGAGCGGACAGGAACTGATTCTGCTGGCCGAAGAGTCGGAGAAGCTCGACCTTATCGTGACGGATCACGACTTGGGCGACATGAATTCCACCGAACTCGCGCAGCATCTCAAATCTGCGGGTTTCGATGTTGAACGGATTCTGGTGCGTCTGGTCCGCATGAAGGATCGCGCTGCAGAGCGGCAGTCAGATATCTATTTTGCCGCGACGCTCTCCGAGCCGGCACGCCAACGCACCTTGCGGGAGACCTTCGAGCGGCTGAGTTCCGATACGATGCTGGCGGGCGGACTGAAGAGCTTGAACATTGAGCTGAGCAGGCGAGGCGCTGGCTTACCGAATTGCGTCCTGATTGCCGAGGACAATGTGATCAATCAGCGTGTGGCGGTGCGGATGCTGGAGAAGCTCGGTTTTCAGTCCCAGATTGTGGACAATGGAGCAAAGGCTGTTGCCGCTGTGCGGGAAGGCCTCTATCCCCTCATTCTGATGGATTGCCAGATGCCGGAGATGGATGGGTTCCAGGCAACCATCGCCATTCGCGAATGGGAGGCGCAGAACGGTCTACCCCGCACGCCGATCGTCGCGATGACTGCTCACGCGATGCAGGGGGACCGGGAACGTTGCCTGGCGGCAGGTATGGACGATTACCTCTCGAAGCCCATTTCTATCAACACAATCGAGAGTGTCATGATCCGTTGGGCCGCCGCTGAAGTCCCTGTTGGTTAACCTAAAGAAGACAATGCTCAAAGAGACTATCTTCCGCGAATACGACATCCGCGGCATCGCTGATCGTGACCTGCTCTCTCCGGATATCGAAATCCTCGGACGCGCCATTGGCACCTACATGATTCGCCGCACTGGCAAGAAGGTGAATCTGGGGCGGGACTGCCGTCTTTCTGGTCCGCGGCTTCACGAAGCTTTGCTCAAGGGCCTGCTGTCGACGGGCTGTGAGGTCACCGACATTGGCGTTGTCCCCACACCGCTCCTTTACTATTCGGTATACAAGTTCCATGCCGAGGCCGGAATCATGATCACCGGTTCCCACAATCCTGCGGACTATAACGGCTTCAAGATGATGGCTGGCAAGGCTGCTGTGTATGGGCAAGACATCCAGGACATCCTCAAGCTGATCCAGACCGGCGATTTTGAAAACGGCACAGGCACCGTCACTCAGGCGGACCCGATCACACCCTATGTTGAAGAAATCCCGCAGGGTTTCGATTTCAAGCGGCGGATCAAAGTTGTGTTCGATGCGGGCAATGGCACTGCTGGCCCCACGCTGCACCGCCTGCTCGAACGGCTGAATGTCGAAGCCGTCGAAATGTTCTTCGAGATGGACGGAGCTTTCCCGAATCATCATCCGGACCCCACCGTCGAGCACAATCTCGAAATGCTCAAGGACGCTGTCCGGGAGCACAAAGCGGATCTGGGGATTGCCTTCGATGGCGATTCGGACCGCATTGGCGCTGTCGATGAAAATGGGAACGTCGTTTGGGGCGACCAGCTCATGCTGATCTACGCGCGGGAGATTCTTTCCCGTAAGCCCGGTTCCACCTTCATCGGCGAGGTGAAGTGTTCGCAGATCATGTACGACACCATCGAGAAGCTTGGTGGCAAGCCGATCATGTATAAGACCGGCCACTCTCTCATCAAGACCAAGATGAAGGAGGAACATGCCGAACTGGCCGGTGAAATGTCTGGCCATATCTTCTTTGCAGACCGCTATTACGGCTTTGACGATGCGCTCTATGCCGCCTGCCGTCTGATCGAGATTGTCGCTGCTTCCGGCAAGCCGTTGTCGCACCAGCTCGAAGGACTGCCCACTACGGTCACCACTCCTGAGATTCGCGTGGACTGGCCGGACGAAACGAAGTTCCAAACAGTCGCAAAAGTGACTGCGTACTTCAAGTCGACCCATCGCGTTGTGGATGTCGATGGGGTCCGGGTGATCTTCGAGAGAGGCTGGGGACTGCTCCGCGCATCCAACACGCAACCGGTACTGGTGATGCGCTTTGAAGCAGAGACGCCAGAACTCCTGAAAGAATATCAATCTACAGTGGAATCAGCGTTGCAAGCCGCGATATGATCGCGGCAGACCAATGCTCAGTACGCTTCTCCTTCTTCCGCTCCTAGCGCAAGCACCCCCACCGGCCCAGACGAATCCAAGACCTCCGCAGGCCCCGGCCCAGCCGCCGGGCCCGAACACCGATGGCCAGTATCGTCTGGGTCCCGATTCGTTGGAACAGGAAGGGGTTCCTCGCGGGAAAGTTGTGGGCCCCTTTGTTCTCCCGAGCGAGGCCTATCCCGGCACGCAGCACACCTACTACGTCTATGTTCCGGCGCAGTACGATCCGAAGGTGCCGGCCAGTCTGATGATTTTTCAGGACGGCCAGGCTTTCATGTATCCGGAAGGCGATGCGCGCGCCCACAATGTCATGGATAACCTCATCTACCGGCGCGAGATTCCGGTCATGATCGGGGTGTTCATCAATCCCGGCCGCCGTCCCGACCAGCCCGAACCCAATCCGAAAGAGTGGGGCGATCGCACGACGAATCGTCCAACCGAGTACAACAGTCTCGACGATCGCTACGCGCGCGTTGTCGTGGATGAATTGCTCCCGGCGCTCTATAAGGAGTACAACATCTCGAAAGATCCGGCCCGCCACGGCATCGGCGGCGCCAGTTCCGGCGCCATCGCTGCCTTCACCGTCGCCTGGCATCGCCCCGATCATTTCCAGAAGGTGTTGAGCATTGTTGGCAGCTTCACGAATCTGCGTGGCGGACACGTCTATCCCGATCTGGTTGCCAAGGCCGACAAGAAGCCGATTCGTATCTTCATGGTGGACGGTCGCAATGACAATCGCGCGCTGCGTGCCGACGGCACCTACGACGCAACTCGCGATTGGTTCTTGAACAATGTGAATCTGATGAAGGCGCTGACTGCCAAGGGTTATGACGTCAACTATTCTTGGGGCATTGGCAAGCATGGCCAGAAGCAAGGCGGCGCCATGATCCCTGAGATGATGCGTTGGCTGTGGCGCGACCATCCGGTCAGCACTGACGTGCATGACATGGTGGAGCGCTCCTTTAACGATCCAAAACCTGCAAAATAGGAGTTGGACTGTACAACTCGGCCACCCGGCTATTCCCGTCTTGATCAACAGGGTCAGGTCTATCTCGATTACACTGGCGCTTCGCTCTACGCGGATTCGCAAATCGAGGAGCACCTGGCCCTCTTACGTAGCGGCGTTCTCGGCAACCCACATTCCGCCAATCCCACCTCGATCGCAATGACCAATCTCGTCGAGCGCACTCGCGCCGCGATTCTCGACTTCTTTCACGCCCCCAACTATCACGTTGTCTTTACCCAGAATGCGACCGGAGCTCTCAAGCTGGTGGGCGAGTCGTTTCCGTTTGAGAACGGCCAGTTACTGTTGAGCGCAGACAACCACAATTCTGTGAACGGTATGCGTGAGTTTGCCCGGAAACAGGCGAAGGTCTCCTATCTGCCGCTCGATTCCGATTTGCGCCTCCAGCCCGTTCGCTTTCCGCAGGTGGCCGCTCACAGTCTGTTTGCCTTTCCTGCGCAATCGAATTACACGGGAGTGCAGCACCCGCTTTCTCTCATTGGGGAGGCGCAGGAGAAGGGTTGGCGAGTGCTGCTGGACGCGGCCGCCTTTGTGCCCACAAACCGCCTCAATCTCACGGAGTACCAACCAGATTTCGTCTGCCTCTCGTTCTATAAGATGTTCGGCTATCCCACGGGAATCGGCGCGTTGCTGATTCATAAAAACGCGATCGACATCCTGCGGCGTCCGTGGTTTGCCGGCGGTACGGTGAAGCTCGTCTCGGTGCAGGGGGAGTCGCACGCGCTCGCCAGTGGCGAGGCTGCCTTCGAGGATGGCACCTTGAATTATCTGGCGATTCCCGCCGTCGAGATCGGCCTGCGCCATCTCAAAACTTTGGGGCTCGGGGCGACAAGCGCCCGCGTTCAAGCCCTTACGGCGGCTACGCTTGAGCGTTTGCAGTCGCTCCGCCATCAGAATGGCAAGGCGCTGCTGCGGATCTATGGGCCGCAGGAGATGTTGATGCGCGGTTCCACCATCACCATGAACCTCTATGACCGGGACGGCATCCGCATCGACTTCCGGCGTGTGGAAGAACTGGCCGGACAACAGGGCATTTCCTTACGCGGTGGCTGCTTCTGCAACCCGGGCGCGAATGAATTTGCCGAGGAACTGACGGAAGAAGACATGAGGGCTGGCTTCGCCGCCGATGTCGATGTCAGCTTGCCAGGCTTTATCCGCATGATGCAAACGAGGAATCCAGGTAAGAGTGCTGGCGCCATCCGCGCGTCGCTCGGCATCGCTTCGAATCAGGCCGACGTGGATGCCTTTCTGCGTTTCCTCGAAGGGTTCCTCGACCAAAGCCAAGCCAGTATCGGCACTGTGACCATTGAGGACAACGATTGCCGCATCATCCGCGACGGCGTTTGATCTAGACCGCAAGTGGCGGGGCGTCGAGGTCGATCACTCCATGCCGCGCGCCTTCATTCACTTCCGTAAAGAACTTGTGCATCCGGTCTGCATAGCCTGGCCAGAGCGTGTGTGCGAGTGTCGCCTGGCGGGCGCGGAATTCGATGATGGCTGCCTTATTTTCTCTTCCTTGGTACTGCAATCGATCCATTCGATTGCCCAGTCCCGCTAAGCCACGCAGACGATGGCCCAGTTCGGGGTTCGAATCCTCCCAGGTCGCGTTGTCAGCTCCACCCAGTGGATGAGCTGCGGCACTCAGCAGATCTCTGCCCACCAGCATGCCTCGCAGCCACTCGTTCCGCGTAATCGGCAACAGGATCGGATTGTGTCCGAGCGCCCCTCGATCTGTGATCCTGCGCTCGATCAGTCTTCCCGCTGGGTCAATGCCGTGAGGCCCCATCGCCGGAACATGAGCCATCACCTCCCGGCAGATGTAGGAAACCCACTGATCGGGGTGTTGGCGATAGTGGGTCTTCTCCACGCTAGGAAGATCGCTGAACAGCGCACTGAACTTTGTCCGCGACATCAGGATGAACAGATACTTGGCCGCCCCCACGCCATTCTGACGCGGCGAATACCCACGCTGGAGATAGGTTGCAATCATCGTGACCAGACCACGCAATTTCGCGCTGGGGGTATGTCCGGCCCAGTTTGAATCCCGCAACTGACTCGGACGCAGGGTCACCTGCCGGATCACTCCTGAATACAGTGCTGCTCCTCCGGTCGTTTCGGCGAAGAATTGCTTGGCGGCTCGCGAGTTCGGGTCTGACAGAATTCTCCACAACTTCCGAATCCGCGCCAGCCGAATGCCACCAGTTACCTGCGGGATGGCTTCAATCGCTTTTCCACGAAGATCATGTTTAATATGGATGACAAATCGGTCTCTTGGCGCCAAAAATGTTCCTGGTGGAAAATCACGAGCCGTGAGAAAGCTTTGCATACGGCGCAAATTCATCATCGTGGTGAAGGTCAGGAGATCCGCCATCCGCGCCGTGAGCAGTAGTTTGCCCGCATCGCTTTCTTCCACTTGATCGACTACGTATTCGATCTCCGTCCCGTCCACCGTCATCGACCAGCCGAGCCCTGCTTTTACGACATAAGCCTTAGGGAACGAGGTGGTCAGCAGCCTCATCTGTGCTTCGTCACGAATCCCGGTGGTAGGCACGACTGCGTCATCTCGTAACCGATGAATATCCCAGCCCGTCGCAAACTCAAATCCTACCGCCATCGCAGCCCTCTTTCTTGGATCACAGGATATCAAATGACTGTCGAATGAGCTGGTGGAATCCGATAAAATTTTTGACTTATTTCCGATGATTTTTTGCGAGTTATCTGGGGAATTCGCCTTAGTGCTGGCTTGGCTGGTAAATTCCAGGAGTCAACTGGAAGGCCACTCCCAGCCGGTTCCAAAGGTTGATGGTCCCGATGGCTAAAGTCAGATTTGCCAGTTCTGTATCACTAAAATGAAGCCGGGTTGCTTCGAATAACTCCGTCGGAATGCTATGGAGTTTGGTGACGGCTTCTGTCCAGGCGAAGGCAGCCTTCTCCCGTTCTGTGAAGCCTGCGTATTCCCGCCAGACGCTGACCAGCGAAAGTCGCTGCTCGGTGTCGCCTCCCTGTCTGGCATCCTTCCAGTGCATGTCCGTGCAGTAGGCGCAGTGGTTCAGTTGCGAGGCTCGCAGATAGACCAAGTGTAGAAGCTGTGGTTCTAATCCACATCCGCTCAAATAACTGCTCAAGTCTCTAAGCTTCTGGTAGCCTTCCGGCGCTGCTTTTCTGACTATCAATCGATCGCTCATCTGGTGATCTCCTTCCCCTTTTCGAGAATGACAATTGCTAGTACTTTGACCTCGCGGTCGGGTCGCGCGCTGGCAGACACAGTATGCCTGGCGCCTGGCGGTTCGTAGAAGGTCTCGCCCGCTTTGAGGACGAGCGGCGGATTGCCGTCTATGGCAAAGCGGAACTCTCCCTCGATGACGTAGCCGAGAACGAAGCCTCCATGCGAATGAGGTGGAGAGCCGACGCCGGGCTGTGTCGTCACCGAGAGAAAGGCGGCCTCCCAGCCGTCAAATGGCGCCGGCAGTGGCTGTCTCTTCAGGACTTCGGCCTTTGTGCCGGAAGTCTGGGCCATTCCCGCAACCGAAGATAAGGCCAGCGTCGCAAGCAGATCGCGTCTGGTATTCATGTTCTGATGCTAGCGGCTGATTGGTACTCTGGATAGGTCCAATTCTGTGAAGTATAGTGGTCCAATTTCGACTGCCTTCCGGCCGCGTGTTGCCGGGCAAACGCTGAGCGATTGGCTCTATACCGAGTTACGGCAGGCGATCCTCGAAGCTCGAATTCCCCGGGGCTGTGTGCTGCCACCAAGCCGGGAGCTTGCCTTGCAACTCGGGATTTCGCGAGGCGTGATCGTCCATGTCTTTGGGCAACTCCAGGAAGAGGGCTATCTGGTGGCAAGGGTGGGGGCTGGCACCAGCGTGGCCACCCAGGTTCCGGAAGATTTTCTCTCCTCCGCAAAGGTGTTTGTGCCTCCGTTGCCGGAAGAGACAGACCCGTTGTATCGGCGTCCGGTGCGCGCCTTTCGCACCATCGAACCTGGATTGGCCGAGTTTCCGGTGGAGACCTGGGCGAGAGTTGCGGGCCGCTGCATGCGCAAGATGAGCACGGCGATCCTGGCCGGAGGGGATGTGGCTGGCTATCTGCCATTGCGGGAAGCGATCGCCGCCTATCTTGGGGCCTCGCGGGGAGTGGCTTGCCACGCCGGACAGATCTTCATCACCTCAGGAACGCAGCAGTCCCTCGACTGTATCGCCCGTGTGCTCACGCGTCCTGGCGACGCCCTGTGGATGGAAGATCCGGGTTACTCGGGTGCTGTGGATGCCTTTCGCCTTGCAGGCGCGAAGATCATTCCGGTGCCGGTGGATGAGGAAGGGCTCAATGTGGATCGGGGCAGGGAAGTCTGCCGGAACCCACGGGCGATCTACCTCACTCCGGCGCATCAGTTTCCGCTCGGGGTGACGCTGAGTCTCGATCGCAAGATCGACCTCCTGCAGTACACCCGCAAGCAAGGGATCGCCGTGATCGAGGACGATTACGATAGCGAGTTCCGCTTCTCCGGGCGCCCCATTCCGGCAATGCGCGGATTGGCCTCCTCGGACCATGTCTTCCTCTTGGGCACCTTCAACAAGAGCCTTTTCCCGTCGCTGCGGCTGGCCTACATGGTGGTGCCGGATCCTTATCTCGATCCCATGCGCAAACTTCGCTTACAGGTGGAACGCTATCCGCCGGGCATCTCGCAAATCGTGCTGGCGAGTTTCCTGGAGGACGGTCATTACGGCAAGCATCTCCGTCGCATGCGAGAGATCTATGGCTCCCGGCTGGCTGCACTGCAAGCTGCAGTCCGGCGCTACTTAGAAGGCGTTCTGCGACTCCCGAACATCGAAGCCGGACTGAACACACCAGCCTTTCTCGAGAACGGAATGACTTCGACAGAAGCTCACGCACGCGCTACTGCAGCAGGTGTGGAGTGTTGGCCTCTGGATCAGTTCGCCCTTGCACGCCGGGATCTGCAAGGTCTCGTGCTTGGCTTTGCCGCGATTGATGAGAAAGCGATTCGCCGGGGAGTGCAGTTACTGGCGAGGGCGCTTTGTTAGACTGAGCGGCTAACGGATGAACTCACTCATCGCAATTTTCGCGCATTGGATTACTGCCCATCGCATCAATCGCAAACTGGGGTGGGTGTCCTCTCTGCGGAAGTCCTCTTTCATCCAACTGGGTCTCCAAGCTCCGTTCGCAGAGCTGGTGTAAGTACCCTTTTGTTAAGCTGGACTCTCTCGAATGCCGTTCCTTCTGCCCTTATTCTTGATGTTCTGGTTTGTTGCTGGGCTCGGCGCGATGCTGTTTTCTCGTACCCGATGGCTTGGCTTCTATTTCATTTGTGTGCCGACGCTCGCTTTGCTGGGTTTCATTTTGACATTGATTGCGATGGTGCTAATCAGGAAGTGGCTTCCCGAGATCGAGGGCTGGCAGGAGCTATTGATGATGAATGGATTGTTCCTGACGGGCTTGGCGACCGGCTTTGCGCAGGGAGGCATTTGGGGGTGTTCTCTCGCCTATCGCATTAATCGCAAGCTCGGTTGGCGTCCTCTCCGTCGGAAGCCCTCTTCATCCAATGAGGGGTCGACGCTCCGCTCGTAAGCCTGGTCAGACAACCTACTGGCTTTGCCCTGCGGCGTTTTCTGGAACTGCGATTCTCACTCACCCCAAACCTTTTACAATCTCTAAAGACCCTCATGACTCCACAAGAAATCGCCGAAAGCCTCCACATCGTCTTTGAAAAGCAGACTCCCGGCTACCTCAACCTCGCCATCCGTTCTGGCAACCAGATCCTCAGCTCCGGCCATGTCAGCACGCTGAAGGGCAAGCTCGGCGCCGGTGTCTCGACGGAAGAAGGCTACGCCGCCGCCCGCGATTGCGTCGCCAAGATCTTGAACTCGGTCTGGAACACGCACGGCACCCTCAACGGGCTCCGCGTCATCAAAGTCCTCGGCTGTGTGAACTCCACACCCGACTTCACAGACCAGCACCTCGTCATCAACGGCGCATCCGACCTGCTGCACCAGATCTTCGGCAAGACGGGCGACGGATTTCACGCCCGCTCCGCACTCGGCTTTGCATCGCTCCCCACCGGTGTGGCGGTCGAAGTTGAAGCGATCTTCGAAGTCCTTACTTAGGCGGCGCCACCGCCATTGCCTTCCAGGTCTCAGCATCTTCCCCGACACTGAGCAGCTTGCCCCGCGAATCAACGGGAGCTTCAATAATTTGGGCTCTCGTTCGATGCGGGCAATCAGGTCCGAGTCCGGCACCCGCAGATACTTCAACCCCGATTCGGCAAAAGCCTTCCCCTCCGTATCGAGCAAGCTCTGCAGTCCGAATTTCGAGATGAAGCGGTTGATCTCTCCCGCCGCCATCGGCTTCTGTTTGAGGTCGACAAAATGGATCGAAACCCGTCGTTCTTTGAAAAAACGCTCGGCAGCCCTCGTCTCCTGCGAGCTCTTCACGCCAAAAATCTGAACACTAAGCATCCTGTTTGATGATGCCAAATCGCAGAGCCTTCTTTCACGGCAGTTTCAAATCCAAATAGCTCAAGTAGAAAGCGGCCAGGCGATACGCCGTGTAGTAGTCGCTCATTTTGACCACAGACAGCTGATCTTTTGCCGTATGCAGAATCGAATAGCTTTCCTGCGTAATGGAGTGGATCGAGAGCACAGGAATCCCCAGGTTATGGAACGGATGCGTATCGTCGTCACCCACCTTATCCACATCCACACGGTGCAGCGGAACCTCGATGGCCTTTGCGACCTCGGCCAGTCGCAGTACCAGGCTCGGCGTCGATCGGCTCACCCAGACATTCACAGGCCCCATGCCCAGGCATTCGAGGTTCACCACGGCCTGAATCTTGGCTCGCTGTGCGGCGCTCAGTTTTTTGACGTAAGCCGTTGAGCCTACCAGTCCACGCTCCTCAGCGGCAAAAGCAATAAAAACATAGGTATGTTTTCTTGTTTCGCCCTTCATCGACTGGTAAAGCGACGGGAGTAATGCTGTCCCCGTCCAGTCATCGACAATGCCCTGACCCCGCTCAATAAAATCATAATGTCCCCCCACCACAATGGTCGAATCGGTCTCGCCCGGTAAAGTGCAAATGACATTCCCATAGTGTTTGTCGACCTTTTGCTCTTCGATCTCACAGGTCGCGCCTTGGAACAACTCGCGAATCACAGACTGCCGCTCTTTCATCGAGACAGTCCCACGCTCCAGTCGTTCCTTCACGACTTTTTCAGACATCACTTGGACCTTGAGACTTTGGCCAAAGCACGGAATACAACAAAGGGCAGCAGCCAGGATACATTCACGCATTCGTTCAATTCTACGAAGCATTGGCGCGATTCGAATGCGGATGCTAATCTATCTGTAATCCAAGTCTCGCCTTTGGAGCCACGTTTTCGCTCAGGCAAATCCAAAAATTGATTCCTCTACGGGGGGCTATTTGTGCGCTTGTCAAATCGGGCATGCTCTATTCTTTTCTCGTTGCTGCTTCTTGCAACGAGCGGATTTTCCCAAACTTTCCGGGGCGCTATCGCTGGTAATATCGCAGACGCTTCTGGCGCTGCTATTCCTGATGCGAGTGTCAAAATTATCAACAGTGCGACGGGTCTTACACGTGAAGTGGTGAGTTCCTCTAATGGCGACTTCTCCATTCCAGAATTGAATCTCGGTTCCTATACCCTGACCATTAGTAAGACTGGATTCCAGACGACTAAGATCGAGAAGGTGGAAGTTGTCGTAGGTCGTGTCACGAACCTACCTGTCAAGTTGGCGGTCGCCAGTCAGGCGACCACGGTTGAGATTAGTGCTGCGGTGGCAACCGTAGAAACCACTTCCACTACGATTGCGAATGTCGTTAATAGCCGTGCGGTTCAGGAGATGCCGATGAACGGCCGTGATTTCCGCCAGATGCTGAAGCTGGCGCCGGGCGTCACGCCCTCCTCCACTTCTGTGAATGGCATGCGCACTTCTGGCAACAACTACCAGATCGACGGTGCTGACAATAACGACGCCTTCCAGAATGGCTCTGCTGTCAACCAGGGCGGCGTTTCGGGCATCGCCGGTACTCTCCTTCCGGTGGAGGCGATCGATCAGTTTGCCATTGCGACCAATGCGAGTGCCGATCAGGGGCGCAACGGTGGCTCCAACGTCAATCTGGTGATCAAGAGTGGCACCAACACTCTCCATGGCTCGGCTTACTACTTCAATCGCAATGAGGCGCTCAGCAGCCGGACACCCTTCCAGGCCCCCGATGCGGCAAAGCGTAAGATCCGCAATGACCAGTACGGCTTCAGCCTGGGTGGTCCGATCATCAAGAACAAGACCTTCTTCTTCTTAACGGGTGAGAAGCAGGTTTCTGTCGCCGGGTTGAGTTCGTCGATCACTCATCCTTCCACTGCCTGGGTCGATCAGGCAAAGGCAGTGCTTGCCCGCTACAACGTGGCCGTGAATCCTGTGATGACGAATCTGTTGACCTTCTGGCCCAGCCGCTACAACAATCTCCCTGCCACCACAAACAATCTGATTGCCGGAGATCTGAATACCTACAACAGCTATAACGGCATCATCAAGGTCGACCACAACTTCAACGAGCGGCACACGATTGCCGTGCGCTACTACGGTGGCACCGGTTCGCAAACCGCACTCGTCGATAGCACGGTTCCCTATCATGAGTACTTCCAGGTGGCGCCCAGCCGGATGCACAACATCAGCGTGGTACAGAATTCCACTCTTTCGCCTTCTATCGTCAATCAGGTCATTCTTGGCGTGAACTACTTCAAGCAGACCTTCAATGACTTTGATACCTCACCCAATCCAATCGCTGCCGGACTCAATACGGGTGTGACCGACCCCACGCTTCGAGGCAGTCCGACGCTGCAGATTACCAATTTTGCTGGCGCCAGCGCCACGCAGCCCCTCGGCCGTATTGATACCACCGGGCACTTCACTGACAATTTGAGCTGGAGCAAAGGGGCACACCAATTGAAGTTCGGGGGAGAGTATCGCCGTGCGGTATTGGATGTCTTCTACGATACGAATAAGCGTGGCAAGTTTGTCTTCGATGGTACGCGTGGTCCTTGGTCTGCATCGGATTCCGGTGTGAGCGCCCCGCTTCGCTCCCTGGCCGACTTCCTTGCCGGCTATCCGACCAATTCGACGGGCGCGAGCATCGTCACCGGTCAGTTGCAGCGTTACTACCTGCAAAACAGTTTTGACTGGTGGGCTCACGACAACTGGCAGGTGAACAAGAAGTTGAATCTCAACTTTGGCGTTCGCTACACCTACCATGGCCCCTTATATGACGACAAGAACTCGATCACGAACTTCCTCCCCAGCAAGGGAATCGTTCAGGTCGGGCAGGGAATCGATCGTCTTTACCCGCGCGATCTGAATAACTTTGCCCCGCGCTTTGGTTTCGCCTATCAGCCTGGCACAGACAGCAAAACGGTAATTCGTGGCAGCTACGGCATCTTCTTCGATGTGCCGCCGCTCAACTTCATCGTGGCCAACACCAGCATCCCGAATGCCGGCGCAGCCGGTGTCCATGCGAACCCCGGTGGCTCGGATCCGGTGTACTCGATCTCGCGCACTGACAATCTGGTGATCCAGTCCGGAGTCCCGATTTTTGGTGGCACCACTCCCAAGCCGCCCTTTGGCGTCTTTGCCGTGAGCCAGGATTTCCGCACCCCTTATGTGCAGAACTTCAACCTGAACGTCCAGCGTCAAGTCACCAACAACATCTTGTTCCAGGTGGGCTACGTGGGCAGCCAAGGACGCAAGCTCAGTCTCTTGCGCGACATCAATGCGGCCACGCCGGGGCCTGCGGCAACGCTGCAGTCCCGTCGTCCCTACAACACGCTCTATCCGAATTTCGCGGCGATCAATGAGCTCAACTCCATCGCCAATTCCAACTACAATTCACTCCAGACCCAGTTGCGAGTCACCCGCTGGAAGAACATCACCGGCGTTGCGAACTACACCTGGGGACATGCGCTCGATAATGGATCGAATGTGCGCAACTCCCTTCCGGCCGACAGCTACAACTTGCGCCGCGAGTATGGCAGCGCCAGCTTCGATGTCCGTCAGATCTTCACCGCGTTTGTCTCTTATGACATTCCGGTCCTCACCTCGCGCTACAAGCGTCTGGTGCAAGGCTGGCAGGTCAATGGCTTGCTTACCTACCAGACCGGCGAGCCGATCGATCTCCTGCGAGGCAGCAACATCAGTGGCAATGGCGACAACCGCGATCGTGTCAGCCTCATCGGCGATCCCTACTCAAACATCCCCACGACTAACGCCTCGACGGGCGCGGCACTGGCAAGAGGAACAAAGTATCTGTTCAATCCCAATGCCTTTGCTTCTGCCCCGGCTGGGGAATACGGTAATCTCGGACGCAACGTCCTCTACGGCCCCAAGCTCGGCTCCACCGACTTTTCCATATTCAAAACAACGGCGATCACCGAGCGTGTTTCCGCGCAGTTCCGGGTTGAGATGTTCAATCTCTTCAACCAGACAAACTACGGAAATCCGGGTACGAGCTTTGCCTCTTTCTCGGCTCTCGGCCTGATGACCAACACTCGCAACGGCTCAAGCGCCCCTGGCCTTGGCTTTGGTGAGCCGCGCAATACCCAACTTGCGCTGAAGATCATCTTCTAAGGAACTCGAATGATCCGTACCTGCAACAGAAGCCTGCCAGCCATCGTGCTGGCGGGCTTCTGCCTTTTGAGCGTGGGCTCTTCCGCGCAGCAGAAGAAAGTCTGGACCGATGCCGAAGTGATGAAGATCCACAACGAGGCTTACCTCATCGATCTGCACAACGACATCCCCACCAAAACACTGGTGGGCCAGAACTTCATGGCGCGTGGGGGCGGTGAACATACGGACATCTTCCGCATGAAGGAAGGGGGCGTGGGCGCGCAGTTTTTCGCGGCCTATGTGCCAGCTAGCCATGTCGCCACGAAGAGCAGCGCGCACCACGCGTTGGCCATGATCGACACCATCAAAGAAGACATTGTCAAAAAGAGTGCCGGTCAGTTTGCCTTAGCCATCACTGCCGCTGACATCCTAAACAACAAGAAGCTTGGCCGCAGGAGTGCTCTGATTGGCATCGAAGGCGGGCACGCCATTGAAGACGATCCCCGTCTGCTGCGCCAGTTCTATGCGCTGGGCACGCGCTACATGACGCTCACCTGGTCCAACACCAACGGCTGGGCAGACTCCTCTGGCGACATCAGCAACCCGAGGGTGAAGCACCACGGCGGCCTCACCGATCTTGGCCGCCAGATCGTTCTCGAAATGAATCGTCTCGGGATGATGGTCGACATTTCTCATGTTGCTGATTCCACGTTCTACGACGCTGTCAAAATCAGCAAAGCGCCCTTACTTGCTAGCCACTCCAGTTGCCGTGCGCTTTGCAATGCAGGCCGCAACATGACTGACGACATGATCAAAGCCCTCGCCAGGACGAACGGCGTGATGGGCATCAACTTCAATTGCGACTTCCTCAACCAGAAGGCCAAGGACGCGAGTCCCGCCACTCATCCCGACTTTATCGCCAAGCGCGATCGCATCAACAAGACGGTCAAGGACGAGGCCGAAGCGATGAAGCAGGTGGCGCAACTGACGGCCCAATACCGCGCCAATACTCCGCGGGCCACCCTGCAGGATGTTGTCGATCACATCGACCATGTGGTCCAACTCGTTGGTGTCGATCACGTCGCCCTTGGGAGTGATTTTGACGGCGTCAGTTGCACGCCGGTCGGTCTCGAGGATGTCAGTAAGTTCCCCAAGCTCACCCGTGCTCTGCTCGAAAAGGGCTATACGCCTCAGATGATCACGAAAATCTATCATGGCAATTTGATCCGGCTGATGCAGGATGTTGAGAAGACCGCCACGTCGATGAAATAACTACCTTGTCTACCCTAACCAAACCCTTTGAAGACTACCAACTGGACGGCGCTTTCGACGAGATGTTCGATGCCTCGGGCGCTGTTCGCTCTCACTACGCTCCGCTCTTCGAGATGCTGGAGGAATCGCCTGCTGAGGATCTGCGCCGCTCCAAGCAAGAAAGCGATCTCATCTTTCTCAACCAGGGCATCACCTTTACGGTCTATGGAAAAGACGAGGGCACCGAGCGCATCTTCCCTCACGACCTGTTGCCGCGCATCATCACCCGCAAGGAATGGCAGCATGTCGAAGCCGGTCTGACGCAGCGCATCACCGCGCTCAACCTCTTTCTCAAAGACATCTACAACGAAGGCCACATCCTCCGCGATGGCATCGTGCCGCGGGAACTGGTCTACACCTGCAAGTACTTCCGCCGCCAGATGCGCGGCCTGCGCGTGCCGAAGGATGTCTACATCGCCGTCACTGGCACCGACCTCATCCGAGATCTCGACGGCAACTTCATGGTGCTCGAGGACAACCTGCGCGTGCCGTCGGGAGTCAGCTACATGCTCACCGGCCGCCAGGTGATGAAGCGCATCTTCCCCAAGGTGTTCCGCCAAAGCGGTGTGCTTCCGATCGAAGACTATCCGCAAGCCCTGCTGCAGAGCCTGCGTGCCCTCTCGCCCGATGGCAAGGACGAACCCACCATCGTGCTGCTCACGCCGGGTGTCTACAACAGCGCCTACTTCGAGCACACCTTCCTTGCGCGGCAGATGGGCATCGAACTGGTGGAAGGCCGCGACCTGATTGTGCACGATTGCGTCGTCTACATGCGCACCACCTCCGGGCTGAAGCGTGTCGATGTGATCTACCGCCGTGTGGACGACGACTTCATCGATCCGCTGGCCTTCCGTTATGATTCGATCCTTGGCGTTCCTGGCTTGTTCAATGCCTATCGCGCCGGAAACGTCACGCTCGCCAATGCCATCGGCACCGGCATCGCCGATGACAAGGCCCTCTACGCCTATGTCCCGCGGATCATCAAGTATTACCTCGATCAGGATGCGATTCTTCCCAACGTTGAGACCTTCATCCTGGCCGAGGAATCCTCCCGCCAGTATGTTCTCGACAACCTCGAGAAGATGGTGGTCAAGGCGGTGGGCGAAAGCGGCGGTTACGGCATGATCATTGGGCCCCACGCCTCACGGCAGGAGCTGGCGGACTTCCGGCAGAAGATCCTCGACGATCCGCGCAACTACATCGGACAGCCCACGCTCATGCTTTCGCGCGCTCCCTGTTTTGTCGATGGCGGTTTTGATTCCCGCCACGTCGACCTCCGTCCCTACATCCTCTATGGGGACAAGATCAGCATCGTTCCAGGCGGCCTCACACGGGTTGCGCTGCGCAAAGGTTCCCTCGTCGTGAACAGTTCGCAAGGTGGGGGCAGTAAAGACACCTGGGTCGTCGATGAATAGCAAAGGAACCGGTATGTTGTCTCGTGTTGCTGACAGCTTGTATTGGATGGCGCGTTATCTGGAACGGGCGGAGAACACGACGCTCCTGCTCGACGCCAACATCCAGCTCATGCTCGAACAAAAGCCCCAGGCCGTCGAGCGCCAACTGCGTCGCATCAATCTCAGCCTGGGCCAGCCGCTCAAGATTGAAGGTAAGATCAGCGTTCCCGCGCTCGAACACGCCTTGATCTTCGATCCTCAGGTCAAAACGTCCATTATCAGTTGCGTCATGCAGGCTCGCGAGAATGCGCGCCAGGTGCGCGAGCAGATCAGCAGCGAAATGTGGAGCGAGATCAACGGGCTCTATCACTTCGTGAAGAAGTACGATGCGGAAGATCTCGAACAGGAGTTGCCGCTCGAGTTCCTCAACGAAGTACGCCGCAATCTCAGTCTCTTTAAGGGCGAGACGGACGCCACCATGTCGCACGGAGAAGAGTGGTGGTTCCTCCAGTTCGGCCGCCACATGGAGCGTGCCGTCAACACCTGCACCATGCTCAATGTCCATTCGCCGGAGTTGTGCGGACAGGCCGACATCGGACACTTGGAGTTGCTCGCATTGTTGCGTAGTTGTAGCGCCTTTGAGGCCTATCTGAAGAAATACACTGCCGAGTTCTCGGCGGAAAACATCGTCGAATTCCTATTGCTCAACCCGCAACATCCGCACTCGATTCTGTTTTGTGTCCGTGGCATCCAGCAGTCCATCGCCGCCTTCCCGGTGCAGGACCAGCGCAGCACTGTGGAGCGATTGGCTGGCCGCCTGGTCGCCACGCTCAGCTATTCGAGTGTTGACGAGATCCTCGCCAGCGGACTGAATCTGGCGCTCGATAACGTCATCCGCCAATGCGTGCAGGTCCACTCGGCCTTGCACCAAACCTATATTGACTACCCGATTGAAACTTCGCTTCCAGCCTAATGTACTTCTCGATCCAACACCAAACCCGTTTCCGTTATGATGCGCCCGTCAGCGAGAGCATCATGGAGCTTCGCATGCAGCCGCGCAGCGAGGGCAAGCAGCGTTGCTTCAGCTATTTCGTGAAGGTCAATCCTAAGGCGCGTGTGCTCCAGTATCGAGACCATCTGGGCAACTACGTCCACCACTTTAGCGTCGCGCCAAAGCACACCCAACTCCTGGTGACGACCGAGTCTACGGTCGAAACCTATGAGCCCGATCCCATCCCCGCCGTGCTTCCCCTGCGAGGCTGGGAGGAGTTGGATCACACGACGGCGACCCAGGACTTCTGGGAGTTCGTCATGCCCAGCGAATTGACGGAGCCCACGCCGCTGCTCAACGCACTCTCCAAGGAACTCCGTGTCGAGCGCCGCGAAGACCCTCTCACCATGTGTCTCGAACTGAATCGTGCGATCTACGCTTCCTTCGAATACGTGCCGAAGTCAACGCGCGTCAATTCTCCGATCGATCACGCCCTCGGCGGCCGCAAGGGCGTCTGTCAGGACTTCGCGCACATCATGACGGCGCTCTTGCGCGAGCTGCGCATTCCCGCTCGTTATGTCTCTGGCTATCTGTTCCACAGCCGCGAGAACAAAACGCGCTCGGTGGACGGAGCGACGCACGCCTGGGTAGAAGCGTTTCTGCCCGGCATCGGCTGGACGGGCTTCGATCCAACCAACAACCTGCTCGCAGGCAGCCGGCACATCCGCACCGCGATTGGCCGCGACTATAACGACGTGCCGCCCACGCGTGGCACCTATCGTGGCGGCGCGCAAAGCGAGATGGCCGTCGTTGTCCGCGTGACCAAGGCCGATGCTCCGATCATGGAAGACCTGGCCAAAGAGTTGCTGTTCAACTCGAATCCGCCAGTCTTCGACGAACGCCCGCTGCTTAGCGATGATCTGGCGCTGCAGCAGCAACAGCAGCAACAGTAAAGATCACCAGATTCGCCGTCGCCCCGCCAATGCAGATCAGCTCGGGCCGCTTGTCGCCGTCGAGGTCGGCGGCAACGCACGAGTTCGCGGCAATCTTGCCGTCGAGGATCGTCTGCACCGTCCACTTACCCTTCTCGAACTTCGCCATCCGCACTGCTCCCCCACCGGCCCGCGCTCCGTAGATCACCTCGTCATTGCCATCGCCATCAAGATCGGCGGCCAGCACCGTATGCCCCTCTTGGATCGTGTCGTCCAGCACCGTCCGCTCCGGCGTATAGATCACAAACTGATTGCCATGCCACGGCTCGATGGTGGCAAGGAGCTTCTGCTTGCCGATCTTGGCCACCGTCACATCGCTGACATTTCCCGCCTGCAATAGCTGTCGTGAGTAAGTGCCATCCTTCTTACCCTCCAACAGATGGACGCCGCGAAAGCTGGCCGTGAGCAGATCGTCGATGCCATCGCCGTTCCAGTCCGTGACATGCAAGCCGTGCATCACGCCGCCATCTTCGTCGTTGATCAACCTCGGCTTCAGCGTCCCCTTCTCATACAGCGTGAGCGGAATCTTCCCCTCATACAGTGGTGGATGCGATTTCGGGTCCGCCAGTGGCGCATTGATAAAGGCGCCATTGGCCACCTTCAAGCGATGCGAAGTGGGAATCGCATCAATGTCGCGGCGCGTGCCATCGAGCCGCAGTAGCGAGACAATGCCCTTCAACTTATCGGGAACATTCGAGAACTCATGGGCCACCAGCAACTCCGGAATACCGTCCCCATCGATGTCCATCGCCGCGACGTTGATCAACTGCCGGAAGCCCGACGCAATCACATGCCGCTTCCATTCTCCAGCCACGGTCCCCGGATTCTCAAACCAGTCCAGATGATCGACACCCGAGGCGAGCGCAATCAGATCGGGCCGCCCATCGCGATTGAGATCGACAGCCAACACCTGATACCCACCCTTGAGGTCAGTCGCGATCGTCGTCGGCTGAAACTGCTGCGCCAGAAGAATCCAAAGAAAAATCGGCATGCCTCACAATATCTTGAAACGATCCGCTTCTGTTGACGTACTACAGGAGAGATGAAAACCCGTCACGAAGTGCTGCAAGGCACTCTCGACCTGATCGTGTTGAATACGCTGCAATCCTTGGGGCCGCTCCACGGTTACGGCATCGCGCAGCGCGTGCTGCAAGTGAGCGAGGGCCTGCTTGCGTTGAACCAAGGCACGCTCTACCCGGCCTTACTCCGTCTCGAACAGCGTGGCTGGATCAAAAGCGAGTATGGCCCGAGCGAGAACAACCGCCGTGCGCGCTTCTACTCGATCACTCGCTCCGGCAAACAGCAACTACATGCCGAACTCGAACAATGGCAGTTGACCGTCTCTTTGATGACCCGACTTTTGGAGAACCCATGAACCGCTTCCTCAATCTGTTTCGACGTAATACTCTGGACCGCCAAATGGAAGAGGAGTTCCAGCATCATCTCGAACTGCTCGAAGCCGATTTCCTCAAACAAGGAAAGTCCCCCGAGGAGGCCAGGCTGTTCGCCCGCCGGGAGTTCGGATCAGCCGAAGCGCACAAGGACCAATACCGCGACGGCTGGGGTCTGCCCTGGCTCGACGACCTGCTCTCCGATCTCCGCTTCGCCGCACGCCAGCTCCGCCGCAGCCCCTCCTTCTCCCTCATCGCGATCCTGACCATGGCGCTCGGTGTTGGCGCCAACACCGCGATCTTTACGCTGGTCAATGCCGCCTTGCTGCGCGAAGCGCCCTACCCGCAGCCCGATCGTCTCAAGGAAATCACCAAGACCCGTGCGGGCAACATCGGTTATCCGGTCTTCGATAGCCGCCAGTATCTCCACTTTCGCGATAACGCCACTGCCTTCTCGAACATTGCCGCCATGCGCGACAAAGGCAGCATTGCCTGGCTCACGTTGAATGCACCCACGGAAGTGACGATCATGCGCGTCACTCCCAACTACTTCCGCGCTCTTGGCATCTTACCTGTTGTAGGGCGTGACTTTAGGGACAAGGACCCCGCCGACAGTGTCGTCGTATCGCACCGCTTTGCCGCTCGCTCACAAGGCGCGGCCACCGTCAATCTGGGCGGCCAGACCCACACTGTTCTCGGTGTTCTCCCGGAACACTTTCCTTCGCGCGACATCGACATCTATCTGCCTCTTCTCGCGATCCCCATCCAGGATGGCGACAACACGCAAGTCTTCGGACGTCTCCGTGATGGCCTCAGCAGCGCCGAAGCTTCGCAGCAGGCCACCCAACTCTTCCAGGAACTTGCGAAAGCCGAATACAAGAATCTCCCACCCGAACTCTTAATCACCTTGCAGCCCTACGGCAGTGTGGACGGGCGCGGCTTCCGCCAGCCGCTCTTTGTCCTCTCGGGCGCCGTGATGTTGATCCTCTTAATTTCCTGCGCGAATCTGGCGAATCTGCTGCTCGCCCGTGCCACCGTCCGCACACGCGAACTCGCGATCCGCGGCAGCCTCGGCGCGGGCCGCTTCCGGCTGGCGCGCCAACTCCTGGCCGAAAGCCTGTTGCTCGCGATCCTCGGTGGCCTCGCCGGCCTCGCGCTCGCTCAAGTCCTGCTGCCGCTCTTAGTGGCCGTCAGTCCCATCAAACTCTTCGAAATCTGGGACATCAAGTTGGATTGGACCGTCCTTGCTTACACCTTCGGAATCTCGATCACCACAGGCCTCCTCTTCGGTCTGATCCCCGCCTGGAATGCCAGCCGTGTCGATCTGGGAGAAACGATGAAGGAAGGCAGCGGCAAGACAAGTGCCGGGGCAACTGGCGCTGGTTTGCGACGCACCTTTGTCATCGCCGAAGTCGCGCTCAGCGTCGTCTTACTGGTCTGCGCGGGCACGCTCATGAAGGGTCTCTATGACCTGCTCGCACTGCCCAGTGGTGCGGACGAAACGCGCCTCATTGCCGCGCAGATGTCGCTGCGTGGCGAGCGCTACGACACCGCCGCCAAGGCCGCCCAGTTCTTTGCGCGGGGGCTCGAACGCCTCTCCGCCATTCCCAATGTCGAAAGCGCAGCGGTCACACTGGCGCTCCCGCTCGAGCGTGGTCTGAACTGCGCTGTGATCGTGCCAGACTCACCCGATCAGCCCGGCAAGCGCAAGTTCATGAATTGGCGCTATACCTCGCCGAACTATCTCGCCGCGCTCCGCGTGCCGCTGCTCAAAGGACGCTATCTACACGACAGCGATCACAGCAAGTCCCAACCCGTCGCCGTGATCAGTGAAGAATTCGCGCGTCGCTATCTGCCCGGTCTCGATCCCCTCGGCCGGTCTATTGTTGAGCACTGTGGCGGCGAGACGAAGCGCCTCATCGTGGGGATTGTCGGAAACCTGCGCACCAACAGTCTGAAAGACAAACCCGTGCCCACACTCTACGTCTCCATCCGCCAAGCGAACGACGATATCGTCAAGGCAGCACACACTTGGTTCCCCATGAGCTGGGTGATTCGCACTCGCGACTCGGGGCAGGGAATGCAGGCTCAAATAGAAAAGGAACTGCGAGCGGCCGACCCTCTGCAGCCCATCAAGAGCTTTGCGACTCTCGATGAACTCAGAGGCGTTGCTCTGCGTCTCGACCGCTTCCTCGCCTATCTCATCGCCGCCTTTGCCTGCCTTGCGCTCGCACTCTCTGCGGCTGGCATCTATGGGGTCCTGTCCTATCTGGTCTCGCAGCGTACCAGTGAATTTGCGATCCGTCTGGCGCTTGGCGCTGACGGAAAAGCCCTTGCCTGGGATGTCCTCAAGCAAGGGCTGTGGTTGACACTGATCGGTGCGTTACTGGGAACCGCAGCGGCCTTCGCGCTGCTCCGCTGGATCGCATCTCAGGTCCCGGGATTCCTGCCATCGAGCGGAGCGGGAGCCGAATGGATCCTCGCCACTTGTTGCGGAGTCTTGCTACTCACCGCGTGCGTGGCTAGCCTCGCTCCTGCGGTGAGAATCCTGCGCCTCCATCCGAACGAAGCGCTCCGTGCGAGCTAGCTTACTTCGCCACCAACACGATCGGTGCCACTTCGCTGCCTTGGAACCGCATCATCAACTCGCGTGCCTTCGCATATTGCGCCACCGGCACCACCTCGGCCTGCAGCTCCAGTTGCCGTTCGACGCGTACGGCGCCGTCTTCGGTTTTCCATGTCGAGTCATACTTGCCAAAGCCCGCTTCCATCTTGTCCGGATCGGGCAGTTCATCGATCTTCAAGGTTGAAGGAAGATGCCAGGTGATGGTTTCGCTAAAGCTCACGGGCTGCAGTACCAGCGGCTGCGTGCGAGTGGCCTTGTTCAGCACCGGCATGCTTTCATAGCTCATCGGAGAACTCTTCACCATCCATAGCTTGCCCATCATGATCCGCGCATAAGTTTCAGCGTTGAATTGGATGGTACGTGTATACGTCTTCGAGGCCACTTCGTAGTTCTCTTTGACTTCCGTTACGACGGACCCAGGAATCGCCGCCGTCATACGCGCCTCAATGTACTTGCCCAGGCGATCCTTCTGAACCGTTTTATCCAGTGCGAGTGCGTCAAAGGCCTCTTGTCCCGTCATGGTTTCTTCCAGTTTGCCGACCAAGCTCCCATTGGCCGCCAGTGTCACATCCCACTTGCGCGCGGTATGGTTCTGGGTGGGGCTGGTTTTCGGAGCTTCAATGAGCGTACCCTTCTCACCGGCCAACACAAGCGCCAGAGCGCCCTGCTCATGATCAGGAATATGGCCAAAGGGCACGATCGAGTCGGTGGGATCAAACAGCATCATCCTTCCCAGTGCCGGATGGGTAAAGGACGCCGCGTTGTTGGTCTCGGCGGGCGTCGAGATAGCTACAATCGCATGGTTGAACTGCATGGGCGATGGCCAATCCTCACGCGTATAGCGAGGGTCGCCGGAGTAGATCGAGACCATCCACGATTCCACACCCACCACCTTCAACATCGTCTTCATCAGATTCGCCTTGTCCTTGCAATCCCCATAGGACATGCGCAACACCTCATCGGCCGAGTGCGGTACATAGCCCCCACCCTTGGAGATGTCCGTTGAGATGGCGACATAGCGAAGGCTCTGCACATAGTCGCCAATCGCCTTCACCTTGTCGAGTCCTTCTTTGCCGCTGGCCAAGCTGCGTGCCTTTGCCTCGACAGCTGCAGTCACTTCAGATTTCGGATCGGTGATCTTCGTTGTCCAGATGCTTACGTCCTTCCAGGTCGCAAAGGTCGGCAATGCCGCGCTCGTTTGTCCTGCTGGTGGAATCAGCGTCACGCGAATCCGCGGTACCAGAGACGCATATTGCGGTGCCCCGGGCTCTCGCTCCAGATAGTCGAGCTTCCGTGCCTCCCATGTATAGGTGCCTCCGTCAATTGTGGCTGTTGCGGAGGCCCCATCATAAGCCTTTGCTTCGGCCTTCCACCCCGCAGGGGGAGTAATCTGAAAGCGGCTCACCAACTGCGGCTGATCAGATTGAAATCTATGGCGATACTGTGTGAAGACAGTCTTCTCTTCCACGGTGCTCTCAAAGCCAAAGATGGCATTTGGATCTGCATCGGCGCCCGCTCGGATGCCAAAGTGCTTGTAGGACGAATAGATTGCGATATCGCTCATGTTGCTCTCCACCAAATCCTTTTTCGTGTACTCCTTCGTCTTGCCACTCGGGAATTGGATCCAGGCTTTGAAATCCTTCACCTTGGAATCCTTAGTATCAAAGCTCAGCATCCCCATCGCGTGGGCTTTGCCTTCGATCGTTAGGATTTTCACCGCCTTGCGGTGTGTCGTAAGCTGCCGCCCGGTTTCATCGATAGTGACTTTCTCCTCCTCGAAGAGCACGACGGCCTTCGCCTGCGGCGGATAAACCGGATGCGTTGCCGTTGCGATCTCACGGAACCAACCGGGGATCTCTGCCTGCAGCACTCCGCCGAGCAATAGCAAACTCAAAATGACTCGTCGCACTATTTTGCCCTCAACGTCAGCGTCATCGTATTGATCTCGTGGATGCGATCCCAGGCTTGTTTCAGCGCCGGATAGTGCTTTGGCTCAAAGAAAATCGAGCCTGCGTTGCCCCAGATCAGTTGGCGATTCAGGGTCAGAACCGCCTGCTCCCGATTCACCCCAGCGGTCAATGTAATCTCCCCAATCTGACCAAGCTTGGTCGTGCCCGGAACGCTCGCATTCTCAAGCTGATAGTCTTCAGGCATCTCGATGGTGATCGAATCCGTTTCCGAGTAAGGATGCTCGAAGGCAATCGGATATTGACGTTTGGCGGAAGAAAACAGCGGTTTTGCTCCATACTCGAAAATTGTCGGCTGGAAGAAGAGCCGCTTCCCGGTGCGCTGCCCATAGCCTTCCATCTTGATGCTGAAACTTAAGGACAGGGGGGCATTGGGCGTGGCCGCATTCAGAATCTTGACGTTCTCAATCACTGCTGCGGGAAACTGCTTTTCGAGCTCCCGCTTCTTCGCTTCCTCGCGAGACCCAGCCGATTGGTCTTCAAACTCCAACTTCTCCTTCATCGCGGTCAGCCCCGAATAGTCATACTGCATCGTGCCGCTGATCGCGCCCGTCGCATCGAGCTTCAGCTTCGCAGTCCGCGTTACACTCGATTGCGCCGGCGGTGTGGTCGGAAGAATAACCAACTTGGCTTCCTTGGGTTCCACCAGAACGGCGGCCTGTCCCTGGTCTGTCCAATGCAACATGCCGGCAGGCAGATAGGGATTGCTCGGGTCAAAGTAGCTGATGCCTTCTCCATCCCGGAAGCCCACCAAATGGCGGCGTAGCAGGAAGTCATCGAGAAAGTCCGGCCGGAACGAGGTCCGGCTCGCATCGCTCGCACGCACCAGAATCGGGTTGAGCCCGGCAGATTGCGCCAGCGAATAGAAGAGCTTCAAAATGTCACGGCCTGTGCCAAGCTTATTCTTCAACGTGTCGTTGGCGTTGTACTCCGGCTTATACAGCTTCTTGAAGTAGTGATCCCGAATTTCGCTGGTCATCCCATCGGCACTATAGGACACGTTGCCAATCTTTGTTTGGCAGAAAATCGCCAAGGCCTCCGCCTTCGCCGTCACGGAACTTTTTCCAGCCGTCAACTCTGCCGCCATGGCCTTGATTTCGCCCGAGTTTCGCAGGTCCCTTTTAAAGTTCTCTGACAGCATCTTCCCGGAGTTTTTCCAGAACTTGTCTGGCTTATCCTGGCTTGCTTCGGTGTAGTACAACAACATCCACTGCCGAATATCGTTGGAGGCCGGAGAGAGGGGTTCCGGGATAAAGGCGGGTACAGATTTCAATCTCGACGATACAAAGCCCTCCAACTGCGGCCCAACACCCTTGACTGGTTCCCACGGACTTGGCGAGCAATTGAACGGGTAGGCACGCATTCTGTAAGCGGTTAGCGATGCCGGAATCGGTCTCACGAAATAGACAATGTCCCAGGCGGGAATTTCTAACTGAAACTCTAACTCCACATATCGAAACGGCCGCTCTGAATACACCTCCTCGTATTTGAATTCGATGATGGAACCTTTCACGACACCCGGGAAAGCAAAGCTCTTTGCCTTGATCTTCGAGCGCCCGTTCTTTTCCATCGTCGTATCGAAAATCGAACTCGGTTTCACCTCGGTAATCGTGCCGTCCGGCAGGATTGTACGTGCTGCAATCCCCGTTAACGTCATGTTGAGCTCGGAATAGTAGGGAAGTTCAACCGTGCCCCAACGCTTTGCCCCCTGCTCTGTATAAATCTTGATCCTTTTGTAGTTTTGGACGTGATGATTTACATATTGGCTCTGTACATCGTCGCGCACGCGCGCCTGCCAAAAAATTGCTTCTGCATCGGCATTCGGATCAATTTTGGGAGTTTCCAGGCTCAATTGTTCTGGAGGAATTGGTTCCCAACTTTGGGCGTCAATCGCGCCAGAAACTAAGAATAGGGCAGCTAGAAAGCGAAGAATCATAGATTATCCAAATTAGGTTAACAAGAAAGATCGATTTGCTCCCCACTCCGGAAATTTTTTTGAAAGGCCAGTTCCGCCCCCGGCATTTCCCTTGTGAGAGGAGAGTGCATGAAACTCTGGAATATTTTGATGGCCGTCAGTACGGCGGCCGCGGCCACTTCGGTGCTAAACGATAGGGCTTCTGCGGGAACCTTGCTCAGGAGTCTCCCGGACGGAAGGGTATTGGAATGTCCGCTCAAGCACACTGAGGTCCGGGTGGAGATCAGCGGACCGGTGGCTACGGTCGTCGTCCGTCAGGACTTCATTAATGAGTCGCCGGAAACAATCGAAGCCATTTACAACTTCCCCCTGCCTGTGTTGGCGGCGGTGAATGCTTATGAGATGCACGTCAACGAACGTGTGGTGAAAGGGAAGATCGCCCGCCGCGAGGATGCGGAGAAAGCCTTTGCCGAAGCGCGCCGTCTCGGACAAACAGCGGCTTTGCTCCACCAACAACGGCCAAATGTCTTCCAACAGTCGCTGACCAATATCACTCCGGGTGCCAAAGTCAGCGTGGAGATCCGTTATGTAGAACTGGTTCCCTACGAGGCCGGCAGTTACCGTTTTGTCTTCCCGATGGTGGTTGGCCCTCGTTACTTTCCGAAGTCGATGGCTGGACAAGAGGCCACGGTCAATCCGCCTGTTGCCCCAAAGGGAATGAGGCCGGGTCATGACATTCGCTTGAATGTGCGGCTTGGAATGGCAACTCCGCTCGGCAAAGTGACAAGTGAGAGTCACGCCATCACACAGAAGCGGAAGAACGAATGGTGGGAAGAAATCTCGCTGGCGCAGGCGAATGAGATTCCGAATCGCGATTTCCTGCTCAGCTATCAGATTGCCTCAAAACAGATTGCGCCTTCTCTGCTCACCCATCGCGAAGGGAAGGATGGCTACTTTAGCCTGGTTCTCGATCCACCGGCCGCTCTTCGTGCGGATCTCGCCATCACACCGAAAGAACTGGTCTTTGTCATCGACACCTCTGGTTCCATGCACGGTTTCCCGCTCGAGAAGGCGAAGGAGGCGATGCTCCAGGCGATCAACGGCTTGAACCCCAGGGATACCTTCAACCTCATCACCTTCTCTGGTGACACCGAGATCCTCTGGCCCGCTCCGATGCCTGCCACGCCGCAGAACATCGCGACCGCCAAGCGCTTCCTGCAGTTCAAACAAAGCGGTGGTGGCACCGAGATGATGAAGGCGATTAGCGCCGCCCTGGATGGTACGGATTCGCAGGAGCACATCCGGGTCGTCTGCTTCATGACGGATGGATATGTGGGCAATGACGACGAGATCATTGCCGAAATTCGCAAGCACACCAATGCCCGCGTCTTCAGCTTCGGAATCGGCAGCAGCGTCAACCGCTACTTGCTGGACAAGATGGCCGAAGCTGGGCGAGGAGAAGTGGAATACGTTTCGCTCAATAGCGATGGCAGCGCGGCCGCCCAACGCTTCCAGCAACGAGTACGGAATCCGTTGCTGACCGATATCGAGATCGATTGGAACGGCCTTCCTGTCAAGGATGTGGTGCCCTTGCGTATTCCAGATCTCTTCAGCGCCAAGCCGCTCATCATCAGTGGCTGCTACGATACTCCGGGGAGTGGCAAGATCCGGATCCGAGGCAGAATGGCCGGGCAACCCTTTGTTCGCGAGATTGACGTGAATCTGCCGGCCACCATGAAAGAGAACACCGCCGTGCCCTCCATCTGGGCGAGGCGTAAGATCGATGCCCTGAGTCTGGACGAGCAGAGAAACCAACGCTGGATCACCGAACTCGGGCTGAGCTACCAGTTGATGACCCGCTTTACTAGCTTCTACGCAGTGGAAGAGAAGGTGGTGAATCAAGGGGGTGCGCTGCGCCGCATCGAAGTGCCGGTAGAGCTTCCGGAGGGTGTGAATCCAAACGCGCTGAGCGATCAGGCTCTTGAACGGATGCGCGGGAACGTCTACTCGCTCTCTTCTGTACAACTGACCGCGCAACCTATGGCAGTCCCGCTCCCGAAACAGGAGAGGCAGCGGAGAGACCAGACGATGACCATTGCGGTCATGGTCCGGATTCAGGTGTTGTTGAAGGACTCGACGCCGGCAACATTGAAAAAGCTGAAGGATCTAGGCTTTACCGCAGATCCGGCGGCTGCTGGCGCACGCTTCCTTACGGGTTCCATTGATGCCTCAAAACTGCCCGAGCTGCGCAAACTGACTGAGGTGTTGCGCGTGCAGGAGCTCCAGTGAATCGCTTGCTACATTAGGGAGCGTGTTCCGTAAGGTATTGGTAGCAAATCGGGGCGAGATCGCGGTTCGAGTGATGCGGGCGCTCCGCGAAATGGGAATCGGCAGCGTTGCGGTCTACAGTGATGTGGACCGCAACGCTTTGCACGTTCGAATGGCAGATGAAGCGGTTGGAATCGGCGGTGCCGCTTCCAGCGAGAGCTATCTGGTGGTTGATAAAATCCTCGCCGCCGCCCAGCAGACCGGCGCGGAGGCGATCCACCCCGGTTACGGCTTCCTCAGCGAGAACGCCGCATTTGCTGCCCGCTGTGAGCAAAGCGGTATTGTTTTCATCGGACCGTCTTCGACTGCGATCGAGAAAATGGGCTCCAAGACCTCTGCTCGTTCCTTGGCCAAGCAAGCCGGTACTCCGATCCCCCCCGGCACCGAAGAATCCCTGTCCAGCGCGGATGAGGCCAAAATCATTGCCCGTGAAATCGGCTACCCGGTGATCTTGAAGGCTGCCGCCGGTGGCGGTGGCAAGGGCATGCGCCGTGTGGACCGGGAAGAAGATCTCGAAGCCGCCCTGCGCGATGCCTCGAGCGAGGCCGAACGATCCTTCCGCAGTTCTGACGTCTATATTGAGAAATTCATCGTCCGCCCGCGCCATATCGAGATCCAGGTGCTCGGCGACCAGTACGGCAATATGATCCACCTGGGCGAGCGGGAATGTTCCATCCAGCGCCGTCACCAGAAGGTAATCGAAGAGGCGCCCTCGCCGTTTCTCGCCACCCGGCCTGATCTCCGTAACGCCATGGGCAACGCGGCCGTTGCCGCGGCTCGCGCTGCGGGTTACTACAACGCCGGAACCGTAGAATTTCTGGTGGACGAATCGGGTGCCTTCTATTTCCTTGAGATGAACACCCGCTTGCAGGTGGAGCATCCCGTTACGGAACTGATTACCGGCATCGATCTGGTCAAATGGCAACTGCGCATCGCAGCCGGCGAAGCGCTCACCTTGCGCCAGCAAGACATTTCCCTGCGTGGTTGGGCGATGGAGTGCCGTGTCTATGCGGAAGATCCGGACAACGGATTCCTGCCCAGCCCGGGAGAGATCACTGCGCTTTCCGTCGCATCTGGTCCCGGCATCCGTCTCGATAGTGGTGTCTACCAGGGCTGGAAGGTCCCCCTCGAATACGATCCTCTGCTGATGAAGCTGGCTGCCTGGGCGGAAACTCGCGCCGAAGTGGTGGCCCGTCTCGAGCGCGCTCTCGAAGAGACCCACATCGGCGGCATCCGGACCAACACGGAGTTCTTTCTCGACCTGTTGGGGGACGAAAAGTTCCGGAACGGCGCCCTCCATACCGGGTTTCTCGACGAGTGGTTCCCACGTCGCAAACGCCATGAATTCAGTGCTTTAGAGATGCAGTTGCTGCATCAGTCGGCAACCCTTGCGGCCACGGAGCGAAAAACAAGCGCGCCGTCCCAGCCGGCAAGGTCAAAATGGAAAGAAGGATTGCTGCGATGAGCGCTGTCAAACTGGAACCAGGCGTGTGGAGCCTCATCGAAGAGAATCGCCAAATGGAAGCTCGTGTCGAGCGGGCCGGAGATGAATTTGTCGTCTCCCATCGGGGCAGGCAACTGCGCATTCGCATTGAAGATCCCCGCGAGTGGAGCGGCTCCGATGCCGCAAAATCAGGAACTGGAGTGGCCAAACTGGTTTCCCCGATGCCCGGCAAGATTGTGCGCGTTCTGGTTGCCGTTGGCGACCTTGTGTCTCGCGGGCAAGGATTGGTTGTAGTGGAAGCAATGAAAATGCAGAATGAACTGAAAAGCCCGATCGACGGCGTCGTACGGCAAGTGCAGGCCGAAGCGGGCGCCACGGTAACCGCGAATCAGACGCTCGTCGTGGTGCATGCCGATGCCAGTTGAGAATTGCCCAAAGTGTAGCGGCACCGGCTGGGTTGTCCGTATTGCCGATGGCCTGGAAGTAGTCGATCGTTGCAATTGCGACGAACTCACCCGTGTCGATCGTTATACCGCCAAGAGCGGCATTCCTCCTCTTTACGCGAATGCCTCCACCGAAAACTTCCTCCTCCCCAAGGACAATCCCATTGCCCAACGTGGGCTGGCCAGTGTGATGTTGACCGTGCGTACCTTTGCCCGCGAATATCCGGTGGTCGACAAGCCGGGCCTGATGTTCATTGGGGAAACGGGAGTGGGTAAAACGCACCTCGCCGTCGCAGCGCTGAATGGTCTCATCCAGCGAGGTTTTGAAGGGATCTTCTTCGATTACCAGACCCTGCTCGATCGCATCCGCAGTGGCTACGACCGTTCCAGCGGCTCGATGGACAAAGAGGCCTACCGGCTAGCTCTCGATTGCGAGATCCTGCTGCTCGACGACCTCGGTGCGCACCGCGTCACGGACTGGGTAGAAGATACGGTCGCCTCGATCATCACGCACCGTTGCAACTTCCGCAAGCCGGTGATTGTCACAACGAATTTGCCCGCGCCGGGCAATGTGAGCAACTCAGCAAAAGATTCGCTGGCCGATCGCATTGGGACGCGGGCCTGGAGCCGGCTCAATGAGATGTGTAAGATCGTGCAGATGCCGGCTGTTGAGGACTACCGGGTCCGTTCGAGACGTTAATTAAGCAAACGGATTCTCGTCCGCGCTCGGTCCATAAATCGAAGGACATTTCCCGCCCATCGGCCGTAAATAGGTAGCCAACTGCCCGCGATGATGGATAGTGTGATTATTCATGAACTGCAGGTATAAGGCTGCAGGCAGGGTAAACATCCCCATAAAGTCCACCGGTACCGCCAATTGTTCGCCACTCATGGCCTCCAATTTGGGAAGGGCGTTGGTCATAGCCTCTTCGTGCCAGGCGGCAATCTCTTTTCCCGTTGCCACTCCGGCGGGTAGGGGCGGCGTGGCGCCAGACGTGAACTTCTGCTCAATGATGGACTCGAGAAACCACAAATCTGCGGTGACGATATGCCAGGCGAGTTCAAGAGCTGTCTTCGACTTCGGATCCGGCCGGTAGTCCAGATGGTCATTGGGGATCGCGGCAATCACTTTGCGGGTGTTTTTGAGCTCCTCTTTTAAGGTGTTGAGGAAGACGCTACGGTAGGTGGCGAGAAATTCATGGGTCATCGTTCCGTCAGTATAGCCGTCGGGCGGACTGAGTGAAAAGGTCTTTTTTATTCTTCGTGTATGCTAGGAAACTTATGTCATCAAGGCATTTTTTCCTCGTTAGAGTTCTGAGGATTGTAGCTGTATCTTTCGGAATATTGAGCTGCCGGATTCAGGCGCAAAGTATTGAGGTTGTAAGCGGCAGGGGCTCCGATTGGAAGCTGTCGAGTTTGTCGGAGGTAGCGGACGCGGATCGTCTCAAAGCTCAGGTGCAACTGCCGCGGATCGACGAAAATGCGAAGTCGCGAGCGCTCGAGAATCTGAGCTACCAGAGTTCCTCCTCGAATGATCGGACTCCGAAGTCTGCTGCTTCTCTTCTTGCTCCCAACTTCCAGCTCGAAGGTTTCCAGGCCCTTCCCGACAGCATCGAGCCGAACCTCCCCGGCCCTTCCGGTGCGGTGAGTGCAGATCATGTCGTGACTGCGCAGAACAACGGCATTCGTGTGCAGGATCGAAAAGGAACCATTCTGAAAACCGTGAGCCTGGAAACTTTCTTTGCCGCGGCTGGTCCCTATCGTTTGGGTTTGCTTTCTCCCAGAGTGTCCTACGATCGAAACGCGAAACGTTTTCTTCTGGCCGCACTGGCAGATCCATTTGAAACCACTGCTGGAATTGTACTGGCTGTCAGTAAGACCTCCGACCCGCGTGGTGAATGGAAAATGAGCAAGATCTCCGCGCCCTATGCGAGCACTTATTTCGGCCAGATGCAGATGGCGATTGCGGGAAAGATTGTCGCGATCAGTGCGGACCTTTTTCTAGGCCCTTTCTACGACAGCACTCAGAACTACCTCTTCAATGTGACGAATCTCTATCCGGAGGGCAGCTTTCCGATCTATCAGAAGTTTGAAGATTATCTTTCTGGAAACTCGCCGTCTGCCGATTCGAATCCCGACGCAACCCGTATTCTGTTTGTGAATAATACCTACAATCTGCAGAACGGCAATTACGCACTCGCTTTCAAGGAGGCTTCGTTTGCGCCGGGCGGCGGATCGTTCAATGTCGGAACTCGTAGCTACGCCGATGCTGGGGATTTCGCAAAGTACGTTCCTGGTGAGATTCTGCCGCAAGCAGGTACAGACAAGAAGATCGATGCTGGCGATTCGATGATCCAGAGTTGTGTCACCCGTGACACGAGCGTCTGGTGCGTCAATACGATGTTCGTTCAGTTCGGCACCGGAATCCGGTCTGTAGTGCAATACACGAAAGTCAATTGGCCCACGACCGGAGCCGCGATTACGATGTCCGAGCGCGTGCGTGTGGACGACACAAGTGGCGCTTCTTACTATGCCTTTCCTTCTATCGCCGTCAACAAGAACGGGGAACTCTTTATTGGCTACAACCGCTTTCACAAAGATAAATTCGTTGGTTCCTATTTCGCCACACGCAAGCCGTCTGACACTCCCGGCGCGCTCTACGCCGACGGCTTGATCAAAGAAGGCGAAGATAGCTTTGAACGTGGCTTTCTGATGACCGGCTTCGGCCCCTATTCCTCCACCCAGGTCGATCCGGCGGATGACACCTCCTTCTGGACTCTGCAAAGCTACGCGGCTTCCCGTACGGACGGAGGCAGCACCACCTGGGGCACCTGGTGGGCTCACTACGGCCTCCACAACGGCGCCTGCACCGTGAAGCTGGATCAGAGCAGTGTCGAGGTACCGGTAGCGGGCGGCAACTTTAAGATTGCAGTCACTCCGAGTTATAACGATTGCGGCTGGATGGTGGCTCCCAATGCCGGATGGCTGTCTCAAGCTTCCCCTGCCACAACAACCGGCGCCGCGACGGTCGAGTTCAAGGCCAGCGCAAACAAGCGGGGACAGCTTCGGAGCGGCACCATTCGCATTGGCGATCAACTCCTCACGGTGCGTCAGGCCGCAAACCCAGCGCCGCCCGCTGCGGAGCCCACTCTCTCCATTCTGCGTTTCACCGCTCCCTCTACAGTGCGTGTTGGCGAAACGATTCTGCTGAATGTACAACTGACCAACAAGGGCACCAAGGCCGCTCCCCGATTGCGGATCGGCTTCTATCTCGGCACTGGCACGACCGTCACGAAGCGGGATTACAATACCGGCTTCATTTGCTTGTTGCCAAATGGAATTCCCATCGATGCAACCACGACATGCACTGCATCTCTCCCGGTTGATAACACTTTTGTTCCTGGCACCTATCAGCTTGCGGCGATTGCGGACGATGGGGAAGAAGTGCCGATGACAGATCGCAGCGCGGCGACGCGGCTTTCGGATGCCGGGCCTCTTGTGATCAAAGCGGCAGCAACAGCGCCTGCGGTGACTTCCGCCGCCATCGTAAACGGTGCAACCGCCGTGTCCGGACCTGTCGCTCCC
The DNA here is from genome assembly GCF_000702445.1 of Bryobacter aggregatus MPL3. Taxonomy (NCBI): domain Bacteria; kingdom Pseudomonadati; phylum Acidobacteriota; class Terriglobia; order Bryobacterales; family Bryobacteraceae; genus Bryobacter; species Bryobacter aggregatus. The sequence continues at coordinate 3,823,021 of NZ_JNIF01000003.1, forward strand.
GGCTCCATCCTCGTGCTCTACGGGGCCAGGCTCGGCCCTGCTGCCCTCACCACCTTGACGCTCACCTCACAAGGGCGCGTCTCCACTCTGCTCGGAGGCACACGTGTTTTGTTCGACGATGCTGCTGCTCCGTTGATCTATACCTCTGCGGGACAGCTCAGCGCGATCGTACCTTACAGTGTTGCCGGAAAAACCACCACGCAGGTCTCAGTGGAACTCAACGGCCTGCGTAGCGATCCAGTGGCGATGCAGGTCACCGCGGCCTCCCCAGACTTCTTTACAACCGACTACAGTGGCAAGAATCAGGTCGCGGCGCTCAACGAGGATGGTAGTGTCAACTCGGCAGCCAATCCAATCGCCGTAGGCAGCGTCATCGTACTCTACGGAACTGGTGCCGGCACCTTGAGCACCACTCCCGTCGATGGCGCGGTGATCGGTGTCCCACTGCCAGAATTCCTCGCTCCACTCTCCCTAAAGATCGGCGGCCTGGACGCAGAACTGCTCTATGCCGGCCCTGCGCCAGGCCTGGTTAGCGGCGTTTTCCAGATCAACGCCCGGGTTCCTGTGGCAATTGAACCGGGAGACAAAATCGCCATCTCCGTGAAAGCGGGTGCGATCGAATCTCCGGTGGGGGCAACGATTGCGGTGAAATAGAAGATTGAACTCCTTTTCTGCGTTGCGCGCTCTGCGCCATCGCAATTTTCAACTGTATGCAGCGGGACAATTGGTCTCGCTGACGGGCTCGTGGGTCCACAACACGGCGCTGAGTTGGCTGATGTACCGCCTCACTCATTCGGAGTGGATGTTAGGTCTCACGAGCCTGTTCACCAATCTGCCCATGCTGCTGCTCGGAATGGTCGGCGGGCTGGCGGCAGATCGCTACACCCGCAAGCACATCGTCATCCTGACCCAGAGCGTCTTTCTCTCCCAAGCGGCCATTCTCGCGGTACTCACGCTCAACGGCTCCGTGCGTGTCTGGCATGTCTACGGCCTCGGGCTTGCCTACGGTCTCGCAAATGCCTTCGACATTCCGGCGCGGCAAGCCATGATGCTCGACATGACCAGCCGCGAAGACCTCATCAGCGCGGTGAGCTTGAATTCGATGATCTTCAACCTCGCCCGTATCCTGGGGCCTGCTCTCGGCGGAATCGCCGTCGCAACTCTGGGCGAGGGATGGTGCTTTGCCCTGAATGCACTGAGCTTTGTGGCGGTCCTGTTGGTGTTGCTTTGGATGCGGATGCCAGCGCAACACCAGCAACAAGGCCAGGCAACGAGTTTGCGCGATGGCCTGCAGTATGTAAAGGCGAACGAGACCGTCTGGCGACTGTTGGGGATTTGCAGCGTAAGTAACATCTGCTTCAGTGGTGCCTTTGTGCTGGGCCCCTTCTTCGCGCAGGACATCTTCCGCATGGGGGCCTGGGGTCTTGGCTGCCTCACGGCGGCGATGGGTTGCGGCGCGGTGGCGGGAACTTATCTTCTCGCCCGATCGCGCGATGTCAGTGGATTGCCGCGAGTTGCAGCCTGGAGCGGCCTCACTTTAGGTCTGGCCCTCCTGCTCTATGGACTGAGCCCGAATTTTTGGTTGTCGGCCGCACTGATGGCGGTGGCCGGAGGATCTTTGATGCGCTTGAATGCGGCAACGAACTCTACGTTGCAGACGGGGACGCCCGAGAATTTGCGAGGACGGATTGTGTCAATGTTTGGGATGTCGGTAGTGGGGATGGCGCCGATTGGCGCATCCTTGTTTGGCGCCTTGGCGCGTGGAACCAGTGTGCGCATTGCGGCGATGACGGCGGGCCTTCTGTGCGTCGTTTCGGGATTCAGCTTGGGACGCACCTTGCGCGGAATCGTATTGGCGATGCTGGTGCTGCCAGCCTTTTCTGCCGACCCCGCGCTGCTGAGCCGTGTGAATCAATATTTGCAGGAAGTCGCCAGCATGACCGGCTTCCAGATCAAACGGCAAGTACCCGCGGCGATGATGAGCTCGAAGGAACTCGAAAAGTATCTGAAGGGCAAGATGAAGTCCGAGAAGCCCACGACCAAGGTGGATATCGAGGAACTGGTGCTCAAGCGTTTCGGCTTTGCTCCACCGGACTTCCATTTGAAGTCCACCACCGTCGACCTGTTGCAGGAGCAAGCGGCCGCTTTCTACGACTTCAAAACCCGCAAGCTCTACGTGCTCGATCATATCCAGGACGATCTCGGCCCCGAACTGCTCGTGCACGAACTCGGCCACGCTCTGGCCGATCAGAATTTCGGCCTGAAGAAGTTTCTCGATGGGGCCAAGGGCGACGACGACGCCGCGCTGGCGAGAATGGCGGTGATGGAGGGACAGGCGATGTATCTGATGGGAGAGCACGCCGCCCGTAAGCTTGGTTCTTCGCTTAAGAATTCGCCAGAGATGGTACGCCGGATGAGTGAGCAGGATGAGAGTGACGAGGACAAGTACCCCGTGATGAAGAGCGTGCCGTTATATCTGAAAGAAAGCCTGCTTTTTCCATACTCCTGGGGCTTTCGTTTCCAGGCTGCCGTTTGCGCCAAAGAAGCGGACTGCATGAAGCGAGTCTTCGAGCATCCGCCCGTGTCGAGTGCTCAGGTGATGCACCCGGAGCTGTACTTCTCTGAGACCGTCCCCGAAAAAGTGGAAGTGCCCGAAGCTCCAAAGGGCTGGAAACCCAAAGCGGCAGGAACCCTCGGCGAGGTGGATTTTAGTGTGCTGCTGCGTACCTTCGGCAAGACCACGCCGGAACTGGCGGAAAGCAATCGCGGAGGCAATTATGTCCTTTATGAAAACAAAAAGACGCATGACTATTTGTTGAATCACGCGTCTGTCTGGAAGGATGAGGATACGGCGCACAGGTGGTTTGAAGCCTATGCGAAGATATTGGCCGCCAAGTGGAAGAGTTATACGGTGCAGCATCAAAGTGCCAATGAACTCGATGGTGTAGGCGATGTGGGCGCCTTTCGCCTGCGCTGGAGCGGACGCCAGGTTACGGTGGAGGAAGGCCTTCCAGTACACTGAAGAAAATAGAGCACGAGGTGAATGCGATGCGAGGAATTGCGGCCAATCTACTGGTCCTGACGATGTGGAGCGCCGGTATGATGCCGGGCGCGACGGTGCCACGACCCTCCCCGGAATTTGGGTTTGAGCTGCCGGGTGGCAAGCAGGTACTGCTGAGCCAGTACAGAGGCAAAGTGGTCATGATGGGCTTCTACCTCACCACTTGTCCGCATTGCAAAGACACGGTGCGCATCGTGGAGAAGTTGTATAAGGAGTATGGCGCGCAAGGCTTCCAGCCCCTGGGCGTCTGCATCAACGACATGGCGAAGATGCTCACTGCCGATTTCAACAAAGAGCAAGGCGCTACTTTTCCTATTGGCTATGGGCCGCGCGATTCCGCCTATGGTTATCTCCAACATCCCACGATGATGCAGCTCTATATGCCCGCTTTTGTCATGATCGATCGCAAAGGACAGATCGTGAGCCAGTATATGGGCGGCGACCTGATTTTCGGCAAAGATCTCGCTGAACGCGAGAAGAACTTCCGTAAGCTGATTGAAGATATGTTGAAGAAGCCGGGTGTGAGTGCGGCGCCTGCACCTGCAAAGAAGACGGCAACTACGAAGAAGGCAAGCTAATGAACCTGACACGCAGAGGATTGATCTTGAGCTCGGCGGCTGTGCTGGGCGCTCAGACCAAGAAGGCCGTTGTGGCTCCCAAGAAGCACATCAAGGTGAGCTTGCCTGGTGGCAAGGCGCTGGACACTGCCTCCTGGCTGGGAAACGTATACGCGGTGACGATCTTCAAGACCACCTGCCCGCATTGCCAGAAGTCATTGCCGATCTCGGAGAAGATCTACAAGGAATTTTCCGCGAAAGGCTTCCGTTCCATCGCCATCGCAGTCGATCAGAACCCCGAGCCGCTGGTGGTTGATTTCGCGAAAAACTATAAGATTGACTTCCCCTTGGGGTGGGCGCCGATTGACGACATCTGCGCGTTTCTCGATCTCAAGCCAGAGCAACTCTATGTGCCGGCGATGATGATTTTCGACCGTCGTGGCAATGTACGCGGGCGCTATCCCGGCGGTGACGCCTTCTTCAATATGGAAGAGATCAATCTGCGCAACCAGGTTGAATTGCTGCTCAAAGAACCTAGAAAGAGCTAATGGGCGCGCGGCCCAGTTTCTTGCAACTGTGCCGCGTCCTTCTCAAGCATGCGGCCTTCACGGTTGGGGGTGGGAGCGTCACCACCATTGCCTTGGAGCGCGATCTTGTAGATCACCACGGTTGGCTCAGCCGCGATCGCTACCGGGCTCTCTATGGGCTCAGCCGCCTGACGCCGGGCACGAGCATTTTGGCTATGGTCACCGGCATTGGCTGGCACTTTTTCCAGTGGCGTGGTGCCTGCGTATCACTCTTCTGCGCGGTTGTCCCTGCATCCATCCTCGCCGCGCTCCTCGCCTCCGCCTACCAGCTGGTCTACCAGAATCCCACCGCAAAGCGCTTTCTCCTGGGAGCTGCTGCCGCCGTCTGTGGCTTCATTGCCGCTAGCTTGTTTGGCTTGCTCTCTCCCTATCTCAAAGACAAACGATTCGCGCAGACCTTCCTGATCTTTGCGTTCGCGTTTGCAGTCGCCATCTGGGGGCTCAACCCTTTCCCGGTGATCCTTGGCCTGGCGATTGCCGGCTTGGTGAGTGCTCGATGATCCAACTGCTCATTCTCTATTGGATTCTCCTGCAAGCGATCCTCTCCTCCTTCAGCGGACTCACCAGCCTGCCCGTGATCCGCCACGATCTGGTAGTCGATCGGCAGTGGATCGATGATGTCCACTTGAATGCGGCAGTGATGATTGGACGCTCGACGCCGGGGCCGATGGGCGTGTATGTCGTGTGCATCGGCTATTTCGTGGCGGGCTATCCGGGCGCTTTGGTCGGGATGCTCGCGTTGGCGACCCCGGCTCTTCTGATGATCGCGCTGTTGCACTTCCTCCATACGAGGGTCGATCATCCCCGGGTGAAGAATGCAATACGCTTTGTCGTGATTGGGGGCACGGGCTTCAGTGCCGCAACTTTAGTCGGCATGGGCCAAGCGGCGTTGACGAGCGGATGGCTCATCGGAATCGCACTCACTTCCTGTCTGCTCGTTCTCCGAACACGAATCGCTACAATTTGGATTCTGACCGCAGCCGGAATCGTAGCTGTAATGGTAAAGTGAAGAAGCGCGCCCGTAGCTCAGCCTGGATAGAGCGCTTGCCTCCGAAGCAAGAGGCCACAAGTTCGAATCTTGTCGGGCGCACCACCCTCCTTCTCGAAGCTCCCGTGACGGCCCCCAATACGGCCCATTCCCTCTACTGCTTCGCTGCCGTCGTCAGCAGCCCAAGCAGCTTGCGAGCCGGTTCAAAGCCTTCTCCCGCCTTCTTCAGATGGAACATCGCTTCCTTACTCTCCTTGTGCTGTTCGAGCAGACTCACCGCCAGGAAGAACCGCGCGCGGCTGGAGAGGCTATCGGACCGGATGCTGGCCCGCGCGGCCTCTTCAGCTTCAGGAAAACGATTCATCGACAGTAAGGTGTAGGCGAGATTCGATTCAGCCAGCGCGTCTGTCGGGTCAATCGAAGTAGCGCGCGCAAACATCTGATACGCGTCGTTGACGCGTCCTTGACGGAGATAAAGGACACCGAGATTATTCGCGGCCTCAAAGAATTGCGGATCAATCGCAATCGCAGTTTTCAGATTCGCCAGGAGCGCTGCTTCGTCATGGTTTGCCGAGGCCTTGCTGGCTTCCTGAAAAGCCTTCATCGCCTTCTTCGGAATCTTATGCTGCATGCGGGCAATCGAGACAGGACGCTGTGCTGCTGGCTGGGCTGGACCTCGGGTCAGGTCGATTGTAAAAGTGTTCTGATACGGACAACTGACGGAAGTTGTAAATACAATATCGCCCTGCGCATTCACAACGCGAAGCTCATTGATCCCATTGGGTACGCCGCGCAGCTCAAATGCATTGAGCCCAGTCAAATGAGATTCAGAGAGCACCACACGCTGCACCGGATCGTAGAGTTGTACCCTCAACTGGGATGCGACTCTGGAATCACTGATATTCACTTGGCCGGACAAGCTGGAGCTAAAATTTGTGTGCGAAAGATCCCGCGGATCGTTGGGGAATCCACTCTGGGCCAACAGATCCGAGGAAAAGAGCAGTGGCATCAAAAGTAGTGCCCAAAGGCACCGGGAATAAGTGAAGTGCATACACTCCTCGCTGCGATGGATTGGTAAGAAGAGGGGGGAAGCTGCGAGGTTCCAACAGGGCGGGGTGGAAACGCTACCCGCACTCTCAGACTACTCCGAAAGTGCGGGAAAATCTAATTACTTTTTCAGATCGGGCCGATGGAGTGATCGTTTTAGAACAGTTTTAGAACAAGAACCGTAGGACTACTTCGGTAACTCGCGCGGGACGTGCACTATTGATGATGCCGAAGTCCGGGTTCCCCAGGGTATGCCCGGGAATGTTGAAGTTCGCCATATTCAAACTGTTATAAGTGATGGCCCGCAGTTCCGCCTTCAGCGCTTCGTGGATCGGAAAATGTTTCGCGATACTGAAGTCCACATTCGAGGTGAAGGGGCCTCGCAGCACACTCCGCGGGCTGGAGCCAAATCGATAAGGCGCAGGATGGGCGAAGGCTGCAGTATTAAAGTAGCGTTGCAACGTCCAGTTGCCATCGACGGCAGGGTTGCCGACCAGTTCTGCTCGCAGCGTTCCGGCAGGGAAGCCATTCGTCGAGTTCGCGCTATCGAATACCGTAAAGGTTTGGCCCGATTGGAAGTTGCCATAGACACCAAGCTGCCATCCCCCGGCCACCGCATTGAGCCAGGCCTTCGATTGGATCTTTCGTAACTCATAGAGTCCGGTGAAGGTCAAATGTTGCGGTGTATCTGTGCCGGAACGTCCTTTGTCCAGGCGGCGATTGTACTGGTCCATGTAGCTGCCGGGGTCCCCAAACTCATCGCTCGAAGCCACGTCGTCGAGAAACTTTGAGAAAGTATAGTGAGCCAGAAACGCAAGGCCATTCGAGAAGCGGCGCTCTGCCTTAAAGAAGACCGCGTGATAAGTCGAGTTGCCAATTGCCGGATTCAACTGCGTCACATTACTGAACTGTGGGAAGGGGCGCAGATTCTGTGTCGTGCCTGGACCAAACTGGCTCGGCAGCAATTGATTTAAGGTCAGGTCATTGGCTGTGAGGTGATGCGAGATATTTGCGAGATAGCCAGTCTCTAAGAGTAAGTTCCCGGGTAGTTCTTTCTGGATATCCAGATTGTATTGATAAGAAACAGGCGAAGGACGATGACGATCAAAGTAAGTGACAGCGGTGGTGGCGCGATCGCCCACTTTCACCGCCCCAAATCCCGGTGTCTCGATGGACGGCCGTGTATAGGCCGGGAATCCGTTTGACAGTTTCAATACATAGGCTGTTTCAGCGGCAGACGCCACGAGGCTGAGATTGTCGGAGAAGCCCAGGCTGGCGCCCGTTGTGACGGTATTGCTGATGTTCGGTCCATAGAGGATGCCGGCGCCTCCGCGGATCACCAGATTCTTGGAGAATGGAGCATTGTAGGCGAAGCCAAAGCGCGGGCCAAAGTTCTTCCAATTGGCGTCGAAGCTTGTGGTCGGGACGCCATTGCGTCCGGCAAAGGTCACCACTCCGGGCGTGCCCGAAATTGGGTTGATCGCCTTGGGGTCAAAGGCATTCATCCGGTTGCCGTCGACATAGCGAGGCAACTCAACTTCCCAGCGCAGTCCAATGTTCAGTGTCAGGCGGCTCGTGATGCGATAGTCATCCTGGGCAAAGAGCGCCCAGTAGGAAGCGCGGCTTGGAATGAGATCTGTCCTGCTGAACGCGGCTGAATTCGCCGCCCCCAGCAGAAAGCTGGCATAGGAATCGCCTGTCGTACCGGCAAAGCCGACGCGATCGGTGATCGAACGGTTGAACACCAGATTCCCGGAGCTCGAAATGTCATTCGACTCATTGTTGTACCCGCGGCGATACTCAAAGCCGGCTTTCAGTGCGTGCTTGCCAGTGAACTTCGATACCGAATCCTGAAACTGCAGATCGGTGATCGGGGTCTGGATGCGGGCAATGGCGCTGTTGGCCACAGCCTGGCCTCCGAGCAGTCCATAGCCCGTCAGGTTGAAGGTCGGGAAGGCCGCTTTCGTCACGCCGGTAAAGCCAAGTTTTCCAGCCCAATCCTCATTGAGCCCGGCACGCGTCTGAATGTACTTCCGCACCATCAAGCTCACCTGAAACTGGTTCAGCAGCGAAGGGCTAAAGGTATGAATGTGGGTGCCCAGAATGCTCTGGATGCGGACATCGGCAAAGGTCGCACCTGGATCCACCACAGGATTTCCATAGGAGCCGACATTCGAGGAGTTGGCGTCATTGATGTAGTAGCGTGCTGACAGCCGGTCGTTGTCTGAGAGATTGTGATCGAGCTTTCCCACCACAATGTTGCGGGCCAGCTGCGAGCGGTCGTTCGCACCGAAGTTGTTCGCGGTACCACTGCGGTTTGGGGTAGGGAAGTAAGCGGTGGCGGCTTTCGCAACGGCGTCAAAGCGGCTGGCCGGAATCTGATTTCCGGGGAAGGGCGCCTTCGCTCCGTCGACGAGCGTGAAGGGGTCATAAATCGGCGCATTTGCAGAGAAGTCCCCGGCACGTTGGGCCAGAGTGGGTACGGTGGTCAACACCGCGTTAGAGGTCGTATTTTGCGTGCGCTCCCAACTGGCGAAGAAATGAGTCTTATCGCGCTGGATCGGCCCGCCCAGTGCCGCGCCGTACTGGTTCAGACGAAGCCGGGGGCGGCTGCTGGCAAAGAAGTTCCGCGCATCGAGCGCCTCGTTCCTCATGTAATCGAAAACGCTGCCGTGGAACTGATTGGTCCCGGAGCGTGTAGAGAGCGCCACAATCCCGCCGGTGGAATGCCCATATTCCGCCGCATAGTTGTTGCTGAGAATGCGAAATTCTTCCAGCGCATCCAGCGGCAAACTGGCAACCTGCGACGGACGCGCCAAGCCCACAACATTCCCGACATTGCCGCCATCGAGCGTAAAGTTCTGGTTGCGGGCACGGCCGCCGGCAATCGAGAAGATGGGGTAGTTTTCAGCGCCTTGGCCAGGGTCGATCATCACCACGCCAGGGGAAAGATTCACCAGCGAGTTTGCCGAACGATTGGGGAGCGGAAGGTTGTCGATGTACTTGTGCCCCACCACTTGGCCAAGGCTGGAGCTCTGTGTCTCTGCCAGATTCGGGTTCGCCTCGACATTTACGGTTTGTGCCTGCCCGGCGATGGCCAGATTGATATCCACCGCGATCACCTGCGCCGTTGTCAGCAGAAGATTGGCGCGAGTGGCGGCCTCAAAGCCAGGAGCTTCGGCAATCACGGTATAGGTACCCGGAAGGATATTGCTCACCCGGTAACCTCCCGCTTCGTTCGTTACAACCGTCGTGCTGATACCGGACGCAGCATTCACCGCCTTGACGGTTGCCCCCGCGACAGGAGCTTGAGATCCGTCTCGCACCACACCGGTAATACTTCCGGTTCCGAGCTGTGCGAGCACGGAAATGACCCCGAAAAAGAATGCAACAAATAATCTAGACATTGTTGATAGGGTATGGGATGAATGGTCCAGTGTCAATGAAGAAGGGGGTTTCAGAGGAATTTTTAACTTCGAGCTATATTGATCTCTACTCCCTGCGGCTCGAAAGGAATTTCCATGCAGCGACGCGATTTCTTGTTCTCCACTGCGACTGTTGGCCTCAGCAGCTGCGTACATAGTGCCAAGCGAGCACAACCCTCCACTCTCATTCCTCCGATCCTGCCGATCCGGGCCCAACTGGATCGCATCTTCCGCGTCACGGTGTGTCTGCGGCCATTTCGCGCCGCCGGGCCCCGGCTCGATGTGGAGAAGGTGGGCGAGAAGATCGTCGTTCACAACTATGGACACGGAGGAAGCGGTTGGTCGCTGTCCTGGGGATCGAGCAGTCTCGCGGTGGAGAAAGCGATGGCCGGCGGTGAGCGGGAGGTGGCCGTGATTGGTTGTGGCGCGCTCGGGATGACTTCTGCAATCCTGCTCCAGCGGGCTGGAGCAAAGGTCACGATCTATGCGAAAGAGCGGCCTCCTGAGGTGCGTTCCTCACGCGCAACGGGGTCCTGGACTCCCGACTCCCGCATCGCCCTCGCCAGCGCGGCTGGACCCAATTTTCCTGCCCTATGGGAGAAAATGTGCCGCACTTCCTTCCATACTTATGAAAGCTATCTTGGGATGGCCGGGGATCCGGTGGAGTGGACCGACCGTTACAATCTCTCCGACGACACTCCCTCGCCCAGCCGCTCCTCTAATGATTCGGAGAACGCGCTCGACTTCGCGCATTATCAGGATCGTGTGGCCGATCTCACTCCCCGTTCTCGGGAATTGCCTCCCGGCAGCCATCCCTTTCCCGCCAGAAAAGTCAGGCGCAACTCGAGTCTGAGCTTCAATATCGCCGCTTATTCCCGGCAGCTGATGAATGACTTCTTCGTCGCGGGCGGAAAAATGGAAACAGTGGAGTTTCGTACGCCGTCAGAACTTAGTAGGCTCCCTGAACGGGTGATCATCAACGCGACCGGCTACGGAGCAAGGGCTCTGTGGAAGGACGAATCGATCATCCCGGTTCGCGGGCAGATTGCCTGGTTGATTCCTCAGCCTGGCGTCCATTATGGGGTTTCCTATCGCAATGTCTATATCCTCGCTCGCCGCGATGGAATTGTGGTCCAAGGTGGCGGGAGAGGCGAGATGGAAGGCTACAACGATACCAATGAGCAGCCCGATCGCGCTGAGGCGGAAGCCGTCGTTCAAGTAGCCATCGATCTCTTCGGAAGAATGCGCCAGCCTGTTCTCTGACTGATTTCTTGGCTTGTCGCTTCGATTAATCTTTGTTAAGCTCTTGGGAAGCGTTGCGAGTTGCCTCCGGGTTCTAAGTTTTGTGAAGGAGCACTTCTGCCATGATCACTGTTGTAATTCCTGCTCTCAATGAGTCTGCTGGCATCGGCGGAGTCATTCGTTTGGCTCAGAAATACCCGGGTGTCACCGAGGTGATTGTTGTCGACGATGGGTCCGTGGATAACACTGCGGAGATCGCCGCCGCCGCCGGCGCACAGGTGATCACGAGTTCGCTAAGAGGCAAGGGTGGCTCGATGAGAGACGGCTTGCTCATCGCGCAAAACGAGATCATCGTGTACCTGGACGGGGATCTCCGCGGACTTCGTGAGGATCTCATCGAGATTCTGGTCCGGCCGATTCTGGACGATGGGGCCGATTTCGTAAAAGCAAGGTTCAGCCGCTCTGCCGGCCGTGTGACGACTTTGACGGCTCGTCCGCTGCTGCAGCTCTTCTTCCCGGAACTCGCAGATTTTGTGCAACCCCTGGGCGGGATCATTGCTGCCAAGGCTTCGCTGCTGCGCGACCTGAAGTTTGAGACCGACTACGGTGTCGATCTCGGGCTTCTCATTGACGCACAGATGCTGGGCGCACGAATCACGGAAGTGGATATCGGGCATCTCGATCACGATAGCCAGTCTCTGGAAGCATTGGGCGAGATGTCCAAGCAGGTGGTTCGCTCGTTGCTGCATCGCGCGCATCGTTACGATCGCTTCTCAGCCGACCAGATCCAGGACGTCGAGGAGACCGAGCGTCATATGCAGGCGGGGGCGCCTCTTCCCAAGAGTTGCGTGGCTCCTGTGAACCGGCTCGCCATTTTCGACATGGATGGAACTCTCCTCCGTGGCCGTTTCATTGTCGAACTCGCCAAGAAATGCGGCAAAGAGCGCGAACTCGCAAAGTGGCTGGACAATCACAATGTGGGGACCGAAGAACGCAGTAGCCAGATCGCGGCAATCTTCGCCGGGGTTCCCAAAGAGACCTTCGAGGAGACGGCCATCAACATGGAGTTGATGCCGTCCGCCGTCGAGACCGTAGTCCAATTACGGAAACTCGGCTTTATTGTAGGGATTGTTTCGGACAGCTATCGCATTGCGACGGAGATCGTCAAACGGCGGGTCTTTGCGGACTTCAGTGTGGCCAATATGGTGCGCTTCCGCTCTGGTGTGGCCTGTGGAGAGTTCACGGTGTCGCCTTTGCTCGCCTATGAACAGGGATGCACCATCCACAAGCTCTGCAAGCAGAATGTCGTGCAGCATTTGAAGGACAGCCTGTTGGTGCAGGATCATCAGGTGCTGGTGGTTGGAGACGGCCTGAACGATACCTGCATGTTGAGCGCTGCGGGACTTTCCGTAGCCATCGACCCGAAACATGAACTCGTGCGGCGCGCCGCCCAACACGGCGTCTTCGGTGATTTAGCGCCGATTATTCCTCTTGTTCACGAGCATTGGTCGGACAAATCGGGAATGCCTCTCCTCGGATTGGAATATTTGCAAGAACCAGTTCTGAGCTGATTCCACGTACCAGATCAGGGGAAAAAGACGTCTGGGAGTACAAGGCGTCTTCTTCCTAGGGCAGCACGAATCTTTGCCAGGAAGTGGCAAATGCTACGATAAATCATCACATGCTGCGTGGTCCCAGGTTTTCAGTTCGTGGTTTGGCTTTCTGCCTTGTCGCAGGACTATTCCTTACGCTGCAAGTTTCTAAGTCGCTCCAGACAGGGCAGATTTCCAACACTCTGGATTTTGCCTCCCGTATCGTTTCCTGTGCGGTCGGCTGCGATTTTAATCACGATAATGAACCGGATTCGCTCCGGCTTGTCCACACTGCCCAGTCCACTTCAGTCCGGGTCATTCTGGGCGGGGTGGGAACAACGGAGTTACCGTCCTCCCCTCCGCGTGCCTCGGAAGGCATCCTCTATGCTGCCGACCTCAATGGCGACCAGAATTTGGACGTCGTCTGGGAGTCGAAGTTTGGCTTTCATCGCAGCGTAGTCTGGCTCGGAGACGGCAAGGGCGGCTTCTCGGTCTATGCAAATCCGCATCCCGAGAATGCGAGCCTGGCTTCCGTTCCTCCTGTCCCCTATCGCTCTTCGTCCTCTTCCTCCGCTTCGCCTGGCTGGCTCACGCAGTCGGCTGCGGAAGCCCGGCAGCGGCGCTCGGCCGTTTCCGTTCTCCCACAGTCCCCATACTGGACGGCTCGTCCGAAACGCTCCTCCCGTGTGCAAGAAGTTCCGCCGCGCTCCAGTAGCGAGATCGAAGTCTGGTTGGCTCACACGATCAATCCTCCCCCCTCCTCGATCCTCTCCTAATTTAGTTTTCCATTGATCTTCGGGTGACTTGTCTCACGCCTCGTGCGTGGTGATCGAGTGACGCTTGGAACTTGTGACGTTGACTTCTGCTCCATCACAAGTGACAAAGACGTGTCTCCTTCGCTAGCTAAGGCCAGCTTCGAAGTCAAAAAAATCCAGAATCATGCCTTTTTGAGGAGTTCTTTCCTATGTGTAAGTTCCTGCCGGCCCGGTCGTGTCTTGTGGCCCGGCTGATGCCGATCCTTGTGACGATTGCGATGAGTGCGCTGGCGCAGACCCCGCAAAGTACAGTAACCATTCCGCGACGATTGACCTTGGCAGAAGCAGAAAGTCTGTTGCTGCAGCGCAATCTGGCGATTGCGGTCAATCGCCAGCAACTGGAAGTGGCAGAAGCCACCAAGCTGATCGCGAGTTATAAACCCAATCCAACCATTCAACTGGGAGCCGAGCAGTATCCCATTCACAGCCCCTTGGCTGGTTCCTATCCGCGCTTCTTTACGACTGATTCTGATGCTGGTGCGCAGCCCACCTATACCTTCCTCTTCACCAAGTTGATTGAGCGTGGAGGCAAACGGGAATTGCGGACCAAGCAGGCTGAGGCGCAGGTGGCTGCGGCGCGGGCTCAGATTCTGGAAGCCTTCCGCCAACAGCGTTTTCAATTGCGCCAAGCTTTTGGCGGCGCCGTGTTGGCGCGTCAAAATTTAGCGCTTGCCGAGCAGGCGCTCACCGAGTACGAGCAGACCGAAACACTCACCGACACGCGGGTGAAAAATGGCGAGGCGGCGCAGTTAGAGCTCTACCGGATTCGGAGTGGAAAATTGCCCTACCAGCAAGCGGTCGTGCACGCGAATGTGGCCTACGCGCAGGCGTGTTTCGATGTCTTGAATCTGCTGAACAGCCGGCGGAACGAGGTCACTCTGGAGCCCTCCCCGGCCTCGACCCCCAGCGGTGCGCCGCTCGAGATCGAAGGCGCTTTCTCCGGCACTCCTTTGCTGCTTGGTCTGGACGAACTCCAGCGGATTGCTGCGGAAGAGCGGCCCGACATCGAGATCGCTCGCCGTGTGTTGCAGGCGGGCCAATTCGGCACCAAGCTGGCCGATGCCGAGCGGAAGAGGGACCTCACGCTGGGCATGGAATACCAGCGAGTTGGGAGCGACAGTTCTCTTGGCATGGTGGCTTCGTTCCCGTTGTTTCTCTATAACAACCAGAAGGCCGCCATCACCGCGGCCCGTGCCGCCGAGCGGTCCAGCGCACTGCAATTGCGCCAAGCCGAACTGCAGGCGGCCACCGACGTTGAAAAAGCCTGGCAACTCTATCAATCTGCGCAGCGCAGTCTCAAAGTCTTCAGCGAAGAGAACCTCAAGCAGGTGGAAAGCCTCAGAAGCGTGGCTTTCTTCAGCTACCGGCAAGGCGCAACCAGTCTCTTTGAACTGCTGGACGCACAGCGAACTCTCAACCAGGCGCGTGTCGATTGGAATCAGGCGCGCTTTGACTATCAAAACAGCATTTGGTTGCTGGAAGCGGCTGTGGGCCGTGACCTCGAAGGAGCAAAACCGTGAACTTGATGAATCGAATTCTGATCCTGAGCGCCGTCGCGCTGATCGCCAGCTCTTGTGGCACCTCACAGGCCAGCCGGGCTGTTGTCGATCCCCCAAAAGATGTGGATCCCCTGGCCGTGACGGCAGAGCAGATGAAGGACATGAAGACCGAGCGCGCCGCGTTGTTCGATCTCCCGGCCACGGAAGAGGCCACCGGAAAAGTAGCCTTCAACGAAGATGCGATGACTCCGGTCTTCTCCCCTTATACTGGGCGGCTCCTCCAATTGATGGCGAAGCCCGGCGATTCTGTGAAGCAGGGCGAGCCCTTACTGCTGATCGAATCGCCTGACGTTCTCGATGCCGAGAATGATTTCCTGGCTGGCGCGGCGAACGTCACAAAGTCGAAGGCCTTGCTCAAACAGGCTGAGCGCACCGTAAGCCGCTTGCAGCGTCTGGTACAGGGCGAAGCGGCGGCGCCGAAAGACCTGGAACAGGCGCAGACGGATCTCGAGAGTGCTGCAAGCGACGTGCACGTCGCCGAGATCCAAGTGGATTCCGCCCGCCAGCGCCTGCTCTCTTTCGGGAAAACGGCAGCAGAGCTGGAGCAGCTTTCTGTCTCCCGCCGCCCCGACCGCACCACGCGCGTGCTCTCGCCGATCAGCGGCCAAGTGGTCGCCAGAAAAGCTGGTCCCGGACAGTACGTCCGTCCCGATAACCCCGATCCGCTCTTCACCATCTCTGATATGTCTTCCCTCTGGTTGATTGCCAATGTGTACGAGTCTCAGATTCCGCTCATCCACGTCGGCGAACGCGTGCGCCTGAAGGTGCTCGCCTTTCCGAATACAGACTTTCCGGCGCAAGTGACCTATATTGCTCCGGCCGTCAATCCGGAAACGAGACGAGTTGAGGTCCGTTGCACCATCCGCAATACGAACCACCAGTTGAAGCCCGAGATGTTTGCTTCCTTCCGCTTTGAAAACGCAGCACGGCGGGCACTGCTCGTCTCCCAGCGTGCCCTCGTGCGCGAAGGCAACATCAATGTGGTCTGGGTGCTGGAAGGTGGCCAGCGTGTCACGCGGCGCATCGTCGAGGTTGGCGCTGAGCACGACGGCAAAATCGAAATCAAATCAGGACTGACGGCGGGCGATCAAGTGGTCTCCGACGGCGCTCTGTTCTTGAGTAGCTTCACTCGAGGTTAAGAAAGACATCGCATGAAGAAACTCATTGAACTCTCCCTGTCGCGGCGCCATCTGGTGCTCGCGATGTTCCTCGTATTTCTTGTCACCGGTTTCGTCGTCTTCCAGCGTCTGAACATCGAAGCCTATGCCGACCCCGCACCGCCGATGGTCGAACTGATCACGCAGAACCCCGGTTACTCGGCCGAAGACATGGAGCGCTACATCACGATTCCGCTCGAAGTGGCGCTGGCCGGAATGCCCGGGCTGCAAAACACGCGCAGCATCTCGCTTTACGGTCTGTCCGACATCAAGCTCCAGTTCAGCTACGAAACAGACTATTGGTTTGCACAGCAACAAGTGCTGAATCGCATCAATCAAGTACAACTCCCGAATGGAGTGCAGCCTTTTCTTTCTCCCACCAGTCCGGTCGGCGAGATCTATCGCTACCAGGTCAAGGCGCCTCCCGGCTACAGCCTGCTCGAACTGAAAACCCTGGAAGACTGGCTGATCGAGCGGCGTCTGCGCACCATCCCTGGCGTAGTAGACGTCATCGGTTGGGGCGGTCTGACGAAGGAATACCACGCCGACATCGACATGAAGAAGCTGGTCGCCTTTAACATCCCGCTGAAGCAGGTTCTCGATCAACTGGCCGCCGCCAACATGAACGTTGGTGCCCGCACGATCAATCTTGGCGAACAATCGGTCAATGTCCGCGGGGTCGGCCTGCTCCAGACCTTGCAGGAGATGGAGAGCGTCGTGCTCTCGCAGAACAAAGGCAACCCCGTGCTCTTACGCGATGTCGCCACCCTCAGTGTGGGCAACGCCCAGCGGATGGGCATCATCGGCCGCGACAAAGATCCCGACATCGTGGAGGGTATCGTCCTGATGCGCCGTGGCGAGAAAACCTTGGATGTGGTCAATCGGATTGAAGTGGAAGTGGAGCGCCTGAATCACTCAGGAGAACTGCCTCCCGGCGTCCGCGTCGAGTCCTACTACGACCGCAAGAACTTAGTGAATCAAACCACGCACACAGTTCTCGAATCGCTCCTGTTCGGCATCTGTCTCATCTTCTTCATCCAATACCTGTTCTTGGGAGACCTCAGAACCGCCCTGATTGTCGCCGCCACCATTCCTGCGGCCCTGTTCTTCAGCGTAATGCTGATGGTGCTCCGTGGCGATTCGGCGAACCTCCTCTCGGTTGGCGCGATCGACTTCGGCATCATCGTCGACTCGACGGTCATTCTGGTCGAGAACATCTATCGCCGTTTGATGCACCCCGGGTCCTTCGGCATCCTGCGCCGCGATACATCTGAGTTGTTGCCCGGCACACCACCCAATCTGCGCGAGAAGTTCCTCCGCATCTTTGCCAGCTCCCTCGAAGTGGATAAGGCGATCTTCTTCTCTGCAGCCATCACCATTGCCGCGTTCATTCCGCTCTTCACCATGCAGGGTGTAGAAGGCCAGATCTTTGCGCCCATGGCAAAGACCTACGGCTACGCCATGGTCGGCGCCATTCTGGCTACCTTCCTTGTAACGCCCATGCTCTCCAGCTACCTGCTGCCTCTGCCGCTCGAAGAAAAAGAGACTTTCCTCATTCGTTTCCTGAACCGGATTTACCGCCCGGCGCTGCGGACGAACTTGAAGCATCGCTATCTCACGATTGCTGCTGCTGCCGTCATCCTGGTGGTTTGTGGCATGGTGAGCACCCGGATCGGCAGTGAGTTTCTGCCCAAGCTCGAAGAAGGGAATCTGTGGATCCGGGCGAGCCTTCCCCCCACCATCTCTCTCGAAGCGGGCGTTCCTTATGTCACCCGCATGCGGGAGTACCTGAAGAGCCAACCGATGGTGGAGACGGTCATCTCGCAACATGGCCGTCCCGACGATGGGACCGATCCCACCGGCTTCTTCAACGTCGAGTTCTTTGCCCCGCTCGCCTCCATGTCCGACCGCTCCCGTTGGGGGAATGTGACAAAGCCGGAGTTAATCGAGAAGCTGAAAGCCGACATGGCGCGGGACTTTCCCGGTGTCGTCTTCAACTTTTCGCAAAACATCGAAGACAACGTGCAGGAGGCGGTATCGGGTGTCAAAGGGGAAAACTCGATCAAGCTCTTCGGCAACGACCTGATGGTGCTCGAACAACAGGCGAGCGCTATCAAGGATGAGATTGGCAAAGTGCAAGGTGTCCAGGATGTGGGGGTCTTCCACCAGGTTGGGCAACCGAATCTCTTGATCCAGGTCGACCGCATTCGCTCCGCCCGCTACGGCTTACAGGCCGGCGAGGTCAACAGCATTGTCCAGGCCGCGATCGGAGGGCAGGCTGTGACGCAGATTCTCGAAGGCGACCGGCAATTTGATTTGCGGGTCCGCCTTTCGCCTGAGTACCGCAGCGATATCAACGCGATTCGGAAGATCCCGATTCCGGCCCCGTCTGGAGCGACGGTGCTGCTCAGCGATGTAGCCAACATCGAAATGACTGCGGGCGCTTCGTATATCTACCGGGAGAACGCGCATCGCTATATTCCGATCAAGTTCAGTGTGCGTGATCGTGATCTGGGTGGTGCGGTGAGTGAGGCGCAACAGAAAGTGCAGAAGGCGATCCATTTGCCCGCGGGATACAGCATTGAGTGGAGCGGGGAATTTGGAGCGCTTCAGGAAGCAAAAGCGCGTCTGATGTGGATCATCCCTCTCAGCCTGATGTTGATCATGGTCCTGCTGTACGGCCTCTTCAACAATCTGCGCGACAGCATCCTCGCGCTGTGGGACATTCCCTTCGCTACCTGTGGCGGCATCCTGGCCCTGTACATCACCGGGCTGAACCTCAGCGTCTCCGCTGCGGTTGGTTTCATCTCGCTGTTCGGCGTCTCGGTCATGAACGGAATCCTCGTGTTGACCTACTACAATCAACTGCGGGACGACGGCATGGAGCGGGAAATGGCCATGACCCAAGCGGCGGAGACGCGAATGCGACCTCTCTTGATGACCTCTATGTCGGCCTGCGTCGGACTCTTACCGGCAGCCCTATCGCACGGCATCGGGTCGCAAGTGCAGCGTCCGCTGGCAACGGTAATCGTGGGTGGGATGCTCTTAGGTCCGATCCTGATCCTATTGCTGGTCCCCATCCTGCGCATCGTCTCGATGCCCAAACTGCATCGGTCGACCGCCAGCATGGAAATGGAATAAGAAAAAGCCCGGGATTCGCTCCCGGGCTTTTTCTTTTAGAACTCAAGCCAGCTAATGTGGCCAATGATCGGATCACACTGAGACGATCATTTTGCGACGCCAGCGAGACAGAATTCGGTGCTAGCCTTATAACATATTTGAATTCAATAACTTATGATGGTGGAGGCGGTGGGAGTCGAACCCACGTCCGAAACGGCTGCCACCCGAACGACTACGTGTGTATCTGCTTCATTTTTTAATTCGGCATTCACCCTAGAGAAGCAGCAAAAAAGGCAAACACCTAGTCCGATTGATCTCGGCTTGCGGCTCCGAACAGAAGCCTTCGGCCCAGTCCACGAAGTGACGTTCACCACGGGCCCGTGAACATGCCCGCTAGAACGGCTACTTAATTAATTAAGCAGCGTATGCAAATTGCGTGTTGGCAATTGTGTTTTTCCAGTCGTTTTACGAGAGCCTGGAGCTCGACACGCCTTCCGGGGAACATTCCATCCCGTCGAATCCGTTACGCCCCCTCCTTGATCCTAGTGTAACTCCTCCGTCAACCAGATTGCTGGAAATTGTACACGTTGGGTGAGGAATATTCGCTAAATGCTTGACTCCGAACCAGAAAGCAATCTAGCATCGTGGTTTGGTGGAATCTCCAGACGATACATTACGTTTTGACCCGGAAGACCTCGCCCCCGGCATTAAGTCGGCCGACGAGCTTCCGGCCAAACTCTATTTTCGGATCGGCGAGGTCTCCAAGCTCACCGGATTGAAGCAGCACGTCCTGCGCTATTGGGAGACCGAGTTCCCCAACATCTCTCCTAAGAAGATGGGCTCGAACCATCGGATGTACCGGCGCAAGGATGTGGAGTTCATTCTTGAGGTCAAGCATCTGCTTTACGAGAAGCGCTACACGATCGAAGGCGCCCGCAAGCATCTCGAACACAAGCCGAAGCCGCTCAGTAAGAGTGCGAAGAAGAACACGGCCGCCGCTGGGGCTGGCCGGCCCATGCCGAAGGTCCAGTCCTCGCTCTTCCTGGTCAATGAGATCGAAAAGAAGCCCGAGCCGAGCCCAGCTCCGCGCACGAAGTTTTCCGACGAGTTGCGCGCGATTCTCGAAATTCTCCAAAACTAAACTTCGCGTTTTCCCTCCCGTCTCCGATAAGCACTCTTACAGCAATGATTGCGTTGACGAGGCTCAACCACGAACGTTTTGTGGTGAACACTGATCTGATCGTCCTGATTGAAGCCAACCCGGATACGGTTCTGGCGCTCACCACAGGCGAACGGGTGCGTGTGCTCGAAAGCCTGGACGAAGTTGTTGCCAAGTCGATTGAGTTCAAGCGGGAAGTCGCCCGCGGAGGTCTCCGGGTCAGTCATGGCAGAGAATAGTTCGGGCAAAACGCGGTTTGACTTTGCGACGATCGGAGGGCTGCTGCTCGCCGCCGGCGGGATCGTCGGCGGCCTGGTGCTCGAAGGCGGCGTGATCAAGGACATCACGCAGTACACCGCCGGGCTGATTGTTGTCTGTGGCACTTTGGGCGCGGTGATGGTCCACACTCCGATGCACACCTTGCGTGGGGGGCTGGCGCGCTTCAAGGAGTTGCTGGTGGAGAAGAATAATTCCCCCGCTACCGTCATCGAAGAGATCCTTGCTTATGCGAACAAGGCGCGCAAGACGGGTTTGGTGTCGCTCGAGGAAGACTCTCTACGGGTGGAGGATCCGTTCCTGCGCAAAGCCCTGACGATGGCTGTCGATGGGTGCGATCTTTCTGAACTGCGGTCGATGATGGAACTCCAGATTGCGGTCGAAGAGCATCATGCCGAAAGCGAAGCAAAGGTCTTTGAAGCGGCGGGCGGCTATGCGCCAACGATCGGCATCATTGGCGCCGTACTCGGCTTGATCCAGGTGATGAAGCACCTGGAGAACATCACCGAAGTGGGACACGGGATCGCCGTGGCCTTTGTCGCGACCGTTTATGGCGTGGCCTTGGCGAATCTTCTCTTTCTTCCTGCAGCCAACAAGATCAAGGCGCGGATTGGCGCGGAGACAGAACGGAAGGAGATGATTCTGGAGGGGGTGGTGGGGATTGTGGAAGGGCTCAATCCGAAGCTGATCCGGTCGAAACTGGAAGCCTATACGTCGGCGAGTTCGGAGGGGGCGGGACGCCGGACGGGAGGCGGACCGCAAGCGGTGGCCGCCTGACCGAGCCGAGATCCCCGTGACCACCAAGGACGCCGCTCCCATCCAATCCGTTATGGCAAGACGCCAGAAGCAACACGCCCATGAAAATCACGAACGTTGGCTGGTCTCCTATGCCGACTTCATTACGCTGCTCTTCGCCTTTTTTGTGGTGATGTTTGCCAGTTCCCATGCCGACAAGAAAAAAGCGAAGGAGATGTCGGCCTCCGTCAAGGAAGCCTTTGAGCAAGGCTCGATGCCCAAGGCGCTGGCGAACCTGATGGGCCGCAAGCGTCCTCCGGAGACAGACGATCCCAAGCGATCCGGACAGCCCGCCGAGAAGGATACCGGCAAAACCGATCCCGCACTTGCTGCGCTGGCCGAACTGGTGCCGTCTCTCGAATCGCTTACCAAGTCACTGGCCAATGAGATTGCCGATGGGAAGGTCGCGATCAATATGGAGCCTCGCGGGTTGGTGGTGAGCCTCAAGGAAGCAGCCTTCTTTCCACCGGCAGGAGATGCGGTGCAAGCCGAGGCCTTTCCGATTCTGGGAAAAATTGCCGAGAGTGCCAGGACTTTGCCGAACCAGATGCTACTCGAAGGACACACGGATTCCACCCCGATTCACAATGATCGCTTCCGTTCCAATTGGGATCTCTCTGCGGCCCGGGCGATTGCCATGCTGAATGTATTCAGCGAACGCTACGGGATCGAGAGAACAAGGATGTCTGTATCGGGATATGCGGAGAATGTGCCCGTGGCGGGGAATGAAACGGTGGAGGGACGCCGCAAAAACCGGCGCGTGGATGTGGTGTTTCTCAACCAGTATGGTTTGAAGACACAACCGGGGAGGCAGTAAACTTCAGATTGCCGCTCATGCGATGGTAGAGCACGCGTGCCGCCATTTGCCCTGCGGCCTTTTTCGTCGGGCCCTGGCCTTGTTCGATCCATTGGGTCCCGACCCGAGCCTCCACCACGAAAGTCTTGGAATGCTCCGGTCCATCTGTTCGCACCGTCACATAGATCGGCTGGGGCATCCCCTTTGATTGCGCCAGCTCCTGCAGGCTGGCTTTGAAGTTCTTCAATTCGGAGAGTTCATCGTGAGCGGTCGGGACGCTCATGACGACATTTTGCACCACTTCGCGCGCGCATTCTAATCCGCCGTCCAGATAGACTGCGGCAAGAACGGCCTCGAGTGCGTCGGCGAGCAGCGCCTTTTTCTCACGGCCTCCGCTCAACTCTTCGCCTCTCCCGAGCAGCAGGCACTGCCCGAGCTGGAGCTTGCGCGCCACCTCCACCAGATGCGCGGCACTCACAATGCGAGCTTTGTGGATGCTGAGCTTTCCTTCCGGAAGTTCGGGATAGGTTTGGAAGAGATAGTCACTGATCAACAAGCCCAAGACCGCGTCGCCGAGAAACTCGAGCTGTTCATTGTGCTCGGCCATTTCCTCGCGGCCCTGCTTGCGTTCAGAGTTGAGACTGCGGTGGGAAAGGGCACGAATGAGAATGGCCGGATTCGCAAACGTATAACCGAGACGGCTTTCCAGCGTCTTCAAAAGCGGATTGTCTTCGTGCCCCACGTTGGATGGAATTACTTTGTTGCCTTGCCAGCAACTGCGCGGGCCTTGATGTTTTCAGCGATCGACTTGACCTGAGGATTCAAGCCTGAAAGAGCTAACACCTGATTGGCGGCGGCAATGGACTCGTCATACTTCTTCGCGTCGAGATAGGCAGTGGCAATGCGCGTCATCAGATTCTGATTGCCGGGAGTGGCTTCGAGGCCCAACTTGTACTCGGCAACGGAATCATCATACTTCTTGCGGACAGAAGCGGCGAGACCCATGGCTTCGTGTGCCTCGGAGATCCAGGTCTTGCGTTGAGCTTCCCACTGCTCATCCTGGATGTCCGGGCGGATCTTCGGAGCATTCTTCAGCAATTCGAGAGCGCCCTTGGCATACTTGTCGGCCTTGGCGAGTTTCTCTTCCTTATCGAAATCGAACTCGCGGGTATGGGTGGCGTAGCCGCGGGCCAGGATCAACATGGCGCCGTAATTCTTGGGGTCGGCCTCGAGAGTCCGGTCGCCGTAGATCACGGTTTTCTCCCAATTGTTCATCTCCTCTGCTGCTGCAGTGGCAATGAACAGCGCGGTGCCCTTATATTCGCTATCGGCGAACTTGCCGAGCAGGGCGTCGACTGCGGTGATCCGGCCGGCCGGATCGGCAGCATTGAAGATTGCCATCACCGCATCCTGCTCCTTCTGGCTCTTGAGCTTGGGTTGTTTCCCATCGGCCGATTGGGCCATCAAGACGCCCGAGAAGAGGAAGGCGCCCACAATCCATTTCGTGATTCTCATAGATATCCTTTTTACTTTATCAAGGCCGAGGGGTGGGGGTTCCCTTCAGGCCGTCTTCCGCCGCCTTCTTCGCCATCGGGGACACTCCAGCGGTGGCGATCGCTGCTTCAAAGTGCTTTTTCGCCGCTTCGTTCTCCTGCGCCAAGCCCAGCAGCCGTCCGAGGAACACATGAGCCCAGGCCGAAATCTGCGGTTCGGCGCCCTCCTCGATTGTTTTCTCAAAGAGATCGACGGCCAGCTGCGGATCCTTGTTCAGTGCGGCGACGCGGGCCATGCCGTAATAAGCCCGTCCCTTGAGCGGACGCGCGTTGGTCAACTCCAAGGCTTGACGGAAGAGTACGCTCGCCTGCTGGTACTCCTTTTTGCTCCAAAGCTGTTCGGCGTCATCGAGCATCTTTTCCGCCGGGCTGACTTCCACCACCGGCTTGGGCGCCACCTTGGCCCGGCGCTCGCGTGGTGCGTTTGCAAAGTTCACGGCATCGAGCCGCTCGGTTTCCTTCTTCAGATCAATGTGGTTGATCAGGGTTGGCAGGTAGAAGCGCATCGACAATTCCTGATGCTCATACTCCATCAGCTTCTCGGCAAAGTAAGGAGTGAGGATGAAGCCTTCCTTGAGCGCTTCCTCAACCTTCGGGCTCCGCTGGTTGGCCGGCGCCATGCGCGCATCGATGGCGCGGGTGAGGCAGGCAACGGTGAGCAGCGGGAAGTTTTGCTTGTACTGCGGGTCAAGCGCCGGGGCGCCCTGGGCAAAATCGATCAGGCTCGCTTTGCTCTCGATCTCTTTCAAACTGCGCATTGCGATCGGGTCGACGACAAAGTGCAGATAGGCACTTCTGATGTATTCCACTTGTGGCTCGGGCGAAGAGGTGAGCACGACGAAAAGATCATTCGCGTAGCTGCGGACGTGAATCTGATTGGGAGCGGCAAGCGGGTCGAGATAGACATGGAAGCTGCCCTTCGTGTTGTTCACCTGCGTACTGCGCAAATAGCCATCGATCTGCTGGAGCGCCAGCGTGACGGGGGAGTGGTACGGTTCGAGGGCGCGGTCGAGGGCGGCTTGGTTGCGGGCGAGCAGGCCTTCGAGCTTTGTCTCCCGGTAGAAACGGGTGAGTAACTTTTCAAAGCCGTCCAACTCCTGCACATCGGGCGGCAGTTCATTCAAGCGCATGCGATAGCGGAACTCCGGCCCGGAAGCCGCCGGCACCAATTCAATGCAGAGGGCAAAGCTGATGTACTGGCTCAGATCGCGTGCCGGATCGGCTTTGCGATGGCCGATATAGAATTCAGTGAGTTGTTGGAGGACGGGGGGCTTGGCTTGCGCGATGTACTGCCGAACCTGGGCCCGGATGGGGGAGTTCGCGGTGCTGTCGAGGTCGGCATCGTAACCGGCCGCGTTGATGGCGGCCATCACGACAAAGAGGTTCGGATTCACCTCCATGCTCGATTGGGCGAACAGACTCGCCGAGGCGAGCGACAAAATCAAAAAGAAGGTCTTCAAAGTGTCAGCTTAGCTCCCTTGGGTGCAGTCTGGCAGAATATACAAAGCTATGTCTCGTGTCCTGATGGTTTCGAGTGAAGCGGCTCCGTTCGCCAAAACCGGTGGTCTTGCCGATGTGCTGGGATCCTTGCCCCCGGAGTTGAATGCGCTCGGAGATGAGTGTGCCGTCGTATTGCCTCGCTATGGGGCAATAGACGTCCGAGCTTCCGAAAAGGTTTTCGAGAGGATGCGGATCTATCTCGGTGGCGGCTATTACGAGTGCGACATCTATCAAAAGGTGCAACGGGGCACGAAGTTCTTCTTTGTCGAACACCTTGGGCTCTATGGCCGCGACGGTTTTTATGGCGACCGCTATGGCGAATTCGGGGATAATCACGTTCGCTTTGCGGCCCTCTGCAGCGCGGCGCTGGGCGTAGCCCGCTACCTGTTTCCGACCCAGATTTTTCATTGCCACGACTGGCAGGCCGGCTTGCTGCCGCTCTTTCTCAAGAACTTTGTGACCGGCGACCCGGCCTTCTATGGGGCCAAGTCTCTGTTCACGATCCACAATCTCGGCTACCAGGGACTGGTAGACCGCTCGAAGCTGTGGGATGCGGGTGTCGAGGATCGCTTTTACCGGAGCGACCTGCTTGAGTTCAATGGGATGGCGAGCCTGCTGAAATCCGGTTTGGTCTTTGCCGATGCGCTGACGACGGTGAGTCCGCGCTATGCGCAAGAGATCCAGACGCCCGAATACGGATTCGGAATGGATGGGATGTTGCGGGCCCGTTCCGGGGTCCTGCACGGGATTCTCAACGGGTGCGACTATGAGGAGTGGGATCCGCGCACGGACCGCCACATTGTCGCGAATTACTCGGCGGACGAGCCGGGCGGCAAGGTGGGCTGTAAGCTCGCGTTGCTCGAGGAGTTTGGGATGGGGCATCGCATCGAGCGGCCGCTGATCGGCATTGTGTCCCGCTTGGCCACCCAAAAGGGCTTCGATCTGGTGGCGAGCGTGCTGGATGAGATGCTCGGATGGCGCGATGCGACGCTGATCGTGCTCGGGTCGGGGGAAGAGGCGATCGAGAATCAGTTCAGTTGGTATGCCAGCCGCTATCCGGACCGGATGATTTTCTGGAGAGGCTACAACAACGAACTGGCGCATCACATTGAAGCAGGCGCTGACCTGTTTCTGATGCCGTCGCGTTATGAACCATGTGGCCTCAATCAAATGTACAGTCTGCGCTATGGGACTCTGCCGGTGGTTCGCGCGACCGGTGGTCTGGATGATACGATTGATGCAGAGACGGGCTTCAAGTTCTGGCGTTTTGAGAGCTGGGATTTGGCAGAGTGTCTCCGGCACGCCCTGGCGGTGTATGGAGACAAGGACCGGTTCGAGAAAATGCGGCAGAGTGCGATGGGACGGGATTACTCCTGGGCGAAATCGGCCCGGCAGTATTCGGAACTGTACCGTGAATTGTTGGAGAGCTAGCTTGCAACTTTCCCGTTTGGTACGCATCTTAACCCTTGGAGATTGAATAATGGCTGGAGCAAATACACTTAATTTTTCCGATTCGGCTTGGGACACTGAGGTTTTGAACTCAGACAAGCCTGTCCTGGTCGATTTTTGGGCCGAATGGTGCGGACCGTGCCGGATGATTGCCCCGACTGTGGACGCTGTTGCTGATGAGTACAACGGCAAATTGAAGGTCGGCAAGCTGAATGTCGATGACAATGGTGGCACTGCCATGCGCTACAACGTGCGCGGGATTCCCACTCTTCTGTTGTTCAAGGGCGGACAGATCGTCGAGCAGCGCGTGGGCGCCGTCTCAAAGAGCGATCTGGTCAAGATGCTCGAACCGCACGTCAGCTAATCGCGACCTGGATCATTTTCCTCTGAAAAGGGAGAGCACCGGAAGGTTCTCTCCCTTTTTCACTTAACCTTTCTTTACACCGCAATCGAATCGAAACGCGACATCGAGGCGTCTGTTGGGTTGTTCCACTCAGTAGAGCTGTTATGCGTTTGATCTTCCTCCTCCTTCTCTCCCTCCCGTTCTGGGGACAATTCGTCCCGAACCAATACATCGTTGTTCTGAAGAATGAGCCTGGCGAAATGCGGCAGGCGGAACGGCGGACGCGTGTGCGGCAGCGCCAGAATGGAGTGCGCTCCGAACTCAGCGCGCGGGGCTTTCAGACCTTGGGGCATACCGAACTGGTTGCGAATGCGCTGATGGTGGAGGGGCAGAACGAAGAGACGGATGTCCGTCAATTGCGGCAGCTTGCCGGTGTCGAGCGCGTCCATAAGGTGCGGCTTTTCCAGAAGACTCTCGATCGGGCCGCGCAGGTGCATGCGGTGGCTGCTGCCTGGGAACGTCTGGGGCTCGAACATGCTGGGGCGGGCATGAAGATTGGAATTCTTGACAGTGGGATTGAGGCGAGTCATCCCGGGTTCCAGTCGGCGACTTTGCCTGTGCTCGAGGGCTTTCCGAAATGGAACTATGCGCGGGATCAGGCGTATACGAACAACAAGGTGATTGTTGCGCGCAGCTATCCGACTCTCTGGGCTTACCGGGACCCGGATCCGAGCGTTCTCGACCGCAGTGGGCATGGCACGGCGGTGGCGATGTCCGCCGCGGGGGTGAGCCATGATTCGCCGATCGGTCCGCTGGCCGGAATGGCGCCCGCGGCATATCTCGGGGTCTATAAGATCTTCGGCACCCCCGGTTACAACGACAGCACGACGGACTCGGCGATTCTCCAGGCGATCGAAGACGCGGTTTCCGATGGGATGGATGTGATCAATATGAGCTTCGGCTCAATGCTGGCGGCGAGGCCTGAGAATGATCCGATTGTGCAGGCGCTGGCGAAGGCGGAAGAGGCGGGGGTGATCGTTGTGGTTTCGGCGGGCAATGATGGCCCGGGCCATGCGACGCTTAGCTCGCCGGGTACGGCCCCTACTGCGTTGACGGTGGGCGCTTCAGAGAATGGACGTCTCTTTGCCGCGGGTCTGATTGCGGCGGATGGGAGTTCTGCGCCGGCGCTGGCAGGTTCGCAGACAACGGGGACCAATTCAATTGCGGCCGCCATGGTGAGCGCCGGCCTTGCCTGCGACCGCTTCTCTGGGGATCGCCTGCGCGGGCAGATTGCGTTGATTGTGCGTGGGACTTGCAGCTTTGAGGTGAAGATCAACAATGCGGCTACTGCTGGAGCCGTTGCCGCGGTGATCTATTCGGATGCGGCACGTTCGACCGACTTCATCACAATGTCTGCCGGTGCTGCGACACTGCCTGCTGTGTTTCTGCGTTATGCCGATGGGATTCGATATGAGGACGAACTTTCGAAGGCCGCCTCGCTGGATGTGACGCTGGACCTTGCGGTGAAGGCGCGGGATGTGAGTCCCGATCGTCTGGCCAGCTTCAGCGCGCGTGGACCTGTTTCGGGAGTGCCGATCAAGCCCGATCTGGTTGCGGTTGGGACGAATGTCTATACGGCGGCCGAGTCGAACTATGCGGGCGGCGAGGTGTATTCGGCAAGCGGTTATGGGTTGATCAACGGGACGAGTTTTTCCTCGCCGATCACGGCGGGTGCGGCTGCGGTGTTGAAGGCGGCACGCCCCGGATTGAAGCCGATCGACTATCGCTCTCTACTGGTGAATAGCGCGAAACCGCTGCCGCAGTTGACTGTAGTGCAAAGTGGCGCGGGGCTCTTGCATCTGACAAATGCGCTCGATGCGACGCTTCGCTTTGAGCCGATCAGCGTCTCGTTCACGGCGAAGGACCATACGATCCAGGTGACGAATCTGCAGAGCACGGCTGCGACTTATCAGGTGTCCGTGGAGGCGAAGGAGGGAATTGCTCCTGCGATCTCCACGAGCGAGTTGGAACTGCCGCCGCATGAAGCCGCGACGCTCACACTGAGTCTCGATCTGCCCGCGGTGGCTCCCGGTGCTTATTCGGGTGTTGTGCTGTTGCAGCAGGAAGGCGGCGCGGTCTTACGAGTGCCTTATTGGTATGGCAAGGCGAAGGAAGAAGCCGCAGAGATTCAGGTGCTCTACCAGGCGAGCAGCGCGCGGTCTGGAACGGTGCAGCAGGACTTGCTGTTCTTCCGGGTGATGGATGAGAACGGAATGGTGCTGGGCGCGAAGCCGAGCGTGACGGTGGTCAGCGGGGCAGGGAATGTGCGCGAGGTGCAGGACCGGGACTTTGATGTGGCGGGCGCGATTGGGGTGGAACTGGTGTTGGGGCGGGGGACGAATGTGATCGAGGTGGACGCCGGGAATGGGGTGACGCAGCGCTTCGCCTTTACAGGGCGCTGAGGGTCCAGTCGCAGGCGGTGAGTTTGGCAAGAGAGTCTTCGAGGCTCTCGGGGTGGACGCGGGTTTCGCCGATGACGGTCATGAAGTTTGCATCGCCATTCCAGCGTGGCAGGACGTGGAGGTGGATGTGGCCGGCGATGCCTGCGCCTGCCACCGAACCGATGTTGAAGCCGAGGTTGAGACCCTCGCAACGGTAGGCGGCGCGGATGTTGCGTTCGGCAAGCCGGGCCATGCGCATCATCTCGATCCAGGCTGGCTCCGGCAGGTCCTCAATGCGCGAGACATGCTCGAAGGGCGCAATCATCATGTGGCCGTTGGTGTAGGGGAAGAGATTCAGCAGGCCGTAGCAGTGTTGGGCCGTGAAGACGGTGAGTTCGTTCTGCTTTTCACAGAAGACACAGGCAGGGCGTGCTGTGTCTTCCTTGGTTACGTAGCGGTAGCGCCAGGGGCTCCAGAGATGGTCCACGGATTTAGGCCGCGGGGGTGGACTCGTCACCGTTGACGAGATCTTTCAGTTCCTTCGAAGGCTTGAAGTAAGGAATCCGCTTGGCGGGTACTTCGACGCGGGCTCCGGTTTTGGGATTGCGGCCAATGCGGGACTGGCGCTCGCGGGTACGGAAACTACCGAAGCCGCGGATTTCGATTTTCTCGCCGGACTTCAGGCTCCGCACCACGCTGTCGAAGATAGCTTCGACAATGATTTCGGAGTCCTTGCGAGTCATCTCGACAACTCGCGATACTTCTTCAATTAATTCGGCTTTGGTCATTGGCGTCTAGCCTTCCTCCCCATCCTGATTTTGGGCCTCGAAACTCTGGCTGGCAGCTTCTGCCTGCTCTTGATAGCCCTTCAGCCTGGCGCGGTCTTTTTCTTCGCCAACGGCCTTCATGCTCAAGCCGATTTTCTTTTCGGTTTCGTTCATTCGGATGATCTTAAATTCGTGCTCGCTGCCCACGGGCAGAGGTGCGGCACCTGCGCCGCGGGATTCACTACCGGGCACTTCGGAATTGTGACACAGACCTTCGACGCCGGGGGCGAGTTCGACGAAAACTCCGAAATTCGCGACACGGACCACTTTGCCTGTGACAATCTCGTTCACCATGTGGGTGTTAAAGAAAGTTTCCCATGCGTCTGGCTCCAACTGCTTGATCCCGAGGCTGAGACGGCGGTGGCCGGTGTCGATCTGGAGGATGACGGCCTGGACCATCTGTCCTTTCTTCAACAGCTCTGAGGGGTGCTTGACGTGCTTGGTCCAGCTCATGTCGCTGACATGAACGAGGCCATCGATGCCTTCTTCAATTTCGATGAAGGCTCCAAAGTCAGTGAGCTTGCGGACGCGGCCTTCGACGACACTGCCGACGCTGTAGCGCTCGCCAAGTGTGGTCCAGGGGTCGGCTTCGAGCTGCTTGAGACCGAGGGAAACGCGCTTGTCCTGCGGACGGATATCGAGCACGATTGCCTCGACCATTTCACCAGGCTTGACGACCTTGCCCGGGTGCTTCATGCGCCGGCTCCAGGTCATCTCTGAGATATGAATGAGGCCTTCGACGCCGGGTTCGATTTCGACAAATGCTCCGTAGTCGGTGACGCTGACGACGCGGCCCTGGAGATGGGAACCGATCACGTAGCGCTCGACGGCTGTCTCCCAGGGATCGACAAAGAGCTGCTTCATGCCGAGCGAGATGCGGCCCTTCTCGCGGTCGAAGCGGAGCACTCGTACGGTGACGGGCTGGCCACTGGCGACGACGTCGCTCGGGTGATTGACCCGGCCGTAGCTCATGTCGCTGATGTGGAGCAGACCGTCGATGCCACCGAGGTCGACGAAGGCGCCGTAGTCGGTGAGGTTCTTGATCGTGCCTTCGAGGACAGCCCCTTCAAAGATGCTTTCAAGCGCGGCGGAACGCTTGGCTGTGACTTCCTCTTCGATGGCCATGCGGCGGGAGACAACGACATTGCCCTTGCGGCGGTTCAGCTTGAGGATGCGGACGGGGATGTCCTGGCCGACGAACTGGTCGAGATTGTGAGTGGGCCGGAGGTCGATCTGGCTAGCGGGCATGAAGGCGCGTACGCCGACATCCACGCTGAGACCACCTTTGACCTTGGCCAACACATGACCGCTGACGAGAAGACCCTCGTTCATTGCCTGTTCGAGCGTGTCCCAATGACGGAGGCGCCGCACTTTCTCGTGAGAAAGATAGAGAAATCCTTCGGGACTGGTGCCAGAGCGATCCACAACGACTTCGATCTGGTCGCCGACGTTGATCTCCTGGAGGAACTGGTCGCGCGGCACAAAGCCCTCAGTCTTCTGACCGATGTCCACGATGACCGTGTCGTCGGAGATGCTGAGGATGTGACCGAGGATCACTTCGCCGTCGTGATTCTCTTCGATGTGGCCATACTCGGCCATCATCTGTTCGTAGTTTTCCTCGCCGCTCGAAGAGTCCTGTTCCGCCTCCACCCCTTCTACAGGGGCTCCGGGCATCACAGGGTGTTCTTCCACGTCTCGGTGTTGTGGTTTGAGCGGCGCTTCCGCGTTCCGCTCATCGGGCAAGCTGGCCATTGCCGAATCTCCATTTGCAAAACTCTAGTTTCGCTGTTCAATGCATACAGGCTGTACGGGAAACGGGCCGGCAACAAGGCGGATCCGCGAAGAGAGTACTTTGTAACAGATTCCCGACAAGCTGTTGAAACTACAGTATTTTAGGAATATAGCGGACCGAGATGCTGGTGTCAATGCAGTCCGGTTGCAGGGAAGCTATGATGAACGGCAATATGATGCCGCTGTGGATCTCGCGCCGGTCTTCGATTTGCATCCGGGAACAGTTGAGTTCGCAGTTACTGCTTGGCATTCTCAGCAGTCAGCTTGCACCCGGCAAGAAGCTCCCGAGTGTGCGGGATCTGGCCCGGAAGCTGCGTATTCATGGCAATACCGTGCATGCGGTATATCAAGACCTGGCGAAGCGGGGTTGGGTTCGTTCTCTTCCTGGGAGTGGTGTCTTTGTGCGGCAGTTCCGTTTTCCTTCCACCGCATTGGAGCTGGATCCGCTGGTGGAGAACTGGATTGGCGAGGCACAAGGACTTGGCTATTGCATCGAAGACATTCAGGCTGCGATCGAGCGTCAGGTGCAGCGCCGGAAGGCCCGGCGTTTTGTGGTGGTGGATCCTGATCCGGAACTGGCTCTGATTCTGGCAACGGAACTGAGTGAGTCCTTGGGACAGCCGATTGCTTCCGCCCGCCCAGAGGATGAGTTTGAGAGGGGCACTTGTGTGTTGGTGAGTGCTGGCCAAGTGGAGGCTGTGGTTGCTCATTTAGGCGATACTCCGTTTCGGGTGATTCAGTTGCGATCGATGCAGGAGATTGTGGCGGGCAGGGAACGGCCGCCGGTGGCGATTCTGATCGCAGATGTTTCCCGATCGGCGTCGGTACTGAGTTGGGCTTCGACCTTGCTCGCGGCCTTAGGGTTTCCGCCAGATGAAGTGTTGCTGCGGAATCCGGCGAAAGCCGGATGGCAAGAGGGGCTGCAGGCTTGCGCGATTGTGGCGGCGGACGTGGTGAGCGGCGCTGCGTTTCCAAAACAGTGACAGCCGATTGTGTTTCGGATTGTATCGAGCGAATCTGTCGAAGAACTTCGTGGTCTTGTGACAGCGTAAATAGTGTCACAGTAGCTCAACCCTCAGGGGCGTGGGGGCTCTAGGCTTCTGCTATGAGAATTGTTTTGCTTTGTCTTTGGGCTGCTCTTCCGATCTTGGGGCAGGAGCGAATTGCCTGGGAGCAGACGCCGACGGTATTCGCTGGCCGTCAGGTGATGGTGCAGCTTCTGGACGGGAATCAGGTGCAGGGGCGGTGGATCTCGGTGAGCCCGGAGGGTTTGCAGTTCGATGTCGAGAAGACGTCGAAGGGCGCGAGGATCGGAAAGGGACTCCAGACGATTGCGCGAGACTCCATTGCGAGGGTACAGGTGAGAAAGAAGCGCATAGGAGGGCGGGTGATCGGCACTCTGGGTGGCTTTTACGCTGCCGTAGCCATCGGAGGCGCGGCTACAGGGAGTCGGGAGGCGATGCAGGGTCCGACGGCGTTTGTGGCGCTTGGCAGTGCGATTGCTGGTTATTGGCTTGGCCGCGCATATGATCGCTCGCTGGATGAGGTGATTCTGTTTTGAGGTTTTGCTGCGCTTCGCTTGGCTTTTGGGCGAGGTAATTTGGGTTCGTTTTTTGCAAGTTTGATTTGCGGAGCTCCGTTGTGGGGAAGCTTCTGGGGATCCTGAGTTCCTGACCCATCACACAGAGTTCAGCGTCAACTTCGTAGGCGGCGAAGCGGTCTTTCTGGAGCTGGCGCAGTTCCCGGAGTGCTTTGTCCGCGCGTCGTTCGTGGAGGGCGGCGAGCTTGATGGTGCGTTCCATGGTGGCGAAGCGTTTGGAGTTGTCGGGATCTTCGAGCCAGCGGGCTTCGGTGTGGGCCTCAAGGACGCGGGCACGCTGGGATTGGAATGTGGCCCAGGCGTAGCGGGCAAAGGTGATTTCTTCGAGCTCGGAATTGGGCTGGCAGTCTTGCCGCAGTTTTCTGGCGAGCGCGTTGTAGGCTTCTTCGTGCTCGGGATTCTGTTGGAAGCAAGTTTCCGGCTTGGCGTGGAGGCCGTGGCCCATGCTGTTTTTTGCGGAACGGGCCTTGCCTTCTGTTGTTGCAGGGCCGGTGGAGCGGCGTGCGTTCGCACGATTGGCTTCAATCTGTTTGCTTGTGGCCATGGTGGTTCCTCTCTGTTGCAAATAGAAAGGGCCCACGATTGCTCGCGGGCCTTCTCCTGTCGAGACGATAGCAGGCGAAATTTGAAATCCGAACGATTTGCTACAGAGAATTTGCGAGGCGGATGCTTTGTTGCCTGGTTCTGCTGCGGACCAGGTAGATGCGGTCTGGGGTGCTGTAGAGGACGGTGGCTTCCTTGAGCGTTCCCTGGCCGTCGAATTCTTCGAGCAGCAGGGCAGGGCTGGCTTGGATGGAGAGGGCTTGGATGCTGACCGCTTTGTCGCTGGGAATGTCGAGGAACCATGCCGGATTGGCGGCGAAGTTTCTGCCAAGGAGTTTTGCTTCTGCCTGGGTGGCACCGATGCTGCGGAAGGCGGTTTCGACGAACAGCTCCAAGGGGAAACTGGTGGGGACGCGCAGCGCGATCGGTTGTCCCTGGAGAATCTGGCTGCCGTCGGGATAGGTGGCCACGATCATGGGGCCGATCTCTGTTTGGAGCTGGATGCCTTCCCAGTCTACGGGGAGGTTTCCGGACTTGGACAGAATGGTCTGGTGAAGAGTGATGGGGCCGATGACGGACCATTGCGGTGTGCCCTCTTTGGGGAGATTGGGCGTGAAGCCGGCGAGTTGCCTAGCTTGTTCGGCGTCGCGGAGATTGCTGCTGAAGCCGTTGGTGGTGATTCGGGTGTCGAGGGGGAGCTTCGAGAGATCGAGGCGGGTGATCTCGACGTGGTTCAAGAAGAGGCGATCCCAGAGATTTTGTGCGAGGGCGCGGCTTTGCGGGAGGGTGACGAGGATCGCGAGGAGCGCCACCGCGGTGGCCGCAGCCATCCAGATCTTGCGAGGCGTGGCGGGCCTTTGCTTTTGTTCGAGGAGTGCGCGGGCCCGGACCGAGTTGGGCGTCCAACTGGGTTCGAGGGTGGCGAGACGGTCTCTGACCCAACGGCTTTCGAGATTATTTTCCATAACGTTTCAGATATTCCTTTCGGAACGCTTCTTGTGCACGTGCGAGAAGACTGCCAATGGAGGAGGGATTGACTTCGAGGGCTGCAGCCATTTCGCGGTAGCTGAGGCCCTCGTTCCACAAGAGCAAGAGCTCTGCCTGCCGCTGTTGTAGCGCCGCGAGGACGTTTCGCACATTCGCCCGTTCGAGGCTTGCCGCATAGACCTGGTGGGGCGTGGGCGGCGAGCGATGGAAGAAGGCGAAGAGGCGCTCGAAGCGGCTGCGACGCTGGAGGCGGCGGAGTTCATCGAGGGCTTCGCGGACGGCAGTGCGGTGGAGCCAAGCTTCGGCGTGCGGACCCTGGGCTTTGGGGTGGCGATTCCATTTGAGAAAGACTTCGACGGCGAGTTCTTCCGCGCGGGCCTGGTCTTGCGTGACCCTGCCAATGGCGCGGGCGATGCGCGCAAAGTGAGCGCAAAAAATGGTGTCGAGGTCTTGGGAATCGCTTCCATCCATTGGTTTGGGGTATAGCGTGCTTCCAGCGTTCACATCCTGATAACGCTTGGCGGGTGGGTTTTGTGGCAAAGTTTCGCGCAAAGTAAAGAGCGGGCCGTGGGCGCCCGCTCTGGTTTGTTGCTTGTGGATGGATGGTGTTAGCGCTTGGGGACTGCAACGGTGATGTTGCGGAACTTCAGGCCGCCGGTGTGGTCGCCCTGGATGTAGAAGGGGCCGGGTTCGCCTTCGTTTGCATCGAGAGCGCCGCCGGTGATGCCTTCGATTTCCTTCGCGTTGATGGTGGTGACGCCGTTGCGAACGACGGTGACGGTGCGGCCGACGAGAGTGACGTCAAAGCTGTCCCAGACATCGGTCTTGCGCGGGAGGTCGCCTTCCGGAGCAATGCGGCCATAGATGGAGCCAATGCGGCGCTCGGGCGGGTTGTGACTGACGGCTTCTGATTCGAGCTGGAGCTCGTAGCGGCCACGGAGATAGAAGCCGGAGTTGGCGTGGTCCGGGCAGTTGACTTCAAAGTGGAGCTTGAAATCGTCGAAGCTGCGGGTGGACTTGAGGTTCGCCCCGTGGTCTTCGTTGACGAGATAGCCGTCCTTGACGACCCAGTGGCTGTCAGAGGGCTTGCCGATGGGTTCCCAGCCCGTGAGGTCCTTGCCGTTGAAGAGTGGTTCTGGCTTGGTCCAGGCTTTCGGCATGGGACGCTTGAGTTCTGGAGCACGGACGCCATTGAGAGCGGTGGTGGTCTCGCCGCGCTTCATGGTGCCGGTGAGCTTGTCGCCTGCGGCCTCCAGATCCCAGGTGGTGGCGGGGCCTTTCTGCGTTGCCTTGCCGACGGTGAGGGTGAGGTGGTTGCCCTTCTGCGAAACTTCATCGAGTTTGAAGACGTTTCCACCGGTGGGTTGGAACCAGACCTCGAGCGCGCCATTTTTTTCCTGGATTCCGAGCCAACTGGCGCGATTGCCGCCGGGGGTTGTGATGTTGAAATCCCAGCGACCGACAAAGGGACTTGCGGCAGGGAGAGAACCAGCCACGAGGAGAAGGGAGAGTGCAAGACGTTGCATTGTCTTATTATGTCGATTTTGCGCGCGGGACTAGGCGAGCTGGACCAGGCAGGCGCCGGGCTTGTGATGCGGGGCGCTTGCTTCGAGGCGTTGTTCGGGTGTGAGCAAGCCGCCGAGGGCGATCATGCGTTCGATGGTGGAGAGTGCGTGGAAGGGGCCGCGGCGGGATTGTAAGGCGGCGGTGAGTTTGGCGCTGGCGGCGACTTTGAGGAGGGCTCCTGCCTGGGTGCTCCCACCGGCAACCGTAGCGAGTACGGGTTGATCACCATCGGCAAGGGTTGCCGGGACGACGACATTGATCTGGTTGAGGCCCGGGCCGACCAGACCTGCAAAGAGGACCTTGGCCATCTGGCCGCCGATGGTGACACGGACTTCATTGGCTGTGGGATAGGCGCCGGTGAAGACCGCGCCGCCGGTTTCTGCTTCATTTGTCTTTCCGAAGCCTGTGCCGAAGAGCGAGATGATGTCGCCGGGGCCGACCGCGGCGGTGGTGGGATAACCTGCTTCGATGGCTCCGGTCCCGTTGATAATCACTCCATCAGAGCGCACCGCCCGGACGTAGTTCGAGAGCACCGACAGACCAGGCAGGACGTCGAGAAGCGTGGTGGAGACGGCATTGGATGTACCCGCCGCATTGGTGACGGTGAGGGTGACCGTGCCGCGACTGGCATCGGCGGGAGCGAGGATGTTGATCTGCGAGGGGCTGATGTACTGGAGGAAGGCGTCCTTGCTATTGAGCTTGACGCTGACGCCACCGAGGGTGGTGGGGATGATGTTGTTGATGAGGTCTGTGCTTTCGAGCAGGCGTGTCGTTGCCGCAAGACCGGATCCATAGATACTGATCCAGGCCCCAGGTGTTGCGCCGGGAGCGCCACTGACCGAATTGCCAACTCCTCCAGTGGCAATCGATGGCGCGGCGGCGCTGGCGGTGCGGAAGGTGGCCCCGAGTGTGATGGTGGCACTGTAGCCGGCTGCGATACTCCCAGTGGTGCTGGCTAACATCCGCGTATTATTCGCCACTTGATAGATCATGTCGGAGTTGTTGGTTGTGTCGCGATTGGTGGTGCGTGTGTAGTCACTTTCTTTCATGACGAGGTTATTGATGGCCTCGTCGAAAAAGATCTGCGAAACGAAGTTACTGAGTACACTGGTGCCGGAATAAGTGCGCACACGGATGTGGATGTGGATGGTGCGGCCGGAATACCATCCGGGATAGATGGTGGTGAATTTGACTTGTCCGTTGTCATCTGTGATCTGGTAGCCACGCAGGAACTTCTGGCCGGTGGTGACGACGGTTCCGGTGCCTCCGCCGGGGTTGTAGGCGGGCTCGTCCGAATAGATGCCTTTGGCGTCGCAGTGCCAGATGTCCACATAAGCGCCGCTGAGCGGAGTGCAGGTGGAAGTAGCGAGATTCTGTAGATTGATGGTGAGGGCGAGGGGGATGCCGGCACGGGCAACGCCGTTGGCTGGGTCTGTGCGGATGTCAGAGCGGAAGAGCTTCTCGTCGACCCAGTAAGGGCCTTCGGTTGTGGTGGGCGCGGTGCCGACGCAGGTGAGCGTTTCTGCTGCTTCGATGGTCTCGTTCCAGGCCGGAATGAAGAGACCGGCGCCCGCGCCAAGCAGGGAAGCGAGCGTGGTGCGCCGGGATTGGGTTTGAGTTAAGAGTGGGGGCTGCATAGGGTCAATGGATACTGGTGAGACCCAAGCTCGTTTGTTGCCGTTGCGTAAAGTTAGTTAAAGAGAAGAGGGCTTGCCGTCACATCTCTTTACAATGTGGGCGGAACCAAAGATGGTGTTCAGCGTTCTTATTGGTAGGAGTTGATTCACCATGAAAACCACAATTCTTCGCTTGATGATGGCGGCCACTTTATTGACGGGCATGAGCTACGCTGAAGCGCCGCATCGTGGCGATCGTATGGCACAAAAACTGGGTCTCTCTGACGATCAGAGAACGCAGATGAAGGAAATTATGAAGGAACAGCGCCAAGCTATGATGGAGGCGCGCAAGAACAAGGCTTCGAGAGAGGACTTTAAGGCGATTCGTGCGACGACACACCAAAAGGTGGCCGGAGTGCTAACTCCGGAACAGTTGCAGAAGTATGATGCCGCTGCAAGGCACCACAGAGCCAAACGGCGGGCTGCTAAGGGTTAAGTATTTTTCCAGGCGAGAATGGCGTCCAGAGGCGAGTTGGGCAGTACGGCGTAGCGTATGTCCTTAAAGCCCGTCTCTTGGAGTAAGGCCTGATACTCGCTGAAGCGGCGCTCCTTGCCTTCGGTGACGACCAGCATGTTCAAGGTCTGAAGCAAAGCCCAGAGTGGCTTGGTACCAGACTCGTCGAGGATTTTCTCGGCGATGAGAACTGCACCACCGGGCGGGAGCGCCGCATGGATTTTACGGAGCAGTTTGGTGATCTTTTCGGGCGTCCAATCGTGGAGAATGCGGCCGAGAGAATAGAGATCGGCTGGGGGGAGTGCTCCTTCAAAGAAGTTCCCACCGGCGGTACCGATGCGATCGGAGAGGCCCGCTTTGGCGATGATCTCTTTGCTGAGGGGCAGTACCTGTTCGAGATCGAAGACGGTTGCCTTGAGCTTCGGATCGGATTGGCAGGCGGCAATGGCGAGATGGCCTGTGGCGCCGCCGAGGTCGCAGAGATGGGTGAAGGCGCTGAGATCGAAGGCCTTGGCGACCTGCGGCGAACTGATGAGCCCGTAAGCGTGCATGCCCATCAGGAAGCGTCGTTTGTCTTCTTCCGTTTTGTAGTAGTGATCGAAGAGACCGCTTTGGCTGCCGTAGACCTGCTCCCAGCGGTGGGTACCTTCGAGGACCGCCTCGGGCAGCTTGGACCAGAGGTGCCAGAGCGCTTTCTGCGAGTACTCGATGTAGCCGATGAGGCAGTGTTCTGAGTCGCGCACGAGATAGGTCTGGGCCGCGGGCGTGTTCGCATACAAGCCGTTGTCGAGGGTGAGGAGATCGAGCGCGACACAGGTGGAGCAGAGGCGCTCGACGGCGTCGGGATTCGCCTTGAGGAGCGTGGCGAGTTGCGCGGCTCCGAGCGGGGCATGTTGGAGATGGTCGAAGACCCGGAGATCGACCGCGGTAAACATAGCCTGGGAGCGGCGGAAGGCCTCCATGAGGAAGAGTACGGGTTGGGGATCGGGAAGTGCCATAAGTTTATTGCCAACGTTGGAATGCTAAGAGAGTCCAATAGACCATTGGGAGCGAGAAGAGGCTGGAGTCGAGACGGTCGAGCCAGCCGCCGTGTCCGGCGAGCATGGTGCCGGAATCCTTCATGGCCGCGCCGCGCTTGAGAGCGCTTTCGGCGAGGTCGCCCGTTTGGCCGGC
This sequence comes from Bryobacter aggregatus MPL3, assembly GCF_000702445.1. Classification (NCBI taxonomy): domain Bacteria; kingdom Pseudomonadati; phylum Acidobacteriota; class Terriglobia; order Bryobacterales; family Bryobacteraceae; genus Bryobacter; species Bryobacter aggregatus. The sequence goes on from NZ_JNIF01000003.1 coordinate 3,863,100, forward strand.
GATGTTGCCGAGAATCGAGAGAATCGCTGCTTCGCCGAGGCTGATTTCGGGGATGAAGTAGGGGAGATAGAGGCAGCCGAAGACGACGGTGGCGAGGATGCCGCCGAGTGCGCCTTCAATAGTCTTTCCAGGGCTTATGGTGGGAGCTAGCTTGTGCTTGCCAAAGGTGCGGCCGGTGTAATAGGCGCTGATGTCGCCTGCCCAGTTCAAGGCGACCGCAAAGAAGAGCCAGTGGGCGCTCCGCTCGTGCAGCGCGATGCCGCAGCGCCAGGCTCCAAAGATGTAGAGCAGGCCGAGGGCGAAAGCGCCGGAGCTGGCGAAACCGGTTTTGAGGTCTTTCGATCGCAGGCCAATGGCTAAGGCAATGGGGGCGAGCAGGAAGATGTCGTACCAGGCGAGGCCGGGGAAGTTCATCAGGAGCAGCCCGAGCGGATAGCCGAGCAGGGCCGTGCTGGCGAGGCCCTGGTTGTCGACGATGCGCGTATATTCGCGGTAGCAGAGGACGGCGACAACGGAGATGACAATCGCGAAGACCAGAGGGGGAGCAAAAAAGATGCTGTAGGTGCTGGCGGGGATCAGCCAGAGTGCGGTGAGGACTCGTTTCATCGAAGGGCTAAGTCGACCTGTGCTTCTTCCTTGGCGGCTTCGACGCCCCCGAAACGGCGTTCGCGGCGTTGGAATTCGAGGAGTGCTTCGAGGAGATGGCGGCAACGGAAGTCGGGCCAGAGAGTGGGGCTGACGACGAGTTCGGTGTAGGCGATCTGCCAGAGGAGGAAGTTGCTGATACGCATCTCTCCTGAAGTGCGGATGAGGAGGTCGGGTTCGGGGAGGGCGCTGGTGTAGAGTGCGCGCTCGATGGTGTCTTCGTTGATTTGCGCGGGCGGGATGCCAGAGGCCACGATGGACTTGACGGCGTCGACGAGTTCTGTGCGGCCGCTGTAGTTCAAGGCGAGGTTGAGACGGAGCCCGGTGTTGGAAGCCGTGAGATCGATGACGTGCTGGAGTTCTTTTTGGACGCCGCTGGGCAGACCGCTAATGCGGCCGATGGCGCCGAGGCGGACGTTGTTCTTCATCAGCGTTGCCAGCTCCGAGTGCAGATAGAGGCGGAGGAGGCGGAAGAGGGCTTCGACTTCGAGGCTGGGGCGCTTCCAGTTTTCAGTGGAAAAGGCGTAGAGGGTGAGCGCTTCAATGCCCAGGCGCGCGGCGCTTTCGACAATATTGCGGACGCTGTCGACACCCGATTTGTGGCCGGCTATTCTCGGGAGACGGCGCTCCTTGGCCCAGCGGCCGTTGCCGTCCATGATGACGGCAATATGGCGGGGCAAGCGGGCGGGATCGAGACTGGTGGCCAGGAGCCACTCCTCCGACCCGGGCTTGAGTGCAGCAAACAACTCGGTCATGCGGAACCTACCATGGTACACCGATGAGTCCGCCAGGTTCTGGAAAGAGGAAGGGGGGGAGGAGCGCGGCGAAGCCGAGGAAGGTGCCAAAGGGGAGTTCGTAGGTTTTGGCGTCCTTCTTTGTGAGGGTGATGAAGAGCAGCCCGACGATGGAACCAGTGAGGCTGCCGATGATGAGGGTCAATAAGGCGCCCTGGAGACCGTAGAAGGCTCCGACCATGCCGATCATTTTGACGTCGCCGAGACCGAGGCCTTCGCGGCCACGGATGCGGTAATAGACTTCGCCGATGGTGAACAGCGCGAGGGCCGGGGCGAGGCCGCCGATGAGACTTTCGCCGAGACTGAGCCAGTTCTCACGCCATTCGGGCGGCAAAAAGAAGTGGCCGATGAAGCGGGGCATCGCAACGAAGATGCTGAGCAGGAAGCCGACGCTCATGCCGCCGATGGTGAGTTCGTCGGCGAGGATGCGCTCTTCGAGATCCATGAAAATGAGGCCGACGATCAAGGCAGAGAAGAGGCAGAGCTTGATGGCGTCCGGCGTGGGGCCGTAGCGCCAGAGCGCGAGCGCGAAGAGGAGGCTTGTCGTGAGCTCGACGAGCGGGTAGCGCCAGGAGATGGGGGCCTGGCAGTGGCTGCATTTGCCTCGGAGGAGGAGCCAGGAGAGGACGGGGATGTTGTGATACCAGGGGATGGGGGTGCCGCATTCGGGGCAGAAGGAGCGGGGAGCGACGACGCTGAGGTCGCGTGGGAGGCGGTAAATGCAGACGTTGAGGAAGCTACCGATGACGAGGCCGAAGACGGCGGCGAGGAGGATCTCAAACATGGAGCAGGTCCCGGTAGGCGGCGAGTGTGTTGTCGACCATGTGCTGGAGTGTGTAGTACTTGAGGTAGCGGCGGCGGGCGTTCTCGCCGAAGCGGAGGGCGAGGTTGCGATCTTCGCGCAGGATGTTGATGGCCTGGGCAATCGCGGTGCTGTCGTTGGGGACGAGGAGGCCGGAGAAGCCTTCGTCGACGGCCTCGGGAATGCCGCCGACACGGCTAGCGATGATCGGGAGGCCGGCGGCCATGGCCAAAAGGATGGCTGAGCCGAGACCTTCGTTCTCACTGAGGTAGAGGAAGAGGAAGCCGCTGCTGATTGCTTCCGAGAGATTGTCGCTGAGGAGGAGTTCCGCACCGGCCTTGGTGCAGGATTCGCGAATGAGGTTATTCAGTTTGCCGGGGTCATCACTCTTGAGAGCGGCCACGTGGGGCTGGTACTTGGCGGGTTCGACATCGGGAACGCCGTCGGGCACGATGCGGATGCGGCTGTAGTCAATCGAGGCACGGCGGAGCTCTCTCGCGACGGCCTGCGAGATGGCGAGATAACCGGCAGGGCGCGCATATTTGCGCTGGGAGAGATAGGTTTGCTTGATCGGGAAGGCGACACGGCGCGAAACGACGAAGGGTTGCCGAGCGGCGATGGCAGCAAGGGTGTGCGACGAGGCATCCTGAACGTGGATCACTTCGTTCGACTTGCTCAGCGCGAACATTGTGGTGAGACCAAGATGGCGGACCGGCAGATGCGCACGCGTCGCAAGATCCCAGAGCAGGGAACCGTGGCGGGCAAGCAACGTGACGGTATGCCCGTGTTCGCGCAGGGCTTCGGCGAGGTACAAGGTTTGCCATTGGCCGCCGCGCATTTTCCAGCCGGAATCGGCAAGCAGGATTCTCATCGTTGCGGGGAGAAGTTTCTCGCTTTCGCGTATTTGAGGAAAGTGTAGATTCCCGCCATGTAGGCAATGGCGAGGCCTTCGGCTCCGTCGAGGAAGCCGCGCTGGATGAAGTAGCTCTTGAAGAAAGTCCAGGCGGGGTCGATGGCCATGTTGCGCCAACGGATGGGTTTTCTGGTGGCGACGATTTGCTCGGCGGCGAGTGTCGTGTAGCGGTCCATACTCTTGAGGTGTTCGCTGAGCGAAGAACAAGTGTAATGGAGCAGATTGGTTTCGAGATGTCCGACGCGTCCTTCGACGACCACGCTTTCATGGACGTATTCACCGACCCATTTGGCCTTTGAGCGGTGGAAAAGACGCACTTTGCGGTCGGGGTACCAGCCGGAGTGGAGGATCCAGCGGCCTAGATATTGGGCCAAACGCGGCATCGTGTAGCCGTCGAAGCTGGGGCCGTTCTTTTTGAGTTGCCAGATTTCACCTTCGAGGGATTCACTCAAGGCTTCGTCAGCGTCGATGCTGAGGACCCAATCGTGCTGGCAGGATTCAGCGGCGAAGTTCTTCTGGGCCGCGTAGCCGCGCCAGAAGGTTTCGATGACGGTGGCGCCGTGGATTTTGGCAAGTTCGACGGTGCGGTCGGAGGAACCGCTGTCGATGACGAGGATTTCGTCGCAGCAACGAAGGCTCTCGATTGCCCGCCCAATATTTCGCTCTTCGTTGAAGGTGATGATGGCAGCAGAGATCTTCATCGACATTAATAGCGTAGCGGAACGGTCATAAAGCAGAGAACGAAGATGAGGAGCGCGACGGCGGCAACGAGACGGCGCCGGCGATCGAGCGGAGACTCATCAAAGATCTGCGGGTGCCGGCGGCCGAAGAAGTACAGGACAACGGCCCAACCCCACCAGGGGGGATAGAAGTAGCCGAGGGGAATGAGCGTCGCGATGGCGACGAGCGAGATTTTTTTCGCCCAGGCGCCGGTGAGCGAATAGACGATATGGCCGCCGTCGAGTTGTCCGATGGGCAGGAGATTCAATGCGGTGGCGAAGATGCCGACCCAGGCGGCGCGAGCCATGGGATGGAGGTAGATGTCGTCGGGCGGGATGCCGGGGAAGAAGATGCCTTCAAAGAATCGAATGAGGAGCGGGGTGCCGAAGACGAGATCGCCCGAGGTGGCTACTCCGGGGGCCACATGACTGAGCCAAGTGCCGAAGAAGAGGAAGGGGAGCAAGACCACGACGCCTGCGATGGGGCCGGCGACGCCGACATCAAAGAGAACGGTGCGCGAATAGATGATCGAACGGATGCGGATGAAGGCGCCAAAGGTGCCGATGAAGGTGGGGACGGGGAGGAAATAGGGGAGCGTCGCGTCGAGCTGGTAGTAGAGGCAGGCGCAGTAATGGCCGAGTTCGTGGGCGAGCAGGATGAGGATGAGAGGGAGGGCAAAGGACAACCCGGTGTAGAGCGCGTGGGGATTGAAAAAACTATCAAACAGCGCGAAGCCGTCGTAGTCGAAACGGAAGGGCGGCAGATTGTGGTCGAAATTGAAGACCATGCGCGAGCCTGCGGCGGCGGTGGTCCAGATAGTGAGGAGTAGGAGGCAGAGGGCGAGCCAGTATCTGGGGCGCCTTTGCTCTTCAATGATCACGGGTTAGAGGGTTTGGAGTTCTTTGCCGGGCTTAAAGCGAACCGCTTTGCCGGGGGGGATGGCCACTTCGTCGCCGGTGCGTGGGTTCCGGCCAATGCCGGTTTTGCGGGGACGAACGTTGAAAATGCCAAAACCACGAAGCTCGATGCGTTCGCCTTGGCCGAGGGCGCGCTTCATGCTTTCGAATACGGTCTCGACGGCCATTTCCGCTTTGGTTTTGGTGATACCGGTCTTCGATACCACTTCGTTGATGATGTCGAGCTTGATCATTCGGGAGTTCCTTGAAGACGAGGAGGAGTGGCTAAATCACTCAAAAGACAAACCTTACTATACATTTTGAGGCTGGGCGCCGTCAAGGGGTGGGTTCGTTGGCTGGGCGCAGGATGCGGGCGATCGCTTCTGTGAGTCGGTCCCACTTGCTGGTTTCGACGATGAGTTGTTTGCGGCCCTTGGGGGTGAGGCGATAGAACTTTGCTTTTCGGTTGTTCTCGGAGATTCCCTCCGCTGCCGTGATCCAGCCACGTTTGAGGAGGCGGTGGAGGGCAGGGTAGAGCGAGCCTTGCTCTACTTGCAGCACTTCTTCGGACTGGAGCTCGATGGCTTTGGCAATAGCGTGGCCGTGGGCTTGTCCGGGAAGCAGAGTGCGGAGGATCAAGAGGTCGAGAGTGCCCTGCAGGAGCTCAACGCGGTCTGGGATATCCCTGGTAGACATTCTAGGCAGAGAATAGAGCTGCACTCGTAGAATGTCAAGGGGAGTGGGCTGGGCTATACTCGCTCGTTATGTTGCGCCGAAGTTTTCTGCCCCTTGGGATGAGCCCGCTGTGGAGTGCGTTTGCGCAGTCTGCGGCAACTGCAACTCGTGATGAGAATTTTTGGGCGATGGTTCGCAAGCAGTTTCCCTTGCGGGAAGGTTTGGTGTATCTGAATGCGGCGAATGTTTGCCCGGCGTCGATGCCAGTGCTCGAGCGGCATCAGCATTTTCTGCGCGACTTTGAGGCGGACCCGAGTTTTCAGAATCGTGCGAAGTTTGGACCGCTGCGGGAGAGGGTGCGCGCGACGGCGGCGAAGTTCTTTGGGGTCAGTACGGACGAACTGGCCTTTACGCGCAATACGTCCGAGGCGACGAACACGATCGTGCATGGCTTGCAGTTGCAGGCAGGCGATGAGGTGGTGTTGATCGAAGACAATCATCCGTCGAATCTGGACTCGTGGCGAAATCAGGCGAAGCGGCTGGGTTTTGTGTTGAAGATTGTGGAGGCGACGCAGTTGATCGATTCTTCCGATGCATTGGCGGCGAAGGTGGAAGCGGCGTTGCATGCGAAGACGAAGGTGTTGGCGCTGACCCATGTGACGAGCAGTACGGGCGTGGTCTATCCGGTGGCGCGGCTTTGCCAAGCGGCGCGCGCCAAAGGCATTTGGTCGCATGTGGATGGAGCGCAGAGCGCGGGCATGATGCAAGTGGACTTGGGGCGGATGGGATGTGACTCCTATGCGACGAGTTCGCATAAGTGGTTGATGGGACCGCTGGAGGCTGGCTTGCTGTATGTGAAGAGCAGCCGGTTGCGGCAGGTTTGGCCGTCGATTGTCAGCGTTGGGTATTCGGAAGACGGCAAGGGCGGCGCGCGCTTTCTTGAGGCCTATGGCCAGCGGGACGATGCGCGGCTGGTGGCCCTGGAGGCGAGCTTTGATTTTTTGAATCTGGTGGGGATGCCCGCTGTAGAAGCGCGGGTGAAGCAGTTGACCAGCCGGTTGATGGCAAAGCTGAGTGAAAATTCCAGGGTGCAATTGCGGACGAATCGCAGGGATGGCTTGTATTGTGGAGTGGTGAAGGCAGATTTACCGCATGTTGCCGATTTGCGTGTTCTCGATCAGAAGCTTTACCAGGACCAGGGCATGGCATTCAGCGTGACGCCCAGCGGACCGATTCGTGGCATCCGTGTTTCCCCGCATGTCTATAACAGCCTGGAGCAGATGGATGCGGTGGCTGAAGCATTGCGTAAGGCATGACGACGCTCTCTGAATTGTTGTTGTCGCCAGGAGTGTTTTCGATTGGTTCGGCCGCGATTCTGGGGGCGGCCCATGCGCTGACGCCAGGACATAGCAAGACCGTGGTGGCTGCTTATCTGGCGGGGATTCGCGGGTCTGCTGTCGATGCTTTTCGCTTGGGGACGATTGTCACCTTTACCCATACGGCAAGCGTGTTTGTGTTGGGTTTGCTGGCCTATTACCTGATGGAGAGCGTGGACTTGCAGAAGCTGAGTCCGGTGTTGCAACGGTGCAGTGGCGCGTTGGTGGCGGGGATTGGGCTGTGGTTGCTGTACCAGCGGTTGCGGCCGAAGTCTGAGGTGCTTGTGTCAAGCGGGGGGACTGCGGGGGGCCATAACCATGCATTATCGCTGCGGAGTTTGGGCGTGTCCGGGGGCATTGTGCCTTGTCCTGAGGCATTGTCGCTGTTGTTGATTTCGCTGTCGCGGGGACAGAGCCTGTATGGGCTGGTGTTGCTGCTGAGCTTTTCAGTGGGGCTGGCGGTGGTGTTGATTGCGCTGGGATTGGCGGCGGTCTATGTGTATCCGCATGCGCAGCGTTTTCCTTCTCTGGTTGTTACGATTCCGATCATGAGTGCGCTGGTGCTGATTGTGATGGGTGTTGCGTTGCTGTGGTGACCCGCGAGGCAGTGGTGATCACCGGGGTGTCGAGCGGGATTGGCTTGGCCGCGAGCCGGGCGGCCATTGCGGTTGGATTCCATGTGTTCGGGTCGGTTCGGCGTCTTGAGGATGCGCCGGAATTGGGAGAACATTTTACGCCACTTTTGTTTGATGTCAGGGATCGGGATGCGATTGGGGTGGCGGTTGAGCAGGTGGCTATTTCGATCGGAAATGCCACGCTAGCGGGACTGATCCACAATGCGGGGATTGCGGTGGCAGGGCCGCTCTTGCATGTGCGGCCGGAAGAAATCGAAAAACAATTTGCAGTGAATGTGTTTGGGGTGCTGGCAGTAACGCAGGCGTTTGCGCCGTTGCTGGGGACGGACCGGACGCGGGTTGGCAAGCCGGGAAAGATTGTGAATGTGAGTTCGGTATCGGGGAAGCTGTCGTTTCCGTTTGTCGGACCTTATGTAGCGTCAAAACATGCGCTGGAGGGCTTGTCGAACACGTTGCGGCGGGAGTTGATGCTGTATGGAATCGACGTGGTGCTGGTGGGGCCGGGTGCGATTCGGACGCCGATCTGGGAGAAGTCGAATTTCGAGGAGTTTCGGGAGACCGACTATGCGGCAAGTTTGCGACTCGCGGAGAAGATGATGCGAGAGGCTGCGCTGCAGGGGATGGAGGCGGAGGCCTGCGGAGAATTGCTTGTGAGCATTCTCCGCAGGCGCCGTCCCAAAACGCGTTACGCGTTGGTGCGCCATTCTCTATTGCATTGGTATTTGCCGCGCATTCTGCCGGAGCGTTGGGTAGATGCCATTCTGGCGCGGCAATTTCGACTAATGCGTTAGAAGCGCCAGAAGAGACCCAAAGAAGGCTGAGCCATGTGGCCGAGCTTCTGGGTGCTGCGGTGGATGACCGCGTTGGCGGGGTCGTTATAGACGAAGCCCTTGTACTGTGCACGCAGACCGATGCGGCTCGAGAGATACGCATCGATGCCACCGCCGTAAACACCAGTGAGCTTCGCCGTGGTGCCTACGCTGCCGACCGTGCTGTGCAGGCCGTTCGGAGTGAAGAGGAGCGCGCCGCCGCCAGCCAACAAGAAGGGCTGGATACGGGACTCGCTCGAGCGCAGCTTAAAGACATAGGAGGTGGTTGCCTCGTTGGTCCAGGTCTTGTGGGTAACTCCCACTGCTGGAGTGCTGCCTACGCTCGGGCTGAAGTAGGTGTGAGCTGGATTGGAATAGCTCCAGCTGATATCCAAGCCGTGACGCTTGGAGAAGTAGGTGCGGAAATTCGCTCCGACGCCGAGGCTGTTCTTGACAGAGTGATCGGTATCGAATCCGTTTACCGTACGCAGAAAGTTGCCGGTGACCGAAGCTCCGATTTCAAATTTCTTTTCCTGGGCGAAAAGTGTTGCCCCAAATGCAAGCGTAAAAAGCACGCCGCGAAAAACTTTAGACATTGTTTGTTACCTCAGACGGATGATGAAAAAGCCCCGGCTGAATCGAATGGCCCCATATGAACAGATAGACGTCCTTGGGTAGGATAGAGGTTTCAACATGGCATTCATTCACGACAACTTCCTGCTTGAGACCACAGAAGCGCAGAGCCTTTATCACAAGTACGCGGCGGATGAGCCGATCCTGGACTATCATTCGCATCTTCCGCCGAAAGACATTGCAGAAAACCGGCGTTTTGCGAATTTGTTCGAGATTTGGCTAGAAGGGGATCACTACAAGTGGCGTGCGATGCGTGCCAATGGGGTGTCCGAGCCATACTGCACAGGAGATGCGACGCCTTATGAAAAGTTTTTGGCGTTCGCTAAGACTGTGCCGTATACCTTGCGCAATCCTTTGTACCACTGGACGCATCTCGAGTTGAAGCGATACTTCGGCATCGATGAGCTGTTGAACGAATCGAATGCCGAGGCCATTTGGAACAAGACGACTGCGATGCTGGCCACGGATGAGCTGCGGGTGTGGGGAATCTTTGAGAAGTTTCAGGTGAAAGCGGTGTGTACGACCGATGATCCTGCCGATGATCTGAGCTGGCATGCGGCGATCGCGAAGAGTGGTTGTCCGGCGAAGGTGTATCCGACCTTTCGTCCCGATAATCCGCTGAATATTCATCGGCCGGAAGTGTTCTTGCCTTGGCTGGATAAGTTGTACGAGGTATCTGGGCAGAGTATCGATTCGTTTGCTGATTTCCTGAAGGCTTTGCGCCAGCGTCATGATGCGTTCCATGCGGCTGGGTGCCGGCTTTCCGATCATGGGTTGAATCGTTGCCTGGCGGATTTCTGTGAGGAAGAGGAGGCGGCCGAGATCTTTGCAAAGGCGCGCGAGGGCGGGGAAGTGACGCCGGAAGAATTGCAGCGCTATTCGAGCTTCATGATGCTGTTCTTTGGGCGTCTGGATGCCGAGAAGGGCTGGACGAAGCAACTGCATCTGGGTGCGCGGCGCAGTGTGAATTCGAGTGCGTTTGAGCGGTTGGGGGCGGATAAGGGATTTGATTCGATCGGGGACTTACAGCAGGGCGATGCGCTTGCCGCTTATCTCGATGCGATGAGTCGTGCGGATGCACTGCCGAAGATGGTGCTGTACAACCTGAACCCGAGCGACAACTATTTGTTTGCGACGATGGCGGGGAACTTTCAGGACGGAGAGACGGCGGGCAAGATCCAGTTTGGGTCTGGCTGGTGGTTCCTCGATCAGAAGGAAGCGATGGAGTGGCAGATGAATGCGTTGTCGAATTGCGGGCTGTTCTCACGATTCATTGGCATGCTGACGGATTCGCGTTCGTTCATGAGCTTCCCGAGACATGAGTATTTCCGCCGGGTGCTTTGCAATCTGGTGGGAGGAGATGTCGCGAAGGGTTTGCTGCCGAATGATGAGGAACTGGTGGGTGGGATGGTGCGCCGGATCTGCTTTGCGAATGCACGTGATTTTCTGAAGCTGGAACTTTAGCGAGAGATCCGGCCGCGCATCTTGCGGGCGAGCTTTTCAATCTCCTCCAGGCGCTTGATCATGCCGAGGCTGAGGACGTGCTGCTGGTTCTTCTTGAGTTCTTCTTCAACTTCCTGGCCGAGTTCGATCAGGCGCGCGGCATCGGCGAGCGCCTTTTTATATTCGGCCTTGAGGATTGCATCGCTTTGCAGCGTGCCATCGGGGAGCCGCTTCGGCTCCTCTTTTTCTTTCTGATTCTCAGGGAACAACTGGGTCGCTGTGGCGAGGCCTGTTGTGCACCATGCGAGAAAAGACTTCCGCCCTAGTCCCATCATTCGCTACTCTTTCTCTTAAGGGATGCAACCGCTCTTCACTATTGGTCACTCGAATCATTCGATTGAGCGCTTTCTTGATTTGCTCCTTGCTCACAACATCTCACAACTGGTGGACGTGCGGACACTGCCATCGTCGCGATTTTCGCCACAGTTCAATCGCGAGGCTTTGCGGGAGGCACTGGCGGCGAAGGGGATTGAGTATGTGTACGCAGGCCAGCATCTGGGGGGAAAGCGTCGCGAGAATTATTCCGACTTGCGGGATACGCAGGGCTTCAAGCAGGCGGTGCGTGAGTTGATCGTGGACTCTCAGGAGCGGCCGACAGTGATCATGTGTGCGGAAGAGGATCCCTATCAGTGCCATCGGCGCTTTTTGATTTCGCGAGCCTTGATGGAAGACTTTGCGTTTGTTGCGATCCAGCACATTCGCAAGGACGCGTCTTTGCTGGCAGAGCCGGGATTTCCGGAGTCCGCGGTGCAGATGACGCTGGGGATCTAGAGCTACTTTAACTTGCGGTCGAAGAAGCCAGCCGTCGCTTCGTTGACCAGCATTTGATTCGCGAAGCGCATCCAGTGGTGGGTGTCATCCGGCACTACGATGACCTCGTGCTCGACTTCGGTTTGCGCCAGACGGCGAACCAGATCGGCCGTTTGGCTGAAGCGGACGTTGCGGTCGTCGTCGGCGTGGATGAGCAGGACCGGCGAAGTCCAGGTAGCGAGGGACGACACCGGGGAGGAGGCCCAGGCAATTTCGGCCGCGCGGTCGCGATCGGTTTTCTCGAAGCGCCAGGCATTTTGCCCGAAGCGGGAGCCTCCGTCGGAGGTGAAGTCGTGGACGCCGTGGATGTCGACACCGGCGGCAAAGATGCCGGAATCGCGAGCGAGCGCGAGAGCAGTCAGATAACCGCCATAGGAACCCCCGTAGATGCCGATTTTCTTTTCGTCGACATTGGGGAGGCTGCGGAGGTAGTTGCCCGCGGCCTGGACGTCGCGGTATTCCGCCGCGCCCTGAATGCCGGCCTGGGGAGGCCGATGGAACTCAAAGCCATAGCCAATGCCGAGACGGTAGTTGATTGCGATGACGATGTAGCCGCGCGAGGCGAGATATTGGTTCAGCGCGTAAGCGTTGGCGTAATAGTCCGAATAGTTCCAGCCGAGTAACATCTGGCGGGGTGGGCCTCCGTGGACGTAAACAATCGCGGGGCGTTTGCCGGGGCCGCCCGCATCGAAGAGCTGGGCGTGGATTTCGAGGCCGTCGCTGGACTTGTAGGTGACTGCCTTGGGGGTGATGAGTTTCGCCGTGGGGAAATCTTTGGGGATGCGATCGGTGGCGAGGCGCTGGATGTTGGCGCCGCTGATGATGGTGGGGAGTGGGGGATCTTTGGCGCCTGCGCTGATGCAAGCGATCTGCTTGCCGTCCGAGGTAGGGACGGGTGTCCATTCGAGACCTGCGCCGGGAGTGAGGACTTCGGGCGTGGCCTTGTCGACAGGGACGCGAACGATGTGGCGACGATCGATGTCGTCCTTGGTGTCGCCCGCGTTGGCGGTGAAGAGCAGCGTTTTGCGATCGGGACTGAGGGTGATGTATTCGGCCATGTAGTTGCCGGGAGTGAGCAACAGGGCCTGGCCGCCGTTCTCTGGAATCGAATAGAGGTGTGGCCAACCGTCCATGTAGGAGAGGAAGGCGATGCGGCCGAGCGCGGCCCAGTGGAGGTTGACGCCACCCTGGGTGGTGGGCGGCGAACCGCGCAGGGTGAGCGGGCTTTGCCAGAGCTCTTGGGCTTTGCCTGTGGCGATGTCGGCCGCGTAGAGCCACCATTCCTGGGGCTGTGCCTCAAGGGTGGAGATGGGCGGCCCACCGGCAGCGGGACGACGCATGAAGGCGATGCGTTTGGAATCGGGAGACCAGCGCGGGGAGGAGTCGCGAGCGGCGGTGGGTGCGAGCCACTGGATGGGCATATCGCTACTGGTGAAGACGCCGATGAAGGAGTGGTCTCCACGCGCCGATTGGAAGGCAATGCGAGCGCCGTCGGGGGACCATTGCGGATCGGTATTGTCTCCACGCGCGGTGAAGAGACGCTTGGCGGGCGAGGAGGCGTCAATAGGGACGATCCAGATTTGCCGTTCGCGTTCGAAGGCGACCTGATCGCCTTTGGGGGAGATAACGGGATTTTCGCCTTCGCCGAGGCTCTTGGCTTCGCCACCTGCAAAGGGGATGGACCAGATCTGGACGCGCAGCGGTGTGGGGTCGCCGATGGGGTTGACGGGAAGTGCCGCGTCGAAGTTCGAGCCGTGATCGCCACCGCGCACATAGACGACGTGGCTGCCGTTGGGTGACAGAGAGACCTGGGTGAGTTCCTGGCCGTCGTCACGGGTGTACTGGGTGAGCTGGCGGGCGCGCCAGTCTGGACCTTCGGCGACGTAGAGGTTGCGGATGCCTCGTTCGTTGAAGGCCCAAGCGATGCGGCTGCCTGTTGGGGCCGCCGCCAGCTCGTTGGGGAAGGGATAAGACTTGATCTGCGCGAGAGTGTAGTCTGCAGCGGAAGCCAGAGTGGCAGCGAGGACAACGGCGCTAAGGAGATGGGCCATTGCTTAATGATTATGGCGCGGAATGTTGTCTCCTACATTGCGATATTTAACGGCGAATTCGAGGACGCCGCCGAACTCGAGTTGTCCGACATGGCTGCGGAAGAACTCCTGCCAGGGGGTTTGCGTTTCGGCAATGGGAAGCTCAATGTGCTTGCGGCGCTCTTCGATTTCTTCGTCGCTGAGCAGGACGTCAACACGGCTTTCGTTGAGGTTGACGCGGATCTTGTCGCCTGTTTTGAGGATGGCGAGGTTGCCGCCTGCAGCGGCTTCGGGCGAGACGTTGAGGATGGAGGCGCTGGCGCTGGTACCGCTTTGCCTGCCATCACCGAGGGTGGGGAGCTGGCTGACGCCGATGCGCACGAGCTTGTCCGGCGGCAGCATGTTGACGACTTCGGCGGCGCCAGGATAGCCGATGGGACCGCAGCCGCGGATGACGAGGATGGAGCGTTCGTCGATCTGCAGATCGGCATCGTTGATACGGGCGTGGTAGTCTTCGGGGCCCTCGAATACGACCGCGTTGGCGGTGAAGATGTTCTCTTCGCCTGGAGTGCTGAGGAAGCGCTGGCGGAAGTCCGGACCGATGACGGAGGACTTGACTAGCGAGCTGGTGAAGAGATTGCCGCTCATCACGAGGAAGCCGGCATCTTCGACGAGGGGCTTGTCGTAGCTGTGGATGACCTTGGGGTCCTTGCTGCCTTGGCCGCGATAGGATTCGCCCATCGTTTTGCCTTCGACGTTGCGGGCGCTTTCGTGGATCTTGCCGGCCTTCATGAGTTCGCCGATGATGGCGGGGATGCCGCCAGCGAGGTGGAAGCTTTCGGTGAGGTACTCGCCTGCAGGCTGGACATTGGCGAGCAGGGGGATCTTGTGGCCGATGGTTTCCCAGTCCTTGGTCTTGAGGTTGACGCCGAGGTGGCGGGCGATGGCGACGAGGTGGGGCGGACAGTTGGTGGAGCCGCCGATGGCGCTGCAGACGACGATTGCGTTCTCGAAAGCTTCGCGGGTCATGATGTCGGAGGGGCGCAGATTCTCGCGCACCATTTCGACAATGCGCTTGCCGGTGCGGAAGGCCATCTGTGTGCGCTCCCGATAGGGAGCAGGGATGACGGCGCAGCCGGGGAGACTCATCCCGAGCGCCTCGGCCATGGAGTTCATCGACGAGGCCGTGCCCATGGTGTTGCAGTGGCCAGGGCTGGGCGCCGAGGCCATGACGCGCTCCATGAACTCGTCATAGTCGATTTCGCCCGCGGCGTGGAGGCGGCGCGCTTCCCAGACGCTCATGCCGCTACCAGCGAGCTTGCCGTTGTAATAGCTGTTCAGCATGGGGCCGCCGCTGAGGACGATGGCGGGCGTGTTGACGGTGGCGGCGGCCATCAGGCAGGCGGGCGTTGTCTTATCGCAACCGGTGGTGAGCACGACGCCATCGAGGAAGTAGCCGTGGAGGATTTCAACGAGGCCGAGGTAGGCGAGATTGCGGTCGAGGGCGGCGGTGGGGCGACGGCAATTTTCAAAGATCGGATGGACGGGGAAGACGAAGGGGACGCCGCCAGCGTCGCGGATGCCGTCGCGAACGCGCGATTCGAGATCGAGGTGGATGCGATTGCAGGGGGAGAGGTCGGAACCAGTTTGAGCGATGCCAATGATAGGGCGTCCGGATTGCAGCTCTTCGCGCGTGAGGCCGTAGTTCGCGTAGCGTTCGAGGTAGACGGCGGTCATGCCGAGGTTGTCAGGATTCTGAAACCAGTTCTGGCTCCGGAGGGCAAATTTGCGATCACGATTCATGTCAGTGCCTATTCTCTCTTAGGTGCTCTGAAGGCAGGTTTGGAGCGATACCGAGTCAGCACATTTCCAATAATCTTTCATCTATAACCGCTGTTTTCTGTGATAGTTTTGCTTCAAGCTTTTCACCATTTCAAGGGGATATGGATTATGAAAAATCAGCGGGCAATGTCAATTGCCACGATGCTATTTTGTGCGGCCGCGATCTTTGGTCAGACACTTGGGGATGCAGCAGGGACGGTGCAGGATCCGCAAGGGGCACCTGTGACGGGGGCCAATGTCTCGATTACAAACTTAGGGACCAACGCCACCCGCAGTACGGTGACGAACGATCAAGGGCTTTATGCCTTTCCGGCGCTTGTGCCGGGGATCTACTCGATCAAAGTGGATGCCGGCGGATTCAAGAGCTACAGCCGCACGAATCTCGAGATTCAGGTGCAGGCCAGCATCCGGGTGGATGTCACGATGCAGCTTGGCGAGAGGAGCGAGATTGTTGAGGTGAATGCCTCGGCTGCGGTGTTGCAGACGGAGAATGCCACGGTGGGTACGGTGGTGGAGCAGAAGCGGATCGTCGAGTTGCCGCTGAATGGACGGAACTATCTCTCGCTTGCAGGACTGGCGCCGAATGTGAGTGCGGGGTTTAGCAGCGCGGGACAAGCGGATGGGCGTCAAGGCGGAGACCGGGCGAACCAGAATATCTCGGTTGCCGGCATGCGCAATAACTTCAATCGATTCACGCTGGATGGTGTGGAGAACACTGACCCAAACTTCAATACCTATGTGATCAATCCTTCGGCGGAAGCGCTGCAGGAGTTCAAGGTGCAGACCGGCGTGTATCCGGCTGAGTTTGGCCGTGGCGCGACACAGATCAATGTTTCGACGAAGAGCGGCGGCAATCAGTATCACGGTGCGGTTTATGAGTTCTTGCGGAATGACAAGCTCGATAGCAAGAACTACCGCTTTACGGGCGCAGAGCGGCCGAAGGATCCCTTCAAGTGGAATCAATTTGGCTTTATGTTGAGCGGGCCGGTGCAGATTCCAAAATTGTTTGATGGCAAGAACCGGCTGTTCTTTATGACGAACTATGAGTGGTTCCGGCAGCGCCGCAACGTGACGGGCAGTTATAGCGTTCCGACCGATGCCTTTCGCTCGGGGAATTTCTCTGCGCTCTCTGGCGGGATCTATGATCCGCTCACGCGCGCTTTTAACGCGGATGGAACGGTGGCGAGTGCGCAGTTGTTTCCGAACAATACGATTCCGTCAAACCGCTTTGATGCGACAGGACAAAAGCTGCTGAAGTTCTATCCGGTGGCGAATGTTCCCGGGCCGCCAAGCAGCAATTACATTACGGCATTGGGACGTCCGATCAACAAGGATCAATTTATCCAGCGCTTCGATTGGGTGGAATCGTCGAAGTCGAGCTGGTTTGGGCGTTATTCGCGATCGGATGAGAATCAATCGGCGGCTGATATCTTTCAGAACGGCAGCAAGATTGTGACGCTGGCGACACAGTGGACGGCGACGAATACGCGGGTGTTGACGAATATGCTGGTGAATGAATTTCGATTTGGTTTCAGCAGCTTCTACAACACGAATGGACCGGAGTTGGCGTTTACGCGCGATGTGGTTGCGGAGTTGGCGATTCCGGGGCTGAGTTCGGGGCCTGCCGTGCAGTGGGGCATTCCGAATATTGCATTCAACAACACGTATAGCGGCTTTGGCAATTCGTCAGAAGGGCCTTATGAGAATAAAAACAAGGCGCTGCAGTTCATCAATAATTTGAGCTGGGTGCGGGGCCGCCATAACTTCAAGTTTGGGGGCGAGGTGCGCAGGGATGAGTACAACCAGGTGGGCAATCAGTTTGCACGCGGGCAGTTTACCTTTGACCGTGTGGCGACGAGCAACCCGGCTTTGACGGGGGTGACGGGCGATAGTTTTGCGGATTTTCTGTTGGGAAATCTGTACCAGTCTGAGGCTGCGGTGTCGATTGCGAAGGCGGAGTTCCGCTCGACGGGATTCGCGTTTTATATCGATGACGTCTGGCGTGTGAACTCGAAGCTGACGGTCAACATGGGCTTGCGTTATGAGAATACGCCTCCCTGGGAGGACCAGACCGGAACCTTGTTTAACGGCATCGTCCGGCGCGATATCAAGCTTTCGAATCCGTTTGCGGCTGTGGTGCAGGATCGGAGTTTGTATCCGTACTTCATGCGGCAGAGCCCGGCCCGGCAGAATTGCTATGAGGGGATCAATATTCGCTGGGTGGATATCGAGACGAAGTGCGATGGATCGCTGGGATCCCGGCTGGTGCAGCGGGATAACAATGACTGGGCACCGCGTCTTGGCATCAGCTACCAGTTGACGCCGAAGACAGTGGTCCGTCTGGGGTCAGGAGCGTTCTACTCGCAAGACACTGGAAATCCGCGCTTCGATATGGCGCGCAATCTTGCAGGACGATTGCGGTCGAACTCTTCGCGCACGACGCCAAATCTGCTTTGGGCCAATGCGTTAGGGGCGATCGCTGGTGGTGTGGCGAATGTACCGACTCCTTACACGTTTGCGAACCCCTATGACCGGCGCACTCCCTATACAATCCAGTACCTGATGAATGTGCAGCATGAGTTCACCAACAACCTGGTGTTGGAGGCGGGATATCTGGGGTCCTTCAGCCGCCATCTGGAGAGTCTGCGCGCGGTGAATGAGGCAGTTCCGGTAGATCCAGCAGTGAGCAACCTGTCGGTGCCGAATCGCTCTGCGTTCCCGAATTTCGGACGCATCCAGTTGGTGGATAATTCGAACCATGCGAATTACAATTCGTTGGGCGCGAAGCTGACTAAACGCTATTCGGCCGGGTTGACGGCGTTGTTCTCGTATACGTGGTCCAAGTCGATTGACACGGCGTCGGCGATTCGCAATCAGGGCGGGGATACGCTGTTTCCGCAGAATAGCGGTTGCCGGAATTGCGAGCGTGGCTTGTCGAGCTTCAACACGCAGCATCGCTTTGTGACCAGCCTGCTCTATGATCTTCCGGTAGGGAAGGGCAGGATGGTGAATGTGTCGAATGGGTTTGCCGATGCGCTGGTGGGGGGCTGGCAGGTGGGATCGATCTTCACGGCGCAATCGGGCTTTCCGATTACGGTGACGAACTCTACAGATATCTCGAACACAGGCGCGCTTTTTGACCGTCCAAATGCGACGGGCATCAGCCCGCAGGTGAGCGGCGTGACGACGGAGAGGGCATTCAATACCGCTGCGTTCTCACTGGCGGCGCCTGGCACTTATGGCAACGTGGGCCGGAATACCTTTGTTGGGCCGAACTTCTATCGCTGGGAGTTTACGAGTTTGAAGAACTTCCAGATGCCGTACCGGGAAGGGCATGTGCTGCAGTTCCGCTTTGAGGCGTTCAACCTGCCGAATCATCCGAATTGGGGGAATCCGGATACGAACATCCAGAGCGCGAATTTCGGAAGGATCCGAGGTACACGGGGCGACATGCGCAATTTGCAGGTGGCGCTGCGTTACACCTTTTAAGAAAGGAAAGAGGCTCATTCGGGATCGAACCCGAATGAGCCTCTTTCTAGGAAGCTTGTGCCTGGCTGAGTGCGCCCTCGTGGTCCCGTGCGAAGAGTGTGAACTTCTCGTGGGCAAACTTGCGGGCCCGGCGAGTATCACGAGACGCAATGACGTCGACCATGTCGATGTGCGCCTGGGCTGAGGCCCGGAGATCAAACTTCGCATAGTGGCGCAGGTTTCTCAGGAAGAGAAACGCGAGCAGAGGCGACATCAATTGCCCCAGCATCCGTTCCAGAAAAGTGTTGCCTGTGGCTTGCCAGAGCGTCTGGTGCCACTCGCGGTCTTTCGCGAAAAAGTCCTTTGTATTTCGCGATCGCGCCGCCGTCATCATGTCCTTGGCAATCGCTTTCATGCGCTTGAGCGATTCTGCACTCGCAGATTCCGTGGCGATCTCGACAGCTAATTCTTCGAGCTCGGCCCGGATCCGGAGCGCCTGCGTAATCTCATCACTGCTGAGCGAAACGACTTCGGCTCCCTGATTGGCGCGACGCATCACCAATCCTTCGTGTTCCAGCGCTACGAGCGCTTCTCTCATCGTTGGTTGCCCAACGCCCAATTGTTTAGCCCAGCGTGATTCTACAATTCGCTGGCCTGATTCTAGTTCACCATTCAGGATCATCCGCCGGATCATGTCTGCGATTCGGTCGGACATTGTATCCTGCTTGCGAATCTCTGCCGAAAGTAATTCTAAGTTCTCGAGCACAAATCCTTCACTTTAAGTGGCAATACTGGAGGTCTCACCCGGTCCTCCTGCCAACCCAACAGGAATTGCAGTGCTGGGCCACACATCCGTCCCTGACATGCACCCATGGCACACCGCGTTTTGAGCTTAGCATTGCGAAGGGCTGCAAGCGCTTGCAGTTTACACATTTTTACATCCTCGCAGCGGCAGACGATGGTGCCGGGAGTGGTGATCGCTCGTAATTCCGGACGCAGTGGAAAGCAATCTGCTAATAAATTCACGATTCCTTCGTGGCTGATTTGTAATCTGGTTTCGCTTCCTGCCGCAAAGCCTTCTGCCTCGGCTTTTTCCACTCCTCCGATCCCTGTGAGCTCACCGACCGCATAAACATTGGGGATGGAAGTGCATTGGAACTGGTCGACCTTGACAAAACCACCTTGAATTTCACAGCCGATTAATCGCGGAAGCTCTAAATTCGGGATTAAGCCAAAGCCACATGCGAGATAATCGCAACCCCATAATCTTCCATCTGACATCTTTACTCCCGAGGGAACTGCTTCTACCGGCCAGAGGCCTGCGCGGAAGCTAAGTGTGCTGAGACGGGCCGCTTGAGCCCATCGTCGCGGCGTTGTTGCAATGCCAGTGCAGAAGCGGAACCACTTTGCCCAAGGAGTTTGCTCTGCTACCAGGAGGATCTTAGCGCCTGCCTTTTTCAAATTTGCCGCCACGGCGAGGAGCAGGGGGCCGCTTCCGGCGACAATGACCCGCTTGTTCGCAACGTTAAGTCCGGCCTTGCTGAGGGCCTGGAGCCCGCCCGCGCCAACGACGTGGGGCAGCGTCCAGCCGGGGAAGGGCAGAAACATTTCTCGCGCTCCGGTGGCCAGAATGAGCCGCTTGTAATCGATTGGTAACGAAGCGATGTCCGAAACGGGATGTTGCAGGCGGAACTCGACGCCTTCGATCGCGCTGGCCTGTCCGCGCCAGATCTGTCCACCAGGACTCCAGTTGTCATCGAGCACAAGTGCGGAGCGTCCGGCACTCCTGGCGCCACGGGCCGCTGCGAGCCCAGCGGGGCCCGCTCCAATAATGAGCGTGTCAACCTTCATCGGTGAGCACCTTCATGCCTTCGCGTGTCAGAGTCTGGCAACCGCGGCAGTGGGCGAGGCCGTCGATGGTGACACGGCATTCCATACAGATGCCCATTCCGCAGACGGGGCCTCTGGCTTCGCCTTGTACGCTTCGCCGAGGCGAGAGGCCCAGGTTCATCAACACGGCGGCGACACTGGCGCCGTTGGGAACATCATGGGCCTTGCCGTTGATGGTTATACGTGGCATTCCGGGAACCGATCTGCCAGGTAGGGGCTTGGGGAGAGGGGGCCTGGCCGGCCCAGGATTGCGTCGGCAATCAATTCTGCGGTGCCAAGCGAGGTGGTAATGCCGAGGCCTTCAT
This sequence comes from Bryobacter aggregatus MPL3, assembly GCF_000702445.1. NCBI lineage: Bacteria > Pseudomonadati > Acidobacteriota > Terriglobia > Bryobacterales > Bryobacteraceae > Bryobacter > Bryobacter aggregatus. The sequence continues at coordinate 3,883,846 of NZ_JNIF01000003.1, forward strand.
GTCCGGTGGCGAGATAGTTGCGCCGGGTTCCAGGGATGAGTCCGACGATGGGGAGATGGTCTGGCGTGGCGGCCCGGAAGCCGGTCCAGGTGCGGATGACATTCATCTCCGCTAAGAGCGGCAGGTAGTGGAGGGCGCGGTTCAGCATTTGAGATAAGAGATGGGGTTCGACATCAGAATGGGTGACTCCGAATTGACGGGAACTCCCGATGAGGAGTTGGCCGGTTTTGCGTGGTTGGATGTTGCAGGCGACGCTTTCCGTGCCGCTGCTGTGCGCGCTTTTGAGATAGCCGAGTTCGACGAGCTGGTGGTGGACGGCGCCCGGGTAACGGTCTGTGATGGCGAGATGACCTTTGCGGGGTTTGAGTGGCAGGGAGGGCATCAAATCGATTGCGGCGGCGCCGGTGGCAAGGATGATTGCGCTGGCGCTCAGGGTGTCTCCGTTGTGGAGCTTGAGGACCCCATCGCCCAAGGCAACGGCCTGTCCTTGCAGAACTGTGGCGCCTTGAGCCAGCCAGTCTGCCGCACATGGAGCGTAGATCACGCTGTCGCCGGGCACGAGAAAGCCACCGGCCATGCCGGGCCGCAGTGCGGGTTCTGCCGCCGCGAGTTGTTGGGCATCAAGAAGTTCCGTGGGGACGCCGCGTTCCGCATAGTAATTTTGCTTGCCGCTGACGGCCGCGAGCTCTTCTTCGTCGGCCGCCACCCAGAGGGTGCCGCGGCGCTCGAACTCGAGTTCGGGCGGCATCTGCGGGACCAGGGCATCCCAGAGATCGCGTGAGCGCTTGGTCAGCGTAAACTGCTCCTCACTATCGTCCATGACGACGATGTGGCCCATGCCTGCGGCAGTGGCTCCACCGCCGATGAAATCACGCTCGAGGATTGCGACGCTACGGCCCGCATTGAGGAGCATGCGGGCGCAGGCGGCCCCGACAATGCCACCACCGACGATGAGGATGTCGGCAGTCACCGTCGAATGCCCCAGCAGAAGGGATCGCGGGAATCGAGGAGCAGCGAGGCATCTGCATTGACGTAGGCACGTCCGGTAATCGAAGGGCGAACCCGATCGCCTTCCCAACGGTAGCTGCCCTGGAACTCGCTACCGACGATGCTTTCCTGACGCCAGATGGCGTCTTCGGCGAGCTTGCCGTCGGCGGCCAGGCAGGCCAGTTTGGCACTGGTGCCGGTGCCGCAGGGAGAGCGGTCGTAGGCCATGCCGGGGCAGAGGACGAAGTTGCGGGAGTCGGCTCCGGTGGGAGAGGGCCCGAAGAGTTCGATGTGGTCGATTTCGGCATTGTTTTCGCCGCGGATATTTTCGCGATGCAAGGCCTCGCGGATGCGGGCAGCTGTGTTGGTCCAGTGTTCGACGTCCTCGATGCGCAGGATCTCGGGCTGGGCGTCGACCAGGAAAAACCAGTTGCCGCCCCAGGCGATGTCTCCTCGAATGAGGCCGAGCCCGTCGACGTTGCACTCGACGCCTTTGCGATAGCGGTAGCTGGGGACGTTTTCGACGGTCACTTCTCCTGTGGGGGTGAGGGTTGCGATCACGGCGCCGACCGGTGTCTCGAGCATGTGTCTGCCCGCTTCGATGAGGCCGAGATAATTCATCACTGTGACCACTCCAATGGTGCCGTGGCCGCACATGCCGAGATAGCCGACGTTGTTGAAATAGAGGACACCGGCTCGATTCTCCGGATTGTCCGGGGGCAGCAGGACAGCGCCGACCATCACGTCGCTGCCACGGGGCTCGTTGACGACGGCACTGCGGAAGTGGTCGTAGTCTTCGCGGAAGCGGTTGAGCCGGTCGCTCATTGTGCCACGACCGAGGTCTGGGGCTCCTTCGACGACAACGCGCGTTGGTTCGCCGCCAGTATGGGAATCGATGACTCGGACGCGGGTCACAGCTTGGGCCTTGTGGCGAGGGCCTGGCGGATGATGCCGAGGATCTGCTCCCGTTCTGCCCCTTCGACGCGCAGGCGCGGGGCGCGTGTCTTTTCGCTGCCGAGCCCGACTTCGGCCATGCACATCTTGATGTACTGCACGAGTTTGATCTTTGTATCGAGATGGAGCAACGGCGTGTACCAGCGGTAGAGTTCGATGGCCTCGGTCCAGCGTCCGGCGACGCAGTGCTCCCAGAGGATGCGATTCTCATCCGGGAACGCGTTGACGAGCCCGGAGACCCAGCCTTGGGCGCCGAGCAGGGCGCTTTCGACAACCAGATCGTCGACGCCACTGAAGAGAATGTAGCGGTTGCCGAGCGCGGTTTTCAGGTCTGTGATGCGGCGCGGGTCGCCGCTGGATTCCTTGATGGCGACGAGGGTCTTTTCTTCGGCAAGCTCAAGGAAGCAATCGGTGGTGAGGTCAACAAAATAGCTGGGCGGATTGTTGTAGATCATGATCGGCAAGCTGCTGGCATGAGCCACGTCGCGGAAGTGCGTGAGCGCCTCACGCCGGTCTGCCTTGTAGATCATGGCGGGCAATACCATGAGTCCATCGATGCCGATGCGCTCTGCCTCGGCTGCATAGCGGCAGGCGGTACGGGTGGTGTTCTCCGCGACCCCGCTGAGCAAGGGGATGCGTCCGTTGACGACGGGCTTCATGGCCCGCAGGACTTCCATCTTCTCTTCGTAGCTCAGCGCGGTATTCTCGCCGACGCTTCCCAAGAGGATGACGCCGTGGATGCCACTGGCGATCATCTTGTCGAGATGTGCCGCTGTGGCGTCGAAGTCGATGCTCTCGTCATCGCGAAATTGTGTTGTCAGCGCAGGATAAACACCATGCCAGGTCGGGTTCATCGGAATCTCCATTTTTGCTGAAAATTGAGTTGCAGCGGCGGCCTCCGTGGCCTCCAGTTGCAGCAGCGCGATGCGATAAGCTAGGGCGCATGAAAACAAGAGTACTGCTTCTGGCCCTTGCTGCCGCCTTGTGCGCGTTTGCGGCCACTCCTGAAGAGGAAGTGAAGGCAACCATCGATCAATGGCGTACTGCCGTGATCAAGAAGGATAAGGCGACGCTGGATAAGTTGGTGGCGTCGAATGTGACTTACAACCACTCCAATGCATTGCAGGAAAACAAGTCGCAGATGTTGGCGGCGATGCTGAGTCCGGATATGGTGTATTCGTCGATCGACCTGAAGAATACGAGTTACCGGATCTACGGAAATACGGCGATTGTCTTGACGGATATGACCATTCATAATGCACAGAAGGGCGAGAAGAAAACGAGTCCGTTGAATGTGCTGATGGTTTGGGTGAAGACTGGTGGCAACTGGCAGCTTGTGGCACGCCAGGCGACGCGAATTCCGTAAACATAAGGGGGCAGTGATGACGAGCCGCAGGAACTTACTTCTTTCCATTGTGGCCAGCCCAATGCTGGCGCAGAAGACTGAGGCAGAACTGATCGAAAAGATCCGCAAGGAACTGGTCACGCTGCCCTATTATGGTTGTTTTGACTTTCTTACCTTCAAGTTGGAAGGGACCGTGGTCACGCTGGGTGGCTATGCGATGCGTCCGACGCTGAAAGAGGATGCGGAGCGGGCGATCAAGGACTTGGAGCGCATCTCCAAGATCGAGAATCAGATTGAAGTCTTGCCACTCTCTCCGAATGACGATCAGATTCGCTGGGCGGTTTTTCGCACCATTTATCGTGATGCCGCTTTGTCGCGCTATGCCCCGGGCGGTGGATTTTACGGTGGTCCGTTTAGCCGTCATCGCGGTGGTGGATTCTTTGGGGGACCTTTTGAGCGCTGGTCGATGCCAGCGAATAGTTCTGAGCCGCTTGGTTCTTATCCGATCCATATCATTGTCAAGAATGGCAATGTTGTGCTGGTGGGGATTGTCGATAACAAGGGCGACTCCGATCGGGCGAATATATTGGCCAATGGAGTTTCCGGTGTGTTCAACGTAAAGAATCTGCTGGAAGTGGATCCGTCGCAGACCTCGAAGAAAAAGAAGTAGCGCCGTATGGATCGCCGTGTGTTTCTTTTGTCGACGGCGTCGGCATGGGCTGCAGACGATTCCGAGACCTGGGTTCTGGATCGCCTGGACCGGATCGGCGGCCATCCGACGCAGGCCTTTGGCACTCCCGCTGTGATCCAAACCGAGCTTGGGAAGGCAGTGCAGTTCGATGGTGTGGAAGATGCTCTCTTTGTCGACAATCATCCGCTTGCCGGGGCGACGAACTTCACTTGGGAAGTGATCTTCCGGCCCGAGAGTGGCGGGCGTCCGGAGCAGCGTTTTTTCCATATGCAAGAGCAGGGAAGCCAGAGCCGCTTCCTATTTGAGACGCGCCTGACGGGCGATCAGTGGTGTCTCGACAGTTTTGTGGCCTCGAAAGCCGGAAGCCAAACTCTGATCGATCGCAAGCTGCTTCATCCCCTGGACCGCTGGTATCACGTTGCCATGGTGTATGACGGAACGGAACTGCGCAGCTTTGTCGATGGACGGCTGGAACTGAGCGCAAAGGTGCAACTGGCGCCACAGGGGCCAGGACAGACGTCGATCGGGGTGCGTTATACGAAAGTCGATTACTTTCGCGGTGTGATCCGTCTGGCGCGAATGACTCGCTCGGCGTTGCCGCCGGAAAAGTTTCTCAAGCTGAAGGCTTAATCGATCCAGAGAACGACGGCGCAGATCCAAATGGTTTGTGCGACCAGCAGATGAGTGATCTGCATCCAGCCGGGGGCGGACAGTGCAATATTCATGACGCCTAGGCCGATCTGGCAGAGGACGAGCAGCATTCCAGCGAGGGCCCAACGGCTCGCCGTGCGCCGGTGGATGATGCTCATCGCTGCAAAGACAATGAGTCCGGTGATTGCGGCGATGACAGGATGAATCCAGCGGAGCCGGACGAGGAAGTGCTGTCCGGCACTGAGATCGTCGCGAAGCTTTGCGACCAACTCGGGGCCGAAGGCGGGCTGCGAGGGGAAGAGTGTGTCGCCAAGCGCGGTGACGGCGCCTGTCATGTTTGTGATGATGAGCGCGGCGATTGCTACGAGGAGGAGACCGCGGGCGGTACTGCGTTTGGGCTGCATTGCGCCAGCGCGAACGGCGGCGGCCACGGCGCAAAACATCAGCAACATCGTGTTGGCGAGATGCAGGGAAATGACCACCGCACGATTCACACTCGCATCGTTTGCGACCAGTTCTTTCTTCACCAGGACTGCGCCGATGAAGCCTTCGAGCAGAAGAAAAAAGAACATGCCGATGGCCCAGGGCAGGGCGCGCGACCTGGTGCGCCAGAAGTAAATCAAGAGTCCTAAGCCTGCAAGGCCAGACAAGGCGCTGGTGACGCGATGGGTGAATTCGATGATGGTCTTGGCCTCTGGTGCGACGGGGACGACGACGCCCTGGCAAGTGGGCCAATGATTGCCACAGCCGGCACCTGCGCCCGCGATGCGCACCCAGGCGCCAAACAAGATCACCGCTACCAGATAAGCAACAAAACCCCAGGTCCACTTCTGCATGATTCCAGCTTAGCGAGTGTATTTCGTTTAGACTTTGGAAAGCAGGACGGTCTTTCTCGTGTTCTTAATTGCGCTGGTCTTTCTATGTCTTTTCCCTCTCTCTGCGCAGTCCACGGAGGACTCGCGGAATGTCGAGGTTCCGCATCCAAACTATCGTTTTGAGTTCCAGGCTCCACCTACGCTCGGAGAATGGAAAACAAGGCGAGATCTTCTGCGGCGGCAGATTCTCAATGCTGCCGGAATTTATCCAGGCCCTGCGCGCGGGAAGCTGAATGTAGAAATCACGCGCCGTCGCGAAACCCAGGATTACCGGATCTGGACTCTTCTGCTTGAAACATTTCCGGGATATTTTGTTGGCGCAGAAATGTATTTGCCGCCTGCTACGATGCGTGGCCCATTTCCGGTGGTGCTGAGTCCGCATGGACATTGGAAGCAGGGGCGGCTGACACATCGCGAAGATTATTCGGTGCCGAGCTTGGGTGTCAATCTGGCGGCGCAGGGTTACATCGTTCTCGCCTGGGACATGGTGGGCTATGGCGATGCCCGGCAACTGCCGCATGATTTCATCTCAAAGAGCCGGCAACTTTGGGGCTTCAGTCCGATGGGCTTGCAACTGTGGAATTCGATTCGGATGGTGGACTATGCCGAGTCGCTGGCAGAGGCTGACCGCAAGCGCATCGCGGTGACTGGGGCTTCCGGTGGCGGCACTCAAACCTTTCTGCTGACTGCGGTGGACGATCGGATTCGGGTGTCGGTTCCGGTGAATATGATTTCGAGTAGCATGCAGGGGGGCGATCCGTGCGAAGAGGCGCCCGGCTTGCGGCGTGGCACGAATAATGTGGAATTTGCCGCGATGGCTGCGCCGCGTCCGATGTTGATGGTGTCGGCCAGTGGAGATTGGACAAAGAACACGCCGAAGGATGAGTATCCGCGTGTGCAATCGGTGTATGCGCTGTACGAACAGCAGGAGCATCTGGCGAATGCTCATTTCGAGGCCGGGCATAACTACAACAAGGCGAGCCGGGAGGCTGTCTATGCTTTTCTTGCGAAGCATTTGCACCCGCTAGCTCCAGCTGGCGAACAGATTTCCTTTGAGTCCGTGTTGGAGCGGCATAAAGAAGATCTGTTGGAGATGCCACGGCAGACTTTGCCTGAGCGTGCTTTGGACGAGGCGGCAATCGATTTGGGCTGGAAGTCTTTTGTGGAGAAACAGAATCGATCAATTGGAGACCGGCGTTTTCTGCGTGAGCGCCTTCGGTTGACACTTGGGGTGAGTGCGGCTGGTTTGGTGGAAGGGAACACCAGCGGCAAGGTCACGCGGATTACTCGTTTGAAGCGCGATGAGATTGTGCAGGCGCTGCGGAGTCCGGGAGAGCGGGGAACCGTGGTGGTGATTCATCCGGAGAGTGCGCAGCGAGGCCTGGATAGCAAGGAGGCCGAACGATGGCGGAAGGCGGGGTACTCGGTATTGGCGCTGGAGCCGTTCCATGAGAGCAAGACGCGGGAGAGCTATCGCCGGGCGGATAAGTGGTTTTCGAGTTACAACGTTTCGGACTTGGCGATTCATGTGGAAGATATTTTGATTGCGTTGCAGTTTGTCCGAGGGGAAGGGGGAACGCGGACGCATCTCACCGGGATCGGGGATGCGGCGGTGTGGTGTACCTTTGCTGCAGCGTTGAATCCTTGGCCGGTGGAACTGGAGGCGAAGCTCGAGAAGTTTAAGGGGAGCGATGGGGATTTTCTGGGGGAATTCTTTGCGCCGGGGATGCAGCGGGCTGGTGGGTTGGGGGTGGCGGGACGGTTGCTGCGGTAGGAGGGCGTGATGGATGGGATTTACAGACACCGCTTCTTGTCGTATTGTTTCTTGCCTGTTCGCGGAATCGTAAGGCACCCACCCCGTGGGCCATGCTGAAAGCTGGATCTGTCAGTTTCTTTTGATTTTGGCCGCGGAGCTTCCTGCTGGGAGGCTATCGGTGTGGGTGAGGTTGGTGGGGTAAGGGAAGACTTCTCCAAGGAGTTTGGTAGGGGGATTGATTTCGCTTCGGAATACGGTTTCGGAGGATTCCAGAGCACACATAGCCCTCAAAGCAGCCAGCGTAAATGAGCAGAATTGAGGCGAGTCTTATCATCTAATTGCCTTCCAGAGTGCCTTTCCCCGATGGAAGATGCTGCGTCTCTGTGCCGACGAAACGGTATCCTGTGCTTGCATGGCTTGCAATGGATCGATCAACGGATTCCGAAGCTTGCCCTCAACAGAGCGGGCAATCATCTGGCGCCTTTTCGGTGTGTTATTGTGATCGATTGCGTAGGCCTACCAGCCGCAATCGGTTTGCTCATTCGTAGGAAGGGAATACCGCTCATTGACGTGCGTCTTTCGTGCGCGAACTGACTTTGAATCATCTATCTCTGATTGCACATCCTTGCTATCTGAGCATCCATTCTCTGCGACACGAGCAAATGCTAGGCCATCAGCGGAGACTCTAACGCAATGGAGCCTACTTCGCTTCGCGCGAGTCGCATTGCATTCAGCACTCCTCATTGACAATCCGCTCCGGGAAAGTCACAATGCAATTTGGCGAACAAAATGCGAAAGTCGTCCATGGCCTGTCTGCCAATTTTCAAGTTCGCAGACCTCAAAACATCCCCGCGCGACTTCGCGCCTTTGGGCATTGCCAGCCTCGACACGGCAATGGATGGCATGCCTCGCGGGGCGATAACCGAACTCTCAGGCAATCGATCATCAGGCAAAACCACGCTCGCCCTCTCTGCATTGGCAGCCAGTACGCGGCGCGGCGAGTATTGCGCCTATATCGACACCACGAATTCCCTTGATGTCGTCTCCGCCTCCAAGGCCGGCATCGAGCTTTCGCGATTGATTTGGCTTCGTTGCGATCACGATCTCCCCAACGCCTGTAAGGCCGCCGATGTCCTGCTCCATGCGGGTGGCTTTGGCATGGTCTGTCTCGATATTGCCGATGCCCGGGCCCGGGAGCTGAATCAGATCCCCGCTTCGTATTGGTTCCGCTATCGCAAGGCAGTTGAAAACAGTTCCACCTCCTTTGTCGTGCTCTCCGGCCAGCCGATGACGGGCGCTGCTTCTGCCCGCGCCATGGAATGCAAGCAATCAGAAGCGGCATGGCGCGGGCATCTTCTGAAGAGCATCCGTCTGCAGGCGATCCAGCGCAAGCCACCACGTTCCCCCATTACATTTTTCGCGAAAACAGGATGAGCGATGTATTGCTGTATCCACTCGAGCAATGAGGACGAAGAAGCCTTTGCGGCCATCTGCGAACTCGCCCTGCAGTTCTCACCGCAGACTGAGCCCAGACCCCCACAGGCGGTCCTCCTCGGCTTGCGCGGCCTTGAAAGGCTACTCGGCGATGGCGAGCAGATCGCACGGCAAATCCAGGCGCGATTGACGGTTCCGGCAAACCTCAGCGTCGCCGCCACGGCCAATGCTGCTTACCTGGCAGCGAAACATTTTCGTGGCCTCACCATACTCAAACCCGGACAGGAAGCTTCGTCACTAGCTTCCCTCTCGATCAGCAAACTGCCGATGCCTCCTGAGATGCTCGAAACGCTACGCAGTTGGGGCATTCGCAACTTCGCAGGCTTTACGGCATTACCCCCGCTTGGCATTCTCGAGCGTTTTGGGGAAGAGGGCCTGCGCCTGCAAGGACTTGCCTGCGGACTCGCCGAGCAGCCCTTGCGCTTGCTCCGCGCAGCCAGTGTCTATCAGCTGGAATCCCGTCTCGATTACACGCTCGACCAGTTGGAACCGCTGCTGTTCCTTTTGAATGCTTCGCTGCTCACCCTCTGCGAACGCATGCTCCACGACGGTGTTGCCGCAGGAGAAATCCAGATCGATCTCGGCATCGATACACGTTCGATCACGCTGCCCTATCCCTTGCGCGAAGCCAAAGTGATGCTGAAGATCTTGCATCTGCATCTGGAATCCAATCCTCCGGCCGGAGCGATCACGAAGGTCGATCTGAAGCTTGTTCCGGTAGACCTTCGAGTGATGCAAGGCGGACTCTTCCAAGCCGCGACTCCAGAGCCTGCGCGCCTGCAACTCACTCTGGCGCGTCTTGCCGCCCTGGTGGGCGAAGAGAATCTCGGCGCGCCCCGCCTCTTGGACAGCTATCGTCCGGACGCCTATCTTCTTGGGCCTTTGGAGATCCAAGCGAATCCTCCGTCAGATCCTGTTGCGTCTCCCCATCTGGCTATTCGTCTCTTTCGTCCTCCCTTGCCCGCCGAAGTGCGTCTGGAACAAGGACAGCCGCGCAGCATCCGCGCAGATGGCGTCGCTGGTAAGGTCTCCCGCACCGCGGGTCCCTGGCGCAGTTCTGGTGATTGGTGGAATGAACTCCAATGGAGGCGCGACGAATGGGATGTCGCCCTCGAACAGGGCGGCATTTATCGCATCTATCGCCAACCGGAAGAGCAATGGTTTGTCGACGGAGTCTATGACTGATGGGCGCACGCTATATCGAATTGCATGCCCGCTCCGCCTTCAGCTTTCTCGACGGATCCGCCACTCCCGAAGAACTGGTGGACCAGTGCGCGCAATGGGAGCAGCCCGCCATTGCCATGCTCGACCGGGATAGCCTCTCTGGCATCGTTCGCTTCCACAAGCAGGCAGGCCGGAAAAACATCGAGGCGCACATCGGAGCCGAGATCAGTTGCGAGGGCGGCACGCGCCTGCCCCTACTGGTGGAGAACCTGACCGGCTACCGGAATCTCTGCCGCCTGATCACCAGCATGAAGATGCGCGGCCCCAAAGGCGCGGCTGCGGCCACCACCAACGAACTCACGGAGTATGCGGCCGGGCTGGTCTGCCTCGCGCCGGCGGCAAACCGGCAACAGCTCGAAAGGCTGGTCTCCATCTACGGCGCTGACAGTGTTTACGTCGAACTCCAACGCCATCATCTGCGCGACCAGGAAGCCCGGAATCAACATGCGATCGACCTCGCGCAATCGCTGCAACTGCCTCTGCTCGCCACCAACGGTGCCCGCTATGACAAGCCCCATCGGCGGGAACTCCTCGACGTCTTCACCTGCCTGGCCCACAAGACCACGCTCGAAAAAGCAGGACGCCTGCTCGAGCGCAACGCGGAGTGTTATCTCAAATCCACTCGCCAAATGGAGCGACTCTTTGCCGATCTGCCGGAAGCACTCGACAACACGGTCGAGCTATCCGACCGGCTGCAGTTCCGCATTACGGATTTTGGCTATGAGTTCCCCAGATACCCCGTGCCCGCGGGTGAGACTCTCGATTCCTATCTCCGAGAGATGGTAATACAGCGCGCGCCCGCCCGCTTTGAACCCTATCGCCAGGCGGCTCGCGATCAACTCGGTAAAGAACTGAACATCATCGCCAAGCTCAAGTTGAGTGGCTACTTCCTCATTGTCTGGGACATCGTCGAATTCTGCCGGCGCGAGAACATCATGTGCCAGGGCCGCGGCTCAGCTGCCAATAGCGCCGTTTGCTACGCGCTCGGCATTACCGCCGCAGACCCGGTGAAAATGAATCTGCTCTTTGAGCGTTTTCTGTCGGAGGAGCGCGGCGAATGGCCCGATATTGATATCGATCTGCCGAGCGGCGAAAAGCGCGAACGGGCGATCCAGTATGTCTACCAACGCTACGGCCAGCGCGGGGCCGCCATGACGGCCAACATCATCACCTATCGCGGCCGCTCGGCCTTGCGCGACATCGGAAAGGTTCTCAGTTTGGAGGATGAGACCCTGAAGCGGCTAGCCCGCTTGGCACCGCGTTGGGGGTGGAAAGATACCGGGGGAACTCCCACCCATCTGTTTCGAGCAGCAGGCCTCGACCCGGAACATCCGGCCATTCGTCACTTTCTGAACCTCTACCACGAGATTCAAGACCTGCCCCGTCATCTCGGCCAGCATTCTGGCGGGATGGTGATCTGCCAGGGCGCGCTCGATTCCATCGTGCCGCTGGAGCCCGCCACCATGCCCGGCCGCGTAGTCCTGCAATGGGATAAAGAAGACTGCGCCGACATGGGCCTGGTGAAGGTGGATCTTCTGGGGCTGGGCATGATGGCAGTGCTTGAGGAAACCATTACGCTTATCGACCGGCATCAGGGCGAGAAGATCGATCTCGCGACGATTCCGCAAGATGACCCACTCGTCTATGAAACCCTACAAAAGGCCGACACCATCGGACTCTTCCAGGTGGAATCCCGCGCCCAGATGTCTTGCTTGCCCCGCTTGAAGCCGGAGACTTTTTATCACATCGTCGTGCAGGTCGCCATCATCCGGCCCGGCCCGATCGTCGGCAAAATGCTGCATCCCTACTTGCGCCGGCGGCAGGGTTTGGAAGCACCGGATTCGCTACACCCGTCGCTCGAAGAAGTTCTCGAAAGAACACTCGGCGTCCCCTTGTTTCAGGAGCAATTGCTGAAGATGGCGATGATTGCGGCGCGATTTAGCGGGGGCGAGGCGGAAGAGCTGCGCCGGGCCCTCGGCTTCAAGCGCTCCGCGCAACGCATGAAAGAAGTGGAAGTTCGGCTCCGGGCAGGCATGACTTTGAATGGCATTGTCGGCGCGACGCAGGACATCATCATCCAATCGATCACTTCCTTCGCGCTCTACGGTTTTCCCGAATCTCACGCCATCAGCTTTGCGCTCCTGGCTTACTTCAGCGCTTATCTAAAGTGCCACCATCTGGCGGCCTTCACCGCTGCAATGTTGAATCACCAACCGATGGGCTTTTATGCGCCTTCCACACTAGTACAGGATGCCAAGCGCCACGGACTGCGTGTCCGGCCTGTCGATGCCAATGAGTCCCATTGGGATTGCACGATGCTCGGCCCTTCCGCCATTCGCCTGGGGCTCAACTATGTCAATGGCCTCCCGCAAAGCGTCGCAGAAGCATTGATTTTCGAGAGAACCAGATCCGGCAGCTTCACCTCTGTCGAAAATCTTCGGAGAAGAGTGCCGGAATTGAACAGCAGGCATCTTCAAACTCTGGCGAGTATTGGAGCCATCAACTTTGGCAACCACCGCCGCGCGGCGCTTTGGGAGACCGCATTGCGAGAGCGGCCCGGCGGGAAACTCCTTGCGTCTTTGGAATCCGAGAGCGGCGAATGTCCGCTGCCCAGGATGACGCCTCTCGAGCGGTTCCGCAGTGATTTCCAGGGAATCGGGATCGGCATGGGGCCGCATCCGCTGGCCTATGAACGGGAACGACTCAAGAAGAGGAATGTCACACCAGCCGCCGATCTGAGTCAGTGTCGAGAGAACGCGCCGGTACGGGTGGCCGGCTGTGTCATCGCCAGACAACGGCCCGAAACAGCCAAGGGATTCGCATTTCTCAGCCTCGAGGATGAGACGGGGATCTCGAATATCATCGTCAGTCCTGACCTCTTTGAGAAGCGGAGGAACGAGATCCTCGGCTATCCCTATTTGTTGATCTCGGGCATTCTACAGGACCCCAAGGGAGCAATCGCCATTCGCGCCCAAGGCGTGCAAGCGCTCCAGATCGAAGCGCCGGCGACGCTCTCGCATGATTTTCACTAGCCATCCCCCACCTGCCGCTGGGGTAGGTTAGGACCAGACACACACTCGCTGCACCGGGCACCACAACCGGATTGACCCAGATCTCACTCTCGAGATTAGCCGAACACGCGAATATCCGCCGCGCAAATCCGCACCGCTTTCGCCACACACTTGCGACGGATTTACTGTCTAGAGGGGTACCAATTGCAGACGTGGCTGCAATCTTGGGCAACAGTGTAGCGATCGTCGAAAAGCATTACAAGCACTTTGAAAAAAGTGAACCAGAATGCACTCGGCCGTCTTTACAACTCCGAACCCGTTACGCCACAGTCACGTAGTGATGAGCAGGTGCAATAAATTCTTTAGAATCAACTATTTGAAATGGTGAGTCGGGTGGGACTCGAACCCACGACCACCGCATTAAAAGTGCGATGCTCTACCAACTGAGCTACCGACTCATTTCAACGTTTGAGCCGCTATGAACAGGCTCGTTCCAGCGACAATAGTAGTATAGCAAGACAGTGATGAAAGTCGGATTAATTGGTACCGGAGCCATCGCACATAAGCATGCGCAGGCCTATAAAAATATCGGTTATGAGATCGTAGCCGTCAGCAACAAGACCGAAGAACGGGGCCGCGCCTTCGCCGCGCAGTGGGGAGGCGAGTTTTTCCCTGATTGGGCCGATGTTTGCACGCATCCGAAGGTCGATTTTATCGATCTTTGCACCTTCCCTGATGTTCGCTTCGAACCCCTGAAGCTCGCCGCCGATGCCGGTAAGCATGTCCAGGTACAGAAGCCGATTGCCATCGATGTCGCAACCGCGCAGGCCATGGTCGACTACACGAAATCGAAAAATGTTTTATTGAATGTCGTCAGCCAGGGACGCTTTTATGACGCCGTAATGTTTTTGAAGCGGGCCGTCGATGCCGGACGGCTCGGAAAGATTTTTCAGGCCGATGCCTATGTGAAATGGTGGCGCAGTGAGGAGTACTATTCGCGCCCGATCAAGGGCAGTTGGGCTGTCGAAGGTGGCGGTTCCCTCATCAACCAAGGCATCCATCAGGTGGATTGGCTGCTGTATCTGATGGGCGGCGTCACGCAGGTCTTTGGCCAGTGGCAACTGGGGGCGCGGCACAAGATCGAAAGCGACGATGTGCTGAGCGCTGTGTTGCGCTATGCCAGCGGCGCGACCGGCGTGATCCAGACCTCAACCGCCATGTGGCCCGGCTTTACCGAACGCGTCGAACTCCATGGGACGAAGGGTTCCGCCATTCTGAGCGGTAATCGGTTGACCACCTGGGATGTGATTGACGATCAGGGCGAAGCGGCTCCGTTGTCGGAAGAGATCTCCAGCGGATCGAGTGACCCGATGGCGATTTCGGTGACTCCATTTGAGCGCACCTTCCTGAATTTCGGGGAGGCCATTGCCCAACACAAAGCGCCGCTGATCAATGGCGAAGAAGGACTTCGGGCTTTAGAACTGGTGCAGGCGATCTATACCAGCGCCCGCGAGAATCGCCTGGTACAGATTGGTGATGCCCGTGGCTAGTTGGTGGCGGCTGCGTGTTCCCGCCTCGAGTGCGAATCTCGGGCCGGGTTTTGATTCACTGGGCTTGGCGCTCAGTTTGTATCTGCATTGCCGTTTTCGCACCGCGACACGATTGACCATTACTGTTTCGGGCCGTGATGCGGAGTCAATCTCCACCGGCGAAGACAATCTGATCTGGCAGACGGCGTTACGAGTGGCCCGAGAGCTGGGACAGGAACTGCCGCCGATAGAGCTCGAGATTGTGACCGAGGCCCCGCTCGGGAAGGGGCTGGGATCGAGTGCTTCGGCGATTACAGCCGGGGTTTTGATTGCTGATGCGATTTTGGGGCTGAAGTGGAAGAATGAACGGATTCTCGATGTTGCCGCTAGCATTGAAGGCCATCCGGATAATGTGGCCGCCTGCATTCTGGGTTCCGTGGTGGCGAGTGCTGTCGATTCCGAGGGAACGGCGCATGCGGTTCGTTTGGAGATGCCGTTGCACTTCGAGGTGGCTGTTGTCGTGCCTGATTATCCGCTCCCGACGCACAAGGCGCGGGCTGCTCTGCCCGATAGTTATTCGCGAGCCGATGCGATCTTCAATATCCAGAGAGCTTCGCTGTTGATTGCGGCCTTATCGACCGGGACGGCGAGTGCGTTTCCAACCGCGCTTGAGGACCGGATTCATCAACCTTATCGCGCCGCCTTGGTGCCAGGGTTAGAAGAGATTCTTCGTCTGCGTGCGCCGGGGCTGTTGGGCTGCTGCCTGAGTGGCGCAGGTCCGAGCATTTTGGTCTTTTTGAATCAGGGCCGGAATGAGGTGACGGACGCGGTGACCAAGATCTTTGCGGCACATGGGCATGGCGCAGAGATTCTCGATGCGGATGTGGACCGGGAAGGTTGCCTGGTGTGGCAGGAGGGGGCCGCTTGAAGCGTCGCGCCGCGCTCGGGTTGCTGGCCGTGCCTCTTGCGGCGCAGGAGAAGAATCTCCGCGTTGTCGTGCAGATCGAAACAGAACTGGGCGATATTGTAGTGGCGCTCAGTGGGGATCGCGCTGGTCATGAATAGAGATCGGGGCTGCCTGCCGGGCGGGTTTTCCAGCGGCGGTGGAGCCAGAGCCACTGCTCTGGGTATTGGCGGATGACCCCTTCAAAGTGCCGGGTCAGGTTTGCGGTATCGGTCGCGACATCGCCGCTCATCGGGAAGATCGGATCGAAGCGCAGGATGTACTTGTTGCGCTTCTCGCTCCAGATCGCATAGCCGGGCAGCACTGCCGCGCCGGTCTTATGGGCGAGCTTTGCAAAGGTGGTGCCGGTCGAAGCCGGAATGCCAAAGAAGTCGACGAAGGCGCCGTTTTCGGGCATCGTGTTCTGGTCGATCAGGATCCCAACCGCTTCGTTGTTGGCCAAAGCCTTGAGAATGCCCCGCAGAAAATCCTGCTTGTCGAGGATGCGATTGCCCGAAAGGGTGCGGTAGCGCTTAATCAATGCATCGAGGATTGGGTTGTCCAAGGGACGGACGACGACGCTCATCGGTTCGGTGAGGTAGGCGTGCGCAAAGGCGCTGAGTTCCCAGTTGCCGATGTGCCCGGTGGCAAAGAGGACGCCTTTGCCCAGAGCTTTTGCTTCCCGGTAGTGTTCGAAGCCTTCGTACTCGATCCAGTCGTGGATGTTGGCCGCGTTGCGCGTCGGGAAGCGGGAAAAGAAGTAGAGCATCCGGCCGAGGCTGCGGTAGACGCCGCTGGTGGTCTCGATTGGGTTCGTTGGGGGCAGCGCGAGTTGCAGATTGCGCTCGGCCGATTGCCGAAGCCGGGGGGCGAGGCGATCGAGAGTCCTGGCAAGAGCGAGGGAAAAGCCCAAGGGAGCCTGCGACGCCACCGCAAGGAGGCTGCGCAGCAGAATGGCTTCGAATTGATTGCGGACGGCAGAGCGAGGCTTACTCACACGTCGCGCTCAATCCAGCCTCCGCCGACGACAAGTTCGCCCTGATAGAAGACGGCGGCCTGGCCGGGGGTGACGGCGCGCTGGGGCGTGTCGAAGACAACCTTGCCGTCCGGCCAGATGGTGGCTGGCGATGGGGTGTGGCGGTTGCGAATGCGCACCTCGGCGCGAATGGCTTCGTTGGGCTGGGCGATCGAGATCCAGTTGATCTCGCCTACGCGGAACTCCGCGCGCAGCAGGTCATCCCCTTTGCCGACAGTGACTTCGCGCGTATTTGGGTTCGTTTGGATCACGTAGAGAGGCTCGCCGACGGCGACATTCAGACCGCGGCGCTGTCCGACCGTGAAGTGATGGACGCCGTCGTGCTCGCCGAGGGTGCGGCCATCGCTGTGGATGATGTTGCCCGCCGCGGGAGTGACATCCATTCCCTGTTCCTTGGTGTAAGCCTCGATGAAGGCGGCGTAGTCCCCATTGGGGACAAAGCAGATCTCCTGGCTGTCCGGCTTGATCGCTACTGGCAGGCCGAGGTCTTCGGCGAGTTTGCGCACCTCCGTCTTCACCATGCCGCCGAGCGGGAAGATCGTCCGGGCGAGCTGCGGCTGGGTGAGGCCCCAGAGGAAGTAGGTTTGGTCTTTGGTTGCGTCTGCGGAACGCAGCATCTGCCAGCGGCCGGTTGCTTCATCAAAGCGGATCTGGGCATAGTGGCCGGTGGCGATGACGTGGGCTCCAACGCCGTCGGCCATCTCAAGGAACTGGTCGAACTTGATGAAGTTGTTGCACAGTGTGCAGGGAATCGGCGTTTTGCCAGCGATGTAGTCGGCTACGAAGGGCTTGACGACGTGCTGCTCGAAGCGGTCTTCAAAATTGACTACATAGTACGGAATGTCGAGGGTCTGGGCGACGTAGCGGGCATCGTAGACGTCGTCGATCGAGCAGCAGCGGCCAGTTGCCGCGTCGCTTGCGATTTCAGGCAGGCGTCGCTGATTCCAGAGCTGCATGGTGAGGCCGACAATCGGCTGCCCCTGGCGTTTCAGCAGCCCCGCGACCACGGAGGAGTCGACGCCACCAGACATGGCGACGGCAATGGGGGCGAATTCAGACATAAGCAGGGGACAACTTTCTAAGACGGCTGACACTTTCGGCGATTGCGCGCGCTAGAGCATCAACCTGCTCCTCTGTATTGGACGCGCCGAGTGAGAAACGGATTGCAGAACGTGCATCCGAGGGAGATCGGCCGAGGGCCAGTAGCACTGGCGAGGGCTCGACCGAGCCCGAAGAGCAGGCTGAACCACTCGACACCGCAAAGCCCTTCAAATCGAGTGCAATGACGAGGCTTTCGCCTTCGACGCCGGAGAAACAGATGTTTGTCGTGTTTGGGGCGCGATGGTCGCGGTCTCCATTGACGATGGCATTGGGCACCGTGGCCAGGATGGCCGCTTCCAGGCGATCCCGCAGGTCGTTCGATGGGATCGAAAGCACACTCGCGGCGCGGCCAAAGCCGACGGCGCCAGGGACATTCTCGGTTCCAGGGCGGCGGTCTCTTTCATGGTGTCCGCCGAAGCTGCGCTTGCGTAATGGAGTGCCCTTGCGCACATAAAGTGCGCCGATCCCTTTGGGGCCGTAAAGCTTGTGCGCGCTTAAGGACAGCAGATCGACCTGCCAGGCATTGACATCGATCGGGATGCGGCCGGGAGCCTGCACGGCATCGCAGTGGAACAAGATCTGATGCTCGCGGGCGATGGCGCCAATCTCAGCAACGGGCTGCACGGTGCCAATTTCGTTGTTCACCGCCATCACGGAGATGGCGCGGGTCTCGGGCCGGATCGCGCGGCGGATGTTCTCGGGATCGACAATGCCTGTTGCACCCACCGGAACCACCGTAACCGCGTGGCCGAGACGCTGCAATTCTTCCGTGACATTGAGGACGGCCGGATGCTCAATCGCCGTCGTGATGATGTGCCCTGCGACGCCAAAGAGGGCGAGATTGTTGCTTTCGGTGCCGCCCGAAGTGAAGACGATTTCTTCTGCCTTGGCCTGTAGCAGTTGCGCCACCTGCCGGCGCGCGGCTTCTAAGTGCTGGCGGGCAACTTGGCCTTCCCGGTGGATGCTCGACGCATTGCCGTGGATTTCGGCAAAGATATGTTGCATCGCGCTCCAGGCTTCGGGCGCGAGGGGTGTGGTCGAGTTGTGGTCAAAATAGGCGCGCATCGTCAGCTAGCGGCGGCGAACCGGAATGGAATCGCGCAGACCGAGGCTCTGGTAGATCTGGCGCGTCGCATCCGATCGGTTGAGCGTGTAAAGGTGCATGCCGCGCACCTGATTGTCGAGGAGGTCGCGGCATTGTTCGGTGGCCCAGTGGATGCCGACATTGCGTACGGCGGCCGGGTCGTCCTGGGCCCGCTGCAGGGCGCGGGTGAGCTTGGCCGGGAAGCGCGCGCCAAGCGCAAGCTGCGCCATGCGCTTCATGCCAGACAGCGAGGTGACGGGCATGATGCCCGCAATGATCGGCACGCGGATGCCGGCTAGCTCGCAGCGCTCGCGGAAGTCGTAGAAGTCGCGATTGTCAAAGAAGAGCTGGGTGCAGATGTAGTCGGCGCCTTCGTCGACTTTCGCGCGCAGGTAGTCGAGTTCGTCGAGGCGATTCGGCGTGTTCGGATGCCCTTCGGGAAAGCCTGCGACGCCGATGCCAAAGCCGCGCGGGTCCGGATGGGCTTTGCTGTCATTGAACTTGCGGATGAAGCGCACCAGGTTTGCGGCATGCTGGAAGGCATCATTGGCTTTGACGTAATTGGTGAGATCGCGCGGCGGATCGCCGCCCAGCGCGAGGATGTTTGAGACGCCGGCTGCTGCATACTTCTCGAGGATGCTTTGGATGTCCGATTCCTGGTGGCAGACACAGGTGAGGTGCGGAGTCGGGTCCAATGCGGTGGTTTGCTTGATCCGGACGACCAGGTTGTGGGTGAGTTCTCTCGTTGAGCCACCCGCGCCATAGGTGACGGAGACGAAAGAGGGCTGTAGCGTTTCGAGCGACGCGATGTTCTCGTAGAGGAGCAGCCAGTCTGCTTCGGTTTTGGGAGGGAAGAACTCGAAGGACAGTGTGGTCGCGTCGGCGGCGAAAATATCGCGAATATGCATGTGAACCCTTTATTCTAACGAATGCGATGATCAGTCTTCTCACCGACTTCGGAACAGCCGACCACTTTGTGGGGGTCATGAAAGGCGTGATTGCGACGATTGCACCGGAGACCCGGGTTGTCGACCTGTCCCACCATGTGCCGGCCTATGCGATTGCCGAGGCTGCTTTTCTTCTCGAGCAGAGCTGGCACTACTTTCCCATGGGCACGATCCACGTTGCGGTGGTGGACCCGGGCGTGGGCAGCGAGCGGCGTCCTTTGCTACTGGAGGCCGGCGGCCATTTCTTCATTGGCCCGGATAACGGCCTCTTTTCTTTTGTGCTGGAGAGGGACGGCGTGCAGACCTGGGTGCTGGACCAGCCTCGATTCTGGCTGCCGCTGCTGAGCGGGACCTTTCATGGCCGCGACGTATTTGCGCCTGTTGCCGCGCATCTGTCGAGCGGGGTAGCCCCCAGCAGCTTGGGCAGCCCGATTGCGGATGCGCACCAACTGCCTCGCCTGTTGCCCGTCCCGCAAACACCGCGCGACTGGACCGGCGCCGTGCTGCGGGTGGATCGATTTGGCAACCTGGTGACGAACTTCCGGGTGGCGCAGTTTTCTGAATTGGGAGCCTTCGCCTTGGTGGCGGGTGCCGAGCGAGTGGAACTGCGGGCAAGTACTTATGCAAAGTGCCCTCCCGGTGTGCTTTGCTTGATCGAAGGATCGAGTGGCTACTACGAGGTGTCGCTGGCGCAGGCGAGCGCGGCGGAGCGGACAGGTTTGCATGCGGGATCGCCGCTTGAACTGCACTTAGGTTAGGGGGACAGATGCCAGAGTTACCCGAAGTAGAAGCGGTGGTTCGCCGTCTGCGCGAACAGGTTGCTGGTGCGCGGATCCATAGCGTACATGTCGAACGTCGCAGTACCATCGCGCCGCAGCATTTGGAAGATTTCGAGGTGTTGGTGGGGAAGTCGATTGCCGGAGTGCGGCGCCGCGCGAAGTATATTTTTGTCGAACTGAGTGGCGGCGCTCTGCTGCAGGTGCATCTGCGGATGACCGGGAACTTGTATGTGCTGCCGGACTATCGCTTGCTGCCTGCCGCGGTGCGCTTCTGGCTGCGCCTGAAAGACGGGCGCGCGCTGGTATTTCGCGATGGCCGGGCCTTGGGCAAGGTGCATCTGGCGACTGCCGCTGATGTCGCGCAACTGGAAGCAAGCCTGGGGCCGGAACCGCTCGATGCGGCCTTTACGCCCGCGGTGCTGAAAGGGATTCTGAAAGGGCTGCGCGGCCCGGTGAAGCCAGCTCTCATGGACCAGAAGCGGATTGCCGGCATTGGGAATATCTATGCGAGCGAGGCGTTGTGGCGGGCGCGGATTGATCCCCGGATTGCGGCCGGAGCTGTGCCGGCGCGGAAGGTAACCGCCTTGCACGACACCATTGTGAAAGTGCTGGAGCTGGCTGCCGAGAGTGCTTACGCGGAGTATTCCGAGCCGGGGACCATTGCCGAGGCCGAAGGGTTTGACCTGGCCGTGTATGGACGTAAGGGGCAAGCTTGTCCGCGCTGCGGGAAGGCGATCGAACGGATTGTCCAGGCCGGGCGCAGCACCTTCTTTTGCGCGGGTTGCCAGGCTTGACATGGCAGTCAGTTTCCGATATATCAAATTCAGGTATATCGGGATCCGACTATGAGCGATCAAATTTTTCAGCACCTTCCTTTGGCTCCGGCGAGCCTACACATTCTGCTGGCTTTGTCGGGCGATGTCCTGCATGGTTACGGGATCATGCAGGAGGTTGCGCGGCAATCGGACAACCGTTACAAGCTGGGCCCGGGGACGCTTTATGACAATCTGCAGCGCCTGGTGGCACAGGGGCTGGTGGAGGAGCAGGCGGGGCAGGGCGGTGAGGAAGACTCGCGGCGGCGCTACTACGGCCTGAGCCGTTTGGGCCGCGAAGTCTTGCTTGCGGAGACCGACCGTCTGGATGGCGTTGTGCGGGCAGCTCGCCAGCGGCTTGGCGTGCGGGCTGGAAGGAGGTCCTATGTGCCGCAAAGTCTATGAGCTGGTGCTGCGCTTGCATCCGGAGGATTTCCGGGAGCGTTTTGCGACGGAAATGTTGTATGGCTTTGATCAAGCATCGGGAGGGTTTGCCATCGCATTGCTGCTGGTGGATGCCTTGATTTCTTTGCTGCGCCAATGGTTGTTTGGCGCCGAGTGCCGCAACATCATTTTCCATAGCAGCAATCCCTACTTTGCCCAGACCCTCGATCCTTACAAACCTCGATGGGCGGCCCTGCTGCTGGCGAGCTTGTTGTCCTTTGTCCTCTTGTGGCTGGTGCTTGCGGGTGTGAATCGAAGTGCTCCGGATCGCATGGCCTATCTGGTGTCGGTTTATCATCCGATTCCGCGCGCTGTTCCGGTTGTCCCCGCTGCTACGGTGAAACCATAAACGCCGGAACGCATTGTTGCGGCTGCCTATTTTGAGCGTGTGCCCGTTCTGAAGGTTCTTGATGAGGAGGGGGCTCTGAGTCTTGCTGTGTGGGAGGTTCTCACTGCTTCGCTGCCTTGCTTCCCCCTCTGATGCAGCCCGAGCCGAGGCGAACGGCCTCGTACATTGCTAAAATTTCAATCTCCCCTCGTGATTACAGATCTTGTTGAAATCCAAACTGAAACGCCCGATCCGGGTGCGATCCGCCGGGCCGCGGCGGTCATCCGCGAAGGCGGCATTGTGGCGATCCCAACGGATTCGCTCTATATGATCGTTGCCGATCCGTTCAACCTGAACGCGGTAGGTAAGGTCTTTGCCGCCAAGGGGCGGGAGAGCTCGCGGAGTCTCCCGTTGCTGGTGAACGACGTGATGATGGTGGAGAATCTGGCGAGCGAAGTGACTGTGCGCTTCCAGATTCTGGCCCGGCGCTTCTGGCCAGGGCCACTGACGATCATCGTTCCGGCATCGGCGAAAGTGCCGCTGAAGCTCACGGGCAATACAGGCCGCCTGGCTTTGCGCCATACCAAGAGCGCCGTCGGTAGCGCACTGATCGAGTTTCTCGGAATGCCTCTCATTGCCACGAGCGCGAATATGAGCGGAGTCCCAACCTGCCGCAGCGGCATCGAAGTATTTGGAACGATGGATGGCCGCGTCGATCTTGTCGTCGATGGCGGGCATTGTGTCGGCGAAGGCGCGACCACCATCGACATCACCGAACCGTACTGGCGCATCATCAAAGAAGGCGCGGTGCTGGAGCGCGAGATCGCCGAAGTTCTAAAGGGAAATTGATGCAATATACAAAGCTGGGCTCGACGGGTTTGCATGTGTCGCGGATCTGTCTGGGGACGATGACCTATGGCTCGAAGCGGTGGCGTCCTTGGGTATTGGAAGAGGCCGAAAGCATTCCGCTGATCGCACAGGCCTGGGAGGCCGGGATCAACTTCTTCGATACGGCCGACATGTATTCGCTCGGAGTGAGTGAGGAGATTCTTGGGAAGGCGATCCGGCAACTTGGCATTCCTCGGGATCGTGTCGTGATCGCGACCAAGCTGTTCAATCCGATGGGGCCCGATCTGAATGAAAAGGGGCTTTCGCGCAAGCACCTGCGGCATGCGATTGACGATAGCCTGCGACGATTGCGGATGGACTATGTCGATCTCTATCAGATCCACCGCTTCGATCCGGACACCGAAGTGGAAGAAGTGATGGGCGGCATGAGCGATGTGGTGCGGGACGGGAAGGCTCTATACCTCGGGGCATCGTCCATGTATGCGTGGCAACTGGCGAAGTTGCAGTATGCTGCCGAGCGCGCGGGCGGCCCGAAGTTTGTGACGATGCAGAATCACTACAATCTTGCCTATCGCGAAGAAGAGCGGGAGATGATTCCGTTCTGTATCGATCAGAGGGTGGGGCTCATTCCGTGGAGTCCGCTGGGGCGTGGCCTGTTGACGGGGAGTCTGAAAAAGGACAGCCGTGATTCCTTGCGTGCGCAGACGGATGAGTATGCGCAGAAAATCTATTCGCATGACAGTGATTTTGCGATTGCCGACCGTGTGCGAGAAGTTGCGGAGAGCCGTGGCGTGTCACGTGCGACGGTTGCGTTGGCCTGGCTGCTGGCGCGCCCCGGCGTGACTGCGCCAATTATCGGAGCAAGCAAGCCAAAGCATATTGAAGATGCAATTGCTGCTCTCGATTTCAGGTTGGAGGCAAGCGAAGTGGCGCGTCTGGAAGAGTTGTATCAGCCGCACCCGATCTTGGGCCATAGTTGATGGATTCGCTGCGGCTGCTTCTCGAGTACGGCTATCCGCTGCTGGCGATTTGTGTGTTTCTCGAAGCGATTGGGTTTCCTGTCCCGGCGGCGGCCGCTTTGCTGGCTGCCGGAGCAGCTGCGGCGAAGGGCTTGTTCTCGCCCTGGGAGGCGTTGGCTGTTGCGCTGCTCGGGACACTGACAGGAGACGTGCTGCTGTTCCTGTTGGGACGCAAAACGGGTTGGTGGTTGCTGGGGGTGTTGTGCCGCGTGTCGATGAATCCGGAGGCGTGCATCTATTCGAGTGCGGCGCAATTCTACCGGCGCGGACGCACAGCCTTACTCGTGGCGAAGTTCGTCCCGGGCTTCAATACGATGGCCGCTCCGATCGCGGGCAGCATGAATATGCCGCTACTCTTGTTTCTGCGCTACGATCTGGGCGGAGCGCTGCTCTATGTCGGCTTCTATGGGGTGATTGGCTTCACTTGCAGTGAGGCGATTGGCGCGATTGCGCAGTGGTTTGGCACCCTCGGGCGGGCCTTGGGCCTGGTGGTTGGGCTCGGCGTTGCGCTGTACTTTGGCTGGCGCTGGTGGCGCAATCATCGTCTGAAGAAGCACGATGTGGTGCCACGAGTGAGCCCGAGTGAGTTAGCGGCAAGGCTGAGTGACGATATCGTGATTGCCGATGTCCGCAGCCATGGCTATTACGATGCGAATGCGGAGCGCATTCGCGGATCGATTCGCATTGAGCCGAATCTGCTGCCACAGACTTTGGCGCAATTGCCGCAAGGCAAGGACGTTTTTCTCTATTGCAGTTGCCAGAGTGAGGCGACCAGCCAGCGGGTAGCCGAGATCCTGAACCAGTCGGGATATGAAGTGAAGGTGCTGGAGGGTGGGCTGAGCGCATGGAAAAAGGCCGGTCACCCGCTGGAGCGAGTGCCGGCCGAAGACGTAGTGCACCTACCGAGGTTTGCTTAGCTAAGCGCTCAGACCGGCGAGGACGCCGCGGCAATAGGCGAGGCTCTTGGCGAGTCCGGCAGTGGGGTTGTCGGCGTTGATTTCGTATTCGAGCATGACGCCGCCTGCGTACTTCATCTTCTGCAGCAGCTTGAAGATAGCGACGATGGGCAGCTTGCCGTCACCGACATCGCATTGGCTCTCACGGACCATGGTGTCCTTGAGGTCTTTGACGTGCATGTCGAGCAGCCGCGGACCGGCCATGTCGATCGACTCGAGAATATTCTTGCCGGCGCGCGATTCGTGTCCGATGTCGAGACAGACGCCCATGCGCGGATCCATGTTCTTCACCAGCGGCAGGACGTCCTGGATGCTGGGGAAGTTCTTGTCCTCAGGGCCGTGGTTATGCACCGCAACCTTGATGTTGTATTCCTTGGCGTACTTCTCGAGTTTGGGCAGAATGGCGCGGGTGGGCATGGCGACCATCAGTGGCATGCCGGCGTTCTTGCAGTATTCAAAAGAAGAACGGATCTCGGGTTCTTCGTCCTTCTGGAAGCTGATCGTGCCCCCGCCGAGGATCTTCAATCCCGCGGCCTCAAACTGCTTGCGGCCCTTCTCGACCTCAGCGGGCGGCAGGATGTAGGGCAGATGGAACTCTTTGATATTGACGTAGGTGACGTTCAGTTGCTTGAGGGTCTTGATCGCCAGGGAGCGCTGGAATTCGCGCAACGAATAGCTGGCGACACCCAAGTTGAGCTCGTGAATGTTGGGGTTGGAGGCCGGAGGCGCGGCGAGAGCAAAGCCAGCACCAGCAGTGGACGAGGCGAGGAAAGAACGCCGGTTTGTCATGGGGATTATTCTATGTCACAGCCGCGGTCAGTGCAGCGGCGTCCTGATCCACCAGTTCGAGGAAAGCCTTTGCTGCATGGCTGAGCGCACGGCGCGCCGGATAGACCAGGCGAATCTTCCGCTCGACATTCAACTCTTTGACCCGGACTTCGCGCAGTACGCCGGTTTCGATTTCGGGATCGACGCACATCTTCGGCAGGAAGGCGACGCCTTCATTGCGCTGCACCAGGCGGCGGATGGTTTCGACCGTGGGCATCTCGACATCCATGTTCAGCGGCACGCGGTGGCGTTGGAACTCGCGCAGTACGATCTCGCGATAGGGACTCAAAACATTGTGCGCAATGAAGGTTTCCATGCCGAGTTCGGTGATGGGGACTTCCGTGCGGGAGGCGAGACGGTGCTCGGGGGAGACGACAAACACCAGACGGTCGGTGTAGATCACGGTGGTGACCAGACGCTCATCGCCGGGATCAAAGGAGATCAGGCCGAGTTCGAGATCGCCATCGAGCAGTTGCACGGGGATCTTGCTGGACAAGCTGCGGCGCACCTGGATTTTGACCTTCGGATAGAGGCGTCGATACTGCTCGATGTGGTTCAGCAGGTACAGCGAAGTGGATTCATTCGCACCAATGGTGAGGCGGCCGGAGGAATTGTCGCGCAACTCGGCGAGCGAGTTGTACATGTCGCCTTCCAGATTCTCAAAGCGGCGGGCGAATTCGAGCACAATCTTGCCGGCATCGGTGAGGAGCAGTTCCTTCGCCGAACGGTCAATCAGCTTCTCTTCGAGTTCTGCTTCCAGACGCTGGACCGCGAGCGAGATAGCAGGCTGCGTACGCAGCATTTTCTCGGCAGCGCGGGAAAAGGATTTTTCATTCGCGACAGAAAGGAAGACTTTGAGAGAGTGTAGGAGCACTGTGATACCTGGGTGTTGCTGATGCGATAAGACTTGCTTATTGCATTATGACGGATTATGTCCAGCGTCAGCAATATAAATTTGCTAAATCCGTGCGCCCCGAGGATAATGAGGAAATTAGGAGGCGCCTATGACTGAGGCCCTAAAACAACCCCGAGTTTATATCTTCGATACGACCTTGCGGGACGGAGAACAGTCGCCCGGCTGCAGCATGACCGTACCAGAGAAGCTGCGGATGGCGGCGAAGCTCGTCGAGCTTGGTGTAGACATTATGGAAGCAGGCTTCCCGATCGCCTCAGATGGCGATTTTGAAGCGGTGCGCCGCGTGAGTCAGGAGTTCCACTGGGTACAAGTGGCTGCGCTCGCGCGTGCGACCAAGAATGACGTTGAGCGGGCGGCTGCTGCTCTTGAAAAAGCGAAACGTCCCCGCATCCATACCTTTATTGCGACCAGCGACATCCATCTCCAGTACAAGCTGAAGAAGTCGCGCGAGCAGGTATTGGAGGACGCGGTGCGCGCCGTGGAACTGGCACGCAAGTACGTCGACGATGTCGAGTTCTCCGCCGAAGATGCAACTCGCACCGATATTGACTATCTCGAAGAGATCAGCCGCGCGGTGGTCGCTGCCGGAGCGCGTACGGTGAACCTGCCCGATACGGTAGGTTTCTCGGTGCCGGAAGATTATGCTGACCGTATTGGCCGCATTGCCCGGGCACTGGGCGACAGCGCGATTGTCAGTGTCCATTGTCACGATGACCTGGGTCTGGCGGTGGCGAATTCGCTTGCCGCGGTGAAGGCAGGTGCGCGGCAGATTGAATGCACGATCAACGGCATCGGCGAGCGGGCAGGGAACTGCTCTCTGGAAGAAGTGGTGATGGTGATGAAGACGCGCAATGACTTCTATCCTTATGAGACCAAGATTGTCAGCGAGCACCTGTTCCCGGCCAGCGAAATGCTGAGCAGCATCATCACGTTCGGTCCGCAGCCGAACAAGGCGATCGTCGGCAAGAACGCCTTCGCGCACGAAGCGGGCATCCACCAGGACGGCTACCTGAAGAACAAGAGCACATACGAGATCATCGATCCGAAGAGTGTCGGTGTGCCAGAAGGTAAGCTAGTTCTGGGCAAGCACAGTGGGCGTCATGCGCTGAAGAAGCGTGTGGAAGAGCTGGGCTATCCCGAGTTGACACAAGAACAATTGGACGCCGTTTATAAGTGCTTCACGTCGGCTGCCGACAACAAGAAGGGCTTCATGAACGAGGAGATCATTGAATTTATCGAAGCGGCGCTCGAAGGGGCGGCCGAGAAAGTCAGTTAGATGCAATTGAAGGTTCTGGCCTTGCCGGGTGACGGCATTGGCGTGGAAGTGACAGCCGAAGGCCTGCGCGTCTTGCGCCACGTGGCCGCGAAGTTCAAGCATGATTTGGTGTTGAGTGAGGGCCTGTTGGGTGGCATTGCCATTCATAAGACGGGCACCCCATTCCCCGCCGAAACCGAAAGGTTGGCGCTGGAGGCGGACGCAACCGTGATGGGCGCCTTTGGGCTTCCCGAATTCGACAATGCGCCGCCCGACAAGCGTCCGGAGCGCGGACTTCTGGGCATTCGCAAGAGCCTGGGTGTGTTTGCGAATCTGCGTCCGGTCAAGGCTTACGATGCGTTGATTGAATCGTCACCGCTCAAGAACCATTTGCTCACTGGCGTCGATATGATCATTGTGCGTGAACTCACCGGCGGCCTGTATTACGGCACGCCGCGTGGGATCACGGGGGCAGGCGACGAGGAACGCGGCACCAACACGATGACCTACACGCGGGCCGAGATTGCTCGCATCACGCGCATGGCTTTCCGCCTGGCGGCGAATCGCAAGAAGAAGGTCACGAGCGTCGATAAATCGAATGTGCTCGAGACTTCGCAGCTTTGGCGCAAGGTGGTGGAGGAGATCGCTCCCGAGTTCCCCGACGTCAAGCTCGAGCATCTGCTGGTGGACAACTGCGCGATGCAGTTGGTGTTGAAGCCGGCGCAGTTCGATGTCGTGTTGATGGAGAACATGTTTGGCGACATTCTCAGCGATGAGGGGTCGGTGATTACGGGTTCGATCGGCATGTTGCCGTCGGCCTCGATCGGTGGCCAGAAGCCGAGCGGCGCCTGGGTCGGATTGTATGAGCCGGTGCATGGTTCCGCACCGGACATTGCGGGCCAGGGGATTGCGAATCCGTTGGGCGCAATTGGCAGCATCGCGGCGATGCTCGAGTACAGCTTCGGCTTGCTTGAGGAGGCGGCGGCTGTGAACGCGGCGATGGAAGCCGTGTTGAATTCCGGCAACGTCACGCGGGACCTGAAGGGGACAGCGACGACGGTGCAGGTGGGTCAGGCAGTTTGTGAAGCGATCGGATAACGAAGTATGAGCCAGCCAAGAACAATCATCCAAAAACTCTGGGATTCGCACGTTGTGGCGACTCCTGCCGGGGCGCCTTCGCTCCTCTACATCGATCTGCACCTCGTGCATGAGGTGACCAGCGCACAGGCCTTCGACGGCCTGCGGGCGCGTGGGTTGAAGGTGCGCAGACCCGATCTCACCTTTGCCACCACCGATCACTCGACGCCGACGACGCCGCGCAATTTGCCGATTCTCGATCCGATTGCGAAGAGCCAGGTGGAGAAGCTCGAGCGCAATGCGACCGAGTTTGGCATTCCGTTCTACGGTTTTCATAGCGACCACCAGGGCATCGTGCACGTCATCGGACCGGAAAACGGCCTGACGCAGCCGGGCATGACCGTTGTTTGCGGCGATAGCCATACGGCGACGCATGGCGCCTTTGGCGCGCTTGCCTTTGGCATCGGCACCAGCGAAGTGGAGCATGTGCTGGCGACGCAGTGCCTGCTGCAGCGTCCTTCACAGAGCTTTGAAGTGAAGGTGGAAGGCCAGTTGGCCAATGGTGTTGGCGCAAAGGACATCATTCTCGCGCTGATTGCGAAGATCGGCATTGGCGGTGGTACGGGTTGTGTGCTCGAATACACGGGCTCGACGATCCGCGCTCTGTCGATGGAAGAGCGGATGACGGTCTGCAACATGTCGATCGAAGGCGGCGCGCGCGCCGGCCTGATCGCGCCTGACGACAAGACCTTTGAATACCTCGCAGGCCGCAAGTTTGCCCCGAAGGGCGCCGCCTGGGAAGAAGCCGTGGCGCGTTGGAAGAAGCTGCCTTCAGATGAAGGCGCTACCTACGACCGTACGCTCAGCATCGATGGCGCGGCTCTGGAGCCGATGATCACCTTTGGTACGAACCCGGGCATGGGCATGGGCATCACAGGCGTGATTCCGAACCCGAGCGACATTGGCGATGCGCTCGAGCGGGACAGCTTGCGCAAGGCGTTGAGCTACATGGATCTTGAAGCGGGTAAGCCGCTGTTGGGTCATAAGATCGACGTTGTCTTCATCGGAAGCTGCACGAATTCGCGCATGAGCGATCTGCGCAATGCAGCGAGCATTCTGAAGGGCCGCAAGGTCTCCGATCAGGTGCGCGTGATGGTGGTTCCTGGTTCGCAGCAGATCAAGCGTGAGGCGGAAGCCGAGGGCTTGCACGAAGTGTTCCGCGCGGCGGGTGCCGAGTGGCGCGAAGCGGGCTGCAGCATGTGCATCGCGATGAACGGCGATCAGTTGACGCCGGGTCAGTACAGCGTGTCGACGAGCAATCGCAACTTTGAAGGCCGTCAGGGCAAGGGTGGCAGGACTTTCCTCGCCAGTCCGATGACTGCGGCTGCCAGCGCGATCACTGGTAAGGTCACCGACGTACGGACGCTGTTGGGCTAAGGAAAGGAAGCGAGAGATGGAAAAGTTTGTACCGTTTGAAAGCCGGATGGTCGTCATGCCGATCGACAACATCGACACCGACCAGGTGATTCCGGCGCGCTTCTTGAAGAAGACGGATCGCGTGGGTTGGGGAGAGCTGCTCTTCAACGACTGGCGCTATGAGGCCGACGGCGCGCCGAAGCCGGACTTTGTGTTGAATCAGGATTGGGCGAAGGAATGCAAGGTGCTGCTGGCCGGAGACAACTTCGGTTGCGGCAGCTCGCGCGAACATGCTCCCTGGGCGCTGACGCAATATGGCTTCCGTGCGATTCTCAGCACCTCGTTTGCAGACATCTTCAAGAGCAATTCCTTGAAGAACAGCCTGCTGCCGATCGTGGTGAGTCCGGAGACGCATAAGAAGCTGCTCTCGATGCCGGAGGGCACCGTGAAGGTGGATCTGGCTTCGCGTACGCTGACGCTACCGGACGGCAGCACCGCCGAGTTCCCGGTGGACAGCTTCTCGCAGCAGTGCATGCTTGAAGGGGTCGACGAACTCGGCTTCATCCTGAAGCACTCCACCGAGATCGCCGCCTATGAAGTGCACCGCGACTCTACGCTGAATACGCTGGACGCCGCTTAGCAATTGCCTCGACTGGCGGCGACATCTGCTCGCCGCCAATCACATTGATCGTGAGTGTCCCTTCGGCGATGCCCGAAGGAAGCAGCGCATTCACCTGCGTGACCCCATCCTCTGGTTCTGATACAAAGCTACTTGGTACGTCCGTACCGTTGATCCTTACCTTCACTTCACCCGTTGGCAGATCCCGTACCCACATCGAAAACGCGGCTCCTGTTTGTACCTCAATGACGTTCCGCTCCCAGGTAAATCCGTCCGTGAGGGTCTCGATCACGGGCGATCCGCTGGTCTTTGGGATTGCTCGTCCTAACCGTTGTAAGTCGGAGACATCAAGACCAATCGTGACCGTATTGCTGACTGCGCTGTTGCCGACGCGCAAGGTGACGGGGATCCATCCGGGGTCAAGGCCGAGCGGAATCTTGAAGACGGCGTGCCAGCCTCCCTCGCCTGCACTGGTCAGCGACACAGCGCTCGATGCGTAAGGGCCAAACTGCGCATAGATCGTATTCCTCTCGACAAGCTGTGTTGCCTTGAACCAGACCGAGGCATAGGGATCTTCGTTGCTCTCAAAGCGGAAATCGCAGGAGATCGCATTCTCAATCGCGGTGATCTTGGGCGCACTTTCCGGTCCGATGGGAAGCCGCCACTGGCGGTCACATTGGATATGCGCGCGCTGGTCCAGGACGCTCTTCAGCCGGACATCGACTAAGCCTGCGGTGCGGCAAAAGGCCAGCAGGCAGCTTGTATTGGGACCCGCCCAGTTATCGAATTGTCCGCATAACTCGGTGCCTTCGTAGAATTCCATAACCGGAGGGCGATTGGGCTCGCTGCCGTCATCGGAGACAAAGGACTCGACACACACGGTTCCAGTCGCGACAGAGCAGACTTTCTCCAGGCCAAGCAGCGGATGTTTCAGGTGGTAAAGGACACCGAAGAACAGGACGATATCAAAGCGGCCGATCTTGGCAGGGTCTAGATCATAGACCCCCATGGTGAGGTATTCGGCTTTTGATCCAAGTAAGGAGCGTGCTTCCAGGAAGCGTGGATTCTCTACGAGGTCAATCGCTGTCACCGTGGCGCCTCGCCGCTCCATTTCGAAGGTGAACCAGCCGTCCCACGCGCCAATATCGAGAACACGAAGGCCATCCATGCGCTCTGGTAAGTCAAACTGCGCAATGCGATGTTTTAACTGGTCAATGCTTTGCAAACCCTCAATCAGGGAGCCATCAGGTAACTCGATGGAATGATACCAACCGAGTCTGTTGAGCTTCTTGATGAGCTCACCGACAGCCGCCGTGACGACAGGGTTAGAGGCTTTCATGCATCTAGTGAATCATGATTTCAGCAAGGAGTCAGGCAGAGAAGGTCTGAGTTCTTTCTGATACATAAATCGGTTCGCGAGGGATGATGATCCAGCAGAGGAGATAGACCAGAAGCCCTGTGCCCGCCAAGATGATGGAGGCGGCCCAGAGGAGCCGGACGAGGGTGAGATCGACCTGAAAGTAGTTTGCAAACGCACCGCAGACGCCCGCAATCCACTTATCTTCGCGCGGCCGCAGGAGTTTTTTCTCTCTCCTCGGGTCCTCCTGCAAGACTGGTCCGGCACTTGCGGTTCTCGCTCCGCAGTTTGGGCAGAAATTTGCCTTCTCGTCGATCGAGTTCCCACATTGCGTGCAAAACATCCTATTGTCTCCTGCTATCCAATACGCGTGCTCTCTAGGAAAGTTCCGCCTTCGCACGGAGATTCGCGACACCCGCGGTGTAACGTGTGTCGGCGACCGAGAAACTGATCGCATCTTCCATCCATTCGTGCCAGACCCCATTGGGATCATGCGAGGCGGCTGTGACCGTGTAGCTTTGCGGGCAAAGCATGCACTGGAAGCGGAAGGACACCGTACGCGTGTCCCCAGCGGCCACCGGGCCGAGCTTTAGCGCTTCCAGTTCCGTATTCGTTCCATAGACTTCCATGCCGATACGGGTACGGATCATGATTCCGATGACGGGATCCTCCACTGCCGCGTTGTAGCGGACCTCGACTCGCAAGCAAGCGGCTTCTCCCGACTGGAGCAGCGCAGTCGGATGATTGTGGTGATCGAGCGCCACCACGGAGAGGATCTCGGCGCGTCCGTCGCCCCGGCGGAGGCTGGGATGCAAGGCGGCCGAGGGCTGGGTGCGGAGATGGGTGATGACGCTGGTGATGTAGGCGGCAATCACTTCGCCAGGGTCGCCTCGTTGTGCGAGTTGACCCTGATCGAGCCACCAGATCTCGTCGACCGCGTTGCGGAGCAGTTCCGGATCGGTAGAGGCGACAAGGGTAACCGCTCCCGAGCGGGGGCGCCCGAGCCACTGGAGCCGTGCCGGCAGGTCGAGCGCGGCGAGGTTCGGGCAGAGAATCGTCGAGGCCGGCGCAGCGGCCAGGAGTTGTGCGATGCCAGAATCTCCATGCCCAATGAGCCCGATGACGCTCCCCGAGGGGGCGCTGGCGCTAAACTGATGAAGGGTTCCCGACGTCACATTATCGAAGCGAATGGACATTATTCTCAGGATAGCGGTGCTGGCGCTCGCGGGGGTGCTCGCCGCAAAAGACCTTGTCTTGCCGCCGGGCACGACGGAGCTGGACGCTCCGATGGTGCTGGAGGCTGCTGCCGATGGCTTGCACGTCATGGGCGCGCCCGGGGGATCGACTCTGAAGGCCTCCGCGAAGTTCCAAGGTGAGGCTCTTCTAGTCGCGCGTGGCATCAAGAATGTCACGATCGAGCGAGTGAAGTTCGATGGCAACCGGCAGTTGCTGGACCGTCGCTTTCCCATCGCGCCCTACAACAAAAGCTTTGCCGAGTTCTACCCGTTGAACGGAGTTCTGATTGAGCAATGCGAAGGCGTGATCCTGCGGGATCTGGAACTGCGCAATGTGGTGAATTTTCCGGTTCTGGTAAGCCGCTCGAAGCAAGTGCGCTTGCAAACGATGCGGATTGAGTACTCGGGCTCGCGGGACGAAAAGGGCCGCAACAACACCACTGGCGGCATTCTGCTCGAAGATGGGACTTCTGACTTTGAAGTCCGTTTCGTGAAGCTGCGGGCGATTCGCGGCAATGGCATCTGGACGCATTCTCGCTATGAACGGCCGCGGAACCGGGATGGTCTGATCCAGGAGAACGAAGTGAACGGCAGTGCTCGCGATGCGATTCAGATCGGCCATGCGACTAATGTCCGGGTGTTGCAGAATGTGATGGCAAACATCGGCTATCCGGCGGACCTGATCGATGTGGAGCATGGCGGCATTCCGGTGGGGATCGATACCGCTGGCAACGTAGACAACAGCCTCTATGCCGGCAATTTGATGCAGGAAATCAACGGAAAATGTATCGATCTCGATGGCTTCCATGATGGTGAGGTGCGAGCGAATCGCTGCTTCAATCGCAAGCCCGCAGCGGCCTATCCACAAGGGCATTTCGGGATTGTCATGAACAATACGAATCCGGATATGCAGAGCCGCAATATTCTGATTGAAGAAAACGAGATCGAAGGGATGAAATTCGGCGGAATCTTTGTGATTGGCCGCGGACATGTGATTCGCAAGAACCGGATGCGCTATCTGAACATGGCGAGCTGTACGGAGAGCCATGGCAAGGGTTTTGAGTGCTATTTCGGAGAAGATGAGCCGGATCTTTTGCGCAGCGGCATCTATCTGGGGAAGGGCGCGGAGCGTCCGGACCGGACGCGCGATGTGGTGATCGAGAACAATCTGATCACCGGCTACAAAATGAAAGAACGCTGTGTCGGACACTCGCCGCTGGTCGATACCGCCACTGTCACGATTCAACATAATATCTGCGTCGATGTCGACCCGGAGATGCGAGGGAAGCAGGCAAAATGAGTGTGGCCGAGACGATGCGCGAGGACTGGAACCGCCGCGCCAAAGAAGATGCGCATTACTATGTCGCTTTTGGCCGCCATGAACAGGATGAGGCTGAGTTTCTGGCCACCGGCGCCGATGTGTTGCGTGGTCTGCGCGGAGAAATGAAACGCGGGCTGCCAGGGAAGAATCCCCGGGCCCGCCGCGCACTGGAGATCGGCTGCGGTCCTGGCCGTCTGATGAAACCCCTTTCGCAGGACTTTGGTGAGATCCATGGCGTGGACGTCTCCGATGAGATGATCGCGATTGCTCGCCGCCGCTTGCAGGCGATTCCTCACGCGCATCCCCATGTGGGTAGTGGCGCGGATCTGCGCCAGTTCGCCGACGAAAGCTTCGACTTCATCTACAGCTATGCCGTCTTCCAGCACATCCCCGATCCGGCGGTTGTGATGTCCTATTTGCGGGACGCGGCGCGGGTGCTGAAGCCCGGCGGACTGATGCGATTTCAGGCGAATAATCTCGATGCCGAACGGACTTCGGCGGCCACCTGGCATGGTTGTTCGATCAGTGCCGAAGACGTTCGTGCCTATGCGGCGGAGCACGGGTTGAGCTTGCTGGCTCTGGAGGCGATTCGTACACAGTACATGTGGGTGACGCTGCGCAAACCGGCAGGCGAGGGGCGCCCGTCCACTGCCGCGATCCGGATCCGGCGGATTACGAATAGCGAATCGAGCGAGCCTGTGGCTCCGAATCGTGGACGCTACGCGGCGCTCTCGCTTTGGGTGGAGCACTTGCCGGCCGACGCCGATCTGTTGCGCCTCACGCTTGCGGTGGGCGGCGAGCGGGCGCGGCTTACTTATCTCAGTCCGCCTGAAATGGATGGCCTTGTGCAACTGAATGCCGTGCTGCCTGCCGGGCTCTCAACCGGGCTGCAGCCGCTACAACTCCGCATCGATGGGGAACTGAAAGCCGAATCAAGTTTTCGGATTATTCCTGCGCCTCCCGCGGTACCACGTCTGGTGGAGGCGGTGGATGGGATGGACTATCTGTCGGGCCAGCGAATCATCAGTGGTTGTGTGAAGCTCTTTGTCGAGGAGTTATTGGAACCCGAGAGCCTGGTGGCCACCATTGACGGGGAGCCCGCTTATGAGTACTCAATCCTGTGTACGGACCCATTGCCGCCGCGCCATGAAATCAACTTCCGCATTGCGGCCGAGGCAGGTGTCGGATCGAAAATCCTGCGTCTTGAGGCCGGCCGTCGCCTTATCGGACTGGTTCCAATCGAAATTGCTCCCGCTGAAATTTCCGAGGTGAAATGATGATGCGTTTGATGCTGTTGTCGCTGGTTGCCGTGCTCTGTGCCGGCGCGCAGGGATGGAAGGCAGGTGTCGCAAAAGTAGACATCACGCCGTCCGGGCCCATCTGGATGGGCGGCTACGGCGCTCGCAATCGCCCCAGTGAAGGCGTGCTCCAGCCACTGTATTTGAAGGCGCTGGCGATTGAGGATGGCAAGAAGGGGCGCGTTGTTTTTCTGACTGCCGATCTGATTGGCTTTCCGCGGAGCGTGGCCGACGAGATTGCGATTGCGGCGCTCAAGCGCTATGGACTGCAGCGCAATGAGCTGGTGATCAACGCTTCGCACACGCACTCCGGGCCCGTGGTCTGGCCGAATCTATCCACGATGTATCCGATGAACGATGCGCAGCGCGCGAGCGTCGAAGCCTTCACCCGTAAGCTCGTGCTGCAGGCTGGCGAGGCGATTGGCGCGGCGCTCGGTGCTTTGCAAAATGCCTCTGTCGAGTATAGTCGTGGGAGCGCGGACTTCGCGATTTACCGCCGTCTGCCGGATGGCCAGGGAAATTACAAGCTTGCCCCGAATCCAGCGGGTCCTACGGACCATTCTGTGCCGGTTTTGAAGGTGATGGGCAAAGAAGGCAAGCCGATTGCCATCCTGTTCAGTTATGCCTGCCACAACACGACGATGACCGGAGAGTTCTACGAACTGAACGCTGACTATGCCGGCTTTGCACAAGCCGAGTTGGAGCAGCGTTATCCCGGCAGCGTCGCTCTCTTTGCCACGGGATGTGGGGGCGATCAGAATCCCAATCCGCGCAGTTCTCTCGATCACGCCAAGGAGCACGGACGCGCACTGGCTAACGCGGTGGCCAAGGTGGCCGACGGGAAAGGCGAGGTGTTGTCCGGGCGGATCCGCAGCGGCTTCCACCTGATCGAGCTACCGTTCCAGCCCTTTAGCCGTAGTGATTTTGAAGCAGAACTGAAGTCGCCCAACAAGTACAACGCTGCCCGGGCAAAAGACATGTTGCGGGCGATGGACAACCGGACGATTCCCCGCAGTCTGCCCTATCCAATTCAGGTCTTGAAGCTGGGACAAGCCGATATCGTCGCGCTGGGGGGCGAAGTGGTGGTGGGCTATTGCCTGCGGCTTCGGCAGGAGACGGGGAATGAGAAGCTGATTGTTTTCGGCTACTCCAATGACGTCATGAGTTACATTCCAACGCGCCGGCAAGTGGAGGAAGGAGGCTATGAGGGCAAAGATAGTTTTGTTTACTATGGCCAGCCTGCGCCCATCTCCGTGAATGCCGAAGACATGATCATCGACCGTGCGAAGGCGCTCTTGAAGAAGGTGAAGTAATGAATCGTCGCAGCTTGTTGGGGAGCCTGCTTGCTCCTGCGTTTGTGCGGGCAGAAGAGTCCCGGCCGCAGATCACACATGGCGTGCAGAGTGGAGATCCGGATCTTGATTCGGCCCTCGTATGGGTGCGCGGGGATCGGCCCAGCCGGATGTGCATCGAGGTGGCGACGGATGAGCAGTTCCGCAAGGTGATCCAGCGGATTCGCGGGCCGCATGTGCTGGAAAGCAACGATTACACCGCCCGGCACGTGCTGAGCGGTCTGCCCAGCGGAGCAGATCTTCACTATCGTGTGACGCTCGAAGACTTGCGCGAGAGCCGGGCTTTGAGTGCGCCTGTTGCCGGTCATTTGCGTACGGCCTCGATGACGCCGCGCAATCTCCGCTTTCTTTGGAGTGGCGATATGGTGGGGCAGGGCTACGGTATCAATCCCGATCGAGGCGGCATCCAGATGTTCAGCCAGATGCTCTCCCGGCAACCGGATTTCTTTCTCCACTCGGGAGATACAATCTATGCCGATTCGCCTTGTCCCTCGGAGTTTAAGACCCCCGACGGCGTGCTTTGGAAGAATCTTGTCACCGAAGCGAAGAGTAGAGTGGCAGAGACGCTCACCGACTTTCGGGGCTGCTACCAATACAACCTGCTCGATGAAAACGTGAAGCGTTTCAATGCGCAGGTGACGCAGGTTTGGCAGTGGGATGACCACGAGGTGCTGAACAACTGGTCGCCGTCGAAGGATCTCAGTAAGAACAACCTCTACGGAGAGAAAAGCATCGCGTTGCTGGCCTCCCGCGCCGGACAAGCCTTTCGTGAGTATGCGCCAATGCGGCGCAATGCTGTTGAAAGCGAGCGGGTGTATCGCAAGATCAGCTACGGCCCGTTGCTCGATGTCTTTCTCATTGATATGCGAAGCTATCGTGCTGGAAACAGCTACAACCGGCAAGAGACGGAAAGTGATGAGACCACTTTTCTGGGTGCGGAACAACGCGCCTGGTTGAAGCGGGAACTGAAAGCTTCGAGAGCCGCATGGAAGGTGATTGGCAGCGATATGCCGATCGGTCTGCTGGTTGGCGATGGCAAAGACGCGGCGGGGCGTCCGGTTTTTGAAGCGGTGGCAAACGGTCCGGGCCCCGTGCTGGGACGGGAGTTGGAGATTGCGGACTTGCTGCGTTATCTCAAGCAGGAGAAGATTCGCAATACGGTTTGGCTGACGGCTGACGTGCATTACACGGCAGCGCATCACTATCATCCGTCACGCGCCAGTTTCCAGGACTTTGATCCATTCTGGGAGTTTGTCAGTGGGCCGATGAATGCCGGGACGGGGAGTCCCGGTACTACTGATCCTAGTTTTGGGATTGACGTTGTATTCTCAAAAGGTGCGGAGAAGGGTAAATCGAATGCATCTCCGGCAGCAAATTTACAGTTCTTTGGTGAAGTTGAGATTGATGCGCGCACGAAAGAACTCACTGTGACGCTACGGGATGTTACGGGAGCTGGCCTATTCACGCAGCGCCTTAGAAATAGCTAAACCATGTTCTTGCGAATCGTTTCCTTCAGCGCCATTCTGGCGATGCTCTGTCATGGGCAAACGCAAACTCCGAAGTCCAGGCCTCGCGTAGCTCTCGTTCTGGAAGGAGGCGCCGCCCTTGGATTTGCGCATATTGGAGTTTTGGAATGGTTCGAAGCGAATCACATCCCCATTGACCTGATCACTGGGGCCAGCATGGGCGGTCTCATCGGCGGCTTCTATTCCATCGGAATTCCTCCAACCGAGATCCGGGAGATTGCGCGGACTGCCGATTGGGCCATGCTACTGGGAGGCGAAACCGCCTTCGCCGATCTCGCCTACCGCCGCAAGCAAGACAAGCTCGCATACCCGAACCGGATTGAGGTCGGGATTACGCGGAAGGGTCTTTCGTTGCCGCCCGGCTTGAATGATGGGCATCAGATTGGCCTCCTGCTGAGCCGTCTGACGCTCGCTTATCCGCCGCTGCAAAGTTTCGATGAGTTGCCCACCCGCTTTCGTTGTGTGTCCGCAGATCTGGTGAGTGGCTCAACCAAGGTGTGGGATTCCGGGTCGCTGAATGAAGCGTTGCGGAGCACGATGTCGATTCCTGGAGTCTTCTCGCCGGTGCGCAAGGACAATGCCGTCTATGTGGATGGAGGAACCCTCGATAACCTGCCTGTGGATGTGGCCAAGAAGGTGGGGGCGGATCTGATCATTGCTGTTCATCTCAGCAAGGGGCCGGTTGACCCGAAGAGCTTGAGCAGTTTCGGGGAGGTGATGGGGCGCAGCATCAGTGTAATGGTGGGTGCTGACGAGATGAGAACGATTCGCGAAGCGGATATCGTGCTGGTGGCCGATCTGGCGCAGTTCGAATCGACCGCCTACCACCGCAATCAAGAGATTGTCGATGCCGGAGTGGCGGCGGCTGAGGCAAAAGCGAAGTTGTTGAAGCGTTTTGCGCTGGACGATGCCGCCTGGGCAGACTACCAACGGACCCGTGCCCAAAGAACGCGCAGCGTGCCCCCTTCCTTCTCGAAGGTGGTGGTGGAAGGGCCGTCCCGGGATACAGGGGGCGCGGTGCAGGAGCAACTCACAGCGTTGGTGCAGCATCACGCGAGCATCCAGGAAATTGAAACCGAGCTGACCAAGACCGTTGGTCTGGGCCGTTACGCCAGCATCCGCTACCAACAAAAAGCCGGTGCAGCTTCTCCGGAATTAGAAGTCGTGATGACCAAGAAGGAGAATGGCTCGATTGTGATGAACCCGGCCATCGAGATCAATGGTGTGGACACGAGCAATACCCGCTTCTCGATCGGAACTCGTATTACCTGGCTGGACATTCTCGGGTACCGGAGTGAGTGGCGTAACGACTTCTGGTTTGGCGCTCACTTTGGAGCCTCCTCGGAGCTCTACAAGCCTCTGCGCCGAAACAGCCGCTTCTTTGTGGCGCCGCGACTTTATGTCGATAGCAATCCCTTTGATTTCTATCTGTTTGGCAGCCGCCTGGCAGAGTACCGGCTGCGGCAGCAAGGCCTGGCTCTCGACACGGGCATGAGTCTGAATCGTTTTTCGGAACTGCGGCTTGGCTATCAGTTCAATTGGATCCAAGCAAATCTGCGTGTGGGGCTTCCCTTGCTTGGGCCGCTCTCCATCCATCGGGATGCCGTGACGCTTCGCTATAACTACGAGGGCCAGGATGATGCCGTTGTTCCGAGACGTGGGATTCGCTTCAATTCACGTGCGGAATACTATCCCAATCTGAGCAATTCTTTCAGCGGCTATGGCTTGGCGGAGGCGGCATTCCAGAATTTCATTCCCATTTCAAAACAGAACTCATTGCTCCTGGGGGCCTCGGCAGGAGGTACTGCGGGTCCGCTCCGGTCGAGTTTCTTCACCTTCTCGCTAGGAGGGCCGCAGCGCCTTGGCGCCTACGGGCTCAATGAGATTCTGGCGCGCAACTATGCGATGGGAACCTTCGGCGTGGTGCATGAGTTGAAGAGCCAGCCCTCGCTACTTGGGAGCCGGGTGTATTTGGCAGGCTTCGGGCAGTTTGCACGATCCCGCGATGTGTTTGACGACGTTCGTTTCCCTATGAGTGCGACCGGTGCGGTGGTCGTGCGCAGTGCTTTCGGACCGATCTTTATCGGAGCCAGCATGGGGGACTCGGGTCATCGCAAATGGTTCTTTGGAGTAGGCCGGCTCTTCTGATGCTTGCTCCTCTTGCCACCAGTGGACGATCGATTGTCGATGCTGGTACGGGGCTTCCCGTGTTGTTACGCGGTGTGAATGTGAGTGGCATGGAATATTCGCCATATGCCTATGCGGGGATGAACCCGGACGAACTGCGTCTGGTGGTGGAGGGCTGGGGCTCGAATATCGTGCGGATTCCCTTTGTGCAATCCCTTGTTGTTGCGGGTACGGGATCACGGGACTACATTGGGGAATTAAAGACAATCGTACAGTGGTTGGCGGATCTGGGTGCTTACACGATTCTTGATTTGCAATGGCTCGATCAGGAAACCGTGGTTGGTCCGGGTGAGAACCGGGTGCCTCCGGAACCAACGAACAGCTCAATCGCTTGCTGGGACATTCTGGCGCGAGAATTCCACGGTGTGCCGCATGTGATTTTCGATCTCTTCAATGAACCACACGGCATCCCGGCCTCCCGTTGGGTGGACTGGGCCTATGTACTTGCTGGGGCGGTGCGGAGCGTGGAGGAGAGCCGGGTGCTGATGGTGGGTGGTCTCGATTGGGCTTATGATCTGCGGGGCGTTGTGCTCAGCTTGCCAAATCTTATCTATTCCACGCATGTCTACCGCGTGAAGGGGAAGGATTGGGATGGGGCTTTTGGCGACCGTGCCCGGGAAGTGCCGGTCTTTGCCGGGGAATGGGGCGGCGGGGACGATGATCTTCGTTGGGGAAGCAAGCTGGCCCACTACTTTGAAGAGCGCGAGATGGGCTGGACTGCATGGAGCTGGCGTGATTTTCCGCATCTGCAGCAGGACGGAGTTGCTACCCGGTTCGGCTCGCTGGTGCGCTCCTTGCTGCTGCGTCCAGGGAATCTTTTGACGCCTTAATAGGTAGGAACCAACACCCGGTTCGGGAATCGGATTTCTGCATGCGATTGGAGCGATACCGATCCAGATACTCGACGATCAGTCTTCGCATCGCGAGAGTCCGCGTGGCGCGACACGGATTACATTGCCAGCTTTTAGCGCTGATAGCCCGGGAGGATCACCATGGATTTGGGAGACTGAGTCCCCGCCTCGCAACTGCAGGGAGGCCGACGGAGTTCTATTGTCCCTGGTGTTCCAGATAGGGTTGCTCAGTGATCTGAGCTAGATTCTCGTGACGACTAGTTAGATTGGCCGGTGCACCGGGGATTCGATTCGCAACTGCCGGATCGAGGCTGCACGCGATTCATCCGGATGCCGAATGACCTGACCCAATCCCCAGCAAGGGATACGGAGAGGGGGCTTTGCATCACGCAAACGCAGCCGATGGCAGCAATTCTCGATAGTCACGCGCTTTAGCAGAGGCCAGAGAGCGCGTAGTGGTGATGACGAAGAAGACTCAAGTTGCACATGGTTGTGGACAGTCTGGAATATCTGTTGGATCTTCATCGTACTCCAGCAAGTGACGGGAGAGCTTGTCTGGGTGGGCTAGCGTGATACAGTCAGCAGCAGCCGAGGTCGTACACGAACATGGCATCGAACTGGAAGCTGTCAAGGTTGGGACTCATCTCGGATTGGCCGGTGTAGCCCTGGTCCACCCAGGCCAGAGGGACATTCTCTCCGGTCATATGCTGGATTTAGGCGGCCAACTCACTGGCTTGGGCAAGACCCTATTCCTCGGCAGGGTGACATGAGGGCCAATAGATGCACCCTGGTGCCTTTTCTTCTCTTGGCTCCGCCGTCGCCACCAAGCGCCCCACTCTCCATCATCGACTGCAGAGTAGGCCTAGCGAGAATCGCTGCTGTCGGTCGGCCTTGCGCTGCGCTTTCACTCGAAGTCATGCGCAAAAACTCTGCGCAGATCCAACGTTGCGGCTGCAGGTACATCACCTCCCAATGTGGCAGATCATTCGGCATCCACCGCCAGGGTCACCAGTCTTAACGATGGAGCGAAGCCCGGTGCAGCCCTCTCGCGGATCCAAGTTCTGCTGCGGTGTGGAGTTATCCATCAATGGCAGATAGAAACCTCCACTCTTCGTTATTGCGATCGGTCTGGCGTCGCCTCCCGAGGCCAGACCGACCTCAGCGTCTCAATAAGGAATGACTGGCTCTAGGCCAGAATCTCCTTGATCACTTCGCCTTCCACATCGGTCAGGCGCATCTGACGGCCATTGTAGGGATAGGTGAGCCGTGTGTGATCGAAGCCCAGACAATGCAGCACGGTCGCGTGCACGTCGTTGACGGACTTCTTATTTTCTTGCGCCGCGAGCCCGAATTCATCGGTGCTGCCGATGATGCTACCGCCCTTGACGCCACCACCAGCCATCCACATCGAGAAACCATAGGGATTGTGATCCCGGCCATCCATGCGCTGGGAGATGGGCAGACGGCCGAACTCGCCGTGCCAGATGACCAGTGTCGAATCGAGCATGCCGCGCGCGGCAAGGTCCGCCAACAACCCGGCAATCGGTTTGTCGGTTTCGGCGCAATGCAAGCCATGATTCTCGCGCATGTCCCAGTGCGCATCCCAGCTTTCCTGGAAGTTGCCGCCACCCGAGAAGACCTGCACATAACGGACGCCGCGTTCCACCAAACGCCGCGCCATCAGGCACTGCTTGCCGACATACTCGCTGACCTTGTTGTCGATGCCATACATGGTCTGTGTGGCCTGCGATTCCTTGGTGAGATCGACGGCGTCACTGGCCTCGGTCTGCATCTTGTAGGCCAGCTCATAAGAGGCGATGCGCGCGGAGAGTTCGTTGTCGTGCGGATTCTTCGCCAGGTGCTCTTCGTTCAATTTCTGCAGGAAGGCGAGCCAGCGCCGCTGCCGTGCGTCGTCCATGCCCTTTGGCGGTTTGAGGTCGACAATCGGGTCGCCTGTCGACCGGAACTGCGTGCCCTGATACGCGGCGGGCATAAAGCCATTGCCCCAGTTGGGTGCGCCGCCGATCGGTCCGCCACGCGGGTCGCTAAAGACCACAAATGCCGGCAGATTCTGATTCTCTGTGCCGAGGCCATAGGTCACCCAACTGCCCATGCTGGGATAGCCGGCCTGGATGAATCCGGTGTTCATCTGGTACAGCGC
This sequence comes from Bryobacter aggregatus MPL3, assembly GCF_000702445.1. Taxonomy (NCBI): domain Bacteria; kingdom Pseudomonadati; phylum Acidobacteriota; class Terriglobia; order Bryobacterales; family Bryobacteraceae; genus Bryobacter; species Bryobacter aggregatus. Next base: position 3,928,060 of record NZ_JNIF01000003.1, read on the forward strand.
CGGTGCGTGGTCGTTCGACTTCGAATACATGGAGCGGATGAGCGCGATCTTGTCGACATGCTGTGCCACGTTGGGAAACAGAGTCGAGACATCCATGCCGCACTGGCCGTGTTTCTTTGTCTCCCACAAGGACGGCATGAGACCGCCCGGCGTGCCTTGGGAGGGAGTGATATCTTTGCCCGGGATGGTTTCGCCTGCGTGTTTGACCAGATAAGGCTTCGGGTCGAAGGTATCGATGTGACTCACCCCGCCGTAGCAGAAGATCGAGATCACACTCTTCGCCTTGGCAGGGAAGTGGGGCGCACGCGGAGACATAAGCGAGGCGCCCGAGGCGGACTCGGTATGAAGCAACTGCGCTGCCGCCATTCCGGCAATGCCACCGCCGACACGGTTGAGAAGCTGACGTCTTGACCAGAAGCGTTGATCCATGGCGTTGTTCCTTAGAGAATATAAGCGAATTCGTTGAGATTGAAGAGCGTCTGGCAGAAGTCCACCAACGAGGTGTCGCCCTTGGCGAGGAAGGCGAGCGCCTCTTTGCGCTCCGTCGCACTGGGCTGCCGCGCCAGTGCATGCTCGAAAGCAAGTGAGATCAGCTTGTTGTGATCACCACCTGATTCCGTGGTGAGGCGTGCGGCAAAGCGCTTGGCGTGGAGGCCGAAGAAGCTGTTGTTCATCAGCATCAGGGCCTGGGGGGCTACTGTAGACCGGGTACGCCGAGCGCAGGAGCCGATCGTGTCCGGCTTGTCGAAAACCTCGAGCATCGGCAGTGGAATACTACGCTTGGAGAAGACATAGATGCTGCGGCGCCAGGTGGAGGGATCGTCGTCTGGCTTTCCGTTCCAGGTGCGTTTGGAGGAGGCCTGAAACAGCGACGGATCGATCCAGGGGAAGATCGCCGGGCCACCGACGGTAGAGTCGAGTGAGCCGGCGACTGCCAGTACGGAATCGCGAATTGCTTCCCCTTCGAGACGCACTCGCGGCATGCGCCACAGTTGGCGATTCTCCGGGTCCTTGGCGAGATTTGCTTCGATGTCATTGCTTGCCATGCGATAGGCGGCAGACATCAGAATCAGCTTGTGGATCGGCTTGACCTGCCAGCCATTCGACATGAATTCGACGCTGAGCCAATCGAGCAATTCGGGATGGGTGGGCCGCTCGCCCATCTTGCCGAAATTGTTGGGCGTACGCACCAGACCTTCACCGAAGTGATGCTGCCAGATGCGATTGATCATCACGCGCGCCGTGAGTGGATTGTCCGGGTTGGTGAGCCACTTGGCAAAGGCCTCGCGGCGATGGCTGGTGGTTGCGCCTTCTGGCGGTGCAGGGAAGGCCCACTCGGTCTCCTGCGCCACACTGAGTACTCCAGGCTGCATCACCGAACCCTTCTGGCTGCCGCGGTGCAAGAAGTATGACGGAGGAGGAACAGGGCCCTTCTCCGTAATCGCCATCGCTGTTGGGAGCGGCTTAGGCATTTGCGCGGCGAGATCTGCAATCTCTTTTTGGAGACGGTCGTAGCGGGTCTTGTCGGCGAGGCTGAAGCGAGCGGGCAGCGTCTCCGGAGTGCCCGAGAGAGTCTTCTCTACCTGGATCACATTCAGCTTCTGGCCTTCCGTTCGTTTTTCTACTGGAGTGGCTAAGGCGGCCTTCATGTAGTCGGGCAGGGCAGCTTTCTTTTCGGCGACATAGGCGTCCTTATACGGCTTGATTAACGCATCGACTTCCTTCTTGAGCGGCGTCTGGAGATCCTGGATTCGCTTGGTTTCCGCTTTGTGCTGGGCGACCTCGTCGGCGCCGACAATGGGGCGTTCCTCGCTCACTGTTGGCCAGAAAACGGCCTGGATGCGGTAGTAATCCTTTTGCGGAATGGGGTCGAACTTGTGGTTGTGGCAACGGGCGCAACCGACGGTCAGCGCCATTAAGGAATTGGAAGTGGTAGCGACTACGTCATCGAGTTCATCGAGGCGAGTTTGCTCATTCCGAATATTGTTTTCCGGGCCGAGCCGTAAAAATCCCGTGGCGATTCTGGCTTCATTCGAATTCGGCCACATCTCGTCGCCGGCGATCTGTTCCTGCAAGAAACGATCATAGGGCTTGTTGCTATTGAAACTATTCACGACATAGTCGCGATAACGCCAGGAATTATCGCGGTCCCGGTCATACTCATAGCCGCCCGAATCGGCATAGCGCGCAATATCAAGCCAATGCCGCGCCCAACGTTCTCCATATCGTGGGGAGGCAAGAAGCCGGTCGACGACTTTCTCCCAGGCATTCGGAGCTTGATCGTTCAAAAATGTCGCGACTTCATCGCGAGTTGGCGGGATTCCAGTGAGGTCGAGGTAGATGCGGCGGATCAGCGTGCGACGGTCGGCCTCGTTAGAAGGAGTGAGTCCGCGTTCAGTCCAACGGGCAGCGAGGAAGCCATCGACAGGATTCGTCTTCGCTCCAGGAATCGCTTTCCGGACCGGTTTCTGGAATGCCCACCAAGCGCGTTCCTGAGGCTTGATCGGCCGGTCTTCCAGGCGCGCCAGTGCCGCATCGACATTAATGGGGCCTAGGTTCGCAGCTTCGTTCCATTCCGCGCCTCCGTCGATCCAATCCTTTAAGACTTTGAGCTGCTCGGCACTCAGTGGTTTATTTGGAGGCATCTGGGGTGCCTCCAAACCTGCGGCAAATCGGTAGATGCGACTCTCCGTCGATTTGCCTGGGACGATTGCCGGACCACGTTCGCCACCTTGCAAGGCGAGTTCTCGCTTGGTGAGGTTGAGTCCTGAAGACACCAAGCCAGTGGCGCCATGGCAGGGAGCGCAGTTCTCTCGAATGATCTGCGTTCCATCCTGGCTGAGCGCAATGGAAATGAGCGAGAAAGAAGCCAATAGGGAGCGCAGCATGCAGACATTATATGCAACAAAACACAAAAGAAAAAGGCCGCCCGAAGGCGGCCTTTTCTAAGTTAAGACTAATCTTACTTCTTACGGCGAGCGTAAGCGAGACCTGCAAGACCCGTGCCAATCAGGGCATAGGTGCTGGGCTCGGGAACGGCGCCAGGACCACCGGTGCCGGAGGAAGAAGAGCTGCTACCGGAACCGAGACCCAATGCACGGAGGTTGTCGAAGAACACTTGGTCACCGCCCCAGCCGCTAGCAGAATCGGTTCCGTTGAAGGTAAACACGATCGAAGTGATGGCTGCGATTCCGTTCGTGTCGCCAGTGGTTGTGTAACCAATCTGTGCACCAGTATTGTTGCAATTGGTGCTGCAGGCGGCATTTTGCGGCAGCGTGGTCTGGTAGGAAGACCCACCCAAACCGTAAATGGTCATGGTGTTGAGCGTGGAGTTATTGCTGAAGTAGTCGATCAGGAAATCTGACACTCCACCGCCTCCAAAAGTGATGGTGATCGTGTGAACAAAGTTGTTCGGGTTGGATGTCACCGGATATGGATCGTTCGCCTGGCTAAAGGTACTGATGTAACGCCCGGTCAGCTGCGCTGCACCGCTACCTGCATAGTACGAGGACTGACCGCTCGAAAGGGAAGCCTGGTTTCCTTTATCGTAGGTGCCGCTCGAAGTACCAGCAGTGGTGATGGTGCCAGCATTGCTCCCTACTGTAAAGGGAATCGAGCTGAAAGCCCCCAGCGGAATCGCTCCAACTGTGCCTGAATCAAAGTCGATCAGCGTGACGCCTGATCCGCTCAGATTGCTATTAGCAGACGTGATTACGCCTGCGTAGGAGGCCGCAGAGACCCCAATCACCAGGCTAAGTGTAGTTAAAAAACGCTTCATTCATTCCTCCATTGTCACAGTACTAAAGTCTTAGCCTGCGAAGTATTGATATTAGTACAAGTTGTCCTTGATCGCAATAGTAAAAACGGAAAAGCGCCTGTTTTGATGCAGATTCGGGGAAACACCCTACATGGACCCTTGCAGTACCTAATGCTAGTACAAATTCCCAATCCGTTGATCGGCCCCATGCTAGCATTACTTTAGTCCTTCTTCGGGCAATCGCTTCATTCCTTGTTTTTTCCAGGCATGGAGAGGAAAGTCCGGTCTCCGTAGGGCAGTGTGCCGGCTAACGGCCGGGCTGGATCGCTCAAAGCGATTTGGACGGAAAGTGCCACAGAAAATATACCGCATTCTTCGATTTCGGTCGGGGTTTGTAAGGGTGAAATGGTGCGGTAAGAGCGCACCGCGGGACGAGCAATCGTACCTGGCAGGGAAAACCCCACGCGGAGCAAGGCCAAATAGGGGAGCAGAGGCGGCCCGTCTCATTACGACTCCCGGGTAGGCTGCTGGAACGGCTTAGTAATAGGCCGTCTAGAGGAATGATTGCCGATTGGGGAGGCTTGCCTTCTCGATCACAGAAACCGGCTTATAGAAGTAAGGACGCAAATGAAAATCCCGCCAATCTGATCGAATCAGGTTGGCGGGATTCTACAAGACCGTTACGCGCGAAGCGACCGGGCCACATTCACAGCGGCTCCAAAGCACTGGGGAGCCGTCAGAATGACCGAAGCTGCGTCAGCAGTCGATCACCTCACGCAAGATCTCGTCTGAATTACAACCATTTAACATTTAGACTGGATCACCTCCTTCCTCAGTGATGTTTTGATCATAGACCCGGCGGCGAGCGCCGTCAAGCCTCTTCCGGGCTCATCCGCAAGATCTTGTGGGGCGACTATTTTTGTGTCTATGGGTAGCCGCGGACATCTTCTACTCACAATTCGTTTTTGCGAGAAGTGCACAAGAAACGACGAGTCCCGCTAGAATCGAGTGGTGGCTTCGCCTGCGACAGCTCCGATCCAGACCGAAGTGGCTCGTCCTCTTTACGGCAATACGAGCAGGCGCTCGTTTCTGGGCTTCTTTGTCATCGGAATCTTGATTTCCACCCCAGCAACTGCGCTGCTGGTTTGGGACTATCATTTCCAGCCTCCCTATCTCTCGATCGGGTTTCACTTCCTTAGCTATGCAGTGGGCGTACTCTGTGCACTGCGGCTCGGGAACTTTTGGCTGGCGATCTTAGGTGCGCATCGGGTGCTTGCTGCTGCTTTGTTGATCGCCTCAGTGGGGATGGCTTTACTCGAATACGCCTCTCCGCCGGCCTCGAGTGCTCTGCGGCACACCTCATTCGCACTGCTCGGACTCGCCCTGGGTGGCATCATTGCCTCCACCTTTCAGCTTATGCAGCGTCTTTATGAGCGCGATCCTGCTGCCACTGTGAATGTTGCCGGTGGCTTGATTGGGACAGGCGCCTTGGTGCCTGCATTGATGAGCGCCCTCGCCTATTCTTGGACTGCCTTCCAGGGTTTCTTTGGATTCCTTGCTCTTGCCCCTGCGGCAGCCGCTGCATTCCTGCTCTCACAGAAGTCCACTGCCGAGCCGAGCCGTCTCGATCTTGGTTTTGTGGCGGCTCTACGTGAATTGCGGAGTCCGGTACACATTCTTTTTGCGGCGCTGCTGTTTTTTGAGACGGCGGCCGAACTCTCGGTGGCGCAATGGGCCGCACTGCACCTGGTGTTGCATGCCGGCATGAGCCCGTCGACTGCGCTGTACTTCCTCTCCTTCTATTTCCTTTCCCTTCTCGGGGGACGTTTTGCTGCGCAGGCGATGTTGCAGCGTTTTCCTCATCGCCGCTTGCTTCTGGCAAGTGCCGCGATGTCCTGGCTTGGGATTCTCATTCTCGGGAGTGCCAGCAACTTTCTAGGCGCAGGGCTTGGACTCGCCCTCTCGGCCTGTGGCTTCTCCTTTGTCTACCCGCTACTGGTGGAGCGCATTGGCAGCCGCTTCCGGGAATACCACTCGAGCATGTTCCACGGAATTTTCGGTTTGGGAATGATCGGTGGTTTTCTTGCCCCCACCGTCATCGCTTTTTGGGCTTCTCTGTCTGGGGAAACCTCGGCGATGACGGTACCACTGTGGTGCAGCTTGCTCGTCTTCCTGTTGCTGGTTCTACTTTGGATTGAGTCGAAGATTAGCGCGAGCCGGTTTCGTCAAGGCTGAAATCGAAGCGGTGCTTACTGGGTGACGGTGAACTCGCGCGAGGCGCTCGTCTTGCCATCCGGATTCTGCACCGTAACCTTGATCTTGCCGGCTTTCTGGAAAAATTCAGGCGGCACAACGGCGGCGAGCTGATCGACATTTCCAAAGCTCGTTGCGAGTTCTTTGCCATCAAAGAAGATTTTCGCTCCGGGCCGGAAATTTAGGCCCGTCATTCCTAGTGCGGAGATCCCGTTCGGCTGCACGTTGAAGCCTTTCCCGGCTAGGGTGGTGTTGGGGTGCATCGTACGGATTTCCGGGGCCGGGCCTGTTTTGGCGAGCACTGTCCAGGTCAGGCTGTTGGTGGTTCGGCCGTCTGGAGTTTCTACTGTGACAACAAAATTCCCAGGCTTTGCAAACATCTCATTGGGCACGAGCGCGGCAAGGGAGGTTCCATCGCCTGAAGAGGTCTCAAGCGGCATCCCATTCATCTTGATCCGCGATCCTTTCACCAGGCTGCTGCCCAGGATGCTCATCGCACTGGCTCCGTTGGGCTGTTGCTGAAAAGGCTGGCCCTCCATCACCTTATCGGGAAGCAGTTTGTCGATCCTGGCTTCCGGTAAGGTCGGCGACTTTTCCTTTTCGCTCACACACGAATTCAAAAACAGCGCGGCCAGCAGAGCCGCCAAGTAGAAGTGCTTCATTCTTTATCAGAGTAGTCGAAATACAACGTATCCGCCGTCATCAAAGAGCACTTCTGTTCCTGGAATTTCCAGAAAGCGCTTGGCCAAACCGGTCTGCAGAAACGCGCTACCGTAGATGGAACCATGGCGGGAGGCGCGATCTCGATCGACAATCACATATTGGAAGCCCTCGGACTTCAGCCGGGCCAGCATTTCAACTGCGTTCTGCACACGTGGTCCGGTATGGACATCGCCGAGCCAGGTATAGGTATAGCCCCCAAACCAATCGCCGTAAGAGGTGCCAGGCGCATAGTAGCGGATGTCATCGCAGAACCAGGTGTATACCTTGTCCCCCAGCTTGGCAGAGTGAGACAGGGCTTGTGTCGCACGGTAATAAGGCAGCACGGCATTGAGTACGCCTTGGGTTGCGGGCCAGGTCACCGGCGGTGGTACTCCATAGCGGACTACGTTGCTTGTCATCGCATAACTGGAGAGCAGCAAAGGCAACAAGAGCAATCCGAGCACTGGCCCTCCCCAACGCCAGCGGGAAATCGAACCCAAGAGCAGGATGGTCCAGATCGGCAACAGGCAGGCCTCGTAGCGCATCACCTGTCCGGAACGGAACCACAATAGGGTGAAGAGGATGCTTCCGAGCGCTACAACCAGGCTTGCGAAATCCAGCTTCCGGCGTCGGAGGACCAGTGCGATCAGGCAAAAGAGCAGCAAGATCAGGAAAGCGGGTCCGAAGCGAAAGGAATCCGCAAAGACGTGGGGCTCGATGATGATCATATTCCAGGGAAGCGCCAGAAAACTCAGCCAATCCCGGCCCACGCCATAGTGTGAATTCACCTCGAAAAGGGCGGGCACGTCGGGGGAGGAGGTGAGGAAGGGAAAGACCGGGCTTCCCGTGTGCTTCCAGCTTCTCGCCCACCAGCCGGCTCCTGCCGCGACCACGCCACCCCCAAGTAAGACGGCTCTTGAAAAGACAAGCGGTAACGAGCGCTGCTTCCAGAAGAACACCACCAGGTCCGCCAGCACAAAGCTGCCTACCGCTACCAGACCCTGTAGTTTGCAGGCAGCAGCAAACCCCAGCAAAAGCCCGGCAGCCAGAAGACGATTGCGGTGCCAGCGCCCACCACGGGCGAGCAAAAGCGACACTCCCGCGCTCAGGAAAGCGGTGAGTGCGAGGTCTGCGTACTCCTGCTGCACGATGTAGCTGAAGATCGGTGCGCCAAACACAAAGCCGAGCGCCGCTAACATGCCCCAGCGAACGCGATAGCGCCGGACCTGCCAGTGAAAAATTCCAAGCAGAATCGCGACGTACTCGAGATTCTGCAGCTTGATCAGATTCGCATCCTGAGTCAACCACCACTGCCGCATATAGAGCAGTACGGAGAGATGCGGTTGCGCGTTGAAGCGGATCCCCTCGTGATAGACGATCTTGTGGTGCAGCATGTACCATTTGGCTGCGGCCATGTGATACATCGTGCTGTCGTATTCGATCACCGGCAGCATGAGATTCGGGACGAGGAGGAGTAAAAGCAGATAGCTCCAACGCCAACGCAGGCGGGGCCATTCTCCGCGGGACCACCATAACCCAAGCAGTCCCTGGATGATCGTGAACGCGAGGAGCCCCTTGCCTGTAAGCCTGCCGAAGACTCCGAAAAAGAAGATCCCGGTGCCCGCAACTCCCATCCCGAGGGCGAGAGCCGTCGCGATCCTCAAGCCCCCTGCCAGGCGTAACTTCAAGAGCCGTAATAAGCCGAGGCCGAAAAGGAAGTCAGCCAGCCAGATGGGAGCACTGGTCAGCAGTGCTTGCAGCGTGTAGCGAGCCAGCAGTACGCCATCGAAGCTTGGCTCGCGCATTTCTCCAATCAGGGTCTCCAGATGCGGTAGCCACCAATCGGGAATCCAGCTCCACTCTGCGGGCGTCACGCCACCGTGCTCGACCCTTGTTCGAGCGACTGTATGGTTTCTGGCATTGGTTTCTCCATCGGGGCAAAGCGATACTTCCACAACGTCCACATCGCGTGGAAGCCGTCCTGCCAGCGGATCTTCTTGCCTTCCAGAATGCCGCGCGCGTTGTAGCGGATCGGCACTTCGTGGATCGTGTGGCCCAGCCGCCGTACCTTTGCGGTGACTTCCGGGCAGAATTCAAACCCTACACAACGCAGCCGCATGGAACGCAGCACATCAATCCGGAAAGCCTTATACGCAGTCGCCTCGTCGGTGAGCCTTGCTTTGTATAAGACATTGGTTGTGAAGGTCAGCAGCTTGTTTGCCACCCAATTGGCGAACTTCATCCCCTTCAAATTGCCTTGGAAGCGGCTGCCATACACGACGGTCGCGGTGCCATCGACGATGGGTTGCAGCACTTGCAGGTAGTCATTAGGGTCATACTCCAGATCGCCATCCTGCACGAGAACGATGTCGCCTGTTGCCTTGCGAATCCCGATGCGCAAGGCCGCACCTTTGCCGAAATTCTCCACGGAGTGGTGCAGTGTGACCAGATCGCGATAATGAGTGAGGAGTTCTGAGGTGCCGTCTGTCGAGCCATCGTCGACAATCACGATCTCTTTCTCGCAGCCTGCAGGCAGGGGGGCCTTCATGACGCGCTCCAGAACCATCGGGAGGACGTTCACTTCGTTGTAGACGGGAATGATGATTGAGATTTTCAACGCGTTCAATCGGATCTTAACGCTTCTCGAGCACGGCGAAGACACTTTGCCCAAACGGCGGCGTCATCGCGTTCTCCAGCTTCTCAAGGATCGGCACGACCTTGCGGTCAAAGAACTCAATTTGTCCTTCGCTCTGTTCTTCGCGTTTCAGTACTTTTGCATTGGCCCACCAGCCAAAGAACCCTACGGCATTCATATAGCGCAACACCGGAGTGGCAAATCCGGCAGCTCGCGCCGTCTGGGCGAAGCTCTTGGTCGTGTAGCGGCGGTAATGGCCCAGATGCTTGTCAATCGGCCCGTAGAGCGACATAAAGGCGGGCACCATCAGAACTGCTTTGCCACCGCGAGGAAGTATCGAAGCGAATGCACGTAGCGTTCCGAGGTCGTCTTCGATGTGTTCGAGCACGTTCAGGCAGACCACACTATCGGGCTCTTCGTCCTTCAGTTGGAGAAATGCCGGATCCATCGCGTCCAGGACATGCGATTTCACATGCGGGTATTCGGCAAATCGCTTGCGATGTTCCGTGATACAGGCCGGTTCAATATCCACTCCGATGACCAGATCCCGATCCGCGATCATGCGCGTAAAGTTGCCGATTCCGCAGCCCACTTCGACAATCCGGCGTCCGAGCGGCGCCATGGCAAGCCTGGCCTGCCATTCAAAATAGTTGACGGCTCGGGACATCCGTTGCTGGTCGCGGACGGTGTAATCGCTGGTGGTAGAAACTTCCGACGGAATCAAACCGTATTCTAACAAGCCTCGCCCGGTTACACTGGATCTTTACCTCACATGACCAGCCTCCTGGACCGCCTCAAGCAGGGCATCCAAAAGACACGCAGCGGACTCGTCGGATCGCTCGATAATCTCATCTACGGAAAGAAGGAGATCGATCCGGATCTCCTCGAAGAACTCGAGTTCAATCTCATCGGTTCGGACATTGGTGTCCGCACGGCAACGGAGATCCTCGACGGGATCCGGCAACGCGTCGAGCGCCAACAACTCTCCGACGCCGGGGAACTCCGTTCTCTCATCCGCCAGCAACTCCTCGAAATTCTCGAAGCCAACGAGAAGCCCATCCTCTGGGCAAGCAAGCCTCCCACCGTGGTGATGATCGTCGGCGTCAATGGCGTCGGCAAGACCACCAGCATTGGCAAGCTGGCCCATCGCTTCAAATCGGATGGCCAGTCTGTGCTCATCTGCGCAGCCGACACCTTCCGTGCCGCGGCAATCGAGCAGCTCGAAGTCTGGGCCAAGCGGAGCAACGTCGATCTCATCCGCCAGCAACATGGAGCAGACCCGAGCGCCGTCCTTTTCGATGCGCTCCAGGCGGCGCAGGCCCGCAACTCCACGCTTGTGCTGGTGGATACGGCAGGCCGTCTGCACAACAAGGCGCATCTGATGGCTGAACTGGAGAAGATGACGCGCACGGCAAGCCGTGTCATTCCGGACGCTCCACATGAAGTCTGGCTCGTGCTCGATGCCACCACCGGGCAAAATGGCCTGGAGCAGGCAAAAAAGTTTACGGAAAGCGCCGGTGTCACCGGCATCGTTCTCACCAAGCTCGATGGAACTGCCAAAGGCGGTGTCGTTGTTGCCATCGCGCGTGAGATGAACCTCCCCATTCGCTATGTTGGAATCGGCGAGCAGATGGACGATCTCATTCCCTTCGAGGCAGATAAGTTTGTTGCATCCCTATTCGACAATTGAGCGCAATCTCGCTCTGAATCCCTACATGCGCGCGGCACTGGACCTCGCGCGAGAGGCCATGGGCCAAACCAGTCCGAACCCGAGTGTCGGCTGTGTCATCGTTCGTGACGAGGTGGTGGTTGGCCGTGGAGCTCACTATTATGCCCAGCGCGATCACGCGGAAATTGTCGCGCTGGCGATGGCCGGGGAGACCGCCCGCAACGCCGATGTCTATGTCACGCTCGAACCGTGCAGCCATCAGGGGCGTACTGGCCCCTGTGCGGAGGCCCTGATCTCTGCTGGAGTGCGGCGGGTCATCGCCGCCATGCAGGACCCCAATCCGCTGGTGGCAGGAATGGGGTTCACGCGTCTGCGCCAGGCCGGAATTGAAGTGGTGATCGATCACGCCGCAGGCGTGGAAGCGGCTCGTATTAATGAGCCTTTCCTGCACTATATGAGGACCCAGCGTCCGCTCGTCACGCTCAAGAGTGCTGTTACGCTCGATGGCAAGATCGCCGCGCCCGAAGATAATGAAGGCTGGATCACGAGCATCTCCGCGCGTACTCACGTCCAAAGTCTGCGCCACCACACCGACGTCATGATCACCGGCATCGGCACCGTCCTGGCGGACGACTGCATGCTCACCGACCGTACGGGCATCCCACGCTCGCGCCCCCTTCTCCGGGTGGTTCTCGATTCTCAACTGCGCTTGCCTCTCTCCTCGCGCATGGTGCACACGGGCGAGCCCTCCGTCATGGTGGCCACTACGACCGCTTCCTCTGTGGAGCGCAGAAATGCTCTCGAGGCAAAGGGGGTTGAGGTGGTTGTGTTTGATGCGGCAAATGGCCGCGTCAGCCTCGAACTTCTGGTTCAGGAGTTAGGCCGGCGCAAGTATCTCTCGGCCATGATCGAGGCGGGCAGCAAGGTCAATTGGGCTGCGCTCGACAGCGAGGTGGTTGACAAGATTTTCTTCTATTACGCTCCAAAGATTCTCGGTGGGCTGCAGTCTCTGCCGGTTGCCGGAGGCCTCGGCAGGCGACGCCGCGCGGACGCAATTCAGATGCGCGACATCCGGCTCCATCCTGTGGCGCCTGAAGAGTTTGCCGTGGAAGGCTGGGTGCAAAAGGACTAAATGTTTACTGGTCTCATCGAAGCTCTAGGGGAAGTTGTTTCCTTCACGCCGCAGCCGACCGGCGCCCGTTTGCGGATCCGTTCCCCCTACATTGTCAGCGACGCGAAAGAGGGAGACTCCATCTGCGTCAATGGAGTTTGTCTCACTGCTCTTGAGGTCGATGCCGAAGCATTTTCCGCAGATCTTGCGCCTGAAACTCTGGCTCGCACGGCGCTCGCGGCGCTTCAGGCCCATGACCTCGTGAATCTCGAGCGCTCTCTGCTCCCGACCACGCGTCTTGGCGGTCATATTCTCCAGGGGCATGTCGATGGCGTGGGGCAGGTTGCGGAGATCCGGCAGCTTGGGGAGGGGAATTGGTGGCTCACCATTCGCATTCCTGATGAACTGCAGCGCTACGTGGTCTTGAAAGGTTCGATTGCGATCGATGGCATCAGTCTAACCGTAGCTGCGGTGGAAGATTCGCTGGTCAGCGTCACGATCATTCCCCACACCTGGACTCACACCAATCTCTCCCGGCGGGTGTCCGGCGACAGGATCAATCTGGAGACGGACGTAATTGCTAAGTATGTCGAAAAGATGCTCGGCACCCGCTAAGTTCCAGCCTAACTTCCTAGATGATTAAAAACATTCCAGCATTCGTTTTGTGTTGCTTCAGACGTGATTCTCTTAACTCCTGAACTGTATATTGGTGAAGGAAATCTCTTGAGATTATGGGTAAATGTGCTAATATCCACGGTGTGAGCGAGTTGGGCGGTGTGGCTGTAACCGCTGGACTTGGTTGGGTTGCGGTTTCATGTGCCGGGTAGATGCACTATCATTCGGTCTCGCCGTGATTCCTGGAAGTGAAAAGCAGTTCCTTTATCGATTCGTAACTCAAATACCCTCGCCAAGGAGGCCCGTATGCGGCCTGCAATCTGCGAACTGATGGATCAGTTCGACGAGCCAGTGATCGTGGTAGATGAATCGGAAAGAATTTTATTCGGCAACCGCACTGCGCAGTTAAGGGTAGGGCAGACCGGTCGTGCGATGCCCGAGAATTACAAAGAATTTCTGGTTACATTACCGGAGCCGGAAAAATTCCGCGTGTTACACGCTCCGGTGGCTGCGGGTTTCGTATTGCTGATTGGCTCGGCAGAAGGCTTGCGTTATGTGAGCCCCTCCTTTGGCCGTGTATTTGGCCGGGAATCGACCCTTTTGCACAAGGGCCATTCCTCGTTGCTCGATTTTGTACACCATGAGGATCGCCCCGTGACAGAAAAGCACTTTGCCAAGGTGCAAGAGGGGGCCGCTGTCGATCATGAATTCCGGATTGTGAAACCTTCGGGTGAGATCAGGAAGCTCTGGAACCAGATGCGGCCGATCGTCGATGAGCAGAGCGGCGAACTGCTCATCGTTTCTCTCTCTGAGGACATAACCGAGAGATCCGAACCTCATCCGATTCTCCAGGTTCTTTCTGATCCCGTCCGTGCCTGCGATTCCGCGAGCCACTTCCGGCGGGCCATTGAAGATCGAATCCGGATCTGGGGCACGACGCCGAACCCGCCCTTCTTTGCCGTAGCCTTCCTCGATCTGGCCCGGTTTCGATCCATCAACGAATCTTTCGGTTACACCGCCGGAGATGGGCTATTGCGCGAGGTGGCCCGCCGGGCTCGCGGGGCTCTGGGCACGGGAGATACTCTGGCTCGTTTTGGCGCCGATCTCTATGCGGTGCTGCTCGGTTCGCCGCAGGACATTGCGGACGCGGAGACGCGCATGCGGAATCTGCTGCTGCAGATCAGCGGAAACTACTCTGTCGGCAGTACTACTGTGAACGTTGTTCCTCGTGCCGGATTGGCATTCCCCAATGGAATGGACTGTTCTACGGATTCGCTCCTGCGGGACGCTGATGCGGCACACCAGCAAGCGAAGCAGAAACGGGAGAGCCTGGTCACGAGTAAACAGCCGGGATCGCTGAAGTCGCTGGTGCAGTCCTCTCTGGAATTCGATCTTGCCCGGGCCATCAGCCAGGATGAGTTCTTTTTTGAATTTCAGCCTGTCTTTGATCCGGGGAATGGGCGAGTGCGGATCCTCGAGGCTCTTCTGCGTTGGCATCACCCCCGGCTTGGGATTATTTCTCCAGCGTCCTTCATTAGCCTTGCCGAAGATTCCGGACTGGTCCTCAAGCTCGATATGCTGGGTCTTGAACGGCTCGGACGGCAGATGAGCGCCTGGCGGGTGGAGTGCCCGCGTATGGCGGAAGTCCCCGTCAGCATCAACATTTCAGGCCGTCATTTCCCCAATTTTGTCTTGGAGAAGCAATTCCACCGGCTGTTGCGCCAGTCGCCTTTGCGCGAGTCGCGCATTATTTTCGAGATCACGGAAAGCGTCTTTGTCGAAGGAAGCCACCGGACTTGCGCTGGGCTCCAAGGGCTTCGCGATGCCGGGGTACAAATCTGGCTCGATGATTTTGGCGAAGGCTACTCCTCCTTCCGTTACCTGACTCATTTCCCGATCGATGGTCTGAAGGTTGCCTCCTGTTTCGTCCGTTCCTGTGCCGATCAGCCCAGGTCTCGCGTCGTCCTTTCTTCGCTGTTTAGCCTGGCTCGCGGGATGGGCATGCAGGCCATTGCGGAGGGGGTGGAGACTGTGGAGCAGTTTGAGACACTCCGGGCCATGGGTTTTGAGGCGCTGCAGGGGTACTATCTGTCGCGGCCGATGCCGGCCAAGAATATTCCGGGCCTCTTTGCGGATTCCAGCCCGCGCAGTTTTGAGCTGGCCCGCTCCGCCTGATCTTAAAATGGAGGCGCAGCCCGTCTCCATGCCAACGCATCTCTCGCAGTTTCTGACCTTCACTGGCCATACCGATTATTGGTCTCTTTATGACTGGTCGATCCAGTCGAGTCCAGAGTTCTGGAGTGCTTTCAGCCACTTTGCCGATCTTCCAGCTCCGGGCGAGCCTTTCAATTTTGCCGAGCTTCTCTTGCGCGGCAACGAGGCCGGCACGGTGCTTCTGTTCCGCTCAGAATCGAACGAACAAGTGGAATGGACCCGAGGTCATTTGCGCACCGCCGTTGGCTCCTATGCCCATTTGCTTCGCCATCACGGCATTGTGGCGGGAGACCGCGTGGCCGCATTGCTCCCCAATCGCCCCGAAACGATTGCCTTGATGCTGGCGACGGCCAGTCTGGGCGCCATCTGGTCCTCCTGCTCTCCCGATTTCGGATCGCAGGGCGTGATCGATCGCTTGCAGCAGATGGAACCGAAACTGTTGTTCTCTACTGGTACTTCTTGCTTTGCCGGCAAGACCCACTCGCTTTCCGCCCGTCTCGACGAAATCCGTGCGGCGATCCCGAGTCTGCTGGCCATCCACCGGATCGAAGAGATCGCGCTCGACCCGGCACCGCCGCTGCACTTCGAACTCTTTCCTCATCGGCATCCGCTCTTCATCCTCTTTTCGAGTGGCACCACGGGCCTTCCCAAGTGCATTGTTCACTCTGCGGGAGGAACGCTGCTGCAGATTGCCAAGGAGCAGCTTCTCCACGCCGATATCCACCCGGGCGAGCGGCTGTTCTACTACACGACCTGCGGCTGGATGATGTGGAACTGGCTGGCCACAGGACTGGTCTCTGGAGCAACCCTGGTCCTCTATGACGGCTCGCCCATGTATCCGGATCCCGGCGTTCTCTGGCGGCTCGCCGAGCAGGAGGGGATCCAGCACTTTGGCACGAGTGCAAAATACCTCGCACTCCTTGAAAGCAAGGGGTACCAGCCGCGGTTGCAACACGATCTCACCGTACTGCGGCAGGTCCTGTCGACGGGCTCACCGCTGCTCCCGCAGAGCGCGCTCTTTGTCGATCGGGAGATCAAGGCTGGCGTGCATTTGGCTTCGATTTCGGGTGGCACCGACATCGTCTCGTGTTTTGTCCTGGGCAATCCGTTGCTGCCGGTGCATGGAGCGGAAATCCAGTGTGCCGGTCTCGGCATGGACGTGCAGATCTGGAATGAAAAAGGAGAGCGCGTCTGGGATGAAGCAGGGGAACTGGTTTGCTGCAACCAATTCCCTTCCATGCCGCTTGGCTTCTGGAACGATCCGGCCGGAGAGCGTTACGAAGCGGCCTATTTCAAGCGTTTTCCCGGCATCTGGCACCATGGAGACTGGGCCGCGCAGAGTTCTACGACCAAGGGCTTCACGATCTACGGGCGCTCTGATACGACGCTAAATCCAGGCGGGATCCGAATCGGGACTGCTGAGATTTACCGTCAGGTGGAGACGATGGAAGCGATTGAAGAATCCATTGCGGTGGCCCAGGATTGGCATGGCGACGTCCGCATTGTTTTGTTTGTGAAACTCAGAGCAGGGCATTCCCTCACCCAGGAACTGCGCGATGAGATTCGCCGCACACTCCGCCAGAAGGCCAGCCCGCATCATGTGCCAAAGAAAATCCTGGCTGTGACTGCGATTCCGAGAACGGTCAGCGGAAAAATCTCTGAGGCGGCGGTGCGCGATGCCATTCATGGCCGCCCGCTGGCAAACCAGAATGCACTTGCGAATCCGGAAAGCATAAAGGAGTTCCAGGCATGCCCAGAACTCCTTCACGATTGAAATTGAAATTGGAAAAGCGCGCGTTACGGTTTCGGCGTTTCCGTCGGCTGCGACGGCTGGGTGGGAGGAGGAGGCGTCTCTTCCTTCAGGGCATTCTTGAAATTCTTGATCCCTTCTCCCATTCCCTTTGCGAGCTCAGGCAGCTTACGGCCGCCAAACAGCAGCAGCGCAACTCCGAGAATCAGCACAAGTTCCATCGGTCCTAGATTCGGCATATTTCG
The DNA here is from genome assembly GCF_000702445.1 of Bryobacter aggregatus MPL3. Classification (NCBI taxonomy): domain Bacteria; kingdom Pseudomonadati; phylum Acidobacteriota; class Terriglobia; order Bryobacterales; family Bryobacteraceae; genus Bryobacter; species Bryobacter aggregatus. The sequence goes on from NZ_JNIF01000003.1 coordinate 3,945,011, forward strand.
TTCCTTCTTTCCTTGAGTATGGCAAATTTGCCGGATCTTAGTAAGCCAATAGCCTTTCGCATTCGCGAACCAAGTCCTCAACCTGCGGAAGAATCACATCTTCCAGAGCAGGGTTATACGCAACCCATGTGTCCTTTGCGGCCACTCTGCCCACCGGCGCATCGAGAAATTCGAACAGTTCGTTCGCGATCCTCGCTGCGATCTCGGCGCCAAAGCCCCAACTCAGAACATCCTCATGGGCAATCAGCACGCGGTGATTGCGCCGCACGCTCTCACCGATCGCGGCCCAGTCGTAAGGAGATAAGCTGCGCAGGTCGATCACCTCGATCGTCTTGTCTGGCTGCTGCTTCTCCACCAACTGTGTCGCGTCGAGGGCCTTCTTCACCAGCGCCCCATAACAGAGGATGGTGAGGTCCTTGCCCTCTTTCACCGTATTGGCTTTCCCAAACGGGATTGTAAACTCTTCACCAGGATGCGGGCTACGGTTATAGGGCTCCCGGTAAAGTTTCTTATGTTCCAGAAATAGCACAGGATCGTCGCTCCGCAGCGCCGTCCTCAACAGTCCGCACGCATCGAGAGCATTGGAGGGAAAAACCACCCGCAGTCCCGGAATGTGCGTAAAGATCGATTCTCCACACTGGCTATGATAAATGCTACCGCCGGTCAGGTAGCCGCCGATCGGCACGCGGATCACCGCCGGGCAACTCCAGGCGCCATTGCTCCTCCAGCGCATGATCGCAAGCTCGTCGCGAATCTGCATCATTGCAGGCCAGATATAGTCGAAAAACTGAATTTCACCCACGGGCTTCAAGCCCCGCAGGCTCAAGCCAATCGCACGCCCGACAATGCCCGCTTCCGCAATGGGTGTATTGAAAACACGGGCGCTCCCAAACTCACGCTGGAGCCCTAAGGTGGTCTTGAAAACACCGCCCTTGCCTTTGACCTCTTCGAGCAATTCTTCCCGGCTGCAATCGGCGACGTCCTCGCCAAACACGAGAACCCGCGGATTGCGCCGCATCTCCTCGGCCAGGGTCTGGTTGATCGTATCCACCATCGTGCGCGGCTCGCCACGGAATTGTGGTTCTACCGCAAACTCATGGCTTGTGGGATCAATGTCGGGAGAATAGAGATGCTCATAAACACGATCGGACGCCGGCGCCGGATGCTGGAGCGCCAGGTCGGCGGCACTGGTCACTTCGCGGTCGCATTCCGTCATCATGGCCCGCAACCCGGTCTCGCTGATCAGGCCCTCTTCGAGCAGATAGCGGTACATGCGCTCGATGGGATCACGCTCGGCTTCCGAACTCCGCTCTTCCTTTGACTTATAGAACCTCTCGTCGTCGCTCAACGAGTGGGAGTAAGGGCGAACCACCGTTGCATGGACCAGCACTGGCCCCAGGCCTTCGCGGCAGTGCTCCACGGCTTCCCGCATCGTGCGATAGCTTGCCTCAAAATCGAGCCCATCCACATCGAGCCGCAGCAGTCCAGGAAAGCCGCTTAAAAGCTTCGAAATATTGCCGCCGGGAGTCTGAAACTCAACCGGCACACTGATCGCGTAGCCGTTGTCTTCGATCAAGAAGATCACCGGGTAGCGGTGGAGGCAGGCGAGATTGATCGCCTCCCAGAATTCGCCTTCGCTCGTTGCACCTTCGCCGCTGGTGACGAGCGTGACTTCGCCTTCTATTTTCAATAATTTGGATGCTTGGGCGCAGCCAATCGCATGCAGGTACTGCGATCCTGTCGGCGAGCTTCCACTGACAATGTGCAGATCGGGCGAGCTCCAGTGGCTGGGCATCTGCCGGCCGCCGCTCATCGAATCGGCCGCCGCTCCCACGCCTTGCAGGAACATCTGTTCGGGAGTGATCCCCAGCGTCAGGGCGAGGGCACGATCCCGGTAATACAAGTGGAACCAGTCAAATCCGGGCTCACAGGCGAGTCCGGCAGCAACTTGAATGGCCTCGTGGCCTGCTGCGCTCACCTGGAAGTAGATCTTGTTCTGGCGCTTGAGAAGGATTTCCCGGTCATCAATCCGCCGGCTCAGGTACATCAAACGGAAGGCGCGGAGCAGTTCATCCGGCGTCAGTACTTTCGTCTGTGTTTGTAAGGGGGGTCTAAGGCCAGGCTCCGACCGGTAAGCTTGCATCAGTACCTGATATCTCCCTTGTGATTGTATCGAAATTCCATTTCCCATAGATGTGGAATCGAAACTTTAGCGCTTGGCGAAGCCGTGCGCCGGATGACAAGTGGCGCAGCGGAGCTTCGCGTCTGTTTTGCCGGCGCCTGCACAGGCTGCCGGAAGGCTGGCATGGCAACTCAGGCAGGTCCTCTCCATCTTGGCGACTGCCCGGGGCGCGTGATTTCCGTGGCAGGTGGCGCATTGCGCCGCCTTGGCGCCCGCTTGCAGCGCCGCCCAGTGCTTGCTGGTCTCATAGCTCTTGCGCTCGGCCGGATGGCAGCTCCCACAGAGTGCCACCACCTGCGCACGGGTCGCCACCCGGTCTGGCGGGGCATGCCCTGTCGCCAGGCGATGCTTTTCGCTGCTTCCGTGGCAGGAAGCACAGGTCACCCCCTTGCGAAAGTGTGCGTGTTCCTCAACGTCGCTGGCCGCCTCGGTATGGCACTGCTGGCAAAGCTGATGAACTCCCTGTCCCCAGGCCAAAAGCCCCACGAATAGGAGCAACCCTCTCAAGCGTGTTTCCTCACGAGCCGCCTGTTGATTGTCGCCAGACTCGGCTGGCCGGCTAGCGCCATCGCCAGCTTGAGCTCTGCTCCCAGCATCCACAGCACCCGCTCGACACCCGCCTGGCCGTAAGCACTCAGCCCCCACAGCGGCGGCCTGCCAATGAGCACGCCTTTCGCCCCCAGGCTCAGCGCCTTCAGCACATCCGTGCCGCGCCGTAAGCCTCCATCCATCAGCACCGGAATCTTGCCGCCCACGGCGTCCACCACGTCGGGCAGGGCATCCAGTGTTCCGATCACACCGTCCAACTGGCGGCCTCCGTGATTTGAAACGACAATCCCCGCGGCGCCGCGCTTTACAGCCGTTTCGGCGTCTTCCGGTGCAAGAATTCCCTTCAGGATCACGGGCAACTGACTCACCCCGCGCACCCAATCGATGTAGTCCCAGCTCAGGCTCGGCGTGTGCGGCTGCCAGTTGGCCGCCAATGCAGGATTGACGAGCTTTCTGGTTTCGCCCTCCTTCGGCACTCCGCCTTGCATCATGCCGTAGTCAAAACGGTTCCGGTTGTTCCGGTCGCGGTTCGACTGGTACGCATTATCGACCGTGAGGACAATGGCTTTGGCGCCGCTATCCTCGCTGCGCCGGGCAAAATCGGTGGCCAACTGGCGCGTTGCTTGTCCGATCCCGTTTACCCACCAATGGAGCGGCTCGCCGTCCTCGATCAACTTCCGTGCGCCGGTTGCTGAGCAGAGCACCGTCTTCATTTTGAGTGCAGCTTTGGCCACCACTTCATCGGCCTTGGGCATCACCAGTTCTTTGCCGCCGGTGGGGGCAATGATGATGGGCTGATCCATCTGGATGCCGAAAAGCTTCGTGCTGGTGTCTACCTTCGAGACGTCGACCATCACCCGCGGGACCAGGTCCCAATGTCCATAAGCCTCAAAATTGGCCCGCAGGCTGCGCTCATCTTCAACGCCGCCCGCAATAAAGTCGTAAGCAAGCTTGTGCAGCTTCTTCTTGGCTACTTCTTCGAACTCGTGCAGATTAACCGGACCGAGTACATCCTCCTCAGCCCCCCACAAAGGCGAAGATGCCAAGTAGGCTCCAAATACGGTAAGCGCAGATCTTCGGTTCATTTCGCTTGCGATCATATCGCGACACTTGACGCTCTGGGGCGATTTAGGCCGTTTCGTACTTCAGAATCAGAAAGCCGCTTTCGACAAACTCGGGCGTGGTGCGATTCCAAACTACCTTGGCCCGTCCTCGTGTGCCTGGCAGGGCGAAGTCACACTCTTGCCCCGAGCGCAGTTGAGAGTTGGCATGGCGGGCTCGAAAGCCAGAAGTGGAGATATCTAGAAGGCGTGCTTCAAAGGCTGTTTGATAGTCCTCGTTCAAGCGCAGTGAGACACTTCCGCTGGCCTTATGACGGGCTTCCGAGCGTCGCTCCTCCCAGCCTCGGGCATCCGTCTTCACAACACTCACCCAATTCTCCCGGCAATGGTTTCATTCCCGTGCAGCCCGTGTAGCCGCATACGCCGTGAAAGCGTCGCCTTGGAAATTCCCAACGCATCCGCTGCTCTTTGCCGGTGCCCATGGGCTTCTGCCAGTGCGAGACGAATCATTGCTGGTTCCACCCCGTCCACGCCGAAATCATGCACACGTTCGGTGAGGTTGGGCTGCGGAGAAAAAACGATATCGTCTGCGTGTAACAAGGGACCCTTTGCCATCATGGCAGAACGGAGAACGGTGTTTCTCAATTCCCTGACATTTCCGGGCCACTGGTAAGAATAGAGGGCCATCATCGCGTCCGAGGCGAAGCGTAATTCCGGATTCTGTTGACTCAGAAAGTGGCAGGCTAACACCTCGATATCTTCGGGTCTTTCCCTTAATGCCGGCACCGAAATCTGGCAAGCGCCGAGCTCGTCTTTCAGGTGTTCACTCCCCGCAGCCACCAGCCGGACATCCACCCGTGTGGAGCGGGCCGCGCCAATCCGGTGTAAGGCTCCATGCTCAACGGCTCGTACGACTTTCGCCCGCAAACGTTGGTCTAAACCTCCGGCTTCATCGAGAAACAAGGTGCCGTGATTCGCCAGTTCAAGCAGGCCTGGTTTCATTGCAGAAGCCCCTGAAAATACACCCTTTTCGTGTCCGAATAACTCGGACTCAACCAGTTCCTTTGGTAATGCGCCGCAGCAGAATTCCAGAAAAGGATTTGATTTTCGGTTTGAATAATGGTGAATTGCCCGGGCCACAATTTCCTTGCCACTGCCGGATTCCCCCGCAATCACAATAGGCCGTCCACTCCGCGCAGCCTCCCTCACTTGATTCAAGAGAAGACGCATGCGCGGGGATGCAATCGCTGCATCCACTCCAAGAAATTGAAAATGTTCCACCATATTCAGCGCTAGGTGCTATTCGATGTTACGGTTGCCAGTCAAAAACTCGCATGAGCGCTTGACCTGATAGATTCCTGCGAAAGACCTTAGCTGTAGATCGGATCCTTTCTGACAAGAAACTGCCCGAGTTACGATTTGATACGTCTGACTAAAGGTTCTACTGCAAATTGCCGATTCTCTTTATGGGAGTGGAATTTTTCTCCTGCCATCACATTGTGCTCCTATGAATTTACTGAGCTTGCCCGCTCGTGCTTATGTCCTGCTGATCAGCCTCATTGGCACGATCGTTGGGATTTTCAGCCTGTTGGGTTGGGAATCGGCTAACATGATTCGCTTCATTTGCTACTTTCTGGTAGCGCTTGTGGCGGCGGGTTTACGTGTGGGCGTCAGTTCAGGCAGTGGCGCCGCGATGCCGGTCAACATCCTGTTTGTCCTGATCGGGATCATGGAACTCAGTCTTCCAGAGACCATCATCATTGGCGGCGTGACAACGGCCATCCAATGCATCCAAATCCTCAAGGGCCCTAGCCGGAATTTTCTTACCTTTTTCAACGTTGCAAACATCGCCACCGCAACCTGGATCTCGCACTTTGTCTATTTCCATCCCTCGCTTCGCCTCAGCATGGCGGATATTCCGGTTCGTCTCGTGCTGGCTGCGGCGGTCTTCTACCTCTTCAATACCTTCCCTGTTGCCGCGGTCATTTCGCTCACTGAACACAAAAGCCTCCGCCGCATCTGGCGCGAACGCTACATCTGGAGTCTGAATTTTTACGTGGTGGGCACTGCCGCCGCCGGGCTCTTCAGCTTCGTCAATCGTTATCTCGATTGGGGCTATTCGATGCTCGCGCTCTTCTTTTTCTACCTTCTCTATAAGGTCTATTCGATGCATCTGGCGCGGATCGATAAAGAGATGCAGCATGCGGAACAGATGGCGGCGCTCCACTTGCGCACCATCGAAGCGCTCGCCCTGGCCATTGAGTCGAAAGATGAAACCACGCATGAGCATCTCCAACGCGTCCAGGTCTATGCTCTCGAGGTGGGCCGCGACCTTGGCATGAAGGACGAGCAATTGGAAGCCCTGCGCGCTGCGGCGATTCTTCACGATATTGGCAAGCTTGCAGTGCCCGAACACATCATCTCGAAACCGGGAAAGCTCACGCCCGAAGAGTTCGACAAGATGAAGATCCATCCGATTGTCGGTGCTGAGATTCTTGAGCGTGTGCAATTCCCATACGATGTGTCCCCAATCGTACTCGCCCATCACGAGAAGTGGGATGGCAGTGGCTACCCCTATAGTGTTCGCGGCGAAGATATTCCCTTGGGAGCCCGGATTCTCAGTGCTGTCGATTGTCTTGATGCACTGGCGAGTGATCGTCAGTACCGCCGCGCGCTGCCTCTCAATGAGGCGATGGCGGTTGTGGAACGCGAAAGCGGCACGAGCTTCGATCCGCGTGTCGTTGAAATTCTGAAGAAACGCTACGTCGAACTGGAAGAGTTAGCCCGTGCCGCCATTCGGAACATTGCTCCTCCGCCAAGGCTCTCCAAAGACATCAAGATCGATGCGGGCATCGCTCCGGCAGCCGGTTTCGAGCAGACCAAACGCTCGATCCAGGCTGTTTCCAACGGGGACCCCGGCGAGTTTATCAATTCGATTGCGTCCGCCCGGGATGAAGTCCAACAGCTCTTTGAAATCTCCCAGGATATTGGCAAGACACTGAGTCTCGACGAAATGTTGAGTGTGCTTTCCCTGCGCGTCAAGCGGATGGTGACTTACGATTCGCTGGCGGTCTATATCCGGCGCGGCGACAGGCTGGTTCCGGAATACGTTTGTGGTGAGAACTTCCGTTTGTTCTCTTCGCTTCAGATTCCCTTGGGACAGGGTCTTAGTGGCTGGGTGGCCGACAATAATAAAGCAATTGTGAATGGCAACCCGAGTGTCGAGCCGGGCTATCTGAACGATCCGGCTAAGTTCAGCACTTTGCGCAGTGCGCTCGCGGTGCCTCTGGAAGGCAAGGTTGGCATTGTGGGGGTTCTTGCCCTTTACCGCGCGGAGAAAGACGCCTTCTCGCGCGACAACCTCCGGGTGATGCTCGCCATTGCTTCCAAGGTCGGGATCACGATTGACCACCTACTGCGTCTGAAGGCTGCCGAGAGCAATGCGACCACGGACTTCCTGACCGATCTTCCCAACGCCCGTAGCCTCTTTGTCCATCTGGATACGGAACTCGCCCGGCGGGCGCGCAGCGGCGAAAGCGTGACGGTTCTGGTCACAGACCTGGATGGCTTCAAGGCCGTCAATGACCGTTTTGGCCATCTCGAGGGGAATAAGCTCTTGAAGGCTGTCGCACAATGCCTCAAGCTGAACTGCCGGGAGTACGACTATGTGGCGCGTATGGGCGGTGACGAATTCGTGCTGGTCCTTCCTGGACTCAAGCGGGAAGACCTTCATCTACGCACTTCGCGCATCTCCACTATGATTGCGGACACGGCGCGGGCCGTGATCGGCGAAGATGTGGTTGGCATCAGCATCGGAGCGGTCCAGGCGCCCGAGGATGGCCGGGACGCGGAGACCCTGCTTGGCGAAGCCGACCGGCGTATGTACAAGGCGAAAGAAGCACGCAAGGAAGCCATCAAGACCAACCAACTCCAAAACTTGGGCCGCAAAGATTTCGGTTGGCGTGCTTCCACCCCGACAATTGTCGAGCACACCTAGACGCGAGTGGCAATCCAAACCGGATGTCCACTGGGCGCGAGAAACCCCATCTCACGCATTCCATAAGAAGCAACCCGCTCTGGCATCAATACTGGAAACGCTGACAATGCGGATCGAACCGAATGGAAGTCTTGCACCTCGAGAAACAAGTTCGTCGGCTGTCCTTTTCCTTCGAGAACCGCTTCTGGTGCGTCCGCCTTCGCGCTGGCCCAAGTCTGCAGCATCACTTCGATGCCTTCACGCACCAGGATGACGAAGCCCAGATGCCCCTCGTGCGGGACCTCCAACGTAACTGTAAATCCCAGACCCTCTCTCCAAAAAAGAAGAGAACTCTCTATGTCGTCCATCAGGAGGACTGGTGTTAGTTTCATCTTCTGAGACTAATCGCTTGGTTCCGCGGCGCGATTGGAAAATTCGGCCATCGGGCTCATCCCTGTGAACTCGCGCCAGTCCCGAATCAGATGGGCCTGATCGTAGTACCCGCAATCGACGGCGAGCGCGCTCCATGCCGTTCCGCTGTGGCGGCGCAAGCTCTGCGCCCGGCGAAAACGGAGCACCCGCGCCAGATGTTTCGGCGAAAGTCCGGTTCGCTCGAGCGACACCCTCCGAAAGTGGCGCACCGAAAGGCCTGCCTGCCCGGCGACCCAATCCAAATCGACGTTGCCGTGCCGTTCTGCCAGAAAATCGAGGGCCCGCTGTCCTGGTGTGAGGACGCAACTCCGCTGCAACCATTCTTCGAGCGGAAAAGTACGAAGCTCCTGAAGCTTATCCACCAATTCGCAGGCGTCCATCTTCAGAAAAGAAGCCAATCTTCCTGGCCGGAAGCGGATTCCCCGCAAGCGCACACCCACCGGGAGAAGTACTTGTTTCCGAACCGTCATCGATCCCACGATCCGCACCCGATTCTCTTCATCGAAAATCAAATCCATGCACCCATCGGGGTCCACAGCATAGGCACGTCCGTCGCCACGGACTTGCCAGATGGCATCAATCGATTCGATGGGGCTAGCTCTTCTTTCCTGGGGGATCGTCCTGCTCGGTCCGCTCCACCAATTTCTCAACGGCCACCGAAAAGATCGCCGGTTTTCCCAAACGATCCGATTGGAAATAGATGCGCTGGGAACTGGGGGAAAAGACCGGCGACACCGATCCTGGATCCGAACTCTTATGTTCACAAAGTGCCATTTCCCGCCTCGTAATGCGCAGCATGATCAGGATAAAGGGCTGGGCCTTCGACCCCGACGCTCCGACAAAGACGCTTGAATCGGCGTTGCGTCCAAAGTCGACAAACTGGCTGGTTTTCCCCACCAGCGCTTCTTTGTTTGCATCGAGTGAGAATTCAAAGAGCGCATTCGGAATCCCCTTGCCCTGGTTCACTTTTAGATAAAGGATGCTGCGTCCATCGGGGCTCCAAAGCGCCGGGCCGAGTTCTCCCTCGATCGGCAGCTTGCGCATCTTTGCTCCCGCGGTCGTGGCGATCACCGAGATCGAAGCGTCCGTTCCCCGGACAAATACCTGTCCCGATTTGCTGATCGTTGCTTGCGAAGCTTCCACTTCCGCCAGCGTTCTCGAAACGCGTCCCACTGCTGTTGGCACCAGAACCAGCTTCTTCTGGTCAATCAGCACCAGATTCGTTCCATCGTCGGACAGCGACAATCCCCGCTGAAAGATCTCCGGGGCGCTGCCCTGATAGAGCTGCCTGGGCTTGCCGCCGCTCATCCCGGTTCCCAGCAACAGGTCCCCGTCTGCGTAATACAGGGTCCGGTCATCGGGGGAGAGTGCGAGCGATCTCGGCTCCAGCGCCGAGGCGGTGGTGAGCAAGCGGGTGGCGCCGCCCTTCACCTCTAGCCTCTGTGCCTGGAATCCATTTGCTGTTTCCGTCGAATAAACCAGAAACCCGTTGCGCGAGGACACAGAACGATTTCCATGATGCGGCAGATAGCTCGCCTGCGCGGGATCGGAAAGGGCAAGGACCTCGACCTCGGTCGAAGGATCGAAATAGCGCCGGATTGGATTGCTTTGAGCGCTCGCTGCGGCCGCACCAGCCATGCCGAGCGCAAACTTACGTCGCGTCACGTTCATCTCTAGAATAAGACGCGCGCGCTGGACTCTGCGATACCCGTGATAGCATCATGGCCTTATCATGGCCGGTGTTTATCCCATACTTGTTACCACGTTCAAAGAAGATGGCTCGCTCGACATCAAAAGCCAGCTTCGGCTTGTCGATCATTTGCTCGAGCAAGGCGCTCATGGTCTTGGCCTCTTTGGCAATGCGAGCGAAGGCTATGCCCTCGAAGGCTCGGAACGAATTGAGTTGATGCGAGCGATCGCGAGCCACGTCAACGGGCGTGTCCCGCTGATCGCCTCGAGCGGCCACACAGGCACGCGCGCTGCTGTCGAGCTCAGCAAGCAATTGGCCGGGCTCGGAGCCACCGGGCTGATGGTGTTGCCGCCCTACTTTCTCAAGACCGATGGCGAAGGACTCCTGCACTACTTCTCTGAGATCAGCAACGGCGCCCGCACGCCGATCATGATTCAGGATGCTCCGCTGCTCACCCAGGTGGCGATGCCTCCTCCGCTGTTGGCCCGGATGGCGCGCGAGATTGAGTTCGTCACGATGGCAAAGATCGAAGCTCCGCCGACGGCGCCCAAAGTGACACAGACCGCCAAAGCTGCCGGAGAGAGCCTCAAAATCTTCGGAGGCCTCAATGCGCAGTTTTTCATTGAGGAATACGATCGTGGGGCGCGTGGCACCATGCCGGGCAGCGATTGCATCGCGCAACTGGTGCAGATCTGGAACGCCCTCGAACGCGGAGACAAGTCCACGGCCTGGGATCTCTTCACCCACGTCCTCCCGCTGCTCCGCTTTGAGCTCCAACCTGGGATGGGCGTCAGCGCGATGAAGAACAATCTCGTCGCCGCTGGCATCATCGAATCGGCCACGGTGCGTCATCCCACTGCCAGCCTGGACGCAACCAGCCTGGCCGAATTGAAGTATCTCCGCGAGCGCCTCTGATGCACCTCCGTTGGTGGATTGCCGGGCTGCTGTTCCTGTCGGTGGTCATCAATTACATCGATCGCCAGTGCCTCAGCGTACTGGCTCCCATCATCACCAAAGAGCTCAATCTGAGCCCTACGGGCTACGCGACCATCCTCAACGCCTTCCAGGCCGCCTATACCTTCATGTACGTTGGCAGCGGTCTGCTCGTGGACCGTTGGGGCACCAAGATCAGTCTCACGGTCTTTATGAGTTGGTGGAGTATCGCCAACGCGCTCCACGCCTTTGCGACTAACGCTTTTGGTCTGGGCGCCTCCCGCTTCCTCCTCGGCCTGGGAGAGCCGGGCAACTTCATGGCTGGTTTCCGCGTGATCAGCGAGTGCTACGCCAAGCAGGAGCGAGCGCTTGTCAATGGCTTGCTCAACGCCGGCAGCAGCGTCGGCGCGATGATTGCGCCCTTCCTCATCACCTGGCTCTACGCGCAGCTCAGTTGGCGTGGCGCCTTTGTCGTCTGCGGCGCTCTTGGCCTCCTCTGGATCATTCCCTGGTGGTTGATTTATCGTCCACTCCTGCCGATCGCGCAAGCTCCGGAGGAGAAGCCCGCCGGCTGGACTGCCTATCTCCGGCTCCCTCAAAGTTTCGGCCTCCTGAGTGCGCGCTTTCTGAGCGATCCGGTCTGGTGGTTCTATCTCTTCTGGCTTCCGAAATATCTGGTGGAAGGCCGTGGCTTCTCCATGCAGGACATGGCGCTGGTTGCCTGGATGCCCTATCTCAGTTCCGATCTCGGTGCGATGTTTGGCGGCTGGATGAGCGGCCATCTGATCGGGCGCGGCTGGGATACCTTGCGTGCCCGGCGCGCGGTGATGTTGCCTGCCGCCTTGGTGATGCCGATCAGTATCGTCGTTGCCTTTGTGCAATCGAGCGCCATTGCGATCGCCTGCATCTGCATCGTGACCTTCGCCCACATGGTCTGGAAAACAAACCTCTCGACCGTCACCAATGACCTCTACCCGGTGCAGGTGATTGGCAGCGTCAGCGGCGTCTTCGCCTTTGGCAATGGACTTGGTGGCTTGCTCTTTACAGCTCTTACCGGCTGGCTGGTGCAGTACTCAGGTTATTTCTGGGTCTTTGCTTTGATGGGCATCCTGCACCCGCTAGCGTTTCTTCTTTTTCGAGGCTTCGTCCGTGAGCCCTTGCGCCTCGCGAGCACTGAGGGCAGCCATTAGGCTTTCCTGCGCCCGAAGGATATGGGCACGCAGTGCCGTTTCCAACTGCGGCAGTGACCCCGCCTCGAGCGCTTTCACAATCGCTTCGTGTTCGGCTTGTTCCTGACTCAAGCGATTGCGTAGGGCGGGGAGGCGCGGGCCCTCGCTCGCATGGATGCGGGCAATCTGGATGTGGGCATTCAGGCTCTCATAGAGATCGCTCAAACGCTTTGATCCGGCTACTTCAAACAGCGCGCGATGGAAGTCAAGATTCAACGCTTCGTGGTGTTTCATCTCCTCCTCGTTACGCACAGCCTTCCTCAGCCCCGCAAGCAAAGTATGCAGCCGCTGGAGATTCTTGGCATTCGCGCGAGTGATCGCGCGTTTCCCGGCCAACAGTTCCAGGGCCAGCCGGATCTCGAAGGTTTCCGCCAGATCCTCTGCTGAAATCGAGGCGACGTAGGTTCCCGAGCGTGGGTGAATCTCCACCAACCCTTCGACGGCAAGTTGCTGTAACGCATGGCGGATCGGGGTCAAGCTCACACCCAGTTCTTGTGCCAGATCCTCTGCCATCAATCGCTGTCCTGGTAGAAAAAATCGCGACAAGATGGCGGCTCGGAGCGATTCATACACCTCGTCCGTTGCCCGTTTTTTAATCAAAGGTTCAAGCGGCATCTAGACAGGCTATCAGCAATCTGAAATAATCCGCACCTAGACAGACTATCAAGAATCTGAAATAATCTGCCGCTAGAGGTCTTTTGATGCTTCAACGTCTGAACATGTTTTCTATCGCTGCAATCCTGGCAGTCTCACTCTCCGCTCAGCAAGGCGGCGGTCTTTTCACTGGAGCTGCCACAGATCCGCAAGGTTCCCCGGTCTCAGGCGCTAAGCTCATCGTCCGCAATCTGGCGACCAACGCGACATTTGAATCGCTCACCAATGCCGATGGCCTGTTTACAACTCCAACCATGCCCGTGGGTTCCTACGAGATCAGTTGCGAGAAGACCGGCTTCAAGCGCTCCGTACGCCGCGATCTCACGCTCCAGGTGGACCAGCGTGCTCAGGTCGACTTCACGCTCGACCTCGGTCAGGTCAGTGAAACGGTTGAGGTCAAGTCCGAGATCGCCATGCTCGATACGGCCAGCGCCACGGTCGGCAAAGTGGTGGAAGAACGTGTGGTCAAAGACTTGCCTCTCAATGGCCGCAATGCTCTTGCGCTCACATTGCTCACCCCCAGCGTCAAGTCCAATGCCGGCCCCACCAATAGCGGCTTCACCGATCGTGGCACTACCATCTCCTCCATCTCGATCAACGGTGGCCCCAACGGCATGAACAACCAGATTCTCGATGGCAATACCAACATCCTCAGCTTTGTCGGCGAGGTTGGCATTCCGCCCGCGGTCGATGCCGTACAGGAGTTCAAAGTGCAGAGCGGAACGATGCCTGCGGAGTTTGGCTTCACTGCCGGTGGCGTCATCAACCTCGTTCTCAAGAGTGGCGCCAACGCCTTCCATGGCAACGCTTATGAGTTCCTTCGTAACGACAAACTCGATGCTCGCAACACCTTTGCGCCCCAGAAGAATCCGCTGCGCTACAACCAGTACGGCGGCTCTCTCGGTGGCCGCATCATTCGCGACCGCACTTTCTTTTTCGGCAATTTCGAAGAGTACAAGCTCCGCCAGGGCAGCCCCACCGTTGCCTCCACTCCGCTTGCAGAATGGCGTCAGGGCAATTTCAGCCGCCTCCTGAATGGCACGGGCGACCTCGTCCAGATCTACGACCCCGCCACCACCCGCACCAACCCCAACGGCTCTGGCCTCATCCGCGATGTTTTCCCCGGTAATATCATTCCCACCAATCGCCTCGACCCTGTCGCGCAAGCTGTGCTCAAATACTACCCGCTCCCCAACCGCACTCCCACTAATAGCTTCACGCAGGCGAACAACTACCAACGCCAGGGGATCAATCAGGTCGATTCCCGGCAGTATCACATCAAAGTGGATCACCGCTTCAGCGATCAGAACAGCGCCTTTGCTCGCTACAGCTTCTTCAATCACAAGCCCTTCAGCACCGGCTTCTTTGAAGATCCCATCGGCAACAGCCGTACCGACATAGTCCAGAATCACAATTTCGTCATGGGGGATATCCACTCCTTCTCACCGACGCTGATCAACGAATTCCGTGCGGGCGGCAGCCGCCAGTACTTTACCTTCATTTCTTCCAGCTACGGTCTCGGCATCCCGCAAAAGCTCGGCCTTCCTGCGAGCGTGCCCTCGGACGTCATGCCCACCTTTGCGTTCGGCTACACGAATATCGGCAACCCCACGGTCGGCACTCGGGGCAGCCTGAACTGGCAGTTCACCGACATCGTCACGAAGGTTGCTGGCAAGCACACGCTCCGCGCCGGTTTTGAGCTGCGTCTCAACCAAGGCAGCAACCAGCAGACCAGCCAACCTTCCGGCACTTTCAACTTCAACGCGACGCTCACCAGCAATCCACAGAATCGAACCAATAACGGCAACGGCCTCGCCAGCTTCATCCTGGGCCAAACCGCGAGCGCTTCCGCAGACCGCGTTGTTGGCAGCACCATGCGCGCGCCGTCCTATACGGCCTTCATCCAGGACGACTTCCGCGTCACGCGCCGTCTCACCCTGAATCTCGGCCTGCGCTACGACTTCCAGAAGCAGCCCACCGAGATGAACAACGGCGTGTCCAACTATTCGCTGTCGCTCAACGATCCTACCACCGGGCTCCCAGGCCGCATGATCTACGCCGGGGTCGATGGCGCACCCACCAGCTTCCGCAAGGAAGACTACAACGACTTCGGGCCGCGTTTCGGCTTCGCTTATGACGTCGGGGGCAATGCAAGAACAGTCGTCCGTGGCGGTTACGCCATCTTCTACCCTGCCATCTTTTTCCGGAATAACTTCTACTCCACGTCCGGCTTTGGCAGCACGACAACCACCTATGTTGCACCTGGGGGCAATAGCGATTACGCTGCCTTCCAACTCAGCCAGGGCTTTCCCACTCCGTTGGTGCAGCCTCAGGGTTCCAAGCTCGGCCCCAACCCCTTCATCGGGCAAAATGTCAGCTTTACCGAGGCCAAGCAGAGCACTCCGATGTCGCAGCAATGGAACCTGGCCATCCAGCGCGTGCTGGGCAAGGGCTGGGTCATCGAAACCGCTTACTCCGGCAATAAAGGCACTCACTTCAACGCCGCCGGCTACGACGTGAACCAGATGGACCCGCAATACCTTTCGCTCGGCGCTTCGCTGCGCGACAACGTGGTCAATCCCTACGCAGGCAAAGTCGGCGGTGCCTTCGGGGGCGCCACCATCACCCGTGCCCAGAGCCTGCGGCCCTATCCGTATCTCGGCGGGGTGAGCACCAACAATCCCCGGCTCGGCGGCTACATCTCTCACCTCTTCCTGATGAGTGTGGAGCGCCGGATGCGCCAGGGACTCACCGTGATGTTCAGCTACACCGGGGGCAAGATCATCAGCGATTCGCTCGCCAGCCCCATCGACTTCGGTGGTGTAGAGCAGGTGACCGAAACCGGCTACCAGAACGGCAAGTTTGACCGCCGCTCCAACCGCAGCACCGATCCTTCGGACGTCAGCCAGCGCGGCACCCTCAGCCTGCTCTACGAACTGCCCTTCGGCCAGGGCCAACGCTTCAAGTCCTCGCATGCCGCGATCAACACCGTCCTCGGCGGCTGGCAGCTGAACTCCATCGGCGTCATGCAAACTGGCTTGCCTCTCATCGTGCGCGGCGCCACCAGCACCATCGGTACGGCCAATCGTCCGAACTCCACTGGCAAGAGTGCCAAGCTCGACAACCCCACGCCGCAACGCTGGTTCGATCCGCTGCAGTTCGTGAACCCCACGGACTTCACCTTCGGCAACGTCGGCCGCGTCCTCCCCGATGTTCGCGGACCCGGCACCATCAACTGGGATCTCAGCGCCATCAAGAACACTCGCCTCCGCGAGACCGTCAATCTGCAGTTCCGTCTTGAATACTTCAACGTCTTCAACCACGTGAACTACGGCCAGCCCGCCACCACTTTCACGGCTGGTGCCAACGGACAAAACGTCAACGGCGCGGCCGGCACCATCACCTCGGCGCGCGATGCCCGCATTGGACAGGTCGCTCTGAAACTGATCTTCTAGTCAGAGATGAGAATCGCATCTGTTACGGCCTTCCCGGTCCGCATTCCTCGGGATCATCAGGCGGCACAAGGAAGCGCTGGAAGCCCGCATCGTCTCACGGACGGTGCGGGTGAGTATCGCTGGAGTGCCCACTATCCTGCGCTCTACAGCACGCAGTTCGAGACCTGCCTCGTCCGTGTCTCGCTCGACAATGGCCTCATTGGCTGGGGCGAAGCACAAGCCCCACTTGCTCCCGAAGTACCGGCGCAGATTGTCCAAAGTCTCTTATCCCCGGCCATCGTCGGAGAGGATTTCGACATCGCCACGCTCTGGCAGCGCATGTACTCGACAATGCGGGTGCGCGGGCAAACCGGCGGCTTCATGCTCGACGCGATCGCTGGCGTCGACTTGGCGCTCTGGGACATCGCAACGCAAATCGAGCAGAAACCGCTGCGTGAAATCCTCGGTTACAGCCAGCCAAAGAGTCTCGTGCCCGCCTATGTCAGCGGAACGCCGGGACGCACGCTCGAAGACAAGCTCCGCTTTGTCCAAAAGTATCGCGAGGCGGGCTTCCACATCTTCAAGCTCTACTTCGAGAGCGACTGGGACGATCTACTCGCCCAGATCGACGCGATGCAGGAACGCTTTGACGATATCGAGATTGCCGTCGATGCCCTCTGGCACCTGCCTTCGATTGATTGCGCGGCCGACCTTGCCGAACGCCGCGTGCTCTGGCTCGAATGCCCGCTGCCGCCGGAAGATCTCAAAGGCCACGTCGAATTGGTCAATGAAACGGGCGTCCGCCTCGCCCTCGGCGAAAGCTACCGCACGCGCTACGAGGCGGAGCCCTTCTTTGAGAAAGAAATCCTCAGTTACTGGCAGCCGGATCTAGGGCGCAGCGGCATCTCAGAAACTTTGGTCTTGGCCAAAATGGCAAAGCAAGCCGGCATCGCAATTGTTCCTCACGTCTCAATCGCCATGCCGCCCCAACTCCACGCCGCCATCGAAACGGCCGCAGCGATCCCCAATGCGACGCTATGCGAATTCAATCCGAGCGTCGTCGAAATGGCAAATCGCTACGTGCTGCAACCAGGCTTCCAACTCGTCGAAGGCGCTTACTTGCGCAGCGCTTCGAGCTTAGGAGGCGCCTCATGGGATCGCCTGGCGGCCAGCCTACGCATCAACTCCGGAAACGGCAACGCCCAGGTCTGATCGTCAATCTTATAGGTGTCCGTGCCCGGATACACCAGGTACTTCTCGGTTGCCCCAATGTCCTTCGCGCCGATATGGAAGCCCTTGGAAAGCTTGGGGGCCAGGTTGCGCTTGATCTCAATCGCCACCCGATCCGTTGGCGAGAAGTTCAGAATCAAATCAATCTCCGCGCCGTTTGAGGTGCGGTAGAAGCTCACCGGTGCGTCCTCACCAAGCAGGGCGATCACATTGTCGATCACATAACCTTCCCAGCTAAAGCCAGCTACCGGATGTCCCAGCACCTGGTCAAAAGTGCGAAGCTCGAGCAAGGCATGCGTGATGCCGCTATCCCGGACATAGACCTTATGTGATTTCGTCAAGCGCTTGCCCACATTTAAGCGCCAGGGCGGCAACTTGCGCACGAGAAACAATTCCTGCATCAGATCGAGATAGCGCGACACGGTCACACTCGAAATTCCCAATGCTGTCGCCATCCGGGAGCTATTGAACTCTCCACCTTGATGGTGCGCGAGCATGGTCCAAAAGTTCCGAAGCGTCTCGATCGGCACTTGCATCCCAAAGAGCTGGATATCGCGCTCCAGGTAGGTGCGGATAAAGGACTTCCGCCAGCGATAGCTGCGATCGACGTCAAACGGAAAATAGCTCTCCGGAAAGCCGCCATAGAGCCAATGATGATCGAGGTGGACGTCTCCGGTATCGGCAACTTCCAAGTAATGAAACGGCTGCAGGTCGAGGTAGATCACGCGCCCGGCGAGCGATTCTGAAGCCTGCCGGGACAAGGTCAGCGTCGAGGAGCCGAGCAACAGAAACTGATTCGTCCGGATCCCCTTGCGCCGCCGTTTATCGATCACGCTGCGCAGGATGGGGAACAAGGCCGGCATCCGTTGGACCTCGTCGATGATGACGAGCCTACCCTCAGTGGACGCAAAAAACGTAGAGGGATCGTCGAGTTTCCGTGCATCTTCCGGATCTTCCAAATCCAGATAGATGACTTCCTGGTCCGAGAGGTCCTGCTTCACCAGAGCCATCGTGGTCTTGCCGCATTGCCGAGGTCCTAGCAGAACCACCGCAGGAGATTCACTCAGGGCAAGATCAACGTCATTGGTTCTGAACCGTCCATAAACGTGTCCAACCATCCATCCAATTTTAACACACCACTTTAAATTTGCATGGTTCCTCCCCAATCAACCATGTAAATTTAAACTTCAACTTTAAATTTGCATGGTTAGTGAGATTTTTTGTAATGTTCCTTCATCAAATCCCGGCCGAAGTCATTGTTCAAATCGCGCCACATCGCATGGATATGATTTGCCCCGTTTTGGGTGCAGTCATACTCGATCAGGTACTCCGGTGTCGACACGCGATAATAGTGCGGCGCGCCCTTTTCCGTACCGCCTGCCCAGGCAAAGTAGGTCTGGTTGGCGAGCTTGGCAAACTGTGCCTTGCGCGACTGGGCTAACTCCTCGGGGAAGTTGTTCGCGTACTCCTCCACCAGGTTCTTCAACAATTCCTTCTGCTTCACAGTCAGCTTGCTGGCGGCCAGACCATTCGGCTGTCCCTTCAGTGCCGCGACGCGGTCGGCGCTGGTCAGAATATCGTCCGGCGCCTTCTCGGCAACCAGTGCGGTCTTCAACTGTTCCGGGTTGAGAGCGCGCACCAGATCGCGAGCCAGATCTTCTTCGCGGGGCAGGGCACGCAAACCCTTGCGTGGGCCTTCCTTCACCTCAGCCGGATTCGATCCAAAGAAGGTCGGGCTATAGGCAGGCTTTCCATCGACAAAGGTGAAGTGGAGGCTGATATGGTGCCCCTCAAAGCGGAAGCCCCAGGTCCCGGTCTCCGAAGGAGTTCCAAACACAGACAGGAAGTACTTATCCGAATTCCGCCGTCCCGTCGTGTCTTTCTCCATTACGCGGAGAACATCGTCCAGACTCATGATTGTGTTGGCCTTCACCGTACCCTGCTGGGAGAGGCCGGCTGCAATCAAGGCCTGGGCCAGATGCCGTTGCGGCGCATTCAGCTCGAGAAAGGCAACGCCCTTGCGCGGACGGCCATAGCGCTTGGCGACATCTTCCGCCGGAATGAAGTGGAAGAATTCCCGCTCATCCTCTTCAAACTTGAAGGTCGCCTTGGCCTTCTGTCCCTCATCGAGCGAGGCAAGAAAATGATTCGCCGCATCGGACATCTGATGTTGCACGCTCAAGCGGGCGTAAGCAGAACCAAGAATGGCGACACAGGCGCCGGCAAGAAGAATCCGAAGAATCGTAGATCGCACGAGGCGAGTCTATCAAAAAAGCAAAGCTTAGAAAGGGAGTTCCTTTTTCTTCTCTTGCTTGGAGGCTTCGGCGAGTAAGGATTGCGATTTCAGATAGGTATAAGGGTTCACCGGAGATCCCGAAAGCCGCACTTCATAATGCACATGCGGCGAAGTCGCCCGGCCCGTTTGTCCCGACCAGCCCACCACTTCTCCGCGTGAAATCCGCTGTCCAATGATCACATTGAAGCGCGACATATGGCCGTAATAGGTCTCCATCCCATTGCCGTGCGCCAGCACCAGCAACCGTCCATAGCCCGAGAAGGTATCGGCAAACTTCACCTGTCCCCCGGCGGTAGCAACTACCGGCGTTCCTATAGGCACCGAAATATCAAGGCCGGAATGAAACGCACCCATGCCGTTGAACGGGTCCGTGCGCTGCCCAAAGAAGCTCGTC
Organism: Bryobacter aggregatus MPL3; assembly: GCF_000702445.1. Taxonomy (NCBI): domain Bacteria; kingdom Pseudomonadati; phylum Acidobacteriota; class Terriglobia; order Bryobacterales; family Bryobacteraceae; genus Bryobacter; species Bryobacter aggregatus. The sequence goes on from NZ_JNIF01000003.1 coordinate 3,965,071, forward strand.
AACTTCCCCTGCACAGGCCACAGACTCGGCCGGTCTTCGAGACCGATGCCAGAGCGGATCGGGCTCCCTGTCTGGTAGCTATTGCGCATCGCCGAGGTGAAGTTGATATTGCGCAGGAAGTTGTAGTCTTCGATCGATTCATGCAGGGTCGGCACTAGCTTCGCCTCAAGACTCAGCGGCTCTTTCGCCGCCAGTTCCCGCTTGATGCCATAGGCCACTGTGATCTCGCTGGCCAACACCTGGAGCGTCGCAAGCTGCTGCTTGCCCTCGTCATGTTCGCGCTGGAGCCGCAGATAGCGGGTCCGGATCGTATCGATTTCAGAGCGTAAGGTGTTGTAGTTGCTGACCTTCCAGAACATACGCGCATAGGATGCGGCAATGCCGGCAAGGCTGATCGTTCCAAGTAGCGCCAGCGCGAGAATGCCGTAGCAAACGCTGTAAGGCACATGAATGCGCCTAAGCCGGCCGTGCAGGGAATGCGCGACCACGAGGATGAAGTAGGGTTGCTGCATCTCGGACGGAGCCTGAGAATTGCCCGGTCTTCGCGGACAAACGAACAGGCTAGCAATCCTGGCACGGACCTGTCAACCCAAGGGTACTAGGCCGAAAGTCCATCAAGAACGCGATACCGTAATAAGGTGGCTGCGGATTTTCTCACTTCTCTCGACTCGCTTCCCCTCCATTCGCGAACTCCGCTGGCCTGGGGCGCCACCGCTCTCAGCGATCCGATTGCCCTCCTCATTGACCACGCTTTTCTCGAAAAGAAAGCCTGCAACAACGCGATGGAGTTGATGACGCGCTGGCCGGACGAATGGCAAACCGGTTGGGTCGAAACGATGACGTCTGTGGCCCGCGACGAAGCGGCTCACCTCGCCCAGGTCACCCGCATGCTCATCCGTCGCGGCGGCCGTCTCGACCGTACCCACAAAAGCGATTACGCGAGCGCCCTCCGCATGCTGGTTCGCAAAGGCAGCACCAGCGACACCATCGATCGCCTCTTCATCTCTGCTCTCATTGAAGCCCGCTCCTGCGAACGCTTCGCCATCCTCGCCGCCAGCGCTCCGGACGAAGATCTGGCCGCCTTCTATAAAGCGCTCTTCTCCTCAGAACTCGGACACTATAAAGTCTTCCTGAAGCTCGCTTTCAAGATGACCGACAAGGCCACTGCCGAAGCGCGCTGGCAGCAGATGCTGGCCGCCGAAGCAAAGATTCTTGCGCAACAGCCTCCCGGCCCGCGCATCCACTCCGGCCATGGATCTTAGCTGCCAGCCCACTGCCGCGCTCCGTCCCTACATTAAATCCTTCTGGTACTCAAATCGCCGCGTCTCCACGCATCTGCGGGAGCTCGCTCTGCCCACGGGCGAAATGTCGCTCACCATCCACCTGGGAGGCGATCCCATCCGTATCTTCAATGGCGATCAGACCCACACCTTCCGCCACTCCGTCCTCTGGGGTGCCCAATCGCACTACGTTGTCCGCGATAGCTCTCGTCTGGGTCCTGTGCTCGGTGTGCAGTTCCAACCCGGTGGCGCCTCGGCCTTTCTCGAGATCGAACACCTCACCGATTCGCACACCACCCACGAATCCCTCGCCCCGCGCGAGCAGCTTCTTGATTGCAATACCCCCATCGCCGCGATCCAGCTTTTAGAGCGCCACTTCCTCGCCCGATCCCTCAGGCCCCTCCACCCCGCAATTGAGCACGCAATCGCGGCACTGGCACGTGGCCCAAAGCTCACCACCATCCAGTCTCTCGAACGCGAAACCGGCTACAGCCCCAAGCGCTTCATCCACCTCTTTGCGCAATCCACCGGGCTCACCCCCAAACGCTTCAGCCGCATCCAACGCTTCCAGCGCGTCCTCAAGCAAATCGCCGCGGGCCAAGCGATCGAATGGGCGCAAGTCGCCCTCGACTCCGGTTATTGCGACCAATCTCACCTCAATCGCGACTTCCTCCACTTCGCCGGCATCACGCCCACGCAATACCGGCCGCTGCGGCCAGACTGGCACAACCACGTCGCGATCTTGTCCTAGAACTTTCTTTCCGGCATAGGAAGCGATACCCGGCGGCCGTGAGTGGCGAGGTGTGGCCTGCCTCTCGATAGACCAGCAGATTCGGGGCGGGTCTTTGAGACCCAGCTGCCTGATCTGAGGGAAGGGCACAAAGTGCAACTTCCAGCCATGATTTTGACTGTGGCACTCAGCAATCCACTCCGGAAAACCATCTGACTGTCGAGACTCGGGGATCTGCTGGTATTGTATGTGCGAGGATCAAGGCCGGTTCCGTGGCAGCCAGCACGACATTCAACGGGATGTGGCGAAATTGCTCAAGGCCTAAGAATGGGTTTGTTCTGCTTTCGCTTGCCTGTTTCTCAAACGGACTTCCTCTCCAGTCTGGGAAGTTCATTACAGGTTCTGGGAAAAAACATCCAAGACGGCAACGCTGCAAGTCAGTAAACTGGCCGCATGAAAGTCCTTGAGGTCTTCCCCTATCTCCGTGCCCATGATGCGAATGCGGCTCTTGATTTCTACAAACGCGCCTTCGGAGCTGTCGAAGGTATGCGCCTGACAGAGCCCAACGGCCGCATCGGCCACGCCGAGTTCCAGATTGGTCCCACCACGCTGATGCTCTCCGACGAATATCCCGAGTACCAGATCTTGGGCCCTCTCAAGCTCGGTGGTGTTGGCATGGCTGTTCACCTCCACACCGATGATGTCGACGCGCTCACCCAGCAAGCTCTCGACGCCGGCGCCACGCTGCTCATGCCCCTCCAGAACCAGTTCTATGGAGAGCGCAGTTCAAAAGTGCGTGATCCCTTCGGCCACGAATGGCTGCTCGGCCAGCACATCGAAGACGTCACTCCGGAAGAAATGCAGCGCCGCTTCAACGAAATGACGAAGTCCTAGGATCATCCTTTGGCCATCGTCTCCGCCGGCCCATCAGGTTGCGTCAACCAGCAGATCGCCGACACCCTGGACACTCGTTTCCAAGGCGCCCCTGCCTGGTGGGTTGAGACGACGCTGAGCGTTTCGGCATAGCCAGGAGTTGGCGCTCCTCGCCAAAAGGCTACGTGCAATTGCTGCCTGTTGCTTCAGGGAGTCAGTGCGTCTGAGGTTGGCCCATTCTGCGGCAGTACGAATCAGCACCAGTCCGGACTTCAGTCCCAAGTCCGCCGACGTGGTCGGCCTGTATCTCAACAGCAAGCCATTATAATCGGCGGCGCGAATTCCTGGATTGTATGAACGAGGTCATGGCGGCGCATCTGGACCGGGAGATTCCCGTGGGCCTGGCTGAAACGACACCGGCCTGAACCAGCCCTCTGGGCCGGCACACGTCAGTTGCGGGTAACCAATCAATGACTGCTTCACTGTCTACAACGGGCCGTCCGCTCCGTTTGAAAAGAAGAAGGCGATTGTGTTCCCCTCGGCTCCAGCTAATGAGGTAGAGAGATCCTAGCTCAAATGCGCCAAATACCGGCTCGCACTCTGCGCTCTCCCGCTCGCATCCCGCATCTGCCAACTAACGCAAAGCCGCCGCCGGGCCCGGCTCACCGCGACATAGAACAGCCGATGCTCCTCGTCGAGACGTCCCTCGCGAATGCTCCGCCAACTCGGATACTCGCCATCGACGGTCTTGGCGACAAAGATCGTGTCAAATTCGAGGCCCTTCGCCTGGTGCACCGTCAGAATCCGAACCCGGTCATCCTCCCCCAACTGCCGTTCGAGATCGAGACCCAGCGAGGCCAGCTCCAGCGCCTGGTCCAGCGTTGTAGTTCGCCCTACAATCCGGCGTAATTCTTCGATATGCTCCAACCGCTCTTCGCTATTCTCTTCGCGGCTAAAATGCTCTCGAATCATCCCTTCACGCAGCACCATATCAAGACTCTCAAGCGGCGTCTGTCTGCGGCAACGCTTCCGCCACTCTGACACCTGATCGGCCAGCTCCACAAAGCGCTTCTCGAGCACCGCAACGACATCCATGCGTTCGGAGACGCTCCCCCGCAGCTTGCCCTGCAACACCTCCAGCACATCGACGGTCATCCGCACATCCTCCATCGCCCGATGCGCCTCGCGCTTCGGCAAGCCCAACGCCTCGACAATGCTCTCCAGCTTGTAGCGCGGCAAGCGCAACATCCGCCGACTGATGTCGAGCGTATCGGCGGTGCCTGCAATCTCAAAATCAAGCCCGCTATGCCGCAGCAGCAGCGGCCAGTCATAAGCCTCGAGGTTATGGCCCACCACGACGCAACCCTTCACAAAGGCAGCAAAATCCGCATAGGCCGTCGCCGCGTCCATCCCTTCGGCTTCCACACGCTCCCGCGTCACGCCATGAATCCGCGAAGTCTCCTCGAGGCGCCTCCAATGCTCCGCGCTCGAAGGCCGGATCAGCCGGTAAAACTCAACGCCTCCCTTCAGCGCCGCCAGCTCCACCACCTCATCGCTTTCGACATCGAGCCCCGTCGTCTCCGTATCCATCACCACCGTATCCAGGCGCAATAAGGCCCCAAACGGCTCGCCATTCCGGAAAGTCTCGGGCCGCAACAGGTCTCCCAGACGCAAGCCCGCCTGCTTGGGCAAGGCGGCCAGCTTTTGTAGCGTCATCTCACCAATCCCTTTCGGTGGCGTCTGCAAAAAGCGATGCAGCGCATTCGCCTCATACGAATTCCGCAGAATCCGCAAATGCGCAATCGCTGTCTTGATCTCCGCCCGCTGGAAGAACTTCTCCTCCTCCACACGCACATGCGGAATCTGCCGCTGCTCCAGCGCCTCAGAGACATCCCGCGCCGTAAAGTTCGTCCGCACCAGCACCGCAAAATCGCTCCACCGCTTTGCATCGCTTTCTTGAAAGCCGCGAATCGAATCGGCAATCCAGGCATACTCTTCTTGCGCGCTGCCAAACTTCTTCACCAGCACCGGCTCGCCCTCGGCAGCCACCATCGGCACGATGCGCGTCGTCAGCGCTTGCGGATGCGACACAATCACCCGCTCACAAGCCTCCAGAATCCGCTTCGTCGAGCGAAAGTTCTCGACAAAATGAATCACCAACGGCGCGTAATCGCGCTGATAAGCCTGCAGAATCTCAGTCGGAGCAGAACCCCGCCACTCATAAATGGTCTGATCGACATCCCCAAAGAAACTGAGCTGCCGATGCTCGCGGCCCAAGGCATCGAGAATCCGATACTCCGCACGAGACGTGTCCTGCACCTCGTCCACCTGGATCCATTCATACTTGCGCTGCCAAAAGGCCAGACTCTCCGGATTCTCCTCCCAGCGCGTCACCACTCCCAGCACCAGGTCCGTAAAGTCCACCGCATGGCTTTCGCGCAGTAGTGCGACATACTCGGTCACCATCGCCGCATAGTTCAGCTCCGGCATGCGATAAGCAGGCCAGATGCCGCTCTTGAGCAACTCCTCAGCAAACACATCCTTCGCCTTGCGAGGCTCGCGCTGCTCATACTTCGCCATCCGGGCCGCACTCAGCGCCTGCCAGATCGCAAAACGAACGCGGTTCGACATCTGCGGCACTTCGAGTTCAAACTTCTTCGCCAGACGTCCACAAAGTTCGGTCGCATCCTCTTCGTCATAGATGACAAAGTCCCCCGGCAAGCCTAGCGATTCCGCCTCCCCCCGCAGGATCGTCGAACAAAGCGCATGAAAGGTCGCGCACTGCACCCGATTCTGCAGCCGCTCCCCCACCTCGCGTGCCGCACGGTTCGTAAAGCTCAGGCACAGCATGCGCTCCGGGCTCACCCCACCGGCAATAGCGGCGGCAGCTCTCTCGGCCAGCGCCATCGTTTTGCCGGTCCCCACTGGCGCGGTTACCAGCACGGGACGCTGCCAGGCATCGACAGCCAGGCGCTGCGTTTCACTCAACTCACGAACGATCATCGATTGCATGATACCGGGCGGATCAATTTCACCTCCGGATTCAGCCGCACGCCAAAGCCCGGACGATCCGGCACCCGCAATCGTCCCCCCACAGGCACAGGCTCATCGAGCAATAAAGGAGAAAACATCGGCACTAGCACATCCGCTCCCGGCGACATCATGAGGAACTCGGCAAACGGACTGCACTGCTGTGTCACCACAAAGTGATAGCTATAAACAGACGAACCATGCGGAATCACCAGCAGGCCCCGCTCGGCCGCCAACTTCGTGATCTGCAACAGCTCAGTCAATCCGCCGCACCAACCCACATCGGGCTGAATGATGTCGCAACACTCCATTTCCACCAGCATGCGAAAGCCCCAACGTGTCGCCTCATGCTCCCCAGTCGTCACCAGCAAGCCCCGCGGCACCCGTTTCTTCAGCTCTGCATAGCCCCAATAATCATCGGGCGGCAAACACTCTTCAATCCACTTCAGGCCAAGCTTCCGGCCCTCCGTCCCCAACGCAACGGCATAGTCGAGATCGAGGCCCATCCAGCAATCGAGCATCAACCAAAAGGCATCGCCCACTTTGTCGCGAACCCGGGCGAGTGCCTCAAGATTCTGCCGCAGCCCCGCATCCCCATCGCTCGGGCCAAAGCGAAGTGGCATCTTGCCTCCAAGAAATCCCAGCTCCTTGGCAATATCCGGTCGAACTCCGGTCGCATAGAACTCGATCTCCTCGCGAACCGGACCGCCCAGTAACTGATAAACCGGCTCGCGGCGTACCTGGCCGAGCAGATCCCAAAGCGCGAGATCCACAGCAGAAATCGCACTCAGGACGATCCCCTTGCGCCCATAGAACAAGGTGGCATGGAACATCTGATCCCAGATCAATTCCATTGCATCGACAGGCTTTCCGATCACAAAGCGAGACAAGTGTTCTTCGACAATGAAGCAACCAATGTCGCCGCCGGTGGAGACCCCAAATCCCACGCTCCCATCGCTCGCCTCAACGACGACCACCAGGGAACCGAGCACATTCAAGCCAAAGCTCCGCCGGGTCTGGCGATACTCGGGGTACTTGCTCATCGGCGTCGCCACTTGGCCATCGATCCAATGTCCGGATGCCTGGTCATGATAATCTCCACCGCCGCCCCGAACGGTATAAGCGCGAATGCTACGAATGAAGGGAAGACCCATAGAGTCTCCATTCCATCACGTGCGGCTTGACGCCTTAGAGCCGAACTTCATTGGCCAGGAACCGATCGATGACCTTCTTCAGGGATGCGTCTTTTGTGTTGTGCCGGATCATTCCCAAGCCGCCGCGAGCAATGGTGGCGATGGAGGCGGAAGGATGCCCGGCCAGATCCTGGAGTGCGTCGACAGCATTGCGGTTTCCGATGCGGATCAGCCCTTCAACGGCAAGTGGCGTCAATCCATCATTCTTTGAGGCGACCTTCTGCAGGTAGGGCACCGCTTCGGGGTCGACAGCAAACCCAAGCGCGCGAGTCAAGAGCAGCGCCTCGCCAAAATCATCGGTCTTGAGCGCAGCCTGCGCGAGTTCCGCACAAACCTTGTTCAAACGGCGGGCATCGCGAGCAAGGATGGTGATGCGGATTTCAGCGGACGCTCTAATCTCAGGCAACGCAACGCTCAACTGATAGATACCAGGTGTAGTAAACCCCAGCCATTCATTCAGGATCATCATCCGGGTATAGCTCTTTCCAGACGCAATCTCTTCCTGGCCAACTTCTGTCATTCCTTCTTGAATTGGATAGGGCGGTAGCGCTCGCCTCTGTCCATCGGGTTCGATCACGCTCAACCGAAAAGCCTCGCGATAGCCTGCGCCAAAATCGACCTTGAGACTTTGACTGCTGCGGTTGCTAACCCGAAGAGAAGCGAGAATAGGTTCGTGCAAACTGAAGGTCAGATCCTCACGCTCGAAATGCATGTCGAGGTCGGCCTGTTGTCCGGAAACGAGGATTGTGGTGGCAATCGCTCCGGCCTGGATCCATCGAAGCCAGTTCATACTCGAACCACTCCTAATAACTGAACTTTACAGGTTCAGATCCGCGATGGAAAGGGCGAGATGTCTAGGTTCAGGCGGAGAACCTAACACCACCGTCCCACTACGCCTGGCTTGCGAAACTTCTTCTGTCCCAATTGCGCCAGGACCAGTTCTCGAAATTGCTGAACCTCTTGCTGGCTATGAAACGCCCGTTTGGGTAGGATTGTCGCGATCTGTGGTGCAAAGTAGAGTAGGAAAAAGCTAGCCGTCTCCTGCACAAAGTGGACACGCTCCCATTGGCATTCCATACGTGTTGTTGCGCTGCGTGTCTGGATCAGTTCAGGTGAAATTCGGAACGCAGTCATTTCCTGGAGCTCTGGAGTTGTCCGCATCATCCGACGCGCGTGGATGTAAGGTCCTCCAAGGAGCGAAAAGATCCCTAATCCAGCAAAAAACAACATCTGACCAAAATTGGAAAAGACGTTTGTAAAAATCTCCCTGGGGGAACTAATCCAAGTCAAGGCGAGTAGCAGAATGAGACCAACCAGAAGGAGCAAAAGGAGAATGAGCCCGATCCAGAGCCGCCTGAGCGTATGGAAGTACTGAAATCGCAAAAAATCATGAAACTCTAATTGAATGCTCGCTTCAATCGATGCTGTGTCTATCATTCCATCCTCCTCAGGAGAGCCGATCAATGGTCAGCGGGCTTCGAGTATGTCGATACCAACGCAGCGTATGGTTGAAAATCATTGGCCGACCCATCCGGGAAGCAACCATTTCACGTCACTATACCATTCAGTCCTGTTTTATCTAATGCGCACCAACCGCTCTCGCACTCCTGTGTTGCAAGCCCGCTTTCACTTGCAGTAGTGCTCGAAACTCCCGCATCCCGGAAGGATCGCTTCGGGCAGACCACCGCCAGCCGGGGCGTGTAGTACAGCAGAAAGAAATGGTCTAGTCAGTAACATCCTGAATCCGTTGCCACTGGTAATCGAAGCTCGACGAAGCGGAATGACTTCGAGCTCCCAAGTCCGAAAAGAGAAGTGCTCAGCAGATAGAGAATATGCGTTGAGAATGTGCGTGCTTGTAAGCATTAGCGTATTGAAAGCACAGGACATCCTTTGGGCTTACTTGCATCCAAAACTCAATCGGCCGCATTTCCATCACTCGATCATACTGTTCGCAATCCCCCAGAATCCCGGTCACACGAAAAGTAAATATTCTTCGCGTGCCCTAACTCCCATCCTCACAACCACCTAGCTTCTCCAGCAAACCAACAGATGCCGAATCTGCTCGGTCCCCATTCTTATACTGTTCGCGAGAGCCGAACGAAAACAGAATCAGAAAGAGGATGGGATGGCAGCGCAAAGCACCGAATCCAATGCGATACTCGAGAACCTGGAAGCGAAGCTCCGCGCTGATTGCCAACCCGGCAGCGCACTCGAGGAGCAAGCCTTTCAGCGCTATGTCTGGGCGAACTATCAGTGTGAGCGCGTCCGGATTCTCGAAACTCTCACTGAGGAGCGTTGGCTGGCCAATGCCGACGCCCCCCAATACTTATCTGCCCTCGAGCGAATCGCCAAAATCGCCGCGCTCCACGAACGCCGTGCCGACCGCGCTCTCCGCCAGCTCCGTCTTCTCCAACAGGACCGCTTCGCCGCCTACGAGGTCCAGGCTGAACTCACTCTTTTAGGTCAGGACGCGCCGATTCCGAAGAGTCTGCCCATCACAGAGATCCGAAAATCCAATTTGCAGCGAACGAACCCAAACTACCTCGCGCAGTTCCTGCTTTACCAGACCGAGGAAGTAAAGCAAATTGCGGACGAGATGCTCCGAAACGCGAAAGCAAACCCAATGCCGCCACAATCGGTCGACGACCTTCTGCAATGGGCCAAAGATCAAGGCCTCTAGTGTTGTCCTACCCTACACTCAATCCAGAAACGGCAATGACACCCCTTTGGCTCTCCATTCTGCTCACCGCTTTCGCGCCAGATCCACAGTTTCAGGAAGAACCCTCAAGTGTGTCCCAAGTCGGCGCAACTGCGAGCCTCAGTGGTGGGGAGCGAATCGGATCACCCTTCTCTCTCCATCCAATCGCTGCCCGGAGAAGCTACCGTTTTGACGATCCAAGGGCCCTTCTCTTACAAGAACTACAAGGGCGTTCGCATCCGCGGGCTCCAATGGAATCCGGCGAGCGACCACATCTATTTCTTGTCCTCTTTCACGGACACGTCCTACTTTCTGGTTCGCTGCGACCTGAAGGGCGCCTGCATCTCGCTCATCGACAACCTCGAGAGTCTCGATGTCCTGCAAACCGGACCCTACAAAGGCCACATCGTTGCGCGGGAGAGACGGTTCAAATGGTCAGATCGTTGGAGTTGGTATTGGCTGCTCGATGCCGATGGGAAGGAACTCGGTCCAATCGGCGATGAGTTCGATCTTGCCGCCTTTCGAAAGCAGCAAGATCGAACTCCGCCACCTGTCACCCGGCTGGATCTTCCGATTCTGCGCTCCATACTCCAGTCCCCAAGCGATCGATCTCCCTCCGGCCAGTGGCTGGCCAGCGTCGACGAAGCCACCCTACGGATTACCGCAAATCCGGATGGACGTCTCCACAGAAACATCGACGGCCCGTTCTTTCTCGGGAACCATCGCGGGACCACCATCAGCTCCCCGCAGTGGAATCAGACCAGCGATGGAATTCGCTTCCAAGGCAAAAGCGTTGGGCTGCAGTCACGATTCAAGTTCGTTGGCGAGTGGGTCTGGTACTGGCTTTTTAACCCGGACTGCTCCGTCAACCAGCCACTTGGGGAAATCGACAACTACGCAGACTTTCTCCGCTCTGGCAATACTCTCAATAGAATTGGATTGCCTTCGCGTCGTAATTGGACTACCATAATCCTGTATTGACATGATCCAATTGCCACCAATCGACGGCCAATCGGACATTCCGGTCTACCGGCAGCTCTATGCTGCTCTAAAATCGTCAATATTGGCTGGTGATCTCCAGCACGGCGACCGTCTTCCTCCCACCCGCGACCTCGCCCAGCAGCTCAATCTGAACCGCGCCACCGTCAGCGCCGCCTATGCGCTGCTCGAAGAAGATGGTCTCGTCAATGGCCAGGTCGGCCGCGGCAGTTTCGTTCAAAACAAAGCCACTGAAGACGGCGAGATCAGCTTTGCCACCTCGCGGCCCTCCACGGACCTCTTTCCTGTCAACGAGTTCCAGGCCACTGCGCAGGAGGTCCTCTCTCGCGACCTGTTGAAAATTCTCCAGCTCGGCTCCCCGCACGGCTACGCGCCGCTGCGCAATTTTCTGATCGAAGAAGCGATCGCAGAAGGCGTCTTCCACCCCGATCGCGACGACCTGCTCATCACTTCCGGCTGCCAGCAGGCCCTCGACCTCATCCAAAAGGCGCTCATCCCCGCCGGTGCCGCCGTTCTCACCAGCGAACCCATTTACCCCGGTCTGCGCAACGCCTTTTCGCAATCGGTAACGGTCGATCCGTCCGCGCCGCGTATCGAGGCCCGCATCGTCACGCCCAGCTTCCACAACCCGACCGGCGAAACGATGACTCTCGCTGAACGAAGCCAATTGGCTGCCTCACCCGAACTGCTGATCGAAGTCGACATCTACTCGCGCCTCCGTTATACCGGCGACGCCTTGCCCACCATCCGCTCCCTCAGCACAAGCAACCAGACCCTGCTCCTGCGCAGCTTCTCGAAGATCGCCTTCCCGGGGCTCCGTGTCGGCTGGGTGATCGGAGCAAAGCCACTCATCCAGAAGCTGGCCCTCGCCAAGCAATGGACAGACCTCCATTCCGATCAGCTCTCGCAGGCGATCATGCTCGAATTCGCGCGCTCCGGCCGCCTGCAGCAGCATCTCGGCAACGTACTCGAAGCCGGTCGCATTCGGCTGCAAACCACCATCAAAACTCTCGAGCAAGTTCTGCCGCAAGGCTCCACCTTCACCCGTCCCGAAGGCGGCATGAACCTCTGGGTCACCCTCCCGCGCGGCTGCGACACGGCGTCGATGCTCGAGAAAGCGCGCCGCGTTGACGTCAACTATCTGCCGGGCCGCTACTTCAGCCTCAGCGCCCCGATGAACGAAAGTTTCCGCCTCAGTTTTGCCGGTCTCAGTCCCCAACAGATCACAGAAGGACTCCGCCGGCTCGCCCCATTATTCGAAGAGGAGGCGCGCATCGCCTCCCGATACCAAGAGCCTCTGCCCGCAATGGCAATGGTCTAGAACTCTCACTCTCCGGAGCAAATATCATGATTCTCAACGAAGCATTCCGTAAGAAAATCGGCCTGGCAGAAATGCTCAAGGGCGGCGTCATCATGGACGTCACCAACGCCGAGCAGGCCCTCATTGCCGAACGTGCCGGCGCCGTCTCCGTCATGGCCCTCATCAAGGTCCCCTCGGACATCCGTAAGGAAGGTGGCGTGGCGCGCATGTCGCCCGTCGAAACTATCCGCGAGATCCAAAAGACCGTGTCGATTCCCGTCATGGCCAAGGCCCGCATCGGCCACTTTGTCGAAGCGCAGATTCTCGAAGCGCTCGAAGTCGACTTCATCGACGAATCCGAAGTGCTCACCCCGGCCGACGACGAGAATCACATCGACAAGCACCCCTTCACCGTCCCCTTTGTCTGCGGTGCCCGCAACCTCGGTGAGGCGCTCCGCCGCATCGGCGAAGGCGCGGCGATGATCCGCACCAAGGGTGAAGCTGGTACAGGAAACGTTGTCGAAGCTGTACGGCACATGCGCACCATCGTCCGCGAAATGCGCCAGTTGACCGTGCTCAATCACGACGAACTGATGGTTGCCGCCAAGAACCACCAGGCGCCCTTTGAACTGATCGAGTACTGTGCCAAGCACGGCAAGTTGCCGGTGCCAAACTTCTCGGCTGGTGGCATCGCCACCCCGGCCGACGCCGCGCTGATGATGAGCCTCGGCGCGGAAACCGTCTTCGTCGGCTCAGGCATCTACAAGAGCTCGGAGCCCGAAGCCTTTGCGAAGGCAATCGTGCAGGCCACCCTGCACTACAAGGACCCGAAGAAGGTCATGGAGTCGATGATCGGCCTGCCCGACGGCATGAAGGGTCTCGACGTCAAGCAGATCCCGCAAGAGGAGTTGATGGCGGGCCGTGGCTGGTAACGGCAAAGTCATCGGCGTCCTTGCCCTGCAAGGTGATTTTGAAAAGCACCAGCACGCCCTCGAGCGTGCTGGTGCCAAACACATCCAGGTCCGCACGGCAGAACAGCTCGCGCAGGTCGACGCGCTTGTCCTGCCGGGGGGCGAGTCCTCGACGATGTTGCGCTTGATGGAGTACTTCGACCTCTTTGCGCCGCTCCAGCACTTCTGCCAGCAGAAGCCGGTCTTCGGCACCTGCGCGGGAGCGATTCTGATGGCGAATGAAGTCACTTCTCCGGCGCAGAAATCCTTCGGTGTCCTCGACATCGCAGTCGAGCGCAACGGCTACGGCAGGCAGGTCGATTCACGCATCATCGAACTCGATTCCACGATCGGCAAGCTGGAGGCAGTCTTCATCCGCGCGCCGATCATCCGCAGCATTGGGCCTGAGGTCAAAGTTCTAGCCAGCTATCTCGATACGCCGGTGCTGGTCCAACAGGGCATGCACCTGGCCGCCACCTTCCACCCGGAGTTGACCGACGACATCCAGGTCCACCGCCACTTTCTCAACTCGCTACCCCAATGAAGACCCGCGTCCTTTTTCTCTGCGTCGGCAACTCCTGCCGCTCCCAAATGGCGGAAGGCTTTGCCCGCGCCTACGGCCACGATTGCATCGAAGCCGTCAGCGCCGGTCTCTCGCCTGCCATGATCATCGACCCCAATACCAAGGCCGTGATGCAGGAAAGATCGATCTCGCTCGACGAGCAGTTTCCGAAGCCGATCGAACTCGCGATGAAGCCGCCGCCCGCTCTCATCATCAACATGAGCGGTGCGCCTCTGCCGCACTTTGCCGCTGGCATCCCAACAGAAAGCTGGCGGGTCCGGGACCCTATCGGAGAAGTGCAAGCCGTCCATCGTGAGGTTCGCGATCAGATTGAGAGTGCCATCATGGCGCTCATTCTGCGCCTGCGTCAGAATAAACCGGCACCCTCTCCCTCCACGCCTCCGAAGCGGTTCAAGTTCGGCCGGATGGCTTAGACTCCGGCTAGAAAGTGGTGGACAAACTGCACCACCACGCTGCCCTCGCCCACGCTGCTGGCTACGCGCTTGACGCTCCCGCTCCGCGTATCACCAGCCGCAAACACGCCGGGCATCGAAGTTTCCAGGAGCATTGGCTCTCGCGTGAGCGGCCAGCGTTGCGTCACCTGCCCATCCTTCTTCAGCATCGGGCCCGTGCGCACAAAGCCATGGTCGTCGAGACACAAGGTCCCTTGGAGCCAATCCGTACAGGGTTGCGCACCAATGAAGATAAATAGGAGGCTCGCCGGGACGCGGTGCTCTTCGTTTGTCTGCCGGTTGGCTAGCGTCATCCATTCGAGCTGATCTTTGCCCTCGACGCCTACGACCTCGGTATGCGAGATCACTTCGATGTTTGGCGTTGCGGCAATCTGATCGATCAGATACTTGCTCATGGTTGCGGAGAGTCCATCGCCACGCACCAGCATGATCACTTTCTTTGCATAATTCGAGAAGTGCATGGCGGCTTGTCCCGCACTGTTCGCTCCACCGATCACATAGACTTCCTCGCCCTGGCAACTCGGGGCTTCGGTGGTGGCAGCGCCATAGTAAACCCCGGCGCCGGTCAGCCGATCCATATTCGGCACATTGAGCCGCCGCCAGGACAAACCTGTCGAGAGCAAGACGGCGGAACCGGCAACCTCTGCCCCATCCGCCATCTTCAAATAACGGTACTCGCCATCGGTCCGAAGCTGCACACACTCTTGCGGAGCTAGAATCTCCACCCCAAACTTACGTGCCTGCGCGACAGCGCGCCGTGCCAGATCTCCGCCGCTCAGCCCGGCCGGGAAGCCAAGATAGTTCTCAATGCGCGAACTGAGCGCGGCCTGTCCGCCGGGCGCCTCGCGATCAATCATGAGGGTCTTCAATCCTTCGCTTGCTCCGTAAACAGCGGCGGCCAACCCAGCCGGCCCGCCACCGACAATCACCAGATCATAGAACTGCGTATCGGCGCGCATGTGCAGGCCCAACCGTTCGGCGAGCGCCTCAGATGCCGGGCAGTCCTCGCAAGTGTTGTCGGCAAAGACGAGCAGCGGTAGTTTCTTCTTGTCGGTCAGGAAGCCCATGAAGGCCGGGTCCCGTTCGGCTTCGGCCACATCCACCCAGCGGAACGGAACATGATGCCGGCCGAGGAAATCCTTGATGCGATGCGCCTCCGGGCTCCAGCGTTGTCCAATCACTTTGATCCCGCGAAAGGGCGGCTCGTACTCAGCCTTCCAATCGTTGAGCAGGTCGTCGAGCACAGGATAGAGGTTCTGCTCGGGCGGGTCCCAGGGCTTCATCAGATAGTGATGGAGGCGGACATCATTGATCGCCGCGATCGCGGCGCTGTTGTCGGCATAAGCGGTTAGCAACACCCGCCGCGCATCGGGAAAGATCTCACGCGCCTTCACTAGAAACTGTACGCCGTCCATCTCCGGCATCCGCTGGTCGGCAAGGATCAGCGCCAGGTCTTCCTTGCGTTCCGCCAGTTGCTCCAACAACTCGAGCGCTGCCTTGCCACTGTCCGCGCGGAGGATGCGATAGCTTGCTGCATAGTGGTTGCGCAGGTCGCGCTCAATCGCCCGCAGGACGGCTGGATCATCGTCGACAGTCAGCAAGAAAGGCTTAGGCAAAGGTCACTCCCGCGGCAATGGATTCCGCACTCGCGCGTCCGGAACTCACCTCTGCGTTCCATTTTCGCATCTGCTCCACCGGGATCTTCCCTGTCAATTGGTCCAGTTTTGCGCGCAGGCCACTGACTCTTTGCAAGGCGTCTTGCCGCACGGCGAGACACGCTTCATAGGGAGGGAAAAAGTTCTGATCGTCCACCAGGGCGACGAAGTTGCCGTCCACCAACGCCGGGTCTGTCGAATTGCCGGCCACCATGTCGACATCCCCGTTTGCGAGCGCGCGATAGATCAATCCCAGGTCCATCGTCTTTAATTCCCCACTAGTTCTGAGCGGATAAGTCTTGCGGAAGCTCTGCCAGCCATCGGGCCTTTGTTCGAATTCATACCCAACGCCCAGCCGCCAACCCTTCTTCCGTTGCACTGCATCACTCAGACTCCTGATGCCCTCACTTTGCTTCACCACCATGGCGAAAGTATTGGCGAAACCCAGCCGCCAACCCCACTCCACCTGGTACCGTTCCGCATAGACCTTCTTCACCGTTTCAAATACTCCGGTCCGCGTGAGCGGAAGCTTTAAGCAGGCGCTCAACGCGGTTCCAGTGTATTCCGGATAGAGGTCGATCGCCCCACTGATCAACGCTTCATGCGCGACAAAGCTGCCCCCCAGATGGAGCTTCTTTCGGACGCCGAATGAGGCAAGTTGTTTCGCGAGAATCTCACCCAGGATGTCTTGTTCCACAAAGTTCTTCGCACCCACGGTGATCCCGCTGTGGGGCCCACACCGTGTTAGTGCGAGCGGCGTGAGTAAGAGTACTTTCCTTCGATCCATTGGAACCCCAAATCTGCCGCAATTGCCATCAGCGCCGCCGGTGCAGCGCCGGCAATCAGCAGGCTCGTTTCCACTGTAGCGAGACCTCGATAGAGCAAGACGCCTAATCCTCCGGCGCCGATCGCCGCAGCCACTGTTGCTGTGCCGATCGTGGTGACGGTAGCGATGCGCAGGCCCGACAGAATCGATGGGGCAGCGAGTGGCAACTCAACTTCCCGCAGACGTTCCGATGCGGTCATCCCGAGAGAGGTGGCCGCCTCCAAGACATCGACAGGCACGCCCTCCAGTCCAACAACGGTACTGCGCAAGATGGGGAGCAGCGCATAGAGAAAGAGGGCAAAGATCGCCAGCTTCGGCCCGAGCCCGGCAAAAGGAATCAACAGTCCAAACAGTGCCAAGCTCGGCACGGTTTGGATGATGTCCGCCAGCCGCAACACCAGGCTCCCCGGCGATCGATGGCGGAAACACCACACCGCTAAAGGAATCGCAACCAGGCAGGCCAAGCTGACGGCGGCGAACACGAGCACCAGATGTTCAAGACTCAGGGCCACAATGGTGCGCGTCATGCGAAGTAAGCCTGCACTTCCTGGTCTGTACAAGCTTGGATGTCTGCACCCTCATAGATCACCCGGCCCTCCCGGAGAAAGAGGAAATGGCCTGCCACTCGTAAGGCTTCGCGCACATCATGCGTGACAAATACTACCGTGCGCTGGAGACCAAGGACAAGTTGCTGCAGGTCTCTCCGTAAGATCGGATCGAGGGCGGAGAAGGGTTCGTCCAGCAGCAGGGTCGGTGGGTTGCCGGATAAGGCGCGCGCGAGCGCAACACGCTGCTGCTGGCCTCCACTAAGTTGGTGGGGATAGCGATCGAGCAGATTTTCACTCAAGCCGACCGCCGCGGCAAGCTGCCTGGCGTCGCCGCCGAAGCGTTCGATCTGGCGGCGCACGGTCCAATGCGGAAAGAGTCCGAGCTGCTGGGGCACAAATCCCATCTTCCCGGTGGCTTGGATGGTCCCGCTGGTCGGCAGCAGCAGGCGATTGGTCAGCCGCAGTAAGGTGCTCTTGCCGCTGCCGCTGCCTCCGAGCACGGCGGTGGTGCGGCCTTCTGGAAACTCGCAACTCACTCCCTGGATGCGGCTTTCAAAGAAGACGTCGGTGAAGCGGATCATGGATGCAGCGGCAGGCGGATACAGAAGCTGGTGCCTTCTTCAGAAGAGGTGAAGCGGATGTCGCCGTTGTGTTGTTTGACGATGTGGTACACCGTATCGAGGCCCAGGCCCGTGCCCTCTCCCTGGTCTTTGGTGGTAAAGAAGGGGTCGAAGATTCTCCCCTGCAACTCTACCGGAATTCCGGGGCCGTTGTCCGCAATCTCGACCACCGCATAGTCGACCTCCAGCCGGGTGGTGATGCGGAGAATGGAGGGGGACTTCCGATGCTTGTCACTCTCCATGGCATCGAGCGCATTGTCGATCAGATTCGTCCAGACCTGATTCAACTGCCCGCCATGCGCACAGATCTTCGGGAGTTTGCAGTCATACTCTTTGACCACCTGGAAGCCATGCTTGGTGCGGAAGCTGAACAGTGTGAGTGTTGTTTCGAGACTCTGATTCAGATCGAATTCCGCCAAGGACGTACGATCCATGAACGAATAGCTCTTCATCGCCGAAACCAGATCGCTGATCCGCTTGGTGGCATGATCCATCTGGGTGAGCACCTGGGCCATCTCGATCGAGGAACTCACGCGATAGATTGCCAATTCGCGAATGTCGGGCGGCCAGGCAGACACTGCTTCCTGGAGCGACTGGAGATTAAAACCAGCATCAACATAGGCCGGAGCGCAACGCCAGCTCTCTTCGACTCCAATAGACCGGAACCACTCGGCAATGGACTCCTCAAGGTCATTGCGGGTGAGGGAATCCATCACTGGTGGACTCGCCACCGCTTGTGTGGCGCGCGCTTCCAAGGCGCGCACCTGTTCGTAGATTTCGGCGGAAGCGCACTTGACCGCAAGTTCGTCGAGGGTCTCCCGGTAACAGGCGAAAAGATTCTGTGCACTGGTGGTCGCTTGCCGCGCGGCGGCGGCAGGGTTATTGAGCTCATGTGCAAGACCGGCGGAGAGCTTGCCGATCGCGGCCAGTTTCTCCGTCTGGGTGGTCTGGCGGGCTACTTCGCGAACGCGATCGGTGAGGATCCCGACAAGGCGGGGGATGAGCTCAGGCAACTCCTGGTAGAGGGCGGAGAAGTCTTGCTTGGGAAAGCGCAGAACACGTGTGTGTGCCGTGGCACGGGAGGGATTCGGGTAGGCTGTCATCCGGGAGAAGGGAAGCACGCCCGAAATCGCTCCCGCATGGAGGGTGAAGAAGGGACCATCGGGCCGGTCGCTGCGTACCTGGATGTTCCCCTCGAGGATGATCGTCATGTGGGTGGCCGGATCTCCGGCATGGCTTAGATAGTCCCCGGCTTCATAGGTCAGTAGCTCACAGCGATCGAGAAACCACTGCAATTGTGCCTCGCTCAAGTCCGCAAATGCCGGGATGCGCCTGAGCTCTTCAACGCTAAGTTCCGCTGCCACCTTGCCCTGATTATCGCTTATACTCGTGCGATGTTCTTTGTGCTTCGGCTGTTGCTGGCTTGCTGCCTGGCTTACAGTGCCGACTCTGATGCGGTGATCTCCTCCCGGCTCCGGGCAAAGTTGACCCGTTCCAAGTTAAAGAGTGACGGGCTCCGGTTCCAAGTGAAGCAAGGCGTCGTGGAGTGGGAGGGCAATGTCAAGATCGCCCAGCATAAGGGCGCGGCAACACGGATGGCAAAGAGTTCCGGTGCGACTCGGGTGATCAATCGCATCCAGGTATCGGCAAAGACGGCGACAGAGAAGCCGCGGGAAGTGGTGGTTCAGGTCCCAAAACGTTAGCTTGGTGGTAGTCTGCTAGAGACGTGGAAGAACTCGCTGCACCGAATCGCAATCGCCTCTATATTCTGCTCGCCTGGCTCGCAACTTTGCCTTTATTACTGGTCGTTTTCTACCCGGCCTTGCAGGCGCCATTTCTTCTCGATGACCAGGTTGGCATCGTCAATAACTCAGAGTTCCGCAGCTTCAGCGTTCACAATCTGGTGATGCTCTTCCGGGGCCATGCCGACACGCGTGCCTATGACCATCATGCCGTTCCGGGCTTTGTCTCCATGGTGGATCATGCCTGGTCCGGTGTCGATCCCTTTGGCTATCACCTCACTAACTTGTTCATCCACTGGGCGAACTGCGGGCTGATTCTCCTGTTTTTTGTCACCGTCTGGAAGACGATTGAGAAGAATCTAACTTTGCAAGGGGTCTTGATGGGCATCAGCTTGATGACCATCTGGGCCGTGCATCCGTTTTCCACGATGCCGGTTGCCTATGTCACCTGCCGCACGGAATCGTTGATGGTCTTCTTCTACGTGCTCGCCTTGCTTGCCTTCCTGCGGGGTTGGGAATGGATCAGTATCCCGCTGGGTGTCGCCTCGATCCTATCAAAGGAGGTGGCCGTCACTTTGCCCGGCGCGATCCTGATGGTGGACTGGGCGCGGAGTGGGGTTGGCATCATCCCGACGCTCTTGCAGCGCATGCGCTACTACATCGTGTTGACCTCGGTCTGGCTGTTGATGATTGCCTACCATCTGCGTGGTTCGCGCCGGACGCAGATCGGCGCAGCAGGAATGCCGCTTGCTCATCCCTGGGAGTATTTCAAGACGGAATGCGGCATCATCGGCGACTATTTCCGGAAGCTCTTTTGGCCCACGAAGCTGCAGTTCTATCCGTTCTACCGGCCCGTGGCGCAGTGGCAGGAATGGGTGCCGCAATTGATTGGAATTGTTCTTTACCTGTGCCTCGCGGTTTACCTGTTGCGGAAGTCGCGCTGGCTTGGCATCGTTCTGTTATTTCCGTTATTAGTGCTGTTGCCGACTTCAACTTTCATTCCGATTCCGTACGAACCCGCAATGGAGTATCGGATGTATCTTCCGGGCGCCAGTTTCCTGGCCTTGCTGGTGATCGGGATCTGGCGCTGGGTCCGTCCCACCTGGGCGCGGATTGCTTTGATTGCCGTAGTCGCGATTCCCTTAGCCGTTGTGAGCCATTTGCGGACTCGCGACTACGAGACCTCTTTGAAACTGCATGAGCAGCAACTCACCGTTGATCCGCAGAGTCTCACCGCGTTAGAGGCCGTTACCGGATCGCTGTTCACAGCGGGCATGTATGATCGGGCGACTGTGACCGCCTGGAAGTTAGTCGATTATGCCCTTGCCGACAAAGATAAGGAGTTCGCCGGGCGCGGGTTCAACGCTCTTGGAACCATTGAGGCGAGCCGGAGAAACTACCGCGAGGCTCGTGATTTTTTCCAGCGCGCCATCGAGTTTGCCGATAATAACTCGGCGCGGCTGAGCCTGGCTAGTATGCAGGTGGAACTCATGGAGTTGCCCGAAGCGGAGAAGTTGCTCCGGGGGATTCTTGCACGCACCCCTGACCATCCTGAGGCCACGCTCTTGTTATATGAAGCGAAGATGTCCGCCAAAGACTATGACGAGGGCGAGAAGATTCTCGACCATTTCCTGACCTTGTATCCGGAGCGGAGCGCGGAACTCGAAGTCCAGAAGACCCGGGTTCTGCACCTGAAACGGAAACGAGCTGAAGGGGCGGCTCCGCTGGTTCGCAGTCAGGAATAGTCTTAGACTTTGTCTGGCTCCGGATGGATATAAGGAGCACGATAGGGCCGCCGGAGCATTGCCGTCGCCTCGTTGTCATTGAGGACCGTTCTCGTTTGGGAATCGTAGCGCAGCGTGCGGCCGAGCTTCATTGCCATGTTCGCGAGGATGCAGGATGCCGTTGAGATGTGGCCCTGTTCGATATCGGCGACGGGCCGCGAGCGATTGTCGATGGCGGCGAGCAGATCGCGCATATGTCCCCGGATGGCGGGCGCGACATGACGCTCGAGATCGGCTTCGGTGCGGTCTTCCGGGTATTGCTCAAACTCATAGGTGACGTCCTTGTGGACCGGCGATTCGCCCTTAGCGAGCGGGATATAGTCGTATCCCTGGACGCCCGCCTTGAGTGTTGCCTTGTCTCCATAGAAGGTGGCGCCCCAGGGGTACTTCGGATCGGGCGGGGCACCCCAGGAGCGGTGGGTCCAGATGACTTTCACATTGCCAAAGTCAAAGCTTGCTTCCTGGGTGTCCGGGATGTTCGCTTTGGATGCCTGGTCGATGAGAATGCCGCCTGTCGAGGAGACGCTTTGGGGCCAGCCAAGATTCATCATCCAGCGCACCATGTCGAGCATGTGGACGCACATGTCGCCCATGATGCCGTTGCCATATTCATTGAAGGCGCGCCAGGTGCGGGGATGGACGAGCGAGTTGTAGGGACGCATCGGCGCAGGCCCGGTCCAGCGTTCGTAGTCGAGATTCGCAGGCGGAGTGGAGTCTGGCGGATTCTGCGTGGCGCGCATGTGGTAGTAGCAATAAATTTCGACGAGGCCGATTTTGCCGAGCTTGCCTTCGTCGATGTAGCGATTCTTGGCTTCGATCAGATGGGGTGTCGAGCGGCGCTGGGTGCCGATCTGGACCGTTCGATTGTACTTGCGGGCAGCCGCCAGCATGCTTTCCCCTTCGATGACGTCGACCGAAATCGGCTTCTGCACATACAGGTCGAGGCCGGCACGCGCGCAATCGATCATCGCGAGCGAATGCCAGTGGTCTGGAGTTGCGATCTCGACCAGGTCGAGATCCTTTTCGGCAAGCATCTTCTGGTAGTCGGTGAAGAGGCGGGGCCGCTTTTTTGAGGCCTGACGGGAAGCGACCAGGTCAGCGGCCTTGTCGAGCATGACCGTGTCGACGTCGCAGAGGCTCACGATCTCGACAGGGGCAATCTGGACCAGGCGCAGGATGTCCGATTTGCCATACCAGCCGGAACCAATGAGTCCGACACGGCGTTTTTTCTGGACATCGAAAGTCTGGGCGGAGAGGTCGTAGGCCAGGGAGGCGGCGGTGGAGGCAAGGAAACTGCGACGAAGCATGGCGGTGCAGTCAGTATAACCGGGTCCTCAGGCAAAGCTCTTGAGGAGTGCGGAAAGGCCTTTTTCAAAAGCCAATTGCGAGTTGGCCGTTCCAAACTGACCCGCTCTTTCCAGAGTCACGTAGCCATGCAGATAGGACCAGAGCGCGAGGATGGCAGGGGTGTGGTCCCGCCGGGTTTTGTTCTGTTTGGCGATCGCGGCGAGCAGCACATTCCAGATCTCTTTTGATTCCGGTTGGGCATTGGGGATGGTGATGAGTTGGTAGAGCGACTGGTTTTCCTGTGCGAAGCGAATGTAGGCGAGAGACATCGCTTTCAGTCCTTTTGCGGACTGCATCGCTTCGAGCAGAGAGCGGGTGGCCAGCGCTCCGAGCGCGGATTCCAGTGCTGCGCGGTCCGCGTAGTGATGATACAAACTCGAGGCCCGGACGCCCAGAGAAGCGGCGATATTCCGCATCGATAGCGACTCCCAGCCCTGCTGCTCCACAATGGCCAACGCAGCCTGGAGAATTGCTGCAGCTTCTGTTTTTGCGGGAAAAGGCATTGTGAACAGTGTAAGCCTTGGGAGGGAGGAGAAACACCAAAAGTGCCGCTTGCGCGGCACCCAGGTTCCAAGAACGAATTTGAATCGGCGGTCTAGCGGGCCGGAGGAGTCGTGGCGGCGTCCTTCTTGTGCTTCTTATGCTTGCCGGACTTGGACCTCTCAGCCTTCGTCGGAGCCTGGTTTGTTGCAGGTGGTGTGCTTTGGGCGAACAGTGCGCTCATCGCCAAAATCGTTGTTGCAAAAGTGATCTTTGTTTTCATGAGTTCTCTATGGAACCTCCCTGCTCATAAGACGCGGTGGGCGAAAAAATACATGTCGCTTCTGGAGGCTATTTTCAATCCGCCGGAATGGGAGGTGGCGGGGACGATCCAAAAGCAAGAGAGGCGCCCCGGTGGGAGCGCCTCTCGATTGTTCTTGTTTTGGTGTTCTTGTTTTGGAACTTAATTCTTTTCGAAGGGCTTCTCGACGGCTTTGCCGACCTTCTTTGTCCCCTTGGCGATGTCCTTGCCTACGACTTTGGATCCCTTGACAGTTTCCTTAGCCCCCTCTTTGGTTCCTTCTGCTACGTCCTTGCTGACTTCCTTCGTCTTCTTTGCAGCGTGCTTGGTCCCCTTCTCAGTGCCTTCCGCGACGTCCTTGGCGACATCCTTGGTTTTCTCGGCTGCCACCTTCGCACCGTGTCCGGTTGCGTCGGCGGCCTTCTTGGCGACATTCTGTGCTGACAGCATGAGCGTTGCGGCCAGAATTCCTACGAAAAATTGACTAATTTTCATAAACTATTACCCTCTTTGAACTTGATTCCAGCGCTGCGTAGGCGCCTGCTGAGTATAGGATGCACTATGAGGCAAGAAAGTTTTCGCACACCTCGCGAAGAATATGTAGATTTTAGAGAGGATATCTTCATCTAAGAGAATGGATGGTAGCGACGCAATGAAGAATTTTAGCCAGCGATGGATGCCCGCAGCATTGGGCCTTTTGATGAGTGTTCATGGAGGAACCGTGATGGCAGCAGCAGATTTTCCGGAACCGGCAGTCGACCAGAAACTGGCAACGAGCCCAGGGAAAGCAACCGCGGTGCTGGCGGGCGGCTGTTTCTGGTGTACAGAAGCGGTGTTTGAAATCATGGAAGGCGTAGACGATGTGATTTCCGGCTATGCAGGCGGCACTAAGGAGACGGCGAAGTACGACATTGTGTCGACAGGACGCACGGGGCACGCGGAATCGATTCTCATCACCTACGATCCGTCGAAAGTGAGCTATGGACAACTGCTGAAGATCTTCTTCAGTGTTGCCCACGATCCGACGACGCTGAACCGGCAGGGCGCCGATGTCGGGCCACAGTATCGGAGTGAGATTTTCTTTACGGATCCCGAGCAAAAGAAAATTGCTGAGGCTTATATCGCTCAATTGAATGCGGCCAAAGTCTTCAAGAGTCCGATCGTGACAAAGGTTGAGCCGCTGGACAAGTTTTATACCGCCGAGAGCTATCACCAGAATTACGCGGTACAGAATCGACAGAATCCGTACATCGTCAATGTCAGCGATCCGAAGGTGGAGAAGCTGAAGAAGATGTTTCCGGGTTGTGTCCGAAAGAGGAAATAGCAATGCGACTCTTCGATCGCCTTTTCAATCGCAGGAGTATCTTAATGAGCATGGGAACATTTGGGCTCGGTGCGGCGGCCGCCGCACCGAAGAAGATCAAGATTGTCGAGTTCGACGCCGCTGGCCATCGGACTGGTGTAGTGGAAGTGGATCCCATTGTCAAAACCGATGCGGAGTGGAAGAAGCTGCTGTCCAAGGAATCGTTTGAGGTCGCGCGTGAGCACGGCACGGAACGGGCCTTTACCGGGAAATTGAATAAGAACTATGCGGATGGGTTGTATCGTTGCATCTGTTGCGACACGGCCTTGTTCGATTCGGCAACGAAGTTTGATTCGGGAACGGGCTGGCCGAGTTTCTACCAGCCGATCGCGCGGGAGAACATCAAAGACGTGGTGGACCAAAGCTACGGCATGAGGCGCGTGGAGAATCTGTGCGCCCGCTGTGACGGGCATCTTGGCCATGTGTTTGAGGATGGTCCCAAGCCGACCGGACTGCGCTATTGCATGAACTCGGTCTCGTTGAAGTTTGTGCCTCGTGGGAAGGCTGGCTAGAGACCGCCGCTGCGCGAGACGAGGTAGCTGAGGGTGAGGAGAAATCTGCGGCCACGCGCGTTCTCCTCGCCGTAGCTCCATTGCAAGGTGATGGTCTGGTCGGCGGCTCGCCATAAAGCCCGGCATTCTGCGTGCGGTGACTTTGCGTTCAGATCCTCTGTCACGAGGGCATCACAGAGTCCGGACTGGCTGAGGGGGGCTCCGTATTTGGCAAGGAGCTGTTCGTGGATGGCGGTGGCGGCGATGGTTGCCAGGTCGCTGGGGGAAACTCCTTCGGCGCGGTGCAGATCGGTTTGCAGGAAGAGACGAATACGCTCGAGGCGATCGGCATTCGAGAACGAGAAGCGAACGGAAAAGTGGAAGGGGAACTTGACGCCGGGCAAGGAGAGATCCCATCTGGGGACGGCTTGCCACTCTGTGTCCGACTGCTGGAGGTGGAGTTGCTGCTGGAGTAGAGCCGCGCGGAGTTCCTCCAGACTCATCCCGAAAGACAACTGATTCCATGTACTCTGTGCGGGCAGGGCACCCGCCATTGCGAGGGTCAGCGCGAGAAGTATCCGAATTTGCATGCGTCTATCCTAAGCAGTACTGACGCTGCTCGCTTATCTCTTGTGGACTTCTTTATCGCAGGAATAGAAGAACCGTCGAGACAGCAGTGAGAACGATGATGGTGGCCTCAAAGACTTTGGGGGGGATGTGTTGGATGACCCAGCGGCCCGTGAGGGCGCCCGCAATGACGGCGGGGACCATCATGGCACCAAAGCTGAGCGATTGTTTGCTGATAAGGCCTTGCCAGACGTAGATCGGGAGTTTGAGCAGATTGATAAAGAAGAAGAACCACGCGCCGGTGGCGACAAATTCTTCCTTGGGAAGGCGTTTCGACAAGAGGTATAGGCTCATCACCGGTCCGGCGGCGTTGGCGACGGTTGTTGAGAATCCAGCCGCGACTCCATAGGGTAAGGGATGGGCGGCCGGGGCCTCACCTGCATGACGCCGCCTCCAAAGGTAGAGGCAGAGCATGATGAGGATGATCAGGCCGACGATGGGGCGCAGGTAGGCTTCGGGCAGGCTCAAGGTCAGTGCGCCGCCGATCATGCCGAGGAGCACCCAGGGGGCGAGGGAGAGAAGCTTGCCCGCAGCGGGGTGATGCCGCCAATAGTAGACGGCAAAGAGGTCCGCCGTACAGAGAATGGGGAGCATCCAGCCTGCTGACAGGCGCGCATCTCCTACGGTTAAGACCATGACGGGGACAGTGAGAATGCTGAGGCCGGGAACTCCCGTTTTTGCGATCCCAACCATGAAGGCGCAAAGCGCGCCCGTGGCGTATCGCCACCATTCGAATTCAGGCACTGCTGAGCATTATTACAAGTTCTGACCGATGGGATACTGACAGAATGTCAATTCATCCGATTCGGGGGGAACTGCGTCTTTTATCGAAGCTCGCGATTCCGGTGATCCTGGCAGAGCTCGGTTGGATGCTGATGGGTGTGGTGGACACCATCATGGTGGGAAGGTTGGGCGCTGAGGCGATCGGCGCGGTGGCCATTGGCAACATTCTGTTTCATACGGTTGGCCTGATTGCGATCGGGATGTTGCTGGGGCTCGATACGCTCATCTCGCAGGCTTATGGCGCCGGGGATCTTGACGATGCGAATCATTCGCTGCGGCAGGGACTTTGGCTCGCCGCATTCTGTGCGCCGGTGTTGCTGGTGGCGATGTGGTTGCTGGTGCCTTTGATGCGCCTTTGGGGCATCGATGCACGGGTGATGGATCTGGCGGAGCCTTTCACCTATGTTCTGGCGCTGAGCGTGTTTCCGATTTCCTTCTATACGGCGCAGCGGCGCTATCTGCAGAGTCTGCACATTGTCCGGCCAATCACGGCCGCACTCTTGAGTGCGAACCTGATCAATCTGGTTCTGAATTGGGTGCTGATCTATGGGCATCTTGGTTTTCCGCAACTTGGTGTTACCGGAAGCGCCTGGGCGACGGTGGGCGCTCGCATTTATTTGGCGTTGTTTCTATTTGTGGTGCTGTGGCTGCGAGAGCGGCGGGCCGATACCGGTCTGCTGCGTTGGGAGTGGCCAGAGTGGGCCCGTCTGCGGCAATTGGTCGTGCTCGGAGCACCTGCGGCGGGGCATATCTTTCTCGAGATTGCGGTGTTTGGCGCGGCGACCGTACTGGCTGGCCGCTTTCCCCCGGTTGCGCTTGCCGCGCATGAGGTGACCTTGAATCATGCGGCGCTGGCCTACATGGTGCCGCTGGGCATTTCGAGCGCTGCGGCAGTGCGGGTGGGGAACGAGGTTGGGGCGGGCAATGGGAGCGGCGCCCGCCTGGCGGGCAATACGGCATTGGCGTTGGGCGCCCTGTTTATGAGCTTGTCCGCCGTCTTCATGTTTACGGTGCCGCGATTCATTCTGGGGATCTATACGGTGGATCGCGGGGTGATCGAGTATGCCGTTCCGTTGCTGTTCTGGGCTGCCGCCTTTCAATTGTTTGACGGTGTGCAGGTTGTGGCGACCGGGGCTTTGCGGGGAAAGGGCGATACGCATGCGCCGTTTCTGGCGGGGATTGTCGGCTATTGGGTGTTGGGCTTGCCGCTGGGCGCCTGGCTTTGTTTCGGGGCCGGATTTGGGGTTGCCGGGCTTTGGATTGGGCTCAGTGCGGGACTTGCGATTGTGGCGGGTCTATTGCTTGTACGATGGCTCAAGTTAACCTAAAAGAACTGTGGCTTTTATCAAGAAGGAAATGCGCCAGTTTCTGCTGACGCACTCCAGGGAAGAGTTGGCGGAATGGATTCTGGGAGTCGCAAAGGATTCTTCTGATTTTCGGCAACGGCTGGAGTTCTATGCGGGAACCCATACTTCGCCGGAAGTTGCGTTGGAGTCGGTGCGCAGAGCGATTGCGGAGTTTGGCGCGCTGGTGGGTTCGCGGAAGAAGCTGACGCCGGCCTCGATTGTGAAGACCGGCCGCTTTCTGCTCGAAGCAATCCGGGCCTGCCTTGACTATGGCTTTCGCGATGAGATGCTGGGGTTGATTGAGCACGTCATGGTGGCTCTGGATCAGATGGTGGCCAATGAGAAGCCACAGGCACAGCTCGATCAGTTGCAGCGTGAGTATACGACCCTATATCTTTCGACTTGCGAGTTGCTGCAGCCAGAGCCACTGGAGTTGGCCAAACGCTTATTCGGGTTGCGGGAGAATGCGGAGGCCAATCTCCTTCCAGATGTGCCGGCGCGTTTTGCAACGGTACTGGGTGTCGCGGGACTGCGGCGATTTCGCGAGTTGCTCGAGCCGACCTACCGGATTGTGGCGAAGCTGGCGGCGCAGACCGCCAGAACGCGGACGGAATTGCGGAAGTATTCCAACCGGCGCATGATGCTCTACGAATGGGCTGTGATCAGCGAAGATTTCGAGGAGCAGGTGACGATTCTGCTGGCGATGGCGCGGTTACCGGATGAAGTGCTGCGGGTTGCCGATTTTCTCGATGCGCGGCAGCGGCCGATGGATGCAATTCAGGCGGTGAAGAAGGCTTATGAGCAGGCGCCGAGCCCGTCGCTGGCCCGTTATCTGGCCACGCGGCTGGAGGCGCAGCAGCAGGTGAACGAGGCGCTTGAGTATCGCTGGTTCCTATTTGAAAAGGATGCGACTCGGGAATCCTATGACGCTTTGTTGGGCGTGGCGGCGCAAACCGGGCATGGGAAGCTGTGGCGGGACCGGGCGATGGAGTTTGCCGAAGAACATGCGCGCGGCCTCTATGTCGACGTGTTGTTGTTGGAGGGGCAAGTGCCGGAAGCGCTTGCGGCTGTACGGGAAAGTGGAGCTCCGATTCTGGTGTGGGCGACGCTCGCCGAACTGCATGCGGCAATTGATCCGCAAGTGGCGATCGGACTCTATTTCGACTGCGTGGATTTCGCGATTGCCGAAGGCAAGAAGAGTCCGCGCACGCCGGAAGAGTTTGTGAACAAGGCGTGGGAGTTGGCGAGCGACACGCCGACCTTTCAGATCTTCAACTCGCGGCTGCGCATGCTGTTTGGCAAGGAACGGCTGCCGGGAGAGCTGGGTCCGAGCCTCGAGTTGTCGGGAATTCCCGTAGGGAAACTGCTGCAATAGGGCCAGAGTGAGTCCGATTTTTCCGGGGACCGCTATCCTAGTAGTTTGACTCTCTCCGGCCCCAGTCTTCTGCGACAGATCAGCTTGAGTGCTGCGGTTGCCCTTGTCGTTTCGAACATGGTGGGCACCGGTATTTTTACGACTCCGGGCTTTCTGGCGCGGGATCTTGGCGATCCACGGCTTTATTTTGCGATCTGGTTTACGGGGGGCATCATCGCGCTGATTGGTGCTCTTTGCTACTCCGAGCTGGGTGTGAATTTCCCGTCTTCCGGCGGCGAGTATGTTTTTCTGACGCAGGCTTATGGGCCGGTGTGGGGATTCATGACCGGGTGGACGAGTTTTATTGCCGGTTTTGCCGCGCCTGTCGCTGCCACCTCACTTGCCTTTGCCGACTATTGCGGCTTCTTCTTTCCGGCTTTCAAACAGAACAATGTGTATTGGCATGTGGGGAGCGGGCTCTGGAGTTTGCAGATTGGCGGCGCACAGATTCTGGCTTGTGCGACGGTCGGCGTGGTGACGGTCGCCAATCTGTTTGGCGTGCAACGGGCCGCTGCGCTGCAGAAGTTTCTCACTGGTTTGAAGCTGAGCGTCATTGCTACGTTTGTGGTGCTGGGGCTCACGGTGGGCACCGGTAATTGGGATAATTTCTCTTTACCGACTCTGCGCGAATCGAGCATCCCGTTGGGGGCACAGTTTGGCATCAGCCTGTTCTATGTCTATGTCAGCTTTTCCGGCTGGAATGCCGCGACCTATATTGCGGAAGAGATTCGCGATCCGGTGAAGAATCTGCCCCGTGCGCTGATGATCGGAACTTCGCTGGTGACCGTGTTATTTCTCGTGTTGAACATGGTTTATGTCTACGCCGCGCCGTTGGGTGCGATGAAGGGAATTGCGACGATCGGGTCGCTGGCCTCCTCGCGGCTCTTTGGATCGCAGGTGGCAGGCCTGTTTAGCGCGCTGATCGCCATTGCCCTGTTGGCGATGGTGAATGCCATGGTGACGGTGGGGCCGCGCGTGGTGTATGCGATGGCTCGCAATGGAGCCTTCTTTGCGACGGCGGCGAAGGTGGATCCCCATTGGCGGACACCGGTACCAGCGATTCTGATGCAAGCGATCGTGGCGATGGTGATGACGCTCACTACGCTTCCCTCGCTCTTCTTTTTTATCGGGTTTACGCTGAATTTTTTCTCGGTGATGAGCGTGGCGTCGCTGTTTCTCTTCCGCAAGCGTCCTGGATGGAAGCGGCTGGCGCCTGTCTCGTTCCTTTGGCCTTTACTCCCCATTGTGTTCATCGTGGTGGGGGCCTGGATGACCATCTTTGGGCTGACGATTGAACCGAAGATTGCACTTGTTGCCTGTCTCTTCATTGGGGCGGGGGCGCTGTTTTATCAAAGACAACTGAAAGGAGCCGCGGTTTGGCAACCATCCTCGACGGCAAATTGATTCGTGACCAGATTTTGAGTGAGCTGAAGCCTCGCGTTGCGGCCTTGGCTGCGCCGCCGCAATTGGTGGTGGTGTTGATTGGCGATGATCCGGCGAGTCAGGTTTATGTGAAGAACAAGATCGCTGCCTGCGCGGCGATTGGGATCAAGAGCCGGCAGTTGTCGCCGCCCGCTTCGATCAGCACCGAAGACCTTTTGACGCTGATCCGGGGACTGAACTTTGATCCCGAGGTGCACGGCATTCTCGTGCAGTTGCCGCTGCCGCCCCATGTGGACGCGGGAAGGATTCTCGAAGCGGTTGCCCCGGCGAAGGATGTCGATGGTTTTCATCCGATCAATGCCGGACGTCTGCTGGCTGGTGCACCGGGTTTGCGCCCCTGTACCCCGTCGGGCATCATGGAACTCCTGCGGCGCTACAAGATTCCGATCGAGGGACGTAAGGCGGTGGTAGTGGGCCGCAGTGAGATTGTCGGCAAGCCGATGGCGATTCTGCTGTTGCAGGCAAACGCAACCGTGACCATCTGCCACAGCCGCACCGTGAACCTGGCGGAGGAGTGCAAACGCGCCGATATTCTGGTGGCGGCAATCGGACGGGCCGAGTACATTGGCTCCGATCACATCCAACCGGGCGCCGTTGTGATCGACGTCGGAATGAACCGGGTGAGCGGCCGGTTGACCGGCGATGTGGACCCGGAAGCGATGGCGCGGCTGAGCTCCGCCTATACGCCGGTGCCGGGTGGGGTGGGTCCGTTGACGATTGCGATGTTGATGGCGAATACGGTGCAGGCGGCCGAGAACGCAGGATGATCCAGGTGGGGTTGACCGGTGGGATGGCCACCGGCAAGAGTCTGGTGGGCCAGGAACTCGTGCGGCTGGGTTGTCATCTGTTGAAAGCGGATGAATTGGGCCATAAATTACTCGAGAGCGGTGGGGCTTGCTATGACGCCGTGGTGGGGGCTTTCGGGCGGGCGATACTCGACGCCAATGAGAATATCGAACGCCGCCGGCTGGCGATGGTGGTATTTAACGAGGGCGGCGCGCTGGAAAAATTGAACAGTATCATTCATCCCGCCGTCTTTTCTTATGAGGCGGAATGGTTGCGGCAAGTGGGCGAAGAGGAGGAAGGGCAGGCGATTGCGGTGGTGGAAGCCGCAATTTTGATCGAGACGGGGAATTACAAGAATTTTGACAAACTGATTGTGACTTGGTGTCCTGAAGACATGATGGTGGAGCGGGCGATGGCGCGAGGTGGTTGGTCGCGGGAGGAGGCACGCCGCAGGATTGCTAAGCAGATGCCGGCCGATGAGAAGAAGAAGTATGCCGACTATGTCATCGATACGTCGGATACGCTGGAATCGACATTGGAACAAACTCGCGCGGTGTATTCCGCGCTGCGGAGCCTGACTTTATGAAATTGCGAATCATTGGACTTGTGGCGGTGATTGTAGGTGGATTTGTTTATGCAACTTCGGTTGCCAAGTGGAATCCACGGGGCCTGTTGAGCCGTGCCACCGGTGGGGCCGTTGCCGATACAGGCGCGCCCTTGTGGTCGGGGCCTTCGGTGACCCGGGGGGCTGGTTTGTCCAGCGACGAAGTGAACAACGTCGAGATTTACAAGATGGCGCATCCGGCGACGGTGTTCATCACCTCGACAACGCTGCGGCAGGACTTTTTCCTCCAGGTCTATCCCTCTAAGGCGACGGGTTCGGGCTTTGTGATCAATGACCGGGGCCAGATTCTTACGAACTTCCATGTCGTCAATGGATCGCAGGAACTGACCGTCACGACAACGGACAAGAAGAATTACAAAGCGGTTGTTCTCGATAAGGATCCGGACAATGACCTGGCACTGATTCAGGTGGAGACGAAAGGCGCCAAGCTAGCGAATCTGCGGTTGGGCGATAGCGACAAAGTCCAGATCGGCCAAAAGGTGTTGGCGATTGGCAATCCCTTTGGTCTGGAGGGGACGCTGACAACGGGAATTGTGAGTTCGATGGGACGTGCGATCGGCGATGAGAATGGCCGCACGCTGGAGGGTATGATTCAGACCGATGCTTCGATCAACCCTGGCAATTCTGGTGGGCCGCTGCTGGATTCGCAGGGCAATGTGATCGGGATCAACACCGCGATTTATGGCCCGAACGGTTCGATCGGAATCGGTTTTGCGATGCCGATCAATCGCGCCCGTGAAATGCTGGACGCCTACTCGAGCGGCCGCAAGTATGCCCCGCCGATTCTCGGTGTCGAGGTACTGCCGATTGCCGGGGATCTGGCGCAGGAGCTTGGCTATCCGGCTGAAGGTGGCTTGCTGGTAACGAAGGTCCGTGCAGGATCGGCGGCGGCAAAGGCCGGCATTAAGGGTGGTACTCGCACGGTGCAGATTGGACGCTACTACATTGAAATCGGTGGCGATCTGCTGGTGCAGATCAATGGCCGCCAGGCCGAGGATGGGAATTCGATTCCGCGGGCGCTGCGTGGGAAGCGGGCGGGAGATTCCGTTGAGATCGCTTTGATCCGGAGCGGCAAAAAGGTCACCGTACAAGCCACTCTTCAGGCTGCCAGCGACGCGCAAATTTAGGAGGCTCGCTCCACTATTTTGTGGAGCAAGCTCTCTTGAGGACTGGATTGCAGCGGGCGACGCCGCCATCCGGGAGTAGGACAACATAGCTGGTGCCGTAGACATTTCCCGGGCGGAAGAAGTCTGTCGACACGATCTGCGCCCCGCTGGCGAAGGCGGCATTCGCCCGGCTCTTGTCATTTGTTTTTGCTTCGAGGGTTTCGATATCGGCGCGGGTCCGCACCAGGTAGCCACTCTGGACATAGCCCTGGATCTCCTGACCCCGCAGAATTGCGTTGTCGAACATCAGGAATGCGGCATGGTCGTCTTGCGGAGACGCGCGTAAGAAGGCAACCCGGCCCTTGAGAGAAGGATGCCCTTCGAGATAGGGTGCTGTCGAGGCTGTG
This sequence comes from Bryobacter aggregatus MPL3, assembly GCF_000702445.1. Lineage (NCBI taxonomy): Bacteria > Pseudomonadati > Acidobacteriota > Terriglobia > Bryobacterales > Bryobacteraceae > Bryobacter > Bryobacter aggregatus. The sequence goes on from NZ_JNIF01000003.1 coordinate 3,998,853, forward strand.
CCGTTCGCTGTGATCATCAGGAACAGGACCTTGCCCCGTGACTGCTCAAGGCTCGGCCAGTTTTGGGCGAGTACCGCTTTCTTGAGCGTCTCGTGCGAACCTCGAACATCATCGGGTACGATCAGCCGCTCCCGGCGGAACACACTCAGAATTTCCTCGTCGATGCGGTCAAATGCCTGCTTGTCAAAGGGCGCCAGTTGGGTTGGATTGGGGAAGATTGGGAGCGCCTGGCTCTTCGCCTCCAGAAGGATGAAGAGGGGAACGTGTTTGGGATTTGCATCGGACCATTCGCGGATCTGCGTCAGGCATCCCTTGAAAGTGGGACAGTGGCTGCGAAAGTCGAGGTCTGCGATGTGGAGCACCTTGAGACCGGGTTGATCGAGCCCGGTCTGATCCGCTGGCGCCAAGTCGCTTGCCCCTTTGGAACGAAGGAAACGATACCCGGCGGGATTGAGGAAAAGGCCGCCCTGAGGATCCGGATTGAGATCGAGCTCCAGGCCACGCATTCCCGCGTTGAGCTGCGTCTTGAGATCGGGATGACGATAGCTCAGTGCTTCTGTGAAGGTCACGCGATTGGGATGTTCTTCTTCATAGCTAAGGACTTGTTCGGACGTCATGCGCTTGGCGCGCTCGGCGGTCAGCCTGGCCAGGATCGGCTCCACGTACTCCATCAATTGTGGGTCGACGGATTGGGCGTAGCTATTGTGTGTGCCGAGGATCTGGATTTCGTTGAGCTTGGTCTGGGGAGAGGTCTTGGGGAACTCCTGGGCCGTTCCAGTGAGACAAAGGCCGAGGAGCAGAGCGGGTTTCAAGGACTTCATGAGGAGCGTGGAAGCTATTAGTCTAGGAATCCAGTCTTACGGATCGATCGATATAGCGTGACAGTTCCGAGACAAAAAAGCGCCTTTGCAAGTGGATTCTTGCAAAGGCGCTGGGGAACGAAGTCTACTCCCAGTTGAAGGTCTGGACGCCTTTCGGGCGGAGGAGTTCGCGAATCGCTCCAATCGCCTTGATCTGGTCGTTTTCAACGAACTGGAATACACCCGCTTCTTTTTTGAGCGTGGCCTGTAAGGCGGCGACGTCGATCTTCTGGACCGCTTGCGCATTCTGAATCGCGATGCTGGCCGCGAGTCCGGCAGCGTGGCCGAGAATCATATACTGCGGTTCCATGCGAAGCGAAGAGTAAGCGACGTGGCTTGCGCTGAAGCAGACCGGCACCAGGAGATTGGTGACCTCATCCCGCTTGGGGGTCAGCATCCGGTAGGGAATCTGGTAAGGCTTGACACCCACCTGCATGTCGCCTTCATTCTCGACAAAACCCTTTGTATTGATGATGCGCTGGATGTTGTGGCTGTCGGAGTTGTAGCTTCCCATGCCGATGACGTCCGGCTTGCTGAGATCGGTCTGGAGATCCTTCTGGATCATGACGTACTCGCCCACCATGCGGCGCGCTTCACGGACATAGAGCTGGTGCGGCCAGTGCCTGGTATCGAGATACTCGTCCTTCGGAAGACCCCAGGTGTTGACTTCCTGCTGGAGACTCTTCGGGACGCGCGGGTCGTTGGCTAGGAAGTAGTAATAGCCTTGCACATAACGGACATGGTCTTCCCAGATGCGGTCGCGTTCGGCGTAGTTGCCTTCGGGGTAGCCGTAGTTCTTGCCGATGTAATCGGTGGAGAAGGGGCCGTTGTTGTTGAAGTCCGCTTTGCCGTTCGGGATGGGCGCAATGAGCGTCATCTCGTGGAACACCGGGGCACGGCCACGGCGCTTGGTATCGGCCTCGAGAAACTTGGCGAGGAGTTCGTAGCGCTTGGCGTCATAGCCTGCAGGCTTGGGCCAGGGCAGGCGATTCGCTGCCACGTTGGTGGCAATGATGCGGAAGTTATAGGCCTGGATGCCCTTGTCGGCGGTGCCGGGAGGCGGGACAGGCTTGTCCGAGATTTCTGGCAAGAGCTTTCCATCAGCGCCGCGCGGAGACAGTTCGACTTCGAACTGGTGCTTGGGCGTACGGTCGCGAACGCCGGCCAGCGTCTCGCCATATTGCGCACTGCTTTCACGGCCGTAGGTATAACTGACCTTCGCCTGGGCCATCAGATCACCCTCGTAGGAGCAATCGGCAAAGACCTTGCCTGCGAAGCGAGACCCATTGGTCATTGTGATTTCAGTGACCTTGGCGCCTTCTTTCTTGACGCCATCCTTTTCTTTCAGCCGCTGGTTGAAGAGCACTTCTACCCCAGCTTCCTTCAGCATGGTGCGCATCACGTCTTCCCCCACCTTGGGCTCATAGAACCAGGCGACAGGGTTGTTGTAGCGGCCCATTTCATAACGCTGGCCGACCCGATAGTAGAACTCGAGAGCCATGCCTCCGATGACTTCGCGCCGGCCGACATCGGTACGCGAAAGGCCACCAGTCGCCATTCCGCCGATGTGGTTGTGGGGCTCGAGAAGAACGGTTTTCTGGCCGTGCCGGGCGGCGGAGACGGCGGTGGTAAACCCCGCCGCCGTTCCGCCGTAGACCACGACATCAAAGTTGCGCTGCGCGCTCAGAGTGAGAGTACAGAGGAGAAGAAAAAACGGTTTCATAGTCATCCTAAAAGCGAATCTTCAAACCGGCCTGGAACTGGCGCGGCGTGTTGCGTTGGGCTGTGACGACACCGAAACTCTGCGAAGTGACGGAGCCATTGGGTGCGGCAAATTGTACGGTGTTGGTGACGTTGTAGCATTCCGCACGGAACTGCGTGGTGATTTCGCGCCCAAAGATCCCGATGATGAAGTCGTTGCGGACATCAGGAACCCGGGGGCCCATGTTGCCAAAGGTAAAAGCCTGGGCGTTGGTGAATGCCGAGGTGTCAAACCACTTGGCGATGGAGGGGTTGTCGAGCTTTGCGCTACGGCCCAGGTTGAGGCTTGGCGTGCTGACCGAGATCGGCTGGCCGCTCTGGATGCGGGCGATGCCGCTCCAGTCCCAGCCTCCCAGGATGGCGTTGGACACCCGGTGCATGCTGTTGCCAAAGCGGCGGCCCTTGCCGAAGGGCAACTGATAGACCCAGCTTCCAACAAACATGTGCGGAGTGTCGAAGCCGGAAAGCGCCTTGTTCAGCTTGCGATTGTAGAAATCGATCGGAGTGGAAATGTCGTCGATGGCTTTGGACCATGTGTAGGAGGCCATCAAGGTAAAGCCGCCCGTAAGCCGTTTGTCGGCCTGCAGGGTGCCGGCGTGGTAGGAGGTGTTGCCGGCGGGAACGAGGACTTGTTGGACGCCCGAATCGCCGAAATACTGCGGATAGGGCAGGAGAGACTGACGGCGCGAGATGGTGCGGCCGCTCAAGCCACCGCTTGCAATGAGACCAAAGAAGGGATTGGTGACCTGGTCATTGAGCTGAGTGCCGAGAGCTAGATATTGATTCGGGAGTTGATTCAGATTCCAACTGCTGGTCAACAGACTGGTGCCTTTGTTGCCCCAATAGTTTGCCTGGACGAGGATCTGGCCCGGGAGCTGGTGCTGGTAGCCGATGCTGAACAACTGGGTGTAGCCGGTTTTGAAGTCGTGCGTTGCGGCCTGGATGCTGGCGCCGACATTGGTGAGCGGATCGCGATTGTTGAGAGCGGGGAGGATTCCGTTGGGGAAGGGATTGCTGATCTTGTCCACCGGAGTGAGGCCGCCATCGATTGTGGTGTTCATCGGCGTGTCCCGGAAGGCCGCAACCGCGCCCTGGCCGTTGCCCTGGATATTGCGTGGAATGTAGAACATCCCATAACCGGCGCGGAGAACGCCATTGGGCCCGATCTTATAGGCGAGACCAAAGCGGGGTGCGAAGTTCAGCTTCGGGGTGGCCTGGGTATAGGAAGGATTGCTTCCGCCGATCCATTGGAGGACGCCGCGCAGGTTCGGCAGTCCGGCAGGCCCAGCGAGCGGACTGATGGTGTTCGGGTCGAAATAGGCGAGGCGATTGTACTTCTCGGAGTTGCCGGTGCCAATGTCGTAGCGCACGCCGATGTTGAGCGTGAGCTTGGAGGTGACGCGCCAATCGTCCTGGAAGTAGAAGGCATAGTAGCGGCCGCCCGTGGAGATCGGCATCAGTTGGCGAATCGAGCCGCTGTTCGGGGTACCGAGCAACAGGTCTGCAAAACCGAAGCCGCCGGTTTGGGAGCTTTGATTCGGGTTGGGGCCTTGGGTGAAGGTGCGTGCGAAGTTGAAGGTGCCGGAAGGCTGGGTGTTCTGTCCTTCGTTGAAGTTCAGGATGCGCCAATCGACGCCGGCTTTGATCGTGTGCGAGCCATGTGTATAGGCCGTGCCAGCTCGTGTTGTATAGCTATTACGGGGTTGGTATTGGATGAAGGAGTCAGAGCCGTTGGAAATTGCAGTCATATCGGCAACGGACCCTTGTGGGAACTGGTTGGTCGCCAGTGCGTTGAAGCTTGCGGGAAAGCCTAAGAACTTGTTGAAAAACTCGCCGCTGGATGTGACGCTGAAATATTTTAGAGCATCTATGTTTTATGCGCGGAACCGACCAGCAACAAAGAACCCTGATCAGCTACGTGAACCTTGAAGATCGGATCGCAGAGGACCATCCACTGAGGAAAGTACGGCAACTGGTAGACGGGTTGCTCAAGAGCATGGATGGAGAGTTTGAGCAGATGTATTCGCGAGTGGGGCGTCCTTCGATTCCGCCCGAGCGTCAGCTCAGAGCGTTGTTGTTGCAAATCTTCTACTCGGTGCGCAGCGAGCGCTTGCTAATGGAGCAGTTGGACTACAACCTGTTGTTCCGTTGGTTCATTGGGCTTGAGATCGATGAGCCGGTTTGGAACCACGCCGTATTCAGCAAGAACCGGGAGCGGCTGTTGAATGAAGAGGTCGCGCAGAAGTTCTTTAGCCGGGTCAATGAGTTGGCCTCTGGATTCATGTCCGATGAGCACTTCACGGTGGATGGAACGCTGATCGAAGCCTGGGCAGGACAGAAGAGATTTCAACGAAAAGATGGCGAAGGCCCCAAAGATGGCAAGCAGTTCCACGGCGAGAAGCGCAGCAATGAAACGCACGAGTCCAAGACAGATCCAGATGCCCGCTTGTACAAGAAGGGGAATGGGCAGGAAGCCAAGCTCAGCTACCTCGGCCACATTGTGATCGAGAACCGCAATGGTTTGATCCGTGAGGTGATGAGCACGCAAGCCGATGGTCATGGCGAAGCCGATGCCGCCTTATTGATGGCGGCCAAAATAGCGCGGCCCGGCAAACGCATAACGCTGGGGGCCGACAAAGCTTATGACCGCAAGGACTTTGTCAAAACAGTGCGCGAGTTGGGAGTGACCCCACATGTGGCGCAGAACAACAAGAATCGCAGAAGCGCCATTGATCAGCGTACGACAAGGCATGAAGGGTATCGCATGAGCCTCAGCAAGAGGTGGCTTGTAGAGAAGGCCTTCGGATGGATGAAGCAAACGGGCGGACTGAAAAAGATCAAGCTGCGGGGAATCGATAAGGTCGGATGGCTGGTCACTTATACAGCCGCAGCTTACAATCTGCTTCGAGTCAAAACCCTGCAGGAGCAGTGTGCCTAAATGACGGAAAATGGCCCAAAATCAATGGTTTTCGGCCTATCGCGGGAGCGCGGGCAGGTTCAATTTTGAGCAATGATTCAATACATCCTCATCCAGATACCATCATATTCGCGGTAGAGGGGTATTTTTCAACAAGTTCCTAAGGAGGCTATATCGAATCCGCGGGAGAGCCCAAACTGCGCGGCCAGGGCTCGTGAGAATCCAAATTGCGCGGTGAGGATGAGGTTGGGCGTGAGGACGCGGGTGAAGTCGGTGACGGCCTGGTGATAGGTGTCAGTTGTGGAGCGGCCACCCCCGATGACGCCAGCGAGAGGACCCGGCACCAGACGGACATCTTTCTGTTGCGAATAGCGTCCGAAGAGGCGAGTGTTTTCGCCAAAGTTTTGATCGGCGCGGGCATCCCATTTGTCGGTGTTAATGGTGGATCCAGCGCTGCGGACATAGTTGTTCTGCCCGGTGACGGAGTCGCCAGGAAGGTTCTGGAGCGGGTAGAAGCTGGCGATCTTCTTGGCTACGGGATCCTGGCGGTCGCTTGGCACAATGTTCCCAGGGAAGGGACTGCGTTGCCGGGTGCCATTGGCGAGAGTGGTCAGCGTATTGGGGTCATAGACCGTGATGGGCGATCCGTTTGCCGCGACGGTTTGTGAAAAGTTGCCGGCGCGTTGGAGAGCCGTCGGTACCGTGCTGATGAAGGTGATGGGAAAGCCTTGGCGAAGTCCTTCATAGTCCGCAAAGAAGAAGGTCTTGTTCTTGATGATCGGACCGCTGACATTGCCGCCGAATTGATGGCGTTTGAAGCTGGGATTGGGGATACCGGAGCGGTTGTTGAAGAAGTTGTTCGCCTCAATGAAGCTATGGCGTTCAAAGTCGTAGGCAAGGCCATGGAGATCATTGGCGCCGGACTTGGTGATGACGTTCACCACGCCGCCTGAAGTGCGGCCAAACTCCGCGTCATAGCTGTTGGTTTGGACCTTAAACTCCTGGACGGAGTCGACCGGGGGATTGATGACGGCACGATTGACGTCTGCGGTTGTATTGGGTACGCCGTCGAGCAGGAGCTCCTGGGAGCCGGAGCGGCCACCGCCGACATTGAAGTCGCTCTTGAAGAAGTTACGGCCGGTCTCCTGTCCGCCGCCACTGCCGAAGTTGGCGCCGAAGGTGACGCCCGGGGTGAGACCGACGAGGGCCAACGGATCGCGGACGTTCAGCGGAAGATTCTCAATTTCGCGCGTGGTGACGACGGCGCCGACCGTTGCGGTTTGAGTCTGGAGAGATTCGGCACTCTCGGTGACGACGATCTTTTCGCTCGCCTCGCCCAATTGGAGGGTGACGTCCAGATTCAGGATGTCTGCAACCTGTACAGTAATCGGTCCCTGCTCAAAGGTTTTGAAGCCGGTGACGGTTGAGCTTGCCATATAACGGGCGGCGGGGATGGAGAGGAAACGGTAGATGCCGTCCTCATTGGAAGTGGCGGTGAAAATCACTCCGGTGGCGAGATTCCTCAGTGTGATCTTGGCATTCGGGACAGCGCCACCTGCAGTGTCTCGAATGACACCTGTGACCTGGGCCTGTGCTTGTGCGGCCAGGGGCCGGGTGGTGGCGGTCACAAAGATGGTGGCTAAAAGATTGTGCTCCAGCAGAGAGCGAGCAATCGCAGTACGTTCATGGTTACCCTGATACTCCTTGGCCGAGCATCATATGCCCACCTGGGTGACGAAAGAGTTAAAATGGAGTGGTTTAACGGTTAAAAGCTTTAAGATTGTGTGAGTTAGCAATTGTGGCCGTAACTTCGAAAGACGCAGTGACACGCCGTTTCGCCCCAATTTTGGTGCAGCAGGAGCTTGCTCGGATCCTCGAAAGCCGTTTGTTCCGAGAGAGTCATCAGCTGCGCAGTCTTCTTAGTTTTGTGGTGGAAGAGACTCTCGCCGGCCGGGAAGAAGGTCTGAAGGAATATGCCTTAGGGCTCGGAGTTTTCCATCGTCCGGCGACTTATGATCCGAGGTCGGACTCGATTGTCCGGGTACAAGCGAGTTCCCTGCGGAAGAAATTGAGCCTGTTCTATCGCGACGAGGGAGTGCGCGGCGAGCTTCGAATCGAGTTGCCCCGGGGCGGGTATGTGCCCGCTTTTGTTTCTGCGGTGGAGCCGGTAGAACCCAGCGTATCTCGCCGGAATTTCTTGCCGCTGCTGACGGCGGCGGGAGGCTTTGCCCTGGGCGGGGGAGTGGCCAGTTGGCTGTTTGCCCGGAATCAGGCTGAGGCTTCAATGGAGTGCGCCGAGTTATGGGGCGCTTTTCTCGTCCCGGGCCGGCAGACGATTGTGAGCTATGGCGTGCCCCTCTTTTTTAATGCGGGGGATGGCATTTATTTTCGCGACGTCCTGGTCAATCAGCCGACCGAGCAATCGAAGGGGCGGATTGCGGCGATCGCGCGGAAATCCGGGCTCGATCTGGTGCCGCAGGAGGACGTATATCTGGGGGTAGGTGAGGCCACCGGGGTACAAGCCGTCAGCCAATATCTCTTTGAACACCAGGTGAAGACTACGGTGGCCAACTCGCACTATCTGGGGATGTCTGAGCTGGTGGGAAAGAACCTTGTCATTATCTCTTCCACTCGATTCCAGACTTTGTTTTCAGAGCACAAGCTGCCGACGAAGTTTGAGTTTGATTTTGAAGCTGCGGGCAGTTTTAAGAATCTCGATCCCCGTCCTGGGGAGCCTCTCCGTTATAGCGGAGGCGGGGGTGGTGTCGATACCTCCCATGCACTGCTCACAGTCTGGCCGGGGCAGGACCGCGAGACGAAGATTCTGTCTCTTTCGGGCACCCATACCTGGTCGACTTTGGGCGTGACGGAATATGCCCTCGACCCGCTCCACCAGCGGGAACTGCATCAGAAGTTGGCAGAAGATCGGATGGCTAGTCCCTACTTCCAAGTGCTGGTACGGGTGGAGGGGAAATATAATCGAGTGCGCAGTTATCAGTATGTGACCCATCGCAGGCTTGAAGTCTGAGCATTTTTTCAGAACTATAATGTGAAGGGCTTTCTGCCTGGAGGTGCTTATGCTGATTCTGACCCGCGCTGTGGTATTTGGCGCCCTCTGCTTCTCGCTATTCGCGCAACAGGAATTTCGAATTCTGAGAGCGGAGTACGGTGTCGACAACCGTTGGACCGATGTGACGGAGCGAGTGCAGAACCTTGTCCGCGGGGATGGGGTGGAGTTTCGGGTTGATGGGGAGACTCTCATTGATCCTCTCCCCGGTGTGCAGAAAACCTTGCGTATCCGTTACAGTTACCAGGGCAGAATGCGCACGGAGAGTTTTCCCGATCTGGCGAATGTGAGATTGGGGAACCCGAGCCGCGACTTTTCCCGAGGAAACAATGCTGGAGGGCGTTTCAACCGGGGCGGGCTGGCAATCACCCGCGCTGAGTATGGGGCCGGCAATCGCTGGGCCGATGTCACGAATCTGGTGAGCAGATCCATGCAAGGCGGTGGCGTTCGGATGAATGTGACGAATGAAACGATGGGCGGGGACCCGGCACCAGCGAATCTGAAATCGCTGCGGGTGGAGTATCGTTATGAGGGGCAGCAGCGGAATCTGACGGTTCCGGAAGGTGGCCAACTGGTACTTCCTGAGGGGAGCGGGAATCAGGACGAGTCCGGTTTGCGGATTCTGGATGCCAGCTATGGCGTGCAGGGCCGGAAGAAGAACGTCACCAACCAACTCAACAGTGCGTTGCGCAACGATCGTCTCAACATGCGAGTGAGCAACGCGAATCTGGGGGGCGACCCTTATCCAGGGCCCGATAAAGAGCTCTATGTCCGTTATTCCTATCGCGGACGTGAGTATGAGAGCTACACCCAAGAGGGGATGTTGCTGAACCTGCCGAACGAGAATGACCGGCTGGTGCATGGCTCCTCCAATTCCAATGCGGCGCTCCAGATCGAATCGGCTACCTGGGGAAGTGGGAATCGGACGATGGATGTAACTCGTGAGCTGCAAGGGCGGATGCAGAACAACCGGCTGAGTATCCGGGCAGAGAATGCGATGTTTTCCCGGGATCCGGCCGTGGGCGCCGATAAGGAACTCGTCGTCCGCTATCGTGTTGCAAACGGGAGCAGCCAGACGATTCGCGTGCGCGAGGGAAGCACGCTAAATATTCCATAGATTGGATCATGATGCCAGGAAAATTATTGCAAGAGATTGCACAGGCAAAGCCCTGGACCTGCCGGGAAGAAGAGGCCTTTCTCAATATTGCCCGCACCTATGAATATCTCGCGCAGACCCTCTCCGAGTTTTTTCGCGAGTACCATCTTTCGATGACGCAATACAATATGTTACGGATTCTGCGGGGGGCTGGTCCGGAGGGGCTGAATTGCACGGAAGCTGCACGGCGGATGATCACGCATGATCCCGACGTGACGCGGCTTTTTGACCGGCTGGAGGTGAGAAGGTTGATTCTACGGAAGCGGTCGAGCGTCGACCGGCGTGTGGTGCTGGCATCGATCACCGAGCATGGACTCGAGCTGCTGTCCCAAATGGATGAGCCGCTCTGCGATTTGCATGTCCGGCAGATGGCAGGACTGACGCCGGAGAAGCTGGAAACTTTGATTGAGGCCTGCGAAGCCCTGCGGCCGTAAAAAACGGTTTGTAAATCAACAACCGCTCCAGGGAGGTGCCTGGAGCGGTTGTTTTTGCTTGCTTTATGCTTGCGTTCGAAGAGAGCAAAGTAAAGCGCCTTGCTCCCCTCGTGTGTGGGATGTCGTTAAGCGGTGACGAGCAGGTCGTCAAAACTTTCCTGGCCCATGGCCTGGTTGCGATCGGAAATCTCCTGGCAAGTGATGCAATAAGCGGCCCAGGGCACAGCTTGCAAGCGCTTGAGACTGATCTCCTCTTCACAGTGGAGGCAGGTGCCGTAGCTGTTGTCCTTGAAGCGCTCGAGAGCAGCGCGGACATTGCGCAGCAGCGCACTGTCCCGATCGAGATTCCGGATGGCGAGTTCCCGCTCCCCAGCCTGCTGGACTTCGTCCAGGGCGTCCGGGCTCTTTTCGATTTCGATGCCTTCGCGGTTGACGATTACACGCAAAAGCTCGGCTTGCTTCTTTTCGAGAGTGTCCTTGAATTTGTTGAGTTCTTGTTTTGTCATTGTTTTTGTTCTCCTTCGTTCTTTTACCTAGTACTACCGGCCTCCGGCACCCGCCTGGCCGTCAGAGCCCTCCCGAAATCTCACATTTCTGGAGGCTCTTTTTCCGCTCGCGCCTCTTGTTATCAGGTAGACGAGAAAACGCGGCGAAAGTTTCAAAATATCTCAGTAGATTGGGCTCAGATCTGCTTAACGCATCTTAATCTTGGGCACACGAATCCTATCATAGTGTCAATGCCTATTTGTTTCAGTTTTGTTGGAATCACCGGTGCGCCCAAGGCTCGATCCCGGTAACTCCTCATCCGCAAGGCAGGATTCAATCAGCGCTCCGAAGCTTCTCAAAACTCACGACGCTCCACAAAGGCTTGTGGGGTCAAGGTCGAGCGCGGGTCGCCAATCGACTCAGTGAAGTATAGCATGGCTGTCAAGAGCTGTCCTTGCTGATCTTAAAGAAAATTCCATAAAAAGATCACCTCCCAATCCGCGTCACACGAGCTCTTGATGGGTCATTTTTTTTGTTCTAACTGGAAAGATCTCCGCCAATCCCTGGCGATTCGCTACTGCGGCAAGCGCTGTTTATCCTACGCTTGCATTGTCATATCGGATGTTCTGTCCGCTTCAATAACGTGTCTCTTTAATGACGTAGTTTTCGCATGAAAGTTGCTGAAAATTATGGGATCCCCTCTAGCGGATCGAAATTTGACCCAGTACAAGGGACAAGTCGCGGTTGTCCTGCGGGGGGTGGAAGGTCTTTGAGACTTGAAACTCGATTTCGAGCTCTGTCTGCCCCTGGAATTTCGCCGGTAGCGGGAAGCTCAGTTGCAGCGGGCCGGGGTGGATTGGGGTGGTTGTGATTTCCTCACCATTCACCTTGAGCGTCAGTTTCGCCTCGCCCAGTGCTTCCGGGGTGTAGCCTTTCACGAACAAGGTTGCGGAAGTAGAAAAAGGACCTCCCAGCCGGAGGTGGGCGTCGCGGCCGATCCAGCGATTGCCGCTTTCGATCTGATACCAGCCTTTGCCAAACTGCGTCGCGTAAGCGGGATCGCCGGTTAGAACATTGGCAGAGAAGCCGTTGCCGAGTGAGAGTGCTTGATTGTGCGCCCATTCCCGGGTGACATCCCGAAGATGAGCGCCTTCCAGACGGTAGACGAGAATCGCATCCTGTTCAAACGCGGTGCGGACAATCCCCGGTGCTGCTGTGAGCGGATTCCGTGGCAGGCTTGGATCAGGGGCGATGCGAACGCCCTCTGCATGGACGAGACGGAGAGCATTGTCCACAAAAACACTTTCATAGAGGGCCGGATCGACTCCTTCGACAAGGATGAGCTTGCCGGGATGGTGCTCCACCACATACTGGAGACCACGAACGAGAACCCGTCCCGATCCGCTGCGGGCGAGATACCAATCAAAGGTTGCATTCTGTACCAGCCAACTCGGCCAGATGTAGAGAATCAGAAGCGCTGCGCCCGCCCAACGGGCCGGGCCCGGGAGGCGCAGGGGAATGGTGGCGAGGACGATCATCATGCCAAAGGCGGCGGAACCGAGGTAGTAGTCGGTGCGATGGTCTCGCAAGGGGAGTACAGGGGTGAGGAGCGCCAAGCTGATGATCATGCCGAAGAGCGGAAGATAATCGCGCCGGAGGGTGCGCCAGAGGGTAAAACCGAGGATGGCGGGGGTGAGGATCCAGCGCACCGGCATTTCGAGCCAGTTCCAGTCCGGACCGAAGTTTTTGAGCTTGACCGCAGCCAGCAACCACTGCCAATAGACCCCAAGTGTTTCAAAAAGCGCCATATCGAAGTGCATCCGGTAGGCCGGGGCATCTTTGAGCTTCGGAATCAGCCACAGGTGTGCTGCCAGGAAGGCGGCGGCGGGGAGAAAGTAAGGCAGCGCGGCAGAAATCCGCCGCCGCTCGAAAAGAATGGCCCAGGCCAGCAGGATGCCGGGCAGGGCAATGATATTCTCGAGCGCGCCAAAGCCGAGCAGGTAACAGGCCCAGGAGCCGAGAAGCCAGCCGCGGCGATTGGTATCGGCGTAATACAAAAAGCACAACAGAGACCCGAGGACGAGGGCAGAGAGCAGGACCTGGTTGTAAGCGGAAATCCAGCTCATCGCGACACTCAGGCCAAAGTTCAGTGCCCAGAGGGATGCGGCGAGTACGCCGGTGAACAGACTGCCGCTGAGGCGGCGTACCACGAGGACCAGGAGAATCTCCGCCACCGCCAGGGTCAGGAACATCCCAATGCGCATGGGCAGCGATTCCAGGCCGAACATGCTCTCAAAGCTGAGAAAATAGAGGCGTTCGCTCAAGGTCCGGATGGTTCCCTGAGCCATGGGGCTGAAGAGCGCCTGCCAGAGGTCGGACGGCGACTGCACGCTGAGGCGGAGTCCGAGCCAGGCAAAATCATCTGCGAGGAACCAGATGCGGAAGCTCTTACGGTACAGAATTAGGGTGACAACGACGGGAAACAGAATTGCCGCCCAATGTTTCAATCGTGGTCCGTTCATCGAAGTTCCTATTTTGTCACTTCGCTGCGTGTGGGAAACTCGGTTGACGGGCTGATGCAGAAAATTGGACGCTATCAGGTAGAACACGAGTTGGGTCGTGGGGCCATGGGGGTCGTGTATCGAGCCTTTGATCCCGCGATCGGACGGCGTATTGCGATTAAGACCATCCGGCTCGATGAGTTGGGCGATCCGCAGGCTCGGGTGGCGCTGCGGGAGCGGCTGTTGCGCGAGGCGCAGTCGGCGGGCATTCTCTCCCATCCCAATATCGTTACGATTTACGACATCTCCGAGGATTCGGCGAATGCGTACATCTTCATGGAGTATGTCCAGGGGACGACGCTCGATTCCTTTGCGCGTGGCATGCCGATGCCGGATCTTCTGGCAATTCTCGAGCAGACCGCCCAGGCGCTGGATTATGCGCATTTGAAGGGAATTGTCCACCGCGACATCAAACCGGCGAACCTGATGCTGTCCGGCAAGCAGGTGAAGGTCACTGATTTTGGGGTTGCCCGCTTGCGCCATCGCGATTCGACGCAATCGGGTGCATTGCTGGGCACGCCCAGCTATATGAGCCCGGAACAGGTGGCAGGCGGCGAGATTACGGGCGCTGCGGATCAGTATGCGCTGGGCATCATTGCGTATGAGTATCTGGCGGGTGTGAAGCCTTTCGAGAATGAGAATCTGGCGAATCTGTTGTTCCGAATCACGCAGAATCCGCCCGCCTTTGTTGACCGGCTGAGCGTGCCGGTGAATCAGGTTCTACAGAAAGTGCTTGCGAAGAAGGCCGAAGATCGCTATCCGAACTGTGTCGCCTTTGTGGTGGCGCTCGGCCAGGCATTGGGCACCACCTCCTTTGCCGCGACTCCTGTCCGGGAGACCAGCGGCGATGAACCGACGATCGCTCAGGTGGAGACGGTCGAGATGGCCGCGCCGGTTCTTCCGGTGTTGCATCTGCCGCCTCCGCCGGCCCCTTCGCGATGGAAGCCCATTCTGGGCGTGTTGTTTGGCGCCAGTCTGATTGTGGCGGTGCTTTGGCTCAGTTTTGGGCAACGCGAGGAGACGCCTGTGGCCGCCACGAAGATGCCGGAGCCAGTGGCCAGCGAAGCCAAGCCGAGTGCCATGGGGGAGAAAGTGGAGGTTCCGAAGCAGGAACCCCCCGCTGAGGATCCTCCCGCGCCAGAAACGGTTTCTGAAACGAAGCCTGCTGCTCCGCCCAGAACCGCAGCCATTCAGGAAACGCGCCCGCCGGTGCCAGGCGGCGTGCAATCGGTTGTTTTCCTCTCCAGTCCGGAAGGCGCCGAGGTGGCGGTGAGCGGGGGCGTCCAGGATCGTTGCCCTCAGACCCCTTGCACGCTCGAATTGCCGGCGGGGAGTTTTGAGATTCGCGGGAAACTGGCCGGTTATCCGGACGTGGTGCGGAGCGTGCGTGTTCCGGACCAGAGCCGGGTGTACCTTTCATTCGAGAAACCGCAAGGAACGGTTGCTGTAAATTCCAATGTAAGCGGTGCTACGATTCGGATCGATGGCAAAGATACCGGGCAGAAAACTCCAGCCTTGCTGAAATTGGCGCCTGGAAAATATACATTAGAAGTTGTTAAAGAAGGTTTTCCTGTTCAGTCGCAGGAACTGACCGTCCGAAATGGTGCGGTACAAACTCTTACCGTAAATTGGAATCAATAATATGTACTCCCAGTTGAAACTCGGCCGCCGCTCTCTATTCGGTATGGCGGGCTCACTCTTTGTTCCGAACTTCGCTGCCTCGTTGGCGGCGCAGATGACAGGGCCATTGGTTGAGGGTAAGTCTCCGAGCATGATCATTCACTCTCGGAGGCCGGAGGACTATGAGATGCCTCTGGAAGGTTTTCTCCAGGCAATCACTCCGACAGAGCTGTTCTATGTGCGTAGTCATCACTACACCCCTCAAGTAGATCTGGAGCGTCACTCCCTTCGAGTTGGTGGCGAGGTTGCATCGCCTTATTCGATTACTTTGCGGGATTTGAAGAAGCTGCCGCGGATCGAGTTAGTGGGAGTGATGGAGTGCGCTGGGAATGGGCGCGGCTTTTACACGCCACGACTTCCCGGTTTGCAATGGACTCATGGCGGAGTGGGGAATGCGCGCTGGGCGGGAGTCCGGCTGGCGGACGTGCTGAAGACGGCCAATGTCAGAGCGAGCACGAAGCATATTCTTTTTGATGGAGCCGATGTGGCAATCGGATCGATGCCCAAGTTCCAACGCAGCATTCCTCTGAAGAAGGCAATGGATCCCGATACGATGCTGGCCTTTGAGATGAACGGTAAGCCCCTGACGCCCACGCATGGCTTTCCGCTGCGTCTGATCGTGCCGGGCTGGGGCGGCGACTCGTGGGTGAAGTGGTTGGTGGGAATTCAAGCGTTGGACCGGGAGTTTGATGGCTTCTTTATGAAGACTGCCTATCGCTATCCAACTAAGCCGGTGGTTCCTGGTACGGCCATCGATCCGGCGCAGATGAAGCCGGTGGAATCCGTACGCGCGAAGAGTGTCATTGCCATGCCACGTGACAATGCCGTGATCGGGCAGGGAACAACCCGGATTGCCGGTGCGGCGTGGTCGGGGGAAGTGCCGTTGGCGAAAGTGGAGGTCTCGACGGATGGGGGACGCTCCTGGTCGATTGCCCGGCTGACCAGTTCGAATGGGCGCTGGGCGTGGCAGACCTGGGACTACTCCTGGAACGCCACGCCGGGCAGCTACCGGATCCAGGCCCGGGCGACTGACGCCAATGGCTATAGCCAACCGACCGAGCAAGAGTGGAACCCGAGCGGGTATCTGTGGAATGTGATCCAGACGGTCCGCGTGGAAGTGACGCCGATGTTGTCGACAACCTATCGCAATAGCTGTACCAGTTGCCATGGCGAAGATATCATTCGCGGTCAGAAGCTGACTCGAAGCCAGTGGGAGCGTGAGGTCGACAAGATGATGCGCTGGGGCGCACAGGTGCCAACCGATCAGAAAACAAGTCTGATCGAGTATTTGTCGACGCGCTTTAAGCCTTAAGCGGCTGCTCGCTTTGGGCCCAACGGAGCAGCAGCGCTCCTACCAGACAGAGCAGGATGTCGGTGATATCCGGAATCCGGCCCGGTTGATAGATTTGCGAGATTTCGCCTGCGAAGACCAGCGCCGTGATGAGAAGCGTGGCAATCCCGAGCGGAAGTGCGAACGCGATCTGGAACTGCCGAATGCCGTAGATCGCAAAGAAGAGTTTGTCCGCGATGATAGACAAGCCATCGGGACGGGCCAGGCCGAGCGCGGCGGAAAGCGGCATCCAGGAGAACGAATGGGCGGCGCGGTCCGACCACTCGAACGGCATTGTCTGGCGGAGGGCGAGGATCAGTAGCGTGGCCAGGGCAAGCGATCGCGCCAGGACAAGGTTGCCGGCGACAGGGAGTATGAGCCCGAGGATCAGGCCCACGGCAGAGGCAATCGTCTTCTCCGCTCCCATGGGCCTGCCAATGAGCAGCAATTGGAGGGGAAGAGCGGCCAGCAGCAGGATGCCGGCGATGGTGGCGACGCGTAGGGCAAAGGTCTCTTTGAGCAGCGTGGCAATGGCGAAACCGGCAAAGGCAAGGCCGAGGATTTGGATGATTGCTTCCGGCGAATCGACTGGTTCGGAGTGGATGCTGTAAAGGGACGAACGGCGAAAGCTGGGGACAAAGGGCGCCCAGCGGGCGATGGCCCAAAGGAAGACGACGAGGATGGCGCTCCGGTCTTCGGTCCAGGACAAACCACGAAAGCGCTTGGAGAGCCAGCTCACGAGCTTGGTTCGCGCGAGCAGGGCTCCCAGTGCGGCTCCCATGGAGTTCAGTAGCACGTCGCGAGCCGAGGAAACGCGCATGGGCTCGAAGGCCTGGAGGTATTCGAGACCCGTGGAGAGTAGCGACGCGCCAGTCAGCGTGAGAAGGAACCCTCTCCAACCCGGGAAGCTGAGGGCTCCAAAGAGGCCGAGTGGCAGATAGAAATAGAGGTTCATCACCACATCGAGCCAGTCGCCCGGGGTGTCTGGAGAACTCCAGGCTAAGGGAAGCCGGGGTCTGCTAATGAAGTGGAACGGAAACAGCGTCAGATGCACCACTAACAGGAGTGAGAGCAGCAGCGCCGCGCGAGTAGGGTTGAATTTCACGAGCGGGGAAGGCCGATGGCGCGCAGGTTGACTGTGGGGTTGCACCGGCCTTGGGGCACCAGCGCAATCCGATTGTCGACACTTGCTTCCGCCATTCCATCTTTAGTCTAAGAGATGGAGCAGGGCCTTGGCGCGAGTGTTAGCGGCTGGCAACGTGAGCGGCGACGGACTGTAATTCTTCCATCACTTGTGTGGCTTCAATCTGTTGTTCTTGCTGGGCCGCATTCTTGGGTCCTCGCATCGCGAGAGGGACTGCGGTCAACCGCATCAGATCCAGTTGGAAGCGTACCTGATCCATAGCCTGTTGTGCTGTTTCCTGTGCAGATTGCTGTTTCATATCTTGCCTGAGTGTCTAATCGGACTACTGGGCAAAAATCTGAAGATGAAAATAGCTATTGGAGTGAAGAAATATCCCGATGAGGCTCTCAGACCTGGTTGGGTGGGGTGTAATGGTGGGTTCGTTTGGCAGGTCGTTTGGTGGTGGGTTCGACAGCGGATTGGGTGATGCGGTGAACAACCCTATGTTCTGAGAGCCTATCGGTCACGTCTACATCTGTCTTTTAGCAAGTGGCATGCCAAAGTCTAAACCTAAGAAAACATTACACTCCATCGATCTGGTTCCCGAATTGAAACACGTTCCCATTGGGCCCAGTTCAATTTGGTTGCTCCCCTTGACTATCTACAAGAGCGATGACAGACTGGCGGCATGGGTAAACCCGCTGATCTGCTCCAAGGAACGCTGGACCTGCTGATTCTTCGTTCGCTGGCCTGGCAGCCGCTGCATGGCTGGGCGATTGCGCAACGGATTGAAGAGTGTTCGAAGAATGTATTGCTGGTACAGCAGGGGAGCCTCTATCCGGCGCTCCATCGGATGGAGGAGCAGGGCTGGATCGAGGCGGCTTGGGGAGAGAGCGAGAACAAGCGGCGGGCGAAGTTCTATTCGCTCACTCCGGAAGGCGCGGCGCGCCTGGAAGAAGAACGCAAGCAGTGGGATCGTTTGTCGGGTGCCGTGCAGCTTGTGATGGAGCAATCCTGATGCGCACCCTGCGGCGGCTCAAACGGGCTTGGAGCAGTCTGTTTCATTCCGGCAGCCGGGATGTCGAGTTGGACGACGAACTGGCGGCTCATCTGGCGCATGAGATTGACGCGCGGGTGGCGGGCGGGGAAAGTGTTGCCGAGGCGACGCGGCAGGCGCATCTGGCGCTGGGACGGGTGGCCGCGGTGAGCGAAGAGACGCGGGCCCAGCGGAGTTTTGCCTTTCTGACCGGCTTGTCGCAGGACCTGAGCTTTGCGCTCCGGCTGATGCGGAAGAGTCCGGTGTTTACGCTGGCCGCGGTGGGGAGTCTGGCGCTGGGGATTGGCGCCAATACGGCGATCTATTCGCTGTACAGCCGGATTCTGATCGATGAGATGCCGGTTCATGCTCCGAGCGAGCTGTACCAGCTCCTCTCTCGCACCAGCAATCAAAAGGCTGGCCAATTTAATACTTCCTACTCTTATCCGTTCATTCGAGAGTTGCAGGAGAATAGCCCCCAGCTCCAAGGCGTCACCTGCTCTGCCAATGGGGCCGTGAGTCTACGTAGCGGTGCGCAATCGAAGATTGTTTCCGTCGAGGAGGTGTGTGGCAACTACTTCTCGCTGTTGGGGATCCAGCCGGCGCTGGGCCGTTTGTTGCAGCCTGCGGACAACGTGGATCCGGGTGCGCATCCGGTTGCCGTGTTGTCGCATCATTATTGGCGCAGCGAGTATGGTTCGGACCCGGAGATCGTGGGCCGCCGTGTCGAGTTCAACGGCCACCCCTTCACGATTGTGGGCATTACCCCGCCGAACTACTTCTCATTCTCGAAAGGAAATCTTCCGAACTTCTTCGTTCCGATTGTGATGGATGGGGTCATCAGTTCTTCGCCGACGATGACGACGGATCCGGGGAGTTACTGGATTAGTGTGGTGATGCGGACGAAGCCAGGGGTCTCGCTGGCGAGCCTGGAATCGGAAATAGCGGCACGGTATCGCCGATATCGCGCTGCGAACGGCGGCACGTCTCAGAGTGAGTATCAAAAGAAAGTGGAATCGACTCTGATCGTGCATCTGGAATCTGCCGCGCAGGGATTTGGGACGCGTTCTCGAGTGGAAAGCGATCAGAAGCCTCTGACACTTTTGCTTTGTGTGGTGGGCGCGGTGTTGCTGATTGCGTGTATCAATATCGCAAACTTACTCTTAGCGCGAGCGACGGCCCGGCAGCGGGAGATTGCGACCCGGCTTGCTCTCGGGGCGAGCCGGATGCGTCTGGTCCGGCAATTTTTGACGGAGAGCCTGCTGTTGGCTGCCAGCGGTGGTGTTGCCGGGTTGGCGTTGGCGTTGACGTTGGAACGGGCGCTCATGCGCGAGGCCTATGGCAAGAATGCGCAACTGCTGGTGGATGGTGGACCTTCCTGGCTGGTTTTACTTGCCTGTTTCGGACTGACAATCGTGGCGGGGTTTGGTTTTGGGCTTGCACCGGCCTTGAGTGCCGACCGGCAAGGGATTCGTGCGCCACGTCGTATGGTGGGGCGCAAACTGCTGGTGAGTCTCCAGGTGGCCTTATCGATTCTGCTTTTGATGGGCGCGGGATTGTTTCTGAAGACGCTCTCGAATTTGCGAACCGCTGACAGTGGCTTTGTGCGCGACCAACTCGTCACGATGCAGTTAACGCCTGGCCTGCTCGGTCGCAAACCCGAGGAGTTGCGGGCTTACTACCGCAACGTGGAGCAGCGTGTCGCCGAAGTACCGGGTGTGGCAGGCGTAAGCTTCAATGCGGTTGGTCTGCTGGCGGGCAGTCGATGGGGGAGTGGCATTCAGGTGGCGGGGGTGGTGATTCCGGAGGGTGAGCCCGCGCCGCTGCGGAACGCTGTTGGGCCGAAGTTCTTTTCGATGATCGGGGCGCGTTTCATCGAAGGACGAGACTTTGAGTTTGCTGACAATTCGGAGACTGCGCCGAAGGTGGCGATTGTGAATCAATCCTTTGCGCGCCGCTACTTTGGGAATTCTTCGGCGATCGGCAGGATGATCGGTCCGGGGAATCGGGAAACGAAGCCAAGTTTCACCATCGTGGGGGTGGTGGCAGACCTGCGTGACGCACGCATCACGGCGGAAGCGGAGCGCTATTGGTATGTGCCCTATGCACAGCAGAACCGGCTGCCGAGTTTGACGCTCACGGCGAGAGCGCAAGGGGAATCGGTCGCTCTGTTGAAGATGATTCAGGCGGAAGTTGCGCGAGTGGACCCGAATGTCCCGATCTCAAGACAGCAGACAATGGCGACAACACTCGAGGATCAGATCTCGCTCGAACGTCTGGTTGCCCGGGTCAGCAGCTTCTTTGCGCTGGTGGCGGTGCTGCTGGCGGTGATCGGTCTCTATGGGGTGATGGCGTATACGGTGGAGCGCAGGACGCGCGAGATTGGAATTCGCATGGCGCTCGGGGAAGAGCGGTCGCGAGTGTTAGGCGGAGTGCTGCGGGAGGCATTGCTATACGTGGGAATTGGCGTATTGATGGGGATTCCGCTGGCGCTCGGGCTCGCGCGTTTTTCGACGAAGCTGCTGTACGGAGTGCAGCCGATGGATTGGATGAGTCTCAGTATTGCCGTCGCTACGATTACGGGATTTGGGATGCTGGCAGGCTTCCTCACGGCGCGCCGCGCTGCCTCGATCGAACCGATGATGGCGCTGCGGATAGAATAGGCGTCGTGCTCTCTCGCCGACTGCTCCTCCAAGCCTCCGCCGCCACCGCGGCGCTCTCTCAAGTCACCGTCAACAAAGGAACGGTGACGAAAGCCCAGTTCACCGGCAGTAAGAATTATCCGGGCAATGTCCACGACTATTGGGTCTATGTGCCCGGCATTCCCGCGCCGCCGGGCGGCTATGCGTTGATGGTCTTTTTTGATGGGGCTGGTTTCATCAATGAGACGGGGCGTTTTAAGGCGGCCGAGGTGTTTGACCGCTTGATTGCCTCGGGCGAGATGCCTCCAACGGCCGGGCTCTTCTTGTCGCCTGGAGTGATGCCCCCCTTGTCTCCCGAGACGCAGGTGGGCCGCTACAATCGCTCCTACGAATACGATGCGATGGGGGATCGCATGGCGAAGTTCCTGATCGACGAACTGATTCCGGAAGTCGGCAAGCAGCATAAGCTCACGAGCGATCCGAATTGGCGCGGCATTGGCGGATCGAGCTCAGGCGCGATTGCCGCGTTCACGGTTGCCTGGAATCGGCCGGATGCCTTCCGCCGCGTGCTGTCCTATATCGGGTCCTATGTGAATCTGCGCGGGGGCGCTGCTTATCCCAGTCTGCTGCGCCAGGTTGAGCCGAAGCCGTTGCGCGTCTTCCTGCAGGATGGGTCAGGGGATCAGAATATCTTTGCAGGGAACTGGTGGCAGGCGAATCTGGTGATGGCGAATTCGCTCGAGTATGCCGGTTACGATTTCAAGTTTGTGCAGGGCACGGATGGTCATAACTCGAACCATTCTTCGAAGATCTTTGTCGAGTCTTTGCAGTGGCTATGGGCGGAGTGGAAGCAGCCGATTGTGGCCTCGAAGGGAAACCCGAAGAGTGAGCGGCACTATGTCACGGAGTTCCTCGATCCGGCTCATGACTGGGAGGAGATCTCCTCCGGGCACAGCTACACGGAAGGCGCCGCAGCCGACAAGGATGGCAACGTCTACTTCAGCGATGCGCCAAACGACAAGATCCACAAGATCGACCACGCCAGCGGTAAGGTGACTCTGTTCAAGAGCCCGAGCGGTGGTGTGAACGGTTCGCTGTTTGGTCCCGATGGCCGGCTCTATGCCTGCCAGGCGAAGAAGCGGCAGATTATTGCGATCCGTCCCGACGGCAAAGAAGACGTGCTGGCGACCGATGTTGCGTCCAATGATCTGGTGGTGAACGCGAAGGGGGAAGTCTGGTGGACAGACCCGGCCAGCCATCGGATCTGGTACACGGATGGCAAGGGCAGCAAGAGGGTGGTGCACGAGGGCATCGAGTTCCCCAATGGCATCATGCTGTCGCCCGATCAGAGCCTGTTGCAGTGCGTCGATAAGCGCTCGCGCTGGATCTGGAACTTCCAGGTGCAGCCCGACGGTTCGCTCGCGCATGGAGAGCGGTTTTACTACCTCGAGACTTGGGATGAGGATTCGCAGTCGGGCGGCGACGGCATGACGATCGACACCACCGGCCATCTCTATGTCGCCACGCGACTGGGGATTCAGGTGATGGACCCGCCGGGACGCGTCGTGGGCATCTTCAATTGCCCGCAAAATCTGCAGCCGTCGAATTGCTGCTTTGGCGGACCGAATTTCGATTATCTTTATACGACGAATCGGCAGAAGGTCTTCCGCCGCAAGTTGCGCCGGAAAGGGCTGATTGCATCGACGGTGATCAAGCCGCCCATTCCGCGCCTCTAAGGCTTAAGTGCCGGCGACGAGAGAGGCGAAGGCCCAGGTGACGACCGGGTTGGTGACATCGCCGTGCTCGGAGACCAGCGCCTTGCCGTTGATCTTGGCGCTGCCGTCGAGGTTGTAGACCTTGCCGGCTTCAAAGGCGTAAGCCTCGCCGGGCTGTTTGAGCCCCAGGGCCGTCAACTCGATGGGACCAAGAATGCCGTTGCGGCCGATACCGCCGAAGGCGCTGGTTTGGTCTCCAAACTTTTTGGCGTTATTCAGGCTGGCGGCGGCCATCGTCGTATAGGCAAAGCCGACCACCGAATCGAACTCGGAGTGTGTGGCCAGAATCGGCCCCTTCACTACCTTCTTCTCGATGACGTCGCGGAAGAAGCCGCGCGGGTGCTTCACGCCGGAATCGCTGGTTCCTTGCTTGGCGAGTCCGAAATGGGAGTAAGCGGCTTGCAACAACATCAGGCTATCGATCTTCACCATCGGAGCGGTGCACAGGCTCTTGGCGCAGGCGGTCACCGCGCGGCCGCCGAGGCTGTGGCCCACCAGATGGATCTTCACGGCTGGTTTTGCTTCCTTGCACTTTCGCACTGCTGCCGCCATTCCATTCTCCCCGACCTTCCCACAGCGGTTGAACATAAAGAGAAAGGTGGTCAGATTCAAGAACTTCGGAACAAAACCGAAGGCATTGCCGAAGAAGGAAGCGGCTGCGCCGTTCTGCGTGGTGGCTGCCGCCAGGCTGGGGATGCCGGTTCCGCTGGACCCGGCTTTGGGCTTGGAGACGGCGATGGTTTCGCCCGCCACCAGGGAATCGCGAATCGTCTGCGCTTCCGCTTTCTCAAAAGCAGTCACAAATTCGTTCGAGTCTTGGACGCCAATCTGCTGGAGCAACTCGAGCAGGTGCTGCACCAGCTTCAACTGGGCCGCCTCATCTTTGCGCGCGGCTTCGAGCAGCTTCGTCATCTGCGTGATGCGCCGTTTGCCTGCCGCATCGAGCATGGGCTTCAACGCTTCGAGTCGAGCCGTCTCCTTGGCCATGCCGCTGGCGGAGAGCGCCTTGCCACCGCTATCGTTGGATTCGGGGAACACCATCGAGGGCCAAAAGACGCCTCCGACTGCAAACTTGCGAGCCAGCAACTGACCTGACACACCAGCCAGATCACTATTCTTTTTGAAGTTTTCCAGGAAGTTGGAATACAGCGTGCGCGCATCGTTTTCGTCATTGCGAAAGCCATGACAGATCAGAATCACATCGGTGGTTCCGGTGCTCTTGATGTGCTGCGCTAAGATCTCGATCCCGTTGCCTTTGAGATTGCCATCGCCGTCGCAGGCTAGCGCCTGGAAGTCAAAGCCTTTGATTTGCTCCATGTTGGTGATGCCCCTTAAATCGACTGTAGTGCTTTCAATAGGTCCAGCAAGCCGTGGCCCTGAAAGGAGCGGTCCCGATTCAGGTTGACTGCTGTTTGCAGGAATAATTCTTTAACGTTTTCCGGTTTGCCGATAAACTCCCGCCGCACGGAGAGGAAGGCGGCAATCGCCCCCGAGACGTGGGGAGCGGCCATGCTGGTGCCGCTTTGGTCCAGGTAGAGGACCTTCTGCTTTTTGCCGAGTTTCGCGGCGTAGCCCTCCCGGAAGGAGCCCGCCGCGCAAGAGACGATCTTTTCCCCAGGGGCAACCAGATCTGGCTTGCAGCGGCCATCGCCAGTGGGTCCACGGGAGGAGAAGAAGGAAACGCCGTAGGTGTGAGGCATGTCGCGATGGGTGGCGCCCACCGTAATGGCCAACTCGGCATTGCCCGGATCGTTAATGCTCAGCGCCCGGTAGCCGAGCTCATTGGTGCCAGCCGTTGTCAGACCCAGCGCGGAGAAGCCGCTATTGCCTGCGGCTACAACCACTACCACCCCGGCTTTCACCAAACGGTTGACCTCGACACAGAGCGGACTTTGCCCGCATCCGAACCAGCGGGGATTGAACTCGTAGCCCACACTCAGATTGACTCCGTGGATGCGCAGACGGCGGCCGTACTGATTTGTCTTCTGGATGAACTCGATGGCTAACAGAACTTCGCTGGTTTTTCCTACGCCTTCGCGATCGAGGATCTTGAGACTTACCAAGCGAGTCTGCGGCGCGATGCCGCTGATGCCCGTGAGCTTTTCGAGATGTACCTCGGTATCATCCGAACCCTCCACCATCGACTCGACGGCGACAACCGCTTCCGGCTCTTTCGGCGTATAGGAACCCGAGATGATTCCCGCAACGTGGGTACCGTGGCCAAACTCGTCGGTGTAGTGATCACGGTCGGCGAGGAAGTCGCTCGATAACTTGCGTTCGACGGGGCCGATGACATCTTTGAAGTGGGGGTGAGTTCCATCGATGCCGGAATCGAGAACGGCGAAGGTGATGTCTCCTCCCAGGGCGCGGAAGGATTGGTGCGCTGCGTCTGCCTTCACTGTCGCGATGGATTTGGTGACACAGGCGTGAATTGCCGGATCTTCCCAGATCCGGTAGATGGGGCTTGCCCAACGCTGATTCGCCTGGGTCAGATAGGCCGCATAATCCTTGGCCAGTTGCAGGATTTGTTCGCCGGTCAGATTGGCAAAGACATAGGAGGGGTGGCTGCCGTTTGCCTTCGGGTCAAAGTCTCGCAGCACGCCCAGCACTTGCTCGCGTGCTGCATCGATTCCGTCGGGGTACTGCTCATTCAGCGCAACGATGATATTGTGGCGCTTCTTGGTTTCCTTTTTGACATTGGAAAGCAGGGGCTCCGTAATCACGGCCCTCATCAGGTCGCGATTCAACTGTTCGCGCTGGTGGGTGATGCTCGGCTTCTTCGAATTCGGCATTCTGTAGCTGGGGTCCGGCTACAAGAATACACAGCTGTCTACTTTTTCGGAAGAGGAATCGCATCGCCGAGGTTGATCGAGCCGCCGCCTTCGGAGACGTAGTTACGATTCCAACTTGGGATCTCAAATTCCACGTCACCCGTCACAACGCACTGGCAACCGAGGCGGGAGTGGAGCGTGAGGCCAGGAGCGAGGTCGAGCTTGTCCTGTTCGTCGTCTTCCATCTCGGAAAGATTGTCGTCGCCGCTCTTGATGATGACGTGGCAGGTGGTGCAGGCGCAGCTTCCGCCGCAAGCGTGCTCAATGTGAAAGCCGAAGTGCTCGGCCAGGTCAAGGAGGCTGAGCGGTTTCCCGTGGCCTCCAT
The DNA here is from genome assembly GCF_000702445.1 of Bryobacter aggregatus MPL3. NCBI lineage: Bacteria > Pseudomonadati > Acidobacteriota > Terriglobia > Bryobacterales > Bryobacteraceae > Bryobacter > Bryobacter aggregatus. The sequence goes on from NZ_JNIF01000003.1 coordinate 4,024,837, forward strand.
ATGGCACCTCTTCAGGCTTGAATTCGTACGTTGATCCGTCGTTCAGAAGAGTAATTTTCGGCATGAGAAGGCTAAAAGCCTAGTATAGCGTTGCGATCCCGCTTAGCTTGGAATCTCGAACTCAACATCGCCCGAAATAACGCATTGGCAGCCCAGGCGCGAATCGGGAGTGAGTCCGTCGGCCATGCCCAGGGTGTCCTGTTCAGTCAGATCGATCTCTGAGCAATTCTCGGCGCCCTTGCGGATGATGATGTGGCAAGTGGTGCAGGCGCAGTTGCCGCCGCAATCGTGATTGAGCGGAATGTCGAAGTGCATGGACAGATCGAGGATGCTCAGCGGCTTGCCGTGGCGGCCATAAGGCACGTCTGCGGGGTTGAACTCATAGGTGGAGCCATCGTTGGCGAGTGTGATTTTCGGCATCGGAAAAGACTAGGCTATCAGGAACGCATTGCTATCATCGTAGACAGTGTTTTATAGCCTCGAACGCTCAATTTCACGGGCCGTTTCTCAATACCTTCTGCGCCAGTTTGAAGTCGAAATTCCTGTTGTGGCCGAGCAGCCGAAGCAGACGAGTTTCGGTGAAGTCGCGCTGCCCGTCGCCTTTCAGCTGGCCCGCCAGTTGAAGAAAGCGCCCAAGGCCATCGCCGAGCAGTTGGCGACGGACCTGAGTGGCCAGATCGAAGGAGTGGCCGCACTCGAGGTGGCCAATGGCTATCTCAACGTGCGTTTCGACCGTGGTTGGTATGCGCGCCAGATTCTGACCGGGCACGATCAGGACACGCAGGAGTTCTCCACCGCGAAAACGATTGTCGAGCACACCAACATCAACCCGAACAAAGCGGCGCACATCGGGCATCTACGCAACGCGATCCTCGGCGACACCTTTGTCCGCATGATGAAAGCGATGGGCACGCGCGTTGAGGTGCAGAACTACATCGACAACACCGGCGTGCAGGTGGCCGACGTTGTGGCAGCCTTCCATTTTCTTGAGAAGAAGAGCGCCGCCGAGGTTCTGGAGCTCACCCGCCAGCCTCGCTTCGACTATCTGTGCTGGGATCTTTATGCGAAGATCTCGCAGCTCGAAGACGGTAAGCAGTGGCGTGCCGAGACGCTGCACGAGATTGAAGCAGGCGTTGGGCCGCTCTCCGATATGGGGCATGTGGTCGCCGACGCGATTGTGGAGTGTCACCTCAATACGATGCTGCGCCTGGGCATTGAATACGACGTGCTGCCGCGTGAAAGCGAGATTCTGCACCTCAAGTTCTGGTCGAATTGTTTCGAGCAACTCAAAGAGAAAAAAGCCATTTATCTTGAGACAGAAGGTAAGAACAAGGGCTGCTGGGTGATGCCTGGTTCGGCGTTCCGCGAGAACGCAGGCGAGGAAGATTCGAAGGTCATTGTCCGCTCGAACGGCATTGTGACCTATGTCGGCAAGGACATCGCCTATCAGCTCTGGAAGTTCGGTCTGCTGGGCAAGGACTTCTACTATCGCGAATCGCGCACCTATCCGAGCGGCCATCGCTGCTATGTGTCGCAGTCGACGCCCGAGGGCGCCGAGCCGGTGCAGTTTGGGGCAGGCAGCAGCGTTTATAACGTGATCGATTCGCGGCAGAGCTATCTGCAGGATGTCGTGGCGGCGGGCTTGCGCGCCCTTGGCTACAACGAGCAGGCCGATCGCTCGATCCACTTCAGCTATGAGATGGTGGCGCTGAGCCCGCGCACTTGCACCGAGCTTGGCATTGAGCTGAGCGAGGAAGATGCGGCTCGTGCTTATGTTGAGGTTAGTGGCCGTAAAGGCTTGGGTGTAAAGGCAGATGACCTGATCGATACTCTCACGGAACGGGCTCGTGCTGAGGTGGATTCGCGGCACGCCGAGAAGCCGGAGGCAAGCCGCGCGATTGTCGCCCACCAGATCGCCGTCTGTGCGCTGCGCTACTTCATGCTGAAGTTTACGCGCACCACCGTGATTGCCTTTGATCTCCAGGAAGCGCTTAGCTTCACGGGCGAGACCGGCCCCTATGTGCAGTATGCCGCTGTGCGTGCGAGCAAGATTCTGGGCAAGATTGCCGAACGTGGCGAGACGATGCCGGACTTCCGCGCCGTCCTCAGCCGCGAAGTGTTCGCGCGTGTTCTGGAGAACGAAGATCTGTGGCAATTGCTGCTCGATATCTCGCGTCTCGACGTGGTGCTGCGCAGCGCCGTACAGAGCGGCGAGCCTGCCTCGCTGGCCAAGTACGCCTATCAGTTGGCCCAAGCCTTCAGCCGCTTCTACGCGGACTTCCGGGTTCTGGACGAAACCGACGAGGCGCGCCGAACCGTTTTGTTGTGGATGACCAAGTACTTCGCGGCACAACTTGAGAAAACACTTGCGACGCTGGGCATTCCGGTTCCGGAGTACATGTGAGCGTCCCCGACATTCTGGCGAAGATTGTTGATCGCAAAAAGCAGGAGCTGGTGGTCACTCGCGCGCAGTTGGTGCAACTGGAGGCGCGTGCCGCGGACAACGTCGGCAAGCAGCGAGGCTTTGGCGCCAATCTGCGCCGCAATGCCGGCACTGCCGTGATTGCTGAAGTGAAGAAGGCTTCCCCTTCGCGCGGTCTGCTTCGCGAGAGTTTCGATCCGCCGCAGATTGCTCGCGATTATGAGGCCGGCGGTGCTAGCGCGATCAGCGTGCTGACCGATCGCGACTTCTTCCAGGGCAGCCTGGAGGATCTGGCCGCGGCACGCAATGCGGTGAAGCTGCCTGTCTTGCGCAAAGACTTTACGCTTGAGGAGACGCAGATTGTCGAAGCCGCAGCCTGGGGCGCGGATGCGATTCTTCTGATCGCCGCCTTGCTCGATGCCGCATCGCTGCGCCGCTTGCGCGAGTTTGCCGAAAGCCTCGGCCTCGATGCGCTGGTGGAGGTGCATGATGCACAGGAACTGGAACAGACCATCGACAGCGGCGCGACGATCATTGGCGTGAACAACCGGAATCTACGGACTTTTACGGTGACGCTCGAGACATCACTCGCTCTGGCGAGCCAGATGCCGCAGAACGCCTTGAAGGTGAGCGAGAGTGGCATCTTCACCCGCGCCCACATTGAGACGCTGCGCGAGGCAGGCTACGCGGCTTTCCTCATTGGAGAGAGCCTCATGAAGTCCGGTGATGCCAGCGCCGCGCTGACGGAACTGACGGCATGATCGTCAAAGTGTGTGGCATTACGACCGCGATGGACGCGCTGACCGCGCTTGACGCCGGAGCCGACGCGATCGGCTTCAACTTCTGGGCAGGCAGTTCGCGCTACGTCAAGGACACTGCGTTTCTGAAAGAACTGCCGGATGACTTCTGGCGTGTTGGCCTTTTTGTGCATGAAGATCCGCAGCGTGTGCTGGATCTGATGGCAGAACATCGACTTGACGTCGCGCAGTTGCATAAGATGGACGCGATTGCCGGGATTCGCGTTTGGAAGGCGATCTCTGTCGATGGCGTATTAAGCCAGGAACGGATCGATCAGGAGCAAGCCGAGGCCGTGGTGCTGGATACTCCGGCAGGCGCGCTCGAAGGTGGTACGGGGCGTAGTTTCGATTGGGAACTTGCCGCTGGCCTCAAGGGCAAGATTGTCCTTGCCGGTGGCCTTGATGCCGAAAATGTTGGTCTGGCGATCCAGCGCCTGCGGCCTTGGGGTGTGGATGCCTGCTCGCGACTCGAATCCGAACCGGGCAAAAAAGATCGTGCGAAGATGCGCGCCTTTATCGAGGCGGCGCGAAAGGAGTTCGACGCAGTATGTTAACCGTGCCAGATGCGGGTGGCCATTACGGACCCTATGGTGGACGCTATGTCCCCGAGGTGTTGATGGCGCCGCTCGAAGAGTTGGAACAGGCCTATCTCCAGGCCAAAAACGATGCGGCTTTCCAGGCCGAGCTTGCAGACCTGTTGAAGAATTACGTCGGACGTCCAACGCCCTTGTACTTTGCCAAGCGTCTGAGTGAGAAGTTCGGTGGGGCTCGGATCTATCTCAAGCGCGAAGATCTGCTGCACACGGGCGCTCACAAGATCAACAACGCACTGGGCCAGGCCTTGCTCGCCAAACGGATGGGCAAGCAACGCATCATTGCGGAGACTGGCGCCGGCCAGCACGGAGTGGCCACGGCGACGGCCTGCGCTCTGCTCGGTCTCCAGTGCCGCGTCTACATGGGCGAAGAAGACATGCGCCGTCAGGAGCCGAACGTCTTCCGCATGCGTCTTTTGGGAGCAGAAGTCTATAGCGTCACCAATGGTTCGCGGACGCTCAAGGACGCGATCAGCGAAGCGATGCGCGATTGGGTGACGAATGTCGACGAAACCTATTATCTGCTCGGCTCCGCACTGGGCGCGCACCCTTATCCGTCGATGGTGAGCGACTTCCATCGTTGTATTGGCGATGAGGCGCGTCGGCAGATTCTCGAAGCCGAAGGCCGGCTGCCCGATCTGGCCATCGCCTGTGTCGGTGGCGGATCCAATGCCATCGGACTCTTCCGCGCCTTCCTTGCGGACAGCGAAGTGGCGCTGGTGGGTGTCGAGGCCGGAGGCCGCGGTAAAAAGACCGGCGACCATGCGGCCCGCTTTAGTGGCGGCGCTCCGGGCGTTCTGCATGGCGCATATAGTTATCTGCTGCAGGACGAAGATGGCCAGGTCGCATTGACGCACAGCATCAGTGCGGGGCTGGACTATGCGCTCATCGGGCCGGAACATGCTTATCTGCACGATCTCGGTCGCGCGACTTATGTGGATTGCGACGACGCTTCTGCGCTAGCAGCGGCGGTGGAGCTTTCGCGCACGGAGGGGATTATTCCGGCTCTGGAAAGCTCGCATGCCGTTGCAGAAGCTTTGGACCGTGCCCCGCAATCCAAGGGCAAGATTATCGTCGTCAACCTGAGTGGCCGCGGCGACAAAGACATCAATATTTATCGCGAAAACTTGAAGGAAATGGATGCCGACACGCATAGCCGCATGTTTTGATCGCCTGAAGGCGAACAATGAGCCTGCCCTGATCGCTTATGTGACAGCGGGCGACCCTACTCCCGAAGCGACCATCGAAATCGTCGCGGCGCTCGAGCGTGGTGGCACCGACATCATCGAGCTGGGCGTTCCGTTCAGCGATCCTGTCGCTGACGGCCCCGTGATCATGCGGGCTAGTGAGCGCGCGCTCGCTGCCGGAACCACGCTCGAAAAGGTGCTTCACATTGCCGCTGAGATCCGCAAGGTCAGCGAGATTCCGATTGTTCTGTTCAGCTATCTGAATCCCGTGATCCGCTACGGTTTTGAGCGGCTGGCGAAACGCGCGGTGGAGTGCGGCGTCGACGGCTTTTTGCTGACGGACTTGAGTGTCGAGGAAGCTGCTGGCTTTGTCGATGAGGCCAAGGCTGCGGGCCTGGATACGATCTTTCTTGTCGCGCCCACCAGCACGGACCGCCGCCTCGATCTAGTGGCGAAGTATTGCTCCGGCTTTGTCTATGTGGTGTCGCGGACAGGTGTCACTGGCGAACAGTCGCAAGTCTCCGCCGCGGTGAAGCCGCTGGTGGAACGGTTGCGCCAGTTTACCGATTTGCCGCTTGGTGTTGGCTTCGGAATCTCGACTGCCGCGCAAGCCGGTGAAGTGGGCGCAGTAGCCGACGGCGTTGTTGTGGGAAGTGTTTTGGTACGTGCGATTGAAGCGACTCCTGTTGCTGCACTGTCAGATACTATGGAGCGGATGGCGAGAGAGTTGAAAGAGGGCGCAAAGACGGGGCGTCTATCATGAGTGACGCAAAGACCCAAGAGGTACTGCTCGAATGCCGTGGCCGCATCGACGCGCTTGACGAGAAGATCATTCTCCTGTTGAATGAACGGGCGGAAGTGGCTCTGGAGATTGGACAAGCGAAAGCCAACGCAGGCTTGCCGGTTGTTGAACTGGGCCGTGAGCGCGTGGTCATCGATCGGATGGTTGGTAAGAGCACAGGTCCTTTGGACCCCGATGCTGTCGAACGCATCTACACCGTGATCATGATGGAGATGAGACGGCTGCAGGAGCGATGAACACAGTCGCAATTGTCGGAACCGGACTGCTGGGTTCCAGCTTTGGTCTGGGGCTGAAGCGAGCTCGTCTCGCCGGACGCATTATTGGTGTGAGTTCGCCGGCAGTGGTGGCGAAAGCGCTCGCAGTGGGCGCGATCGATGAATCCATGCCTCTCGAAGAAGCTGTTGGACTCGCCGATCTGGTGCTGCTGGCGCAGCCGGTGCGCCGGATTTTGAAGACGCTCGCGCTGCTGGATCCGATTGTCAAAGAAGGCGCGCTGGTAACCGATGTCGGCAGCACGAAAGCGGAAATCTGTCAGGCGGCCGCCACCCATCTGCGGCGCGCGCGCTTTGTTGGCGGCCATCCAATGGCGGGCAGGGAAGTGCGTGGACCAGAGGGTGCATCGGCTGATCTGTTTGCTGGGCGGCCCTGGGTCTTGACGGGCAATGAGCCGGAACTGGTTGCGCTTGTTGTTGCGCTCCATGGCAAACCGGTGTTTCTCGATGCGGCGGAACACGATCGCTTAGTCGCCTACAGTTCTCATCTGCCGCAATTGGTTTCGACGACCCTTGCCGCCTTGCTCGAGAACCAGGCGATTGCACAGGTGGCCGGCCCCGGAGTGCTCGACATGACGCGGCTCGCACTGTCGAGCCACGATCTGTGGCAGGACATTCTTTCGACGAATGCAGCGAACATTGATGCAGCGCTAAGCGCCATGATCGCGAGCCTCGAGCAGACGCGCGAGGCTTTGCAGCAGGGACGCGAAGAGGCGCTGTTCTTGCGCGCGAACCGCGTCGCGTCAGCGTTGCGGACTCAGTAGCGCACCGCGTTCTTCCTCTACACGAGCGGTCCTTCAACGCTGGGTCGCAGATTCCGATGGCGCGAAAATAGTTCTTAACCTGATTCAGGCTTGGGCCATTTGCGCCACCTTCAATTCACAACAGGAACATGGAAAACTGTTTTGAGTCATCTCGCATCCTAATACGGAATCGCGACTGCCCGGTCGTCCTTCGGGTCTGCCCAGCGATCGTTCGGAATCACGGGCGCCCAGCCCGGACGCGCCGGGTCCTGATCATACGGATAGCTGCCCAAGCGTAAGAACTCTTCGCGATACTGCGCGAGCTTGTCTCGATCGATCGTCACGCCGAGGCCGGGCGTCGTGGGCACGCGAATTGCGCCGTCCTCATAAGGCAGCAAGCCACCCGTGATGATGTCGTCCGTGAGGTGGTGGTAGTGAGCATCGGCGGCGAAGGACAGGTTTGGAATCACTGCGCCCAGATGCAGCATCGTTGCGAGCTGGATGCCGAGTTCGCCCGAGGAGTGCACTGCGACGCCAGTCTGGAAAGTCTCGCAAATGCCGGCGGCCTTGATGCATTGCCGGATGCCACCCCAGAAGGTGGTGTCGAGCAGAACGACATCGACGGCGGTGGAAAGCGTGTTTGCGGCAAGCTGCTCGAAGTTCACGACGACGGTATTGGTGGCTAGTGGCACGCGGACCATCTCCCGGGTGCGCCGCATGCCGTTGAGTCCGTAGACGGGATCTTCGAGATAGTCGTTCTTCAGATCTTCAATCGCCTGGCCAAAGCGGATGGCCTGCTCGGTGGACCAGGAGGCGTTCGGATCAAAGCGATAGCTGTCCCCAGGCAGGGCCGCGGCGATGGCGCGATAGACTTCCAACTCATAGTCCGGATGGAAGACGCCGCCCTTCAGTTTGTGGCTGCGAAAGCCGTACTTTGCTTTGGAGTCGAGCATCTGTTGGACGAGTTGGTCGATGGTTCGCGCTTCGCCGGCGCCGGTCTTGGGGTTGGTGTAGCGAAAGAAACCGTAGCTTGCGAAATGCACGCGGTCGCGCAATCGCCCACCGAGGATCTCCGACACGGGAACGCCCCAGGCCTGTCCGATAATGTCGAGACAGGCGAACTCGAGTGCTGCAAGAATCTGGGTTCGATTGTTATAGAGAGAGGCTGTGGGGTTCGCGATGCGGAAGCGCATCTCCTCAATGCGCGCCGGATCATGCCCGACCAGATAGGCCTTCATCGCGCGAAAGACAGCCTCGGCCGATTCGCCCCCGCCGCCCATCTCACCGAGCCCGATCAACCCATTGTCTGTTTCCACCTCGACGATGGTCCGTACAAAACGCCCCCAATGGCAGCCGTTGGCATGGCGCAAGGGCGCCTGGAGCGGAACCGATACCGTGGTGGCTCGGATGTCGATAATCTTCATCCTCTCTATTCTTCCAGTACTTCCTGATCCAAAATAGAGCGTGACCCATTTGTCGCGCCGCCAAGTGCATCTCATCTCGAAAGCGATTGCCGACCCACGCCGCTTCGAGATTTTGCAGCACATTGCTGCGGGCAAAAGCTGCACGGCCTGTACGGACCTGCGCGCCGCGTTTCCGATCAGCGCACCCACGCTTTCCCATCACCTCAAAGAGCTGGAAAGCGCTGGCCTGATCGAATCGAGCAAGCAAGGAAAGTTTGTCAGCGCACGTTTTCTGCGCGACACCTGGAAGGCCTACCTCAAAGATCTACGACAGCTTTGAATCCTTCGTTCCCGATCTTCATCAATTAGACAGTTGTCTAAGTGTAGAAGGAGATTGCAATGAGCGAGTTAACAGGAAAAGTAGCAGTTGTCACCGGAGCTTCCAAAGGAATTGGAGCTTCGATTGCTGAGCATCTGGCTGCCGAAGGTGTATCTGTGGTGGTGAATTACGCATCGAGCAAGAAGGGCGCGGATGCTGTTGTGCAGAAGATTACAGACAAGGGCGGTAAAGCGATCGCGGTGCAAGCCGACGTCTCGAAAGCTGCCGACATTGGGCGTTTGTTCGCCGAGACGAAGAAGGCCTACGGCAAGCTCGACATCCTGGTCAACAACGCGGGCATCTATGAGTTTGCGCCGCTCGAGTCCATCACGCCCGAGCACTTCCACAAGCAGTTTGATCTCAATGTACTGGGTCTTTTGTTGACCACGCAAGAAGCCGTGAAATGGATCGGAGATGAGGGCGGCGCCATTATCAACGTCAGTTCTGTTGCTGGTCCGATGCCGCTTGCCGGAGCCTCAACCTATAGCGCTACCAAAGCAGCAGTCGATGCGATTACCGTTTCGCTGTCGCAAGAGCTTGGGCCAAAGAAGATCCGCGTGAACTCAGTGAACCCAGGCATGGTGGAAACCGAAGGACTGCACACCATTGGTTTTGCAGAAAGCGACTTCCGCAAAAATCTTGAGAAGATAACGCCGCTTGGCCGGATCGCGCAGCCGGAAGACATTGCTCGCGTGGTGACTTTCCTTGCTTCGGGCGTTGGCTTTGTGAGCGGGCAGACTCTGATTGTCAATGGGGGCCAGCGGCAGTAACCGCCTCGGAAAGGTCGAGGTCCATGTGGACGTCGGCTCTCTCGTAGGGCGATGGTGGAACCTTCTCTGGCGGCGTGTGGCGGAAGCCAAACGATTCGTAGAGGCGGATGGCGCTCAGCAGTTTGCGGTTCGAACCCAACTCGAGCGCTGTTGCACCCAGTTGCTTTGCGCATTCGATCGTGCGGGCCATCAGCTTCTTGCCGATTCCCTGACCGCGCAGCTGTTCTGCCACCGCCATCTTGGCAACTTCAAAAACGCCTGGCGACAGCGGAATCAAGGCGCAGCACCCCACCGGAACGCCGTCAGCAAAGGCCATCAGGATCTTGCCGCCGTGCTCGAGGATTTCGCCGACCGGATTATCAAGCACCTGTCTGTCTGGCTCTTCGAGTGTGAAGTACTTTGTGATCCAGGCTTCGTTGAGAGCGCGGAAAGCACCGGCGTCTTGAGCTTCGAATTCGCGGATGTAAAGATGACTCATCTGGTTTTCGTTCGCCTTTATTCAAAAGTGTAGAGGACAAAGAACAAGACGTCCAATATCTGGTTCGTTAGAATCAAGAGCAACCAGATATGGAACGGGACCTGGAACTACGGCACTTGCGCTACTTCGTGGCGGTGGCAGAGGAGTTGCATTTTGGACGGGCGGCACTGCGTCTCCATTTGGCGCAACCGCCGCTGTCGCAGCAGATCCGCAAGCTCGAATCGATTCTGGGCCACCCCCTGTTTGTCCGCACTTCCCGCGCGGTGCGGCTAACCAGTGCGGGAGAAGTGTTTCTCGAACGGGCCCGCCGTACGCTGCGGAATGTCGAAGAAGACATCGAAGAGACGCGTATCGTGAGTCGAGGACAAGTGGGTTTCCTGCGGGTTGGCTTCATCGGGTCCTCGATGCTCACCCCGTTGCCGGCCATGCTTGGCCTCTACCGGCGCGAGTTTCCGATGGTGCAGATGCAGCTTTCGGAAAGCTACACCTCGGACATGACACAGCGGCTGCTGAAGGGCGTCATCGACGCCGCGATCCTGCGCGATAGTGACCCGCAAGAAGGGATGCGGACGGAGAAGCTATTGTCCGAACCCTTCGTCGCCGTGCTGCCCTTGCAGCATCGTCTTGCGAGCCGCAAATCGCTCTCGGCCGCTGATCTGCGCGAGGAGCCTTTTGTTTTCTTCCCGCCGAATGCGGGCCGCATCGCTTATCAGAAACCGATCTCGCTTTGTGAAGCGCATGGCTTCCGGCCGCGCATCGTACAAGAGGCGCCGCAATGGCTGACGGTATTGCGCCTGGTGGGTGCCGAACTGGGCGTGACGATCGCTCCGGCTTGCGTTGCCGCGATCGCCGGCCCCGAAGTGATCTGTCTGCCGCTGCGTGGCGCCAATGTCACGAGTGACATCGAACTGGCCCTGCGCAGTACAGAGGACCGGGCGATCGTCCATTCGTTTGCCGCCATTGCTCGCGACTTTTTCAAGCGAAAAGATTCTGCAAGAAATGTGACGAAGCGGAGAAACTTCTTGGCGCCCTGAACGTACTCCTTCTGAGGCCCGTTCATCACATGCAATCTTTTCTCCAAGACCTAAAGCACTCCCTAAGGATGTTCTGGAAGAGCAAGGGCTTTACCTTTGCCGCGGTTGCTGCTTTGGCGCTGGGAATTGGTTCCAACACCGCGATCTTTTCGGTGGTGAATGCGGTGCTGCTGAAGCCGCCGCCGTTTCCAGACTCCGATCGCATCATTCTGCTCGGCGTCTCTTCTCAGGAAGGGAAAAACACGGCTGGGTCTCCGGCGAAGTTCCTGCATTGGCGCGAACAGAAGGATGTGCTGGAGTCGGCCGCTGCGTTTCGCACCGGCGTGGTCAATCTCACTTCGGGCGAGGTTCCGGAGCAGTTGCGCTCGGCGCAGGTGAGTGGCGATTATTTCAAGCTCTTTGGTGCGCAATTGGTGGCGGGCCGCAGCTTTTCGAAGGAAGAGGATTTGCCTAAGGGGGGCAATGTCGTCCTGATCACGGAAGGCCTGTGGGCGCGCCGTTTTGGTTCAGACCCTCAACTGGTGGGCAAGACGATCCAACTGGGTGGCGAAGCGCAAACCGTCATTGGCATTGTTTCGAAGAACTTTAATTTCAGCGATCTCAGCAGCCGTGTGCCGGAGGTCTTCAGCCCCTTCCAATTCGATCCGAACAGTGTGGACCAGGGCCATTACTTCAGTGTCGGCGCGCGATTGCTGCCCGGAGTGTCGCTGGCCCAAGCCAACGCGCGATTGGAGGCCTCGACTGCTGTGTTCCGCCAGAAGTTTCCGATGGCGCTGCGAAACGAAAAGTTCTATGCCGACTCACTGCGGGAAGCACTCACTGCGAATGTACGCAGTTCGCTGCTGGTGCTGGTCTGCGCAGTGGGGATGGTCTTGCTGATTGCCTGCGCGAACATCGCGAACCTGATGCTGGCGCGGGCGATTGGGCGCAAGCGCGAGATCGCGATCCGCGCGGCGATTGGCGCCGGAAGAGGCCGCCTCATCCGCCAACTGCTCACCGAGAGCGTTCTGCTGGCGGCAGTGGGCGCGATCTTCGGATCGGTGCTGGGTCTCATTGGAATTCGCATGCTGCTCTCAGTCAATACGGCGAACCTGCCTCGGATCGGAGTGGATGGCGCTCTGGTGGGGGCCGACTGGCGCGTGCTCACTTTTACCATCGGAATCACCCTGCTTACCGGCGTGCTGTTTGGACTGATTCCCGCCTTGCAATCTTCCCGCGCCGATTTGAGCACAACGCTGAAGGAAGGTGGCGGCCGCTCGGGCAGCAGCTTCCGGCAGAACAAGGCGCGTACTTTCCTGGTGGTGACCGAGGTGGCGCTGGCCGTGGTGCTGCTGGTGGGCTCTGCGCTGCTCATCCGCACTTCGCTTGCCTTGGGCGACGTCAAGCCTGGTTATGACGCGACGAATGTCCTCACCATGCGCATGTCGCTGTCGGGGCAACGTTTCGTCAAGACGCAGGCGGTCGAGCAATTGGTGCGTGATGGTCTCGATCGCCTGCGCGCGGTGCCCGGTGTGACGCTGGCCAGCGCCACCTGCTGTGTGCCGCTCGAAGGCGGCTATGGTTTGCCTTTCCTGATTGTGGGCCGTCCGCTCGACAAGGGGCCCTTTCATGGAGGAGGAAGCTGGAAGACGATCTCTCCCGGCTACTTTGACGTCTTCAAGATTCCGGTGGTGCGCGGGCGCAGCTTTGACGAGCGCGATACGGCGGCCGCCTTGCCGGTGGTGGTGATCAATCAGGCGATGGCCCGGCAGTTCTGGCCCAAGGGTGATCCGCTGGGCGAGACGATCTGGATTGGCAAGGGCATCATGTCCGAGCTTGCCACCGAGCAGCCCCGCCAGATTGTCGGCATCATTGGCGACGTGCGCGATGGCGCACTGAATCAGAAGCCCGAGCCGGCGATGTATGTTCCCAATGCCCAGGTTCCCGATGCACTGAACGCGCTGAATGTACGTCTGACGCCGCTTGCCTGGGTGATGCGCACCACGGGCGATCCGATCCGCGTGAGCCAAGCGGTGCAGGAGCAGCTTCGCCAGGCAAGCGGTCTGCCCATCTCCGATGTGCGGACGATGGATGAGGTGGTGTCGCGCTCGACCTCGCGGCAGCGCTTCAACATGTTGCTGATGACGATCTTCGGTTGTGCCGCGCTGTTGCTGGCGGCGATCGGCGTCTATGGCCTGATGGCTTACAGCGTGCAACAGCGTACGCAGGAGATTGGCATCCGCATGGCGCTTGGCGCGGACACAGGCTCGGTGAGAAAGATGGTGGTGCTGCAGGGGATGCGCTTTGTGGGAATTGGAGTCATTCTTGGCACCGGGATTGCGCTGAGTCTCGCAAAGCTCATCGCAAACTTCCTCTATGGCGTAGAGCCTTACGATGTGATGGTCTTTAGCGTTGTGCCCACTCTTCTAGCGTTGACGGCCTTTATTGCCGTGCTGATTCCGGCAATGCGCGCCACGCGCATCGATCCTTTGCAGGCGCTTCGCAACGAGTAGGTACAATCGCGGGGGATGCACCTGTTCCTCCTTGCGATCTCTCAGTTTGCTTTTGCGCAGAGTACCGCGCAGCCGTTGCGCGCAGTCACTGACCCCGGTGTGGTCACCACACGGCAAGCGATCACCCCGGCAGGTGTGCCGAGCGTGTTCGAGGGCCGGGTCTATGGAGTTGCCTGGGGCGAAGGCGAAGAACTGTGGGTGCTGCACGCGACAGAGCTCTATCGCCTGAACTGGCGCACGAACGAGGTCAAGCAGCGCATCGCGCATGGTGGCGCGTCCGGTGCGCAGGCGATTGCCTTCAGCGCTGTGCCCTATGTGGCCAACGCGGCGCGCGGAAAGGCGCAGTTGCTGCAGTTTGCGGGCGACAAGATCGCTCCTGTTGCCGGCGAGCTGGGCCGCTTTCATCCCGGTGCTTTCGCGATTGGCAAGAAGGTTGCCGCCGTGCCGCTGGTTTGGGAGAACAAGCTGGCAGTGATCGATCTCAAAACAGGTGCGGTGCTGCAAAGTGTTGAGACCGGCATCGCACCCTTTGCCGCTGTGATGGATCGCGATGCGAAGTTCGCCTATGTCAGCAATCTGGGCGGCCGCCCTCCCAAAGGCAAGGAGCGATTTGCCTCGCCGCTCCACAAGCCAAACGAACGTGTGACGGTGGACGCGCGGGGCATTGCCTCCACCGGAACCGTCACCCGGGTGGATCTGGCAAGCGGCCAGGTGACACACAAGATCGAGGTGGGGCTGCATCCCACGGCATTGGCCTGGGATGAGGCCGGCCATCGCGTCTATGTCGCCAACGGAAACAGCGACAGCATCAGCGTCATCGACACGCAGACCAACGTCGTGGTGCGCACGATTCCTTTGCAACTCTTCTCGGTGCCGGTGCGCGGCATTGCCCCAACAGCGCTCGCGCTGAGCCACGACGGCAAGCAGCTCTATGTCGCCTGCGGCGGCGTCAATGCCGTGGCCGTCATCGATACGGCCAGCGCAAAGATCGACGGGCTGATTCCGACGGGCTGGTATCCAAACGGACTCGCCCTCGATGCCGATGGCAAGCGCTTGGCGATCTCGTCGTTGTTGGGCGCCGGATCCGGCTGGCGCGATGCGCCCACCAAGCGTTTTGTTCATGCCTATCGCGGCTCTGTTGCGGTGGTCGATCTTCCCGATCGTCCTTTGCTTGCGAGCTACACGACAGCGGTTGCGGAGAATAATCACATGCGCCTTGCCGGGGCCCCCGTGGAGGCGAGAGCGGCCAATCGCAACGCAAAACCGATCGCCGTTCCGGAACGCTCCGGAGAGCCGTCGCCCATCGAGCATGTCGTCTTCATCATCAAGGAGAATCGCACTTACGATCAGGTGCTGGGCGATCTGAAGAAAGGCAATGGCGACCCGTCGCTCACCATGTTTGGCCACGACATTACGCCCAACCAGCACAAGCTGGCGGACCACTTTGTCGTGCTCGATAACTTCTACGCCACCGGCGGCAATAGCGCCGACGGCCACCAGTGGCTGACGCAGGCGAATGAGACCGAGTATTGCCTCTGGCCCGGCTACCAGGGCCGCAGTTATCCCTACGACGGGACCGACCCGATGGCCTACTCCTCAGGCGGTTTCCTCTGGGATTACGCGCTCGCTCGGGGTAAAACCGTTCGTGTCTATGGTGAGTTTGCCGGCACCCTCAGCGAGATTCCGGGTAGGAGCAGGGAAGCGCTGCTGCGACGTTGGGAGCAAGGTTCCGACTTCAGCAAAGACTGGAGCATCCGCGCTCCCATCGAGCCGCTGAACAAGATCCTCGCTAGCCAATACCCGTCCTACACCACCGCGATTCCCGATGTGGTCCGCTCGCAAATCTTCTTGCAGGACTTCAAGCAGTTTGAAGCAAGCGGCAAGCTGCCGAATCTGATTCTGTTGCAGCTCCCGTCGAACCACACCTATGGCGCCAGCCCGGGGCTCTCTTCGCCAAAGGCAATGGTGGCCGACAATGATTTGGCGCTGGGCCGCATTGTCGAAGCGTTAAGCCACTCGCGCTTCTGGCCGAAGATGGCGATCTTCATTGTCGAAGATGACGCGCAGAACGGCGTCGATCATGTCGATGGCCATCGCACCACGGCCTTCCTCGCCAGTCCCTATGCGCGGCGCAATCACATCGATTCCACCTTCTATTCGCACCAGAGCATGTTGAAGACGATCGAGCTGATGCTCGGGCTTCCGACGATGTCTTTGTTCGACATGATTGCGACCGACATGCGCGCCAGCTTCACAAACACACCGGACCTCACGCCCTTCACCGCGGAGATTCCGAAGCAGGACCTCCATGAGAAGAATCCGGAAGTGCAGGCTCTCAAGGGCAAGCCGCGCCAGGCTGCCATCGACTCACGCAAGATGAACTTCTCCGAACCCGACGCCGCCCCCACCGAGCGGTTGAACCGCATCCTGTGGGGGCAGACCAAGGGTTGGGATTTGGAGTATCCGGCTCCGCCGCGCCGGGCCTTTTCGCCGCTCAGCCTCGAGGTGGATGATGAGGAGCGGGAAGAAGCCGCAAAGAAGCGCAAGCCTCGCAACTAAAACTGCAGCTTCCAGGCGAGCTGGATGTAGAGCGGATCCACGGTTCCTGTGGAACAGGCTGTCGTACTCACGGCGGAACTGCAAACGTGCTTCAGTGAGAAAGGCATAAGCAACATTGCGTCCCCGCTTTGGGAAGGGTGCAGTGACAGCGGGCCGCAGCAGATTTACCTCCCCGCCGCGTGCGCCAGTTTCAGTCCGGTAACTCCAGCAGTATCACGACATCCGGCGGAGGTGCTTACTGCTGTGTGCCAAAGCAAAAGTGAAGTCTTCTGTTTCCACTGTAGTCGAGCCGGTATGATTGTTGCGGAGGAGAACTTTGGCTCCAGCTAATGCGCCGCCCTTCTCATCGCGAACAGATCCAACAACGGCTGCCGAGTCGAACTGCGCTAAGACGGGTAAGGCCAACAGTTGGTCCAATTCCCTGGCAAAGTTTTACAGTGCGTAACGAGTGTGTCAATATTCGATGAATACGTTGCAACAGGCCCAACGGATCTGGTTTACTGCCTGAGGATAGGTAAAAGTGGTTTTATTCGGTGAACCGGTTGCACTGTCGACAGCGTTGCTTTTTTTGCTCGCAGTCTTATTGGCCTTGGGCTTTGAAGTCGTCAATGGCTTTCACGATACGGCGAACGCGGTTGCAACCGTAATTTATACAAATTCGCTCCGGCCCACCATCGCGGTGGTTTGGTCGGGCCTTTGGAATCTCATTGGTGTGCTCGTCTCGAACGGCGCCGTGGCTTTTGGGATTATTACTCTCTTGCCCGTTGAGCTTGTTTTGAATGTGGGCTCTTCGGCTGGCATGGCGATGGTCTTTTCGCTCCTGGTGGCTGCGATTCTGTGGAACTTGGGCACCTGGTATCTTGGCCTGCCTGCATCCAGCTCGCATACCCTGATCGGTTCCATCCTCGGCGTCGGACTGGCACATTCGGTAATGAGTGCCGAGGTCTTCGGGGAAGGTGTGAACTGGGGCAAAGCCCAAGAGGTCTTTGCCAGTCTGTTGCTCTCGCCGCTGATTGGATTCGGTTGCGCGGGGCTGCTTCTTCTGCTCTGTAAGTTGCTCATCAAATCGCCGAAGCTCTATGAAGCACCGGCAAAGGACCATCCGCCGCCACTCTGGATTCGCGCGATTCTGATCTTCACCTGTACCGGTGTCAGCTTTGCGCATGGCTCCAACGACGGGCAGAAGGGAATGGGGCTCATGATGCTGATCCTCATCGGTGCCCTTCCAGCCAGCTACGCATTGAATGAAGCTACGACCGAGAGGGAGATTGCACGCCTCCTGCAGAACGCAAAAGCCGTCAGCTCTTACATTGAGCAACACTATGACAAATCGGAACTCAGCCCAAGCGAGGCAGCTCTCGAACTCTCCAATTACCTGAAGCCGAACGTCTCGCCAAACCGGCGCACGCCTGCGGCGATCGCAATCCTGAACCGGGAGTTGGAAGCCAATCTTGAAGGCCGCCGCAGCATGCTGGACATCCCTTCTAGTGAGCGGCCCAAGCTCCGCACAGACATCTATCTGGTGGATGAATCTCTCAGCAAGTTTTTGAAGCAGGGCCGCCGGACGGAGGAGTCCTTTCGCTCCCTGGTGCGTAATTATCGCGAAGATCTCGATGGCAGCACGCACTTCATCCCGGTTTGGGTCAAGGTCGCTGTAGCGCTTGCGCTGGGCATGGGAACGATGGTCGGCTGGAAGCGGATTGTCGTGACGGTAGGAGAGAAGATTGGCAAAGACCATCTGACCTATGCGCAAGGCGCCAGCGCAGAGCTGGTTGCTATGATCACCATCGGTGTCGCGGACCAGTTGGGGTTGCCGGTCAGCACGACGCACGTCCTCACCAGTGGAGTCGCTGGCACAATGGCGGCCAATCGGAGTGGGGTGCAAATGAATACGGTTCGCAATATGTTGCTGGCCTGGATTTTCACCTTGCCCGCTTGTGTCTTTCTGGGCGCTGCCCTCTTCGGTGCCGGACTCTACGCGATTTCGCGCTTGGGCATCTAAGGACTTGCAAGATTATATTTACCTGGGTAAAATTAAATCACCCGGGTAAATATATGCAAGAAGAACCAATCCACTCCTACACTGTTTTTCAAGACCTTCGCCAGATCGCTTCTGGAAACGCGGATGCCGCGCTCCAGGCCGCGCACCGTGCGATGGAGCGCGGCGAACCCAAGGTGCTGATCTTCAACGACCAGACTGGTGAGACGGTGGAAGCCGCTCTGCTCTTGGCGCCCGGCGCCGCGCAGCGTGGCCCGGGGCGTCCGAAGCTCGGTGTCGTTGCGCGCGAAGTCACCTTGCTGCCACGCCATTGGGAATGGTTGAACGCGCAGCCTGGCGGAGCGTCGGTGGCTTTGCGAAAGCTGGTGGAGGACGCACGCAAGGTGAACGCCGAGAAGGACCGGGCACGGCTCGCGCGTGAAGCCGCCTATCGATTTCTCAATTCGATCGCCGCCAACCTTTCGGGCTATGAAGAAGCGCTGCGGGCTCTGTTTGCGGGCAATCAGGAGGCATTTGAACTCAAGACCGCAAAATGGCCCAAGAACCTGCGCGCCTATGCGCTGAAGCTCAGTGCCGATGGATGGAGCAAGGGCTGATACCCGCGGGCGAGCACACGCCGTGTGATGAGAGGAGTTAAGGGCTGCACCTGGAGCGAATCCGGGAACGGCCCTGCCCGGCGATAACCCTCATGTGTCCACTCAAGGGCGAGCTTGGGGAGTTTCAGGTAGGCGTTTGCTCCCAGCGCAAAGAAGGAGGCAGGCACCAGTTCGCCGTAGGGAAGCAAGGCTTGCGGCTGAATCCGTTCGAGATGCAACGCGGCATCGAGCGCTTTCGCCGTCGCAAAGCCGCCGGCCAGATTGAGGAATCTTCGATAGGCTTCCCGCCGGCACAGACCGCAAGGGCGATGACCTGCGGCGAAGGCGGTTGCCTCATCGAGAAAGAAAAGCTCCGTCCAACGATTGGGCTGCATCAGCTTCCGCTTCCAGCCCTTGTATTCCAGCTCGCAGAGGATCCAGGCACGATGCCGCCAAGTTGTCGTCACGAGCTCCTGCTCCGCGTTATGCAGAACTCCGCGATTGCCCGTAAACAGGCCACGAGCTGGACTTCTTTCAATCTTTGAGAAGGGAGTGACGCGATTTTGCAGTGGCATTCGATGGCTGGTCAATATAATGACATTGACATGAAGGAAACAGTACTCGTCACAGGCGCCCAAGGGTGCATCGGCGCTTGGGTGACAAAGCAATTGCTCGATCGCGGCGCAGAGGTGATCAGCTATGATCAGGGCGACGAACATCCCCGTCTGCCGCTCATTGCGCCAGGGCTCGACCGCAGCGCGCTGCGCAGCGAGATCGGCAAGATCGAAGATACGGCGCGCATCAAGGACATCGTTAAAAGCGAAGGCGTTACGAAGATCGTCCACCTCGCTGCCGTTTTGATGCCGTTCTGCCAGAAGGACCCCATTGCTGGCGGCATGATCAACGTCATTGGAACACTGAACGTATTTGAAGCGGCTCGTGAGGCGGGCAGGGAAGTGCGCGTGGCCTACGCGAGTTCGAGCGCCGTCTGGGGCCCGCCCACCGAGTACGCCGCCAAAGGCCGCAGTCTGAATGAAGATGATGTTTTGAAGCCGGCGACGCACTATGGTGTCTTCAAGCAGGCGAATGAAGGCAATGCCCGCGCTTACTACCGTGCAAGCGGCATCACCAGCTTCGGCCTGCGTCCCTGGACCGTTTATGGTCCCGGTCGCGACACCGGCCTCACTGCTGCCCCCACCATCGCGATGCAGGCCGTTGCGCGCGGAGAGAAGTACGAAATGCCGGTCAGCGGCCGGATGGATCTGCAGTACGTCGAAGACGTGGCCGCCGCTTTCCTCGATTGCCTTTTTTCGCCGCACGAAGGAGCTTTTGTTTATAACCTGGCTGGCGATATCGTCCACATGGCCGACATCGTGCGTGAGATCGAAGCCGTAAAGCCCTCGGCTGCCGGTCTCGTGACTTTTGCTGGCCAGGAAGTTCCGGTGGCCGTGGACATGGACGATAGTGCGATCCGCGCTGCGATTCCGGAGCTCAAAAAGACTCCTTTGGCAGAAGGGATTCGCCGGACCATCGCGGCGTATGAGCGTCAGGCCGCCCAATAGGGCCTGGCACTCGTCAAGTGCGGTTGGATCTCAGTACCAAAATAGAAACGGCCCGCCCCCTCCAGAGCGGGCCGTTCCTCCGAACTCGTACAACGTCTTCATCTGGACATGCGGCAAAGTTCAGAATTTCCGATCATGGGTCGAAAGATTTTTTGAAAGATTCTGCCGCCGCGCTTTCTGTCGCATTCACCGCCGTTGCCACGGCTCTCGCCACAGCCTCCTTCGCCCGATCCCTCTGTCCCCCCTCCCGGTAAGCCAGGGCTAAGGCAAGCCACCAGGAACTGTTCGACGGCCGGAGCTGGCAGGCTTTCTCAAGACGCCCAATCGCTTGCTGGCTCTCTCCCTCGTCTGATAGCCTCAACCCTTCGAGAAAAAGTGCCTGCGCCTCTTCGGCGGCTCTCCCTCCCACACTGAAGGCCGTATTGCCGCGAATCAAGCTCTGGAACTCCGCCTCCATCTCCGCCACTGCGTCCGCGGTGAGGGTGAGAATCGGAAACACCGGCTTCGTCATTGGGATCGTCCGGCTTCGGATCTCGAAATCTCTTGCCTTCACGCTAGAGAGACCTTGGAGCGATCGGCTCCAATCGGGCCAGAGTTTCGATGCTGCCGCCCAACTCAAGGCATAGCCTTTCTGGTCCATCGGGGTGCTCGAAAGTTTTTCCAGATCAATTGTGTCAATGCCGCGCAACCATGCTAGTCTATTGCCCGGTGGACGGCCCAAGCTGACCGTTGCCCGATTGCCCCCGTAGCGCAGATCCAGAGTCGAATAGTATTCGCAGATGCCCTCCTCCAACCAGAGCGGCAGATCCGGCGAAGCACGGTTGAGTACCGCGTGTACGTACTCATGACTTAGTACTTGTAGAAAGTCGTTGATCTCGGAATTTACAACAATCCAGTCTTTGCGTAGGCCACTGCGGTAGCTGCCTCGCTCTTCTGCTTTGGTGCCCAGAGCTTTCCACTCGGCACTCGATCCTGTGACCCAGACTCTCTGGGGCCGGGTTGGACGCCACTCTGGACTTTCCAACAGGGGAAGCGCGGTATGGAGTTCTTCCAGCCGTAGGAGTGCTTTCTCAGGAAGATTGGAGTTCCGGGAACTGCTATACAGGGTGAAATGCGGAGACTGCAGCACAATCTGGCCGCTCAGCGGAAGCACCCCCACCAGGGTCCACACATAGGTCATGAATCGTATTGATAAAAAGATTGAATTGTTTAATAAGGAGAGATTCCCTAGCATTGCTGTATGGGATCCAGCGTCATGACCGAACCTCAAACTTCTCAAGTTTCTCTCTTGCACCGTATTTCGAGTATCGTCAGTTCGCAGCGTTCTCTGGACGAAATGCTGGGCGAAATCATTGGTCTGACAGTTCAAGTCACCAATTGTGACGCCGCGCTCGTCTACCTGATCGAGAAAGAAAGCAACGAAATTGTTCTGCGCGCTTCGCAAGTTCCTCACGCGCAAGACCTCGGCCTCCTCAAAATGAAGGTGGGCGAAGGGGTCACCGGCTGGGTGGCCGAACATAAGAGCGTCGTTGCCCTGGCTGCGAATTCTGCACTCGATCACAGATTTAAGCGCTTCCAGGGCCTTGTCGAAGACACCTATGAAGCCTTCCTCTCGGTGCCGCTGATCAATCAGGGCGAAATCATTGGGGTCATCAATGTGCACCACAAAGAGGCTCACCCGCACACGGCAGAGGAGATTTCACTGCTCACCTTCATCGGCGAGCAGATGGGGATCGCCATCTCGAAAGAGGTTCTGACCGAAGAAAACCAGCGCCTTGTTTCTGAAACCGAAGAAATGAAGCGCCAGCTCGAAACCCGCAAGCTCGTCGAGCGTGCCAAGGGAATCCTGCAACACCGCTACAACCTCACCGAGGAAGAAGCCTATCTCCGGCTCCGGAATGAAAGCCGCCGCCACCGCAAACCGATGAAAGAACTGGCCGAAGCCATTATTCTTGCCGAAGAACTTTCCCGCAAGAGCGATGACGACGGCAAGGAATAACCCGTTTACTATTAAAAGTTGAACGAGTTCTATCCCCTGTTTCGTAACGGCGATCTCTCGACGATCGCCGCAAATTTCTGGCCCCGCAATCTCGACGAGACTCGCTTCCCTGGGCAGCGGGAACTCCATCGCACTGAGCCGGAGGTTCAGGTCCTGGCACTGCGCCATGAGCCGGTGACGCCTCCGCGCGGCGAACTGATTGTCCTGCATGGCCTGGAAGGTTCGCATGAATCCGGCTACATGAAGAGCATGGCGCAGGCCGCTCTGGTGCGGGGTTTCCGGGTACACCGGTTGAATATGCGGACCTGCGGCGGCACCGAAGCTCTCGCGCCCACCCTCTATCACGCCGGCCTCACCAGCGACCTCCGCTCGATTCTCCAGTCTCTATCCGCCGCTGGGCGTGGTCCTATCTTTCTGGTTGGCTACTCGCTCGGAGGCAATGTCGTGCTGAAGCTCACAGGGGAACTCGGGAGCGAGGCGCGCACGCTCGGCGTTGCCGGTGTTGTGGGAATTTCAACCCCGCTTGATCTGATGGCCTGCTGCAAGCGCATGCAGGAGCCCCGCAATTTTATCTATTCGAGCAAGTTCATTGATCGCTTGAAAGCTCGCTACCGCCGCCGTGCTGCTGTTTTTCCGGAGCGCTTCCCCTTGGACGGACTCGACTTGGTCAAGAGTGTTCTCGAGTTCGACGACAAGTTCACCGCGCGTGCCTTCGGTTTTGGTGACGCGGCCAACTACTACGCCACCCAGTCCGCACAAGGCTTTCTCAGCGGAATTGCAGTCCCCACTCTTCTGATTCACTCTGCCGACGACCCGCTCATTCCCGCCTGGGTTTACGAGCGTGCCGCCCCCGAACGCAATCCCTCCATCCAACTCAAACTCACACGCTATGGTGGCCATGTCGGCTTCCTTTCGAGCAGCGGGATGCGTTTCTGGTCGGAAGAATGTGCCGCTGATTGGGTTCAGCAGCAGATTTCTGGAACCTAAGGCGTTTCTCCAGCGTAATGAACGCTGAATGCCATCGCAGCGCAGTAGTGCCTTTCTCGAATCCGTGTGGGTTGCATTGGGCAGTTTGCGCGCCAGTAAACTCCGTAGCTTCCTCACTTTGCTTGGCATCATCCTCGCGACGACAACGCTCATCGCGGTGATGAGCCTCATCCACGGTATGGATGTTTATATCGCGGAGAAAGTCAGCGACATGGGCGCCGACGGCTTCCGCGTCGTCCGGATGGCCTTTATCGGAGACTGGGACGCGAAAAAGTTCCTGGAGTACCAACGGCGGAATCCGGAACTGAAGCGGGAAGAGTTCGACTTTATCCGGCAAAACGCAACGCTGGTCAAAGAGATCGGAATGGCGGTGTATCGCCGGGGGCCCCTTGTTTTTGGCGGGGATCGTGTGGATCAGGTCCAGATCATCGGGGAATCTCCCAACATGGCCACAATCGAGAACACGCAAGTGGAAAGTGGCCGCTATTTTTCCGACATCGATAACAACCGTCACTTGATGGTCGCCTTCCTCGGCCACGATCTGAAGGATCGTTGGTTCCCCAATACCGAAGCAGTCGGCAAAAGCATCCACATTGACGGGCGTCCTTACGAAGTGATCGGTGTGGCGAAAGCGAAGGGAAGTGTCTTTGGACAAACGCAGGACAGCTTTGTTTCGATTCCCGTTGAGACTTACTTCAAGTCTTATGGAGCTCGCAAAGGGATCAACTACAGCGTCGTGGCAATCTCTCACGACAAACTGCTGCAGTCGCAGGACGAAGTGCGATCGCTGATCCGCTCCTACCGGCACTTGACGCCAGGGAAGGAAGATAATTTTGCGATCTTCAATTCCGACTCGCTCACCAATGCCTGGAGCCAGATGACTGGCGCCATTGCTGCGACGGCGATTGCGGTTGTCAGCGTCTTCATGGTGGTGGGCGGCGTTGTCATCATGAACATCATGCTCGCCGTTGTCAGCGAGCGGACGCAGGAGATTGGCATCCGCAAATCGCTGGGCGCGCGCCGGCAGGATATCCTGAATCAGTTCCTGGTAGAAAGCGCGGTGCTGGCTGCGAGCGGCGGTGTCTTCGGAGTCGCGATTGCCTGGACTTTTGCGATTGTGATTCGCACTCTCACTCCTGTTCCCATGTCGATGCCGATCATGAGCGTTGCTCTCGGCGTTGGCCTCTCCATGACGGTGGGCCTCTTTTTTGGAATCTATCCGGCGCGGCAAGCCTCTAAGCTGGACCCGATCGAAGCATTGCGAGTGGAACGATGAAACAGTCTCTCTTTTGGTCCAGCGTCGGGATGGCGCTCGATACCCTGCGCACCTATAAGCTGCGTTCTTTTCTCACCGTTCTCGGTGTGATCATCGGCACAGGCACCATCATTGGTGTGGGCTCGATCATCACGGGCATGGATGAGTCCTTTGCCAACGCCATGCGTACCTTTGGCTCAGACACGATGGTCGTATTCAAGTTTGCGGTGGGCCCGCGCTTTGGCAATCGCACGGCGGAGGAGCGGATGCGCAAGCCCCTCACTTTCGATCAAGCGCAGGCCATCCGCGAGCGTTGTCCGCACGTCGAACGCGTCACCGCCGGGCTGCTCCCCTGGCGCGGGGTGCAGAAGATCCGTTTCCAAGCCAACGACTACGCTGGTCTCGACGTCTGGGGCGCTGATCCCAGCTACTCCGACGTCTGGCAAGTGGACATGATTCATGGCCGCTTCTACAACGAGGTCGACAATCAGCACCATTCCCGCGTTGTCGTGCTGGGGCAGGACGTCGCCAAGGCGCTCTTCGCCAGTGCCGACCCCAGTGGCAAATGGGTCGATCTCGACGGGCAGATGATGGAAGTCATCGGCGTCATGAAGCCCTCTGGAACCAATGGTCCGGGCAGCCGCGACAACCGTGTCGTCATGCCCTATTGGACGATGCGAAAGTTCAATCCCGCGGCGGAGGAGCACATGCTCTTCGTCCAGCCGATGAAGGGCTATCTTCCTGCCGCCATGGATGAGGTGCGCGGCGTGCTGCGCCAGGAGCGCCGCGTCAAATATGACCAGCCCGATAATTTTTCGATTTCTACCTCCGAGCAGATGATTGAAGACTTCCGCAAGATCATGTCGATCACTGCACTTGTGATGGTGGTGCTCTCCTCGATCGGTTTGCTGGTGGGCGGCATCGGCGTCATGAACATCATGCTCGTCAGTGTCACCGAGCGCACTCGTGAAATCGGGGTGCGCAAAGCGCTCGGCGCCCGGCGCTCGGAGATCATCACCCAGTTCATGACGGAAGCTGTCGTCCTCACCTTTCTCGGCGGGCTGATTGGCATGGCCATCGGCTGGCTCATCCCCGTGATCGGCTCCTTCCTGTTCCCCAATCTCCCGATGAGTGTCCCGATCTGGGCGGCGGTGGTGGGGGTCGGAGTCAGCGTCGGCGTGGGGCTATTCTTCGGCATCTGGCCTGCGAATAAGGCGGCCAAGCTCGATCCGGTTGAGGCGCTGCGCTACGAGTAAACTAGGCATATGGCATCACCAGCCCTAGTGCCGCTGCCAACGATGTCCTACGAGGACTACCTCGCCTACAATAAGCGCAGCAATTCAAAACTCGAATTCCTGAATGGCATCGTCTATGCGATGGCGGGCGGAACACGTGCGCACAGTTGGATCGCCAGTAATCTGATTGCCATCTTGAACCCGAAGCTCAAAGGCAAGAAGTGCTACACGCTGACCTCCGACACCATGGTGGAAACCCCGTCTCGTGAGGCCGTCTATTTTCCTGATGTCAGCATCTATTGCGGAGAGAAGCCAGGAGTAGTGCTCCCTCCCCTCACCGACCCCATCCTCGTCGTTGAAGTTCTATCCGCCTCTACCCGCAAATATGACCTCAGCACCAAGCTCGAGCACTACAAGCTGATCCCCGCGCTGCGCCACATTTTGTACGTCGATTCGGAAAGCATTGGCGCCCAGCTCTACACCCGCCGCGAAGACGAAGTCTGGCCTGGCTTCCCCGAAACTTTTACCGCGCTTCGCGACACCATCGAGTTCCGGGAGCTGAATCTCTCCATTCCGATGGCCGAAATGTACGACCAACTCGCATTCTAGCCGCGCTTGGCCAGAAACTCGATAAAGTCCCGATCGCCTTCGAGGAAATCATAGTCTGGCAATCGCACTGCTTCTTCCCAAAGAATCTGTTCAAACTCGTAGTTCACCGGAACTCCAGTGAACTGCGTTACTTCATAGAAAGTCAGTTCGACGGGTGGCTTCTCGTTGTAGCTGAACTGGTAGCTTTGCATCATCTCTCCGATGACGGCTTCGATTCCGAGTTCTTCGCGCAGTTCGCGCACGAGTGCCTGTTCCGGCGTTTCTCCCACTTCGATCTTCCCGCCTGGAAATTCCCACTTCAACCCATGCCAATCATTCCGTTTTCGTTGGCCGATCAGGATCCTTCCCCCGTGGAACACCACTCCCGCGACTACGGCTACCGCTTTTGGCATCAATCTCTATAGCTTACTAGGGGTTCAAACGCTGCAAGGTGCATCAACTGATTCTACTCGGTACCGCGCGCAGTCCTGAAGCTCCCGACACCGCACCGTTGCTCTTGTGCTCTTCATGGTATTCCGCATCCTGGTTCACGTTCCATACGTCATAGACCAGGCTTCCGGCCAGGATATTCTTTGCGGTCAACATGGCGGTCATCATGGAATGGTCCTGATTATTGTACTTGTGCATCCCATTTCGGCCGACCAGGTGCAGATTAGGGAATCGCTCCTGCACCTCATTCTTCACATGCTCGACATGCTTGGCATAGGTATCGTCATAAACGGGATATGCCTTTGGCTGTCGCACCACCACACCGCCGGTCACATCGGACGCTTTGACGAGGCCAATTTTCTCGATCTCCCGCTTGGCCAGCTCAATCAGTTCGTGATCGGGCATATTCCAAAGCCCGTCCCCCTCGAAACAGAAATATTCGAGCCCATAGCAGGCCATCGCCGGATCCGGCACCAGAAAGGGAGACCATGCCTTGAAGTTCTGAATCCGGCCCACCTTCACTGTCGGATCGTGAACATAAATCCAGTTGTCCTGGATCGGATTCGTTTCGCGCATCATCAGCGCAACGGTCAGAAAGTCCCGATATCCCAGTTTGCCCGCCGCCTGCGAAGCCGTTTCTCCCATGGATTCGCCCAAAGCCACTCCGAGAGCTCGAATCGGCATGGAGGAGATGACGTTCTTTGTTTGGAAGAGATGTGATTGGCCTTCGCCGTCTACGGATTCCACGGTCCAGACCCCGGTCGATTCGCAGCGCTTTAATCCTGTCACCCGGTAGCCCATGCGCAACTCGCCGCCACGCGCCACCATTTTTTCCGCGCAACGCTCCCACATCATTCCGGGCCCGTACTTCGGATAACGGAAGCTCGCGATGAGAGACTTGACCACTTGCGACCGTTCGCTCTCTGCGGCAGGTTTGCTCCCCGAAAGCGCATTTAGGATCGCTGTCGAAAGCGACAATCCCTTGATCCGCTGCGCTGCCCAATCTGCTGAGATCTGGTCGCAGGGGACGCCCCATACTTTTTCCGTATAGGTCTTGAAGAACATCTGATAGAGCCGCTCGCCGAAATTGTTCGACACCCAATCGGCAAAAGATTTCGGATTGGGTTTGGGGAAGAGCCTGGCTTTCAGATAGGAGGTGACACAAAGAGTCGACTGTCGCAGCCCCAACTTCTGCAGTGCCTCACCGGCGCGCAAAGGGTAGGAGAAGTACTTCCCGCGATAGTAGATGCGGGAGAGCCTGGGCCGCTCGAGAAGTTCATCCCCCAGAATCTCGGTCCACAGCGCTTCAACCTCAGCCGATTTCGAGAAAAAACGGTGCCCGCCGATATCGAATCGATATCCTTCGTGTTCTACCGTTCGCGAAATCCCCCCAACATAGCGTGGATCACTTTCGAGAACCAGAACACTCTTGCCTTCTCCAGCCAGCAAATAGCCAGCGGTCAATCCAGCCGGCCCAGCACCAATCGCGACGACGTCAAACATTTATCTAATTAGGATCAGTTAATCGTACCCTTCCTGTCAGCGCAAATTCCAAAAAAGTTTGATGAATCAGGCTTTGGAGCGATTCGACCCTATACCTCCATGAGACTTGAGACAATAAACTACCTGTGTATAGTGGCCTACTCCTAGATCATTTTGAAAATCCAAGGAATCTTAAGGAACTTCTTGCACCTTCGTTCATCGTCGCAGTAGAGAACCCGATTTGCGGTGATCAGTTACGGATTAGCGTCGAATGTTTTGAGAAAAAGATTGTTCGTGCTTCCTTTCGCGCACGCGGCTGTACCGCATCGATTGCCTGTGGCAGTGCTCTCACAGAACTCCTCATCGGCTGTTCTGCGGCCGACTTGAAGCGCCTGGATGCTGCCGCGATCGACGCGGCTATTGGCGGCTTGATTCCAGAATCGAAGCATGCCGCCGTCCTTTGTGCCGACGCAGTCCGTAAGCTAGAGGCAGAGTGGAAGACTTCCTAGACGACCTCATCGCTTGGCTGCGCATCCCGAGCATCAGCGCACTTCCCGAGCACGCCAATGACGTTCACGCTGCTGCCGTTTTCACTGCCGGCCTCTTCCGCAAGGCTGGCCTTGAGAATGTCGGGCTGATCGAAGGGGAAGGGCATCCCCTCGTGGTCGGCGACTGGCTCCACGCTCCCGGCAAGCCCACCATCCTGTGCTACGGGCACTACGATGTCCAGCCTGCCGAGCCGTTGCATCTGTGGAACACCCCTCCTTTTGAGCCCACTGTGCTCGGCGACAATCTCTACGCCCGCGGTGCAGCAGACGACAAAGGCTTAGCCATTATCCTGATCAAGGCGGTTGAGCGTCTGCGCCAGCAAGGCCCTCTTCCGGTCAACCTGCGCTTTTTGTTTGAAGGCGAGGAGGAATCCGGTGGCGATCATGTTTCAAACTATCTCCGGACCCATCCTGAGGCGCTGGCTTGCGACGCAGCGCTCATTTGCGACACCGAGATGTTTGCCCCCGAGCTTCCCACCCTCTGCGTGGGGCTGCGAGGGATCCTCTATGCGGAGCTGGAGGTCCAGACAGGCGAGACGGATCTGCATTCCGGCGTCTATGGCGGTGCTGTTCCCAATGCCATCGAGGCGGCAGCACGCATTGTTTCTTCGCTGAAAGATCTTCACGGACGAATTCTGATCCCCGGCTTCTATGACGATGTGGCCGCTCCCACCGCGGAAGAGCTGGCGAGCTGGGCTCGCCTTCCTTTCGATGCTGGCGCCTTTCAGCGTGAGGAGGCACGTGTCCATGCGCTGACCGGGGAACCCGGCTTCGGGGTTCTCGAACGTTCCTGGGCCCGGCCCACCTTTGAGATCCACGGCATCCGTGGTGGCTTCACCGGCCCCGGTGCGAAAACAGTGATTCCTTGCGAGGCAACGGTCAAGTTCAGTTGCCGCCTTGCCCCCGGTCAAGACCCCGTCCGGGTGGGTGAACTGCTCAACGCTGCCATCGAAGCGGCTGCGCTTCCCGGTGTCCGCACCCAGTTGAAAATCCTCCATAGCGCCAAGGCGAGCGTGGTCGATCCCGCCAATCCTTATGTCAGAAAAGCGGCACTTGCGATGACGGAAGTCTTCGGCCGCGAAACGGTCTTGACTCGCAGTGGAGGTTCCATTCCAATCGTCGGTCTCTTTGCCGAGACGCTGGGTGTTCCAAGCGTCCTCACCGGCTTTGGTCTGCCCGATGACAATCTGCATGCTCCGAATGAGAAGGTTTATCTGCCCAACATTGAGCGCGGCATCGAGGCAATCGTTCGCTACTGGCAATCTCTCGGAGAAGCGCTGTGAGTAATTTCGGCTTCAAGGACACACTCAAGAGTTCCGTCGACATTGTCCGCACGATTGGGGATTACATTCGTCTGCAAAAGATCGGCGGCAGTGCCCGCTACCGCGGACTCTGTCCCTTCCATCGCGAGAAGACTCCCAGCTTCTATGTGCATGCAGACCGCCAGTTCTACAAATGCTTCGGCTGCGGCAAGGGGGGCGATGTCTTCAGTTTCGTCATGGAAATTGAAGGTATGGGCTTCTATGAAGCGCTCAAGCTGCTGGCCGAGAAGAACGGCATCGAGATGCCCAAGCAGCGGGAAGACTTCGACCCGGAGAGCCGGAAGAAAGCCAGCATCCAGGATCTTCACGAAGTGGCTGCCAAGCATTTCCGCGACAACCTCTATGCGAGCGCGGGAGAACCGGGCCGCGGCTATCTCAACAAGCGTGGCATCGGCCAGAAGCTGGCTGAAGAATTCGGTCTGGGCTTCAGTGATCCCTCTGGCGGCCTCACCCGCCTCTTTGAGAAGCAGGGTGTCCCTGGGGAGTTGATGGAGCAGTCCGGCCTCTGCCTCAAACGGAACGATGGCCCCGGCTACTTCGACCGCTTTCGCAACCGGCTCATGTTCCCCATCTGGAATGAGAGCGGCAAAGTCATTGCCTTCGGAGGGCGCACTCTTGGCGACGATCAACCAAAGTATTTGAACTCACCAGAGACGCCGATCTACCGCAAGAGCCATGTCCTCTATAACCTCCACCATGCGAGAGAAGGCGCCCGCAAGTCCGGCCGGATGATTCTTGTCGAAGGGTACATGGATGTCATCGGCGTGCATTCCGCTGGAGTGCGGGAAGTGGTCGCCAGTTGCGGCACCTCGCTTACCAACCTGCAAGTGCGTTCGATGAAGCGTCATGCCGACCGGGTCATCATCAACTTCGATCCGGACAATGCCGGTGCGAATGCGGCGGAGCGTAGCATCCAGATCCTGCTGGAAGAGAGCCTGCAGATTCGCGTCTGCTCTCTGCCCGGTGGTCTCGATCCTGACGAGTATGTAAAGGCACATGGTGCAGAAGCTTATCTCGCCGAACTGAACCGGAGCCCTGGTTACTTCCACTGGCTTGCCGACCGCGCCCGGTCCCGCTTTGACATGCGCGAAGCCGAAGGCCGGATGGAAGCCTTCCGCTTCCTGCTGCCCGCTATCCAGAAACTTCCGGACAAACTGGAGCGCCTCGCCGTGGTCGGTGACATGGCGGTCCATCTGCGCGTCGAGCCGGGTGTCGTCCTTGATCAATTTCGAAAAGCAGCCGGCGACCGCAATGCTGCAAAAGCAGTGCAGATTGCGCCGCAGCGTCACTTGCCCGATCTCGAGAAGGTGCTCATCCGTCTCTTGCTGCATCATCCGGAAGCGCTGGCCGGATACTGTGACACCCTGCTCAGCATGGAAGGCTTTCCCAACTTGGAGAGTCATCACATCCTCGAAACGGCACTCAACATGCTGGCTGCCGATGGGGCCGTGGACTTCGCTGTCTTACAGTCCAAGCTCAGCGAAGCGGATGCAAACCTATTGGCCGCTCTGTTTTCTACCGATACGGAAGATGTCGAGAAAATGCATGGAGACCCAGCAGCGCAGTTACGGGCTTGTCTCGAGAAACTTAGCTATGACCAACGGGAGCGGCATCGGAAAGACCTGAGAATGCAGGTGCGTGAGGCCGAGCAACGCGGCGACATGCCTGAGGCAATGCGCTTGATGGAATTGGAAAGAAACCTTGAGCGCGCGCAGAAGCATTAGTCCGAGCTAGCCCCGCACCCCATTCTTACCGGCGTAAATTTTTGCTAGAGTGGGCCAAATAGTAAGTGCGTTTCAGGATTGAGTTTGGGGGGCTATGGAAGAGGACTTCAGATCCGGCGATGAAATGAGCGAAGGTGTCGCTGAACAAGTGATCCGTCGCATTGATGAGTTGGAGTCGCTTGCTCCCGTGGAGGGCTTTGGGGAGCGCGATCCCGAGTCGGGTGACGAGGTTTCCCCTGAAGTCCCGGACGGGGAGGAAGTTCTCGATGTCGTCGACAAGACCAATGATCCGGTTCGCATGTATTTACGCGAAATGGGAACTGTGGCTCTTCTCACTCGCGAAGGTGAGATTGCGCTCGCCCGCAAAATCGAGCGGGGCCAAAAGACTGTACTCCGGGCCCTCTCCCGTTCCTCTCTTGTAGTCGGTGAGATGATTCTGCTGGGGCAGGAACTTGAGCAAGGCGAAGTATCAATCTATGATCTATTGAGCCTGAGCGACAGCGCGGGCATCGATGGCGACATCACCGAAGAGGAGATCGAAGAGATCGAAGAGGACACGGCGCGGCCCGAACAGGAAGCCTTTCTGCTCAGCATCGCCGAAGTCGGGCGTCTTGCCCGCCGCGCGCAGCAGACGCGCCAGAAGCTCAGCTCGATCTCGCGCGGGATGAAGCCGAAGGAGCACCGCAAGCTTCGCTTCCTGCTGGCTCGCACGATTGTCGAGGCCTCGCGCGAAATCCGCAAGCACAGCCTCAGCTCCTGGCTGATGCATCGCTTCATGACCTGTTTGCGCAAGACTGTCGAACAACTGAAGTCGCATGAGTGGGAACTCAGCCGGCTGCAGCGGCGGGCCGAGGAGATGAAGATTGGTGCCGATTACCGCAAAGACATCAAGCTGCTCACCACACGGATCCAGCAGATCGAAGAAGAATCCGGTGCCAGCGCGCTCGAACTGAAACGGACCCTGCAGATTGTCGATCGCAGCGAGGCCGAAGCGCTCGTTGCCAAGAAGCAGCTCATCGAGGCCAATCTGCGTCTGGTGGTCTCCATCGCCAAGCGCTATACCAACCGCGGGCTACAGTTCCTTGATCTCATCCAGGAAGGCAACATCGGGCTCATGCGAGCAGTGGAGAAGTTCGATCACCGCCGCGGCTTCAAATTCTCGACCTATGCCACCTGGTGGGTTCGCCAGGCGATCACCCGCGCGATTGCCGATCAGGCGCGCACCATCCGTGTGCCGGTCCACATGATCGAGACCATCAACAAGATCATCCGCACCCAGCGCGCCATGCAGCAGGAACTCGGGCGGGAGGCCAGCAACGAAGAACTGGCCCGGCGCCTCGAGTTGCCGCTCCACAAGGTCCGCAAGATCCTGCGCATCGCCCAGGAGCCGATTTCGCTCGAAACTCCGGTTGGTGAAGAAGAAGAGTCGCATCTTGGCGATTTCCTGGTCGACCAGCGGATGGGTTCGCCCTCCGACGCCGTCATTAACCTCAATCTGCGCGAGCAGACGGCGGAAGTCCTAAAGACGCTCAGCCCGCGCGAAGAAAAAATCGTTAAAATGCGCTTTGGTCTCCAAGACGGCAGCGAGCACACTCTCGAAGAGGTGGGGGCTTATTTTGCCGTCACACGGGAACGCATCCGGCAAATCGAGGCGAAGGCTCTCCGAAAGCTCCGTCATCCCAGCCGAAGCTACCGCTTGAAGACCTTTTTGGAAAAACAGAACAAAGAGTAGCGGACTCCTCTAGTAGCTTAGCTAGGGCGATCTAAGAGATTTGCCGTATTCCGCGATTCTTTGTTTCAGGCGATGGGAACATAGAAGAACTGATATGGCTGAATGGAACTCTCTCTTTGACGACGCCCAGCGACAGGCTGGCGAGCAGTTTGAAGCAGCCTGGAAGCTGCATGTAGACCGTGTTGCGGAAACCCTCGAAAGCGGCTGGCGCGAGAACATCGCGCGGGTCGTCGAGCAACGCTTCACGAGCCTGAAAGAAGAGCTCAGCGCGGCGACGGAAGCCAGCCTCGCCGCACAGCTCGAAGAACAAGTCGCACAGCGTCTCGATGCGGAATGGCACACTCGGCTCGCCGAGCATCAGGCCCAGTCGATCAACGAAGAGTTCGATCGCCGCGTTCAAGAAACGGTAGCGGACCGCCTGGAGGAACGTCTGCAGCAGGAATTGCCCGGGCGGATGGAGCAGGCCGTGCAGGAGCAGCTTGCGGCGCGTCTGGAGGACGAGGTTGCTCTTCGTCTGGCCCAGATTCTTCCTTGGCACATCGAGAATGGCGTGCAGGACAAGCTCAGTGAGATTCTCCCCGAGCGTGTACAGGAAAGCGTCGCCAACCGCCTGGCGGAAGAGATTCCGGTCCGTCTTGCTGCCGAGCGGGAAGTCTGGGATGCCGAGTTCCTCCCGCTTGTGGAACAAACCAAAGAGGAAACGGCCACCCGGACACGCGATGCTGCCCGCCGGGAATTGGGGCAGCAATTGAGCCAAGCAATTCGCGTCTTCCGCCAGGCGGTTGACGGTGCGGAGTGGAAAGAAGCGCTGCTCGATGCCGTGCAGCCCTTCTGCGCACTTACCGCCCTCTTCCTGGTCACGAAAGATCGCTTCAGTCTGGAAGGCGTTCGCGGCGTGGTGGGGGAATTGGAGACCAACTTTGCGCTCGAATTCGAAGAGGCCGCTGCGTTCCACAATGCGCTCGAATCGAAAGACATCGTGGTTGCCGTCCGGAGCGATTCCGAAGTTTCGCCCTATGTCATGAGCCTCCGTCCCGATGCGACACCCGGCAAGTGCTACCTCTTCCCGGTTCTGGTCGGGGATGTGGTGACGGCGCTGCTCTATCTGGAACCCGCGGCGCAGCCCCTCGAAATGGGCGCGGTGGAAACGCTGGTGACCGCCGCCGGCCTGACGCTGCAGAGCATTCGTTCGGCCCGTGCGGTGCAGTCTTCGAGCCTCGTCAATATTGCTTCCGCGCTCAATCCGGAGGATCGTGATTCCTATCGGGACGATCCATTTGTCCCGGTGCCGGTCGGCGCCTTTGCCGTGAATGGTGACGGCACGCCAGCGGCAGAAATTGTTCCCGAGCGCAGCTTCAATTGGGATGAACTCACCCAGGAACAGCGGGAACTGCACATGCGCGCCCAGCGCTTTGCTCGTGTCCAGGTGGCCGAAATGCGTCTCTATAAGGATGATGCGGTCAAGGCTGGCCGGCGCGACGCCAACATCTACCTCCGTCTGAAGACCGAGATCGACGAGGCGCGCGAACGTTATTTGTCCCAGTTCCTCGATGGGCAACAGCACATGCGAGACTATCTACATGGGGAACTTGTCGAGACGCTGGCCATCGACAATCCGCAACTTATGGGACCCGATTACCCTGGTTCGCTCGTCTAATGGGTGGATGAAGTATTCGCTACTCCTCGTTGCAGTTGCACTCAGCGCACAAACTCTCGAACCGATCGCTAAGGAATTCCGGGAGCGTCCTACGCCTCCCACTCGCGCCAAACTGGAGCAATTCCTCATCAAACATCCGAAGGATCAGGAGGGCGCCTTGGCGCGCCTCCTGCTCTACAATGGCGATCCTGGTCCTGCCTCGCTCGAGAAGCTGCGCGCCGCGCGAAGCTATCTGAAGGAGATCTCGGATTACGTCGATTGGATGATCGCCTCGACGGAATTCACGGCCCGTGACTTCAAATCCGCTCTCGAAGACGCAGAGCGTGTCTTGGAAGTCCACGAGTCGCCGCTGGCCCCGCGCGCCGCCCTGCTCGCGCTGAAGAGTGCCCGGGAGCTTGGCGAGAAGGACAAGCTCGCCAGTCTGCTCAAGAAGCACCAGAAGCTCCTGTCTCCATCGCAGATCGCCTTCTATTCGTCGCTGAACGCAAAGCCGGAAGAATCGCGGCGTCTGCTGGCGCAGGTCCTGTCACAGTCTCCGAAATCTGCCGAGGCCTCCGAAGCTGTCAAATTGCTGCCGCTTAGCGACCTAAGCCCTGCCGAGCGCCTCGATCGCGCCTACAAGCTGCTGGATCAAAGCGATCCCACCGCGGCGCGCGCCGAACTGGTCGCGCTGCTCCCCAAGCTCACCGGACCGGCGCTCGATCTGGCCAAGGTTCGCATCGGCGTCTGTGATTACCGGCTCCGTCGCGACACCGCGCAAGCCACGCTCCAGGCAACCCAGGTAGCTGACGGCGAAGCCGACGCGGAACGCCTCTTCTACACGCTCCTCGCGGCACGCCGTGCGAAGTCCTACGACGCGATGGGCAGCTCGATGGAGCAGCTCAATAAGAAATATCCCAAGTCCAGCTTCCGTCTCGAAGCGCTGGCCAACGCGGCGGGCCAATTCTGGGTCATGGGCCAAAACGCAAAGAGCATGCCGCTTTATGAGGCTTGCTCGCTCGACTTCGCCGCCCGTCCGGAAGCCCGGGAATGTGACTGGAAGCTTGCCGTCCAGAGCTACATCCTTCGCCGGCCCGATGCCGAAGCTCGTCTCGGCAACTATCTCGCCGCAGATCCCACAGGGGACCACAACTCGGCTGCTCTCTACTTCCTGGGCCGCGCCGCCGAGGCGCGCAAGGACAAGCCTGCCGCCAAGACCTACTACCAGCGCGCGATCGACCTCTTCCCGAATCATTTCTACGCCGAACTCTGCCGCGAGCGCATCGCCCAGGCGGGCCTCGGCACGCAGGCGCTCAGCCCCACGGTGGAGGCGCAGCTCCGCGACATCAGCTTTCCCGTCCCACAGAACCAGCTCAGTTTTGATGCGAATTCCAATACCCGCCGCCGCATCGCCCGCGCCGAATTGCTGGCCCGCGGAGCGCTTTACGATTACGCCGAACTGGAGTTGAGAAACGACGCACGTTTGCACAACCAGGCGCATCTCCTGGCCATGGCGGCGGCCCAGATGGCCACGCGCCGCGGCGCTCCGGACCAGGGCATCCGCTACATGAAGAGCATCTTCCCGGCCTATCTCAGCCTGCCGCTCAACGCGACCACGCTGCCGCTCTGGAAACTGGCTTATCCGCTGCCTTACAAGGATCCGCTCCTCACCTATTCGTATAAGAACGACCTCGATCCGTATCTGCTCGCCGGGCTCATCCGGCAGGAAAGCGAGTTCAGCGCCAAGGTTCTTTCTCGCGCCAATGCGCACGGCCTTACGCAGATCATGCCCGCTACGGGCCGGGATCTCGCCCGCCGTCTCGGCATCAAGGGCTTCAGCAACAAGATGCTCCTCGATCCCACGGTGAACCTGCAGATGGGCAGCCTCTATCTGAAGAGCCTTGTCACCAGCCTCAACGGTAGTCTCGAACAGGCCCTCGCCAGCTACAACGCAGGCAAGGGGCGTGTCACCGAATGGCTCGGCCGTGGCGAGTATAGCGACCCCGCCGAGTTCATCGAATCGATTCCCTTCACGGAGACGCGCGGTTATGTCCAGAGCGTCATCCGCAATGCGGGTGTCTACCGCCGTCTTTACGCGACTCCTTCGCCCGGTTTACCATCGGAAAATGGTGATTCCAACGGTACGCAGCGGCGTCCAGCAAAGTAGCAACATCGATCGGCGTCCGCGCTTTGCCTCCCAGCGCACCGGCCACTTCGTCGAAAGCGTGATCCGCGAGATGTCCCGCCTGGCCATCCAGCATGGCGCGGTCAATCTCGCGCAGGGCTTTCCGGACTTCCCCGCGCCCGCCAGCATCAAGCAGGCGGCCATCGAAGCCATCGACGCGGACATCAATCAATATTCGGTCACCTGGGGCGCCAAGCCCCTGCGGGACGCGATCGCCAGAAAGTACCAGGACAGCTACCAGCTCCCAATCAATCCTGATCGCGAGATCACTGTCACCTGCGGCGCCACCGAAGCAATGATCGCTACGCTTCTCGCTACCACCAACCCCGGCGACGAAGTCATTGTCTTTGAGCCCTTCTACGAAAACTATTTTCCCGATACCCAACTCTGCGGCGCCACCCGCAAGCTGGTCACGCTGCACGCCCCGGACTGGAGCTTCGATCCGGACGAGCTGCGCCGTGCCTTCTCCGCCAAGACCAAAGCGATCATCCTCAACACGCCAAACAACCCCACCGGCCGCGTGTTTACTCTCGAAGAACTCACCACCATCGCCGAATTGTGCCAGGAATTCGATACCCTTGCCATCACCGACGAGATCTACGAACACATCCTCTACGACGGCCTGCAGCACATCCCCCTCCTGAGTCTTCCTGGAATGCGGGAGCGCACCGTGCTCATCAACTCGATGTCCAAGACCTATTCCGTCACAGGTTGGCGTGTCGGCTGGACCATCGCTGCGCCGGATCTGACGGAATCCATCCGCAAGGTGCACGACTTCCTCACCGTCGGCGCGGCTTCACCCCTGCAGCAAGCCGGGGTCCACGCACTTGCCTCCAGCAACGAATATTACGCCGAGCTCTCGACGCACTACGGCGAGCGCCGCGACCTCATTCTCGACATCCTTTCCTCGGCCGGCTTCAAGCCTCTCAAGCCCCAGGGTGCCTATTACGTCATGGCGGAAATCAAAGACTTCCGCTTTGAGAACGATCGCGCCTTCGCCCGTCATCTCGTCGAAAAGGTGGGAGTCTCCTGTGTTCCGGGCTCCAGCTTCTTTGAAACGCCTGGCGTCGGCGACCAGTGGGTTCGCTTCTGCTTCTGTAAGAAAATCGAAACGCTCGAAGCGGCTCGCGAGCGCCTGCAGAAGTGGGTGGCTTAGGATGTTTGCGCAGTTTCTCATCCCCCAATCGACAATTACGGCCAACGGGAGCGGCGCGGCGGTTGCGCTGCATGCGGCGGCTGGCGCTTTGCTGCAACTGACTCTGGTGATTGAAAAGATCGTCGAACAGCAGTCGCTGGAGATCCACATTGAAGGCTCTGCAGACGGCGCCACCTGGGCGGAAAAACCTCTTCTGGTCTTTCCGCAAAAATTCTACACCGGCCAATCGGCGCTGCTGCTTGATCTCGCGGCGCACCCTGAAATCACGCAGGTCCGGGCCACCTGGAAGGCGCACCGCTGGGGCAGGGGAGAGCTCACACCGCATTTTGGGGTGTACCTGTTTGCCGAGGCCCATGCGTCGCTTAAGCTAGACTCCAAATAGTTCCCATGCTTCGTCTTTCTTTCCTCTTCTGCTGTGCCCTTTTCACCGTTTTGGGCCAAACCACATCTGGACCCACGGTCCGCTTTGAAACGAATCTGGGCAACATCGATGTGTTGCTGCTCCCAGGTTCTGCCCCAAAAACCGTAGAGAACTTCCTGGCCTATATGAAAAAGGGCGCTTACAACAACAGCGTTTTCCACCGCTCCGTTCCCGGTTTCATCGTTCAGGGTGGCGGCTTCCAGGCGACCCTGCCGGGGCTTCCCGCGATTGCCCAATCGGCAGCGGTGGTCAACGAGTTCAAAGAGTCCAATATCCGTGGCACCATCGCGATGGCAAAGCTGGGTGACGATCCAAACAGTGCCACCAACCAATGGTTTTTCAATCTTGCCAACAATGCGGCCAATTTGAATGGACAGAATGGCGGCTTCACCGTCTTTGGCCGCGTCGTCGACAATGCGAGCCTTTCTGTGATGGATAAGATTGCCGCGATCAATGTTCCCAGTCCCGGCCCCCTGGCCTCGCCCTTCGATCAGATTCCCCTCATCGCCTATTCCGGCGGCACAGTCCAGCAGTCCAATCTGGTCATTGTGACGAAGATCTCGGAGATCCCCACGCAGCCTGCGCCCTCCATCAGTGACGGTGGCGTTGTCTCGGCCACCGCCTTTGGCGCATACAGTTCTGCTGCCCCCGGATCCTTCCTGGAGATCTATGGCTCGAACCTTGCTGGCGAGGTGACGCGAGGTTGGAGTTCCGATGACTTTACCAACAACACCGCCCCCACCTCGCTCGAAGGGGTGAGCGTTACCGTTGGTGGCCAGCGCGCCTTTGTCACCTATGTCAGCCCGACACAGGTCAACGTGCAAGTGCCTGCCACTGTTTCTGTCGGCATCGGTCTTCCGGTCGTTGTGACCTATAAGACGCAGCAAAGCGCTCAGGTCTTCATCGATATGAAGCTGCTCAACGGTGGTCTGCTCGCTCCGGCCAGCTACATCATTGGGGGCAAGCAGTTTGTCTATGCAGCCCATGCAGATGGCAATCCGGTCAATGCCGCTTCTCCTGCCAAGCCCGGCGAAACGATCATCTTCTATGGCACTGGCTTCGGCAGCATGTCGCCCTTCAACATTCCGATTGCCGGCCAGATTGCCACCGCCTTAGGCACCCTGCAATACAAAACGCTCTGGAAGATCGGTGGCGCGGATGCAAGCGTCAGCTTCCAAGGTGTCACGCCGGGCTTCGTCGGGCTCTACCAGTTCAATGTGACGGTTCCGCCGGATGCGAACACAGGCGACCTCAGCCTCGAGGTCACTCAAAACAACAAGGCTCTCCCGCAGACCTTGTTGCTTCCGGTCCGACGCTAAGTCCCAAGGCCCTCTCGCAAGAGAGGGCCTTTTTCAGTCTTAAGCAAAGCCTCCATTCGCGCGCAGCACCTGCGAATTCACCCACGCCGCATCCGGCCCCCCCCCCAGAAACGACACGACGTTCGCAATATCTTCCGGCTCCCCCAGCTGTTCGGGCTGTGCAGTCTGCGCCGCGCCTTTCCCCGCCAGAAATAACTCGGTCGCTACTGCATTCATCGTGATCTTCCTGCCTCGCAACTCATTCGCCAGTACATGCACCAGTCCCTCGACTCCGGCCTTGGACGCGATGTAGGGGCCATAGGTCGGAAACGACTTCGCCAGTATGCTGCTCGAAAACGCAATGATCCTGCCACCATCGGCAACCTGTTGCGCTGCCCGTGCCGCACCAGAAAGCTTCGGCGCAGATTGGTCCGGATCACAGGGTCGAATGCCTCCACATCCCCTTTGCCGATTGGGGAAAGCGGCATGATCCCGAGTTGTTCACCACGACATCGATCTGCCCAAACGTCTTCACGGCTCGGCAAATCAGCGCGCCACAACGGCGTCGGCATCGCCGGCGCTCTTGGCAGAATTCACCACGACGGAGAAACCATCGCGGGCCAGGCGCAGAGCAATGGCCCGTCCAATTCTCCGGGATGCGCCGGGTACGATTGCCGTTCGGTTTATGAGTCCACGAAACGCAGAACCTAACTCAAAATCCATTCACTCTGTTGC
This sequence comes from Bryobacter aggregatus MPL3, assembly GCF_000702445.1. Taxonomy (NCBI): domain Bacteria; kingdom Pseudomonadati; phylum Acidobacteriota; class Terriglobia; order Bryobacterales; family Bryobacteraceae; genus Bryobacter; species Bryobacter aggregatus. The sequence goes on from NZ_JNIF01000003.1 coordinate 4,065,657, forward strand.
GAGAAAACGGCGAATCGCAGCCTGTAGCAACTCTTCTGGAGAGCGCCGGAAACCCACGCGCCCCAGATCTCCTCCATGGGCGAGGAGGCTGAAGCCATGGAACAAGCTCCAGAGGCCAGCCAGCCTGATTTCAAGATCGACGCCCGCCTGGCTCGCGGACCGTACCGCTTCTGCAAAGGCGTCGAATGCTGCTGTCGCGCTCCGCCCAAGGGTAGGGAATGCAGACGGCTCGATCCCGGCGAGAAACATGATCTCGAAGTGTCCTCGCTGCTGCACGGCGAATTGGAGATAGGCCAATCCCAGTTCCTCTAGCGATTTCGTTTTGCCAATGCTCTCGCGCAGTTGGTCGAAGCCCTCTTCCGCCGCTGCGGCCAGCAGCGCCTCCTTGTCGGCGAAATGACGATAGAGCGCAGAGGGAACAACTCCGGCGAGCTTGGCCGCGTCTTGCGCTGTAAATCCTCGCGGACCCTTCTCTGCCACTAGCCGGATGGCCGCCGTCACTAGTGCGGCTCGCAGATCTCCATGATGATAGCCGTGCTTCTTCATGACTTCCGGTAGAGTGGCAGCATCACCTCAGTGACAAATTCTTCATAGGACGTCGTTGTCGTGTTTCTGGGGGATCGCGGCTCCAAGGCCCGCACCAGTCCACTGCTATAGGCTGCCGCCAGTTCCAAAATCAGCCCCGCCACATTCTCTGACATTCCCATCTGCAACAGCGCAGGCTTCACTTGCGCATCGCTCCAGCGATGATAGGCAAGATTCGGCACGCCAATGGCCTGCCCAAAGATCTGCATCGCTTCCGCCATACTCAGATCCCGTTGGCCTTGCAACTCGCGAACGCTGGAGCCTCGAAATTCCAACGCCAGCAATTCCCGTGCGGCTTCGGTTGCAATGTCGCGTGTCGCAATCATGGGCAACTTCACATCCGCAGCCACCGGACCCCCTGTCACGCCGAGCTTCTTGTACAGATGCACTTGCGCGATCGTATTCTCCATGAAGTATCCCGCTCGCAGATGCAGCACCTGCAATCCGGCAATCCGGTTGAAGACGCTCTCGAGAACATGTTGCCCCTGGATCATGCCGGTGCCGCCCGCTTGCTCGGCGCCCAAGCTGCTGAGGGTCACCGCAAATGGAACTCGCTGCGCCTCGATTGCTCCAGCCATGGCTGCGACCATCTGATCCTGATACGCCCGGTAATCGTCAGACTGAAGATCCGGTGGCTCCATCGCATAGACTGCCTCCACTCCCGCAAACGCCTCTTCCAATTGCGAAGGGTTTGTAAGATCACAAATCGCGGCTTCGGCGCCAAGCTGCACCAGTCCTGCAAGCCGTTCGCGATTCCTGCCCAAGGCCCGCACGTGTTTTCCAGCGCGCAGTAATTGTTCCGCCACCAACCGACCGGTGTTTCCGCTCGCACCACTCACGGCATAGATCAAGTTTTTGCTCATGTGAATCTGATTCACATAAAAGGTTCCAGGATGCAGAAAATGAAAAAGAAAACAAGCGAAGCGCTTTTCCTCACAGCACGTCTACAGTCGTAAAGACGCAATCTTTTCATTACTGCTAAACCGCAACAATTCTTGTTTGGCGATATGATTGTGGCAGAGGAATCCCGCTATGAAGCCCTACATGAAATTTGGCCTCATTATTACCGTAGTGATTGCCACCATCGGTTGGCTGGCCATTGATGGCGCCACCGGCAACACTGCTTATTACAAGAACGTCTCGGAAGTCCATCAGATGGGCCCCAAGGCACTGGGCAAACGCTTCAAGGTGGGCGGCGATGTTGTCAAAGGCTCCATCCAGCGCAATGGCGCAGAAGTGTCTTTCCAGATTGTCGAGCTGAACAACGCGAATAACGCGATGCCGCTCCGCATCACCTATACCGGAACAGAACCTCTTCCCGATACCTTCCGCGATGGGGCGCAAGCTCTCGCCGATGGCCGCATGAACCCGGATGGCACCTTTACGGCAAACCACATCCAGGCCAAATGTGCTTCGAAGTACGAAGCAAAGCCCGGTCAGATCAAGCCTGGCACCGATCCTTCGCACGCTCCGAAAACAACGGTAAGCCGAAGCTAGCCCAACCATGGAAAACGTAGGCGCACTCGCGCTCCTTCTCGCCTTCTCCGTCGCGATCTTCGCGCTTTTTAGCGCTGTCGTCGGCGCCCTTCGTAAAAACCTCTATCTCATTGCTGCTTCGCGGCGTGCTGTCTACGTTGTCTGGGCTCTCATCACCACGGCCAGTGGAATCCTCCTCTATGCGCTGATCACCGGCGATTACCGGTTGCAATATGTTGCGGGCCATGCAAACACCGCAATGCCGCTGTTGTACAAAATCTCAGCGTGGTGGGGCGGACAGGAAGGCTCACTGCTCTTCTGGAGCTGGATCCTGTCGAGCTACACCGTTGCTGTCGTTTTCACCAATCGCAAACAGTTCAAAACGATGATGCCCTGGGTGATCGCGATCATGTCCGCGACCCAGGTCTTCTTCCTCATCCTCAACAATTTCGTCGTCCCGCCCTTCACTCTCTGGGCCATCGGACGTGGCATCATCAATCTCCCCGACGGCCAAGGTCTGAACCCGCTGCTCCAGACCCCCTCGATGGCGATCCACCCGCCAATGCTCTATCTCGGCTACGTTGGCTTCATCGTTCCCTTCGCCTTCGCCATCGGCTCGCTGATCACCAAGCAGCCCGGCGACGAATGGATCCACACGACGCGCCGCTGGACACTCATCACCTGGCTCTTCCAAACCATCGGCATCACGCTCGGCATGGGCTGGGCTTATTACGTCCTCGGTTGGGGCGGCTATTGGGGCTGGGATCCGGTTGAGAACGCAAGTGTCCTCCCCTGGATCACCGCCACTGCCTTCCTGCACAGCGTCATGATGCAAGAGAAGAAGGGCATGATGAAGGTCTGGAACATGGTGCTCGTCTCGGCCACTTTCTTCCTCTGCATCTTCGGAACCATGCTCACCCGCAGCGGCCTCGTCCAGAGCGTCCACGCCTTCGGCATCTCGAGCATCGGCAACTACTTCGCCGTCTTCCTCGCCATCGGCATCGCAGGCACGGTCTGGCTGATCCTCGACCGTCTCGACTTCCTCAAGAGCGAGTCGCACCTGGAGTCCGTCGTCAGCCGCGAGTCCAGCTTCCTGTTCAACAATCTGGTCCTGCTTGCCAGTTGCTTTGCGGTTCTCTGGGGCACCCTGTTTCCCGTAATCAGTGAAGCGATCACCGGCGAAAAGATCAGCGTTGATGCGCCGTTCTTCAATCGCGTCAACATCCCGATTGGGCTCTTCCTCATCTTCCTCACCGGTGTAGGACCGCTCGTTGCCTGGCGCCGCAGTTCGCTCGACAGTCTCAAGCGGAACTTCCTCTGGCCCACGGTTTCGATGTTTATCCTCATGGCCGCGCTCTTTGGCGCTGGCATCCGTAGTGCCTATGCGCTGATCAGCTTCGGCCTCTGCCTCTTCGTCACGGTGACCATCGGCAGCGAGTTCGTCAAAGGCGCTTTCGCGATCGCCCAAAAAGAAAGCATGAATCTCGTCCGGGCTGTGATCGAACTCACACACCGCAACACGCGCCGCTACGGCGGCTACATCGTCCACATGGGTATTGTCGTGATGTTCGTTGGCTTCACTGGCGCTGCCTTCAACAAGGACGTCACCGTGGAAGCGGCAATGGGCAAATCCTTCCAGATCGGCCGCTATGACATTACGGTCACGGGTCTCACGGATGGCGAGAATGATAACTACGCTTGGATGAAAGCTGCGGTTGACGTCTCGGTCGATGGCAAGAAGATTGACACCATGAATCCGGAGCGCCGGATCTACAAGGCCAGCCGTCAACCAGCCAGCCTCGTGGATATCCGCCGCCGCCTCAACGAAGACCTCTTCCTGAACTTTGCCGCCATGGCAAGCGAAGGGCAGGGCGCCATCATCCAGGCCTATGTATTCCCGCTCGTGAGCTGGATCTGGGTTGGCTTCTGGGTCGTGCTCATCGGCACCCTCATCTGTCTCGTGCCTGCCAAGATCAAGCTGAGCTACGCAAGAACTCAGGTCCTGGGCTCCAGTGCTACGTCTCTCCCCACGGAGGAACATGCGAAAACTTAAATCGCTCGGCCTCCTGGCCTTCCTCGCCGCCATCTCCATCGCGCAAAACCCGATGGACTTTGTCTCACCCGAGATCAAGCGCGTCGGCATGAAGCTGAGCTGCCTCTGCGGTGGCTGCCGCAATGCGGTGGGCGATTGTTCAATGATCGCCTGTGGCTATTCCTTACCGGCCAGACAGAAGATCAAGCAACTCCAGACGATGGGGGCTTCGGATTCGAGCATTGTCGGCCGCTTCGTCAAGGAGCAGGGTGTCAAGGCCCTGGTGGAGCCGGAAGTAACAGGCTTTGGGCTGCTCGGTTGGCTCATGCCCGGCTTTGCCCTCGCGCTCGGCTTCATCGCCATCCTCGTCTACGTCAAACGTTTCCGCAGTCCAAGTGTAAAAGTCGAATCTACCGTTAAGCCCGAGGTCATCGCTGGCTATGAAGCCACGGCCGCGCGTGAATTCGACCGAATGGAACCCTAGCGCCCTCATGATCATCGCCATCGCCATCGGGCTCACGGTGCTCGTCATCGCCCTGACACTCTTCATTCGGGAAGCAGATCTTCCCCAACTACCCCCCGAAAATCCCTTTAAGATTTTCGACGAACGCAAGGCTCGTATTTACGAGAACTTGCGCGATCTCCAATTCGAGCTTCGCCTCGGCAAGCTCTCTGACGACGACTACGCGAAATCCAAGGCCAGCCTGCAGCATGAACTCGCGCAGGTACTGGCGGAAGCCGACGCGCTCAAAGCCACCCTCGGGGTTGCCTCCAAATGACTCCCCTCTTCCTGATCCTCCTCGCCATCGACGGCACCGTCGTCAACAAGTCCACCGGCAAGCCCGCGGCTGAAGTGCCCATCGTGCTGATGCGCCTCGGCGACGGCGGCATGATGCCGGTCGGTACCGTAAAGTCCGGGCCCGACGGCAAATTCGATTTCAAGCAGAACATCGACGGCCCGCTGCTCATGCAGGCGATCTACGACGGCGTCAACTACAACAAGCTCTTGCGCCCGGGCGACAAACCCTCTGGCCTCGAACTCGACATCTACAACACCACCCGTAAGCCGGGCGACGCAAAGATCGTTCAGCACATGATGCTGGTCGAGCCCAGCGAGGACAAGATGTCGATCAACGAGAGCGTCATCTATCGCAACGACAGCAAGTCCACTTATAGCGATCCCGAGAATGGCACCTTCCGCTTCTACCTTCCTCCTGAGGCAAAGGCCAGTCTTCAGGTTCGCGTTTCCGGTCCAGGCAACATGCCGGTCCGTGGAGAAGCCAAGGAAGCGGGTCCGGCCAACATTTATAAGATCGACTTCGCCATCAAGCCCGGCGAGTCGCGCTTCGATCTCCAATATGTGTTGCCTGCAGGTAAGCTGAAGGGTCGCATCCTGCACCCGGTCGGCGAAAAAGAAGGTCCCACTCGTCTGGTCACTCCCAGCGGCGTCAAGCTTTCGGGCCTCGGCGTGGAAGATCTGGGCGCCGAACCGCAAACCCAGGCCGAAGTCTACAGCCTGTCCAAGCCCGACTACGAAATCGAGGTCAGCGGCACCGGCTCACTCCGCGCTCTCGACCCCGATGAAACCGCTATGCCCGAGCCTCAGGCCATTCCTCCGAAGATCTCCGAACGCATGTGGTGGATTGTCGGCCTTTCTCTGCTCGCGCTCTCTTTCGGCTTCGTCTCCCTCTTAAAGAAGGCATGAGCGTTCTCAAAGCAGACCGGGTCTCGAAGTTCTTCGGGAGCTTCCCGGCTTTGCGAGACTTGACCTTCGCACTGGAATCCGGCGATTGCGTCGCGCTGCTCGGCCGCAATGGGGCAGGCAAGACCACGCTTCTCAACCTGATGGCCGGGCTCTCCCGGCCTACGGACGGCAAGCTGGAAATCACCAAGCGCGTCAGTCTGCTCGGCCACGGCATTGGGGTCTACGACGAACTCAGCGCACGCGAGAATCTGAAGTTCTTCGCCACCTTGCACACCGTTGCCATCGACGTCGACAAATGGCTCTACAAGGTCAATCTGCTCAATGTTGCCGACGCTCCCTTGCGCGAATACTCGCGCGGCATGCGCCAGCGTCTGGCCCTGGCCCGTGTCTTTATGGGAGATCCTGAACTGCTCCTCCTCGACGAGCCCTTCACCTCACTCGACGACAAAGCGACGGCTCTTCTCCAGACCCTTCTTGCAGAAGCCCTCGCTCGCAAGGCCACCGTCGTACTTTCTACCCACCAGATTCCCGAAGCGATGGCTCTGGCCTCTCGCATTGTCTTTCTCGAGAACGGAAAGCTCGCCTATTTCGGCCCGCGTCCCCAGGAAATGCTCGATGACAGCACCTGGATCTACCGGACCTACGGAGCCAGCGTCTAGATGCTCCGCCACTCCTGGATCATCTTCACCAAGGACCTCCGCATGGAGTTCCGCAGCAAAGAATCACTCAACGCCGCCGTTGCCTTCTCCCTTGTCGTGCTCGTCCTGTTCAGCTTTGCCTTCGACCCCACCAGCGAGCAGATCCACGAGATCTCTGGCGGCCTGCTCTGGATTCTCTTTGCCTTTGCAGGGGTTCTGCTGGTCAATCGCAGCTTCGCCCGCGAGCAGTCGAATGACTGCATGAATGTTCTCATCTCCTCGCGCGTCCCGGCCTCGGCGCTGCTCCTTGGCAAGTCCCTGGCCAACACGCTGTTCATTCTGCTGGTGGAAGCCGTTTGTCTGCCTGTCTTCGGTATCTTTTACAACATCAACCTTTTCGCGCAACCCTTCTGGATGCTGCTTGTCTGCCTCCTCGGCACCTGGGCAATCGCCATCATCGGCACTGTCTTTGCCGCAATGACCGTAAGCCTGCGCCTGCGCGAATTGATGTTGCCGGTCATGGTCTATCCGATGATCATTCCCGCGCTCGCCGCCGCCATGCAACTCACCACCGTACTCTCCACCGGAAAGCCCCTCGAATCGGACAACATGCTCTGGGTCCGTGTTCTCATCGGATTTGATATCATCTTCACCGCATTGGCCCTAGGCTTGATCGACACGGTCCTAGTAGACTAGAAGCAAAGAAAGCCATGAACGACAAGTTCCTTCTCGCCATGGGCCTGGCCAGCGCCCTCTTCCTGGTTCGGAATATCTATGTGATGTTCATGGTGCTGCCGGATGAAGCGCTGCAAGGTGCGATCTATCGCATCATGTTCTTCCACATTCCGAGCTGGTTCACTTGCTTTTCCTGTTTTCTCGCCAGCGGCATTGCCAGCGCGATTGCAATCTCGAAAAAGAGCTACCGTGCCGATTCCTGGGCCGTCGCCCTCACTGAAGTCGGCATGCCCTTCACGCTCATCGGCCTGGTCACCGGCATGATCTGGGGCAAGATCAGTTGGGGCATCTGGTGGACCTGGGACGCCCGCCTCACCTGGGCCTTCATCACGCTTCTCATCTACTCGGGCTACCTGATGATGCGCAAGATGATTGACGACCCCAGCGAGCGCCTCCGCGTCACCGGCGTGCTCAATGTCTTCGCCTTTACCAGCGTCGCCATCACCTACAAAGCAATCGACTGGTGGCGCACCCAGCACCCGGGGCCCATCCTTTCCATCCGCACTGGGGGCGGCAATACCGATCCGGCCATGGAAGCGATGATCTACCAGAACTGGTTTGCGTTGCTCATGCTCACCGTCGTCCTCGTTGGCCTCCGCTTCCGCCAGGAAGAAAGCCGCCGCGAAATCGAAGGTCTGCGCCGTCTCGTTTTCGCACGCTAATTCTCCAGCGCACATCCGGCTGGCCTTGTGTTAGTTTGGTTACGCGGTTTTCATCTCATACCATGGACCAACGCAACTTTACCTATATGTTTTATGGCTTCGCGGCGGCCTGGTTTATCCTGGCCCTCTATGTCGTGAGCCTTGTCTCTCGTGGCCGCAAGCTCCAGGACCAACTCGATACCCTCAAACGCACACTCGCACAGGAGAAGCACTAATACGCCATGAAGCGTCGTGACCTCATCAAACTCGCTCTTGCCTCATATGTACCTGCGGAAGCCATCGCCTGGCAAGCCCGCAGAGGCATGCCCAGTCCCAAGATCAAGGATGTGCAGGTCATCGCGACTGCTCCCGCCGGTCTCCGCCTCGTCGTGGTCAAAGTAGTCACAGACCAGGACGGGCTCTACGGCTATGGCTGCGGCACCTTCACCCAACGAGCAGACCTCGTTGTCGATGCCGTAGAACGCTACCTGAAACCCTTCCTCATTGGCAAGCCCGCCGATCGCATCGATGACACCTGGCAGGCCTGCTACAACTCCAGCTACTGGCGCAATTCGCCTGTCCTGAACAACGCCATCTCCGGCGTCGATCAGGCGCTCTGGGACATCAAGGGCCGCCAGGCGGGCATGCCCGTCTACCAGCTCCTCGGTGGCAAGAATCGCGAAGCGGTCGATACCTACCGCCATGCCTCGGGCTCTGAAATTTCCCAATGTCTCGATCAGGCCAAGAAGCTCATTGAGGAAGGCCAGCGTTACGTTCGCATCCAGGTCGGCACTCCCGGCGAGGCGGCCTATGGCGCCGGTCGTGGCAATGTCCAGCGTCCGGCTAGCGTTCTGCACAACGGTCCCTACTACAACTCCAACACCTACATCGCCCGCACCATCAAACTCTTTGAAGCCGCGCGGAAGGAACTGGGGGACGAGATCCAGTTGCTCCATGATTCGCACGAGCGCATCCACCCCACCCAGGCTCTCCAGATGGGCAAGGACATCGAGCAGTTCAAACTCTTCTTCTGGGAAGATCCGCTCAGCCCGGAAGACGTCGCGTGGTTCCGCCGCATCCGGCAGCACACCACCACTCCGCTCGCGATGGGCGAACTCTTCACCCATCCCCTCGAATGGATGGACCTCATCAGCGAACGCCTGATCGACTTCATCCGCTGCCACCTCACGATGATTGGCGGTCTCACCCCGGCCCGCAAGCTGGCAACGCTTTGCGAAGCTTTCAACGTCCGTACCGCTTGGCACGGCCCCGGCGACGTCTCGCCGATCGGTCACGCCGCCAACGCCACGCTCGACCTCACCATTCCCAACTTCGGCATCCAGGAATTCTCGGCCTTCAATGAACGGGTCCAGGAAGTCTTCTCCGGTTGCCCCACGCTCAAGAACGGCTATATGTACGTCAACGATACTCCTGGCTGGGGCATCGAAGTGAATGAAGCAGCCGCAAAGAAGTACCCCTTTGGCGCCAACGAGAGTGGGGAACGCAAGCTCTACAACGGTGGGTGGGGTGAGGTTCGCAAAAGGGATGGCACAATTATTAAGCAGTGATTTTGCCTAACAATTATTGGCAGACCCTGGGCGCCACGACACTGATCGTGGCGCTCATCGCATTGTTGCTCTGGCTGCGGAAGCTGGTTGCACGCAAACTGGACGCTTGGCGTCACACGAGTAAAGAAGGACTGGCCGCCACCGCCAGCCGGATTCTCCCTGCAGATCGAGTTGCTGCCCGTCTCCACATCCTGCTCAATGCAATCTGCACGGCCATCGGTGTTGTTGCGTTCATCCGTTATCTGTCCTATGTGCTCGAGCTCTATAAAGAGACCCAGGAAGCCGGACACTGGATCGTCGAAGTCGTTCTTCTCCCCTTCAAACGCATCTTCGATGACTTCATCGCCTACATCCCAAACCTCTTCAACGCATTGGCGATTATTATCGTCACTCGTTACCTGCTCGCGATTGTGCACCGGATCTTTCGTGAGGTTGGTTCGGGCCGCATCGTCATCTCCGGTTTCTATCCCGATTGGGCCGATCCGACCTACAAGCTGATTCGCTTTCTGGCTATGGCCCTGGCGCTGGTCGGCATCTTTCCCTATCTGCCTGGTTCCTCGAGCCCGGCCTTCCAGACCATCTCGGTCTTCCTGGGCGTGCTGCTCTCGCTCGGCTCCTCTAGCGTGGTCTCGAATCTTGTTTCTGGCACCATCCTTACCTACATGCGCGCCCTGCGCATCGGGGACCGCGTCAAGATCGGCGATACCTCCGGGGACGTGATCGAACGGACCATGCTCGTCACTCGTGTCAAGACGATCAAGAACGAAGTGGTCACCATCCCCAACGCGATCCTGCTCACGACGCACATCACCAATTACTCCACGCTCGCACAAGCCGAAGGACTCATCATCCACACGGAAGTCACCATTGGTTACGATGTGCCCTGGCCGGACGTACACCAGGCCTTGCTTGAGGCAGCCCGGAGAACTCCCCACCTCCTGTCCGATCCATCGCCCTTCATCCTCCAGACTGCGCTCAACGACTTCAATGTCAGCTACGAGCTCAACGCCTACACCCGCGAGGCCAACAGGATCGTCGCAATTCGCTCAGAGCTCTATCGCCACATCCAGGACACCTTTGACGACGCGCAGATCGAGATCATGAGCCCGATCTACAATTCCATCCGCCAATCCACTCACGACGACACCGTCGGCTTCCGGCCTTCTCCTAGCGCGCCACGGGCCAACGGCGATCGATCGGTTTCTTCGGATCCGCTGTAACTTGCAACACTGCGCAGTGATGATAGGAATATCCGCCCTCTTTGTTGTACCCATGCTCGGCCATGAACTCGAGAATCTGCAGCGTACACTTCGGGCAATTGATGTTTGGAATTTCAATATCGGTTTCAAACGGTCCTGTCACCTTCGCCGCATGCTGCCACAATCCATCGGCAAGGATCGGTGGCTTTGGATCCGGATCGATCACTGCCGAAATCGATCGGGGCCCCTTGTCCGTATCGCGAGTCAGCACTTCCGGATCGGCCGGTAGTTCGGCCCTCGAATTCACGGCTAGCGCAATCCGGTAATGCCCCGGATGATAGACAGTCTCCTGTAACTTGATATGCAGCTTCTGCCCGCCTGTCACTGGCGTTACTGCATTTGTCGCGACAACTCCCGGTCCTTCTTCGCCGCCACACGGCGCAGGCTTCTGCGGATTGCCGAGTTGGTTCTCCACCACCCACGACTTCGGCTCCATGAGCGTGAAATGTCCATTCATGAACGGAACACAGAGACCAATACCAACGAACCCAAAAAAGAATCTCATCAACTCACCCCACTTGAATTGTGATTTATCCACACACTTGTAATTGCTGAGTAACAGAACAGAATCGGAGTATACAAGAAAATTCCAGGAAATGTGGATTGGTTCCGCACTTGCATCTCCTAAGCTTATGCGTAACATTGCAAGCTTCTTTCTTCTTGCTTCCAGTCTGATGGCGCAGTTTCCATCACCTTTCAGTTTTTCCGCCGGAGCCAAAATCGGTTCTTCTCTCAACAACCCCTCAGGACGGGCTGCCTACGCAGACTCCTACCAACAAAGCCGCTGGACAGGCGGACCCACCTTCGAGTTTCATCTCCCGCTACGCTTCTCGATTGAGTTCGACGCTCTCTATCGGAATGAGAACTTCAGTCGCTCTGGCACGATGCAACTCGCTCCAACGCTCAATGCATATGCACTCTCCTCTCACTCCAAAAGTAACTTCTGGGACATGCCACTTCTATTGAAGTATCGCTTTAAGCTCGGCCCAATTCGTCCCTTCGTCAGCGGAGGCGTCCTCTGGACGCGCGAATCCTCTCGTGGCGATCGAAGCATCCGCTGCACAGGCCCTGTCGGGTCCTGTCTTCCTGCTGACTATTCTTTGCCCGCTCCGAGCGATAGCGATTTCAGATCGACAAACACCCACAGGGGGCCAACAGCGGGGGCTGGTCTTGAGTTCCACACGCGCTTCGTCACCATCTCTCCCGAGCTTCGCTTCAGCCGGACACAGGAGCGCGACAACCGCTACACCGGCCTGGTCGGCTTCACCTTTGGCGGACGGCGTTAGCGTCCCGCAAAGATCTTCGCGGCGAAGATGATCTGTCCGGTATGCTGCTGCAGATGTCCTACCACTTGATAAATCACCTCAAGCCCGGTCATCTGGCCATGTAGCGTGGTCACCGGCTTCCTCAGACCCTCATCGTCGATCCTCTCGACCAACAGGCAGGTTTGTTCGATGCGCGCTTGCAGCGCAGACAGCAAGCTTGCCTTCTCAATCCCTTCGCGCGTCGAAAATTCCAGGGGCCGCACCCGAACATCCGGTTTCCCTTCAAGAGAATGCCCAATGAACTGGCCGAGATTGCCTTCCAGATGCATCAGAAGATTCCCGACAGAATTGGCGTCGGGGACTTCGCGATGCCACACCTGCTCCTCGCTCATCCCCGCACACCACTTCTCAATCAACGCCATCATGTCTCGCAACTTCCGCACCGAATGGCTGCGGAACAAGTCGGAAATGCTCGGTTCCATAACCGATTATCGCCCGCCTAGGACATCACTTTAGCCAGTGCGGTTTTGAACTGGTTCATCTCCGCCTGCGTGCCCACCGTCACCCGAACCATCGTCGGCCACACCGGCCAGGTGCGTCCGATAAAGATCTTCTCGGCCGCCAAAGCCCGTGCCAACTCGGCGCCCGGCCGTCCCGCCTCCATCATGAATTTATTGGACACACTTGGAATGTACTGGATATTCTTCTTCTCGAGAAACTCGAGCACATCGCCGCGCACGCGTGCATTGATCTCGCGGCGCTCTGCCACCAGCCCCTTCGCTCGGTAGCTTGCGGTGCCGGCCACCAGCCCCGTAATCGGCAGCATCCCTGAGCCATAAGGACGCAACTTCGCGAGCAGATCCGGACGCCCCATCGCCATGCCGCAGCGAATCCCCGCCATGCCAAAGGCCTTCGAGAAAGTCCGTAGCACAATGACATCCTTCTCCTTGGCGACAAGGTCGCTGCCCGGCATCTCCTGGCTGAAGTGGATATACGCCTCATCGAGCAGCAGAATCGAATCCTTGTTCTTATTTGCGAGTAACCACTCGAGATCCTCGCGCTTCGTGATTGTCCCGGTCGGGTTGTTCGGGTTGCAGATGTAGTAGACGCCCGCATTCGGGTCGGCGGCGAGCATTGCCTTCACGTCATGCGCATAGGTTGCCTTCTGCAGCGCTACCCGGGTCACCTTCACGCCCACAAACTTCGCCGTGCCCGCGCCCGCTTCATAGCCAGGGTCGCCCATCACTAATCCCTTGGTCGGCGACGTAAATGCAAGCACGCTGCGATGGAGCGGATCGCTCGATCCGGCATAGGGCGCGATGAACTCCGGCTTCAATTCTTCCACTTCGGAAACGGCCCTGATGAAGTCGCCCTGCTCATTGAACGGCGAATAGCGGCCACCATACTTGGCAATCTTCGCGATGGCCTCGCAAGCCTCGGCACAGGGCCCCAGCGGGTTCTCATTCGATCCAATGCGTACGGCATCTGCTGGCATGGCGCCGCGCATGCCGCGGGGCCGCTCTGCTGCATCCTGTGCCATTGCAAACTCGTGATAGAAGGGCAGGGCGGCGCCTGCGGTGAGAATTGTAGCGGCACGCATCGCGTGACGCCGGGAATAGCCTTTCAACTGTGGCATTGCTGCAAGCATGGGGAGTGTCTCCTGTGATTTCGGGGCCCCGGCCGGGGCGATCAGGGCGGGCCGAGCATACCGCGCGCGGAGCGTGCGGAACTCGTGTACATGGAGTTGCAAAACAATATAGCCCAGCGGAATGCAGGAATCCAGGGCCTTACCGCAAGCGACTATTTCCCCGCGTCTCCAGGCGGATGCTCATCGCAGGCACGACGGAGAAGGGAACCGCGCAAAGAATCCCCAGTCCCAAAGCAATTCCGATAAAAATGGAATCGCACCGCATACTGTCCATCTGGGGAACAAATACACAAACTTCCGCCACCAGCCTCCTGGCCAACGCCAGCCCAAACACTGCCCCGCCCAATCCCAGGACAAGTCCTTCCGCAGCGAAAAGCTGGAAGAAGTGCAGCCTTCTCGAACCGAGCAGCACACGGAGAGCCAGCTCTCGCGATCTCCTGGACTGCCGTTTCAGATACCATTTCACGAGTGCGGCACAAGCCAGCAATAGCATGGCGAATCCTGCGCTTGCACCCCACCGCAGCGGTTGCTGGAGCGCTCCGGTGAGACTCTCTTGCAGCGCAACGGCGCGCACGCCCCATCTGGCATTGAAACGCGGATACTTCTGTTCGAGTTGCCGGGCGATCCCATTGAACTCAAGCTGCGCCGTCTGAATGCTCACTCCAGGCGCAAGTCGTGCGACGACATTCAGATATCGCCCCACATGGGTACGATCCTTGCGCTTCGGATGAAAGCGCAGGGGCAGCCACACATCGCAATGGGGGCTCCCCATCGTGAATGCATCGGCAGCCATCACGCCCACCACGAGTGCGTCCCGGCCATTCACAGGAATCGACTGGCCCACAATCGAAGCATCCCGCCCATAGCGTCGCGTGAACAAGCGGTCGCTGATCATCACCACCAGCGGAGCTCCATAGCGCCCATCGGCGATTTGAAATCCCGACCCCAGCGCCGGCCTCACGCCCAACACCTCGAAGAAATTCGGGCTCACCATCTGGCCTTCGACAATCTCAACGCTTGTTCCATCGAGCCGGGCTGCTGCATGGATCCACGTCGCGCTATCAAGCAGCGTGTTCGACTGTCGGGTCCAGTCGACAATGTTTGCAGGGGACACGGGAATCTCGCTTGCCCCTTCGGGCGAAGTTTCCCAAAGCCGCACCAGTTGTTTGGGTTCTTCCACCGCCAGAGGAACAAACTGAATCTGATACAGCAGCGAGAATACGGCCGTGTTCACTCCAATCGCAATCGACAGTGTCAGCAGGGCAATCCCAGTGAAGATCGGCATCCTGGCCAACGACCGCACTGGCTCCCACGAGATCCGCATATCTGCTCAGAAGCAATCGAAATGCCAGGAAAAACAGTGATTCTTGTGTCTAGATGCTTCCTCGACTGTCCGCTTTTGGAAATCCCCGTCGCGTTTTCGGACTCTCCCGCCGCGTCGGGTTGTAGACTAGCTAGGTATCTCCTCGGAGCGAATGAAAATGAAATACGTCCGCTGGGCTCTCCTCATCTTTCTCGCACTGGTCTGCTCGATTGCAGCCACCATTTTCCTCATGGGCCTTCGCGAAGGTGCCGATTCGATGAGCAACCGGGTGGAAATCAATCGGCCTGCTGCTGTTGTCTGGACTTATCTCGATGACCCTGTAAAAGCAAAGTCCTGGGTCGGATCGCTCAAGGAAATCAAGCAACTGACGCCTGGCGCCAAGGGCGTTGGAACAAAAGAAGTCTGGGTCATGACGGACCAGAACAACGCCGCGCAACAGATCGAGATCCAGTCCGAGATTACGGTGGATGAAGCTCCGAAGCGTCTCACGGTAAAGCTCATCGAACGAGAGACCTTCTCAGGCACCACCAACTACTTGCTGGAAGATCTCGGCGGCAATCGAACCGCCCTCACCGTCTCCAGTACTTTTCACTTCAACTACGGATTTGCCCGCTTCCTGCAGCCCATCATTATGCGGATGGCTACGGCGAAGATGGCGGAAGATCTGGATCGTCTCAAGGCCGTGGCGGAGCGGGAATAGTTTCCACCCAGCGATCACAGGCCAAGCAAACCAGCAGGCAGGGCTTCACCGCATCCATTCGTGCTTCGTACTTCTTCGAGGGGTTTGTGGTGTTCACGTGGACAAAGCGGGTGTCGGGATGCTCTTTGAGCAGTAGCGCCTGAATCGGATACTCCAACTGAAATATGTTGATATCCATCGCCAGATCGCGGCAGGAAGAAGCCCGCAGTTGCTGCATTGTCTCGTCATACTGCTTCCGCACATTCCACGGTTTCATGTCGTTGTAGTAAAGATCCTCGCGCGTGAACTGGAACATGTTCTCCGGTCCTCGTAGTGGTCTCACCCAGTTCTTGAACAGCATCAGCCGCGCACCGCTCAGGAAAAGCAAGCAAATGCTAACTTGTACAAGCCAATGCATGCGGGCCAGGCTCACACCCACCAGCGCCATGCCAAGGCTGAACAGCGGCAGCCACATGCGCGACATGAAGGGTTGCCACTTCAGATAGAAGCAGAACGCTGCTGTTCCCATCGCCATGGCCCCCAGAATCAGCAGTGCCCGCTTGTCCTGCTTCCAGGCCAGATAGATCGCCGCCCCCACCAGCAGCGCCAGATGCCAGCCATTGGCCGAGTCCGTCTCATGTAGCGTCCGCCGGGGAGCCGCATACTTTTCACCTCGCCAGGTCATGGCCGGATCGCTGGCCTGCAGGCCCAAGGCTTCATGGGCTTGGAGCGTCATCGCATAGACCCCGTCGTTCCAACGCTGTGATCCTGACCCCATCTGTTCGCTGAGATGGCGCATCAGATTCGAGGCAAGGGGCTGCCAACTGAGATACTCATTCCGCCACCGGTAGCGGCCGTCCGCTTGGGCGGAATCAAAGCCAAGCGGTGATCCGCTCAGGTCATAGTTCCGCCAGAAGAAAGGGCCGTTGATCAGCAGTACCAGCAGCGCCACATGGGGAATCGCCCGCGGAATCAGCAAGAGCACCAGCGGGCCGCAGAAGAGAAACGCAGTGCCTTTGGTCAAGCAGGCCAGCCCGCAAGCTGTTGCCACAGCCCACTTCCGGCCAGAGAGCGCGTAGGAGACCATCGTGATCAGCAGGAAGCTCAACAGCGCCTCATTTTTTACGCCAGAGCCCTGCATGATCCCGTTCGGTAAAGTGGCGGCGCAAAAGGCTGCCAGTGCCTGTCCTCGCGTGCCGGCGCCTAGGTTACGAGCCAATAGGCTGACGGCAATCAGATATCCGCCGGTGGAAAGCCAGGCGACACAGTTGGCCAGGCGGTCTCCGCCACTCAAGAGTTGAAAATGCAGCAGCAGATACTCATGCAGGGGCTGCAGCATGATCTGGTTGAGATAAGGCGTTGCGAAGAACTCGACGCTATGCTGCTGGATCCAGATCACGACGCGAGGCATATGATATGCCATCGCGTCGCTGGAATTGGGCGGGCTAACCAGTGCCGTAAAGCCTTCAATAGCCCAGATCCCGGCAACCGGAATCCACTCCCACGAGAAATCCCACTTCACCCCGCGCAGGCCCATCGTCCAGAGCGCAAGAATGGCCGCCCAGACAATCGCAATCGCTGGCCGCCCAATCCAGTGCACGGCGCTGAGGAGCTCCGTTGTGATGGCCACGGCCAGAACCGTGATCAGTCCAAGGGCAACGAAGCGTTCGCGCAAAGCGAATCTCTCTTAGTGCTTCTGAATCGAAGCGAGTTTGCGAGCGATAAAGGTCGTGTCGAAGTTGCCCGAAGCGAAATCTTCATCGTCCATGATCTTCCGCTGCAGCGGAATTGAAGTGTAGATCCCTTCCACCACAAACATATCGAGCGCACGTTTCATCCGCGCGATCGCTTCAGTACGGTCACGGCCATGGACGATCAGCTTTGCCACCAGAGAGTCATAATAAGGCGGAATCACACCGTCTGTATAGACAGCGGTGTCCACGCGTACGCCAATGCCACCGGGCAGATTGAGGCCGGTAATCTTGCCAGGGCAGGGTGCGAAAGTTTCGGGATGCTCGGCATTGATGCGGCACTCAATGGCATGTCCATTCAGGCGGATCGGTCCCTCGAGAATGTCTTCCAGCCGCTCGCCAGCTGCAATGCGAATCTGCGACTTCACCAGGTCAATCCCCGTAATCATCTCGGTCACCGGATGTTCCACCTGAATGCGGGCGTTCACTTCAATGAAGTACAACTTGCCCTGTTCATCCATCAGAAATTCCACCGTGCCGGCGTTGCGATAGCCAATCGCCTTCAGCGCCTTCTTCAGGGCCGCGATGGTCTCCTCCCGCAACTGCGGGCTCATGACAGGAGAAGGAGCTTCTTCGATCAACTTCTGGTGCCGGCGCTGGATCGAGCACTCGCGCTCGCCCAACACCTCGACATTGCCATGCTCATCGGCGAGCACTTGGAACTCGATATGCCGTGGGGCGCCAATGTACTTCTCGAGATAGATATCTGGCACCGTAAAGGCTGCACCAGCTTCGTTCTGCGCCTGCGCCAATAGGTTCGGCAGTTCTTCGGCGGAATGGACCACACGCATGCCGCGTCCGCCGCCGCCGGCTGCCGCCTTCAGAATCACCGGGTAGCCGATTTTGGCGGCATAGTCCAGTGCTTCTTCGGCACTGGTCAGCGCTTCCGGCGAACCGGGCAGCACGGGCACCCCGGCTTCCTTCATCACTTGGCGCGCCTTCTGCTTCAGGCCCATCATCCGCGTCACTTCGGGCGTCGGACCAATGAACTTGATCCCGCTCATGCCGCAGACTTCGGCAAAGCGATCATTCTCGCTGAGGAAGCCATAGCCGGGATGGATCGCTTCGGCATTGGTGATCTCAGCCGCGCTGATCACGCTCGGGATGTCGAGATAGCTGCGGGCGCTCTTGGCGGGACCGATGCAAACCGCTTCGTCCGCGAAGCGGACATGCAAGCTATGCCGGTCCGCTTCGGAGTAAACCGCAACGGTCTTAATCCCAAGGTCCTTGGCTGCGCAGATGACGCGCAGGGCGATTTCGCCACGATTGGCAATCAGAATTTTCTGGAACATGGCGCCTTAGTTTGGCCGGATCGTGAACAGTGCTTCGCCATATTCAACAGGCTTACCGTTCTCTACCAGCTTGGCGACCACAACGCCAGAGACTTCCGCTTCAATCTCATTCATCAGCTTCATCGATTCGATAATGCAAACGGTCGTCTTCGCCGTAACCGGATCGCCCACCTTCACAAAGGGCCCGGCCTCGGGGGACGGGGACTCATAGAAGGTCCCAACGATCGGGGACTTGATCGTGTAGAGGTTGTCCTTGGGCGCAATGGGCGCAGCGTTTGCCGCAGTTGCGGGTGGCGGCGCCACAGGAGCGGCGCTAGGCGCCAGAATCACTTCCTGCCGGACGGCCGCGCGCTGGATCCGGACTCGGTTCTCGCCACGCTGTACTTCCAGTTCCGCTACGCCGGTTTCATCGGCGAGCCGGATCAGTTCTTTGATCTCTTCAATATTCATCGCAGGGTCTAACCTACTATTGTCCAACCTTTTGGGGTCGGTGTGAGAATCTCTACTCCGCTTTCCGTCACGATCACCGTATCTTCGATCCGAACGCCCCCAAATCCGGGCTGATAAACGCCTGGTTCGACGGTAATCGCCATTCCCGCTTCCAACACCGTCTGGTCTGCTTTGCCTAGCCGCGGAGCTTCGTGGATCTCCAGTCCCAGTCCATGGCCGGTGGAATGGACAAAAAGTTTGTCGAGCTTGTGCCTCTTTAGCGCTTTGACCGCTGCCGCATGGATGTCCGCCGCAGTGCGTCCCGGCCGAATGGCAGCCAGCGCATCCAATTGCGATTCGAGGACCGCCTCATACATCCGGATCGCCTGCTCCGGCATTGTGCCGACGCCCAGCGTACGTGTCATGTCGCTCATATAGCCATGGAGACACGCACCCATATCGATCAACAGAAAGCCACCCGGCTCGATCTTGGCATCCCGCGGGCTCGCATGAGGTAAGGCAGAGTGCGCACCACTGGCCACGATCGTGTCAAAGGCTGGGCCTTCCGCACCCAGCTTGCGTTGTTGGTAATCGATCTCGGTGGCCAGGTCTTTTTCGCGAATGCCGGGCTTGAAGCGCTTCATCGCATTTGCGAATGCCTTGGAATTCAGTAGGACGCTCGCGCGAATTGCCGCGATTTCTTCCTCGGACTTTACCCACCTGGGCCTTTCGGCAGACGTTCCGAGCGGCACGAGTTTCCCCATGGCCGACAGGGCCTTAGAAAATCCATAGGAAGCCCGGGCATCCTCGAAGCCAATTTTCTTATATTTTAGGGCTTTCGCCTTAGTCTCTAGTGCCTTTAAAAGAGGCCCTTTGGCGACCGTAACCGGGCAGGAGACTTGTTCCTTCGCCTGGGTTGTATACCGGGGGTCGGTGAACAACCTGAGTCCTTTGCCGTCGACCAGGAGCAGCGCGTTCGATCCGGTGAAAGCGGTGTAGTATCTGATGTTTACGAGGCTACTGAGGACAATTGCATCCACCTTTTTCTCGGCGAGCAATCCGCGTAGTACTCTCGTTCGCAGGGACAGCTGAGACGGGTTTGGAGAGGAGTTCTGCAAGCTGAAATGGTACCATTACCGACTACATTCAGAGTTTAGAAAACATGGCCTCAAAACTAAGATATCCGACGCTACCATTTTGAGTGTAGAAGTATATGAATCGTCGAATCCAAGAAGGAATGCTGGTACTGCTTGTCGCGGGACTTCAGTTCGCTTGCTCCCGTGAATCGAGAAAAGAGAACGAAGTCGCCGCTCGTTTTCATGCCGTAGAGGTTGAGCCCAATCATCAAGTTGACTTGTCAAAACGGCAGGTATTTCCTTTCTCTGTTGTGCCTGGGGGCACACTCGACCAGAAGGAAGTCAAAGCGAAGGTTGCGATCGACCCGGTGGTCCGGGAGCATTACAAAGGAATCGATTTTGACAAGCTCAAGGCTTTCCGGCTGACGCGGCCTGCAACCGGCTATGTTTCCTACCGCATCGGGGACCGTATCTTCTGGACGGCGAAACGTCTTGCTTTCAAACCCGGCGAGATTTTGCTGAGTGACGGTGTGAACGTGCTCCGCGGGCGCTGTGGCAACCGGGTTTCGCTCCAGGCGAAGGGGCCGGTTCAAAAAAATGCGGAGCCTTCAGAAGCTGTTCTCGATGCCCCGAGCTGGGATGGTCCTGTTTTTCAAGCCATGGTTCGCGAGGCGAATGGCCAGGATTCCGGTTTGCCTTTCGTGCTGCCGAACCAAATGCCGAATGCCATTGCTACGATGCAGCATGACTTGCCGGATGGTCTCTTTCCCATTGCTCCCAGCGTTCTTAATAGCGGACCCGGTATGATCGGCGGTGGGTTGCCTGGCGGCCTCAGCAGTGGTGGTCAGAATGAATCTCCGGTGCTTGAGTCGCATCCTCCCTTTGTCTATATCGCGACGAATCCCGTGTTTCCGCCGGTTCCCGGCATCATTATCAATCCGCAGCCGCCCTTGGAATTTCCTACTGGCCCGGAGCCCATCTTCTACGTTCCTGTGCCCTCAACCAGCACTTCAGTGCTCTTCATGCCCGGGCCGAATCCTGGTGTGCTTCCTCCCACCGTGCAACCCCCAGACTGGCCGGTTTTTCCGCCGGGAGCGCCGTTTCCTCCGATTTACGAGCCTCCTGGGACGCCAATCGTGCCGGAAGTTGACCCGCCGATTGTGGTTCCGCCTGGTGAAAATCCGATTCCAGACGCACCACCGCCGCAGGTGGCACCTGTCCCAGAGCCAGGGACTCTGTTGTTGGTACCCGCTGCGGCGGCGTGGTTGTTCTACTTGAGGCGGTCTGCGGCGGCCAAAGCCGGCTCGTAAGCCGGATGCTCGGACATCTCGCTGACGTACTCGACGTGCTGGATGACGTTGTTCTTATCGATGACAAAGATCGCGCGGCTTTCAAAGCGGAGCGGCTCGATGAGCGTGCCGTAGTTGGTGCCAAAGCTGGCATTCTTGTGGTCGCTGAGCATCTTGACCTTGTCGATGCCGAAGTTGCTGCACCAGCGGCTCTGCGCGAAGGGCAGATCCATCGAGACCGTGTAGACTTCGACGCCTTCCATCTTGGCGATCTCATCATTGAAGCGTTTGGTCTGCGCATCGCAGACCGGGGTGTCGAGGCTCGGCACGACGCTGATGATGCGCACCGTGCCACCATCGCCGAGAGTCACCGATTTCATATCGGAGCCGGTGAGTTCAAAATTCGGGGCTTTGTCGCCCACTTTCAATTCAGGGCCAACCAGCTTCAGCGGGTTGCCGTGCAGAGTCGTAACACGATCAGACATGAGTAGAGTTTAGCAGCGCCTCCAAATCGCTCCCGTTGTGAACGGGCAACTGGCAAACGAAGTTCTCGCAGACATAAGCGCCCGGCTTCTGGCCCTCTGGCCGGTAAAGGATCCGGTGGAAGGGCAGGAAGCGTTTGTCGAGCACTTTGCGGTATTCGGAGACATCCTCGCCTTCGAGAATGATCTGCCGCGGCGGCAGCGCGAGCAGAGCGCCAACCATACGGGGCATGGTGCCCATGCGCTTGGCAAAGGCGCGGAAGGTCTTCTCCGGATCTTCCCCCAAACGGAGCAGCACTTGGGCAGCGATGGAATTGCCGCTCGGTTCTGCGCCGTCGTAATCGTCCTTGATGCGCAACAGGACGTTTGCATCGGCTTCGGTGGTCGAGTAGAAGCCACCGGCTTCGTGGTCTTCAAAGAGGTCGGTCATATCGCCGGCGAGCTTGCGGGCGAGGTCGATGTAGTGCTCGTTTGCAGTGGCCTCGTAGAGGTCGATCAGCGCATAGGCGAAGCTCGCATAGTCGTCGAGGAAGCCGGGGATCGCAGCCTCGCCATCGCGGTAGCGGCGGAGCAGGATTCCGTTTGCTGTCAGTAGCTTGTCTTCGATAAACTTTGTTGCTGCAATCGCTGCGTCCAGGTAGCGGGGCTCGTTGAGGGCGCGGCCTGCGGTGACGAAGGCCGAGATCATGAGCGCGTTCCAGGAGGTGAGCACCTTGTCGTCGAGATGCGGGCGGACGCGCTGGTTGCGGGCGGCGAGCAGTTTGGCGCGGAGTTCCTCAGGTAGGGGATCGGTGTCGGGGTTGGACAGGTAGAGGATGTTCTTGCCGGTGAATTCCGCGTGCGGGTCTTCGTGGACGTTGCCGTTGCGCTCGATGCCGAAGCGCTTGGCAAACCAGGGCATGCGGTCTGCGCCAACGATCGATTCGAGCTCTTCCCAGGACCAGATGTAGAAGGCGCCTTCGCCCTTCTCATGCGGGTGCGCCGGGTCGATGACGCTGTCCGCATCTTCGGCAGAGTAGAAAGCTCCTTCGGGGTGGCGGAGGTCGCGCAGGACGTAGTCGAGGGTTTCGCGGGCGGTCTGTGCGAGCGCTTTGTTGCCGGTGAGCTGGTAGGCCTCGATGTAGGCGTTGACGAGTTGGGCCTGGTCATAGAGCATCTTCTCGAAGTGCGGGACGAACCACTGCGCGTCAACCGAGTAGCGGTGGAAGCCGCCGCCGAGTTGATCGTTCATTCCACCGAGCGCCATCTCCTGGAGGGTCTTGACGGCCATCTCAAGCGAGTCCTCTGTTTTGGTGACGAGGTAATGGCGGAGGAGGAAGTTCAGCGTTACGGGGCGAGGGAACTTCGGCGCGGCTCCGAAGCCGCCGAGGTTCTTGTCAAAGGAACGGCTCATGCCGTGGTAGATGGTCTCGGCGACCTTTCGCGTATCGATGACACCTTCGCCGGGTGAGCTGTAGTTGTTGTGGCGCAGGCTCTCAAGCATGGAGTCCGTGGAGTCCAGGATGCGCGGGCGATCGGTCTTCCAGGCGTTGGCGAGCTGTTGCAGCACGGTGCGGAAGCCGGGACGGCCGTAGCGGTTCTCCGGCGGGAAGTAAGTGCCGCCGTAGAAGGGCTTCAAGTCTGGAGTGAGCCAGACGCTCATCGGCCAACCGCCAGAGCCAGTGGTGGCCTGGACGAACATCATATAGATGCGGTCGATGTCGGGACGCTCTTCGCGGTCGAGCTTGATCGAGATGAAGTCGCCGTTGAGGACTTCGGCGATCGACTCGTTCTCGAAGCTTTCGCGCTCCATAACATGGCACCAGTGGCAGGTGGAGTAGCCGATGCTCAGGAAGATCGGCTTGTCCTCGGCACGCGCGGCGGCAAAGGCCTCTTCGCCCCAGGGACGCCAGTCGACCGGGTTGTTGGCGTGCTGGAGGAGGTAGGGGCTCTTCTCGCCCGCGAGGCGGTTCATTGCGTCACCAGCATGAAGCTGAGTCGCTTCTCGTAGAGATCTACTTTGACGAGTGCGACCTGGACTTTGTCGCCGACGGAGAAGGCGCGTTTCGATCGTTCGCCGACGATCTTGCGGGAGAATTCGTTGTACATATAGCGGTCCTTGGGGAGGCTGTCGATGGGTACGAGACCTTCGATGAACAGCTCTTCTAATTCGATGAAGAAGCCGAACTTGGTGGTGGAGATGATCATCGCGTGGAAGTGGTCTCCAACACGGTCGCTCATAAAGCGCATCTTCTTCCATTCGACGAGTTCGCGTTCGGCCTCGGCGGCGCGGCGTTCGCTGAAGCTGGTGTCTTCGCCGAGTTGCTTCAGATACTCTTCCTCGAACCGCATGCCCGTGAGGATGCGATGGACGATGAGATCGGGGTAACGGCGAATGGGCGAGGTGAAGTGTGTGTAGGCCGGCGCGGCGAGGGCGAAGTGGCCGACGTTGTCGTTCGAGTAGCGAGCCTGTTTCAGCGAGCGGAGCATGAGGTAGCTGACGATGCGCTCCTCGGGCTTGCCTTCGATTTTGGCGACAAGCTTCTGGTAATTCTTCGAAGTGACGGTGTGAGTGGGGTTGTTGATGACGATGTCACGGCGGATCTTGCGGCCGTCCCGCGTGCTTTGAGTGTTGCGGTACTTCTTGACCGGGACGGCTCCCATGCCGAGCGAGACGCCGAATTTTGAGGCAGCCTCTTCGAATTCGGCCACGCGCTTGGCGTCGGGTTGCTCGTGGATGCGGTAGAGGCTGGGGATGCCTTTGGCCTGGAGGTGCGTGGCAACGGCTTCGTTGGCGGCGAGCATCAGTTCCTCAATGAGGCGGTGGGCGATGTTGCGCGGGCCGCGGGAGACGCCGACCATCTCGCCGAAGGTGTCGAATTCGATGATCGGTTCGGGGAGATCGAAGTCGATGGAACCGCGACGGCTGCGCATGCGGTTCAACACCAGAGCCAACTCCTTCATGAGTTCGAAGCGTTCGACGAGCGGAGCGTAGCGGTCCCGCAGGTCGGCTTGCTCTTCGGGCGTGCCTTCGAGCAGCTTGTAGACGTTGGTGTAGGTCATGCGCTCCCGGCTGCGGATGACGCCACGGGTGAAGTCCTGCGCGAGGACTTGCCCTTTATGATCGATGTGGAGTAAGGCGCTGAGCACGAGACGCTCTTCATTGGGGCGGAGACTGCAGAGATCGGTGGAAAGCTCGATGGGCAGCATGGGGACGGCGCGGTCCGGGAAGTAGACGCTGGTGCCGCGCAGCATGGCTTCCTCGTCGATGGCCGAGCCGGGGCGGATGTACCAGGAGACGTCGGCGATGTGGACCTGCAGCTTGTAGCTTTGATCGGGGAGCTTCTCGACCCAGACGGCATCGTCGAAGTCGCGAGCGGATTCACCGTCGATGGTGACGATATCGTAGTCGCGGAAGTCGGTACGGCCTTCCCATTCGGCAGGGCCGAAGTCGCGCTTCATGCTGTGGGCTTCTTCGAGCACGGCTTGCGGGAAATGATGCGGCAGGTGGTGCTTGCGGATCATGATCTCGACATCGACGCCGAAGTCGTCTTCGAAGCCGAGCAGTTCGATGACGCGGCCGACGCCATTGGCGTCTTCGTCTGGGAAGTCGAGGACCTCGACGGTGACCATCATGCCGTTGATGTCTTCGACCTTGTCCGCCTTGATCTCGGTTTGGCCGACGCGATCGGGATTGACGTGGGGCGGTGGGAGCTCCATGCCTTCGGGAATTTCAATCCACTGCTTGATCTTCTGGTCATAGGGGACGACGAAGTTGCCGCGGCGGGTGATGCGGAATTCGCCAACCATCTGCTGGTTGGCCCGATGGAGGACACGGACGATGTCGCCATTGGCTTTGCCGTCGCGGCCGATGCGTCCAATGCGGACGAGGACACGGTCACCGTGCATTGCCTTGTGAGCGTCGTCCTGATTGATAAAGATATCGCCCTCGAGGCCTTCGGGCTTCTGGTCGAGGATGACAAAGCCGAAGCCATCGCGGTGCATGCGGAGAGTGCCGGCAGAGAACTCGCGGGCCTTTGAGGCGAGCTGGAAGGTGTTGTTCCGGAGCTCGACCAGCAGACCCTTGCGGGCCAGGCGCTGGACGGAGCGTTCCACTTCTTCCCGGCGCATGCCTTTGGAGCCGAGCTCGCGGGTCAGGTTGCGGAGCGTCGTGCGGCCGTTCGGCAATCGATTGATGTGCGCTAAGAGCGCTTCGTCCTTCACAACCATATTGTCGGCTACAATCAGCCCATGATGACGAGAAGAGGTGTGCTGCCGTTGTTGGCCGCACCAGTACTGGCTGCAACGCGCAAGCCGAATGTGATTTTTATCCTGACCGATGACCAGGGCTATGGGGATCTTTCGCTGAACGGGAATCAGCATCTGCAGACTCCACATATTGATTCTTTGGCCAAAGATGGAGTTCGGTTTACTCACTTTCATTCGGCGCCGGTTTGCAGTCCGACGCGGTCCTGCCTGCTGACGGGACGTTACAACTATCGGACCGGGGTGGTGGATACCTATCTCGGCCGGAGCATGATGCATGGGGACGAAGTGACGCTGGCTGAGATGCTGAAGCCCGCGGGTTATAAGACCGGCATCTTTGGCAAGTGGCATCTGGGGGATAACTATCCGCTTCGCTCGATCGATCAGGGCTTTGAGGACAGCCTGGTGCTGAACGGCGGCGGGCTGGTGCAGCCGGGAGATGTGCCGGAAGCATTCAGCGGCGTGAGGCCTTCCTACTTTGATCCGGTGCTGAGCCGCAATGGGAAGTGGGAGCCGCAGAAGGGCTATTGCACCGATATCTACTTTCGCGAGGCGATGCGCTTTATCGATGAGAATCAGGCGAAGCCGTTCTTCTGCTACATCCCGACCAATGCGCCCCATACGCCGCTTGAGGTGGCTCCGGAACTGGTGGCTCCGTTCTTGAAGATGGCGCTGGATGATGTGACCGCCAAGATCTATGGCATGGTCAAGAACATTGATGACAATGTCGGGCTGTTGCTGGCGCATCTGAAGAAGCGGCAACTGGAGCGCGACACCATCGTGGTTTTTATGACCGATAACGGGCCGCAGCAGAAGCGTTTTAATGCGGGTCTGCGGGGCTTGAAGACGACGCCCTATGAGGGTGGGGTGAGGGTTCCTTTTCTGATGCGGTGGCCGGGGAAGATTGCTCCGGGGACCGTGGTGGATCGGCTGGCCGCGCACATTGACGTTGCTCCGACCTTTCTTGAGATGACGGGTGTGAAGACGAAGTCGAAGATGGATGGGCGGAGTTTGTTGCCGCTGCTTAGTGCCAAGAAGACGGAGTGGAAGGATCGCGAGATCTTCTTGCAGTGGCATCGCGGGGATGAGCCACGGGCCTTTGAGAATTCGGCGGTTGTGACACAGCGCTATAAGTTGGTGAACGGTTCTGAGTTGTATGACCTTGAGACCGATCCGGGGGAATCGAAAGACCTCGCCCGGGAGCAGCCGGAGCGTGTGACGAAGTTACGTGCCGCTTATGAAGTCTGGTTCCGCGATGTTTCTGGGACGCGCGGGTATGCGCCGCCACGGATTGTGTTTGATGGCCAGTCGACCGTGTTGCTGACGCGTCAGGATTGGCGCGGACCGAAGGCGACCTGGACGCCAGAGGGACTGGGGCATTGGGAAGTGAAGGTGGAGTCTGCCGGGCCTTATGACGTGTCGCTGTTGTTTGCTCCTTCGGCTCAATCTCGGGAGTTAGAGGCGTCTTGGTTGGGCAAACATACGCTGAAGCCGGGTCAGAAACGCCTTGATTTGAAGGGGGTTTCGCTGCCGCTCGGAGAGGCGCGCTTTGAGTGCCATCCGGGGCTGGATTATGCGTGGTTCCGGCGGGCGGGGAGCTAGGCGGTACTTACCGTTCCATGTGCTGGAGCAGGCGTTGTGCTAGATCCCGTAGTTCGGTATCTTTGGTCCGAAGCTGCAGTTCTCGAATCTTGGGCGTGACTCGTTTGGTTATTGATGGTGCGAATAGTTCCAGTGTTCGCACTGCTTCTTTAACCACATTTGAATCGCTGTCGTCTAATGCAGCTATGGCGGCCGTTGCGTAGCGAGGTTGCCGCAATTGTTGCCGGTAGATTGTGTTGAGCGCAGCAAGCTTAAGTTCAGGTCGAGGGGCAGTAGTCACCATGCTGTCCAAGAGTGTCGCCGCTTGTTCATTGGTTGCCGCGAGTCGCCCCAATCCGGAGACAGCGGCGACCGCTGTGCGGGCGTCCTCGTTCTCCGTAGCGTTTCTAAGTGGCTCCATAAAAATGACAGGAATGCTGGGTTGAAGTGCCGAAATGGTGAGTGCAGCGTTGTAGCGGACCCGGAGATGCGGGTCGTTCAATTGCTTCATCAAAATAGGAAACCACTCCTCCAATGCCAGCGCGCTATCTTTCCTACCGAAAGATACGGTGTAGAGAAATCCAGAAGCTTGGAGTCGGATTTTCTCATTTCGGTTGAACTGAGGAAGAAGATCCTTGAGCTCTAACTTCAAGCTTCCAACGTCCTCTGTTACCAATCGAGGAATTACTGTCCCAAATGTCTCGGCTCTAGCCGCGTCGCTTATGGTCAGATTGTCATTTGTCAGTCCGTCGAATAGTTTTTCCCAGTTTAGCTGTTGCCCGAGTAACGAGTTAAGTGAAAGTGCCAGAAAAGCAACATTGATTCGAATTATGTTCATTAAAGATACCTCGAGTCTAATAAATGGTTCCGCTTGTTGATCCACTACGCGTTCCAATCCCGGCCAAGCATGGCGCAATGTCGAGGATAGGGTGGTTCCCGGCAGGCGTAAAGGCATGAATGAGTTGCGCTCCGATGTAAACTTCAAATGCTGGATAACAATCGTGTGAGTAGCTAACACTATAAGTTGGAATCAGTGGGATGGCTGATGAAATAATTGTTGTTACATCCCAGTCTATCTCTGGAGTCGATAATGTTGAGACGGGGTTTCCGGCACTACCGTACTGATGAATGTAGAGAGTCGGTGCCGTTCCGCTTAGTCCGATGTACATGTTGTTGGTCGGAGAGTATCCTCTTTTGTCTAAGTAATGACAGTCATTGAATATATGATCACTCAGTAATGTCTGGTTTGGTTGAAGCGCATCGGATGCATAGCGATCACTGCGGCCGGTATAATTATGGATAGAGTTCGCGATCGCCTGTCCTGCAGTAGTATCGACCTTAATCTCTGAATGTGTTCGAACTGCTGAAGTATATGGAAAAAAGGAGCGCCCGTCTCCTCCGTAGATGGTTGATTTAATATTAAAGCTACTATCTATGCATGTGTCAGGTCCCCAAGCCCATTTTGGGGGGGATAAATGATCTGACTTTTACACTGAAAACTCGCTTCGGTGCTGGAAGTTGTGCCGCTGCACCACTGTCTCCCAGCTCGATAAGTTGAGCAAAGGCCCTTACGGCGATCACAGGAGGAGACCATAGCCAGACGCTAAATGTGGGCCCCCACGAATCAAGATCTCCTTTCTGGGAAATATATGAATAGTCAAAAGGATCGTACCAGTCATAACAGACTGAGCAACCAGCTAGGATCTCATATGTTTGATATTCAATGTTTAGGTAGAAAGAATTGTACTGCTCATAAGATGATCCACTTATAACTGTGGTTCCGGTATGTGTCTCTGCATAGGATCCAGTGTTTGACCAACCATCAAAAGATGCAGTGCTCTGGTCTCTTCTGAGAGTCGAACGTATTTCGAGTTTGTAATAATACTGTGTGTTGTAGTCTATACTTGCACTGGTGACTCCGTATAATTGATTAGTGGCGGAGTTGTAGTAAAGGTCAGTGCGGCTTTCAGTCAGTGTTTGTGCGCTAGTCGATGACGCAATAAATATAGTGCAAATAATTAGCATTAAATGGTAAAGTTTCACGAAAATATTCTCTCATTGCGGGCGTGCGGTGTTGTTAGTTGCCTGTTTTGTTATCTGGTGATGAGGAGTTTTTGCGCAGGTAGGAATCAATAGCGGTTGAGCTGGTAGCTGATAGTGTGTTTTTGATTTTGTTAATGGATTCGTTGACTAATGAAATATGCGTCATTTGCAGTTCTGTCAATTCTTTTGGAGGCGGCGGATATAAATCCCCTTTTTTGTGTTCTGTGCGAATTTTCGCGATGATAGCCGTAGCTCTTCCGT
Source organism: Bryobacter aggregatus MPL3 (assembly GCF_000702445.1). Taxonomy (NCBI): domain Bacteria; kingdom Pseudomonadati; phylum Acidobacteriota; class Terriglobia; order Bryobacterales; family Bryobacteraceae; genus Bryobacter; species Bryobacter aggregatus. Next base: position 4,095,661 of record NZ_JNIF01000003.1, read on the forward strand.
CAAGGATTTGCAACTGAGAGTCAAGGTCTTTAGCGATAATGAGGAGCGACTGGGTGTCGCTTGGATTGAGTGCAAGCTTGTCAGTGACCATAGCTGAAACCAATTCTGCAGATTTTGCAGACGATGCTGTAGCTTGGACTCTGCGAGATAAGCTAGCCAGATTTCTAAGGAACAGGTGATATCGTGTGTAATCTGGGGTGATCGACGGTATCTGTGATGCTGGCTTTATCTCAGCAAAAGAAAAATGGCTGCTGAGCGAAAACAAAATCGTCGCCACGGTAGCGATGTAACGAACCATTGGATTTCCAACTTCCTTGGAGTTCTCTGAGTGAGTTGGTTCTACAGTAGGCTCATTGAGCATTAAAAGCAAGCAATTTGTGAAGCAAGTTTAAAGACTGAGTTGAAATTAGCGGGAGATCAGCGGACACAATGATGGAAAACGGCGCTTAGGGGAAGAGGCGAAGGGAGGGCGTAGCCCGACTGGAGCCGAAGCCCCTAAGCGCCCCGAGCGGGTCCTTACGGTGATAGATTTGGAATCTTCCAAAACACCAAAATCACCCCGAAAGGACACACTCATGAGCGACAACCAGAAGCTTATCAAAGCCCGCATTGGACTGCTCCAACTCGCCCAGGAACTGGGCAACATCAAGGCCGCTTGCCAGCGAGCCGGCATCAGTCGGAGCCACTTCTACGAGATCAAGGAAGCCTACGAGAAGCACGGCGCCGAGGGTCTAGAGCTCAAGCAACGCCGAGCTCCCCGGATGCCGAATCAGACTCCGCCCGAGCTTGAAAAGCAGATCCTCGAGATGACGGCGCAGTATCCGACCTACAGTTACATCCGCATTGCCGACCAGCTTCGTTTGGTCGGCATCGGTGTCTCTGCCCCCGCCGTCCGAGGGGTCTGGGTGCGGCACGGCATCACTCTCCGACTGCAGCGTTTGCTCTGGCTCGACAAGAAGACCGCCACCGAAGGCGGCGTGCTGACGGAGCAAGCCAAGCGGCTCCTGCAGAAGCATCAGGGCCGAAACGTGGATCCGGAGCAACATATCGCTGCACCGCATTCTGGCTATCTGCTTTGCCAGGACACCTACTTTGTAGGCACGATCAAAGGCGTCGGCAAGGTCTACATGCAGACGGTCATTGACGCACACTGCTCGCAAGCCTTCGCCAAGGTCTATCTCAGCAAGATGCCGATCACTGCGGCAGACACACTGAATGATCGAGTCATCCCCTTCTATGACGATGAGAAGGTGGGGATCGAGAGGCTGCTCACCGACAATGGCCGTGAGTACTGTGGGCTCGAAGCCCGTCATCCCTTCGAGATCTATCTGGCCATCAACCAGATCCGCCACAAGAGAACACAAATCGCCTCCCCTCAATCCAACGGCTTCTGTGAGCGCTTCCATCGGACCATCAAGGAAGAGTTTTACAGCATCAAGTTCCGGCAGAAACTCTATCAGTCTGTGGCTGAGCTACAGGATGATCTGGACGCCTATCTGAGCTTCTACAATCGCCAGCGCCCCCATCATGGATATCGGACTCAAGGCCGAACGCCATACCAGGCTTTCCTCGATGGGAAAATCGCCCAGGCGCAACCTATGGCAGCATGAAGTAACCGAATCTCACCCGAGGCCCGCAAGCCCTCGTGTCCGGAGATCTTCAGCTAAATACAACTGAGTGTCTCGCCGTTCTGAGATGATTCTTATCTCTGTTTCAACGATTCACTGCTTTGCTAGAAGCCGGGGAGGCGGGTTTGGGGACGTAGGTTGGTTTGGCCGATGCGTTCTCGCCAGCAGGCGAGGGCCAGCGCCATGACTAAGTCGTCGTGCGCGTCTTTGTCGAAGGCTCCATATTTGTAGCCTTGCCCGACGCGGCGGATTTCTACCGTAAGTAACTCCTGCTGTAACTCTTTGGCCGCCAGGCAGTCCGCGGCGATGCGGAGTTTGCCTTGCTCGAGACTCGTTTCGATCGCGGCGTACATGTCGCGCTTGAGTTCCTGACTGATGACGATGCCTTCGAGATTGGCCCCACGGAGTTGGTCGCGGATCATTTCATAGACGGCGTCGCCGACACCGGTCTGGTCGACGACCAGGACCGTGCGGCCGAGGGTTTCGACCTTGCGGTACAGCGTGCCGACTTCTTTGGCGAGATCGCCGTAGGGGGTGCCGAGCCGCCATTGCTTTGCATAACGGACGTTGAGGCGCTCCTCCCATTGGGTAGTGGCGTCGATGTAGCGGGTGTTGATCGCTCTTTGGCTTCGTTCGAGGACAATGAGCGCGGAGTGGTCGCGCTTGCGGCCGAGATCGAGACCGAGGAAGTATTCGTTGCGGACGAGTTGGTTGCTCATGTCAGTGGCTCCTAAAGAGAGAGGGCGCGGACCTCGCGCGTGAAGGCGGCTTCGACCCAGGCGCGGGATAGATAGGTGTTCTCGTTCTCGAGGAAGTGGCAGAGGTATTCCTGTTTGAACCAGCTTTCGCCCATCGATTTGCGTTCGCGATCGAGGAATTCGGGGTCGATGCGGGGGCATTCGTCTGCTGCGGTTCTGAGGCGCTGCCAGCCTTCGCCGCGCTCCCATTCTTCCCAGAAGAAGCCGCGGGTTCCGTAGGGTGTGGACATGAGGATGAGGCGGCCTTTGTCGGAGGCGGCGAGGAAGGGGCGGACGCTGCGGTAGAGGCTGTCGCCGACCTGCGCGGCCTCGTCGATGAGGAGGAGACTGGTGCCGGAGAAGCCACGGATGGTGCCGTCTTTGCCGGGCAGACCCACGATGCGCGAGGCATTGGGGAGTTCTACCGAAAGGGTGTTGACGCCGTCGGACTTCTTTCGGATGCCCAGCGCGGGGAGATAGCCGATGATCTTGCGGATGAGCTCGCCTGATTGGCGCAGCGTGGGGCTGACGACGAGGACGAGGCTCTTGGGCGTGAAGTAGGCCTGGTGCAGCGCGAGGATGCTCGAGACGGTGGACTTGCCCCATTGGCGCGAGCAGTTCAGGATGAGCTGCCGCGCTGGGGTGCGGAGGACGATCGCCTGCTTGCCGTCTGGCTCGATGCCCAGGAATTTGCTGGCGAAGGTGGCCGGGTCGAGCCGCGCAGCGAGAGTGCATCTGGCAAATCCGAGTTCCATTAGCTGACGACTCGAGTGGATGCTTGTTCTCCGAGACCGGCAGTGAGCGCCTTGGCGACCTCGATGCGGATCTCGGGGTAGGGTTCGAGGGCCTGGTAGACGACGTTCAGGATTTGTCCCAGCCGGACGGTGCCTGACTCTTCAATCTGAGAGGGAGTGGCGTTGAGGTTGACGCCGTCGAGGCTGTGGTAGCAGCCTCGGTAGGCCGTTTTTTTCTTGGGCATGGCTATTTCTCCTTTCGTGGCGCTTTGGGGGCGGCCCACTTTTCGATGCGGGCCGATAGCGGGTTGAGCGTTTTGACGGTGTCGAGGTGCTGCTTGGTGAGCAAAACGAAGGAACGGTCTGCGAGGCAGAGCCGGTAGGCGAGCATGAGACGATTGCCGGCGTCGGCCGTGGTTTGGAGGTGCGGGAGGCGGACGCGGTGGTTGATTTCCCGTTCAATGAGGCTGTTGAGGCGCTCGGTGATCCAGCGGAGCTGGGCGAGGGCAATGAGGTCGCCTTCCTGCTGGATGTTTTGGGGCGGGAGCTCTGAGAAGAGGCGATCGAGGAGCCGGTTGAAGCTTCCCAGATCTTCGACATCGTTGACCTGGACAGGAGGGACGATGCGGATGCGCCGCCGGGGCTTATTGGGTCCGTTGGTGTTGTTGGCTTCCTCGATACGGACTTCTAATTTGTCGTCTTGATTCACGGTTGCTCCTTGCGGGGCGGAGATTGGCAGCGAGACAGGCTCGCGTTTCTTAGTGGGTGATGCCGGCGTCTTTTGCCATTTGGATGAGTTGCTCGATGCTGAGTTTGAGATCATCCGGCTTGGTTGGGGATGCCTGCTGCATGGCTTGCGCCGCATCTTTGACCTCTTGCGTCTGGTAGAGGAGGAACTGGGCGAGGTAGTTTGGGTTCGTTCTTTGCAGATTGGATTTGCGGAGCTCTGTGGTGGGCAGACTCTTGGGGATGCTGACCTCGCGCCCCATCGCGCAGAGTTCGGCGTGGACTTCGTAGGCGGCGAAGCGGTCTTTCTGGAGTTGCCGCAGTTCGTGGAGGGCACTGTTGGCACGGCGCTCCTGCAGGATGGCCAGTTTGACGATGCGTTCGAGTGTGAGGGTTAGACCGGGATCGCTGGGGGATTCGAGCCATTTTTGTTCGGCGATGCGTTCGTAGGATCTGGCTTTGGTCACCTGGTAGCTTGCCCAGGCGAAGCGCTCGAAGGCGAGTTCTTCGAGTTCAGAATCAGGTTGGCAGTCCTGACGGAGCTTGGACTTGTAGTCCTGGTAGGGTGGATCCTCTTGGAATTTGTTTTCTGCGATCTGTTGTTTCATTTTTATCTCGCTCCTTCTTCTCTTTTCACAAAAAGATGTTTGCTGGTGACTGCGGAAAAGAGTGAACGGCACACAGCACCAGAACTGCTGCTATTGTCCTGGCGGGGGGCGAGAGAACTGGAGGGTGGATTTGCATTATGTTGAAAGCAAAGGAGAAATAAAATCACATTTTTTGTGATTGATTTTTTAGGCTGTTGGAGAATGACCTTATGGAGATACAAAAGACGCCAATTTTGATTGGGTGCTCTGGTGCGGCTGTGGTTCGTCTGGAAGATGCGGAGGGGCGGGTTTGGATTGAGAAATCAGGAGAGGTGGAACAAGAAGGCGCTGTGCTCGCCTGGTGCCAGGGGCGCTTGCCAGTGCCGCAGATTCTATCGTGCGAGCCTGGGTTGCTACGGATGTCGGTGGTGCCTGGCGTCGATCTGACCGAACTGCCTTGGCAGACGAGTGTGGCGGTGCTGGTGGAGGCTTTGGAACAGATTCACGCCCTGCCTGTTGCCGGGTGTCCGTTTTCAGCAAGTTGGGAATTGCGATTGCGTGAGGCCGAAGAGCGCTTGGCCGCAGGGTTGGTGGATGACTGTAGTCCGGAGGTTGCTGCTGCGATTCTGAAGGAACTGCATGCGTTGCCGCCGTTGCCGGACGTTGTCTGTTTCACGCATGGCGATGCGTGTTTGCCGAACTTTCTCGCCGCGGAGGGCAGACTGTCGGGGATGGTTGATCTTGGACGCGCGGGGCTGACGCATCCGGCTCAGGATTGGGCGCTTGCTCTGCGTAGCGTTCGCTCTGATTTTGGCTTGGAGGCCGAAGAGATGCTGCTTGCCCATGTGCCTGCGCATTGCAGGGACGAGCAGTTGCTCTATCGCTTCCGGATGTTGGATGAGTTGTTTTAGCGAATCGGAATTTTTCCGATGTTGCTGGTGACGCCCGAGACCTGGACGGCGAGGTCGACCGAGCCACTGGGCGCCGCGTTTGGAACGAGGACGTTGATCTGGTAGAGGCTGATGAAGCCGGGGGTGAGTCCCGAGAAGGAGACCGTTGCCTGGTTGCCGCCGATGTTCACCGTGGGGGTGAGGATGCTGGGACTGAGCGGGGAGAAGGGGGTGGGTTGTCCTGTGGTGGGCGCGTGTTCCACTTGGCCGAGACCGGTGAGGTACAACACGACGGTTTCACCTCGGGTGGCGGGGTTGCTGGTTGTTACGACGCTGCCGTCGGCGTGGGTGGCAACATTGGCGGCTCCATCGAGCAAGAAGAGGCCGGGTTGTGCGTTGAGAATGGGGACGGAGATGCCAGCGCTAGAGCCAGCCGACGTAGTGACGATCACTTGCACGCGGTTTCGGCCCGACAGTGACAGGGGGGCTTGGATGGTGATCTGCTCTTGGCCCTCGAGATTCAAGACGCGGTAGACGGGGGCGGGCGCGTTGTCGAGCGAGACCTGGATGCCATTGAGAAGCGTGGGCCAGGTATTGGTGGATGGTGTGATGATCTGCCCGAGGCGCGCTCCGAGATTGGTTCCGAAGATGGTGATCATGCCGCCGGGGACGATTCCGGTTTGGAAGCTGGCGGCGTTGGTGATGCTGGCGCTGCTGATGAGGGGATTGGCGACGGCAGGAGCGGAGAGCGAACGGATGCGGTCGTTGCCGGTGTCGCCAATGAAGAGGTTGTCGGACGGAGAGATGGCGAGCGCGAGGCTGGAATTGAGTTGGGCGGCAGCGGCGGCGCCGCGATCACCCGAGAAGCCTGCGACACCGGTTCCGGCGATGGTGGTGATGATGCCGGCATAGACCTTGCGGATGCGTTGGTTTTCGGTATCGGCGATGTAGAGAGCACCCACAGAGTCTGTAACGATGCCGCCCGGGTAACGGAGGCTGGCGGAGGTGGCTGCTGTGGCGTCGCCGGAGAAGCCGATGTTGCCGTTGCCAGCGTAGGTGGTGATGATGCCGTTGGTGCCGACGCGGCGGATGCGTTGGTTGGACTGGTCTGTGATGTAGAGCGTACCGCTACCGTCGGTGGCGAGCGCGATGGGATTGTTCAGCGCGGCTTGATTCGCTTGGCCTCCGTCGCCCGAGAAACCGGCGGCGCCGGTTCCGGCGACGGTGCTGATGGTGCCGCTGAGCGAGACTTTGCGGACTTTGTGGGTGCCTTGGTCGGCAATGTAGAGGTTGCCCGCGGGATCGACTGCGCAGCGGATGGGGAGGACGAGACTGGCGGCGCTGGCGGGTCCGCCGTCGCTGGAATCGGCGGCGATGCCGTTACCTGCGATGGTGGTGATGGTTCCGTTGGTGGCGATGCGGCGGACCCGGTGGTTGTTGAGGTCGTTGACGTAGATGTTTCCGGTGGGGTCGATGCAGACGCCGGTGGGGCTGTCGAACTGGGCCTGGAGAGCGGGGCCGTTGTCTCCGCTGAAGCCTGCGGCGCCTGTTCCGGCGATGGTGGTGATGATGCCGTTGCGGTCGACTTTACGGATGCGGTGGTTGTTCTGGTCGGCGAGAATCAGGTTGCCGGAGGCGTCACCGGCGAGGCCGACGGCGCGATTGATCTGGGCTTGGGTGGCGGGGCCATTGTCGCCCGAGTATCCCGCCGTGCCTGTGCCGGCGAGGGTCGTGATGGTTTGTGCGGAGAGTGAGATTGAAAGAACGAAGAGCGAGGCGAGCGGCTTCATTGCGATTGGATTTTTGGGTAGGAAGTGCCGTTACAAAGAAAATCGTTAGAGACTGGAATCCACTTGAGCCGTTCGAAACCCCACTCCGCGGCCAGCGGCTAACGTGGGTGATATGGAGAGAGGTTCGGCTATCGCTGTGAGCTGAAACTCCTAAAGCGTAGATGCCGGTAAATGCCCTACCGACTGCGCCTGCGCCGGCAGCGACTTTCCGCATTTCTGGCATAAGTTCAGATCCTGATACTTCGGACTTCCCTGCGGTAAGGCCTTAAAGTATGCCTTCACATCCGGATGTACCTTGGTCTCACCGGAAAGTACCTTGGCGACATTCAGATCGACAATATTCGCATGCCCGCAATACGCGCAGATGCGATGCCGCTCCTGATTGAAATAGAAGAGGCGCAAGTCCAATTTGCCTTCCGGCCATGCTGTCCGGAAGTGATTCTCGGTGTACTTTCGGAAGTGATCTGGTGGCAAACCGGTTGTTAGCGATTCGTCATGAATCTTCTCAAATTCATAAAGGCGCTGGCCGGTCACTGAGTAGTAAACATGAATCAACTCATGCGCAAAACCAATCGCCACCGGACGCTTTCCCTTCGTACCGTCGAAGGCGCAAGTCACTTCGTCCTTTGTCAGATCAACGCCAATCACGGCCGGGACACCTGTGCCTCTCTCGAGCCATGGCTCCAGCTTGCGCGCGATCATCGTGTACTGCTCGGCGGCTGTAAAGAGACAGTCCCCGCCGGCAAGAAATTTCGTGAGCGCTTTTTCCCACTGCTTTTCGAGAGAAGAGATCGTACTTTCCTTGACGGAATTTGACGAAAACAGACCTTTGGGCGAGAACATCGGTGCTGTCTTCGGTGCGCCAAACTTGACGTCGGCGGCATCGAGCGCTTTCACTTGCGCGGGTGTGAACGCATAGTTCGTCAGACCTGGGGTGGGCGCGACGAGTTGCTTGGCCAGTTTGTCTGCCGTCGAGAAAAAGCTCTTGGAGAGCGAGGCTTGGAGTTGTTTCCGCGCCTCCACCCAGTTGTTCGTGCGGAACGCGGCGATCAGTTTGTAATATTGATTCTCGCCAGAGACAGAGGTTGTGTTGTTCCCCTTCTTGATGCCGATCGTATGCGGGGTGCTATCCAGCTCGCGGATGAAGTCTTTTCCGAGATCATCTTTCAGAGCCCACAATTCGTCAAACAGGATCTTCACTTTCTTCTGAAAGTCATCGTCCCCGATGATGTCAAATTTTGAGCTTACGAATGCAGTGTTGGTATAGCCTGCCAATTCAATATCCTAATCTGGAAGCGTCAGTTCCAAAGGAGACGGTCCATTGTTTCGGGCTAGAGGCGGGCGAGGCGGCGTTGGGTGAAGAAGAAGATGCCGGTGATGAGCATGAGCAGCAGGCCGTTGGCGGCGAGGACTTGCTGGACGCCGAAGCTTTCGATGGCTTTGCCCGCAGCGAAAGCGCCGAAGGGCATGCCGCCGCGGAAGGCGACGTTGTAGACACTCATCACGCGGCCGCGCATGGAATCCTGTACGATGGCCTGCACGAGTGAGGAAACGAGGCCGAAGCAGGCGATGAGCGCGGCTCCGGCGCAGAAAAGCATGACAAGGCTGACGTAGAAGTTGGGGGCGATGCCGAAGCCGAAAATCAGTGCGCCGAGGGTGCCGAGAGCGACCAGCGAGAGCAGGCCTTTCTTCTGGTAGTTGCTGGTGGCGGCCACAAAGATGCCTCCCACGACGCTACCGATTCCAGAGATGACGAGCATTGACGAATAAGCGTCTTCGCCGAGATGGTAGACGCGTTCGGCGACCACCGGGAGGAAGGTGAGCAGCGGGACGCCGAGCAGAGTCATGAGGAAGGCGAGCGCGACGAGGCTGCGCATGGCGCTGTTGTCGCGGATGAAACGAAGGCCAACCTTCATGCTTTCGAGGATGGGTTCCTTGTGAGTCATTGCCGGAGGTCTGGGGGCGACCTTGGTGAGGGTGAAGATGACGGCGAGGAAGCTTAGGGCATTGATGCCGAAGCACCAGACGGCTCCGAATTTGGCGAGGGTGACGCCGCCGATGGTGGGACCGATGACGCGGGCGACGTTGAACTGGATGGAGTTCATCGCGATCGCGTTTTGGAGGTCTTCCTTCTTGACGAGGGAGGGAACGAGAGCCTGGTACGCAGGGCCGCCAAAGGCCTGGGCGGTTCCGACCGTGAAGGAGAGCGCCAGGATGTGCCAGACCTGGACGATGTGGAGATAAGCCAGGGTCGCCAGCAGAAAGGCGCAACTCATCTGGATGATTTGCGAGACGACAAGGACTTTGCGGCGGTCTTTCCGATCGGCGACGACGCCTCCCAGGATGGAGAACAGAAAGATTGGAATCTGTCCGAGGAAGGCGTCGAGGCCGAGATACCAAGCGGATTTCGTCAGTTCGTAGACAAGCCAACTCTGGGCCAGGTTCTGCATCCAGGTTCCGATGGAAGAGGTGCAGGCGCCAAGCCACATGATCCGGAATTCCGGATACTCGAAGGCCTTGAAGATCTGACGTTTCAAGTGTTGCGCTTAGGGAAGAGGCGTTTCACGCTGGATGAGGTGGCAGAGGTTGCCGTCGGCATCCTTGAAGAAGACCAGCTTGTTTCCCTGATTGGTGAAGGGTTCACCGGTGAAGGTGACGTTCTTGCTCTGGAGGAAGGCGTAGGCGGCGTCGAAATCGTCGCTAGCAATGGCGAAGTGACGGATGCCGGGCGTCTTCATCTCGTTGGGGCCAGCTTCCCCTTCGCTGGGGATGATTTCCAGCATAGAGCCGTTGCTCGCCTTGACGAAGTAATTGCCGGCGTACTCGAAGTTAATACGGAACTCGAGGTGCTCGACGTACCAGTCAGCGAGGCGCTTGGGGTTCGGGGAAGCGATTGCGGTGTGTTCTAGACCTTGGAACATAGAAGTTCTGAGTTTAGCAATTGCGGCCTCAATAAACAGAGAAACAGTAGACGCTATTGTCGCCAGAGGGCGAGAGACAATATTCGCCGACTTCGAGGGCTTCCTGGACTTCGAGCTTATAGAGACCGGCGGAGAGAGGGTCGAGGGAAAGGCGGATGGCGCGAGGGCCATTCTTGCGCGTGTTTTTGGGAATAGACAGGACACGCTGGCCGCCTTTGGTCTCCATCTTGTAGAGCTGCATCTGCTGGATGTTGAGACTTTTGACTTTGACTATAAACGAGGGCTCGGTGAGGGGAGTTTTGGCGGTGGAGTTCAGGCCGGAGACGGTGTAGACGGTGTCGTTTTTTGCGTCCTGCTGGCTGGCGGCGCCCACATCGGTGGGGATGAGTTTGTTGGCGTGCCGGAGGTAGGGGAGATCTGTTTTCTCGGGAACTGGACCTTTGTAGGGCTCGTCGGCGAAGAGGGCGGCTGCGGCGAGGGTCAAGAGCAGGGTCCAGCGAGGGGTCACGGTGAACATTTTATCTCCAAATGAAAATCTGAATTCGGCCGGGATTCGTAGATGCGTCTTGAAACGACGCCACAGTATAAAGACGGTCTGAGAACCGCCGATGGATTCAACAGGACTCCCCAGAAATCCGATTTATGTCGAGATCGATGCGATTTTATGCCTTGCTGGACCGCTTGCCGCTTGCGAATACCTTTCGCAGCAAGGTGGTGTTGGGGGTTGTCGTCAGTGTTCTGTTGCCGGTCGCGGCGATGGAGGTGTACTTTATCGGGTTCTCGCCGCTTCGTGGGGAAGCGCTGGAACAGGCGATTCTGATCAGTTGCCTGTCAGCGGCTGCGGCTGCGGTGTTTGCCTATTGGGTGCTCTCGACGATTCTTCGCCCGATTCTCTATACCTCGCGGCAACTGGATCGTTATCTGAATCATCGGGTGCTGCCAGAGTTGCCGGGGCACTACAAGGATGAGGTGGGCATTCTGATGTCGAACGTGAACTATTTGACGCGTTCGCTGCATGATCTGGTGCGGAGTGCCAATGAGAACGGGACGATCGATCATTTGACGGGTGTCTTTAACCGGCGGAGCGCGGAGGACCGGCTGCGGGATTCAATCGAGCTGACCCGCATCCGGCAGGGTGCGTTGAGTTTTGCGATTCTGGATCTCGATAATTTCAAGAAGCTGAATGATACGTTTGGGCATGAGTTTGGCGACTCGGTTTTGCGGCAGATTGGGGATCTGCTGCGGCACAATGTACGGCGGGTGGACTGGGTGGGGCGCTGGGGCGGCGACGAGTTTGTGATTACGATCCAGGGCGGGGAAACAGAGGCGGCCGCGATGCTGAGCCGGATTTGTGAGGCGGCGCGGAAGAAGAGTTTTCTGGCGCCCGATGGGAGTCTTCAGCGGGTTACTTTTTCTTGCGGGGTGAGTGAGTGGCACGATCCGCTTGATTCGCAAAAAATCTTCCACCAAGCGGATGAGGCGTTGTACTGCGCCAAGCGCCTGGGACGAGATCAAATTCAGTTCTGGGGTGAGGTCACGTTCGCCTGAGCAGACGGTGGTTTGATACGCTTGAGCCGATGAATCGACGTTCCCTTTTCAGCACGATTTTTGCCAGTACGGCTGCGTTTGCACAACAAGCGAAAGACCCTAAACGTTTCAACCAGGCGACCGGGTATAGCGATACGCCCATTATTCCATTTCAGCGTTGGAAGGTTCACGATATCGATCGTCCGAAGCCGCCTGTGGTGACGCCTGCGAATGTGGTGGGTGGAGCGCCGTCGGATGCGATCGTTCTGTTTGATGGGAGCGATCTTTCGCAGTGGACTTTCCGGGGGAAGACGGGCAGACCGCGCCAGTCCTGGAAGCTCGAGAACGGAACGATGGAAGTGGTGCCGGGGGCGGGCGATGCCCAGACGAAGGAGAGTTTTGGCGATGTGCAGTTGCACGTCGAGTGGTCGCCGCCAACGGAGATCTCGGGAGACTCGCAGTGGCGTGCGAATTCGGGAATTCTGATCATGGGGAATTACGAGATCCAGGTACTGGATAGCTACAACAACCCGACCTATGCCGATGGGCAGGCTGGCGCGGTGTATGGACAGTATCCGCCGTTGGTGAACGCAGTCCGGAAGCCGGGGGAGTGGAATTCCTATGACATCATCTGGGAAGCGCCGAAATTTGTGGGGCCGGATCTGGCGAAGCCCGCTTATGTGACGGTGATGTTAAACGGGATTCTGGTCCAGCATCGCAAAGAGGTGATTGGCCGTGTGGCGCACCGGGTGGTGGGGACCTACCAGGCGCATGCGCCGGAGTTGCCGCTGTCGTTGCAGGACCACGATGTACCAGTACGATATCGCAATATCTGGGCACGACGTCTAGTGCTTTAACGGAGTGTTTTCTGCGGGTGGATGCTGTAATCTATCGGTAACCATCCACCATGAAGTACAGTGACACGTATGCGGTCAATGCTCCCCAGGCGATCGAGGAGAGTTTTGAGACTGAGGTCATCGTTGTCAACCTCGAAATTGGGACTTACTTTTCTTTGCGAGACAGTGCTGCCGATGCCTGGATTCGCATAACGGAGGGCCAGAGCGCGGAAGCGATCTGTGCGGCCTGGACCGTTCAGTTTCCTGAAGTTGTGTCGTTGCAAGAAGATCTGGAGAAGTTCTTTGCCGAGTTGCTGGCCGAGGGTTTGATTCGGGTGGAACCGCGCAGTGCGGCGGAGACCGTGAAGTCGATTCCGTTCTCTACTTATCAGGCTCCGGCGTTGGAAAAGTACACCGACATGCAGGATCTTCTGTTGCTTGATCCTGTGCACGATGTGGACGAGACGGGGTGGCCGGCTCCGCGACCCCAATGAGCCAGGAGCGATACTTTTCATCCTGTATCGCACTCGCAGATTCGGCAACCGAAAATACGGGGAAGCTAGAGCAGGTATTTGCTCTGGGAAAACAACGACTTCGTGCGCGGTTTGCGGGCGAGGCCTTAGTTTCGCATCTGACACGGGCAATGGCCCATCTGACGGTGCCTGATTCCACCGCGACGGTAAGCGTTACTTGTTTCGATTCGGCTTCGACCGGGGTTGCGATGCATCCGCCTCCTTGGGACCAGGATTCCTATCTGGCGAATGGGGCGATTCGGGGCTGGGGCCAGGGCCGTTACCGGGCGCACTATATCCAGAGTCAGCATCTGTTGCATTTGATGGATCTGGAGAGCGGCTGTGCGCTGTATTGGACGCAGAATCGCAAGTTTGTGCCTTGGTGGGAGCAGACCTTTCCTTTCCGGCAATTGATTCATTGGGGCATGGAGAAGCGAGCGTTGCAGCCGGTGCATGCGGGCGCGGTGGGCTTTGCCGATGGCGGGGTGTTGTTGGCGGGAAAGAGCGGGTCTGGGAAATCGACGTCGACCTTGAGCTGTTTGCATTCGCCTTTGCTCTATGCGGGGGATGATTACGTTTTGCTCGATCATGAAGGCGAAGAGCCTTGGGTGCATAGCTTGTATGCGACGGCGAAGGTGGTGCCGGACAATTTGCATCGCTTGCCGTGGTTGCGGGATTGGGTGGTGAATCCGGAGGAGTTGGGCGAACAGAAGGCCGTTGTCTATGTGAACGAGCAGGCGGCCGAGCGGGTGTCACGAGGGTTTCCGATTCGGGCGATTCTGTTACCGCGGGTGACGGGGGAGAAGCGGACGCGGATTGTTCCAGCAACGGCGGGGGAAGCGATGCAGGCATTGGCGCCGACCTCCGTGTTTCATCTCAATGGTGATTCGATGGGAATCATGCGGAAGGTGTCGCGGGTGGTGCGAGCGGTTCCAGCGTATTGGCTGGAAGCGGGGACTGAACTCGAACAGATTCCGGACGCTATTTGTGGGTTACTGGGGAGGCGCGCATGATTTCGGTTGTGATTCCGGCCAAGAATGCGGAGCGATTTCTTCCGGTGGCCTTGGCGAGTGTCGATGAGCAGGGTCATGAAGATTTTGAGATTCTCGTCATCGACGATCACTCGACGGATGGCACGGCGGAGATCGCCAGACGGCATCCGCGAACGAAACTCCTCACGCTGGAGGGAAAGACCGGACCGGGAGCGGCACGCAATTTGGGGATTGAGCGGGCGCAAGGGGAGTTTGTTGCGTTTCTCGATGCCGATGACGTTTGGACTCCCTACAAGACGCGGGTGCAGACCGCGCGCTTGTTGGCACAGCCACATCTCCAGGGGGTGTTGGGGCGGGCGCGGTGGGTGGCGATGGGCGAAGGGGTGTTGCCCAGACTGCGCTATGAAACCGACGAGGATTTGGTTCCGATGTATCTGTTTGGCGCGGGACTCTTTCGTAAATCCTATCTGGAGCAGTTGGGGCCGATCGATGAGGGCTTGATCTACGGCGAGGATCAGGACTTCTTCATGCGGGTGCTTGAATCTGGCGAGCCGATTCTGACCCTGCGCGATCAGGTGATGGAATACCGGATCCATGGCCAGAATATGACGACCGGGATGACGCAGCAATCGATGAATCTTGTTGCGGTTCTGCGGAAAAGTCTAGCGCGCCGGAAGGCGGCTGGTATAGGGGCCTTACGAACCTGGAAAAGCCTTGATGAGTTTGCGACCGCGATGATCTCGGTGGTGATTCCGGCTTACAACGCAGAGAAGACGCTGGGGCGTGCGATTGAGAGCGCGCTGGGGCAGACGCTGGCGCCGCTCGAGGTGATTGTTGTCGATGATGGATCGAGCGATGGAACGGCAGCGGTTGCGCGCAGTTTTGGCGAGCGGGTGCGGTTGTTGGTGCAGCCGAATGGAGGAGTTGGGGCAGCCCGGAATACCGGCATTCTGGCCTCTGTGGGAAACCAGATCGGGCTGCTCGATAGCGACGATGTGTGGCGTCCAGACAAGCTCGAGAAGCAGTGGGCGGCGCTGACGAAAGCGCCTTATCCGGAACTGGTTTTTGGACAGGTGGAGCAGGTGGTGGATGCGACGGGAGTGGTTTTGGGGCAGCAGCCGGGCGTCAATGCGACGGGGTTGCTGGCGCGGCGCAGTGTGTATGAGCGTGCCGGGTTGTACCGGCCGGAACTGAAGGCTGGCGAGTTTGTGGATTGGTATGCGCGAGCGGTGGAGGCGGGGCTGAAATCGGTGATTCTACCCGATGTGTTGGCGGAGCGCCGGCAGCGTTCGGACAGCATGATGGGAGCGAAGCCCGCACTGGCACGAGAGTACTTGCGCGTGTTGAAGGATTCGCTCGATCGGAGGCGTAAAGTTTAATGCTGGACGTTCTCCTGCTCGAAGCCGCACTTGCACCGAAGGTCCGGGCGATCAAGGCTTGGCAGGAGTGGTATGCCGCAACGCAACTGGAGCATGTGCCAGGGGCTTCTTACCGTTTGTTGCCCTTGGTGCATGCGCATCTGGTGGAAGTGGGGTATGCGGGCAGCGAACTCAGCCGGATCAAGGGGATTCGGAAGAAGCTTTGGCTCGAAGGGGAGCAGCGGGTGTATCGCGGTGTTCCGGTATTGCGGGAGTTGCAGGAACGATTTGGGCGTGTGGTGTTGTTGAAGGGTGCGCCGCTCGCCTCGCTTTATTATCGGGATTTTGGGTTGCGGGCGATGCATGACCTGGATGTTCTGGTGGAGGAAGAGCGGGCGATCGATGTGATCGATTTTCTGATGCAGCAGGGCTGTGAGATTGATCTACATCCGACGCCGTTGCGGCTGGATGCGGAGTTTACGACCTTCCGGCATGGGGCAGGCTTTCGGCATCCGGGCGGGGTGGAGTTCGACATCCATTGGCGGATGTCCTATCTGGGGTCCAGACCGGGGATCGATGGCCCGGTGCGGGAGAAGGTGGAAGCGTTTCCGTTGAAGGGGGGCGAGTTCTGGACGCTCTGCACCACGGATCACTTCTTTCATACTTTGATCCATGGGATCTTGTACAACCCATCGCCGGCATCGCGGTGGGTGGCCGATGCGGTGTGGATCTTGCAGTCGGGGTGTCCCGTTGACTTTGGACGGATTTCGGAACTGAGTGTTCATTACGGTGTGGAACCGTATGTAAGCGCGGCGCTGGCTTGTCTGCGGGAGCAGTTTGGCTTGGATGTGCCGGTGCTGGAGTTTGGTCAGACCTCGTTCTGGAAGCAGATCGAGTTTCGGCGTGAGACGACGGACTGGTATGAGAGTGGACCGCATGTCTTTGTGGCGAGTACGCTTTACCGCTATGGGCGAACAGGTGCGTCGTATTGGAATCTGCCGCGCCTCATGCGATTTTGCCAATACCAGATGGATTTGACGACGATGGAAGCGGTGCGGGAGCGGGGGCGGCGTTTAACGAGGCGACTGCGCGGTGGTGGTGTTTAGGTAATCGCGAGTCTCCTGCGCGATTTTCCGGTGGGAGAACATAGCGGCAGCATTGCGTACGGGAGCCCAGAGGGTGAGGGCATGTTGGGCCGCCTCGCGCGCTTCGCCGTGTTGCCCGAAGCTGCGGTGAATGGCCGAGAGTTCGGCGTAGGCACGGGCGAGGTGTGCGGCGCGGGGTTCGGAATTCGGGTCGGAACGGAAGAAGGCTTCTGCGCGGGCGATGGCGCGGCGGGAGAAATCGAGTGCGGTGGTGCTGTCCTTACGGGTGGCGTAAAGATCGGCGAGCGCTTCTTCGGTGACGAAGGCCTGGACGGTGAGACTACCACTGCCGCCGCTCATCGCTCCTTCGGCATCGGCGATGGCCTGCTGGTATTGGCGGATCGCTTCGTCGATGCGGCCAAGAGCACGGAGGCGATGTCCAGCGTATTCGCGGGCCATGGAGAGCTGGGCTGCGACGGGAGTGGATTTGGGGTTTGCGGCGTAGATCGGTTCGATGAGCGCAATGGCTTCGCTGAGGCTGGCCAGAGAAGAGCTTTCGCCTCCCGGGTCGGGCTGGACCATGCCGAGACGCGAGAGGCACATGGCGAGATCGTAGCGGGCATTGGTGTCCTGGGCGTCGGATTGAACGAGTTCGCGCGCGAGGGTGACGGCTTTCTGACTGTAGGCGCGGGAATCGGCGTAACGCCCGAGGT
The DNA here is from genome assembly GCF_000702445.1 of Bryobacter aggregatus MPL3. Taxonomy (NCBI): domain Bacteria; kingdom Pseudomonadati; phylum Acidobacteriota; class Terriglobia; order Bryobacterales; family Bryobacteraceae; genus Bryobacter; species Bryobacter aggregatus. The sequence goes on from NZ_JNIF01000003.1 coordinate 4,112,697, forward strand.
TCGGCATCCAGGCGAGGCCGAGGACGGTGGCGTAGTTGCCGTAGTTCACGAGTAGGCTGCGCTTGGAGACGGCATTGTTGGGGTCTGCGGCGAGCAGGGTTTCGCGGATTTCAATGGCCTGACGGTAGGCGTCTGCCGCGACTTCGAGATTGCCAGTGCGCATGGCGTGGTTGCCGAAGGTGGCAAGGCCGCCGCCGTAGTGTTGTTTCAGTTCGAGCTGATTGGGGAAACGACGGACGAGTTCACTGTAGAGCTGCACCATGCGGGTGGCGTGGTGTTGGGCGGCTGCGAACTGGTCTGGATTGACGACGTAGACGAGACGGCTTTCGATGTGGGCTTCGTGCGTTTTGGCGATGCGATCGTCGGGAGAGATTTGTGCGAGGCGATGGGTGAGGGGGAGGAGCTTCAGGTAGGATGCTTCGGCGACTCCCCGGTTGCCGATATGGTTGGTGTTTTCCGCGAGTGCGGATTCGATCTCAATCCAGCGCTGGAGGAGTTGTGGATCCGACGGCGCTTTCTCATAGAGAGGGCGGAGGAGGGATTCTGCGTGGAGAAGGCTTTCCCGGGCACCGGCGAAATCGTTGATGCTGGGGCCAAAGATATCGCCCTGGATGTTGGCGAGGCGGTAATAGGCGGCGCTGAGGGTGAGGCGGAGGCGGGGATCGGCGGTACTTTCCTTTTCGAGACGGGCGAGATAGTCGAGGGTACTCTTGACGATGGCGCGCCGGGCGGCGATGGCGCCGGGGAGAACCTTGATGGAATCGTGGATCTCAAAGAGAGAATGGTTGGAGAGTTGTAACAGGTCTGTGGCGCGGAGTTCGGCACGGAGGCGTTGCTGGTCTGCAATGCCGCGCTGAGTGGCCTCGGCTTCGCGAGCGGCCATCGCTTCTTTTGATTGGTGCTCGGCACGGCTGCGCTCCTGGAGCGCGATCTGGCGTTCGGCAAGAGCGGCCTGGGTGGCGGCATTCGCTCGACGGGATTGGTCGACGGAGATTGCGAGACCGACCACCAGACTGAGGATGACAGCTGTGGCCGCTCCGACCTCAAGCCAATTGCGGCGCAGGAACTTTGCACTGCGGTAGAGATAGGAATCCTGCCGGGCGGCGATGGGTTTGCCATCGAGATAGCGTTGGATGTCTTCGGCGAGCAGATCGACCGAGGAATAGCGGCGTGCCGGATTCTTGCGCATCGCCATGAGGACAATGTTGTCGAGGTCGGCGTTGAGTCCGGAGGAAATGGAACTGGGGCGGGTGACTTCGATTTCGCAAACGGCGCGCTCCACCTCGGAAGGAGTGGAAGAGGTAATGGACTGGGCGCGGCGGCCGGTGAGCATTTCAAAGAGAACGGCCCCGAGCGCATAGACGTCGGCCGCCGTGGTGACGGGGAGACCACGAACCAACTCCGGGCTGGCGTAGTCCGGGGTGAAGGGGCGATGGGGCAGTGCGGTGGTGCTGCCGTCGCCTTCATTCGAGAGCAGTTTGGCAACCCCAAAGTCGAGGAGCTTGGGGGTGTGATCGGCATTGACCAGGATGTTGCCAGGCTTGAGGTCGCGGTGCACGACGAGATTGCGATGGGCATAAGAGACGGCCTCGCAGACACGCAGAAAGAGGCGGCAGCAGGCGGCGGGCGAGAGCTTCTGCTCGCGACAGTAGACGTCGATATTTTTGCCATCGACGTATTCGAGGATAAAGAAGGGACGGGCGTCGGGGGTGGTGCCAGCGTCGAGAAGACGGGCGATGTAAGGGTGCTCGAGGTTGGCGAGAATCTGCCGTTCGTGACGGAAGCGGGCGAGGACTTCAGCGGTGTCCATGCCGCGTTTGACGACCTTGACGGCGACCTGCTTTTGGAACTGATCGTCGTCGCGAACGGCGAGATAGACCGTACCCATGCCGCCGCGGCCGATCTCATGGAGGACGCGATAGGGACCTAGGCGCTGGCCGGTGAGGTTGCGATCATCGAGCAGCAGGGCGGCTTCGTCATGCACCGCATCGGCGATGGCGTCGGTGCTCCAATTGTCTGAGGCGAGCAAGGATTCGATGTCGGCGCGCAACTCGGTGTCGCCTTCGCAAAAGGTGTCGAGAAAGGCGGAGCGGGCGTCAGGAGCCAACTCCGCCGCTTCTAAAAAGGCACTTTGCACCCGGATCCAGCGCGCGTCGCTCATGAGTATCTACGTTAGCGAATTCGGCGCCATACCGAGATTGCCAGCAGGCCGATGCCAAGGCTGAGGCAGGTGGCCGGTTCGGGGAGTTCGGCGTCATCGAGCTCGACACCGCGCGTTGTCCCCTGGACCCGGAAGGCCATCTGCTGGAAGCCGGGACTGTCGCTTGTGATGTTGGGAACTCCACTTGGCTGGAAGCGCGCATGGGCCGAGGGGTTCTCGTTGGTGGCGGACCAATAGACGCTGAAGCCTGACCCGTCGGTGAGGGTGGAGCCAGAGTGCAGTTCCAGCCAGTAGTTGCCAGCGGCGAGAGTGATGCTGCCGAGCGAGAATGTGGCGAGGAAAGCGTTGCTGTCGACGCTGGTGACCGGGGTGGCCGTGGCGGTGGCGATGAGGTTCCCGACGGACTGCGAGGCATCGGTATAGAGGGCCCAGGTGACGGAGTTGAGATCGTCCTCGAACTGCGCCTGGTACCAGAAGTCGATCGTGTTGAGGGTGGAGTTCTGGGTGAGGATGAAGTTGTCGGCGACCCGGTAGTTGGTGATGTCGATCGCGTTCGGATTCGGCGGCGATTGATCGTAGAGCAGCGCCGCCTGGAGCGGCGCACTGAGGCTGAGGGCCAGAAGAAGGTGGTGGATTTTCATCGGGATTCTCCTAGCGCAGGGAGGCGGCCAGCGCGGGCGCTCCATCGACGACATTGCCAGCAAAGATGTTGGTGCGGAAGGTGTAGATACTGGCGTCTGCGGGGGAGATGCCGGTTCCGTTCTCCGTGAAGGATGAACCGTCGAGCCGAATGTTGGTGGGCCTTACGTTCAGGAAGCTGACGACCAAGCCTTGGCCGTTCGAGCTGACGTCGGTGTTCTTGAGCAGGACGCTGGAAGAACTGGCGAAGGAACTGACTTGTATCCCCAAGGTGTTGTGATGGAAGTTCGAATTGCGGATCATCGCGGTGACGCTTTCGAGATAGAGACCCTTGGTGGCTCCAAAGGCAGAGACATGATCGAGGTAAGTATTGCCGCCCCCACTGACTCCTTCGACTGCCAATGCCACCGTGCCGCCAGAGACGGTGATGTCCTTCAGATAGACGTTAGATCCGGTGTCGATCTGGAATCGGGCTGTGACGCCAGAGTTCCGGGTGTTGATGGAGACATTTCTGAGACTGATGGTAGAAACGCCGAGCAAGGAACTGGTGAGCGTGGCGGTGAAGGCTGCCGCATTGGAGGGCGGAGTCTCGATGGTGATGTCCTCAATCGCGACGGTGGCGCTGGTGACCGTGACCGTAAGCTGCTGCAGGATGGCTCCGGGAACGCCTTGGAGCCGGATGGATTTGGCGATGCTGAGGGAGCCGAAATTCCCAGCGCTGAGAGCGTGGATGGAGCCCGATTCGTTGGTCTTGTTATAGGCGGCCTGCATGGTGAGGCAGGGAGAGCTTTGTGTGCAATTGTTCGAGTCGTTGCCTGTGGCAGATACCCAGGTGGTGGTGTTTTGAGCGAAGAGGCTGAGGCTGGCGCCGCAGCATAGGCCGAGAAATTTCAAAATCCGTGTGGTCATGATTCCCTCCAGAAATCAGCGAATGAAAATCGCTTCAATGGGAGTGCGGAAAAACGGGTAGGAAATTGGGAATTATTTTTTGCGATTCAGTTCGCGGTGGAGCCAGGCTTGGGCAATGCGGAGCTCGGAGCGGACTTTGTCGACGGAAAGCTCCAGTACTGCAGCGGACTCTTCTGCGGTGAGCCCTCCGAAGAAACGCATTTCGATGAGGCGGGCCTTTTGCGGATCGTGGCGTTCGAGGGCATCGAGAGCGTCGTTGAGGGCGATGATGTTCGTGGGTTGATGGGCGGAGGCGGCGTCAAGCGCCTCGTTGAGCGAGAGATGCTGTTGCCCAGCACCGCGTTTGCCGGCCAGACGGGCGCGCGCGTGGTCTGTCAGGATTTGCCGCATGAGACGGGCGGCGACGCCAAGAAAATGGCCACGGCTGCGGTAGTCCGGCTGGTTTTGTCCGATGAGCCGCGCGTAGGCTTCGTGGACCAGAGCGGTGGGCTGGAGGGTGTGTCCGGTTCGGTCCCGGCGGAGGGCTCCGCTCGCCAACTTCTTCAGTTCCGTATAGACCAGCGGCATCAGGCGATCGAGTGCTTCTTTGTCGCCGGAAGCGAATTCCTGCAGGAGTACGGTGATGGGGCGGCTGGTCATTGCGCGAGTCCGGGTGAGCCTCGTCTTGGGATGCAGCGGCAAATGAATTTGCGACAATCGCGAGATATATGCATCTCCGACAGTGGCTCCTTCCGAGCCTGCTTGCCCTGGGTCTGTGCCTCCCTGTAGAAGCTCAGCGTAAGATTACCACTCCAAAGGAGGAGTTCGGTTTCCATATTGGCGACGACTACATGCTCGCCACTTATACACAATTTGAGAAGTACGTTCAAAAGCTTGCCAAGGAATCTGACCGCATGAAGCTTGTCAGCATTGGTAAGACCGCAGAAGGCCGTGAGCAGTACATGGCGATTGTCTCGTCGCCAGCAAACATCAAGAACCTAGCGAGGTTGAAAGAGATTTCGCACAAGATGGCGACGGCTGAGGGTGTGAGCGAAGAAGCCGCCCAGGCGATGGCGAAAGAAGGCAAGGCGGTGGTGTGGATCGATGGCGGGCTGCATGCCACCGAGGTGTTGGGCGCCGCACAGTTGATCGAGATGATTTACCAGATGAATTCGCGTAGCGATGAGGAAACGCTGCGGATTCTGAACGATGTGGTGATTCTGTTTGTCCATGCGAATCCCGATGGGATGGAGCTGGTGAGTACGAATTACATGCGCAATCCGGAGCCGGCCAAGCGCCGCTATGTGGCCGAACGGCTGTATCAGAAGTATGTCGGACATGACAACAATCGCGACTTTTTCATGAGCACGCAGAAGGAGACGCAGAATATCAACCGTCAGCTTTATCTTGAGTGGATTCCGCAGATTCTGTATAACCACCACCAGCAGGGGCCGGCGGGAACGGTGTTGTTCTGTCCGCCGTTCCGCGATCCGGCGAGCTATTTTTACGATCCGTTGATGATGATTGGGGTGGATCAGGTGGGGGCGGCGATGCATGCCCGCTTTACGGTGGAAGGGAAGCCCGGATTTACGACACGCGAGGGATCGAACTTCTCAGTTTGGTACAACGGCGGGCTGCGGACGACGGCTTACTATCACAACATGATTGGCTTGTTGACGGAGTCAGCCGGAAACCCGACGCCGATTGACATTCCGTTTGTGCCGTCGCGCCAGTTGCAGAGCAAGACGACCCCGTACCCGATTGCGCCGCAGGAGAAGTGGCATTTCCGGCAGTCGATTGAGTACTCGGTGACGGCGAACCGGGCAGTGCTTGATTACGCTTCCCGTCACAAAGACAATCTGCTTTACAACATCTGGAAGATGGGAACGAACTCGATCGAGCGCGGGAAGCAAGATCACTGGACGATGACGCCAGCGAGAATCGATGCGCTGAACGAGAAGATTGCGAAGGAGCGGATTGGCGCGGACCGGGGCGGCATTGATCCGGCGACGGGCGTTGGCGGCGGAGTGGTGCCGGCGAAGTATTATCAGGAACTGATCAAGCCGGAGCTGCGCGATCCGCGCGGCTATATTCTGCCGGCGGACCAGGCTGATTTCAATACGGCCGTGGTGTTTACGCAGACCTTGCAATGGATGGGGATCACGGCGCACCGGGCGACTGCCGACTTTACGGTGGCGGGGAAGACCTACAAGAAGGGGTCGATTGTGTACCGGGCGGCGCAGGCCTTCCGGCCGCATTTGATCGATATGTTTGAGCCTCAGAATTATCCGAACGACTTCCGGTATCCGGGCGGGCCGCCGATTGCGCCTTATGACAGCGCCGGGTGGACGCTGGCTTATCAGATGGGCGTGAAGTTTGACCGGATTCTCGATGACTTCAATGGACCCTTTGAGAAGATCGAGGGCTTGATCCAATTGCCCGAGGGCAAGGTGAGTGGCGCGGGCGCGGCAGGGTATCTCTTGAGCCACAAGGTGAACGATAGTTTCAAGGCGGTCAATCGTCTGCTGGCTGCGGGCGAAGCCGTGTATTGGCTGAAGGATCCGCTGCGGGTGGGCGATGTGGTGTTCGAGGCGGGAACGATTTATGTGCCGTCGCAGGCGAAGACCGCGCAGACGGTGGCGGCTGTTGCGAAAGAAACCAATGTGACCTTTGTGGCCGCGGCGCAGAAGCCGGTGGGAGATGCGCTGAAACTGAAGCCGATCAAGATCGGACTTTGGGATAACGTTGGTGGTTCGATGGCCTCGGGTTGGACCCGCTGGTTGTTTGAGCAGTACCAGTTTCCGTTTGAGCTGGTGTATCCGCCCTCGCTCGATCAGGGGGATTTGCGCTCGAAGTTTGATGTGCTCGTGTTTGTGACTGGCGCGATTAGCGAACGGGGACGTTTTGGTGGCGCTGGCGGCGGGGATGTGAGCACGATGACCGCGGAGTGGCGGGAACGCCAGGGCCGTGTGACCCGGGAGAAGACCGTGCCGCAGTTGAAGAAGTTTCTCGAGAGCGGCGGGACGGTGTTGACGATCGGATCGTCGACCGGACTGGCGCAGATGCTGGGCTTGCCGGTGGGCGATCAGTTGGTGGAGCGGATGGCGAATGGAGCTGAGCGCCGCTTGCCGAACGAGAAGTTCTATGTGCCGGGTTCGGTGCTGGAGGTGGCGATCGACAATACGAATCCGCTGGCTTATGGCATGGAGAAGAAGGCGGATATTTTCTTTGAAGATAGTCCGGTGTTCAAGCTGAAGCCGGATGCGGGCCTGCAGAATGTGAAACCAATCGCCTGGTTTGACAACAGTAAGCCGCTGCGCAGCGGTTGGGCCTGGGGCCAGCAGTATCTCGAGGGCGGCGTCGCTGTGGCGGAGGCCAAGGTGGGAGAAGGGAAGTTGTTCCTGTATGGGCCGGAGGTGATCTTCCGGGCGCAACCGCATGGGACCTTCAAGCTGTTCTTCAATGCCTTGTATTACGGCACGGCGGAGCAGCGGCGGCTCGAGAAGTAAAACGCTACTTGCTGGGCGGGTGGGCGTGGACGATCTCTTCGGCTTCGACAGGAGGCATTTCGTATTCCTGTCGCCGGGTGGGCCGTGTTCCGCGTTCGAAGGGTTCGAGGCGAACGGTCTTGCGGCTGCGCATGGACCGGAGGAGCGCATCGACAACCCGGAGGTCGGCCCACCCTTCCTGGCCGGAGGGCTCCGGTTCCTCGTGATTGAGGACGCAGCGAGTGAAGTAGTCGAGTTCGGCGCCAAACTGATCGATGCGGTCGAAGTGCTGGGCCCGTGTTTCCCCGTCTCTGGTGACCTTGAGGGTTTTCGGCTGGTGGTAGGAAAAGGCAGGCGTCAATCGCAGAGAACCTTTGGTGCCGATGACTTCATAGTGGTCTGACGGCGATGCTCCCATGCTGCTGGTGAAGCTGGCTAAGCGGTCGCCGGGGAAACGGAGGATGGCGGAGGCCATCTCGTGGACTTCGTCGAAACGCGAGTCCTCAGAACTCCCGCCGATTGCGCTCACCTCGATTGGCTCGGTGCCAAAGAGGTAGCGGGCGGCATTGACCGGATAGACACCCAGATCCATCAAGGGGCCGCCGCCCAAGTCTCGCTTCAGACGGATATTGCCCGGCTCGACTTGCTGGGAGAAGACAGAACTGAAGAAGCGAGGTTCGCCGATGATGCCGTCGCGGATGATCTCGATTGCTTTGAGGTTGGCCGGTTCAAAATGAAGGCGGTAGGCAACCATGAGGCGGATGCGATTGCGCGCGGCAATGTGGATCATGGTTTCGCACTCTTCGGCTGTGCTCGCCATGGGCTTTTCGCAGAGGATGTGGATTCCGGCGCGGGCGGCACGGGCGGCGAAATCGCCGTGCATGCTGTTGGGAAGACCGATGTAGACGGCATCGATGGCGCCGCTGGCGAGCAGTTCGTCATATTGGGCGTAGGTACAAGTACGGCTGACGCTGTACTGTTTGCCGAGTTCGTCTGCCTTTGCGATATCGCTGCTGACCAGTGCGGCCAGGACACTGCTCTGGGCATTTTGAAAGGCGGGGAGGATCGATTCCTGCGCGATCCAACCGAGGCCGACGACGGCATAGCGAAGAGTCTCCATAGATAGGAGAGACTTCGGCGGAGCCGTTGCCGTTTCTAAGCTGCGCCGAGCCAATTGTGGGCGGCGAGGAATTGACGGGAATTGACGATTTGCGCGTGAGCCCAGGGAGCGGGGAAGTCCTTGAGGTTGCCGGTGACGATGTAGCTGGCTTGGGATGCCAGCGCACATTCGAGGATGCGGTTGTCATCTTCATCGCGGGCTTCAGCGAGGGTGATCTGCGGGTGGAACGGGAGATGTTTGGTTTCGAGACGAGCGAGCAGATGGTCGATCTGGGTGCGGAGCTTGGCGAACTTTGGGCGATGGAGGACCTCGCGGTATTCGGCCCAAAGCTGGGGACTGGTGGCGATGTCGAAGTGGCCTGTGCAACCGAGCTCCAGCACGCGATCTTCGAGGCCACCGGGCTTCCAGCAGGCGGAAATTAGTATGTTGGTATCGAGAACCACGCGCATCCCCACCTACCCTAACGCATGAAAGACGAGATTGGAAAACGGATCAAGCAGTATTACGAGGATGCGCTGCGCATCCAGTTGCCACGGCAGACGCATGTCGTGTTGCGTATTGATGGGAGGAGCTTTCATCAGTTCACGCGCGGATTGGAGCGGCCCTATTGCCGGCCGCTGGCCGATGCCCTGGACGCAGCCGCGCAGGCACTTTGCGAAGAGATGACCGGTTGCCGCTTTGCCTATGGGCAGAGCGACGAGTATTCGTTCCTGCTCACCGACTTTGAGCGGGAGAAGAGCAAGATGTGGTTCGAGGGCAACCTGCAGAAGATTGTTTCGGTGTCGGCAAGCGTGTTTACCGGAGCTTTTGCGCGGGCCTTTGCGAGCCGGGAGATTGCTAGTTTTGATTGCCGCGCGCTGGTGATTCCGCAGGCGAGCGAGGTGGCGAAATATTTTCTGTGGCGGCAGTTGGATGCCTCGGCCAATAGCTTGAATATGCTGGCTTCGGCTCACTATTCGCATGCGGAGCTGCTGGGAAAGAGTGAGCCGGAGAAGCATGAATTGCTGCATGCGAAGGGTCTAAATTGGGCCAAAGAGCCAGCGGACTTCAAGCGGGGGCGAGCGGTGCTGCGGGGCGAGGACGGAAAGTGGGCCGTGGATCGGGAAATTCCAATTTTTCAGCGAAATCCGACATATCTGGGGCGCTTTTTACGCTTATAGGATATGAAGATTTTGCTGGCCGGGATGGCCGGCCAGGTAGGGCGTCGCGTCCATCGGCTGTTGGTGGCGGCGGGACATGAAGTGAGGGGAGTTAGCGGGCGCGCGGTGGATTTGACGCAGCCGCAAGCGGCGTATGGGCTGGCACAGGGTTGTGGCATTCTGGTGTCCTGCGCCGGAGCGAGCGTTTCTATTTGGCGGGGGGAGCGGCGGAGTTTTGAGGATGTCGATCCGGTGATCCATGCGGCACTGCTTGAGGAAGCGGTGCGGGCGCGGGTGTATCGTTTTGTCTATCTGGGGGTGCACCTGGAAGGCCGCGCTGCGCATACCCATTTCGTGCGAGCGCATGAGCGTTTTGTGAGTCTGTTGCGGACGGCTCCGTTGAGCGCGACGGTGATCCGGCCGACCCGGATGTTCAGCTCTTTTCAGGATCTGGTGCCGCTGGCCCGGTGCGGCGTCATGCCCTTGTCCGGAGATGGCCAGGCGAGGATGAATCCGATTGATCCGCAAGATGTTGCTGATTTGCTGCTGCGGCATCTGCACGCGGGGCCTGCGGACGTGGATTGCGGGGGGCCTGAAGTGCTGACCCGCGAGGAGATCTATCGCGTGATCGCCGAGAGCCATGGGAAGAAGGTTTGGATGCCGCGGGTTCCGGCCGGGCTGGTGCGGACGCCGGCGGGGCTGTTGCGTCCCTTCCATCCTCGGGTGGCGGATCTGCTGGAATTCTTCCATTTTGCGGCTGCTCAGGATTGTATTGCGCCGGTGATGGGGCAACGAAGGCTGAAGGATTATTGGCGTAGCTGCTAGACTGGCTTTTCAAGTAGCTTTTTGAGTGTCTTCTTCCTTCCGATTTCTGATTCTTGCCAGCTCGAGCGCTGGAAACTCGGCTTATCTTACCGACGGCCATACGCATTTGCTGGTGGACTGCGGTTTGTCGCGCCGCGAGACTTTTTTGCGTTTGCAGAATGCCGGGGTGGATCCCGATTGCATTGACGCGATTTTGATTTCGCATGAGCATAGCGACCATGTCACCGGGCTGGGCGCCATCGCGAAGAAGCTGAAGAAGCCGGTGTATCTGACGCAGGCGACCGCGAATTCGCTCGAGCCTGGGGCCGAGCAGCAATATTTTCAGCCGATTGCGGCGGGCTCGCTGCTGCAGATCGGGACTTTTTCCGTGCAGTCGTTTTCGCTGCCGCATGATGCGGTGGACCCGGTGGGCTATGTGTTCCAGAGCGAGGGCCGCAAGGTAGGAGTTTGCACGGACTTGGGTTATATGCCTGATTCGATCCGCTTCCATCTGCAGGATTGTGACCTGCTGCTGCTGGAGAGCAATCACGATCTTGAGATGTTGAAGGTGGGGCCTTATCCGTGGAGCCTGAAGCAACGGGTGATGTCGCGGCGCGGGCATTTGTCGAACGATGTGGTGAGCCAGTTCATCCTCGATGATTTGACTCTGCGGACCCGGCATTTGATCTTAGGGCATTTGAGTGAGCAGAATAATGTGCCGGCGCTGGCCCATATGGTGGCGGCGCAGGCCATTGAGCGCCGCGGATTGGGCCAACTGGAATTGACGGTCGCCGAGCCGCGTAAACAATCGGTAACTTTTGAACTTTAGCGGGAGAACATGATCCAACGTTATACGCGCCCGGAGATGGGCGCCATCTGGTCGGAACAGAATAAGTATCAGTCGTGGCTTGAGGTGGAGTTGGCGGCGTCCGAAGCGCTGGCCGAACTGGGCCTGGTGCCACAAGAAGCAGCCGCTTCTTTGCGCGCGCATGCGGGTTTTGATGTCGCTCGCATTGCCGAGATTGAGCGCGAAGTGAAGCATGACGTGATCGCATTCACGACCGCTGTCGCCGAACGGATGAAGGAGAAGGGCGAGGCGGAGCAGTCGCGCTGGCTGCATTATGGCCTCACTTCCAATGACGTGGTGGATACCGCGCAAGCTTTGCAGATTGCGCAAGCCAGCAAGATCATTGCTGCCGGACTGGAGACGGTGCTCGAAGCGCTGAAGAAGCGGGCCTTTGAGCATAAGGATACGATTCAGATTGGCCGGACTCATGGTGTGCATGCCGAGCCGATTACCTTTGGGCTGAAGCTGGCGAATTTCTATGATGAGCTGCGGCGTAATGCGGCTCGTTTTGCGGCTGCGGCTGAAGAGATTCGGGTGGGTAAGACTTCGGGCGCGGTCGGCGCGTTTGCGCATCTGACGCCCGAGAGCGAAGAGAGGATTTGCGCGCGGCTGGGCCTGAAGGCTGCGCCGGTGTCGAGCCAGGTGTTGTCGCGCGACTTGCATGCGCACTATATCAGCGTGCTGGCGCTGATTTGTTCGACGCTCGATAAGATCGCCATTGAGGTGCGGCATCTGCAGCGGACCGAAGTGAGGGAAGCGGAAGAGCCGTTTGCGCCGGGACAGAAGGGTTCGAGCGCGATGCCGCATAAGAAGAATCCGATTGTGTGTGAGCAGATTTCGGGGCTGGCTCGGGTGGTTCGTGGCAATGTGCAGGCGGCGTTTGAGAACATCGCGCTGTGGCATGAACGCGATATTTCACATAGCTCGGTGGAGCGGGTGATTCTGCCGGATTCGACGATTCTGACGGACTATCTGCTGTCGAAGACCGCCTGGCTGGTGAATGGGTTGAAGGTGAACGAGGAGCGGATGCTCGCGAACTTCAATGCGACGCTGGGGATCGTTTTCAGTGGCCAGTTGTTGCTGGACCTGGCTGAGGCCGGGATGTTGCGGGAGACCGCCTATAAGCTGGCACAGGGCCATGCGATGCAGTGCTGGGATACGGGGACCGATTTCCGCGATGCGGTGCGTGCGGATGCGGATGTTGCCAAGTATCTGAGCAGCGCGCAACTGGATCATACCTTTTCGGCAGAGCGGCAGTTGCAGAATGTCGGGAAGATTTTTGATCGGGTGTTTGTTTAGAATCCGCTTCATGGGGAATCCTGAGGGGCAGCTTCGGCTGCCCCTTTTTGATTGGAACGGGGGCTGGAGCGATGAGGTATTGGCGCCACATGGGCGTCGGCAATCGAGAGCCGTTGATCCGGGCCACCCACACAAGAATTGATCGACACTGAGGTCGAGCAAAATCGCTCTTCGTACTGCCTTGAGGTGTATGCCTTGGCGCTCGCGGGCTACTGGCGGAGTCTTTTCGAACTTGTCTTTGGTATCGCAGGCCCATTCTGCCTGAGTTAGATCAGCTTTTCGAGGCGGTCCTTGAACCGGGTGTAGATCCAACTGGCGGCGATCAACAGCAGGCCCAAAATGAGGAAGCTGAGGATGCGGGCTAAGCCGGTGAGACCGCTGAGGTCGTAGAGGAAGAGCTTCAATATGCCGAGGCCGAAGAGGGCGAGTCCGCTGAAGCGGAGCCAGCGCTGCTGTAAGGAGAAGCCGATGCCGAGCATCGACGCTCCGGCGAGTCCCCAGCCAATCGAGATCCATTCGCGCTCCAGTTGCTTGCCAATGAGGAGCGCGGTGAAGATTGGTGTTGCGAATTGACTCGCTTTGGTCATTCGCGGAGCGAAGTGACTGCGCGCGCCGAGTAGTGCGTGGATCGCGATGAGCGGGATGCCAGTGCGGAGGCGTGCGCTGTTGTTGAGATCGCCAGCAAGGTAGGCGACACATGCGAGCCATAGTGCGACCAGTCCTTGCGCCGCCATGCCGAGCGGCTGGATGGCGAGTAGCGCGGCGGCGTAGGCGAGCAGCGAAAGAGCTAGCCATTGCGCTGGTGCTTGATAGTAGAGGAGATAAAAGGGGATCGCTGCCGCAACCGTGAGGTAGAGTTGCCGGAAGAGCGGCAGATCGGTTTCGAGCCTGGCCATGCCGAAGTAGAGCAGCGTGAGCACGAGGCCAATGGGCGTGTCGTGGTCAGATGTGAAGGCGAGGTATAAGAGGATGGGCAGGGCCAGGGTGAGGCGCGGCGCGATGGGAAGGCTCGGGTGGGCCGGGTAATATCTGGCGATCAGAGCGCAGGGCAGGGCGAAGATGAGGGCGTGCCAGAGCTGTGGGACTGGATCGTGGAGGTAGATTAGCGTGACCAGTAGCGCTGCGACGATGCGGCAGAAGCCATCGAGCTTGTGGCGGGTCCAGATGCCGCCCGCCGTGTAGACGAGCGTCGCGAAGACTCCTAAGAGAACCCATAACTTGATGGGGCCCCAGTGTGGGACGCTGTCGCCGCGTCCTTCATAGGAAAGGGCGAGGAGGGCGAGGATGAAGGTCGCATCGAGCAGATAGCTGTAGTAGGTGAAGATCTTCTTGCTTTGCCTGGTGCCTAACCAGAACAGGAATTGGGCCTGGAGCAGGATGCCGAAGGCCTGGCCGAGTTCTTTGAAGCGGAAGAAGATCGCCGCAGTGAGGGTGAGGTTGGTGATCAACAGCGAAGCGATGGGGCCGCTGCCGGTGACTTCGTCGATCTCGTTCTGCGCCTTGCTGCCGAGGCCCATGCGCCAGCGTGCGAAGGCTGATGCGGCGAAGGCAAGGGTGGCCCAGGTGAGGACGTAGCCGTAGTGGGTTTCTGATTGGTCGCCCACGAGCAGACTGGCGCTGACGAAGCCAATCGCATTGAGTTGGGGTAGGACCGGGATGCCGCGCTCGCGGGCCTGGGTGAAGAGGTCGTAGGCTTCAAAGACGATCCAGAGGAGCCAGAGCGTGGGGTCGCCAAAGTTGTTGATGAGGTGGGGGTGTCCGGGGATGAGGAGGTAGGCGGCGTAGGTGACGAGCAGGTCGCCGAGGACGAGCCATCGCCAGGCGAAACGCCAACTGACGATCAAGGCAGCGACGGCGAGGATGGTCATTGCGGGCAGGACGATGGGGAGATCGCGGTGGATGAGGAAGGCGATGTAGGCCAAGAAGAAGGTGGCTCCGGTAACGCGTTCGTCGCGGTAGACCAGGGAGTGGGCGACCATCGCTGTGGCGACGGCGAGCAGGACGGCGAGACCGTAGATGGGATTGTCAATAACGTGGGTGGCTTCGATGCCGTGGCTGGCGAAGGCGGTGAAATAGAGACCGGCCCAGCCGATGGCGATGAGCCCGAGCGCCCAATGTTTGAAGTGTTGCCAACACTTTTCGACGACGATGCCGCCGGTGAGGAAGATGAGACTGATGGAAACCGCGAGGAGGAGTCTGCCGAGCGGGCCGAGCAGACCGAAGGAGTAAGTGGGCAAGAGGGCGAGCCCGATGATGAGGATGAGTGCGCCGAGTTTGAGCAGCCAGTTTTCGCCGAGGCGGGATTCCCAGGAGAAGTCGGGAGGCGGCTCTTCGTAGTGGAGGTTGGGAGTGAATTCTACTGCGGCGATGGGAGTTGGGGGCGCTTCTTCGTAGGTTGGCGGAATGGGAAGGGGAACTGCTTGGGGAATGGGTGGCGCTTGCATGCCGTTGTGGCGTTCGAGGTTCCAGATGCGCTGGGTGAGTTGGGCCACTTGTTGTTCGAGGAGGGCGATGCGGTCTGGGGAGAGTTGCGCGTCTGGACGGAGGCTGATCCGGATTGCCCAGGCGATCATCGCAATGACGAGAACTGCAACCACGAATTCCATGTGCGGCTAGTGTATCTCAGCGCACGGGGATGGTTTGCTTAGTACTAGTAGTATGGTCTGGCCAGGACTGTCTTTCGGCCAGAAGTTTCCCCTAGAAAAACATTGCGAAATCCATATACTGTATGCAGAGCTTTGAGCTCCAAACGAAAAAAAAGTCGAAAATGTCGTTCACCCTCCAACTCGCCCCGAAAAAGCCCATGCGCCTGGCCCGCGTACTGTTGGCTGATGATAATCCGACGGCCCGATTGACCTTGCAGACCGTATTAGAAGCTAGTGGATATAACGTGGATGCGGCGGCCAGCGCTGCCGAAGCCATGGAGAAACTGGATACGGAAGAGTACTCCCTGGTGCTGAGTGGCCGGGATTTAGAAGCGCCCGATGCGGGATTCCGCATTCTTGCGCATGCGAATACGATGACCTATCGCCCCGCGACGGCCGTGTTTGATTCCGAAAGCGATGCCGATGTGGCACAGGAGCCGGGGAAACGCCCGGTGCTGGTTTCTCCTGAAGATCTTCCGGAATTGCTCGGACAGGTGGCGGACTTGATCAGCCGCCGGGCCCGCCGGCAGGTGCGCCGCGAATTGCTGGTTGCCGGTTAGTTCTGCAGGACGCCGACTGCCTCGAGCGCAACCGTCGCTTCATTCGATCCCACTCCTTCGACCACGCTGAGCGGGCCGAAGTGAGTTTCGAGACCGCGGCTGACGCCGTACACCCGTTTGATGAGCAGCTTGGCGCTGTTCGCCTCGAGTAGTTTGAGGAGCCGGGTTTCGAGCTGTTCGGCGTCCGATTTGCCACTGCCGAAGCCAATCAGCGTTCCTGTGAGGACCAGGTGCGAGGCGTCGCCACTGCTGCGCCTGCTGGCCGCCTCGCAGCGTGCGAGACCACTGCCGGTGGCCCGTTGTACTTGCACGAGGCTGCGCGCGGCGGCGGGGAAACGGGTGGCGATCGCCTGATCGAGAGCCGCTGCGGTATCGAGCGAGCTGACGAAGCAGGAGACGGCAAGCAGTTCTCCTTTCAAACTGGCGAGGCTTTCTTCGAGTAGCGGGAGAACTGCGTTGGGATCGCCGGAATTGCCCAGTGCTTTGACGACTTCGCGTGAGCTGATCCAATCGATGCCGTGGAAATTCTGCGGACGGCGGTCTTCGGCAATCGCCTCGATCAGGACTTGCGCGCCGTCGAGGGGCAGCGCGCCAACCTGGACAATCGAAAGAGCCGGGAGCGGCTGTTTCCAATCGTTGAACTGTTCACTGACGATGGTCGTGATGCGGCGGGCGTCGCCACGTCCGGCCACGAAGACACGCAGCTTGACGAAGGTGGCTCCACGGGTTTGCTTGCGGAGCGCGGTGAGCGCTTCTTTGGCCTGCTGGCTGAGGAGGCCTTTTGCCGACATCGGACTGGTGAAGAAGACGAGCCGGGAACTCTCGACGTGGATGGCCGCGGGCGGGTCGGGGAGCAACTCGAGAACCTGCGTGGGCGGCTCTTTCTTTTCCTTCTTCTCCTTGCGGCTCTGCGCGGTTGCCAGCGTGGCGAGCAGGAGGAACAGCGAGATGAGTTTAACTGCGGACACCTAAGTTCAACTCCTGGCGGGCATAGCGGATGCTGCGTTCCATATGTTCCTTCTGTTGGTAGGCTAACGCAGCCTGATAGACAGGTGGAGTGGGGCGTCCGGGGGCGTCTTCCTGCACCACGGTCTTTTCGTAGGGCCTGCCGCGTTTGGCGATAGCGAGGAAGCGGGCGTACTCTTGGGCGCGGGCCTTGGGATACCAGCGCGCCCACCAGGCGTCGTCGTAGACGGGCAGGATGGCGGGGGCGCGGCCTGTGATCGGTTTGATAAAGATGTGGACGCTAGGATTTAAGAGCTGGCGGGCACGGGCGATGATCTGTTTGAAATCGATGGTGCCTTCGCCGAGGGGGACCCATTGGACGGCGATGCCGTCGGGGTGGTTGTAAACGACGGAGTCGCGCAGGTGGAAGGTGAGGACGTAGGGGGCGAGGGTTTCGAGCGTGAGGAGCGGGTCTTCGAGGGTGAAGACGGGGTTGCCGGTGTCGAGATAGGTGCCGACGAAATCCTTGCCTGCCTGCTCGATGATGATCTTGTGTTCCCATGCCTGGAAGTCTTTGTGGACTTCGATGGCGATCTTGAGATTGGCATCGAGGACTTCCTGGCGGACGGTTCTGAGGACCTTGATGCCAAGCTCCATATTCGCTTCGATGTCGGGGAGGGGCAGCTCATTGCGGAAGCTGGCGAAGAGGCTGCGGACGATGGGGGAGCCGCAGGCCTTGGCGCGCGCGATGTTGCGGCGGAGCGTTGCGACGACGGCATTGAACTGATCGGGAGTTTTGGGGAGGATGCCGCTGCCGCCGGTTTCGATGTGGAGCTTGCTTTCCTTCGCCCAGGTTTTGATGTCGGCCCAGTGTGCGGGGTCGTTGGTGGCGGGGTCGAGGGAATCCTGGAGGAAGAGCGCGTCGAGATTCCAGGCAATGGCCTGGTCGAAGTGCTGGCGGTCTGTCATCTTCAGACCGCGCAGACAGTAGGTGTTGTAACCGATGGGGATGCGATCGGGCAGGCTCGCCTGGGCCAGAGCGGGAGCGGCGAGAGAAGCGAGAAAGTTGCGACGTAGCATTAGATCTCCTGGGCGAGCGAACTGCGGGATTTGGAATAGGCGAAGTAGATTGCAAGGCCGATGATGAGCCAGATGAAGAAGGCGATCCAGGTCTGGAGCGGCAGACCGAGCATCAGGACCAGACAGAAGAGAATCGAGAAACCGGGGACCCAGGGGACGAGGGGAACGCGGAAGCCACGGGCGCGGTCGGGCTGGCGGCGGCGCAGGATAATGACACCTGCCGAGACGCTGGCGAAGGCGGCGAGGGTGCCGATGTTGGCGAGTTCGGCGAAGGTGGCGATGTCCCAGATGCCGGCGGGGATGCCGACGACGAAGCCGGCGATCCAGGTGCTGACGTGCGGGGTGCGGAACTTCGGGTGGACCTTGCTGAAGAGGCCGGGGAGCAGCTTGTCGCGGGACATCGCAAACCAGATGCGGGCTTGTCCGTACTGGAAGACCAGTAACGAACTCCACATTCCGATGAGAGCGCCGAGGCTGACGAAGACGCGCAGCCGGTTGTAGCCAATGTCCTTGAGCGCCTTGGCGACCGGTTCGTCGGTGGTGCCGAGGGTGGTGTAGGGGACGATGCCGGTGAGGACGAGCGCGACGGCGCCGTAGAGGAGCGCGCAGACGAGCAGAGTGATGATGATGCCCCAGGGCATGTCGCGCTTGGGGTTCTTGCATTCTTCGGCCGCTGTCGAGACGCTATCGAAACCGATGTAGGCGAAGAAGACGATGGCCGCGCCTGAGATGATTCCAGTGGTGCCATTGGGGGAGAAGGGAACCCAGTGTGCGGGGTCGATGGCATTGGCCGCTCCGAGGACGAAGGCGAGGATGGCGAGGACCTTGATGACGACCATGAGGGAGGTGGCGTTCGCGCTTTCGCGCACGCCGCGGATGAGCAACCAGGTGAGGAGGATCATGATGAGGAGGGCGGGGAGGTTGAAGTAGGCTCCGGTGATTTCCCCACCGCGGAAGGCGGGGCCGGACCACTCGGGAGGGAGGCGGACGCCGAGGAGATTGTCGAGAATGTCGTTGAAATAACCGGAGAAGCCGACGGCGACGCTCATGTTGGAGACGGCGTATTCGAGGATGAGATCCCAGCCGATGATCCAGGCGAAGACTTCGCCGAGTGTGGCGTAGGCGTAGGTGTAAGTGCTGCCAGCGATGGGGATCATCGAGGCGAGTTCGGCATAGCAGAGGGCGGCAAAGCCACAGGCGAAGGCGACGAGGAGAAAGCTGATGACGACGGCGGGTCCGGCTCCAGGGCGGCCGATGGTGGAAATGGCGTCGGGACCGTAGCGGAGGAGATCGAGAACAGGAGCGTGGAGGACGCTCTGGTACTTCATGGTGACGCCTGCGGCAGCGGTGCCGGTGAGGGTGAAAATGCCGGAGCCGATCACCGCACCAATGCCCATCGCGACCAGGCTCCAAAGGCCCAGAGTCTTCGAGAGTTTATGGTTGGACTCTTCGCTTTCGCGAATGAGTGAGTCGATCGACTTGCACCGCAGCAACTGGCTCATCGCTGTAGTGTAATGCAAGGGGCGAGAGGCGGGTCAATGGAAACGCAAAAAGGGCCAGTGGCGTGGAGGCGCCGCTGGCCCGCTTTGCATCCCTAGCAGGCTCGGAGGGGAGGCCCGGTCGGGATGCATGTCTTTTGGAGAAGGAAACTTAGCGCTTGCGCGACTGGCCCTTCACGATTTTCTTCACTTTTTTCTTTTGGGAACCGCGATCCACGCCGGGGCCGCGTCCGGTGATGGCAGGGGCTGCCTTGCGGGCGGCGCGCTTCAGCTTCTTACGTTCGTCTCTGTCTTTTACGTGCTTCGTGTTCATCTTGTCGAAATATCCAAACTTGTAGGGTAGCGCATCTTGGGGGGAAATGCGAGTTTCGGGGAGGGAGGGGTTGTTGAAGCTTCGGGACTGGTCCGCATCATGGAAGCATGAAGAGCAAAGATGCCGCAGCAGTGGCGCTCGGATTGCACGGCGGTCCTGCGCGGGCTGCTCAATGACGCCTGAGCAGCGGAGCGAGAGTGCGCGCAAGGCGGTTCTTGGCCGGTGGACGAAGGCTTCCTGAGGGAATTCTGAACCACCTGATCGAAGGATTTCGAGATGGCTGGATCTCTATCGTGACGGTGATTGGTATAAACGATTTCCTGATTTCACGCTCGTCGGGTCTGGCGAATTTCCAAAGACATTTCTGACCTCTGACATGAAACCATACGGTACTGAGGTGAACGACTAGAAACGCGCTACTTTGTGATTTCACGGAAGACGCGGAGCATGTTGCCTCCGAGGAATTTGCGGATGCGGCTTTCGCTCCAGCCTCGCTTGAGCATCGCTTCGGTCAACATCGGGAGATCGGAGATGTCGTGCATGCCGCGCGGGAGTGTGGGGCCTCCGTCGAAATCGGAACCTAAGGCGACGTGGTCTTCGCCGATGATTGCGATTGCCTTTTCTACGACCGCGATCCAGTCTTCAGGGCCAAAGAGCACCTCGTCTGGCATGTTGAGACCGACCATCGGGAATTGCGGTGCAACGTGCTTGTCGATCTCCTCAATGCTCATCGTCTTCTCCCGCTTGGCAATGTCGGTGGTGTCCCAGAAGGGCTTGCCCGCATGCTGAGTGCGCCAGTCGAAGGCTTTGCGATTGTGGAACTCGTTGCCGATCTGGAAGCCGATCACACCGCCCTTTGCCGCGAGCTTGCGCATGAGGGCTTCGGGCATGTTGCGGGGGATGTTGTTGATCATCCGCAGACCGTGGTGCGTGGCGACGACCGGAGCTTTGCTCAGGTCAATGGCCTGCGAGATGCTTTCGTCCGAGGCGTGCGAGACGTTGATGACCATGCCGAGACGATTCATCTCCGCAATGACGGCGCGGCCGCGCTCGTTGAGGCCGTTGTACTTGGGCTTCGAGCAGCAGGAATCGGCGAAGTTGTTGGCCCAGTTGTGCGCCGAGAGTTGCGCGGAGCGCAGACCGAGGCGGTAGAGGTCGCGCAGAATGCCGAGATCGCCATCGAGATCGAAGCCACCTTCGAGGTCGAGGACGGCAGCGATCTTGCCCGAACGGTGGATGCGGTCGATGTCGTTCGCGTTGCGCGCTAACTCGATGGTGGCTTTGTTCCGTTCGAGCTGTGTGAGCGCGAGATCGATGAGTCGGAAGGTTTGCTTGGTTTCAAGGCGCTGCGGGTAGTAATCCTCGGTGACAAAGATGGAGAAGAACATCGCGTCGACGCCGCCTTGCTTGGCGCGTGGCAAATCGAATTGGCCGTCGCTGACACGGGTGCCGATGTCGCCGCCGTGATAGAACTGCCGGTTGATGACGTGCACGTGGGCATCAAAGACAAAGGCATCGTTGTGGAGCTTTTGTGCTTTTTCACTCACGGTTGCCAGAAGCAGGAATGGGATGAGCAGCAGTTTCAGACTTGACATCTGACTAGAAGTTTATAATGGGGCTTCCTTATGAGCACTGACAGGTTGAGTCGTCGCGGCCTTTTGGCGGGTGCTGGTGGTCTTCCTCTGTTGGCACAGGGGCGGAGACCGAAGCTGGCAGCTATCACCACGGTCTTTTTTAAGCATTCCCACACGCAGCACATCGTGGATCGTTTTCTCGATGGCTATGGTTGGAACGGGACACACCATCGGCCGGAGATGGATCTGGTTTCGCTGTATGTGAATCAGATTGGAGATACGGATCTGAGTGCGGAGCGTGCCAAGCGACATCCGTCGATGAAGATGTTTCCGACGATTGCCGAGGCGCTGACGCTTGGCGGCTCGAAGCTGGCTGTCGATGGCGTGGTGCTGGTGGGCGAGCATGGCCAGTACGATCGCAACGAGAAGGGCCAGACGAAGTATCCGCGTTATGAGTTCTTCCAAGAGATTGTGAAGGTGTTTCGTGACAGTGGGCGGTCTGTGCCGATTTTCAACGATAAGCATTTGTCGTGGAACTGGGACTGGTCGAAGGAGATGTACGACACCTCGAAGTCGATGGGCTTTGCGATGATGGCAGGCTCCAGTTTGCCGGTGACTTATCGCACGCCTTCGCTGGAGATGCCGCTGGGGTCGAAGATCCAAGAGGCGATGTGTATTTGCTATGGCGGCGTGGATAGCTATGACTTCCATGGCCTCGAGACGCTGCAGTGTATGGTGGAGCGCCGCAATGGCGGCGAGAGCGGCGTGAAGTGGGTGCAGGCTTATCGCGGCGAGAGCTTCTGGAAGGCTTATGCCGACAAGGTTTGGCCGCGTGATCTGATGCAGTCGGCGTTGTCACGGAGCCATACGCTGGTGCAGCCGCGGCCCGGTTTCAATGATGTGCTGCCGACCCTCGATGAGATGAAGAAGCTGGTGAAAGATCCGGTTGCTTATCGCTATGAACATGCCGATGGGCTGATGAGCACGATGATTCTGATGAGCGGCCTGCTGCGGGACTTCAACTTTGCAGCGCGCCTCGATAGCGGGTTGTTTTCGACGCAGATGTATTTGCCGATGCCCGATGGCCGGACGACGACAGCGAGTTTCTTTAGTCCGCTGGTGGCGAACATGGAGCCGATGTTCTTGACCGGCAAGCCGACTTATCCGCTGGAGCGCACACTGCTGACGACGGGCTTGACGGCGGCGGGTGTCGAGAGTTTGTATCGCAAACAAGTTCGATTCGATACGCCGCATCTGAGCATCAAGTACCAAGCACCGAAGCAGTCGACCTACTGGAGAACTTAAGTGAAAAGAATCTGCGTCGTTGGTTCAATTTATCGCTATCTGTCGCATGTCCAGCACATGGCGGATCGCTTTCTGGTGGGCTACCCAGTTGCCGGTGCGTGGCATCAGCCGGACATGAAGATTGTCTCGCTGTATGTGGACCAGAAGCCCGAAGGGGATTTGAGTGGAGCACGGGCTCAAGAGTTTGGTTTCCAGGTGTATCCGACCATCGCAGAAGCCTTGCGTTGCGGGACGGACAAGCTGGCTGTCGATGCGGTGTTGATCATCTGTGAGCATGGTGACTATCCGCGCAATGAACTCGGCCAGGTGCTGTATCCGCGCTATGAGTTTTTCAAGCAGGTGGTGGATGTCTTCGAGAAGGACGGGCGCGTCGTGCCGGTCTATAACGATAAGCACCTGTCCTACAACTTCGAGAAAGCAAAGTGGATGGTGGATGCGGCGGCGCGTCTGAAGTTTCCGTTGCTGGCTGGGTCGTCGTTGCCGGTGACCTGGCGCTTGCCGGATGTCGAATTGCCTCTGGGCTGCGAGATCGAGAGCGCGCTGATGGTGGGCGTGGGCGGATCGGATCCGATGGATTATCACGCGCTCGAGGCGATGCAGTGCATGATTGAACGCAGACGCGGCGGCGAGAGCGGTGTGAAGTCTGTGCAGATGATCGAGGGCGACGCGGTTTGGAAGGCTGGAGAAGAGGGGCGTTACTCGAAGGAATTGTTGCGCTCTGCCTTGTCGCGCAGCGATACGCCGCAAGGTTTGAGTGTGCTTGATGGCCGGCCGCAGGATCTGGTGGGCAATGGAGAGCTGTACAAACTGGTGACGAAACCGGCCGCTTATTTTATTGAGCATCGGGATGGATTGAAGACGACCTTGCTGATGCTGAATGGCGCGGTGACGGACTATAACTTTGCAGCCCGTTTGCGTGGCGGCGAGGTGAAGGCTTGCCAGTTTTTGCTGACCCCGGTGCCGCAGGTGACCTATTCGGCTTGCCTGGTGAGCAAGATTGAAGAGATGTTTGCGACCGGGCGCGCGCCGTATCCGGCAGCGCGGACTTTGATCGTGAGCGGCATGCTCGAGAGTTGTTTGAAGTCGCGAGCGGCGGGAAGCAAGCTTCTCGAGACCCCTCATCTTGGGGTGCGCTACCAGGCGCCGCACCTGAGCCAGCATGCACGCAGCTAGAAGCTTTGGAATAGACTAGCAGGGTGCGTACGATGATTGTTGGCCTGTTGCTTGTCGCGGGCCTGATGGCGCAGAAGCGCCCAGAGTTAAACGACGGCGAGATGCATGGCGATGCTCCCTATCTGCTAGAGGACGGCTGGAAGCCGCTGCTGAATGGCACGGACCTGAGCGGGTGGCATGGCGACCGGAATGCGAAGAGCGAATGGATCACGACAACCGGCGTGTTGTGGGATCGTTTGCTGGGGCCGACGCGCTTGCGTGCGGTGCCTGGCGCGGTTCCGGGCGGATCGATGATCAATGGCCCCACGGGCCGTACGGCGAACTTTGTCACCGATCAGAAGTTTGGCGATTTGGAACTCTATGTCGAGTTCATGGTGGCGAAGGGGTCGAACTCGGGCGTGTATCTGCATGGCTTGTATGAGGTGCAGGTGTTTGATAGCTGGGCTTCCGATGAGAAGGTGACGTCGTCGGATTGCGGCGGGATCTATCATCGCTGGATCAACGAGAAGGGCGTGGGCGGATCTGCGCCGAGACTGAATGCTTCGCGTCCTCCGGGGCAGTGGCAGTCCTTCTACATTGCTTTCCGCGGACCTCGTTTTGATGCGAGCGGGAAGAAGACGGAGAATGCGAAGTTCCTGCGTGTGGTGCACAACGGGTTCACGATCCAGACTGATGTCGAGGTGGATGGACCGACGCGTGCGGCGATGAATCTTCCGGAGGCGGCCGAGAATCCGCTGATGCTGCAAGGCGACCATGGGCCAGTCGCTTACAAGAATATTTATTGGCGCCCGCTTCGTCCAATCATTGAACGGTAGGTAAATATGAACGAGAATTCTCTGTTGAATCCCACCAGCCGGCGTAATCTTTTGCGCGGCGCTGCAGCGATGACCGCATTGTCCTATAGCCGTGTTTACGGCGCTAATGAGAAGTTGCGCCTCGGTGTGATCGGCGCGGGCGAGCGTGGCCGTGGGGACATGGGCAAGTTCCAATTGGACCCGACGGTCGACGTGGTGGCCGTTTGCGATGTCTATGCCGAATCGATCGATAAGGCGAAGCAGAAGGCTCCGAATGCGAAGAGCTTCAGCGACCATCGCAAGCTGCTCGAGATGAAGGATGTGGACATGGTGCTGATCGGTACCCCCGATCACTGGCATGCGCAGACCGCCATCGATGCGTTGAACGCGGGCAAGGATGTCTACGTCGAGAAGCCGCTGACTTTGACGATTGAAGAAGGCCCGCTGGTGGTGAAGGCGGCGCGGGTGAACAATCGCATCTGCCAGGTGGGCATGCAGCAGCGCTCGGGCAAGCATTACTTGCAGGCGAAGCAGGAGTACATGGACACCAAGCGGCTGGGCAAGATCACGCTCGCCCGGACCTGGTGGCATGGGAATACGTATCATTTGCGGCGGGCTCCCGCCTCGTTGCAGCAGCAGCCGAGCAATCTCGATTGGGCTCGCTTTCTGGGCCCGCTGAAGTGGAGAGATTGGGATCCGCAGCAGTTCTGGAATTGGCGCGCTTATCTTGATTTTGGTGGCGGGCAGGTGACGGACTTATTCACGCACTGGATCGACGTGGTGCACATGTTCACGGGACAAGAGATTCCGAGTGCGGCGGTTGCTGCCGGTGGGGTCTATCACTATAAGGATGGCCGCACGGCGCCCGATACGATCAGCGTATTGCTCGAGTATCCGAGCGAGATGACGGCGACCTTTGAGGCGACGCTGGCACCGGGTGTGACCGGTGAAGGGATTGAGTTCTGTGGGACCGAAGGCCGGCTGTTGATCGATCGCCGCCAGTATACGTTTACGCCTGCGGGCCGGGGCGCGACTCCGGTGACCGTCCAGCGGATGAGCGATCTTGATGCCGACCATGTGAACAACTTCATTGAGTGTGTGCGCAGCCGTAAGCGTCCGAACGGCGATGTGTTGATCGGGCACCGCTCTGCCCAAGCGTCGCATCTGGGCAATATTGCCTATATGCAGAAGCGACGCTTGAACTTCGATACGGTTCGCGAGCAGATTCAACCGCTATAGCCTAGTCCCAGGGGAAGTGGAAGGTGGGCGCGTTCTTGTAGCGCGCCATCGCGAAGTTCAGCTTGACGCCGGCACCGGGCGCGAGCTTCAGGGTCATGTGGCGGCCGTTGATGGGAGTTGCCTTTCCGTCAATGGTGACGCTTTCAAACTGGTGTTCTCCGTAGCCACCGGCCTGGATGACCAGGCTGCGTGGCTCGAGTTGATTGGTGTTGACCAGCGTGACGCTGGCGGCGCTTGCTTCCAGTTTGTCGACCAACGCCGCGACGTCCTGGGGGAGACCGGCACGGCGGCGTTCGGGGTCGAAGTAGCGGAAGCGGGAGTGCAGGATCCAGATGCGTCCGTTCGAGAAATAGCCGCCCGTGGTGAGGTTGAGTAGCGCGTCTGTGGTGACGGGTTGCATTTCGAGCAGATAGTCGGCCAAGCGGGTGTCCGCGGTGGTTGCGTCGTTCTCCATTTCCTTGAGATTTTTGCGGATTGAGGAGAAGCCCTTAGTGAGGGCGGCGGTGGGGTAGGAGGCGTCTTTGCCTTCGAGGTAATCGAGCCAGGCGGGTTTGGTGGGGATGCGGTTGAGATCTTCGCGGTTCATCGACCAGAGATAAATCTCGGTCATGCGATCGGAGAAGGAGTTCTCCGTGAAGTGATACCACTCGGGCTTGCCGTCGAACTTGTAGCCGCGTGGGTCGCCATACATTTGCGGGTAGAGCGTTTTCCCGTTCTCGGTCTTCTTGTTGGCGTAGAGCAATTGCATCTGTTTGCGGAGAACGTCGATGTAGCTCTGGTCGCCGCTGAGGAGCAGGGCGTTGGCGAAGCCGGGCCAGGCGCCATGCATGAAGTAGTTGCGGTGCGCGATCTGTTCGAGTTCGCCGTCGAAGATCGTGAAGTTCCAGCCGTAGGTGCCCTTCCACCATTGGCCGTTGTGCTCGCCGCCCAGTTTGCCGTCGAGGCCGATGTTGGAGGGAATCATGCCGCCTGTTGCGGCCGCGCGTTCCTTCCAGGCATTTGCGTAGTCTAAGGCCCAATTCTTATACTTTGCGTCGCTACTCAACATGAAGGCATTCAACCCGAGAGTGGTTGCCGCGAGGTTCAGATGGATATCCCCGGCCGAGTCGAGATACTCGGCGCAGTGAGCGAGCATCTTCGGGTAATACTTTGCCATATCGAGAGTGGCCGCGCGCTTGGCCGGGTTGTGCAGGAGATGGAAGCTGCCAGGGACTGGATCGCCGACCCAGTCGTAGACCGTAGCTTTGCTGAGCATGGGACCTTTGGAACCATTCCAGATGCTTTTGATGATGCGGAGCTTCGGGTCGTAGTTCGGAGCTTCCGGATCTTCGTTCATATACATACCAGCGAAGCGTTTGGTGCGGTGTTGGTAGAGTTCGTCGTTGGGTTTCGAGAGACCGGCCAGGAGGAAGGAGCGCATGCCTTCGCCGGTGTGGAACCAGTCGGACATAGTGATGAACTCTTTGTAGTAAGCGCCATTCTCTGCTAGCTTTGTGAGTTTGGTCCGGAGTTGGTTGTATTGCTTCCAGTGACCTTCCTGGGCTTTGTTGTACATGTCGAGGATGTCGTCATCGCCGCCGAGGGCGTGGAGCAGCGTCCAGTTATAGAAGGTTTCGATGGCGTCGTCCGGGCCGTCGAGCGTGCCCCAGCGGGGCGTATGGAGCAGCATGCCCTGCTCATCGACATAGCGCCGGTAGAACGCCCGGGCGGCATCGGAGTTGGCCTTCAGTAAAGCTCTTTCCATCAGAGCCCAGTCTGGAGGGGGCAT
Source organism: Bryobacter aggregatus MPL3 (assembly GCF_000702445.1). NCBI lineage: Bacteria > Pseudomonadati > Acidobacteriota > Terriglobia > Bryobacterales > Bryobacteraceae > Bryobacter > Bryobacter aggregatus. The sequence goes on from NZ_JNIF01000003.1 coordinate 4,139,977, forward strand.
GGGCTTCTCAATGCGGACGATCGGACCTTGAGCAACCGACAAGGTGGTGAATGCGAAGAGAGATAACAAGCGAAGGGTCATCGGTTGCCGAGTTTATCTTATGAACAAGTAGAATGTGGAGACCTCATGATGGATGACTGGCAACATAGCTCGCATCGCAGTTTTATCAATGCGAATGATTGGGTGGGAGGACGTTTTCGCATTGTGCGGTGTCTTGGCGGGGAGCTGTATGAGGCGGAAGACCGGGAGCTTGGTGAGACCGTCGCGCTGAGAGTTTTTGGCCCTGATTCGGCGCTTTCCGGACCGGCGCGGGCACATCTTGAGAAGTGCGTTCCACTGATCCGGAGCGTGAATCATCCGAATGTGTGCCGGGTGTTTGATCTGGGCTTGTGTGAGATTCCAGGTTTGGGACAGAGTAGCTTTTTGTCGTCGGAGTTTCTTGGAGGAGAACGGCTGAGTGCGTTTCTCAAGAGGAATGGGCCGCTCGGCAGCGATGCCGCCTTGCCGTTGGTGAAGCAGATTGTTGCAGGCCTGGCTGCCGCGCATCATATCGGGTTGCTACATGGGGATCTGAAGAGTGCAGACGTGATTCTTGTGGAGACCAAGGGGGAAAGCACGCCGCGTGTTGTGCTGACCGGATTCGGATTGGCGTTCCCTGGGGAGGATGATCAGACGGCACTTGGCGCCCTGCTGGTTGAGATCTTAGGGGGGCGACGGCCTCTGGTGGGAGAGTCTGTTGCGAGTTTGCGGCAGGAGTTGTCCGGATTGGAGCGCCGGTGGAAGAAGGCGATTTTAGGGTGTTTGGCGCCGAATCCCGCAGAGCGCTTTGGCAAAGTGGAACAGGTGCTGGAAGTTCTTGAAGCTGAAGAAGCGCCGAGTTATGCGGGTTGGCCGGGTTTGGTGGCTGCCTTGTTTCTGGCGGTTGCCGTGTCCGGAGCTTGGTCTGTGTATTCGACCTGGGGCGCGGAGAAGCCGCGCAAGAGCATCGCCATTCTGGGATTGCGGAACTCGTCTGGAGCCGCGTCTGATCAGTGGCTCTCGACGGGCTTCGTCGAGATATTGGGCGCAGAACTGAGACAGGCAGAGCAGTTCCGGTTGTTGCCTAGCGAGACCGTTGCTCGAGCGAAGACGGAGCTAGGGCTGGAAGAACAGGAGATCTACTCCGCCGGGGTCTTGCGCCGGCTGGCGGGGAGTATCCAGAGTGACTTCGTCCTCAGCGGGATGTATGAGATTTCCGGGGAGCCGCGCCAGCTTCGCTTTGCCCTTCATGTGCAGGATGTTGGTTCGGGCCGGGTGATCCAGTCGGTGCGGAGGAATGGACTGGAGCCTGAATTTGTGAGCCTGGTCTCCGGGATGGGAAGGCAGGTGAACGAGATTCTTGCTCCAGGGAAAATTGTTGCCGTCCAGGAGCGGAGGCTCATTCCGTTTGCGGCGATTCGGAATTATGCGATGGGGCTCGATCTGATTCGGAGTTTTGATCCTGTTGGGGGACGGGAGAAGCTCCAACAGGCGGTTGCCGCCGATCCGGATTTTGCGATGGCTCATGCGGCGTTAGCGGATCTCTATGCCTCACTCGGATTTGACGCACAGTCGAAGATGGAAGCCCGCAAGGCTTTTGACCTTGCTACGGATTTGCCGCGATCGGATCGTCTGCTAATCGAGGCTCGTTTTCGGGAAGCGAATCGGGATTGGAATGGTGTGGAGCGGATCTACGAAGCCTTGTTGCAGGACTATCCCGACGAGCCTGAGTATCGCTTGCGGCTGTTGATAGCGATGACGAAGGCCGGCAAAGGGAGCGCGGCGCTCGCGCAGGTTGCAAAGCTTCCCAAAGGAGATGCGCGGGCCGATCTGGTTGAGGCCGCAGCGGCGGAAACCATCAATGACTTCAAGCGGGCCGGGCAAGTGAGCCGCCGTGCGATTGCCGATGCGCGCAGGCAGGGATCTCTGACGGCAGAGGCTCGCGGCTGGACCTTGTCGGGAGTATCGCGTTTTCGACTGGGGGACGCGCGGGGCGCCAAGTTGGATTGGGAACGGGCCGCGGCGTTGTACGAGCGGCTTGGGGACGAAGTGGGACATTCGCGAATCTATAACAATCTCGGTGGTTTACTGCTCCGTGAGGGAAATTTGGCTGGAGCCAAACAGCATTACGAGCAGTCGCTCGCGATCAAGCGGAAGATCGGCGACCAGCGGGGAATTGGGATGACGGTGGGAAATCTAGCTCTTCTGGCGAAAGATCGCGGCAACTATCTGGAGGCGCTGAAGCTGCTTGAGGAACGCTTGGCCATTGCGGCGGAAATGTCCGACCGCGCTGGGCTGACCTTCGGATGGCTGAACAGCGCGGTGATGTGGCAGGCCCAAGGCGAGTTTGAGAAAGCACAGGAGTCTTACGAGAAGGCTGAGGCGGAAGCGCGAGCGATGGGCGCCCGGCAGGATCTGGGGATCGTGCTGATGAACAAGGGGCTGCTCTCTCTCGACCTGGGAAAAGTGGGGGAGGCCGGGCTCTATTTTGACGAAGCGATTCGTTTGGAGCGAGAGGCCGGCGCTGTGCTTGCATTGCCGAATATGCTCGTGCTGAAGGCGAGATGGTTTCTGGTTCGAGGGCAACGGAAAGAGGCGGAGGCTTTGCTGGCCCAGGCGAATGGCTTCGTCAAAAAGAGCGGCAACGCGAAAGACCGGCATGCCATCGATCGGGTGATGGCGGAACTCTGGCTCGAGGATGGGAATGCGATTGAAGCGGAGCGGTATCTGCGTTTGCATTCCGACTCAACCGATGATCAAGCGATGCTGGTGACTGCACTGGCGCAGCAGAACCGGAATGCGGAAGCGAGCAGCGTGGCAGATGAAGTACTAGCGGACAGGTCGAATCTGGAGTGCCGGAAGTGCCAGTGGGATGTTGCGATTTTTACCGCACCGGTGAGGGGCGCTGCGGTGTTGCGTACGGCGCTGGAAGAGATGCGGAGCCATCAGGCCGTGCTGCATGAGATCCGGGCCAGACGAGCGTTAGCCCAGGTATTGCGGCAGCAGCCGAATGAGGCTGCTGCCAGAGTGGAAGATCAGAAGGCGAGCGAGCTTGCCAGAAAGTCTGGTTTTGCCCTTTATCTCGTGGCTAGATGATGGTGGCTACTTCATCGAAGTCGAGACGTGGGGCGCGAGGATAGAGCTTTGATTTGTCGCCATAGCCGAGGTTGCAGAGGAAATTCGAACGATAGGGAGTGCCAGCCAAGAAAGCTGCGTCGGCGGCGTCTCGGTGGAATCCGGACATGGGGCCGCAATCGAGGCCGAGCCCGCGCGCCGCGATCATGAAGTAGGCAGCTTGGAGTGTGGCGTTGCGGAAGGCGGCGTCTTCAATCATTTCCGCCTTGCCTGCAAACAAGGCTTTTGCGTCGGAGTGGGGCCAGAGCTTGCTCATCTTCTCGTAGAACTCAAGGTCGTAAGCGAAGATTGCGGTTACTGGCGCAGCCATTGTTTTGTCGACATTGCCGGGCATCAGGCATGGCTTGAGTTTTGCCTTGGCGTCAGGACTGGTGACGAAGACAATGCGGAGCGGCGACATATTCATCGAAGTAGGACCCCACTTCATAAAATCGTAGATCTGAAAGAGCAGTGCGTGGTCCACGGGCTTATTTAAAAATGCAGGATAAGTGCGGGCGTCACGGAAGAGCAGGTCGAAACTGACGTCATCAATGCGAGTCATAGTGCAAGGATAACGTCTGCCGAATTCTGTTACCGATGATGCGCCATGGGAAAGCCCAGCCATGTTTGCTGATCCAGTTGCGGCAACTGTCGTGTCTGGCTTGGAACTCGTCGCGACGCTTGCCGGCCATACCCAGAGCGAGCCTGAGCTTTAGCGCATAGTATTCGTAGCTGACCATTCTTTGGACGGTGGCGGCATCAAAGTGCTTGGACCAAAACAGAAGAGTGCCGGCGAACTCGCGTTGCTTCTGGCGGTAATTGCTCTCGTGAGCAATGCTGTGGCGGCCCACATGCTGTGCGATGGTATTGCCGTTCCAGGCGATCTGCCAGCCCGCACGTCTTGTGCGCAGGCAGAGATCCACCTCCTCGGCGTATAGAAAATAGTCGGGATCAAAACCGTTCAGGTCTTCCCACACCTGGCGCCGGATCAAGAAGCAGCCGCCGTGGACCCAGGCATAGCCGGGAGTGCGAGGACGGTTTGCCAGGGGAGCGAGAGCTTCACCGAGATAGCGGTGGCTGGGGGGATAAGTCTCTCCGCCTTCGATGAGACGAGGGGCGACCACCGCAAGTTCGGGATGCTTGTCCAGATGATTGGCCAGGGTGGCGAGTAAGTCTGGAGCCAGGTTGACATCCGGGTTTACGATCAGCACGTAGTCCGCGCTGATCCGGCCGAGGTGCTGGTTGTGGGCACGGCCGAAACCAACATTCTCCCTATTGCGGGTGAGCCGGGCCTTGCCCCAGTTCTTGACGACTTCGCAGGAGGAATCTGCGCTGGCGTTGTCGACGATATGAGCATCCCAACTGATGTCCTGCTGCGCGTCCAATGAGCGGAAAAGCGTTTCGAGACAACTTGCAGAATTGTAAGTGACCAGGCTGATGCTGACGCGAGGCTTGACTACTGTCCGACGTTCACCCATTCGCAGTCTTTCAGCGCGAGTAGCGCAGGAGTTGCCTCCAGAAAATTTTTAAGAGCCCAGGGCTGTGCCAGATCCGCACCTCGTAAGACAACCACTAAAGGCGCGGTGGTTTCGCGAAAGGTATCGATGAGAATGGACGGATGGAGGACCAGGTTCATGACCACTTGCCGGCGTTCAAAATAGGGCCAACGGTAGATGCGGATCCACCGGGGCTTCGAGGCCGTGGTCGGGATCATGGTGAGATCGGGTGGCCCGCCCGGGCTTTTGTAATCGCCAGGTTTGGGATTCCATGGGACTTGGGGGCAGGGAGTGAAATCCGGAAGTAGTGAAGTGGCGTAGGGGTCATCGAAGACCGGACCAGCAGGAATCCCGCTTTCCACCCCGAGATCATATCGAATCCCAAGCTCCCGCATGAGCGGGGGAATGCGCTCAGACATCCAGCGCTCTCCCATACGCGCGGAGATGGGAGCTTCGCCGAAAGTCTTCTTGTAGCCGTTGTAACAGGTGCGGAAGCAGTGTTCTTCCCAGGCGGGATCGTTGAATTCGTTGTACCAGCGCTGGTTGCCCTCGTCCCATTTCCAGAGATGGCAGTGCATGCCGCGATGGTCCTGCCAGGCCTCGACTTGATCGAGGAGTTCCGGACAAGCTTGCCTGACAAAATCGGACCGGCCCCAGGTGTGTTCGATCTGAGGGTCGAAGCGAAAGAACCAATTGAAATGAACAGAACGTCCGATGCTTTGCTCAAGCTTGGCTCTCAGCGTTTTGAGGTGAGAGAGCGCGAGGAGGTTGCCGGTCCAATTGCTCTCTGTCGAGGTATGCCGGAAATCGGGTTCGACATCAATGAGGAAGAGACATTTTCTAGTCATTCGTGTGGGTTATGGTTTCTCGCTGAGGCGGCCTAGATTTTCGGAAAGTTGGGTAATGAGGAGGAGGTAATAGCCACGGACTGTGGAGGCTTCGCCAAAGACGCGGAGTTCACGGTCGAGGGCAGAGGACCGCAGAGGCGTTAATTGTGTTTTGAGTGCTGCCGCTGCTTCCGAAAAGCTAGCGATGGCGTCTTGCCGGGATCCCGTGTCCTGCTCGCGTTTTTCATAGTCTTGGACGCGCTGCTGGTAGAGATCATCAGGAGGAAGGTCCCGGGCTGCCCAGGTGAGGAGTTTGATCTGGTTGGCAGCATGCCATACAAGTTTGGGGTCTACCTTCGTGCGTGCGAGAGTGAGAAAGCGAGCGGAGAGGCTGTTGAAGGTATTAAGAAGATCCTGGGCGGCGGGTTGGGGCGTGAGGTCCTGGACGCCGAGGAGTTCTACATCGAAGATCAACTCCGCTTTGGGCGGGATGGCCCCGCGGCCCTTTTCTCCATAAGCCAATGGATAGGGGATGAAGAGGCGGCGTTTGCCGCCAACACGCATGCCTTCGAAGCCGGCGTCCCAACCGGCGATCACCTGTCGCTTGCCTTGGGTGAAGGTGAAGGGTTCGTTGCGGTCACGAGAGGAGTCGAACTTCTTGCCGTTCGTCAGCCAGCCGGTGTAGTGGACGGTGAATTGTTGTCCTGGTTGGGCGATGGCGCCAGTGCCGAGTTGGATTTCGATGGATTGCATGCGGAGGAAATCGGTTCTGGTTCCCGCCACTTCAGGAATTTGCGCCAGGGCCAATGGGATCAGGAATGCGTGTAGCACCTTTCAATGTTACGCCGCTCAGGCTGCGATTTTTGGCTTCTGAGCAGAGATAAAAAAGCATTTCGGCGGCGGCTGCATAACTGAGGCCTTGGGGACGAATATTGGAGACGCAATTGCGGTCGGCATCTGTACGGCCGGGACCTGGATTCCAGGTGATATAGGCGCCGAGGCTGTCTGGTGAGGTGAGGCCGGGACGCTCGCCGATGAGGACAATGGTGAGTTTGGCCTGGCACTGCGCACCGACTTCGTCACCGATGGCAACACGGGCTTGCCTTGCAACAAAGATGGGCGACAACTTCCAGTCGTGGAACTTGGGAAGCAGTTGTTCGAGCAGCGCTTCCGCGTGCCGGTGGACCGCTAGTGCGGAGAGGCCATCTGCAACGAGAATTGCAGCGTCGTAAGGACCGGGCGTCAGTTGGGTTTTCAGCCGGCGTCCGAGGTCGGGACGGACAAGGAAGGTTTTGCGATCTTTTGCGCCCGACTCAAGGAGCGTGTGCGGAAAGTGCAGCGAGGCGGGGTCAAGCTCGGCGTGGACGGCATCGCGGGCCCTGGCGTGATCGAGGCTGAAGCGGAGCACCTCGCTTGTTGAGATGCTCTCGCCGAGGGAGACGCGCGCCGGGGTGAATGATCTTAGGTCAAGAGCCATGACTGTTGCTCGATCAGGTTGGGGTTGGTGTGGAGCCAAGCTTCAAATTCCGGGCTGGGCTTCTTGTGCAAGAGCTTGCGCAGGTAGAGGGCGTCCTGGAAGCTGGTGCTTTGGTAGTGGAGCATGACGTCGTCGGCGCCAGGGACGCCCATGATGAAGTTGCAGCCAGCCGTGCCGAGCAGGGTCAGGAGTGAATCGATGTCGTCCTGGTCCGCTTCGGCATGGTTCGTGTAGCAGACATCACAGCCCATCGGGAGGCCCATGAGTTTGCCGCAGAAGTGATCTTCGAGGCCAGCGCGGGTGATCTGTTTGCCGTCGTAGAGGTATTCGGGGCCGATGAAGCCGACGACGGTGTTGACCAGGAGAGGGCTGTAGCGGCGGGCGACGGCGTAGGCGCGGGCTTCGCAGGTTTGCTGGTCGACGCCGTGGTGGGCGTTGGCGCTGAGGGCGCTGCCTTGGCCGGTTTCAAAGTACATGACATTGGCGCCGGGATGGAGTTCGCGGCCGGCCTGATGCGCTTCGTCGAGCAGTGCGAGGTTGATGCCGAAACTGGTGTTGGCAGCCTCCGTTCCGGCAATCGACTGGAAGAGCAGATCGACCGGCGCACCTGCGGCGAGCGCCTGCAATTGAGTGGTGATGTGTGCGAGGACGCAGGACTGGGTGGGGAGTTGCAACCGCTCGCGCAATTGATCGAGCATGCGGAGAATGGCGGTGACGGTCGAGACGCTGTCGGTGGCGGGATTGATGCCGATGCAGGCGTCGCCGCTGGAGAGAGAAATTCCATCGAGGATGCTGGCGGCAATCCCGCGCAGATCGTCGGTTGGATGATTCGGCTGGAGACGAGTAGCGAGGCGGCCGCGAAGGCCAATCGTGGTGCGAAAGCGGGTGAGGACTTCGCACTTGGAGGCGACGAGGATCAGGTCCTGGAGCCGCATGAGTTTTGAGACGGCGGCGGCCATTTCTGGGGTGACTCCGGCGGCAATGGTGCTGAGGTCTTCGGTGCGGAGCAGCCAGTCGCGGAAGTCGCCGACGGTGAGATGCGAGATGGGCGCGAAGGCTTCGGCATCGTGTGAATCGCAAATAAGGCGGGTGACTTCGTCGCTTTCGTAGGGAATGATTGGCTCGGCGAGGAAGCGCTTGAGCGGTATGGCGGCGAGCGCCATGCGGGCCCGGATGCGCTGTTCCTGAGAAGAGGCGGCGAGGCCGGCGAGTGCGTCACCGGAGCGGGCGGGACTTGCGTGGGCGAGGAGGGTTTTCAGCATGCGGCCTTCTCCCGTTGCGCTTGTGCGAATTCTTCCTCAGGAGACAGGATGAGCCGATGCCGGGCGTGGAAGGCGAACCAGATGATTCCGATCAGGAACCAGACCGCCGCGCCGTAGACGCCTTTGACATATTCGGGATTGAGGAAGAGCGTAATTAAGGTGATCGAGGCGATGACTCCGCTGAGGATGGCGCCCGGTTGCCCGAGCGGGCTGCGGTAGGGACGGTGGAGAAGCGGGAAGCGGCGGCGGAGGACCAGATAGCTCAGCATCTGCGAGAGGTAAGCGAGGACGGCCCCAAAGACCGCCATGTTCAAGAGAATCGCGCCGACCGGACCATCATGCGGAGCATATTGGATGGCGAGCGCGGCGGAGAAGCCGAGAAGGGCTCCGGCGATCAGTGCGCGGTGAGGCGTCTGACGGGTGGCGTGTGTTTTCGAGAGCCAGACGGGAAAATAGCCAGCCCGTGAGAGCGAATAGATCTGGCGGCCGTAGGCAAAGAGAATGGTGTGGAAGCTGGCGATCAGGCCGATGCAGGCAATGGCGGCGAGGAGTTTGGTGCTGGCGGTATTGCCGTAAGCGGCTTGGAAGCCAAGGAAGAGCGGTTCATTGGATGCACCGATGGTTGCCGCGCCAGGTGCACTTCCTGCACCGAGAGTGAGCGTGAGGAAGGCGCAGACCGAGAGAGTGGCGAAGCCCCAGACGAGGCCGCGTGGGATATCGCGCACGGGGTCGTGGGTTTCTTCGGCGGCGAGGGGGAGTTGCTCGATGGCGAGGTAGAACCAGAGTGCGAAGGGAAGGCAGGCTGTCGCGCCACTGAGGCCTTTGGGGAAGGCAGGCATGGCGAAACGCTGGAAGTTGAACTGCGGGGCGACGGAAATCCAGTACAGCACCAGGGCGATGAGTGCGGCGATGGTGATGACCAGCGAGAAGCGGAACGAAAGCTCGACACCGAAAACATTCAGCGCGACAAAGAGTGCGTAGCAGCCAAGCCACCAGAGCGGTTCGGCGGATTTGGGAGTTTCAAAGATGGCTCCGAGATAGCCGCCGATGCCGACGACAATGACGGCGGGAGTAATAATGTACTCCATATTTTCCGCGAGACCCGTGATGTAACCGCCCCAGGGACCGAGTGCGGTGCGGGCGAAGGAATAGGCTCCTCCGGTGTGGGGCAGGGCCGCGGCCATTTCTGCAATCGAGAGACAAAGGCCCAGATACATGGCGGTCACGAGAAGCAGGGCGAGGAACATGCCTCCGAAACCGCCGGAGACAAGACCGAAATTCCAGCCAAAGAAATCACCAGAGATGACGGCGCCCACGCCGAGAGCCCAGAGTTGCCAGACGCCTGCGTGCCGGCGGAGCTGCCGCTGGGCGAGGAAGTCCTCGGATGCGGCGGTGTAACTAGTCTTGACCATGAGGATGTTCCGTCAATTGTAGCCGTGACGGGACTTGCGGGCGGGTGCTCAAGCTGCAGTGGGGAAGAGCTGGTCGAGGAAGGATGTGGCTTCGTCGCGCAGTTCTGGCGAGAGCGGCTGCGATTCGCTGGCGGATCCTGTGTCCGGAGTGAGCGCTTCTATTTGTTCGATGAGCTGATCGGCCAGATCGAGAACGCGGCCCTCGTCCACTTGGGCAGGAAAGCTGGCTGCGAGGATCATGCCGCATGGCATTGGACAGAGCAGTAAATCCTGCCGCCGGCCTCGTTGGAGTTGGAAGTATTGTTCGCCCGCGCCGAGCAGACGGCTGAGTTCCCGGCCGGTGCCAGAGACTGCGGCGATAATCGGGCCGAGCGATAAGGCGAAGGGCTTGGCATCCTGACCCGCAGTGGCGACGATGCTGCCGACGTGTGTGACCAGAATGGCTTGGCGGCATTGCTCGCGGCCAATGAGGCCCTGCAGGATTCCGGAGAGGCTACTGTTGATCATATGGGCTTATCCAAAGTAGGATTTGGCGATCGAGGGCTGGAGGCGAACTGCCATCAGGCGGCATTGCTGGGCCTTGGTTGCTTCCCCCCTACGGTCAAAGAGCGAGGCGAGAGAAATGAGGGCTTCCGCGTAGCCGGGGTCGGCACGTAAGGCGAGCTCATAGTAGTGAAGGGCAGGGGCCATTTGCTCGCCAGCCTCAAAGGCACGGGCAATGCGGCAACTAATGGAGGCGAGGGGGATCCCGCGGCTTTGCAGTGTTTCCAGAATCGAGACCGCTTCCGCGAGATGCCCCAGCTCAATCTCGAGACCGATGAGCGCTTCGGCTGCTTCCCGGCTGGAGGGTTGTTCCCGGAGGGCGTTTTCGAGAATGGCGCGCGCCTGGTTGTAGTTGCGCAGGCGCTGCATCGCAATGCCCAGGTTGATGCGCGCTTCGCTCCAGAATTCGTTCTCACTACAGCACAGATCGAAGTGGCGGACCGCCTCCTCGTAGCGGCCGGACTCGAGGCAGTTCAGGCCCAGCCGGAAGCGCAGCTCGGGCGTGTAGCCATCGAGCTGAATGAGTTTTTGGGCGGCGAGAACGGCTTCCTCATGACGGTGGCAGAACTCGGCGGAGAGCAGATAGTTCCACCAGGCATTGCTATTGCTGCTATCGATGCTGGTGAGGTAGGCCAAGTGATCTGCGGCCTGATCGTATCTACCGAGTTGGATGAGGAGGCAGCTCAGGTTGTAACGGGCTTCCCGGTGGTTCGGACTCGCTTCCAGGCATTTCTCGTAGTCGGCGAGCGCGAAATCGTAGTTCCTCATTTGTTCCAGTGCGAAGGCATTGAAGAAATGCGCAGTGGGCTCGCCCTGTTCGATGTAGGGTTCGCAAGATTTGAGGAGCCGTTCCCACTCCTGTCCTGCGGCGAGATCGTGCAGTTGGAGTTCCCAATCCTCGGGTTGCACAGCTGACGGTGGGCCGAGCAGCGCTTGCGCCGCGCGGATTCCCTCTTTGGCGACGCTATTTCCCGGCAATCGCGCATCGACCGCACTAAAGACCTCGAAGGCCTCCTGGGGTTGATTCAGGTGCAGGCGGCAAATTCCCAGTGCGAGAGCGGCTTCGGTCCAGTCCGGATGGAGTTCGACTTCGGGCTGGAGCAGGGCAGCGCCTTCCTCCCAGCGTTCCAGCCGTTCCATGCAGGCGACGATCTGGATCAGCAGGTCAGGACGGGTGGGGACCAGCTTGAGCAGCCGTTGGAATGCGTCGAGCGCTTCAGCGTACTCGTCGAGCGCCAGATGAAAATGTGCGAGCGCTTCGAGCTTGCGGGCCGCAATGGCGGCGGGCGATTCACTGGGCAAGCTCGCAGGAACGAATGACTCCGCAGCGTCCGGTTGACGCTTCATGGGCATTTCGATGATTTTCAGGGCTCGGGCTGCGTTAGACATTCATGCTCTCGTTTATCGCGGGTTGGCCGCCGGCCGAGGCGGAAGAACCGGAGTCAATTGGAAGAGGGACGGAAAGGTCACTGGGGGAACCCGATGGGGGATCGAGAGCCGTTGCCAATGAGAACGCTCCAGCCACGCCGTATTGCCGGCCGGTAGGACAGGGCGGTTTTCCCACCAACTCTCGGAGCAGGCCAGATGAAGACCGGCCACATCGGAAAGCTCTGTTGCCTCGAAGGCGAGATTGCTTGTCTCCGCAGGAAGAGGGGCCGGGAGATGCGCGTGGAGTTGCACCTCCATCGAGAGGTGGAGATGCGCGATGGAACCGAGGTCGGCTTGGTATGGGGTGAAGGTGGTGAGTGTGGCCGCGGGCTGGTCGCCCGGAAGGATGGCGTCCCAGGTGTCGGGCGTTCCGATTGTGAAAATGCTTTCCGGGCGAGCCAGATGATTGAAGGCCGAACTGACCTCGCTTGCGGCGTAGGGATAACGGAAGCGGACGCGGGGCGTGATCTCTTCCCGGCGGCCTAAGGGCGTGTGTTTTAAGTTACCTGGTACCGCTTCGTACTCGAGAGGATCGAAGTCCAGGCTGTAAGACAAGGAGCGCTTGGCCTCGCGCCGGTCTGCTTCCGGAAACAGGAGCCAGGGCTCTCCAAACGCTTCGGCTGAAAAAGCCGGGGCAGATGGGAGAGCGGTCGCGAGCTGACTCGGCTCGTCGGCGACCATTTCAAACTGCTCTTCCTGCAGCGGGAGACTGCGTACCTGGCTTGGGTCTGGGGTGCCGGGTGTGCAGCAATCTGCCTGGACGATGATGGCAAATGTCGAGGGGGATAGTAGCGGCTTCTGGACAGCCAAGGCCGGGATGGGCGGAGGGATCTCCGGGAATCTGTCCTCGCAAAGAGGCGCTGGACCGCGCAACTCCTCGGGCGCTGATTCCTGCTTCAATGCACGGCTGCGGCTTTCGCCGGAAGTTTGATTCAGATTGGACCGCTCTGCAATGGGAACCGGAGCCCCGGACTTGGGCACTGGGGGGGGCGCAGCCTTGGAGCCCAGCCGCTCAATGAGCGCGTGCTCCAGTTCATTTTGATGAGAACGGAGATGCTCCTCGCTGCAGAAGGGAGTGTCCTTGTAGCGCGAGAAGAAGCCAAGCTTTTTGCCGCAGTAGAGACAGGTCATGGGTAGTTGAGCAGAAGACCGGCTGCACCCAGCCTAAATAGTAGAATTCTGCCTCTGGCAAGGAAATCGGCACTTCCCCTTAACGGCTTTAGCCCGTTGCTAAGATCGGAGTGTGAATCCGAGACTTTTCCTTGCTCTCGTCCTCTTGCCGTCTCTTTCGGGGGCCGACGCCCCTAAAAGTTACTTGTGTGAAAAGGTTGGTAACCCAATCAAAATCGATGGAGTTCTTGATCCGAAGGAATGGGGTGGAGCGGCTTGGACTGACGATTTTGTGGATATCGAAGGGGCGGCAAAGCCGAAGCCGCGGTTTCGCACCCGGGTGAAGATGGCCTGGGATGATCAGTATCTCTACATCGCGGCCGAGCTTGAGGAACCAGCCCTGTGGGCTACCTATGACAAGCATGACATGGTGATTTTCCATGAACATGATTTCGAGGTTTTCCTTGATCCTGATGGAGATGGGCTGCATTACTTCGAGTTTGAGATGAATGCCTTGAACACAGGCTGGGATCTCTATCTGGACAAGCCTTATAAGAATGGTGGGAAGGCGGATAACGGTTGGGAGATTCCAGGGCTGAAGACTGCAGTGCATCTGAATGGAACATTGAACGATCCACGAGATACCGATCGCGGCTGGACACTGGAGATTGCGTTTCCGTGGACTGCCTTCAATCGAGGGCCACGGAAAGCTGTGCCGCCCCAACCCGGAGAATCCTGGCGGATCAACTTCTCCCGGGTGGAATGGATTCTTGATGTTGTCGAGGGTAAATATCAGAAACGGAAGGGTTTAAAGGAAGACAACTGGGTGTGGAGTCCCCAGGGAGTGATCAACATGCATGTGCCGGAAAAATGGGGTGTAGTGAAGTTTCAATAAACTCTTGTATCTTGCTGGGAAGATTAGAGTTTTGGTAACTCAAAGAAGGAGATCGGGTCGATTTTGGTGATAATCCATTTTTTCCCGCGCTTCTCGAATTGGAAGGTGAGACTCTCCCGGCGCTGCTCGTTGACGATCCGTTCGGACAGCGGTTTGAGATTCATGTACCAATCGATCAGAGCGGTCTGGTGCGTGGCATCTCCGGTCGCCGTCTGGATCTCGATGCTCGAACTGATGTCCGCCATTTCGCAGAGTCCGGTGATTTGCTGCCGCAGCTCCGGATAGCCGGGCATGGCCTTATCGATCGATTTGAAAAAGGCAGAGAAGTTGGCGGCGCTCAAACTGGTCGCCATGCCGGCGAGGACCTCGCGCAGTTCATCCCTGACCTCCGCGTGGAGAGTCAGGGAGGCACCGATGAGGGCGAGGGCGTTTCTACGTCCGATAGCTGCCATTGATTTCAATGTACCCCTCGGTGAAATCGCAGGTCCAGAATTCTGCGGAGCCTTTGCCGGCACCGGCAATGCGGAGGTCGATGACGACATCCTTGGCGTCGAGTTTCGCTTTGAGTTTTGCTTCGTCGAAGGGGGCAGCGAGGCCTGCCTTGCAGACACGCTTCCCCTGGAGATAGATGTCCGTTGCGGCGGGGAGGAAGTTGGCTCCTGAATAACCAGCGGCGCAGATGATCCGGCCCCAGTTGGGATCGGAACCTCCAATGGCCGTCTTGACCAGCGGAGAATTGGCGATCGCCCGGCCGATCTTTTCGGCGTCCGCTTCGGACTTTGCCCCACTGACCAGAACCCGGATGAGCTTCTTGGCGCCTTCGCCGTCGCGGGCGATCTGGGCGGCCAGATTCTGCATCACGCGGGTGACGGCCTCGGCGACGAGCTGCAATTCGGCTGCGCTGGGTTTGACGCCGCTGGCCCCGTTGGCCAGGAGGACGACCGTGTCATTGGTACTGGTGTCGCCATCGACGGTGAGGCGATTGTAGCTGAGCTGGGTGGCGCGGGTGAGGATCTTCTGGAGTGCCGGAGCCGGGATTGCGGCGTCGCACATGAGATAGCCGAGGGTGGTTGCCATGTTCGGCTGGATCATTCCTGAGCCCTTGGTCATTCCGGCGATGCGGACTTTGCCTTGCTTGAGGGTAATCGTTTCGGAGGCTGTCTTCATGACGAGGTCCGTGGTCAGAATGGCCCGGGCAACGTCTTCAAAGCGCGAGGCGCTGAGACCTGCGAAGAGAGCGGGGAGCGCCTTGGTGATCTTTTTGACGTCGAGCTCGACGCCGATGACGCCGGTGGAGGAGGGCAGGACTTGTGCGGGGTCGCAGGCGGCCAGATCGGCCACTGCGTCGACACTGGTCTCGGCCACCTTGGCTCCCGTGCGGGTGGCGCAATTGGCATTTCCGGCATTGATCAGCAGCGCCTTGACCTTGCCCTTGGAGATGGCGAGGTTCTGACGCGAGAGCACAACCGGGGCGGCGGCCACCAGGTTTTGAGTGAACACAGCCGCGGCATTGGCCGGTTGGTCGGAGATGATGAGGGCAAGGTCATCGCGTTCTACCTTGCGGATGCCTGCATAGACGGAGCTGTACTGATAGCCAAGAGGAAGCTGAATTTTCACTTAATCACCCAAGAGTTCATTTTCGGCGATGCGCAGGCCGTTGCGGAGGTCGGTGCCCGAAACACGGGAGCGGCCCTCTTGCTGGACTTCCAGCAGTTCCAGGACGGTGGATTGGCCGCAGGCGACGCGCAGCGGACCTTTGGCGCCGAGGACACGGCCTGGTTCGTGAGTTGTGGAGTCCTCGGAGACACGGGTTTTGGAGATGCGGAGGGTTTGCCCTCGGAATTGGGTTGCGGTGCCGGGCCAAGGGAAGAAGCCGCGCGTGCGGTTGTGGATCACAGTGGCGGGCCAGTTCCAGTCAATGGCGGCGTCGAGACGGCTGAGGATGGGGGCGTGGGTGGCCTCGCTATCCTGCTGTGGAATCGGAATCATCGTGCCTTGCTCGATGGCGGTGAGGGTCTCGAGCAGCAGGGTGGCCCCCATTGGAGCGAGACGGGCTCCCAGCTCGACGGCTGTCTCGTTCGGATCGATTTCGGTGGCGGCCTTGAGCAGCATGTCGCCCGTGTCGAGGCCGGCGTTGATCTGCATGGTGGTGACGCCGGTGGCGTGTTCCCCGTTGGCAATGGCCCACTGGATGGGTGCTGCGCCGCGATAGCGCGGGAGCAGCGAGCCGTGGACGTTGACGATGCCAAAACGAGGAATGTCAATGATACTTTGCGGGATGATCTGGCCATAGCCGACGATGACCATGATGTCGGGGGCATCGGCTTTTAGCTCTTCGACAATTGCCGTGTTCCGAATCCGCTCCGGCTGCCGCACGGGCAGACCGAGGGCGAGCGCGGAGTTCTTGACCGGGCTCATGGCCAAAGACTGGCCGCGTCCTTTAGGGCGGTCGGGTTGCGTATAGACCGCCAGGATCTGGTGGCCGGCATGCGCCATCGCTTCTAAGCTGGGCACGGCGAATTGCGGCGTGCCCAGGAAGATGGCTTTTATTCCCACTCTCCGGCCTTCTCCAGCTTGCGGATTTTGCGGCGGATGATGTCGCGCTTCAGCGGGCTGATGCGATGGATAAAGAGGATGCCGTCGAGATGATCGTTCTCATGCTGGATGGCGCGGCTCAGGAGGTCTTCGCCCGTAACTTCAATCCACGCGCCATGCTCATTCTTGGCACGGACGGTGGTCTTTTTCGCACGATTGACGGGCTCGCGGAAGCCGGGGATTGAAAGACAACCCTCTTCTTCTGAGAGGCTGCCCTCCTTCGAGAGGATCTCGGGGTTGATGAGCACGAGCCGCTGGAGGGGATCTTCGCCCGAGGAGGGGTCGATCACGGTGATGCGTTTGGTGAGGCCAATCTGCGGCGCGGCGAGGCCAACGCCCTTTGCTGCGTACATGGTGGCGAACATATCTGCGACCAACTGCTTCAGCTCAGACTTGCCGAACTCGGAGTCTGCGACAGGTTCGCAGACCACTTCGAGCACCGGGTTGCCGTATTTCACAATCTTGTAAATCATCTAAAACTCACGCACCTGCGTTTGATAGTTTGCAAAATTCCGCTTTGCTTCGCGAAGCGAATCGCCGCCGAATTTCTCGAGCATGGCCTGGGCCAGAACCAGCGCGACCATGGCCTCGCCAATGACTCCCGCTGCAGGAATGACCGCGACGTCGCTGCGTTCATAGACCGCAAGGGCGGAGTCTCTGGTGGGCAGGTCGACGCTTTCCAGGGGACGTCGGAGTGTCGAGATCGGCTTCAAATGGCCGCGGACGATGATGTCCTGCCCATTGGTGATGCCTCCTTCGAGACCGCCAGCACGATTGGCGCCCCGGAAGAATTCACGTTCTTCTTTGTTGTAGTGAATGGTGTCCTGAACTTTACTGCCGAAACTCTGGGCTCCTTCGAGCGAATAGCCGACTTCAACGCCCTTGACCGCTTGCATGGAGACAATGGCCTGCGCCAGTTTGCCGTCGAGACGGGAATCCCAAGTGATATGAGAGCCCAAGCCAATCGGTACGCCATGGGCGCGTACTTCAAAGATGCCGCCGACCGTGTCCCCGGTGCGGTAGGCCTCGTCTACGACAGCCTTGAAGCGGACTTCGGTTTCGGGGTCGACGGTGCCGAGCAGGACTTCCTCTTTTTTGCTAAGCGCGACGAGGTCTTCCCAGGTTGCTTCGTAGGTGGAGGTTTCGCGCCCGACACCAACGACGTGACTCAGTACCTCAATGCCGAATTCGGCGAGGTAGGCCTTGGCGATGGCTCCGACGGCAACACGGGCCGTCGTTTCGCGAGCGCTGGCACGTTCCAGGATGTAACGGGCGTCATCGAAGTCGTACTTGATGCAGCCGATGAGGTCGGCATGGCCAGGACGCGGACGCTTCACTTCTTTGAAGTGTTCGGCCGCACCGTCGAAATCTTCGACTGGCATGGACTGCGTCCAGTTCTTCCAATCACGATTGGCGATGATGCATGCAATGGGTGCACCGATGGTCTTGGAATGCCGCACACCGGAAACGATGTGCGCCGTGTCTGTCTCGATCTTCATGCGGCCGCCACGGCCGAAGCCCTGCTGGCGGCGCCACAATTCACGATTGATTTTTTCTAGGGATATCGGGATGCCAGAGGGCAGGCCGGTGATCGTAGCCACCAGACATTCGCCATGGCTCTCGCCCGCGGTCTCAAAGCGAAACATTGTACTTGTAAGTCACTAGTTTATCAGGAGCTTTGCTCCTGCATCGCCAGGACACGGCGAAGAACATCGCTGAGTTGGTGGATTGTGAGAGGTTTGGCGAGATAGTCTGTCATTCCGGCGGCCAGGCACAGGTCCTGGGCTCCGGCCATCACATTGGCGGTGAGGGCGACGATGGGCAGAGATTTGCGGCCTTCGTTCCTCTCCCATTCGCGAATTGCGGCGGTTGCGGCATATCCGTCCATCCCGGGCATCTGGCAATCCATCAGTACGACATCGAAGTCGCCCTCGCGCAGGTCTTGGAAGGCCTGGCTTCCATCGGCAGCAATCGTGACTTCGCAGCCCAAACGTTCGAGCATGATCCGGGCAACCTTCTGGTTGACCGGATTATCTTCTGCCAGGAGCACCCTGGCAGAGATGGGATCCAAGCTGCTGCTTTCCTCCTCCAGCGGTGACTCCGGAGTGCAGATGGCGTGGTTTAATGCGGCTCGGAGGGCTTCGGGTTGTACTGGTTTGAGCAGGCAGGTATCGATTCGCAGATTGTTCAGCAGCTTGCGGTCCAGGTCGTGAGCCGATGAGCCGAGAAGAATCACCGGAAGCTGTTGGAGGCCCGGCTGCGAGCGAATGGCCCGGGTGAGCATGAGTCCATCCATCAGAGGCATTTCAACGTCAATGATGGCCGCATCAAAAGGCTGTTCGGCCTGCAGCGCCTCCAGCAGGATTCCGAGGGCATGAGTGCCCGAGGAGGACTCGACGAGTTGGACTTGTTCCACGGTGAGCATATGGCAGAGAATGCGCAGGTTGATCTCGTTATCGTCGACGGCAAGGATGCGCCGGGTGGCCAAGGTTGCGGCGGGAGTGGGGGGATTGGGCAGCGAGTTGGCCAAGGGGAGTTCGATTGTGAACCAGAAAATTGATCCTGCGTGCTCCCGGCTGATCACGCCAATGCGTCCGTGCATCATCTCGACCAGGCGTTTAGAGATGGCAAGACCGAGTCCCGTGCCGCCGTAGCGGCGGTTCATGGAGGAATCTGCCTGAGTGAAGGCCTCGAACAGATGAGCGTGTGCCGCCTCGGAAATGCCGATTCCCGTGTCGGCAACCTCGAAGCGGAGCGAGGCGTGAGTGGCGGTACGGTTGAGAAGCGTTACTTTACAGGAGACTTCGCCCTGGGGCGTGAACTTGACCGCGTTCGACAGGAGATTGACCAGAATTTGCCGCAGACGAACACTGTCGCCCAGCAGCGCCTCCGGAATCTCGTCGGAAATGCTGCGCCGTAATCCGAGATGCTTGCGCCGGGCGCCAGCGGCATTGAGCGCGATGGATTCTTCGACAACCTGACGTGGATCGAATGGGGCCGCTTCCATCGATAGCTTGCCTGCTTCGATTTTCGAGAAATCGAGAATGTCATTGATCACGGTGAGGAGTGCATCGCTGGAGAGGCGAATGGTGTCGAAGAGATCGTTTTCTTCAGCAGGGAGTGCAGAGGGTGGAATGAGTCCCAGGGTGCCGATGATGCCGTTGAGTGGAGTGCGGATTTCGTGGCTCATGGTCGCCAGGAAATTCGATTTGGCTCGATTCGCCTCCACCGCTTCATCCCGTGCGGAGGCGAGTTCCTTCGTGCGCTCTTCTACCTTTCGTTCGAGTTGCGCGTTGAGGAGCGCCAGCCGGTTGTTCGCATCTTCGAGATCTGCGGGAGAGGGGTACTTTGAGGCGACCTTGATCAACTTAAATAGCATTCCCGCTGTGCAGATGGAAACAATGCCGGTTGCGAGTTTCAGGAGAACTTCAAAGCGATAAATGGGATACCAGAGGACATAAATACTGACCGCATGAGTTGCGCCGCAAAGGAGGATAAATGCGGCAAACATATAGAAAATCCAATTGAATACCAGATCTCTGCGGCGGTAGACAAAGCCAATCAGCGTGATGGGGATTGTGATGTAGGCCAGAACTATGAGCGCATCTGCGAGAACCGAAAGCCAGAGAATCTCAGGTCTCCACGCAAAACAATAACCGTGCGGCATGAAATCCGCTCGAAATAGGTTCGCGAAGAAGCGGAACATAGATTCTTTATAGCTTACAGTAAGGTGGATTTTACTGTTAGTTAGATTTCTTGCCTGATGGATTTTTATTGCTTGATGGGTAAGGTCTCCGCAAATATGGCAGAAAGGTACAGATTAAGGCGCGGCTACAAGGGCAACTGGCCGGACCGGAGAACCGGTAGCTCCGTTGAGCTTGAGAGGGAGGCAGATGAAGAAACACTCTTTCACTCCGGTGGTAGCAAGCTCTTCGAGATTGAGATTCTCAATGATATAGATCCCTTTCTGCGGGAGAAGGTAAAAGTGGGCAAAGAGCGTAACTCCGGTTTCGGGATCGACCACACCGGGGACATCCCAAGCCATGTTGTCCGCACCGACGGCAGACACTTGGTGATCTGCGGCCCAGAGGGTCGCAGACTTGTGAGCGCCAGCCGCTTTGAGATAAGCCGCCTCATCGTGCCAGAGCTTGGCAAAGCCGGTGCGGACCAGCAGGATGTCGCCGGGGTTGGGGCGCGTGCCACCGAGCGCGCGTTCGAGGTCGTCTGCGGTGAATTCGTACTCGGCAGGAAGGGGCGCGAGATCGGCAAAGACGGCACGGCGGAGGAGCGGTGGAATTTCTTCGACACCGTGTTGGGAGAAGCCGGCGGGCGATTCCACTTCGTGGGCGTTCACTCCACCATGCAGGCAACCGTGTGCGGCTTGGTGCGAGAGTGCGTCGATGTGAGTGCCGGTGTGTTCCATCATCGTCAGCACGCCGCCAGCGCTGGTGCGGGGGGTGCCGGTTGGGTCGGAATGCCGGCGGTGTAGCGCGTAGAAATATCCGGGTTTGTGAGCCGGATGGATGGGCATACCAGTGAAGCGGGGTTGCTCGAGGTCGATGATGCGAGCGTTGGTGAGAGGGTTCATTGTGCGGTTTCTCCGAGGATGTGTTGGTTTCCCAGGGAGCGCCAGAAGCCGTAGATCGCCAGGACTGCGGCCATCACGAGGGTAGTGATCGTAAAGGGCATGAACCAGTCGAAGGGGTCAGTGGAAGTGGCTGCGCGTCCGAGGGAGTTGGTGATGAATACGGCTACGAGCGTGGTGAGGAGTCCAAAGCGAATGAGGCCAATCATGATGAAGAGGCTGATCAAGGTGTAAACACCTGCGTCGAGCCAGACGTTTTGCGATTGGAAGAGTTGGCCGTTGGTGAGGGAGAGCAGGATCGCAGAGACCACGATGGCGGGGAGCTCGCGGCGGAATAAAACTTTGAGTCCGAAGATGACGAAGAAGAAGAGCAGTCCGACACTGAGGGAACTGTTGGCAATGAGAAGGTGCGAGGCGATCCAATCGCGGGTGGAGAGATCGCTGATGTTCCCGGTGCTGAGCAAGCCGCTGCGTTGGAAGCTAAACCAATCTCTAACGAGAAAGGCGGAGGTGATGATGATCCCCATGGCCACGCCCATCAGGATGTGGGATCCGACTGCGGGGTCAGTGAAGTTGCCGGAGAGAATCCGGTTCCAGGTGATGATCGACTTCGGCCAACGGGCGCGCAGAGCCGGTTCGAGAGCGAGGTAGAGCTGCCATAAAACCAATCCGCTGAGAAGCGCTTCCGCGATGGCAAAGCCAGCGAAACTGAACATCCGGAGGTCCGGGATGTAGTGTGCACTCAGCAACCAAGCGGAGAGAAGCAGAATCATGCGGATGACGAAGAGATGGAATGCGCCTCGCCGATCGGCACGGTTGCTGATCCAGTTCTTGTGGGCGAGACTGGCACTGAAGAAAAGAAAGCCGAGCAGAGCGAGCGTGATGAAGTGCTGCTGGACGTTCTGTGCTTTATCCAGCATTCTGCCGCTATCGCTGATGGGCGGCGACCAGGGAGCCTGGATGTAAAGTGAGGTGAGGCGGCCTTTCCATGTGGTGTATTGGAGGTCGACTGTGGTTCCTGGCAGTCGAGGGTGGGGGCCACGCAGACTCACCCGCTGGTCAAAGACGCTGCCGGGTGTTCGGAGGGCGGGGGCTTCGGCGAACTTCGAGCGATCGAAGCTCATGGCCTCAAAGAGGTGATTCTCGTTCCAGGGGATTGTTGGGCTCTCTTCTTTGCGGGAGGGAATGGCTTCAAACAGGATCAGATTTCCCATGCTGTCGAGCATGAGCCGGACCATGCCTGGCGCGTCAAAGCCAGGACGGTTCCAACGTACGAGACCATCGGGACTCTCGGTGAGATAGTCGTTGCTCTGGCGGTAGGCATACAGAATGGGAGACTCCGCGGCAAAGAGCTTGTTCCAGTCGCGACTATTCTGCTTCTCCAACCATGTTTTCACCCCGCCTCGAGTTTCGAAGAACTGTTCCCAATCCATGGGTTTCTCCGGGTAGCCGAAGGTTTTGATGAGTTCCTGGGAACGTGCCTGCAAGGCCGCCGGCGCCAGATCGAGTGGCGTGTAGTCCAGGGTCTCGATGTGTCCTTTGAAAAAGGGAAAGCTTGCGAGAAAGAGCAGGCAAAAGGCGAGGAGCGGGATGCTGTGGCGACGGCCGAGACCTTCGCTTCTGCTGGCGGCCACCAACTCCGGGCTTGGGGTTTGGCCAGCCGCGAGCGCGGCCGTAAGAGGATCGCCACCGGGCAAGCCCGCGGATACGATGAGGGCGGTTTTGGGCCGGTGCGCGGGAGTGGGATCGAGGCAAAGGCGAATGACCTTCTCGACAGAAGGATCAATGTCGGTTGCCAACGAAATCATGCTGGTGATCGACATGGCCTCCTGCTGGTTTAGCAGTTCGTTGGCCGTGGTGCCTGAGTACGCTTTGCGGGCGGTGAAGATTTCGTAGAGGACCAGGCCGAGCGAATAAATGTCGCTTTGTTGGGTGACTTCGGTGCCTTTGAGTTGCTCGGGGGCCATGTAGGCGGGCGTGCCCTGGCGGGATTCGGGACCACTCAATTGATCGGCGACAGCGGCAAGTCCGAAATCGCAGATGAGCACCTCGCCACGCTTGTCGAGCATGATGTTCTGCGGTTTGAGGTCGCGATGGATGACGCCGCGATCGTGGGCCGCGGCCAGACCGGCGCAGATCTTGCGTGAGATCTCGAGAGCCTTGTCAGTGGGCAGGCGTCCGATGCGGAGCAGGAGGGTGGAGAGATCTTCTCCGTCGACGTATTCCATCGAAAGGAAGGGAAGTCCTTCACTCTCGCCGATGTCATAGACACGGCAGACGTTGGGATGAG
The DNA here is from genome assembly GCF_000702445.1 of Bryobacter aggregatus MPL3. Taxonomy (NCBI): domain Bacteria; kingdom Pseudomonadati; phylum Acidobacteriota; class Terriglobia; order Bryobacterales; family Bryobacteraceae; genus Bryobacter; species Bryobacter aggregatus. The sequence goes on from NZ_JNIF01000003.1 coordinate 4,163,029, forward strand.
AGACCTGGCGGGCGATGCGGACTTCGCTGTGGAAGCGTTCGAGCCAGCGAGGATCATTGTCGACGAGGTGGGGGAGAAACTTCAGGGCGACAGACTGGCCGAGCGTGAGGTCGGTGGCGCGGTAGACTTCGCCCATGCCGCCGCGGCCGAGCAGAGCGATGATGCGGTAGCGGCCATTGAGCAGGGTTCCCGGGGGAAATCGGCCTTCAATGGGGTGTGGCTGAGAAGAATGCGAGCTGGGAGTTGTGCTTCGCGCAGCCTGGACCGCGCCGGTGCCGACGACGGTCTGAGTGAAGTCGGCTGGCGAATCATCAGGCATCATCGATATGCTAACGCTGATGCGATTCTTATTGCTTCTCTCTGTTCTGACCGTTTCTCTTGTTCAGGCGTGCTCCTTCGATCTTGTGATCAAGAACGGGCATGTGATCGATCCCGCAAACAATCGCGATGGGCGCATGGATGTCGCCATCGCCGGAGGTAAGATCGCCCGCGTCGAGGCGAAGATTGCGACTGAAGCCGATTGCAAGGTGGTGGATGCCAGTGGCCTTTACGTGACGCCAGGGTTGATTGATATCCACGCGCATGTCTATGCGAATACCGGTTTGATTGCGCAGTATGCGGGTGAATTTTCGCTGATGCCAGATGCAATTGCGCCGCGCAGCGGAGTGACGACGATTGTCGATGCCGGCACCTCCGGCTGGCGGAACTTTGAGGATTTCAAGAAGCGGGTGATTGATCGGTCGCGAACCCGGGTGCTCGCATTTGTGAATGTCGCGGGGTTAGGGATGAGCGGCAATCAGAATGAGCAGAATAGCGCGGACATGAAGGGCGATGAAGTGGCGGCGATTGCGAAAAGATATCCGGAGATCATCGTCGGGGTGAAGACGGCTCACTATGGCGCACCGGACTGGATTGCCGTGGATCAGGCGCTGGTGGGGGGCGTGGGGGCGAATATTCCGGTGATGGTTGATTTTGGGTCGCGCAAGCCGGAGCGCACGATTGAAGAGTTGCTGCTGAAGAAGCTCCGTCCGGGGGACATTTATACCCATGTGTTCTCAGGACTGCGGAACGAACAACTGCCAAACGGGAAGCTGAATCCGGTGCTGTGGGAGGCACGCAAGCGCGGTGTGTTGTTTGATCTGGGACATGGCAACGGAAGTTTCTTCTGGACTGTGGCGAAGGCTGCCTTTGCGGAGAAGTTCTATCCCGATACCTTGTCGACGGATCTGCACATCCGGAGTTGGAGCGAAGGCATGAAGGACCTCAACAATGTGATGTCGAAGTTTCTGATTCATGGACTGCCGTTGCAGCAGGTGGTCCGGATGACGACCTCGTCGGCAGCCAAGGCGATCAAGCGGCCGGAGCTTGGAACGCTCAGCGTTGGCTCTGATGCCGATGTGGCGGTGCTGCGTTTGACGAAGGGGAAGTTCGGTTATCTGGATAACCGTGCGCAACGGGTGAATGGCAATTTACGGTTGACGACGGAGCTGACGCTGCGGGGTGGGAAAACGATCTATGACTTGAATGGAATGGCGGCGCCCGAGTGGAAGCCTGGGACGTTGCCGGGCGCGCGGATGCCGTAGAAAAGAAAAAGAGGCGCGATGGGGATCGCGCCTCTTTTTTGTTTATGGAGCTTGTTCTATTTGACGTTGCGTTCGCCGGAGCCGAGATAGACCTGGCGCGGACGGCTGATCTTCGTATCGGCATCCTTCGATTGCTCTTCCCAGTGAGCGAGCCAACCGGAGGTACGGGGAATGGCAAAGAGGACCGTGAACATCTCGGGACGGAAGCCCATGGCTTCGTAGATGATGCCGGAGTAGAAGTCGACGTTCGGGTAGAGGCGGCGCTTGACGAAGTATTCGTCGCTGAGCGCGATCTTCTCGATCTCACGGGCGATGTCGACCTTGGGGTTGCGGCCGGTAACGGCAAAGACGCTGTCGGCGGTTTCTTTGATGACCTGAGCGCGCGGATCGTAATTCTTGTAGACGCGGTGGCCAAAGCCCATGAGCTTGCGCTCGCCCTTCTTGACGCTTTCGATGAAGGCGGGAATGTGTTCAATGCTGCCGATCTCATCGATCATGCGCAGTACTTCCTCATTGGCTCCACCGTGCAGCGGACCACTGAGTGCGGATGCTGCGGCGGCCATGCTGAGGAAGGGATCGGCTTGTGAGGATCCGACGACGCGCATGGTGGAGGTGGAGCAGTTCTGTTCATGGTCGGCGTGGAGGATGAACAGGATGTCGAGCGCGTGGGCCAGGACGGGATTGGCGAGGAACTTCGGCTCGGCCATCTTCCAGAGCATGTTCATGAAGTTGGCCGTGTAGCTGAGCTCGTTGTCGGGATAGACAAAGGGCAGGCCGTTGGTATGGCGGAAGGCGTAAGCGGCAATGGTCGGAATCTTGGCGATGAGGCGGATGGCCATCAGTTCGCGGACTTCGGGATTGTGGACTTCGCGGGCATCGGGATAGAAGCTGGACAGCGCGGCAATGGAGCTAACGAGCATGCTCATCGGATGGGCGTCGTAGCGGAAGCCCTCCATGAACTTCTTCATGTTTTCGTGGATGAAAGTGTGGCGGGCAACGCGCGCCGTGAAGTCGCTGAGTTTCTTCTCATCCGGCAGTTCGCCATAGAGAAGAAGATAGGCCGTTTCGAGGTAGCTGCACTTGGCGGCCAGCTGCTCAATTGGGTAACCGCGGTAGCGCAGGATGCCGAGATCGCCGTCAATAAAGGTGATCCGGCTCTCACAAGCTGCGGTATTCAAGAAGGCGGGGTCATAGGACATCACCCCGAAATCTTTCTCAGTCGTTTTGATCTGCCGGAGATCCATGGCGCGAATGTTGCCATGCTTCAACGGCAGCTCGTAAGACTTGCCGGTTCTGTTGTCGGTAATTGTTAGGCTTTCGTTCCCCATGCTCACTCTTTGCTCCAAAGCTAGATTATGTCTCGGAATTGGGTGCTCTGGGACAAGGCGGTTGGAAAATCTTCACGAATTGGGTAACGAGATCCACGCTGTTTCGTCCGTGTTAGAGTAGGCTCAATCTGGCTGATGGCGAAGAAAAAATACCTCCGCGCGCTGTGCATCGTGATCATGCTGGCCGGGGTTGCGCTCGCCTTCCAGCGGGGCCGGAATCGACCGTCGTTCCTGGACGGGGATGACGATCCGGAACCTTATCCCACCGATGCTGCCGAGAAGACCGAATGGACTTTTGCGCGCCTTCGTTATAACTCCTATCGACAACAAGCGGGCTATTGGGGCGTGCGTGGGAGCTGGTCTACGGATGCGCCGAAAGCAGAGCGTCATTTAGCGCAGGGCATTCGCCGGCTTTCGCGTGTGCATGCGCGTAGTGTCGAAGAAGTGGTGGATCTCGATACCGATAAGATTTTCGACTACCCGTGGCTCTACGCGGTGGAAGTGGGGCATTGGGATCTGAGCGATACGCAGGCAGCCAAGTTGCGCGAGTATCTAAATCGCGGTGGCTTTCTGATGGTGGATGACTTCCACGGCACCATTGAATGGGAAATTTTCATGCGCTCGATGAGCCGCGTGTTTCCCGATCGACCCGTTGTGGATATCAACAATAAAGACGCGATCTTCCATATTCTTTTCGACCTCGACGATCGCATCCAAATTCCGGGAATTGTGATGTTCTACACTGGGCAAACCTATGAGCAGGACGGCGTCAAGGATAAATGGGGCGGCATCTACGACGATAAGGGACGCATTGTTGTCGCCATTTGCCACAACATGGACCTGGGCGATGCCTGGGAGCATGCGGATATGCCGCAATATCCGGAGCGGTACACGTCGATGGCCTATCGCATTGGCTTGAATTACATCATTTACAGCATGACGCACTGAGCCGTCACCGAATCACTCTCAAGCATGTTTGAATCGCTGTTTCTCTATCCTTCGCGACTCTTCTCGAAAGGCGAATTTGTTTTCGCCTCCGGGTGGTCTGTGTGGCTGCTGTTGCTTCTCTGTGCCGGCATTGCGGCGGGGATCGCGTTTGTTGTCCTGAAGCGCCATGGCGCGAATCTGAAGGGCGCGCGTTGGATTGTCATTGCTGCATTGCAGACCTTTGTGCTTTGCCTGCTGCTGTTCCTGCTTTGGCGGCCGGGCCTTCGCGTGACTGCCTTGAAGCCGCAACAGAATGTGGTGGCTGTGGTGATCGACGATTCGAGCAGTATGAAGCTGCCGAATGAGGGGAGCAAGCAGAGCGCGACGCGCATCGATACCGCAAAGAGCCTGTTGAACGAAGGGTTGCTGCAGAAGCTGCGCAATCGCTTTCAGGTGCGTGTGTACCGGGCGGGAGCGAATCTCGAACGGATCCAGGGCCTTGATGCGGTGAGCGGTGGCCAGAGTACGACGCATCTCGGGACGGCGATGAAACAGATGATGGAGGAGTCCGCGAGTCTGCCGATTGGGGCCGTGGTGTTGTTGAGCGATGGCAGCGATAACGCGGGCGGCATGGAAGCCGATTCGCTGAATGAGATTCGCCGCCGCCGCATTCCGATTCACACGGTTGGCTTTGGCGCCGAACGGCTGACGCGCGATGTCGAAGTGATCGATCTCGATACGCCGCAGCGCGCACTGTCCGATAGCCGCATTGGGGCGGCAGTCAGTTTTCGGAATTATGGCTACAAGGGGCAGAAGGCGAAGCTGATGCTGAGCCTGGACGGCAAGATTGTCAGCTCTCGAGAAGTGACGCTGGGAGATGAAGGCGTACCGCAAACCGAGACGCTGTTGTTCAATGCCGGGCTGGCTGGGGCGCGCAGTGTCGAGGCACGCATCGTGAAGCTGGCCGATGAGGAGAATAGCAACAACAACGCGCAACTGCGGTTGGTGAATGTCGAGAGTTTGAAGCCGCGCATTCTCTATATCGAAGGCGAGCCGAAGTGGGACTTCAAGTTCATTCGCCGCGCGCTTGATGGGGATCGCAATGTCCAACTGACGACGATGCTGCGGACGACACAGAACAAGATCTATCGCCAAGGGGTAGAGAACGCGAAGGAACTGGAGCAGGGTTTTCCAGATAAGGAAGAAGAACTGTTCAAGTTCAGCGGGCTGATGATTGGCGGTGTCGAGGCGAGCTACTTTACGCCGAAGCAGCAGACGATGATCAAGGACTTTGCCGACCGCCGCGGCGGCGGGGTGATGTTTGTGGCGGGTCGGGGTGCGCTGAACGATGGCGGCTATGCGGCCAGTTCGATTGCAGAGATCATTCCGGTGACGCTGAGTGACCGCAAGGGAACTTTTCATCGCGATCCGGCAACGGCGGAACTGACGCAGGCGGGCCGCGATAGTCTGATTGTCCGCATTGAAGAAGACGCGGCAAAGAATGTTGAGCGCTGGAAGACTTTGCCGTTTATGGCGAATTATCAGGAGACTGGCACGGCCAAGGCGGGCGCAACGGTATTGATTGATGCACTGCCAACCAGCAAAGGACGCTTTCCGCTGTTGGTGACCGAGCGCTATGGCCGCGGCCGCACGGCCGTGTTTGCCAGCAGCGGCACCTGGCGCTGGCAGATGAGCCAGGATGCCAAAGACATGAGTCATGAATTGTTCTGGCAGCAGCTTTTGCGCTGGCTGGTGAGCGAGACGCCGGCTCAGATTGCGGCGAGTCCAAGCAAGCAGGTGTTGCTCGATGAGGGGAATCTGGAGTTCCGGGCGGACATTCGGGATAAGGCCTATCATCCGGTGAGCGCGGCGACGGTGGAGGCGCGGGTGTTGGGTCCGGGTGGTGCGGCTTCGATGATTCCGCTGACGCCCGATGCGACGCAGCCGGGGATCTTCACTGCGAAGTGGGATGCGCCGAAGGCCGGCAGCTATGTTGTCGAAGTACTGGCGAAGAATGGCAAGGAAGAGATGGGCCGCGATGTTTTCACCTTTGTGCGGCAGGATGGGGTTGCCGAGAATTTTCATGCGGAGCAGAACAAGCAGTTGCTCGAAGGCTTGAGCCGGCAGACGAATGGCAACTATTACACGCCGGCGACGGCGAGCACACTGCCCGAAGATATTGCTTATTCTGAAGCCGGCGTCACGACACGCGAGACAAAGGATCTTTGGAATATGCCCGCATTCTTTCTCGCGCTGTTTGGCGCGAAAGGTGCGGAATGGCTGCTACGCCGCCGTTGGGGAGCTGTCTAGATGAAGCTGTTATTTCTACTTGCGTCTCCGGTGATGGCCGCGACCTTCTATGTGAATGTCGGCGGACTGGGCGGACAGGAAGATTACGAGACTCGCTTCAAGAGCAACATTGAAGAACTGGATAAGCTGACCAAGGCAGCGCCCGATGCAAAGGTGTTCAGTGTCAGCGGCGCGCAGGCTACGAAAGTGCGTCTGAAGGAAATCTTCGCGCAGGTGGCCCACGAGGCGAAGCCAGACGATACGGTTGTGGTGACCTTGATCGGCCATGGCACCTTTGACGGCTTTGACTATAAGTTCAATCTGCCGGGCCCGGACATGGCGGCGAAGGATCTGGCCTTGTGGATGTTGCCCATTGCGGCAAAACGCCAGGTGGTGGTGAACACGACGAGTGCGAGTGGCGGCAGCCTGGCTGCCTTGCGCCAGGAAGGGCGCGTCGTCATTACGGCAACCAAGAGCGGCACCGAGAAGCTGTCGACGGTGTTTCCGCGTTACTGGCTCGAGGCCTTGCGCGACCCGCAGGCCGATGCCGACAAGAACGAGACGATTACGGCGCTTGAAGCCTATCGCTACGCCGAGTCAAAGACCACGAAGTACTACGAGACGAACAAGCGTCTGGCGACCGAGCATCCGTTGCTGGCCGATACGGCCAGTGCGGCTGGATTCCGTATTCCCGATACGACCAAGGGCGAAGCGGTGATTGCGATGCGGACGCCTGTCTTGTTGCTGGGAAGCCTGCAGAATGCGGCGAAGACTCCCGAGAAGCAGGCGCTCTTGCGGCAGCGGGAAGCGCTCGAGCAGCAGGTGGACAATCTGAAGCTGCGCAAGGCGGCGATGCCGGCCGATCAATACCGGCTGGAGCTGCGCAATCTGATTCTGCAACTGGCTCGTGTCCAGCAGGAGTTGGACAAGTGATGAAAGTCAGCCTCATCGGCCTGCTCACGATGTCTGCGCTGCTGGCGCAGGCTCCGATGCCGAAGGTGAAGATGCTGAGCGCTGTGAAGCCAACTTATGACACCTCAAAGGCGGCGCGATGCTGGGACTTGCGCAAGCAGCGTAAGGTCGTGGAGTCGACGCAGTGCTTTGTCGGCTTGCTGGCGGAAAAAGAAGCGGCGATCCAGGCAGAGGGTCTTTGGGGCACGGGCAAGTATGAGGATGCGCTGCGGGAGTTTGACCTCGCTCGTGAGGTACACCCGCAGGATGCGGAAGTGCGGATTCGCGAAGGGGCGTTGTTCTTTGAGCGCTTTAATGAGCCGGAGGCGATCAAGTCCGTTTCTGAGGCCCTGGAGATGGATGCGGCCAATGTGCGGGGCCTGATGTTGATGGCCAAGATCTTGTCGAAGCGATTCGATACGAAGGCGGTCGAGCTGGCGCAGCGTGCCGCTGCCGCTGACCCGAAGCTGTACCAGGCTCATGAACTGCTCGCGCAGTTGGCGCTTGAGAATTCTGAACCCGTGAAGGCCGCCGAGGAGGCGCAGAAGGCGCTCGCGATCAACGCGAAGGCACTGAATGCAATGGCGACTCTGGGGACCATCGAACTGCTGCAGAACCGGCCGACCGATCAGATCGAGAAGGTGCTGGCGATTGATCCTAGCTATGGAGAAGCCTGGTATTGGGTAGGCCATCACTTTGTTCTGAACCGCCGCTATGAAGAGGCGATTGCATACTACAAGAAGGCTGTCGCCTTGACGCCAGACTTGTGGGTGGCACGCGAACAGCTTGGCATCAATTTGATGCGCACGGGAAAGCCAGAGCCGGCCCGGGTGGAACTAGAGACGGCTTATAACGCTGGATTCACTTCGACCGAAGTGGTGAACTCGCTGCGGCTGATGGACAAGTATTCAAAGTTCATCTCGACGAAGTTTGAGGGCGGTGAGCTGCGCCTGGACCAGAAGGAATCAGCGATTCTGCAGCCTTACTTTGAGCAGGAAGTGCGCAAGGCCCGGCTGAGCTTTGAGGCGAAGTACAAGATGCATCTCGATGCACCGCTGGAGGTGGAGGTCTATCCGAATCACGAAGACTTTGCTGTGCGCACGATGGGCATGCCGGGGCTGGGAGCCACCGGCGTGAGCTTTGGTCCGGTGGTGGCGATGGATTCGCCGTCGGCCCGCAAGGCCGGTGAGTATCACTGGGCCTCGACGCTTTGGCATGAGTTGAGCCATAGCTACATCCTGGTGGCGACGAAGTTTCTGACGCCGCGCTGGTACACCGAAGGCATCAGTGTTCATGAGGAGACAATGGTGTCGCCCGAGTGGGGCGATCCGCCCGATCCGGGGACGCTGCTGGCTTTGAAGGAAAAGAAGTTTCTGCCGATTGCCGAACTCGATCGTGGCTTTGTGCGGCCGAAGGAACCGAATCAGGTGCAGTTGAGCTATTTCCAGGCAGGGCAGGCGATTGACTGGATTGTCCTGACCTATGGCCAGGACAGGCTGAACGCGATGACCAAGGGATTTTCCGAGCACAAGACCACGGTTGAGGTGATTGCCGAGCAGTTGAAGCTGAAGCCCGAAGAGTTTGATGAAAAGCTCTATGCGTTCATGAATGAGCGCTACGGCAAGGCGGCTTCAAAGATGAAAGAGATTCGCGAGGCGATGGCGGCGGCAAGCAAGGCCTTGACTGCGAAGGACTACGATACGGCGATCGCCGAAGGCAAGAAGGCAACGGATGGCTATCCGGTGACGGCGATGTTGCCGGTGGGTTATGAGTTGTTGTCGAAGGCCTATCTGGCGAAGAAGGACAAGGCGAAGGCTCGCGAAGTACTGCGGGAATACGCGAAGGCAGCGGGCCGCAATCCGGAAACTTTGAAGCAACTCGCGCAGTTGGAGGAAGAGGGGGGCGATAAAGCGATGGCCGCCGCCGCGCTCCAGCGTCTGATGTATATTTCGCCGGTGGGGGACGAGGATCTGCATCGCAAGCTGGGCGAATACTATCTTGATCTCCAACAGCCGCAGCGCGCGCTGCCTGCTTTCCAGGCCCAATTGGCCTCAAAGCCGGTGGACCCCGCGGGTGCATATTACAATTTGGCCAGAAGCTACCTGGCCTTGTCTCGCCGCCCCGAAGCGAAAGAGGCGCTGTTCCAATCGCTCGAATTGGCACCCAGCTTCAAGCCGGCCCAGAAGTTGTTACTCGAGCTTGAGAGCCGTTCGAGCAATCAATAATCCAAGGAATCATTCATGAGCACGATCCCGACTGAAACGCCCATCGACACGACTGATATCAAAGCCCGCGTGGCGCGTTTTCAAAGCGTTCAACAATCACTGGTCAGCGAAGTTCACAAGGTCATCGTGGGCCAGGAAGAAGTGCTGGATCAAGTGCAGATCGCGCTCTTCGTCGGTGGACATTGTCTGATCACCGGCCTGCCGGGTACGGCCAAGACTTTGCTGGTGCGGACTCTGGCCGACATCCTCGGTTTGAAGTTTACCCGCATCCAGTTCACGCCCGACCTGATGCCGTCTGACATCACCGGCACCGACATTATCGAAGAAGATCCGGCCACGGGACGGCGCACCTGGAACTTTGTCCAGGGTCCGATTTTTGGCAATGTGGTGCTGGCCGACGAAATCAATCGCACGCCTCCAAAGACGCAATCGGCTTTGCTCGAGGCGATGCAGGAGCGCACGGTGACGGTGCGCGGCAATCACTACAAACTGCCGAGCCCCTTCTTTGTGCTGGCGACGCAGAACCCGATTGAACTGGAGGGCACCTATCCGCTGCCTGAGGCGCAGTTGGATCGCTTCTTGTTTAATACCGTGCTCGACTATTTGAGTGCTGAGGATGAGCTGAAGGTGGTGAGCCTGACGACGAGCACGACGACGGCGCGCGCCTCGGCGATCACGACGGCGGAAGAGATGCTGAGTTTCCAGCAGTTGGTGCGCATGGTGCCGATTGCCGAAAGCGTGGCCCGTTATGCGGTGTCGCTGGTGCGGGCCTCGCGGCATAGCGATGCCTCCGCGCCGGACTTTGTGAAGAAGTATGTGAATTTTGGGGCGAGCGTACGCGGCATTCAGAATCTGGTGCTGGCCTCGAAGGCCCGCGCCTTGATGAAGGGCCGCTATCACGTCACTTATGAGGATGTGCAGAAGCTGGTGACGCCGATTCTGCGGCATCGCATTTTGCTGAACTTCCAGGCCGAGAGCGAGCGCCTGACAACCGATGCGCTGCTCACCAAACTGATCGACTTCGTTCCCGTTCCGAAAGAGTAGCCCTTGCAGCAGAATTTTCTCGATCCGCAAGTACTGGCCGCGATCTCGGGGCTCGACCTCGTCGCAAAGACGGTGGTGCAGGGCTTCGTGAACGGTCTGCATCGCTCCCCCGACTTTGGCTTCAGCCAGGAGTTTGCCGAGTACCGGATGTACACGCCGGGCGATGACCTGCGCAGTGTGGATTGGAATGTCTACGCCCGCACGGATCGTATCTATCTGAAGCGTTATCGCGGTGAGACGAATACGCGGATGACGGTGTTGCTCGACTTGTCGAAGTCGATGAGCTTTGGGGCCAAGCCGAACAAGCTGGACTACAGCCGATTTCTGGTTTCGAGCCTGCTCTATCTGGCGGTACAGCAGCGCGATGCGGCGGGTCTGATTCTGTTTGACGATGAGGTGCGGCAGTTCATTCCGCCGTCCTCGCGCGTGGGCCAACTGCAACGCCTGCTGCATGCTGTTGAGCATGCCGAGGTGGGACAGCATACCGATTTCTCAAAGCCCTTCCGGCACTTTCTTGAACTGATCCGCCAGCGGGGACTGGTGATTGTGGTCTCTGACTTTTATGCGAAGCCGGAAGAGGTGATCGAGACAATCTCGCCGCTGCGTTGGAAGAATAACGAAGTGGTGCTGTTCCACATTCTGGACCGGCAGGAACTGGAGCCGAGTCTGACCGGGCCGGCGACGATGATCGATATCGAAAGCGGTGAAGCGATTGAAGTGACGCCGGAATATGTGAAGACCGAGTACCGGGCGAAGATGGACGCGCACATTGAAGATTTGCGGAGCCGGGCGCAGGGCGCTGGGATGGATTACTTTCTGATGCCGACCGATAAGCCGCTCGACGCAGGCCTGCGCGAGTATCTGGCGGCGCGTCAGGGGAGGATGTAAGCGATGGGCCTGCTGTCTCCCTGGTGGTTGCTTGGTGGCGTGGTGGCGGCTGGTTTGCCGGTGTGGTTGCACCTGTTGCAACAGCACAAGCAGGACCCGATCCAGTTTGCTTCGACGATGCTGATGGAGCGCCGCACGGAATCGACCACCTACCAGCGGCGGCTGAAGTACAAGGCGCTGATGGCGCTGCGGCTTTTGCTCTTATTGCTGATCGCGCTTGCTTTTGCGCAGCCCTTTTTGAACAAGCCGCCGGCGATTCTGAATGCGGCGAATGTGCTGCATCTGATTGTGGTCGACAATTCGTTTTCGATGCGCGAGGGCGATCGTCTGAATGCAGCGCGCACCGCAGCGCTGGCCGCTTTACCGAGCGGCGGCGTGGCGCAGGTGTGGAGCCTGGGCAGCCATGTGAGTTTCTTGTCGCCGGTTACGAAGGACCGCAACGAACTGACTGGGGCCATCAATAGCGTTGGGCCGAGCGATGAGAAATCGAGCTTTGCGGAACTGGCGCGTGCGCTGCGCGATGCAGGGCGATCGAGTGGCCGCGCCTTGCAGGTGAGCTTTGTGACGGACGCGCAACGGACGGCGATGCCGCCTTCCTTCAGCGACTTGGTGCTCGAACCCGGCAATGAGCTGAAGGTGATCGATGTTGGACGCAAGATGCCGAACTATACGGTGGAGACAGTGAATGCGCCGCGTACGATTTCCGATTTGAGCAAGGCGAAGGTCAACGCGACGCTGACTGCTTTTAACGCGCCCGCAGCGAAGAAGACGGTGGTGCTGCGCATCAACGGGAAGCAGATTGCCTCGAAGACCGTTGAGGTGCCGGAGAACGGAAGGGTCACGGTAGAGTTCACTGGGCTGGAAGGGCCTTATGGTTGGTTGCGCGGGGAAGTTGCCATTGCCGATGCTGATGCCCTTGAGGCTGATAACAAGTTCTATTTCACGGTGGAGCGTGCGGATCCGCGGAAGGTTCTGCTGATTGAGGAGCAGCGTGGATCCCGTGCCGGCATGTATTTCAAGACGGCGCTCGAGTCCAGCACAGAGTCGTTCTTCCGCGTGGAGGAGATGAGCGCGGGGAATGCGGCGAGCGTGAATTTGTCGGGCTACGCTTTTGTCGTGTTGAATGATCCGGGGCTGGCGGTGAAGGGGATGGAAGCCGCGCTTAAGACTTATGTGGAAGGCGGTGGTGCTTTGTTGATTGCCGCCGGAACGCAGACCGGCAGCCTGCCGGTGATTCCGGTGGTGGGCATCAAGAGCGAAGGATCGAAAGTGGCGACGCGTGGGGCGCAGCGCTTCTATGCAGCGGCTAATGTAGACCCGACCTTTCCGTCCTTGCGCCGGGCCGGCCGCCTCGAAGGCGTCCGCTTCTTCCAGTTCGCTGGCATGGAAGTGCCCGAAGGGGCTGTGGTGGCGGCGAAGCTTGATGACGGGAGTCCGTTGTTGCTTGAGAAGAAGATGGGAGAAGGCAAGGTGCTGGTCTTTGCCTCCAGCTTCGATAATGTGTCGAACGACTTTCCGGTGAAGCCGGGCTTTGTGCCATTTATCGAACAGACGGCTGCTTATCTGGGCAACGTCGAAGAGCGGACCTCGAGTTATCTGGTGGATTCCTATCTTGATCTGCGCGCCGATCAGAAACGTGCCTCGTCGGTGGAAGTGTTGGGGCCGAATGGGGAGCGGGCGCTCAGCCTCAAAGAGGCGGCTGCGGCGAGTAGCTTGCGGCTAGGCGAATCGGGATTCTACGATGTGCGCCGCGAGAATGGACGGCAGGAACTGGTGGCGGTGAATGTCGATCGTCGAGAGAGCGACCTCGATCCGACGCCGCGTGAGAATCTGCAGTTGTGGGAACAGACCGGCAAGTCCGCCGGCGGTACCGGACAAGCTGGTAGTGTGGTGGACACGCCCCAACCGGAGCCGCAAAGCTTCTGGTGGTGGGTGGCGCTGTTCGCATTTGTGACGCTTCTTGCCGAGAGTTTGCTTTCGGCCCGTTATTTGCAAGCCCAAGCTTAAGGAGTACCGTTATGGCATTCGAGTACCTGAATCGATACGTAGAGCGCGTCAAGCGCCGCTTGCTGGCGTCTGCGGTATTGAAAGGGTTGGCGATTGCCGCAATGGTGGCACTGTTGATGACGGTGCTGCTGGTGGCTGTGAATTATCGCCTGGATGTCCAGGCGGAGAATTGGAACTGGTCGCGGGCCCTGCTCTTCCTCAGCATTGCTGCCGCGATCACCTTCGGTATCGCGCTTCCGGTGATGTTGATCAATCGCCGGCGTGCAGCGCAAAAGGTGGAGCAGACGGTGCCGGGTCTTGATCAGCGTCTGATCACTTGTCTTGAGAACAAGGACGAGTCGAATCCGATGGTGGCGCTGGTTGCCGAACAGGCCTGGGAGAAGGCGCGTGCGTATGAGCCATCACAACTGGTAGGCAGTTCCTGGATCGCGAGCTTTGCGGGCACGGCCGTGGTGAGTTTGGGTGTTTTAGCTTGGTTGATTTTGGCGGGTCCGGGTTGGTTGGGGCAGGGCAGTGCGCTGCTCTGGGGCGGGGTTCCGAAGGGTGCGAGCGTATTCAATCGGGAACTGAAAGTGGAACCTGGTTCGACCAAAGTGCGCCGCCGGGCTGACATGATGGTGACCGCGCAGGTGAGTGGGATGAACCCGCCGAGTGTCCGCATCTTTGCCCGTTTCCACAAAGCCGGCACCTGGGAAGAAGTGCCGATGATGCCGGTGAATGGGGCGACGGACAAGTGGAATTTCCTGTTTGCCGGGCTTGCCGACAGTGTGGATTATTATGTTGTCGCCGGGAGCCTGAAGAGCCAGCAATACACGCTGACGGCTGTCGATCTGCCCGGGGTCAAAAAGATCAAGACCACCTACCACTTCCCGTCCTGGTCTGGAATGCCGGATCAGATCGAGAACCCGGGCGGCGATCTCCGCGCGGTGACAGGTACGGATGCCTATCTCGAGATCGAGACCGATAAGCCACTCGAGAAGCCGGTGCTGCTGATGGACGACGGGACGCGGGTGCCGGTGCACAGCAAGAGTCCAATCACTCATTTGGTGACGGTCAGCATTCGCAAGGATGGCTCTTTCCATCTGGCCATGCTTGAGAACGATAAGGCGATCCGTCTGACCGATGACTACTTTGTCGAAGCATTGAAGGAAGGTCCGCCTGAGGTGAAGATCTCGCGGCCGGGACGCGATGCGAAGGTGAGCCCGATCGAAGAGGTTGCCTTCGAGATCAGTGCGACTGACGACTTCGGATTGCATGCGCTCAGCTTCCACTATTCGGTGAATGGGGGGACGGAGCAGACCGTGCAGTTGCCTATCCACCGTGGATCGAAGAATGGTTCTGGCAGCTACCAGTTGAACCTCGAAGATTTTAAGCTTTCCCCTGGTGACAATGTGATGTTCTACGCCAAGGCGCACGATGCGAAGTCGGAGTCTTCGACGGATGTCTTCTTCCTCGAGGCGCAGCCTTATGAGCGGGAGTTTTCACAGAGCCAACAGCAGGGTGGCGGGGGTGGTGGACAGCAGGATCAGGATGGCAATATTGTCCAGCGGCAAAAGGAAATCATCAGCGCCACCTTCCAGGAAGACAAGACGAAGAAGAACGCGAACGAAGCCAAAGAGAACGCAAAGTTTTTGAGTGAAACGCAGGAGAAGCTGCGGCAGCAGGCGCAGACCTTCGTACAGCGCATTCGCGCCCGGCAACTGGCTGGACAGAACGAGACGATCGAACTGATGGCCAAGGATATGACGGAAGCGGCCAACGCGATGTCGCCTGCAGTGGAGGCCTTGCGAGGCCAGAAGTTCAAGGATGCGTTGCCGCATGAGCAGAAGGCGTTGCAATACTTGCAGCGGGCTGAGGCGCGGCGCAAGGAAATCGAAGTTGCCATGGGGCAGCAAGGGGGCGGCGGAGGGGGTGGCGCTCAGCGTGATCTTGAGAGTCTGCTCGATCTCGAGTTAGATACGGAGAAGAATCAGTACGAGACCGGCCAGCAGATGAGTGCCGAGCAGAAGCAAAGGGAAACCGATGAGGCACTGCGGAAGCTGGAAGAGCTCGCCCGCAGGCAGCAGGAATTGGCGAGCAACAACCGGCAGAATCAGCAATCGCCGGAGCAGCGTTGGCAGCAGGAGATGTTGCGCCGTGAAGCGGAGAAGTTGCAGCAGGAACTCGAGCGCTTGCAGAAGAACCAGCAGCAGAGCCAGCAACAAGCTGGACAGCAATCGCAGAGTGGCCAACAGTCTCAACAAAGCGGTCAGCAGGGGCAGAGCGGGCAACAGAGCCGCCAGCAACAGAAGTTGAATCGCGATCCTCGCCTGGACAAGGCAATGGAACAGTTGAAGGAAGCGGCCAACGATATGCGCCGCGCGACAGCGAATCAGCAGAACGGGCAGCAGAACGATGCGGAAACACGCCGTGCCGCCGAGCGGCTGAATGAAGCTCGCAACCTGATGCGGGACAGCGAGAAGTCGGGACGAGAGCAGCAACTGAGCGACTTATCGAGGCGGAGCGAAGAGCTGGCCCAGCGCCAGCGTGACTTTGAGAAGCAGATGCGCAACCAGTATGGGCAGGGCGAGAACCGGAACCCGAATGCCCGCAGCGATTCCTTCAAAGAGGGGCAAGATCCGCAGAAGGCGAATCAGCTGGCCGATGAGAAGGCAAAGATGATGGAGGATTACCAGAAACTCGAAAAGGATCTGCAGGATGCCGCCCGTCAATTGCGGAGTTCGCAGCGCAGCGCCTCGGCGAAGCTTCAGGAAGGCTTGGGCGATGCCCAGAAGGAAGACCTCAACCTGAAGATGAAGATGATGAGCGAATACATCCGCCGTGGGTATGGGCAATACATGGCGGGTCGCGAGAAGGAAATCACAAAGGCTCTCGATGCGTTGCGTGACAAGGTGAAGGAGGCCGAGAAGATGGCTGGCCCGGGCGGCAATCCTCAGGATCCGAATGAGAAGGCGCTCGCGCAGGTAGAACGTCTGCGGCAGCAAGTGGCCGAATTGACCCGGCAGCAGGGGCAACAGGGCGGCAGCCAGCAGGGGAATCAGAAGGGGCAAGGACAACAGTCCAAGCAGGGACAACAGCAAGGCCAAGGACAGCAGCAACAAGGGCAACAGGGTGGCCAGCAAGGCGGGCAAGGACAGCAGCAAGGGCAGGGACAGGGGCAGCAGGCTGGCAATCAGCCGGGCCAGGGCCAGCAACAGGGGCAGGGTCGTGGCCAGCAGGGCAACCCGAGCGAACAACGCGGTGGCGGGGGCAGTGGTACAGATCGTGGTGCCATGAATATGGGCGAGCGCCAACCTGGTCTGCCGAATGCTGCCGAGATGCGTGGGATGCAGCAGAATTTCTCGCAAGGTCTGCGGGATCTTGAAGCAAACCGAAATCGCTTGGGCAGCACTCCAGAAGATCAGGCCGAGATCCAGAAACTGCTTCGCGAGATGGCGGCCTTAGACCCGAATCGCTTCAAGGGCAATCCGGCTCTCGTCGAACAGATGCGAAGCCAGTTGCTCCCTGTGCTGGAGCAATTGGAACTGAAGCTTCGCCGCGAGATGGATGCGAAGGAAGCAGGAAGCCAGGCGCGCAGTGCGACTCCGGACCGTGTTCCTACAGGTTATGCCGATCAGGTCGCGGAATACTTCCGGCGCCTGAGCAAGGGCAGCGCGACGTCCACGACACCCAAGAAGAATTAGGACAGTTGGGCCTCCTCGCGCTTGAAGTTTGTGCTGCAACAGATGTGCACTCCGCAGCGCGTCAGGTACGATCCTAGAGGCTGTAATTCACTTTTGAGACGCTGAAGGGCTGGCGCCTTCCCCCCGAAGCCCGAAAGCGATATCCGTCCGACGTGAGCGATGAAGAATTGGGCCTTTGTGTCAGGCTACCTGACATTGCTGGATGAAGCCGCACCACGCGCAACCATGATCTGAGAGAGGTCTTCAACGGGCTGCGCTACATCATCAGAACGGGAGCCTCTTGGCGTTGGATGCCGAATGATCTGCACCCTGGGAGGTGGTTGATCAGCAGGCGCAGCGTTGGATTCAAGCGCAGGTGTTTGAAGTCATGGTTCAGGACCTGCGAGAGGTATTGCGCTTGCGGGAAGGGCGCAAAGCGCAACCGGGCGCGGCGATTCTCGATAGCCGTACCTTGCAGTCGACGCCGGAACGCGGGGCGCGCGGTGGCTACGACGGAGCCAAGAGAAGAAAAGACACTATTGCCGTAGATACCCTGGTCCATCTGTTGGCTCTCCATGTCACTCCGGCCGCTGAGCAGGATCGAGCTCAAGTGAGTGCACTGGCCGCTCAAATCCAACTGGTGACGGGAGAGGATGAGGGTGATACCGGACAAGTGGCAGCTGAGGCGGCCCAACAACACGGGATCGAACTGGAAGTCGTCAAGTTACCGGAGGCCAAGAAGGGTTTTGTCCTGTTCCCGCGGCGCTGGGTTGTGGAACGGAGTTTCGGTTGGACCATCCGCTTTCGCTGTCTCGCCCGTGATTTCGAACGCCTTCCTCAAACCGTTGCCGGACTCCACTTCCTCGCTTTCGCCTGCCCCTTCCTCTTCGCCTGCCCCTTCCTCAACCGCGCCTTTCTGGATCTAAGTGAATTACAGGCTCTAGCTGTTGCGTCCTTGATCGCGCGGTTCATCTGTTCGACTTGGCCGTTGGTCCATGGATGCCTGATCTTGGTGAGCTGGTGTTCGATGGGGTTTGCGGCGACGCATGTCGAACATGTGGCAATGTAGCGTGGCCAGGAATGCAGATGCTGATCTCGGTGATACGGACCTCAGCATGTAAATAGCCCATCGGGTATGTCTTGAACTTGCGCTCCGGACGAAAGGAATCTTCCACCAGTCCACAGTGCCGTGCATCGGATTTCTCAAGATACTGCTTTCGAGACGATGATGGCTTCTCTCGTCTCGAAACGTCAGGATCGGCGGGGAAATCGAAGTTCTCAAGTGCAGCCTGCTTCTGGCGCGTGAGGAAAACTCGGCGCGCCACGCTTGGCGGCAAAGAAGAATTAGAAGAAGGCGCGAATCGCGTCGTACTCGGTGTCAAATTGCTCAAGGAGCTTGGGGGCAACGGCGTGAAAGCCAAACATCTCCAGCGCGGCCAGCGCATTGGCCCGGGACGGCTGTGCTGGACCTTCCGCAGGCAGAACATGTAAGCCCAGGTGATGAGCAATGACATCGGCAATGAAGATCAGCCGGCCGAGGAGAATGCCTTTCACGGGCGTAGCAAGTAGCGCGGCTTCTTCCTCCGGCTGATGGTGGAACTCTACGCCACGTACGATGTCTTCCGGAAGATTCCACGCTTTGAGTGTCATGGCGGAGAGCTCCGCGTGTGTGAAGCCGGTAACTTTTCGTTCGCAATCGATGAGAGAGCTTTCCTCTTCGCTACTGAGCTTCAGAATCTCCAGAAACTGTTCGGGCAAGGCGGCTGCAATCAGGAGTTTGCCATAGTCATGCAGGAGTCCGGCGAGAAAAGCACCTTCGGGGTAGGAGCAATCACAGTGTTGCGCCAGGAGGTCGGCCATCAGCGCAACGGCTGCTCCATGCAGGTTGAACTTCGCCATGGACCAGGGGGTTTGGGTGCGTGTGCTTTGCCAGAGGCGGGCAATCGAGAGGCTGAGCAGAAAGTTTCGTAGCCGGACAATACCGAGGACACTCACCGCATGGGAGATCGAATTGATGCGGCTCCGGCGGGCCATCGCTGCGCTATTGACCAGACGGAGCACATGGCCGCTGAGTACAGTATCTTTTTCAATCAGACTCGCCAACTCACTAAACCGGACATCCTCACTGGCCAAACTGGCGAGGAGGCGGTTCAGGATCGGGGAGAAGGCGGGCAAATTGTTGAGAACGCGCTGGAGCTTTGGTCGATAGAGCAATTGCTTGTTTTCGACGCTCAGGATATCGGACTCCTTGTCGGCGATCGTGATGAGCTCCACTCTGGCCTTATCGGAACTGGGTAGTGGAACTTGAAGGGGGATAATACAAAAAGTGTTAGCCATCGAGATTAAGAATCTGAGAAAAACCTATGGCGCCAAGGCGGCGGTAGACGGTTTGAACCTGTCGGTGCCGCAAGGATGTTTCTACGGTTTTCTGGGTCCGAATGGCGCCGGAAAGACGACGACCATCAAGATGATGATGGGCGTGGCGCAACCGAGTTCTGGCGAGATTCTTCTGCTGGGCGATTCGATCGAGAAGGCTCGTCCGAACCTTGGTCTTGTGCCCGATGAATCACTGCTCTTTGACAATCTGACGGGGCCGGAGTATCTCGAGTTCATTGGCCGTCTTTATCGCCTCGAGCGGCCTGTCGCGCAGGAACGGGCGAAAGAACTGATTGAGTTTTTTGAACTCGGGGGCGCGGGCCGGAAGTTGATTGCCGAGTATTCCAAAGGCATGCGGAAACGTGTGGCGATGGCGGCCGCACTCATCCACCGGCCGAAGTTGTTTCTGATGGATGAGCCCTTTGAAGGCGTCGATGCGGTGGGGGCGCGCTTGATGAAGGACTTGCTGCTCGATCTGGTCAAGGGCGGCGCGACGATCTTTCTCACCTCGCATGTGCTCGAAGTGGTGGAGCGGCTCTGCGACCGGATTGCAATCATCCATGAGGGCAAACTGGTAGCAGAAGGAACTTTGGATGAATTGCGGCAGGGTGGGGAGTCGGAAACGCTGGAAGACCTGTTTGTGCGCACAGTGGGCGAGACGCATCGATCGGCAGACCTTTCATGGCTATAAAGGCAATCCTCTGGGCTCAGTTCCGGACCCTGGTGAACTTTTATCGCAAGCCGCAGATGGGCGGGTATTGGGTCGGTACCATCGTCATGGCGATCTGGTACCTGATGGTGGCGGCGCTGAGCGTCGGTGTTGCCTTTGCGCTCGGCTCAGTGCATCCCAGCCGGGTTCCGAAACTGGAATCGTTTGTTACTTTCGGTTTGCTGGCAGCCTTTCTGTATTGGCAGGTGGTGCCGGTTTTTCTCGCCTCCACCGGCATGTCGCTCGATTCACGCAAGCTCATCGTCTATCCGGTGCCACACAATCAGCTCTTCCTGATAGAGGTCCTGTTGCGCCTCTCGACGGGAATCGAAGTCGTGTTGTTTTTGACCGGCGCGTTTGTCGGTTTACTCTCCAACGCGGAGATTCCAGTCTGGGCGCCTTTTACGCTCCTGATCTTCCTCGTCTTTAACCTGTATCTCTCGGCGGGGATCAAGGATCTGGTGGCCCGGATCATGGAGCGAAAGGGAATTCGGGAAATCGCGGTGTTGTTGATGGTGGTGGTGATGGTGAGTCCGCAGATGATTGCGCTGCTGGGCTTACCGCAAGGCTTCAAAGAGGCTGTGATGGGCTTCAATCAGTCGTTCTTGCCTTGGGGGGCGGCGGCCGGGTTGGCCTTGGGAAGACAGCCGCAAGTGCACCTGCCACTGATGCTGGGCTGGACCGTGTTGGCGATCTGGTTTGGCCGCCGGCAGTTCGAGCGCGGACTGCATTTTGATGTCGATGCGGCGCGTGCCGATGCCGGGCATGGGGGAACCACTTCGGGGCGGGGCTGGGTCGGGCTGCTCTTTGAGTGGCCGCGCCGCATTTTTCCCGATCCGCTTGCCGCACTGGTGGAGAAAGAGATGCAGAGCCTGGCGCGGAGTTCCCGCTTCCGGCTGGTGTTTTTCATGGGCTTCACCTTTGGTCTGGTGGTTTGGTTGCCGCTTGTTTTCAGCCGTGAGATTGCGACGCCAGGCGGCGTGATGCAGCGAAATTTTCTCACTTGGATCAGTGTGTATTCGGTGATGATGCTGGGGGAGGTGGCGCTGTTCAATCACCTTGGTTTTGATCGGAGCGCTGCGCAGTTGTACTGGGTTGCGCCGGTGAAATTCCGGACGGTGCTGCTGGCGAAAAACATCACCGCAAGTGTCTACATCTTTCTAGAACTCGTTCTGGTGACTGGTGCCTGCCTGTTGCTGCGGCTCCCGGTTGGGGGCGTTCAGATTGCGGAGGCCTTTGCCGTCACCGGCGTGCTGGCGATCTTCTTCACCGGTCTGGGGAACATCGGGAGCGTCTATTACCCGCGGCCTTCGAATCCGCAAAGCTCTTGGCGGGCGCGGCAAGGTGGCCAGTTCCAGGTGTGGATGTTGTTGGCCTATCCGGTGTTGGGGATTCCGATTGGGCTGGCCTATCTGGCTCGCTATGCCTTTGAAAGTGAGTGGGCCTTTTTTGGGGTGCTGACGCTGAACGCCGTACTTGCCGCTGTGTTTTACCGAATTGCGATGGATACGGCCGAGCGCGGAGCCCAGGAGCGCAAAGAGCAGCTTCTCGCAGCGCTGAGCGTGGGCGAAGGTCCGATTGGCGCTGCATGATCGTTGAGTGCGTTCCGAACTTTTCAGAAGGCCGCAATGCCGCCACTCTCGATGCGATTGCCGCGGCATTGACCGGAGTGACACTGCTCGGGCGCACGGCGGATGTTGATCACAATCGCAGTGTGTTTACCCTTGCTGGTGAGGCGAAGGCTGTGCTCGATGCTGCCGTTCGTGCGGTGGGCGTTGCGGTGGAACGCATCGATCTCACGCAACAAGTGGGCGTCCATCCGAGAATTGGCGCGGCTGATGTGGTCCCTTTCGTCCCCGTGCAGGGGGCGACGATGGAGGACTGCATCGAGATTGCCTGGGAAGCCGGAGCAGAGATCTGGCGGCGCTTCGGCGTGGGGGTTCACTTTTATGAAGCGGCGGCAAAGGTACCAGAGAAGCGGCGTCTCGAGGTGGTGCGGCGCGGTGGCTTTGCTCCCGATTTGGGTGCCCCGCATCCAACAGCCGGTGCCACGGTCGTCGGCGCACGGCATTTTCTGATTGCCTACAACCTGAACCTGACAACAAGCGATGTTGCAATTGCGAAGGCGATTGCAACAAAGATCCGTACGAGTTCCGGTGGCTTGCCTTGCGTGAAGGCCTTGGGTTTGTTTCTGGAATCGCGGGGCATCGCACAGGTGTCGATGAACTTGACGGACTTTGCCGTCACCAGCGTAGATGAGGTTTATGCGGCTGTTGAGGCAGAAGCCGCCGCATATGGAGTGGGGATTCTCGAGCCGGAACTGATTGGATTCATTCCGCGCGCAGCGGTCGGACGGCAATCGTTCCGGCCTAATCAGATCCTCGAGGATAAACTAGGAATATAGTGCTTGTATCCATTGAGCCTGCTCGTCCGACACGGCCCGCCTGGTTGAAGGCTCCCGCGCCGGTTGGCGATAACTACCGCGATCTGAAACAACTGGTCACCGATCTGAAACTGCATACCGTGTGTGAAAGCGCGGCCTGCCCCAACATCGGAGACTGCTGGAATCGCAAGACCGCGACCTTCATGATTCTGGGCAATGTCTGCACCCGCCGCTGCGGATTCTGCGCCGTGCAGAAGGGCGCGCCGCTTGAGGTCGACTATGACGAGCCGCGCCGCGTTGCCGAAGCCGTCTCGCAGATGGGCCTGCGCTTTGCCGTCATCACCAGCGTGAACCGCGACGATCAGGCCGATGGCGGCGCTGGCGTATTTGCGGCAACGATCCGCGCGATTCGCGAACGTGTGCCGGGCTGTGGGGTCGAGGTGCTGGTGCCCGATTTTCAGGGTTCGCATGCGGCGATGGATATCGTGGTCGAAGCCCGTCCCGATGTGCTGAATCACAACACGGAGACCGTGCCGCGTTTGTACAAACAAGTCCGGCTGGGAGCGCGCTTTGAGCGCAGTCTCGAGATGTTGCAGTATGCCAAGCGCAAGGCGCCAGAGATGCCCACCAAGAGCGGCCTGATGCTGGGCCTGGGGGAGACGCTGGAGGAGGTTCGCGAGGCAATGCGGGCCTTGCGCGCGCACGATGTCGATATCGTCACACTTGGCCAATACCTGCGTCCTTCGAGCAAGCATTTGCCGATTGTGCGCTATGTGCCGGTGGACGAGTTTGCGGCGCTGAAGAAGTATGGCTTTGAGCTCGGTTTCCAACATGTGGAAAGCGGCCCCTTAGTTCGTTCTAGCTATCACGCCGACGAAGCCGTAAAATAGGCGAAGAGATCACGAATATTGGCGACGAGTCTGCACGAGCAGCTTGCCCTTTTGCGCAAGCGCATCCAGAAAGTCGAGGCCCGTTTTGCTCCGGCCACTGAGCCGGAAGACGCGTCTTGCCTGGGAGGCGCGGAAGTAGAAACGGCGTTGGGCAAGCATTGGGAACTGACTCGCACCTATCCGCATGAACATCTGCATGGCAAACTGCCAGTGGAACGCTTGCGGGACTTGTCGGCGAAGCCTTGGGTCTATCTCGATACGGAGACGACGGGACTGGCCGGGGGCGCCGGGACGATGGCGTTTCTGATCGGCGCGGCCAGTGTCGAAGAGGACGGCTTCGTGATGCGGCAGTGGTTCATTCGCGAGCATGGCGAGGAGGCAAGCGCGCTGTCGTCGCTGGCCGAGTATCTGACTCGCTTTGACACTCTGGTGAGTTACAACGGCCGGAGCTACGATCAGCCGCTGCTTGAGACGCGCTATACGCTGTCGCGGCAACGCACGCCGTTCAGCCGCATGGAGCATCTGGACCTGTTATACGGGGCACGCCGGCTTTGGAAGCTTCGCTATGAATCCTGCCGCCTGGTGGAGCTGGAGCGCCAAGTGTTGGGGCATGAACGGGTGGGGGATGTGCCGGGCGAACTGATTCCGCAGTTGTACTTTGAGTACTTGCGCACGCGCCGGGCGGGGAAGCTGAAGCCTGTCCTCGAGCACAATGCGCTGGACATCCTTTCGCTTGCCTTTCTCGCGGCGATCATTCCGGCGGTGTTCGACGATCCGCGCGCTTGTTCGCTGGGCCATGGTGCGGAGCTGAGTGGGGTGGCGCGCTGGCTGGTGTCGCAAGACCGGCTGGACGAAGCCGCAGAGATGTACAGGCGGAGCATCGATGCTCCGATGGGTGACGAACTGCTGTTCCGTGCGCTGTGGGAATGGGCGCTGGTCGAAAAGAAACGCGAGAATGCGGCGGGAGCGCTCAGTATCTGGAGCGATCTGGCGCGCAGCAAGAACCCTTATCGTGCCGAGGCGCTTGAGGAATTGGCTAAGTATTACGAGCACACGGAGAAGAACCTGTTCATGGCGCTCGAATGCGTGGTGGAGGCCGAGGCGCTCGGGAAGACCATGGAACTCCGCCATCGCCGCGAGCGCCTCGAACGGAAACTCGCTAAACCCAGCGAAGGTCGAGGGTTGTGGGGAACTCGGGGTTGATGCGAAGTTCCGGGATTTCGACTTTGCCCGTAGTGCCGCTATAAGCGAGGAAGCGCGCCGCACGGCGGGCCTGGGCCTCGTTTGCGTTGACCGGGAAGGTGTCGTAATTGCGTCCGCCGGGATGGCCGACATGATAGATGCAGCCGCCACGCGAGAGCTTGGTTTCGGTATTGATCAGATCGAAATGGAGCGGCGTGTGGACCTTGATCGTAGGGTGCAGGCACTTCGGCGGCTGCCAGGCACGGTAGCGGACGCCGCAGACATATTCACCTTTGACGGCGGTAGGGCGTAACGGCAGACGGCGTCCGTTGCAGGTGACCACAGTGCGCTCGCCAGTCAAGTTGCGGACGCGCACCTGCAGGCGCTCGACGGAGGAATCGACAAAGCGCGTGGTGCCGCCCGCGCTGCCCTCTTCACCCAGGACATACCAGGGTTCGATGGCCTGCCGCAGTTCGAGCTCAATGCCATCGTAGGTGACGGTGCCGTAGACGGGGAAGCGGAACTCGAAGTGAGGCGCGAACCAGGAAGGGTCCATGGGATGGGGGAGTGTAGCGAGCACTTCGGCGAAATCCGTTTGGACAAAGGCAGGCAGCAGGAACTGGTCGTGCAGCCGCGTGCCCCAGCGGATGGGGTTTTGGTGATAAGGATGATTCCAGAAATGCGATACCAGGGCGCGGATGAGCAGTTGCTGGGTGAGGCTCATGCGCGCGTGCGGCGGCATTTCAAAGGCACGCATCTCGAGCAGACCCAGGCGGCCAGTGGCGGAATCTGGCGAATAGAGCTTGTCGATGCAGAACTCGGCGCGGTGGGTGTTGCCGGTGACGTCGACCAGAAGATTGCGAAATAGACGGTCTGTGAGCCAGGGGAGATAGCGGTCTTCGAGGCCGTGGGTGTCCAGTTGCTGGCAGGCGATCTCCAGTTCGTAAACCGCATCGGGACGCGTTTCGTCGACGCGCGGGGCCTGGCTGGTGGGCCCGATGAAGGTGCCCGAGAACAGATAGGACAGCGAGGGGTGGTTGAGCCAGAAGAGGACGAGGGAACGGAGCAGGTCGGGACGGCGCAGGAAGGGGGAATCGGCTGGTTTGGCGGCGCCCATGACGATGTGATTGCCGCCACCGGTGCCGGTGTGGCGGCCGTCGAGCATAAACTTCTCAGCGGCCAGACGGCAGTGCCGGGCCTCGTGGTAGAGCTGTGTGGTGCCGTAGACCAGATCGCGCCAGGAGGCGGCGGGGTTTGTGTTCACTTCGATGACGCCAGGGTCGGGAGTGACCTTGAGGCTACGGAGGCGATGGTCAAAGGGCGGCGCATAGCCTTCGATGAGGACAGGCAGATCGAGTTTGCCAGCGGTTTCTTCGACGGCGGCGATCAGCTCAACGTATTCGGCTGCGCTTTCAACCGGGGGCATGAAGATATGCAAACGGCCGTGCCGAGGTTCGACGGACAGCGCGGTGCGGACGGTGGCGTCGGGTTTTGCGGAAAGTGTCTGCTCGCGAACAATCTGCCGGGGCGGGCTTTGGAGGAATTCACCCCAGAGCCCGATCTGCGGCGGACCCTCGGAAATGGGCAGTGGACCGCGCGGCGCCATTGGGTCGATCTCATAGATCTTTCGGATACTGGAATCGGGTTCGTTGGGAAGACTTTGCAGCGGCAGCCGGTAGCCCACCGGCGAATCGCCTGGCACGAGGAAGAGGTGGCGGGCGCGGAGCAGCCAGAGTCCGCTTTGCCAGGCAGGGCCGTCCTTGGTTTCCAGCTTTTGTAAGGGGAGGACGAAGCCGGACGGTGTGTCGAGGCCACGCTCGAAGACGCGGCGGAAACGGTCGCGCTCTTCGGGGTTGGCCAGACGGTTGTCGAGCGGATCGACGTTGATCGGCAGTTGGCGTTCCTTGTGGACCCATTGGAGAGGATCCTCATAGGCGGCGATGACGAAGTCCGGGGAGATGGTGAGGCGTTCGGCAAGCGCTTCGGCAAAGCACAGCGCCTCGCCGGTGCCGTGCCCGTAGTTCTGTTCGGGGTTGGCGATGAGCCGGTCGTCCTGCCAGAGCGGGGAGCCATCGCTACGCCAATAGCAGGTGAAGGCCCAGCGGGGCAAGGTCTCTCCCGGATACCATTTGCCTTGTCCGTAATGGAGCAGGCCTTGGGGCGCGACAAGAGAGCGGAGGCGGCGGATGAGTTGCCCGGCGCGGCGTTCCTTTTCAGAGCCAAGTGCTTCGGTATTCCACTCCGGACTATCCATGTCGTCCATTGAGACAAAGGTCGGTTCGCCTCCCATGGTGAGGCGGATGTCGGCAGCCTCGAGATCCTGATCGACCTGCTCGCCCAAGGCGTCGATGGCCTGCCACTGCTCGTCGGTGTAGGGTTTGGTGACTCGCGGATCTTCGTGGGCGCGCGCGACGCGCATGAGGTGTTCGAATTCTACCTGACTCGGGCTAACCAGACCGCTGACCGGGGCGGCTGAGGCAGGCTCGGGAGTGGCGGCGAGCGGGATGTGGCCCTCGCCGGCATAGAGACCGGAGGTGGGGTCGAGCCCGACCCAGCCGGCGCCGGGTAGATAGACTTCTGTCCAGGCATGGAGGTCTGTGAAGTCTGCCTCGGGGCCAGACGGGCCGTCGATCGACTTCTCGTCAGCCTTCAGTTGGATGAGATAGCCGGAGACGAAGCGGGCGGCGAGGCCGAGATGACGGAGGGTCTGGACGAGCAGCCAGGCCGTGTCGCGGCAGGAGCCGCTGCGCAAGGTGAGGGTTTGCTCGGGCGTCTGGACGCCGGGTTCCATGCGGATGGTGTAGCGGATGAGGTTCTGGAGGCGGGAATTGAGGTCGACGAGAAAGCTGGCGCTGAGGCGGGGACTGAGGTCGATGGAATCCACAAAGCTCTGGAGTGCGGGCGTGATTGGGTTCGTTTCGAGAAAAGGACGGAGTTCGCGGGCGAGTGATTCTTCGTAGTGAAATGGGAAATTTTCGGCGTACGGTTCGAGGAAAAAATCAAAAGGATTGATCACGCTCATGTCGGCGTGCAGGTTGACTTCGACGGAGAAGTGGGTGGTGGGTTCGGGGAAGACCAGCCGGGCGAGGTAGTTGCCCTGCGGATCCTGCTGCCAGTTGATGAAGTGGTTGGCGGGCTGGATCTTCAGGGCGTAACTCAAGATTGGAGTACGGCTGTGCGGAGCGGGACGGAGCCGGACAACCTGAGGCCCCAGCGTGACGGGACGATCGTAGTTGTAGCTGGTGCGATGGTGGAGGGCTACGCGAATTGCCATGGTGGTGGTTCCACGATTTTGGCATGATCGGCGTAGGCTCCGGCAGTATTTGCCCCGGTGGGGCTGTAACGCTAGCTACAGCTTGCGTGTCCGCAACTGCAAAGAATATCGGCCGTCTGGGCCTGCCCTTCGCAGAAGGTGCTGCAGTATTTACTATTTGGCACTGCCTTGCATTTGCAACTTGGGTGAGCGCACTTCTCTGATTTCTGTTCCATGAGAGGATCTCCTGCACGGAAGATTGCGCCGGACGCCTACCTGTTACCGGATCCTTGGGGGGCCAGATACTGGATAGAATTACAAGATGTGTTTGCGAGTGTTTGTTGGAGGTTGGGTTTGAATCGTAGCGGAATCGCACTTATTTTTTGTGTCTTTTTGAGCGCGGCACTCTTCTTTTTATATTCGGCTCCTTTGAGTTTGCAGCCCGATGATGTGATGAATACCTGGGTTCATTCCATTCCACGATCCTGGGGTACAGAGATTCGCAATCTGTTCACTTTTGAGATTCCACTCGACCGGTCGACGGCCGCCTTGTTCTACCGGCCGATGTATGAACTGTTTGGCTTTCAGCCGCTTCCGATCCGGATTTATCTCGCAGTGTTGCAATCTGTTTGTGTGGTTCCTGGTGTTTCGTTGCCATGCCTCGGAGCTGACGGCTCTTCTTTGCATGATTGCGGTGGCCTATTTCCCGCAAATGCAGGATGCATATTTTGGGGCACATATTGTCTATGACACGTTGGCGAGCTTGTTTGGCTGGGCCGCCTATGTTTGTCTGAAGCGCGCCGGGAATCGCTACCAATTGGTGATTCTGGGTCTGTTTCTTTATCAGCTTGCATTGGGAGCGAAGGAAGTGAGTGTGTGCATTCCTTTTGTGTTTCTGTTCTGGAAGGACTGGCGGAGCGCTCTGTTGCTTGCACCACAAACGATCTGGTATCTGGTCCGGAAAAGCGCGATGACGGCCAATGGCGGCTACTCGCTCGAGTTCAGCATAGATCGTCTCCATCGGAATTTGTCGTGGTATCTCGGGTGGGTTAGCGACTTTACGATTCTCGATGCTGCTTGGTGGCAGATTGCGATCGTGGCGAGTTTGCCGCTGCTGTTGGCGCTACTGCTGCGGGACCGGCGGCCACTGCTGGGTTGGTGGTTGATTCTGGTGGTGAGCGGGCTGCTTCTGTTTGCTTACAAGCGGAACATCTACGTCTTTTTCATTGCGGTTCCTGGACTGGGATTCTGCCTGCTGCCCTTGCTCGAGAAGCTGCAATCCCTTGGGCGGCCGGTCTGGGTGCCGGCGATGCTTTGCTATTGTTTGCTGATTGCTTTTTGGAATGTGCAGCGAGGGGAGAAGTACCGGGTGCCGTTTTATCTTGATTCGGCGCCGGTGCGAGAAGTGATGGCATCGGAGCAGTACCGCAAGCTGCAAGTGCCCGCGGGGGGATTGGTCGTGGTGGAACAGGATTCGTTTCCCTTTGATGATTACAATTTGCAGATGCTGTTGAGTTTGAGGATGCACGATGAGCGCTTACGAGTGGTGCGGTTGAAGTATCATCCAATGCCTGCAGAGAAGGTAGATGCGGTGGTTCGGTTTCCTTAGAGACGTCTCTGTTCTTACGGAGAGCACTTTCTGAAGCGGCGGGCGATGGTGATTCTGCGCGCTGCGGAGAGTCCTAAGATATTGGGCAGGAGCCAGTCGATGAGTCTTCGTTCCCTGCTTGTGTTGCTCTTGCCGCGGATGAGGACACTGCTCGCAAAGAGAAGCTCATGAATCAGCTTGTGAGCGCAGAGTTGGATCGTCGAGACGGCCGCGTGCTTGATCCTGGCCGATTGAGCTATGTCCATCGAGTTGCCAGCCAGGTGGGGGGCCTCGATGTCGAGTTTCGAATCAGTCGTGGTGTCGAAGCCTCTACGGAGGCAGTCAGTTAGAGGTTGGTGTACCTCAGCGGTGCGCTCTTGTTGCGAGTTTCGAATGAGACTGAGCTTGCAGCCCTTCTCGCGCATGTACTGGCGCATGGAGACCGTAAGATTGGTCGGATGCCGGAGTGTGTCTTGACGTCGCCGATCACGTTTGTCATGAGGCGTCGGGAATCGGAAGCGAGAGCACAGAGAGTGGCCATGGAGTTGTTACAGTCTTCTGGCCATGACCCTACGGCGTTAACGGTGCGGTTCTCGAAGCCTCAATTTGCGAATGCGTTTGTGCAGGAAGACTTGTTGGCGTTGGGCACTGGAACGGCGCCTGTTCTCGCGGTAGTTCTGGATCGGTCAGAATTTGGAGCGCAGTGGGAACGGCTGCGAGATCATCTCGGACGAAAGATGAGAACTCTCTTTGACAGCCCCAAGCAGGTGGCGCGCAAGGCCTATGAAGTGGATAGCATTCCGACGCTGGTGGTGATTGATCGCGAGGGCATTGTGCGCGGTGGAAACGGGCATGAGTGCTGAGGCAGAGGACACAGTGCGAGCGGCGTTGCGGAAGCTGGGCGTGAGGCTTCCTTGAGGTGACATCTATCTGTTAGGAATCGTTCATTAAATAGACATTTCTGCTTGGTACTTCTAAGGACCATGCATAGGTTTTTGCTGTCTTTCGCCACGCTATTTCTGGCGAGTGTCGTGCCGTTGTTCTGCCAGTTCGATACGGGAAACATTCTGGGGAACGTTTCTGACTCGTCGAGTGCGCCATTAGGGTCTGCTGGTGTCTTCATTGAGGAAGTGCGCAAGGGAGTTAGCTTCCGTGCGCAAAGCAGTGAGACGGGTAGCTTTGAGTTCCTTTCCATTCCGATTGGACGATACCGGGTTCGAGTGGAAAAGGATGGATTTCGTCCACAGTCGAGTCCGGAATTTGAACTGACGATCGGAGCGCGGCAGCGCGTGGATTTCAAGCTCGAGCTTGGTTCGGTGCAGACAAGCGTGCAAGTGACGGCGGAGGTTTCTGTTCTCCAGGCGGACAGCTCGGATCGAGGACAAACGATTGGGGCGGCGCAGATTCGTGAACTGCCCCTGGCAGGACGTGCTTATTCCGAGCTGGTCTATCTGAGCACGGGCATTGTCCGGACACCAAGTTCGGGCGTCGGTTCGGCGCAGCGAGAAGCTTCGTTTAGCGTGAATGGATTGCGAAGTACGGCGAATAACTTCCTGCTGGATGGATTGGACAATAATTATTTCGGAACTTCCAATCAGGGGTTCTCCAATCAAGTGGTGCAGCCTCCGCCAGATGCTGTAGCAGAGTTTCGTGTGATTACGAACAACATGAGCGCGGAGTATGGGCGGGCCGGCGGGGCGACCGTGAATGCGAGTCTGCGTGGGGGCACGAATCAGTTTCATGGCGCAGCCTGGGAATTCTTCCGGAACACGGAGCTGAATGCCGTTGGCTTCTTTAAGCCGACGACGGGACGGCCAATTCAGAATCAGAATCAATTCGGATTTACACTGGGCGGCCCGATTCTTCGCAATCGCACCTTCTTCTTCCTGGACTATGAGGCCTATCGCGAGGTAAATTCCTCGGTTGCTTATGCGACCTTGCCGAACGCGGCGCAACGCTCGGGAAGTCTGGGTGTGCCGATCAAGAATCCGTTCACGGGAGAGATTTATTCTGACGGTGTGATTCCGGCGAGTGCGGTGATTCGCTATGCGCGGGGCGTGCTGGATGCGCTTCCGGCGAATACGAGTGCAGCTGCGGCCAATAACTATCAGAGCCTGCGCCGCATCACGGATTCGCGGGACAAGGGAGACTTCAAAGCGGACCAATACTTCTCCGACAAAGTGCGCGGATTCTTCCGCTTTAGTAAGAGCCGCTTCGATGTGTTCGATCCGGGCACGCTTGGCGTGGGGCTGGCAGGTGGCAATGGCAATGGATTTCAAAAGGTGCCGTTGACTTCGTTCGCAGGTGGCCTCACCTGGACGATCAATGAGAAGTCGATCCTTGAGGCCCGTCTGGGTTACTCCGCTTCCGAGGCCGGTAAGGACCCGCCACTGAGTGGCGGACCGAGCTTGCTCGATCTGTTTGGGATTCCGGGATTGCCTACGGACAAGCGTTATACCGGCGGCATCACCGCTGAGACCTTGATCAGCTTTACTTCGCTGGGCCGTCAGGGGACGAGCCCGCAGTTCCAGCACCCAAGGCTGTGGAACCCGAAGCTGAACTACACACGGATTGCGGGCCGCCATACGTTGAAGGCCGGTGTGGAATATCAGTGGCTCGGCGTCGAAACGCTGGATGTGAGTCCGATCATCGGTCGTAATACTTATACGGGATTGTTCTCCGTGCCGGCAGGTGTGACCGCTACGGCGGCAACACAAGGAATCTATAGCCTTGCAGACTTCCTATTTGGCGCGCGCAATACCTATCAGTTGGTGAACCCGGGGCTGGTGAATCACAGGCAGCAGTCCTTCTTTACGTACTTCCAGGATGACTTCAAATTGAACTCCAAGTTGACTTTGAATCTGGGGCTTCGTTATGAGTTGGCCACGCCGTTTTATGAGCGGGATAACTTACTGTCGAACTGGGATCCGGTAACAAATAAGATCCTCACGGCAAAGAGTGGATCGATCTATGACCGGAGCCTGGTGCATATGGATACCAACAACTTCGCGCCTCGGCTGGGGCTTGCCTGGACCTTTGCTCCGAAGACGGTTCTGCGCGGCGGCTATGGCATGGGTTACAACAGCTTCAATCGTACCGGCACGAGCTATCTGGCCTATAACGCGCCACGTTTTGTGTTGGCCAGTGCGGCGCAGACGCCGGGGCAGCCTGGGTTCTTGAACACGCAGCAAGGTTTCCCGGCTGACTTTACGGCACCGGAGAAGTTCGATCCGCGCAAGAGTACGGTGCAGTATGTGGATCCGAATTCGCCCTGGGGCACAGTGAAGAGCTGGTTTGTTTCGATCCAGCATGAATTGCCGAAGGGGATTCTGTTGGACGTCGCTTATGTGGGGAACAAGGCCGATCATTTGGCGACCATCAATGACCTGAATCAGGCGAGGCCAAATGCGATTGGCGAGAACACAAATATCGAAGACCGTCGTCCGAATCTGGCTTACAGTTCCATCTCGGGTACGGTTGCCAATGGATTCTCCAATTATCATGGCCTGCAGGTGCGCGCCGAGAAGCGGAGCGAAGCAGGACTTTACTTCCTGAACAGCTTCACTTGGGCGAAGGCGATTGATAATTCCAGCCAGGCCTTTGACAGCAGCAACGGGAATGGAACAAGCTTCCAAAATATTTATGACATTGGAGCAGATAAAGGAATCTCAAATTACAATCGCAAGTTCAATAACATCACGAGCCTGGTCTATGAGTTGCCGGTTGGACGGGGAAGGCGCTTCCTGCAGAGCTCTCATCGGGCCGTAGATCTGGTGTTGGGTGGTTGGCAGGTGAATTCGATTGTGAACATGCGTGCGGGCGAGCCTTTTACGATGAGTTATACGGCTGCGGCAAGGAGCCAGGTGGCTCCGTTCCTGACGCTGCTGGGCTTTAATGCTTTCCGCCCCAATGTGTCTGGAGATCCGTTGATGCCAGAGGGGCAGCGAACGGTGAACTCCTATCTAAACAGGAACAATGTCTCGATTCCGGACTACTATCAGCCCTTTGGCAATGCGGGCCGGAATATCACGAGAGGTTTTGCCTTCTATCAGGTGGATCTGGGCTTGTCGAAGAACTTCGCGATCACCGAGCGGCTCCGGATGCAGTTCCGCGCCGAGGCGTTCAATGTGATGAATAAGGCCAACTTCAGCGCACCGAATGCAAATATTTCGAGCACTGCTTTCGGTACGATCACATCGACCTATGATCCCCGGAAGTTGCAGCTTGCTTTGAAATTGCAATTCTAAGGAAGACACCATGCAGAAGCTTCTCTTCTCTCTCTTGGCTTTGAGTCTGCTTGCTGCGGCGCAGACGCCGATCATCTTCGTTCATGGGAACGGAGATGATGCGACCAAGTGGTTGCCGGTGATCTGGATGTTTGAATCGAATGGGTACCGGGCGGATCGTTTGTTTGCGATCCGCTTCACAGACCCGGTGGCTCGCCGTGAGAACCATCGAGCGGAACCTTTCCGTTCCTCCACTACCGATCAGGCGAGCGAATTGAGCGCGCTGGTGACACGCGTATTGCTCGAGACAGGCGAGAAGAAAGTCGCGCTGGTGGGCAGCAGCCGTGGCGGAATGACGATCCGGAACTATCTGAAGAATGCAGGTGGCGCAGCCGTCGTATCGCATGCCGTGCTTTGCGGGACGCCGAATCACGGCGTGATGCAAATGGATACAGGGCTGGAAGGAGAGTTCAATGGGAAGGGACATTTCCTGCGGCAATTGAATGAAGGCTCAGAGGTGGTGGAGGGCGTAAAGTTCCTTACCTTGCGAAGCGACAAGATGGATAAGTTCGCGCAACCGAATGTGGGATATGACGGTCCGGAGTTGAAGGGGGCAGAGAATGTGGTACTCCCTGGGCTTGATCATCGGGAGGTGGCCTTCCACCCGCTGGCTTTTGCTCAGACCTACCGTTTTCTGACAGGTGCGGCGCCAAGCGTCGCAAAGGTGATGGCAGAGACCAAGCCTACCTTGAGCGGTGTAGTGACGGGCTTTGCAGGAATGGCGGCCACAAACCGGCCGGTAGCTGGACTTCGCTTTCGCGTGTTTGCTTTACAGGCAGGGACTGCGGAGCGTGACGGCGAGGCTGTTCTGGATCTGACGACTCCCGAAACAGGTGCTTGGGGGCCGTTGGCGGTCCAACCCGAGCGTGAGTATGAGTTTGTCCTGGAGAAGGATGGAAGAGTGGTGCGTTACTTCATGGCCGGACTCTTGCGCTCCACACCCTTGCTGAACTTTCGCTTCTTGCCGGCTGCGGCGATGGAGGGATTGCGTGGGCCGCGACTGTTGGTGCATCGGCCCCAGGGATATCTCTCGAAGGGCCGGGATGCTCTGACCATGGATGGCGCCGCGGTGGAAGCGCTGCTACCGGGAGTGCCGACGCGGGATTCTGTCGCCGTGGCGGTGCCGGAAGCGAAGAAGGCGGGCGTCCGGGTGGAACTACGCGGCGAAGTTGTCCATGCCCGGGCGGCGGAAGCGGAGCATGAAATGAATGTGGTGGAGCTGATCTGGGAATAGCCGTTACTTTGCTTTCCTCATCATCCAGCGGAAGCGGACCTGATCGCCCTGTTGCCATTCGGACCAATCGGTGGCTTGGGTCACTCGTCCGGCTTGCGCGATGGGGAAGCTTTGGCGCTTGCCTTCATACTCGAAGATGGCGAGGCGCCGGGAGGGGAAGTCTGTCATCTGGATGGCCCCTGTGAGGATGCAAACCCCGTTGGCACATTGTTCGTTGAAGAAGGGCGAATCCGCTTTCTCCTCGGGAGACTCGCCAGAGTAGCCCCAATGGAATTTTTCTTGATCTTTGTAATCCTGGATCTGGCTGGCTGGAACTTCAAACTCAAGCTCCAGGTCGAAAGGCGCTCGTGAGGCGCGTTCCTGGAGTGTGTTGACGACAGGGATAGCAAAGGCAATCAAGCCAATCGCGAATACGATCCCACCGGCCCAGAACAGGCCAGTGGTTAGGCCGCGAGACGCATCGGAATAGCGGAGAAATACTGCGGCTCCGAGGAGAAAGCCGGCCAGCAGGCCAAAGGGTCCAATGTAGAAAAAGCCACCCATGGCACTCCCGCCGCTGTTGGCGCCATACATCTCGGTGTAGACGGTCGCCGCACCCAGTCCAACGCCGAAGCCGAGTGCCGCCCCGACAATCAATCCAACGACAATGGCAGCTAGATAGATCATGGTTTCGATATCTCCTCAAAGTCTTTTAGTTTGCTGCTGAGTTGATTCCAGGCGGCCTGGGAATCCGGTTCCGCGAACTGCAAAAAGATAGGGCGCTGCTTCCAATCGAATGTTTCGGCGCTCAGTCCGCAGAAATAGTAGAGCAAGGCAGCCATGTGAACGCGAGTGGGTGCATCGCCACTCCGGGCTCTCTCAAGAGCTGCGCTGCGGACCGCCGGGGTGTTGTATTGCGACGCCAGATCGATCACTCCGGCAAGACCGTCCAGCGCGGCAGCGCTTTGGATCGCTTGAATGACCTCGGTCTCCGAGAGCGGTTGCTGTTGCTGGGTGAGTTGCAACGTGAAATTCCGAACGTCTGCATTCCGATTCTGGCGGGCGGCCTGGACGGCGACTCGTGCCGCCGGGCTATCGATGGCGTGGAGCGCTTCGACGTCGCGCCAGTCCGGATTGGCGCTCAGCTTGGACAGCAGTATCTTTTCGGCTGCGGCCCGCTCGGTGCTGTTCATTTGCGGGAGCAGCGCCAGGTCATAGCTTTCCCCGTCGTGCCACTTGTCATAGTTGAGGACCATGCTGGCCTGGAACTTGTCGAGAAGAGTCGGGGGCGCACTCACTGCGGGCTGCGGGGGCAGTTCTGGTCTCGGTGCCTCCAGGAGGAAGAAGTAGCCTTGCTCGTCGGTGAATTCGCCTGAGTAGAGTGGACTGTTTCTGACCCGGTAGCGCAGATCCCCGTGCTCCGTTTGGACTGGATCCCGGAGCAGAACGTAGGCGCCGCATGGGGCGGCCGGGAAGCTGTGGCCCACTTCGAGAATTTCGTTTCCGGCGGCGAGTTCGGCGTCGAGCAGTTTGCGGAGAGGCGGGGGCAGCGCGGCGAGATCTTGAGCCAGGTGGTTCATGATCCACTTCTTCTGTTCCGCTGGCGGGTGGCCGTGACGAGCAGCAGAACGCCAACGCCCAGGACCAGGTCTGTTTTCGCACTTGCCACGCTCTCGAGCGCGAGATTGCTGAGGGAATTCGCAGTGGCGTTTGCACTGGTGCAAAGGGAGATGGCGATCGCGGCAGTCTGAAGGAGGGATTGCATTGTCTTCTATGGAGCAATGCGCAGAAAGAGGAGAGAAGCGATCAGCAGGAGGGAGAGTTTTTTGTGGCGGGACGAGAGGAACTCATGCCCGCCACCGTTTCGAGCTTATTTCTTTGCAGCCAGGTTCGCCATGATCTTCTGCGAGAAGTAATTTCCGACCTTCGCATCGTTCCGGGCGGTCTCGTAGAAGGCTGCTTTGGCGAGTTGGTCCTTGCGGGTCACCAGGCCTTCACGAATGCCTTGTTGCACGCGAGGATCATTCAGGTCGCGCTGTCCGGCAGGCTCCTTGGCGATCACCTTCAGGATGCGGAAACCTTCCTGGGTCTTGATGATCGAGGAGACGGCGCCGGCCTGCAGGCTCATGATCAGCTTGCGGAGTTCCGGATTGGCCTTGTCCAGGGTGCTTTCGCCCATGAAGCCGAGATCCCCACCATTGGCGGCAGTTTGCGGATCTTCCGAGAAGTTTGTCGCCAGAGTGCCAAAGTCCTCCCCACCTTTCAGGCGTTGCTCGATCATGATGATCTTGGCCTGCGCTTGCGCTTCGGTCTTGGCCTTGTCATTTTTCAGGTTGCGGACCGTAGGATCGTCGATCGGCGTGACGAGGATCTGGGCGAGGTGCACCTGCGGCTCTGGCAGATTGAAGTTTGCCTTGTTGGCGTTGTAGTAGTCTTTGATGTCCTGGTCGGTGATATTGATCAGGCTGCGAATCTCTTTGTTGAAGAGTTTTTCAATCGAAAGTTCGCGCCGGATCTGGCCCTTGAGATCGTCGACCGACATCTTACGTGCGGTCAGATGCTTCTGGAACTCCTCTTGGGTGTAAGGAGCCTTCATCTCATTAAGTTTGGCGTCGACATCGGAATCGGTGGCCAGAAGACCGAGTTTCTCTGCCTTCTGGAGCATGATTTCGTTGTCGATCAATACCCGGAGAAATTCGAGTTTCTGGATGGTGAGTTGGTCGTCGCTAGTACGGTCCGTTGCGCCTCCGAACTGAAAAGCAAACTGCTTGTCCAGATCTGCGTAGGTGATCGGCTTGTCGTTCACGGTTGCGGCCACGTCGGGCGAGGGTTTGCGGTTGCAACTTGACCCAAGCAAAAGCACCCCAATCGAGGCGCAGAGCAGTGCGTTTTTCATCGGAAACCCTTATTGTAGTCAATAGATGGGGTATTGATGCGAATCATTGTGGGTCTGTTGTTTGCCGCGGCAAGTTTCAGTTCGTGCGGCGGGGGCATGGCGGTGCGGCGGGAAGCGGAAAAGACGGCGGTCGATCGGCGTTATGACAGCGTATTTTGGGATACCTGGGGCGATGGGTTTGCTGAAGTTTCCGTCTATGGCTTTGAGACTCCCCGGGATGGCGAACTCCGGGATGGCGAATCGATTTTAATTTTTTCCAGTGAGAAGTTAGGCAAGATTCCGGTGATCAAGTTGAATTGGCTGCGCAACTTTCAGACCGGCATCTCCGATTTCAGCGAGATGAACACCAGCTTCCTGAGCCTGGTGAACGGTAGGATGGCGAAAACGAGTTTCTCCCGGCAAAATTGGGATGGCCATCTCTTTGCCCAGGCGGTTTTTGATCCTTCCGGCATCAGGGTGATGGATGGGGATGCAGCCCTGCAGACTCTCGAGAACCAGGAAAATTGGATGAGTGAGGATGGGCTGATCTTCTGGGCGCGGGGCATGGCTGGGCCATTTCTGAAGCCGGGTGAGACCGTCACACTCCCGTTTTTGACCGGATTGCGCAGTGCCAAGGATGCGAGACAGCCGATGGCCTGGTCCCGAGTCCAATTGACGCGCGGTGCGGAGGCGGAGAAGGTGGAGACGTCTGCGGGGGAGTTTGTTGTCGAACTCTATAGCGCTGATTTGCCGAGCGGGAAGGGATTCCGTTTCATGATCGAGAAGGATGCGCCATACCGGATGGTGCGCTGGCAGACCACCGCGGGAGAAGTGGGAGAGTTATACGCGAGTGAGAGGGTGAAGTATTGGGAAATGAATCTGCCAGGAGGGGAGGAGGCGCTCCGGCAGCTCGGGTTGGAGCCTAGAACGCCTCGATTGATTCCGGATGAACCTCAGAACGAATAGCCGAGCGATGCGCTGAAGGCGCGCGGCGTGACGTAGTGAGTGCCGCCAAAGGTGGACTGGAAGTTATACAGAGCCACTTTATTGGTTAGATTGATCACGTTGAAGCGAATTCCGATCTTGTGCCGGTCTGCATGCAGAAGGTTGTCATGGCCGATGCCGATGTTGTAGAGATTGCGGCTCTTCATCCGGCCAGGGTTGTGGTCGGCGTTTTCGGTGCCAGGGGCAGGGATGGTGATGAGCGCGGCGCCACAGCCGTTGTCGTTCCCGTAAAAGCCGATGGTCTTCTTCGTGTGATCGCTGAGGGCTTCAGCGTCCTCACAACTGCTAATGCCATTGACCAGCCCAGAATCGAAACGCCAGGTGAAGGCCAGCCAGGGGCCGGACTTGTGCTGGTAGCGCAGATTCGTCGTCTGTTGGAACTTCTGGTCGTGATCGATGCGGAAGACACCGTCGTCCTCAATGGGGTTCTGGAAGAGGAGTCCTCCAGCAGAAGGTGGGAAGAAGCGGGCGCGCGTGGAGCCTACTGTGGTGGAACCCTGCAGTCCGTGCCATTCGCGGCTGGAGACGCGCCCGCTGATGCCAACAATGTTGCTCTTGCGCCAACTGATCGGGAAGGTGATGGGCGTGTTGTAGAGGACGCCGAAGTCGAAGGCGTTGCGGGTGTACTTCCAAAAGTAATCGGCATCGAGGATGAAGTACTTGCCGAGAGCCTGTTGGATGCCGGCATTGTACTGGTTGCGGCCTCCCGGGTTGAGTGGTTTCGAGCCAAAGCCGAAGAACACATTTGCCGCCAATCCGCCGCTGCCGGTGGAACTCGAGAGCAGGAGATTCTCGTTATAAGGCGTCTCCATCGTGCGCGAGTAAGAACCGCGAATGACGGTGGCAGTCCGCTTGATCTTGTAGGAGAAGCCGGCTCGCGGCTGGACACCGGTCTTGGTGACGAGACCTGCGTAATAGTCGATGCGCAAGCTCGTGTTGACAATCAAATTGCCGAGGGTGAGCGAGTTTTGCGCATACCACGCGAACTGATTGATTCCAGACTGGGCATGGAAGCGGAAGGGGGTTCCTCCAGGCGTGCCGAGCACATAAGGTAAGAGCGAATCCGGGACGCCGCCCTCGAAACTGTCGGGATTCGTGATGCCGAACGAGAAATCTTCTCTGAGCGCGGTGTGGGTATATTGAATCCCGGTTTTGAAATCAAAGCGGCCTTTGACGTGGGAGAGGTCTGTGCGGAACCCGCTATTGCTGAGGGTGCGGGATTGCGAGGCAGAAACAGGGTCATCGGCGAAGACGTTCCGGGATGGGAAGTAGTCGATGGCGTCGCGGCGGAAGAAGGCATTGACGCTCAAGAGAGTCGTCGGGCTGATGATGCGTTGGTAGCTGGGCGCGATATTAAAGGTGCGGGTGAGCTGGCGCTGATCCGCGTTTGGAGTCTCAAATGGGTTGGGGATCTGGAACCAGTTGCGGGAGTACATCAGGTTGAGGTGCAGACTGTCCGACTCCCGAGGCTGGAGATCGAAGCGATCAAAGAAGGTCTGGGTGTTGCCGATGGCGTGCGCGGGACGGAATTCCGGTGTGTCGAGGAAGCGGCCGCTGCGTTCCGCATTCGCAACCAGAAAGTTGCCCCATTTCTTGCCGCCGATCGCGACGGAGCTTTCGATACTGGGCGTGCCAAAACTACCGTAGCCGAGCCAGATTTGCCCCGTCGGCCGGTCGACTCCCAGACCGGACTTGGTGACCGTATTGACCACCAGACTG
Source organism: Bryobacter aggregatus MPL3 (assembly GCF_000702445.1). Classification (NCBI taxonomy): domain Bacteria; kingdom Pseudomonadati; phylum Acidobacteriota; class Terriglobia; order Bryobacterales; family Bryobacteraceae; genus Bryobacter; species Bryobacter aggregatus. The sequence goes on from NZ_JNIF01000003.1 coordinate 4,203,412, forward strand.
GACTTGTCTCCGTACTCCGCGTTCGGTGCGCCAGTGATGAGCTCCATCGAACGGATGGCGTTAACCGGCAATTGCGTTGAGAAACGCTTCGACTGCTGATCGGTAACAGGCTGACCATCGATGCTGAAACCGACCTGAGCATGATCTCCCAGCGGGTGGAAGAAGCCGTCGGAGTCTGCTACGACGCCGGGCGTCGAGTAAGTGATTGCATCGCTGAGTCCGGAACCGGGGGAGTGAATCGGTAAGTGGCGGAGTGTCGCACTATCGGCATCCGTATGGGCATAGGGTACGTTTTCCAGGACGTCGTCGCCAAAGCCATGGACTTCCACTTCGGTCTGTTGGCCCGCTAACTGGAGCTTGAAGTCGATCGTCTGCGGCACCTGATTGCGGACGATCAAGTCGCGGCTGAGCGGCGCGAAACCCTGCTGGGTCAGTTCGAGGTGATAAGTATTGGGAGGAAGGTTGTTGAGTTTGTACTCTCCGGCGGCGCCTGTTTTTGAAGTTACTTTGAAGTTCGTCAGCAGGTTGACTATCGTGATCAACGCCCCGGGGACTGGTGCTCCGGAAGGATCTTTGACGGTGCCCTGTACAGTGCCGCTGGAGGTGGATTGCGCCTGGAGGATGGCGAGAGAAGTTGCAAGCAGCAACAGCAATCGGGAAATCATTATCGATAATAATATCGCAATTGAAAAACGATCACAACGGGAACTTTTCAGCATTGGGAGTGTCCAACTTCGTCATGCAAGGTGGCGGGTCACTTTCGGCTTGGGTCGGGCTCGTCGTTGCTTTTCTTGGCGCCGGACTGCTGCAACGGAGTTCGCCGGGCAATCTGCAGAGTGTTCTCAATTCCTTTGTGTTTCTCAGTGGGCTGGTTTTGCTTGCCGTGCTCACTGCTTTTATCGGTGCGTTGGTTCCTGAAGAAGGGACGCCGAAGTCGGCCTGGATCAGCGCGCGGCGCGTAATCTTGCCTGCCTTGTGGATTGGTCCGACTCTGGTGCTGCTCAGAGAGCACTCGTTGATGGCGCTGGTGACGGGGCTCTTTCTGTTTGTGAGTGCAGCGGGTCTGCTCTCGAGCGTGGAGATACTGGAGGATCTGCGCTTGTGGCGGTCTGTGCTGGTGGCGGTTGCGTTGCAGGCCGTGGTGGTGTTGTGGACTGCGCGGTTGACGACGGCGTCGGTGCTCGTGATGGGTTGCGCCATCGTCAGTTTGATCTACTTAGTCCGGTTGGCTCGTGGATTCGCCAGCGCTGGCCGCCGTCCGTGGAGAGGTGTTGTTTCTGGTCTGCTCGCTTGCCTGGTGACGGTATTGTTGCTGTTGCCGAAGGTGCCGCCGGTGGGAGATGGAGAGCAGGGAGTGGCCGCGGCCAAGGGGCAATCCCAGATTGGGAAAGAGGGCGGAGATGCGGCCCATGTCGATGCGGATGATGCGCATAAGGGGATCATTCTGTGGCCGAAGCTGAAACAGAAGGCCGTGATGATTCCGCCACCTTCTGCCTACCTTCGCGCTGGCCTGACCGCGCAAGCAGAGTTGCCGCTGGAACTGAATTTCAGCGGTGTCTATTGGCTGTTTCAGCCGCCTTGGCCGCGCCCGCCGGAGAATTCGCCGGTGGAGCACGGAACTCCCATCGACTTCCATTTCCGTTCGAACGATCGAGCCACGCTGCGGCTGGAGGCTCGTCAAGGGATGCCACAGCGGATGCCGCTGGCGCGGCTGACCAGCATCGGCATCCGCATGAAGGATGAAGATCAATTTCCGAATACTGTGATGGTGGAATTACTGCTGGTGGATAGCCGGAGTCCGGTGCAGCCGATCAGCTTAGGCCGTGTCAGCTTGGTAGACCAGGAGATGCAATACCGGGTGCCGATGCGCTCGATGATCGACGGGTTTGATGAGATGATTCTGCGCTTTCACGGCGCCCCACAACGATCCTTTATTGCGCCAAGAATCGCAGTGGAGAAGTTCATCTTCCATCGGCTTTAATCTGGTCGAGTAAGTGATCGGCAATCGCCAAACTGGCTGTGGCGCCCGGGCTCGGAGCGTTGAGTAAGTGGAGCGCGCCGGGACGGAGTTCGATCGCGAAGTCCTGGAGCAGCGTGCCGTCCGGGGCCATCGCCTGGGCGCGGACGCCAGAGCCGCCAGGGAGCAGATCCTGCTCCTGGACTTCGGGCACCAGGCGCTGGAGGCTGCGGGTGAATTCTGCTCGGGAGAGGCTACGTTTCACCTCATACCAACTCATGCCGGGATACTTGGCCAGAAACTTCCAAAGGCCCGGGAAGCGTAAGGAGTCGAAGGTGTCGCGAAGGGAGAAATCGCTCCAGGAATAGCCTTCGCGTTCAAGCGCCAGGACGGCGTTGGGCCCGCATTCGATGCCACCGTGGATCATGCGAGTGTAGTGCACGCCGAGGAAGGGAAACTTCGGGTCGGGGACCGGATAGATCAGATGCCGCACCAGCTTCTGCGCTTCTGGACGGAGCTTGAAGTACTCGCCGCGGAAGGGGATGATGCGGGTGGCGGGCGTCTCGCCGGTGAGCGCCATCACGCGATCGCATTGGAGCCCGGCGCAGTTGATGAGATAGTCGGCTTCGAGATCTTCCTTGACGGTCTGGCAATGCCAGAGATCGCCGTCCCGCCGGAGTGCCTGGAGACCGCTGGCCGTTCTCACCTCGCCGCCATTGGCTTTGATCTTGGCCTGCATTGCACGGCAGACGGCAGGGTAATCGACGATGCCCTCTTCGGGCACCTCCACAGCCGCGACTCCGCGAACGTGTGGTTCCCGCTCGCGAATCTGTTCCGGACCGCACCAGCGCAGGCCGGACAAACCATTGGCCGTGCCTCGTTCGTAGAGCTCCTTGAGGCGTGGAACTTCGTCCTCCGTTACTGCAACCACCAGCTTGCCGCAGATCTCGTGCTTGACCTCATGCTCCTGGCAGAAGGCGATCATGCGGCGGATGCCGTGGACCGCGAGCCGGGCCTTCAGGGAGCCGGGTTGATAGTAGAGGCCAGCGTGGAGGACGCCGCTATTGTGGCCGCTTTGGTGCTGGCCTACCGCAACTTCCTTCTCGAGAATCGTGATCGAGGAACCGGGCCAGCGCTCGGTGGCGCGGAGACCGGCCGCAAGACCAATGATGCCGCCACCGACGATGACAATCTTTTGCGGAGGCCGTGTCATTCTGAGATTTTCCAATGCTGTTGTGTGAACTCTGCGGCCGGAAGCAATTGGCCCTCACTCGTCATCATCTGTTTCCTCGATCCCGGCAGAAGAAGCCGCGATTCCAGCGTTTGCACACGAAGCAGGAGGGGATGACTGAGATTGCGATGCTTTGCAAAGGTTGCCATGGGTTTGTCCATCAGATTTTGACCGAAAAGGAATTAGAACAGAGCTACCACAGTATTGGGGCACTGCGGGAGCATCCGGCGATTTCTAAGTTTGTGGAGTGGCTCTCGAAGAAGCCACCGGGGTTTGAACCGCAGTTGCGGCGTTAGTTCTTCTTGAGCTCTACCCGGGCGAGGAGGGCGCGCAGACTCTCTTCGCCGCCTGAGCCTGCCTGGACTCCGGCCACGCGGCCTTCTTTGTCGAGAAGCACATAGAAGGGGAAGCCTTGGGGGGCAATGAGGGCAGGGAGGTTGCTGTCTTCATTGAGGACAATTTTGACGCCGGGACGCGGATTCTCCTTGAGATAGTCCTCGACCTTCTTGCGGCTCTCCCCGACATTGATTGCGACCACCGCGAGCCCTTTTGCCTTGAACTCCTCGGAGAGCTTTTCGAGAATTGGCTGATCGCGGCGGCAATAGCCGCACCAAGTGGCCCAGAGCTGGATCAGGGCGGGCTTGCCAGCCAGATCCTGGTTGCTGAGGCCCTCCCCCTGGATTCCGCGCGCACGGTAGGGCGGCATCTTTTCCCGCGCGGGTTCTTGCGAGAGAAGAGTGAGAGCAAGGCAAAGGAGAATGCTAAAGCGTTTCATGCGGTGGTGGCTGGTCCCATCTTGGAAATTAGAAAGGCGCGGGCGAAGGCCCAGTCGCGCTTCATCGTGGTGCGGGAGAGGCCAAGCAATTCGGCCACCTCATCTTCTTTGAGTCCGGCGAAGAAGCGAAGTTCGACAACCTTGTGCGCCCGTTCGTCGAGCTTTTCGAGTTCGTTCATTGCTTCTTCCAGCGCTTCGAGATCATCGGCGCGCATGCCGGCGGGAGAGCCTTCGAGTCCGCTGAGCGTGACGAAGAAGCGTTCTTCCCCACGGCCTTTCCGTTTGCGGGCGTAGTCGACAAGAATGCGGCGCAGCTGGCGGGCAGCGACGGCAAAGAAGTGTGCCCGATCCTGATAAGGAACGCTGGAACCCTTCATCATGCGCAGATACAGCTCGCTGACGAGGCCAGCAGGTTCGAGAGTGTGACCGCTGCGCTCGTTGCGCAAGTAGGAGCCTGCCATGCGCTCGAGTTCGCGGTAGAGCAGCGAGATGATTTCGCTGCCTGCTTCCTCGCGTCCCCCGCGCCAGTCGCTCAAGAGTTGTGTCACTTCCCCAGGGTGGGGCCGGTCTTCTGTGCTCATCCCTCTATAGGATAGAAGATGGTGAATCCGAAAGTAGATTTGCGAGCCCTCTTTGAGCAGGCAATTGACTTGCCTCCGATCGAGCGTGCTCAATTCTTACGTGAGGTGCAGTTCAAATCGCCATTGGTCTATCAGCAACTGCGATCTTTGCTGATCGCCCATGAGGGGCCTTCCGCATTCTTTGAACAGGACGGAGGCATGTGGGCGCAGTTGACGCCAACCGTGTTGATCGGCCGGCGCTTTGGGGCTTACAAGATCGAAGAAGAGATTGGGCGCGGTGGGATGGGGGCTGTGTATCGAGCCAGCCGGGCGGATGACGCTTTCCATAAGACGGTGGCGATCAAGATCATCTCCGGGGGCGCGATCCTTTCTGAGAGCGCGCTCGATTCCTTCCGGCGCGAACGGCAGATTCTGGCCCAGTTGGAACATCCGCATATTGCGCGTCTGCTCGATGGCGGCGCAACCGACGATTCGCTGCTGTATCTGATCATGGAGTTTGTCGACGGGCAGCCGCTCGATACCTATGTCGAGCAGCGGAAGCTGGGCGTCGAAGAGATTTTGAAGCTTTTCCTTGCCGTGTGCCGCGCCGTTGCGTTTGCGCATCGGAATCTGGTGGTGCACCGGGATTTGAAGCCGTCGAACATCATGGTAAAGGCCGATGGCGACGTGAAGCTGCTCGACTTCGGGATCGCAAAAGTCCTATCACCGAATCGCGACGAAACGGCGACGGTGGCCGTGCGGCTGACGCCTGAGTTTGCCAGTCCGGAGCAGATTCGCGGGGAGCCGATTTCGACTGCGTCGGATGTCTATTCGCTCGGTGTTCTCCTATTCCATGTGCTGACGGGAGGAGCGCGGCCTTACCGGGCAACTTCACAAGCGGTGCCCGATCTTCTCCAGGCCGTGCTCGACAGTGAGGCGCCAAAGCCAAGCTCGGTTGCCCCGGCGCATCTGGCGAAGAAGCTGCGTGGGGATCTAGACCGGATCACGTTGAAAGCAATGGCGAAGGAGCCATCACGGCGCTATGCCAGTGTCGATCAGTTGCGCGAAGACATCGAACGGCATCTGAGCGGCCGGCCGATCCATGCCCAGGCCGACGATTGGACCTATCGCGCCATGAAGTTTGTCCGGCGCAACCGTCTGGCGGTGAGTGCCGCTGCTGTGATTGCGTTGACGATGGTGGCAGGTGGGCTCACCACCCTCTGGCAGGGCCGGATTGCCCAGGAGCAGCGAGCCGAAGCGATTGCCGCGCGTCAGGTTGCCGAGGAACAGCGGAAGACGGCGGAGGCGCAACGGCGTCTTGCCATCGCGGCGCAGCAACAGGCCGATGCACAGCGGCGTTTGGCCGAGCGCCGGACGGCAGAAGCACTTGGGGAACGAGCGAAGTCGGACTCGCGCTACCAGAATGTCCGCAGTCTGGCGACGGCGGTGTTGTTTGATGTCAATGAAACGCTGCGCGATGTTCCCGGAGCGGGCCCGGCGCGCAAACAGGCGGTGCTCGCTGCGCTCAAGCACCTGGAGAGTCTGTCAGAGAAATCGAAGGACGATCCGTCGCTGACGGCCGATCTGGCTGGGGCCTATGAGCAGGTGGGGGACATCATGGAGAGCCTCTTTGCGGATTCGAAAGACGGCGCATCGATGGCGATTCCGGCTTATTTGAAAGCGGTTCGTTTGCGCCAGACGGTGTTGCGGCGGAGTGCGGACGAAAGCTTGCGTTTGTCGGAGGTGCAACGGCGTCTTGGGAATGCGCAGTTAAACGCAGGGCAGGTGACGCCGGCGACACAGAGCTACCGCCAGTCCCTGGCGACTGCGATGTCGCTCGGAAAAACAGACGACGCGCTTCGATTGGGTGCGCTGGCGCGCAGTAATCTTTGCACGGCCAATACCGTGGCGGGAAACCATCAGGCAGCGATTCCGGATTGCGAAGAAGCGGTCCGGATTCTGGAGAATGTGAAGAACACCCGGGACGTTCCGCGTCTCCGGTTGCTGACGAAGTTGCGTTTGGGCAATGCCCTGAAGCGGGAGGGACAGGCTGCTGCGGCTCTGGCGCAGTACCGGGATGTGTTGCGTGATGCAGATCCGATGGATCCCCAGACGGGTTTGATTGTGAATGAATTGGTCGAGGTACTCGGAGAGCAAGAGGGTAGCTTACTGGGGGCGGCACTGCGCAAGCAGGCCGTGTTTGCTTCGCGCAATGGCCAGCGGGATTTAGCGCTGGAGCGATTCGAGCAGGCGATGAAGGTAACTGGGCATCCACAACCCGCAATGAAGGACGTCGTAGCCTATGGGGAAGCGGCGACTGAAGATGCGCAGGCGGTTGTGTATTTTCGAAACGGTCAGGTGCGGCAAGCTATCGAGTCCTCCAAAAAGGCGCTCAGCCGGTTGGCTACGAACACCTCTACGCCCGCGAACATCCTCCGAAGCGAAATCGAAGCCAATTTGAAGAGCTTCGAGGCCGCATTCGCGTCAGCGTCCCGATAAAAGCGAAAGCCACACCAGACCGTTATCTAAGTAGCGGCGGTGTGGCCTTCGTTTGGTCCAAAATAATTTGGAAAAATTTAGAGCAGAGCGGTGCCGGGGAAGAAGTAGGCGAGTTCGATCGCCGCGTTCTCTTTGCTGTCGCTTCCGTGGGCGCAGTTGCGGCCGACGCTCTTGGCGTAGGTCTTGCGAACGGTGCCTTCGGCTGCATTGGCCGGATTGGTGGCTCCCATCACGTCGCGCCACTTGGCAACGGCGTCTTCGCGCTCGAGAGCGAGAAGAACGCAGGGGCCTTCGCTCATGAACTCGACGAGTTCACCAAAGAAGGGGCGTTCGGCGTGGACCGCATAGAAGCCTTCGGCTTCCTTGCGGGTGAGGTGCTTCATCTGTGCGGCGCGGATCTTGAAGCCAGCGGCTTCCGCCATGGCGAGGATGCCACCGATGTGGTTGTCGGCAACGGCGTCCGGCTTGATAATTGCGAATGTCTTTTCCATAAATCCTTACTTGAGCAGTCCGGCTTCTTGCATCCGGAGTTGGGTGGTGGTGCCGAGGTCGGCGGGGGTCTTGCAGACGGTGATGCCGGCTGCCGTCATGGCATCCATCTTGTCGCTGGCCTTGCCGCTGCTGCCGGAGATGATCGCACCGGCATGGCCCATGCGGCGGCCTTCGGGAGCGGTCTGGCCGGCAATGAAGCCGATGACGGGCTTGGTGCTCTTGGTACTGGCGTAGTAGGCGGCGGCGCTCTCTTCGGCATCGCCACCGATTTCGCCAATCATGATGATGGCGTCGGTGTCGGGGTCGGCGAGGAGCAGCTTCAGCGCGTCGGTGTGGTTGGTGCCGATGATCGGATCGCCACCGATGCCGATGCAGGTGCTTTGGCCGATGCCAAGACCGGTGAGCTGTCCGACGGCTTCATAGGTGAGGGTTCCCGAGCGGCTGATGACGCCGACTCGGCCTTCCTTATGAATGTGGCCAGGCATGATGCCGATCTTGCACTTGCCAGGGGAGATGACGCCGGGGCAATTGGGGCCAATCAGGCGCGAATTGCCATTCTTGATCTGCGCCCAGACCTTGGCCATGTCGAGGGCCGGGATGCCTTCGGTAATGCAGACGATCAGCGCGATGTTGGCCGAGGCTGCTTCGAGGATCGCGTCGGCGGCAAAGGGCGGCGGGACGAAGATCACGGTCGCATTGGCGCCGGTTTCTTTTACGGCGTCGGCAACGGTGTTGAAGACCGGCCTTTCGAGGTGCAGCGCTCCGCCCTTACCGGGGGTGACGCCGCCCACCACGTTGGTGCCATAGGCCAGCGCCTGTTGCGCGTGGAAAGTGCCTTCTTTGCCGGTGAAGCCCTGGACAATCAGGCGTGTGTTTTTATCTACGAGAACGCTCATTTTGCGAGTGCCACAACTTTCTCGGCCCCGTCCTTCATACCGTCGGCGAGCCCAAAATTCAATCCGGATTCACGCAAGATCTGCTTGCCCAGTTCTACGTTGGTGCCTTCCATGCGGACGACGATCGGAATTTTGACGTCGAGTTCGCGGGCTGCCTTGACGACGCCATTGGCCAGCGTGTCACAGCGGAGGATGCCGCCGAAGATGTTGATGAAGATGGCGCGGACATTCGCGTCGCTGAGCAGGATGCGGAAAGCATTGCGGATCTGCTCTTCATTGGCGCCGCCGCCGACGTCGAGGAAGTTTGCCGGCGAGCCGCCCGCGTACTGAACGATATCCATCGTTGCCATCGCGAGGCCGGCGCCGTTCACCATGCAGGCGACCGTGCCGTCGAGCTTGATGTAGTTGAGGCCGAACTTGGAGGCTTCCACTTCAAGCGGATCTTCTTCGCTCAGATCGCGCAGACCGGCGAGATCCTTGTGGCGGAACATCGCATTGTCGTCGATGGCGATCTTCGCGTCGAGAGCGATGATGCGGCCGTCCTTGGTGAGCAGAAGGGGATTGATCTCGGCGAGCGAAGCGTCGATGGCTTCATAAGCCTTGGCCAGTGCCTGCATCGCCTGGACGGCGGCATTGATGCTGCCGGTGGGGATGCCGATGCCGAAGGCGAGGTTGCGCGCCTGGTAGGCTTGCAGACCCATGCCGGGTTCGATCACTTCTTTCAGAATCTTTTCGGGTGTGTGCGCCGCTACCTCTTCAATGTCCATTCCTCCTTCGCTGGAGGCCATGAAGACGAGTTTGCCGATCGCGCGATCAAGCACGATGCCGGCATAGAACTCTCTGTCGATGGGCATCTGCTCTTCGATGAGGAGACGCTGGACAAGGCGGCCTTCCGGCCCCGTCTGGTGCGTGACGAGGGTCATCCCGAGAATTTTCTCGGCCTTCTCCCTGGTCTCTTGAGGATTCGCGGCGAGTTTGACGCCACCGCCTTTTCCTCGACCGCCTGCATGGATTTGTGCCTTGACGACAACGCCTCCACCCAGTTGTTCTGCTGCTGCTACAGCTTCGTCAACGGAGTAGGCCACGATGCCTTTAGGCACAGGGACTCCGTACTTGGCCAGGATTTCCTTGGCCTGATGCTCATGGATTTTCATTGGATCTGTCCTATGCTGGGGACTGCTGGAATTTTCAAGTTTATCATGCCGTTTTTAGATCACCTTCATAAAGTCTGTGCCCGCAAAGGGCTCAACCGCGAGGAAGCTCGCGACGCGATGGAAAGTATTCTGAATGGGTCCGTTTCAACGGCTCAGATTGCGGCCTTTCTGGCTGCGGTCAAAGTGCTGGGGGATGGCGTCGACGAGGTGACCGGTTTTGCCGAGGCGATGCGGGCCCATGTCACCAAAGTGGCCACGCCGCCTGGCGAGTCTGTCCTCGATACTTGTGGCACCGGCGGCGACGGCTTGTCGACCTTCAATATCTCGACTGCCGTTGCGATTGTGGTGGCGGCCTGCGGCGTGAAGGTGGCCAAGCACGGCAACCGGGCCTTCTCTTCTCATACCGGAAGTGCCGACGTGTTGGAGATGCTGGGTGTGAAGATTGATTTGACCCCGTCTCAGATGTCGCATTGTCTGGCGCAAGCGGGAATTGCGTTTCTCTACGCGCCGAATGTCCATCCAGCGATGAAGCATGCTGCCGAAGCACGTCGCGAACTGAAGATGCGTACGGTCTTCAACTTGTTGGGCCCCCTGTCGAACCCGGCTGGGGCACAGCACCAGTTGATTGGCGCGCCGAATTTTGAGGCGGCCCGGATCATGGCGCAGGCGCTGGCGCAACTTGGCACCTTCAAGTCGATTGTGGTTCATGGTGAGGATGGTCTCGACGAGGTGACGACGACGGGCCGCTCAATGATGTACGACATCGTGGGTAATTCCATCACCCGGCGTGCGATCAAACCGGACGATTTCGGCGTGCCGATGGCAACGATGGATGAGTTGCGTGCGGAGACGGGTGAGGATTCGGCGCGGACGATTCGCGACATTCTCGATGTCGTGCCGAGCGCGAAGCTGGATATCGTAATGGTGAATGCTGCTGTGGCGCTCTATGCTGCGGGCGTGGTTCCGGATTTCAAGGCTGGTGTCGCCAAAGCGTTTGGCGTGATTGCCAGCGGAGCGGCCAAGGCAAAATTGGAAGATCTCAAGCGCGTCAGCAACGCTGTTTAGCGAGTTGATACAATCGCGAGCAAATGCAGAATTCCCGCCGGACTTTATTGATTGGAATCGCTGGCGCTGGGGCGCTGGCCGCCTCAGACGATCATTCCCATGTCCATCCGGATCAGGCGCCGAGCGAGCCGGCTGCGGCCTACGCTCCGAAGGTCTTTAGCTCTTCGCAACTGGCGACGGTCGGGGCGCTCTGTGAGACCATCCTGCCGCGCACCGATAGTCCCGGCGCTCTCGATGCAAAGGTGCATGAACTGATCGACGAGAATCTGGCGCTACGCAAGGCGGAACAACCTGTGTGGATCGCGGGACTGGCGGAGGTGGATGCGATCTCGAAGCGTCTCTCCAAGAAGTCCTATCTCGATCTCGATGACTCCAATCGCGTGGCGGTGATGATGGAACTCGAAGCGAAATCGAAGTTCTTCACCACGCTGAAGGATGCGACCGTAGAGAATTACTATTCCACCCGGGAAGGCTTAATGGTTGAACTTGGGTGGGATGGTGCAAAGCCTCTGGCGAAATTCGAGGGATGCACGCATCCCGAACATCAGCTCTAGTTGTTCAGATTCAGCAGCCCAAAGTCGGGTCTGCGTCCCGCGGCAAGGTCCTTGCGCCAATCGGTCGCTTTGGAGCTTTGCGGCGCTGTGCTTTGCTCGATACCGGCGAGGAATTGATCGACGGTCTGCAATTTGTCCAGATCGAGCAGTGCGCGGGCCAGCCGCAGATTGGGTCCGTTTCCTCCGATGGGCGCTTTTGAGGATTCAATCAGCGTTTTCTCTGCCGCCGCGATGTTTCCCTGGCCGAGTTCTGCAAGACCTCGAATGGTGAGCGCCGATTGGCGGGAACTCAGAGGATTGGCGAGCAGGTCCGTTGCTACTTTTTGCGCCAGCGTCCATTCCTGATTGTCGATGGCGGCGTAGCCGAGGACGCGTAAAGTATTGACATCAGGAGACTCCTTGTAGTCTTGCTGTGCGAAAACGAGCTTGCGGTAGCTAGGGACGTCGGCCCATAAACCACTGAGGCCGATGCCCAGCAGCAGCGCCTGCGCGTTGGCGTCTTCATAATTTTTGGTCGCCATTTGCGTCTGGAGCAGTGCAATGGTGCTGAGAATCGCGGTGCCGCTGGCCATCTCCTTGATCCGGCTCTGCAGCCCAGCGTCGAGCTTGGGGAATCGATTGTTCAGCTCCAGGCGGATTGCCGTTTGGATGGGGAACAATTGCAATGCGGCCTTGTCGTAGCGGCTCCGGTTGACTTCGGTGATCATGGCCTCGAAGTTGGCCGTGAAGTCCTGCGCGCTGGCAAGCGACGTGCAAATGACGAGAATTGCGAGAGTTGTTCTGATAGCAGTGACCACCTTTGATATAGTGCGATGCATTGGAAGCATCTTCAGTTTCCAGCCTCTCACAAGCCATGCAAACCACGAAATCGACGCAGATTCAGACTCCAGCAAAACGTTATGACGTCGTCATTGTCGGAAGCGGCGCCGCCGGAGGGATGGCCGCCTGGAATCTCACCCGGCAGGGCGTCAGCGTTCTGGTGCTCGATGCCGGTCAGAAATTCAATCGTGGCGGCTTTTGGTCGCATGTCCGGCCTTGGGAGGCGCGTCAGCGGTCGCGGAAAGGCCAGCGTCCTCCGCAGTTTTTGTTGAGCAAAGAGGAACAGCCCTATCTCACGCCGAACGAGCAGGACTTCGACCTTTGGCGGGTCTGGGGCCGTGGCGGCAAGACAAATATTTGGGGGCGGGTGAGCCTGCGCTACTCGGAGGCGAATTTCCAGGAACCGGCGCGCGATGGACACGAGATCCCTTGGCCCATCCATTACTCTGACATCGCGCCCTACTACGACAAGGTGGAGGATCTGATTGGAGTTTGCGGGGAGGGGAACGATTCGGAATTTCTGCCGGGGTCGAAGTTCTTGTTGCCTGCGCCCGCGCCCCGTTGTGGCGAACAGTTGTTACGCAAGGCTGCGAAGGGAATCGGAATTGAGATCGGCAGCACGCGCCGCGCCGTCCTGACCAAGGAACATCACGGCAAGGCGCCTTGCCATTACTGCGGCGCTTGCGGCAAGGGTTGCGATGTTTCTGCGTTCTTCAATTCGACGGACTATCTGCTGGAACCCGCGGCGATGACCGGCAAGCTGCAGATTCGCGACAACGCGGTGGTCTCCCATGTGACGGTGAATGACCGCGGACTGGCCGACGGCGTGCATTTCTTTGATCGCAATACGGGCCAGGCTGAAGAGGTGAAGGCGCGCATTGTGGTGATGGCCGCCAGTTGTGTTGATTCGACGCGGATTCTATTGAACTCGAAGTCCAATCGCCATCCCAACGGCATCGGGAACTCGAGCGACGTGATTGGCCGCTACCTCTGCGAACAGGTGCGTTTTCATATCTACGGCTTTGTGCCCGAACTGATGGGGAAGAAGGCGCAGAATGACGATGGCATCGGTGGCGAACATATCTATATGCCGCGCTGGGCCGGACAATCGAAGTCGCGTAAGTATCTGCGTGGTTATGGGAGCCAGTTCTGGAATACCGGCGCGCAAACAGGCGTATCCTATGCGAAGTCGTTGCCGGGCTTCGGCAAAGGCTTTAAGGAAAATGTAAAGCGCCATTACCCGGCGCTGGTGGCAATGCACCCTTATGGCGAGGTGCTGCCTTATGCGGACAACCGGATTACGCTGGACGCCACGCGCAAGGATAAGTGGGGCATTCCTGTGCCGGTGATCGATTACAAGATCAAGGAAAACGAGCGGGCGATGATCCAGGATATGTACGATACGACACTTGAAATCCTAAGCGCCGCCAAGGCGGAGGTTCTGCCGTATGAGCGCGGTTGGATCGATCGTCTGGGCAGCGCCATTCATGAGCATGGTACCTGCCGGATGGGCGCGGACAAAAAGCGCAGTGCGCTCAATGCCTACAACCAGTCGCACGATGTGAAGAATCTGTTTGTGGTGGACGGGTCGAGCTTTACGACGGCCAGTGAGAAGAATCCAACGCTGACGATTCTCGCGCTCGCCTGGCGCGCCACCGACCATCTTGCTGCCGAGATGAAGAAGGGGAACGTCTAGAACTACCAGACTTTCCGCTTCGGCCTACCGGAATTCCGGGATGTTGCTTTTTCTTATTGCGGCGCATACTCAACATGCATGCCCAGCAAATGGATTCTGTTTGTTCTGATTGTGTGGCTCGCTGCCTGCGCCCACCGCGAAGAGGCCAAACAGCAGAAGGACGATCTGCCAGTGGTGGCTGCGGTGCAAGCCACACGCCAGTCTATTGATCGTACGCTCCAGCTTGTCGCAGAGTTCCGGCCTTATCGTGAAATCGACCTGATGGCGAAGGTCTCAGGTTACGTCAAGCAGATCAATGTCGACATGGGGGACCGGGTCCAGGTTGGACAGGTGCTTGCGACGCTGGAGATTCCGGAAATGGCGGACGATCTCAATCGCGCCAATGCCTCCATTCGACGTTCCGATGCGGAGGTGGCGCGCGCCCGCCAAGAAGTGAAGCGCGCCGAGACGGCTCGCGAACTGGCCCAGTTGCAGGCGGATCGATTATCGAACGTGGCAAAGTTGCGTCCTGGCCTGTTGGCGCAGCAGGAGATTGACGCGGCGAGGTCGCGTGCGCTGGAGGCGGCTGCGCAATGGTCTGGAGCGAGTTCTGCGCTGATCGCAGCCGAGCAAGGGGTTCAGGTGATGCGGGCCGAAGAGCAACGCGTGACCACTCTGTTGAATTACACGCGCGTGACGGCTCCCTTCGCAGGTGTGGTGACGCGCCGCTTTGCTGAAGTCGGTTCGATGGTGCAGGCCGGGACGGCATCGCAGACGAATGTTCTGCCGGTGGTTCGTCTCTCGCAGGACAGTGTGTTGCGGTTGTACCTGCCGATTCCAGAGTCTGTGGTGCCGCTGGTGCGGGTTGGGTTTCCGGTGCAAATTTCCGTGCCGACTTTGGATCGCGAGATCAACGCAAAGATTGCGCGCTATAGCAGTGAGCTGCAGCTTTCGACGCGCACGATGACGGCGCAGGTGGATGTGGAGAATCCAAGTTTTCTGATCAAGCCGGGGATGTTCGCTGAGGTGACGATTCGTCTGGAATCGAAGCCCAATGCCATCGTAGTCCCACTGTTGGCCTTGGATGGTACGGGAGAAACACGGCAGGCAATGCGGATCTCGCCAGAGGGCCTACTGAAGAGCGAGACGTTGCGTATCGGTCCTGAAACCTCGGAGGTGGCAGAGATCCTCGGTGGAGTGCAGGAAGGCGACCTGTTTGTTTTGAGCGGCCGTGCCCAGTTGAAGCCGGGTACAGTTGTGAAGCCTCGAGTTACGGGAGCAGTGAAGTAAATGTCACGATTTGCGATCCGAACTCCTTACTTCATCGTTGTCATCTGTTTGGCGATCTGCGTACTGGGTGCCTCCGCGGTGGTGCGGATGCCGGTGGATCTCTTTCCCGCGATGAACATTCCCGTCGTGGTCGTGGCCACGTTCTACACCGGCATGTCGCCGGACCAGATTGAGACTTCGATCACCGCTCGCTATGAGCGCTTCTTTACACTGGCGCCGAACATCGATCACATCGAGTCCCGCTCGCTCACCGGAGTGAGCCTGATCAAGATCTACTTCCAAGCCGGCTCGAATGCCGATGCCGCGGTGGGCGCGATCTCGAACCTGGCGATGGCGAATATCCGGCGCCTGCCGGTTGGAACTTTGCCGCCGATTGTATTGAAGTTCGATGCCTCCAGTTTGCCGGTGTGCCTGGTGACCTTCGAGGGCGAGGGGTTGGACGATACCCGGCTGCGCGATCTGGCGAACAATGTCGTACGAGCGCAGATTGCCAGCGTTCCCGGGGCGAGTATTCCGCAGCCTTTTGGCGGGCCCTTCCGCCAGATTATGGTCTACGCCGATCCGAATCGCCTTGAGGGCTATCAGATGTCGCTGATGGATCTGGTGCGTGGAATCAATTCCTCGAATCTGATTCTGCCTGCGGGGTCTGTGAAGATCGGGCCACGCGATTACAACGTCCTTTCGAATTCCCTTCTCGAAACCACTACGGAGATTGATGCCGTGCCGGTGAAGGCCGTGAATGGGTCGATCGTTCGTGTGAGCGATGTGGCGACAACGGAGGATTCGCACACGATCCAGACGAACGTCGTTCGGATTAACGGGCAGAAGTCGGTCTATCTGCCGATCCTCAAACAGGGCGGAGATACCAACACGATTGCGGTTGTGGACGGGATCAAGCAGGGCATCAAGCACATTGTGGATGTACCTCATCAGTTGAAGAACAAGGTGGTGTTCGATCAGTCCGAGTTTGTGAAAACGGCGATTGAGACGCTGATCCATGAAGGTGCGATCGGGTTGTTTCTGACCTCGGCAATGATTCTGATTTTCCTCGGGAGCTTCCGGGCGACGGTGGCTGTCTGTTTCTCGATTCCGATTTCGGTGCTGGCCGCGTTTCTGTTGTTGAAGGGCTTTGGCGCCAGCATCAACTCAATGGTGTTGGGCGGCTTTGCTCTCGCCTTCTCCCGCTTGATCGACAACTCGGTGGTGGTGCTCGAAAACATTTACCGCCATCTGGAGATGGGTACGGACCCGGTGCAGGCCGCTGAGATTGGCGGAAAGGAAGTTGCCTTGCCTGTGTTATCGGCAACTTTGACAACGGCGGTTGTGTTTTTCCCGGTCACCTTTCTGTATGGGGTGAGCCAGTTCCTTTTCTCGGCCTTGGCACTGGCGGTGGTATTGTCGCTGGCGGCGTCTTACTTTGTCGCGATGACGGTGGTTCCGCTGTTCTGTGCGCGCTTCATCAAGTCCGCCGGCCATGACGAAGGGGCCAAGGGCTTCTTTGCCAGATTCAACCGCAGCTTCAACAGGAACTTTGACCGGCTGCTGCAAAGCTATGACCGGGCGGCCTCGCGCGCCGCAGATTCGCCCCGGATGGCGCTGGCAATTGCGGGTGTTCTGTTTGTGTTGAGTCTCGGCCTCTATCCGTTGTTGGGCGTGAGCTTCTTTCCGCGTACGGACGCCGGACAGTTTGTGATGAATATCAAGGCGCCCACCGGAACGCGTATTGAATTGACGAACATGCTGTTCGACCGCGTGGATAAGATCGTGCGGCAGGTGGTGCCGCCGGAGGAACTGGAGTTGATCGTCGCCAACATCGGCGTTAATGGCGACATCTCTTCAATCTATTCTCCGAACGCCGCGCCGCATACGGGCTTCATTCAAGTTGCGCTCAAGCAGGAGCACCGGGTGGGGAGTTATGAATACATGGCCCGGATGAAGAAGCGTCTCGATGCGGAGATGCCGGAGTTGAGTGTGTTTTTCCAGTCGGGTGGTCTGGTGGATGCGGTCCTCAATATGGGGATGGCTGCTCCGATCAATGTGCAGGTGTCGGGTTCCAATCTGCGCCGCGACTATGAGGTTGCCCTCGCGCTCGCGGATCGGATTCGCCGCTTACCGAACGTCGCGGATGTGTTTCTGCCACAGGACTTGGACTATCCGGCGTTACGGATGGAGGTCGATCGGACTCGCGCGAGCGAACTGGGCCTGTCCCAGCAGGAAGTGGTGCAGAACGTCATCACCGCGTTGAGCTCCAACCAGATGATTGCACCAAGTTTCTGGGTGGATCCGCGAACCGGACAGGACTACTTACTCACCGTACAGTATCCGGAGAAGCAGATCGCAAATCTACAGGATATGAAAGCGATTACCCTGCGGGGGCCACACAGCATCAACCCGGCGCGCCTCGATGCGGTGAGCAAAATCACCAACGTCCAGACCCCGACAGAGGTTGGTCACTACCAGTTGCGGCGGGCCATTGATGTTTATGTCAGGCCGGAGACGGAGGCCTTGGGAGAACTGGCGAATCGCATTGATGCAGTCGTCGCGGAAATGAAAGTTCCGGACGGTGTGAGCGTCGATCTGCGCGGCATGGTGCTGGGCATGCGGCAGAGCTTTCGCAGCTTTGCCTTGGGCTTGATTCTGGCGACTGTGTTGCTCTATCTCATTCTGGTGGCGCAGTTCGCGAGCTTCCTCGATCCGCTTCTGATTCTGCTGGCGGTACCACCTGGAATCTCCGGAGTGTTGCTGACTTTATGGGCGACCAACACGACGCTGAATGTCATGTCGCTGATGGGAATCGTGATGCTGGTTGGCATTGCGGTGTCCAACAGCATTCTGATTGTTGAATTCACGCGGCACTTGATTCACGAAGGGTTGCCAGTCCGGCAGGCTGTTCTGACAGCAGCGAAAGTACGCTTGCGGCCGGTGTTGATGACCTCGCTCGCGACCATCATCGGACTGTTGCCGATGGCGTTGAAGATCGGGCAGGGAAGCGAAGCCTACGCCCCGCTCGCGCGAGCCTTGCTGGGCGGCCTGGCCGTGTCTGTCGTGTTTACAATCTTTGTCGTGCCGGTGGCTTATCTGCTCGCGCATCCTGCGCCGGAGAGTGCGTCATGAGATGGCTGACAGTCCTGTTTCTTGTCCAGCTCTGTATGGGCCAAGAGCTTCAGTTGACGCTCGAAGAGGCGCGCGAGATGGCGCTGAGGAATCATCCGGCCCTGGCCGCCCTCGATGCTTCGGCACAAGCGGCGACAGAGACCAGCAAGCAGATTCGCTCTGCATTGTCGCCGCAGCTTTCGGGGGGCTTGACTGCTTCTGCCGCGGACGATAACAGCCGGCTCGGAATTGGCGGTCTGGTGTCGTCGTTGCTGATTTCGCGTGTCGGAGCTGGCGTGCAGCTCTCGCAACTGCTGAGTGACTTTGGGCGCACCCGCTTGCAAGCCGATGCGGCTTTGACGCGAGCGACGGCCCAGCGCGAAGGAGTGAAGTCGGCACGGCTCCAGATTCTAGCCGCGGTTGATCGGGGCTATTATTCCTTACTGCGGGCACGGGCCTTGACGCAGGTTGCGGAGCAGACGGTAAAAGCCCGGCAGTTGATTGTCGATCAGGTGTCGGCCCTGGCCCAGAGCCAGTTGCGCTCGCAGCTCGATGTCAGCTTTGCCAAGGTCAATTTGTCCGATGCGCAAATTCTGTTGTCTCGGGCGCAGAATGAGATTGATTCATCGACTGCGGACCTGACGGCTGCGCTGGGAACTCGGGAGCGGCAGACGATTACGATCGACGACCGGCCCTTGAATGAGCAGTTGCCGCCCGACGCCGAAGTGTTGGTTGCGAAGGCGATTGAAGAGCGGCCGGAACTATTGCAGTTCAAGCTTGAGGTGCAGGCGGCAAGTCAGGTTCTGGCTTCAGAAAAGGTACTTAATCGTCCGACTGTTTCCTTGCTGGGTACGGTGGGTGTTTTGCCTTGGTCACAAGGCGCCTATCCGATCCACTATGGTGCCGCGGGGATCAATGTGTCGGTTCCGATCTTCAATGGGCACTTGTTCGAGGCCCGCCAGCGGGAGGCCGTGTTGCGCGTGAGGGCGCTCGAGAAGCAGCGCGAGGATCAAGCGAATCGCATTGCACGCGATGTGCGGACTTACTATCTGAACGCCCGGAATGCTTTTGAGCGTCTGCGGCTGAACAACGAACTGGTGGCGCAGGCGAAGCTCAGCCTGGAGTTGGCGCAGTCGCGCTATGAGTTGGGATTGGGTTCGATTGTGGAATTGAGCCAGGCGCAATTGAGCGAGACGGCGGCAGAAGTCGCCAGCGCCAGTGCGCGGTATGAGTATCAGATTCTGCGGTCGGCTCTGCGTTATCAGATCGGAGAAGGGACCTTGTAGCGATGCCGTTCTGGTCTCGGCAGAACAGGGACGAGATCGTAGTCTATGCGCCACAGGCGCAGGAAGCGCTTCTGGCTGCGTCGCTTGCTCTGCAGATTCGCATCGTTTCGCAATTGCCGGAGAACCCGGATTTCATTGCCGTTCTCAGTCCAGATGCCGCGCTTCGCCCCTCGCTTCCCAGGCATGTGCCGGTGGTGGATGCGGAGGCGCCCGACGTGATCCGGCGCTTGTCCGAGGCGATCCTCTACTTGCGGGCCCGCCGGGCGATCAACGGATGATGCCCTTGCGCACGGCATAGAGGATGAGCTCCGCCATGCTGTGGAGGCCCAGCTTCTGCATGAGGTTGCTCTTGTGCGTGTCGACCGTGTAAACGCTCAGCTCAAGACTGCGCGCGATGTCTTTCACTGTTTTGCCTTCGGCCAGCATCTGCAACACTTCGCGCTCCCGTGCGGTGAGCAATTCGAGGCTGTCGTCGATGCCGCGCTCGCGCATTCCGTTGACGTAGTCTTCCACCAGCAGCCGGCTCACCTCTGGACTGAAGTACGCCTTGCCCGTCGCCACTGCTTCGATGGCGCGGATCAGTTCGGTCTCGACGGTATCCTTGATGAGGTAGCCCTTGGCGCCCGCGCGCAAGGCACGCAAAACATAGCTTTCGTCGCTATGCATGCTGAGAACGATGACGGCTGTTTTGGCGGCGATTTGCCGTGTCGCCTCAATGCCATTTAAGTTTGGCATCGCAATATCAAGTACGACGACATCGGGCGCCAGCCTGTCGACGGCTTCGACCGTTTCCCGTCCGTCCGCTGCTTCGCCGAGCACCTCCATGTCCGATTCGCGCTCGAGCAATGCGCGCAGGCCGCGGCGCAGAATCGCGTGATCGTCCGCGAGAAGAATCCGGATCGGCATCAGGGTAGTTCCGCCATGACGACGGTGCCAACGCCTTCGCTGCTGACGATGCTGAATCTTCCGCCCAGATTTTCTACCCGCTCACTCATCCCGAGAATCCCCATCCCCTTCTCACGATCGACATCAAAGCTCTTTCCATTGTCTTGAATACTGACCAGCAATTTGCCGGCATCGCGATTTGCCCGAATGCGTACCTCGCTTGCTGCGCCATGATTGAGTGCATTATTGAGAGCTTCCTGTACGACGCGGAAGACGCAGATGCGGGTTTCCTCACCCAGGTCTTCGAGATCCTCTTCTGTTTCTACTTCCACCCGGGCGGTGCTCCGGCGTTGCCACTCTTTGGCGAGCCAGCGGAGGGCTGGGGCGAGTCCCAGATCATCGAGCATGCTGGGCCGCAGGGACTGGCTCATCTCGCGTGTGAACTTGAGGGTGCGCTCCGTCAGCCGCTCCAGTTCGCGCACTTCTTCAGAAGCGAGTTCGCGGCTTCCTGGCGGCAGCACCCGGAGGGTCCGTTCCAGGCCAACGCGGACGGCGGAAAGATTCTGTGCCACCTCATCATGCAGCTCCCGGGCGATCCGGCGCCGCTCCTCTTCCTGGACATTCAGCAGACGTCCGGAGAGTTCGCGGGATTCAGCCCGGGCTTGCTCCACCTGACCGAAGCGTTCTGAAGCCTGGCGCTCCAGGCTGACGATCCGCCAATAGACGAGGCAGGCAAGGGCAATTCCGGCGATTAGGAACAAGCCAATGCGGAGCTCCAGGTCACTGCGAACTCCCTCAAACAGATGTTGGATCTCGTCGGCGCTGCTGGCGAGTTGCTCTTCATTCCATGCGCCAATCTGGGCGGCGAGGGCGAGGATCTCACCGCGTTTGGCAGAGCCTTCATCGCGAATAAAGCGGAAGCCATCCATTTTTCTGTGGGCAGCATTCCAGTGCAGAACCGGCTCCATCGTGTGCCAATAGGACTCGTAGCCCTCCACAAATTTCCGATAGAGGGTCGCGTTCTCTTTCAACTCTGTTGCGGCGAGGAGCGAGAGTGCGTGGGTTCGCGTGGCGAGAGCCTTCGTGCGAT
Organism: Bryobacter aggregatus MPL3; assembly: GCF_000702445.1. NCBI lineage: Bacteria > Pseudomonadati > Acidobacteriota > Terriglobia > Bryobacterales > Bryobacteraceae > Bryobacter > Bryobacter aggregatus. The sequence goes on from NZ_JNIF01000003.1 coordinate 4,224,733, forward strand.
GCAACAGCGCTGCATTATCATCTGGCTCCAAAAGATAATTTCGCAGGTCGCTTCCGCCATTGACCACATCGCCGCGCAACTCATTTAACAACTGATTGCGCCGGAGGTAACGGGCCCGTACGGTGCGGCTCTGATTGTTTGCTGCTGTCAACTGGGATCGCGCACTCAAGAATGCGATTAGAGGCCACAATAACAGGGCTCCGAAGCCAATCAGGAGAAGCCAACGGCTATCGAGGAGGCGCTGTCCGAATTGTTTGCTCAAGTCCAAGTCCATGGTATACGCTGGAGTAGTTGAAGCAAGTTCTCGCTGGTTTTGTATTTACTCTAGTAGCATTTTCGCCATGTGCAAAATCAATCACGCTTGAGGAAGCGCTTCGTGAAGCGCTGGCCAGTCACCCCTTACTTGCTGTGGGATCGAATCGCATTGAGTCGGCGATGGGGAAGTTGCAGCAGGCCGGAGTACGGCCCAACCCACTGTTGATCTACCAGAGCGAAGACTTTCGCACCTGGGGCACGCCAGGGCATCGCTTCTGGCAGGATGCCGATCATTTCTTCTATCTGCAACAGACCTTCGAGACCGCCTCGAAGCGGGCTCGCAGGCAAGATCTTGCGCTTGCCAATCAACACCGTGCGGAAACAGAACTCACTCTCCAGAAGCAAGTGATTGCGACGAAGGTGCGGGCGGCGTACTGGGATGCTGTGGGGGCGCGGCAACGCGAGTTGATGTACCAGGCGGCGATTGCGGGCTTTGATGAGATTACCGAATTCCACCGGAACCAGGTGCGCGAAGGCGCGATGGCCGAGGCTGACTTGCTGCGGGTGCAACTGGAAGAGCAGAAGCTTCTTCTTCTGGCAAACGGAGCGACGATCGACACGCAGCGGCAACTGATTCGTTTGCAGCGGGAAATGGGACGTGGTGAGATTTCCTTGATCACTCTCGATACGCCGATTGAAACCGGTGTCCGTGGCGTGGAGCAGATGACTGTGTTTTCCGCTTTGGAGCAACGTGCAGAAGCTCTGCTCGCCAAACAGATCATTCAGGTGGCCGGCGCGCAAGTGGGGCTGGAGCAGGCGTTGGCCAAGCCAAACTTCGATGGCGTGGGCGGCTATAAGCGATCGAAGAATTACGACACCATCCTGTGGGGGTTCCAAGTGCCGCTCCCGTTTTTCAATCGCAACGAAGGCAACATTGCCAGTGCGACGGCAGAAGACCGGCTGGCGCGCAATGCGCTCGTGGCAACCGAAGCACTGATTAAAACAGAGTATGAGGGGGCTTTGCGCGAACTGGAGTTGCGCAAGACGCAGCTGGTCCAGATGGTGGAGCCCTTGCGGGGGCGGGCTCGCGAGACGGCAACGATCGCACGATCTGCATACCGGTTGGGGGGAGCGGATCTGCTGCGCCTGCTCGATGCACAACGGCAGGTATTTGAGACCGAGCAACTTTATCTCGATGCCTTGATCGCACTTCGTCAGGCCGAGGCGAACTTACAATCCGTGACCGGAGTTCTACAGTGAAATACGCTAGCGCCCTGCTTCTGCTCTTTGTCTGCGGCTGCTCGAAGGAAGCGCCGAAGCCCGCCGCCGCCGCGCCCTCTTCTTCCGTCGACCTGTCTCCTACAGCGATGAAGAACGCAAGTGTAGAAGTGGTGCCGGCGCGGCTCGTCAAACTGGATCGAGTGATTGAGGCTCCGGGCAAACTCACCTGGAACGAGGATTTGACGGTGTCTGTCGGTGCGATTGCGACGGGCAAGATTGTTCATGTGTATTCCCGTGTTGGAGACACTGTGAAAAATCAGCAGGTTCTCGCCCGCATGCATACGCACGATGTCCACGATACGAAAGCACTCTTGCGCCAGGCCAACGCCGAGAAAGCGAGGGCCTTCAGCGCTCTGGAGCAGGCCAAGCGAAATGAAGATCGCATGCGACGGCTGCTCGAATTGAAATCCATTTCTCAGTCTCAACTGGAACAGGCGACCATCGATCGAAAGTTTGCCGAGGCTGCCTTGCTAAAAGCCCATGCGGACGTGGACAAGGAGATCCAACACCTGGAGGAGACCTTGGAGATCTCGGCGGGCGTGAAAGAGGATGAAGAGCACGATCACAAACACAATGAGGATGAGGAACTGGTTCCGGTGAAGGCCAGCGCCAGCGGTGTGGTGGTGAGCCGCAAGATCAGCCCCGGTGCGGTCGTGAATCTGGGCGACGAGACGTTTACGATTACCGACAACTCCTCGCTCTGGTGCATTGCGAATTTTCCGGAATCGTCTCTGAGCAGTTTGCGGAATGGGATGAATCTCGAGGTAGAAGTCCGCGCCTTTCCGGGCCGCAACTTCCCGGCGCGCATCACGCGGCTGGGCGATACTCTCGATCCCAACACTCGTACCTTGATGGTGCGGGCGGAGATCAAGAGCCAGGGCGTGTTGAAGCCGGAGATGTTGACGATGGTCCGGCTGCGGGTGGCTGGAGTGCCGGCGATCGTCATCCCCGAGTCCGCCGTGCAGAATGTGGAGGGGAAGCAGACCGTTTTTGTGGAAACGGCATCGGGCAAGTTTCTCCCTCGCGTGGTCGAAGTACAGATTCAGGACGGACAGGCGATTGTCGCCACAGGGTTGAAAGAGGGCGAGCGCGTTGCCTCAAACGGCAGCTACTTCCTGAAGAGTCAACTGCTCCGCGAGGCCATCCAGTAGCCGATGCTCTCCGCACTCATTCGGGCTTGTTTCGACAATCGCTGGCTGGTTCTTATCGCGCTGGTTCTCGTGTCGGGTGCGGGACTCTACGTTGTCTCGGACCTGCAAGTCGATGCCTTTCCCGACCTGACGAATAATCAGGTGACGGTCATCACCGAGGCTGGCCCGATGTCGCCGCGCGATGTGGAACAGTTGGTGACCTATCCGATTGAGACCGCCTTGATGGGCGTTCCCAAGATGATGGAACTGCGCTCGATCTCAAAGCTTGGTCTGTCGCTCATTACGGTTGTGATGGATGACAGCGTCGATCGTTACTTTGCGCGGCAGCTCTTGAATGAGCGCTTGCGCGAAGTGCGCTCCCGGCTGCCGCAGGGCGTCGAGCCGGTGCTGGGGCCTGTCGCGACCGCTTTCGGTGAAATTTACCAATACACGATTGAGGGCGGCGATCTGTCGCTGCTGGATCGCAAGACCTTTCAGGATTGGGTGATTCGTCCGCAGTTGCGGACGGTGCCTGGTATTAACGAAGTGAATTCCTGGGGCGGCTATTCAAAGCAATACACGGTGGAGGTGGACCCGCAGGCGCTCGCCCGCTATGGCTTAACCGTGCGCGATGTTCTGTCGCGGCTCTCTTTGAGCAATGCGAATTTTGGCGGTGGCTTCATTGAGCATCAGGCGGAGCAGTACAACGTGCTGGGCATGGGACGTTTTCAATCGCCGTCGGACATTGAGAAGGTGGTCCTGATCGAACGCGGCGGTACGCCGGTGAAGGTCTCCGATGTGGCTGTGATCCGCGTCGAAGGTGCTTTGCGGCAGGGTGCGGTGCTGCGCAATACGCAGGAGACGGTTTGTGGCATGGCGATCATGCTGCGCGGCGAGAATTCACAGGACGTCATCGAAAGAGTGAAGAAGCGTCTGACCGCACTGCCGCTGCCGGCAGGTGTCAAGCTGGTGCCGTTCTACGACCAGAGCGATGTGATCGCGATTACGATCGAGACCGTCAAACGCAATTTGCTCGAGGCCGGGCTGTTGGTCTCCGTCATACTCTTTCTCTTCCTGGGAGATCTGCGCTCGGCGTTGATTGTCGCCTCGGTGATTCCCTTTGCGATGCTGTTCGGCTTTATGGGAATGGCTTTCTGGGGGGTGAGCGCAAACCTGATGAGCCTGGGGGCGATCGACTTTGGAATGATCGTCGATGGCGCCGTAGTGATGATGGAGAACATCATCCGCCGCCTGCATCTCGACCATGGCGCCAGACCCCGGGCCGAGGTGATCCGCGAATCCGCACAGGAAGTCGCGAAGCCCATCCTGTTTGGCGTGCTGATCATCATGGCGGTGTATCTTCCGATTCTCTTTCTCCAGGATCTGGAAGGCCGCATGTTCCGGCCGATGGCGATCTCGGTGGTGTCTGCGCTCTTTGGCTCTTTGCTGCTTGCGCTCTTTGCCGTGCCGGTGTTGGCGAGCCTGCTGTTGGGGAAGAAGGTGGAAGAAAAAGAGCCAGCGTGGTTTCTGGCAATCCAACGGATGTACCGGAGTTCTCTGCGTGGCGCGATTCGCTTCCGGTGGGGCACTGTGGCCCTGGCACTGCTGGTCCTCTCGGGTGCGTTCACAAGCATCGCCTTTCTGGGAAGCGAGTTCATGCCCCGCCTTGATGAGGGCATGATCGTTGTCCAGACCAAGAAACTGCCGGGCATTAGCGTTCCGCTCTCCGTGGACGCCAGCCGGCAGGTGGAGCGCATTCTGCTGAGTTTTCCTGAGGTGGCGAGTGTGACGACGAAGCTGGGGCGTCCGGATGTTGCGACTGAGGCAATGGGTGTCTATGAAGCCGATGTCTATGTGAACCTCAAGGCGGAGAAACGCTGGCTGAAGCCACACGAGCGTGAGCAACTGATCGAAGCCATGGACAAGGCACTCCAGGAGATGCCAGGGATGGAGTTTAACTTCACCATGCCCATGGCGATGCGTTTGGAGGAAACCGTTTCGGGCGTCAAGGCCGATGTCGCGCTCAAGATCTTTGGGGAAGATACCTCGACCCTGGAGCGGCTGGCGGCGCAGGCCGAGAAGGCGCTGACAGGTTTAAACGGCATTGCGGACCTGCAGACTGAAGTGATTACGGGAGTTGCTGAGATGCGTGTGACTCCGGATCGCAATGCACTGGCTCGCTATGGGCTGACGATTGAAGACTTGCAGTCTGCTGTCGATGCCACCAGCGGCGGCATTCCGGTGTCGGAGTTTGTCGAAGGCCAGCGCCGCTTTCCGATCATGTTGCGCTATCCGGCAAATTACCGGGCAGACATCGGAAAGATCGGAGATATTTTTGTGAAAGCCCCCGCAGGGGAACAGGTGTGGCTGCGGGATGTCGCCAAGATTGAGGAGGGCCGCGGGGCGGAGATCATCCAGCGCGAAAACGGTATGAAGCGCATCGTGACCCAGTTCAATGTGCGCGGCCGCGACCTGGGGAGTGTGGTTGCCGATGCACAAGCAAAGTTGAAGCAAGCTGTGCAGTTCCCAGCCGGCTACACGGTGGAGTGGGGCGGACAGTTTGAGAATCAGGCGCGCGCCACACGCCGTCTGGCGCTGGTGCTGCCGCTGTCTGTGCTGCTCATCTTGAGCCTGCTATATGCGACTTTCCGTTCCCTTTCGCAGTCGCTGCTGATTTTTTGTGCGGTGCCTTTCTCTGCAATCGGTGGGATCGGAATGCTGTGGCTGCGGGGGATGAATCTAAACCTTTCCGCGGCGGTCGGCTTCATTGCCCTGTTCGGGGTTGCAGTGCTCAATGGCATCGTGATGGTGACGACGATCAATCAGCTTCGCGACGTCGAAGAGGGTGCGGTACAGCGACTGCGGCCCGTGCTGATGACCGCGCTGGTGGCGGCGTTTGGCTTCCTGCCGATGGCGTTTTCAACGATGCCCGGCTCAGAGGTCCAGCGTCCGTTGGCCTCTGTTGTGGTGGGGGGGCTTTTCAGTGCCACCCTCCTGACGCTCTACCTGCTGCCGGTGCTCTACCAGCTCTTTATTTCCGTGAAAACTCCTGCCCAAGAAGACTGAGGTTTTCGGGAACGCCCTTCGCATTGAGGGAGAAGGTGATCCTCTGATCCGTCAGCGTGTCCCCGTTTCTAATGCGCCAGGTGTCGTAGTGCCAGTGCTCCATTTCGCCTCGGAATCCGGCCCATTCGAGGCCGAGCTTCCCGGCCTGAAAGACGACTTTCGCGTCGCCATAGGCAGGCTCCCGGTAGAGGCCGACGTAGGCGCTTAAGGGGAGACTTGGCCTTGTGTCCTTCTTGCGCGCTTCCAATTGCTCTTGCTTTTCACGCGCCTCTTTCTGTTCATTCCGTTTTACGACGGCGAGCATGTGTGCATTCCAATCGCGGGTTTTCGGCAAGTCGAGATACTCATCGAGCAGCGTATTGGTGAGGGCTTCATTCAGATTGGTGTCATTCTCGTTCGCCAGAATGACGAAGCCGAGTTTGAGCCGGGGCACCATCGTCACCAGTGCGCGAAAGCCACTCAGGCTCCCGGCATGCATCACGAGCATCTCGCCGCGATAGTGATTGATCACCCAACCCATGCCGTAGCTGGTCTGGGTGTACTCGGGCTGCAGTTCCCTGGTGGCCGGAGAGAGACGATTGGCCATGCTGGGCAGATGCGTTTCGCTCAGGTTCTTCTCGCTGACGATCCGCTGGCCCTCGTAGACCCCTCCGGCCAGCTGCATGCGCAGCCAATGGGAGAGGTCACTGGCACTGGATGCGATGCACCCCGCGCCACCGATGTTGTCGTAATTGCCCCAGGTGCCGGTCCTTTCCTTGGAATGCGGCATGGCGCGATCCTTGCTCCGGATGATCTCGTCATAGGCGGTGAGCGAATCGGTCATTTTGAGGGGCGTGAAGATCCGTTCCTTTAAAAACGCGTCCCAACTGCGGCCGCTGGCTCTCCCAAGTGCTTCGCCGGCGCTTGTGAACATCAGATTCTGGTATTGATACAGACTGCGAAAGGGCGCACTCGGCTTGGCAAAGGCCATCCGGCGGATCAGGTCTTCACGGGTGAACCCGGTCCGAATCCAAAGCGTGTCGTGGCGGGGCAGTCCTGTGCGATGTGTCAAGAGGTCGCGAATGGTGACCAGTTGGTCGGCGTGTGGATCGGCCAGACGAAAGAAGTCGAGATGCTGCCGTACGGGATCGTCCCAGGCCATCTTTCCGTCATCGACCAGCATCGCAATCGCCGTTGTGGTGAAGGCTTTTGTGGTCGAGGCGATCTGGAAGAGAGAATGTTCTGTCAGCGGTTCTGGCTTTCCCAGTTCGCGAAGCCCATGTCCGGCGAGATAGAGGGTTTGGTCTCCCTTCACGATTGCGATTCCTACGCCCGGAACTTTCCAGGCCACCCGGGCCTGCTCCACCAGCGTCTGAATGCGGGGAGAATCCGGTTCCGACGACAGCACTAGCACAGGCAGGAAAAAGAAAAGCAGTCGTATCATTCCGCCTATGTTAGCTTGGAGAAAATCATGAGCGCGACTCGCGAAAAAGCCCAACTCATGTCGGCCTCCGAGATGGATCGTACTTTGGTCCGCCTCGCACACGAAATTCTCGAGAAGTCCGACGATCTCACCAAACTCGCCTTTGTTGGTATCCGCCGCCGCGGCGTGCCGATTGCGCAACGTCTGGCCAGGAAGATTTCTGAGCTGGAAAAGACCGATGTGCCGGTTGGCATTCTTGATATCAATCTCTATCGTGACGATCTCACCACCGTCGGGGCAAAACCGGTGATTAACGCCACCGAAATCAATTTTGACATCAACGGTCTCGATATTGTTCTGACCGACGACGTGCTGTACACCGGCCGAACGGTGCGTTCAGCGCTCGACGCTCTGTTCGATCATGGCCGCCCGGCCCGGGTGCAGTTGCTGTGTCTGATTGACCGCGGTCACCGTGAATTGCCGATCGATGCGCGATATGTTGGGCGCAATGTGCCGACAACCTCGAATGAGATCATCGAAGTGAAACTGAATGAGATCGACGGGATGGAAAAAATTTTGCTCGTCGAAAAGGTATAACCATGACAAAAGGCCTCCTCGACATCGAGGCCCTGGACCGCGCGGAGATTGAGTCTCTTCTCACTCGTGCCGTAGACTTCCAACCGCTCCAAACCCAACGGGACAAACGTCTGGATTTGCTCGACGGCCGCCTTGTCGTCAATCTCTTCTTTGAAGCGTCTACCCGGACCCGCATCAGTTTTGAGATTGCAGCCAAGCGTCTGGGTGCAGATGCGATCTCCATTAGCGCGCAGGGTTCCAGTGTGTCGAAGGGCGAAACTCTTCTCGATACGGTGAGTACTTTGAGCGCGATGAAGCCGGATGCGATTGTGATGCGCCACGCGGCCTCAGGAGCGCCTCACTTCCTCGCCCGCCACCTGCCCACGATCCCGATCATCAATGCCGGCGACGGCCAGCATGAACATCCAACACAGGCATTGCTCGACGCGCGTACGATTCTTGACAACCGTGCGTCTCTCGAAGGGCTGCGTGTGGCGATCATTGGAGACATCCTGCACAGCCGGGTGGCACGATCAAATATCCACCTCTTGTCGAAGTTCGGCGTTGACATTGTCCTTTGCGGGCCTGCGCCGCTGGTGCCGCAGGATCTGAAGCACATTGCTCCTGGTGTCTCGATTACGCACGACATCAAGCAGGCGCTTCGTGATACAGACATCATCATGATGCTGCGGGTGCAGCTCGAGCGGCAGAACGAAACGAATTTTCCTGCCGGCGAGTATTCGCGATTCTACGGGTTGCGTGCCGAGAATCTGGCGCTCGCCAAGCCGGATGCGATCGTGATGCATCCGGGCCCGATGAACCGCGGGCGAGAAATTTCTACGGAAGTCGCTGACTCCTCGCGTTCCGTGATCCTGAGCCAGGTGGAGAACGGCATTGCCGTCCGCATGGCAGTCCTCGAAAGGGTATTGCAGTAAATGGCAAAGCTTCTCATTCGCAATGGAAGGGTGATCGACCCTGCGAATCGTATCGATCGCGTTGCCGACGTTCTTCTGGCCAATGGCATCGTCCGCGGGGTAGGGGAGAATCTCCCGTCGCGCGGAGCCGAAGAGTTCGATGCAACGGGCCTGATCGTGGCTCCTGGTTTTATCGACATGCACGTGCATCTTCGCGAACCGGGTTTTGAAAGTTCCGAGACGATTGAATCCGGCTCCAAGGCTGCGGCTGCTGGCGGCTTTACCAGCGTCTGCTGCATGCCGAATACCAGTCCGGTGAACGATACCGCTCATCTGACGCGCTATATCATTGAGCGAGCCAAGCAAGTGGCGAAGGTCAATGTCTTTCCCATTGGCGCGATTACAAAAGGCAGCGCAGGCGAAGAACTAGCTTCGATTGGCGCGATGCAGGCCGCCGGTACTGTTGCCATCTCTGATGACGGCCGCCCCGTGATGAACTCGCGCGTGATGCGCCGCGCCATGGAAATTGCAGCCAGCTTCGACATTCCGGTGATCGATCATTGTGAGGATCTGAATCTGTCGGCCGGTGGCGACATGCACGAAGGCCTGGCCTCACTGCGCTATGGTTTGCGCGGCATTCCCGCCTGTTCCGAGGATGTCATGGTTGCCCGCGACATTCTGCTCGCAGAAGTTACCGGGGCTCGCTTTCACGTTGCCCATCTGTCCACGACCAACGCAATTGCCATGGTGGCGGAAGCAAAGCGCCGTGGACTGCGCGTCACCTGCGAAGTGACGCCTCATCATTTTGCGATTCATGATCTGGAGATCACGCCCTATGACTCCAACTACAAAATGAAGCCGCCCATCCGTTGCTCGCACGACGTTGCGGCCATGATTGAGGGCATTAAGGCCGGCTACATTGACGCCATTGCGACCGATCACGCCCCGCACAGCGTTACGGACAAGATGCAGGAGTTTGAGCGTTGCCCCTTCGGGATTCTCGGGCTGGAAACTGCGATCGGTCTTTCTTTGGAATGCCTGGTCCACCCCGGACACATCACAATCGAGCGGATGATTGAACTCTTCACGACGGGTCCCGCAGGGATTCTTAAACTGAACCGAGGCGCGCTCACGCCGGGCTTGCCTGCGGATGTCACGCTGTTGGATCTGGAATCAAAGTGGACTTATGACGTCAATAAGTCCGCCTCGAAGTCGCGAAATTCCCCATTCGATGGGAAGGTTTTTAGAGGGCGGGCCGTCGGGACGATAGTTTCTGGTGAGCTGATCTGGCAGGCTTGATCGAATCACGCCACTGTTTCAGCCACTGTTTATACTCAAGTACTAAGCCACCATTCGTCGCAATCAATTGCCCTCGGATGGTGGCATTTGAATTTGCGGTGGTCTCCCGGGAGTAAGGACCGACAGGGAGTAAGCCGTCGCGAACCGATTTCTCGAACTGAGCCGGGCTCAGCCTCTCTGCGAGTGCAACGGCCTCGTCCGCATCCTGCCGCAAGCTATCGAGAAATCGCGTGTGACGGACTTTGAGATTTTCTCCCGTTTCGCCGCAGGTATCACCGTCAGCGAATAATACTCCGAGAACCTGGCCTTCAGCTCGGGTTGGAAACTCGAGGCCGCTTGAAAACACTTCATCTACCGGTCGAACCTTGGAGGATGAAAAGGATGTGCCATAAGAATCTGCGCGCCAAAGTTGGTCGTGGAAACGGCCATTTGCGAAGAAAAAGCGAATTACGCCTGAAGCAGAAAGAATTCCGGTCCCACTCAGGTCGCGAACCCGGATACTCCCCCCTCGAATCGATCTTTTGCCAACCCAAATATCGCCGCTAACGTCCAGTTTGCACAGCATTTTCTGGGGAGATCGAATGGCCATGGGAGAGCGACTTTCATCCGGAAGCGCTCCCGTCCCTCCAAACTGTGCATGGAGAGACACTACTCCTAGGAAAACAGGAATGAGCATAGTACCTTTAGGGTACTATGCCGTCAGGTATAGGGAATAGCGTAAGAACCCTAGTTGGGAGATCGAGTTCTCTTAGTTTCGAGGCGCCAGACCGTCCCCGGGCTTTGGGGTAGGGAAGGGATAGACATTCGGCACGATGCTGACCTCTGTAGTAAAGGTGTGAGGATTCGGGCTTCCATTTTCGTAGCTCAGTTCGACAAAAAAGGCGGTATACCCGGAGCCTGGCTTGGGGACACGGGCGACGTAACGGCCTTTGACGAGCGAAACCTTCTCTGATTTCCATTGCGGACCGGTAGTAGTTAAGCGGAAGTCCCGTGCTTTCGGGTTGGTGATGCTCCAGAGCTTTGCTTCCTTGGGCTGCTCGACTGTTTTGACTGCGATCGCACCGTTTTTGCGATCGATCTTCCAGGACAGATGAGGTCTCGATTTCTGGTTCACGATGGAATCGACAAAGGCGGAGAGGCTTTGAGCCACTCCGGCCGGTTCGAGGCTGTGACGAGTATTGGGCATATAGCGGATGTGGTTTTCGCCCTTCAGCTTGGAGTAGTAGAACTGCGAGCTATCCGGGACAAAGAAATCGTCGCCCGCAGAATTGATCAGCAACTTCGGCATCGTCAAGCGATCCCGGTACTCGAAGGGTTCCTCAATTTTCATGAGCGACTGGAAGCGTTTGGTGTTAAACCAATCGGGAATCCGGCTGTCGACATAATCCTGAATCGCGGGCGCCCAGAACCCGTAAACGCGATAGTGGTGCATGAAGTTGGGCACTATATTCAGAAGGTCGATGACCATTGGGGCGATGGCTACGACGCGCGGATCAACTGCCGCGACGGTCCAGGTGGTCCAGCCACGTTTGGAGGCGCCGCCGACGATGAAGCGATTGACGTCGATCGCGCCGCCTGCCTGTGATTTCAAATAGGCCGTCACCGTATCCATGGCGCGCACTCCGGCCTTGGTCATCGGCAGGCGGAGTGGCCACTGGTCGTCTCCTCCCTTCAGGTATTTCTCCCAGGTGTAAGCGATAATGCCGTCTTCATTGCGCGGCCGGTTTGTTTCGTCAAGAAAGCTCAGGGGCTCGCTTGGAATCTGGCGTAGTTCGGCAACGATCACGCCGTTGTCTTGCGCGATCTTCAGCATGAGCGGATTCGGATTGGGTTTGTTTCCGCGATTGTTTCCGCCGTCGATCCAGAGCAGGGCAATGTTGCTTTTCACGTTGGCGGGCCTGTAGATCTGGATAAAGTGCTTCCAGACCGGCTTGTCCACTTCTTGTGCCGTACGCCAGGTCTGGCTGGTCATCTCGAGCAGAGAAACAGAAACGCCGCTCACACTCGAAGTGCCAGCGGCGTTCCATTGGTAGCTTGGATCGGGAGTCTTCACATAACGATCGAGCGCGGTATCGGCGCCAAACGCAGTAAAGACAAGAAAAAGACTAGAGAGTAGCCGGGTTGGGTGCTTCCGGATCGAGTCCGAGATCGCGAATCGCTTGGGCAGCCGCATTGGCATCCATCTTACCTTCTCGCGCGAGGCGAGAGAGGGCTGCGGCGGCAATGGACTCTGCGTCGATTTCAAAGAAGCGGCGCAAGTGAGCCCGATTCTCAGAGCGGCCAAAGCCATCGGTCCCAAGAGCCGTGAGCCGGCCATCGAGCCAAGGCGCGAGTTGATCAGCGAGCACCTTCATGTATTCGCTCGAGGCGATGATGGGGCCATGCGATCCGTCGAGCACCTGTTGCACCAGGGGACGGCGCGGAGTTTGGTTGGGATGCAGACGGTTCCAGCGTTCCACTTCGATGGCGTCGCGGCGCAGGTTGACATAGCTGGTTACCGACCAGACATCGGCAGCGATGTTGAACTTCTGGGCAAGAATTTCCTGCGCGCGCAGTGCTTCATTCAGCATAGGGCCAGAGCCCCAGAGCTGTACACTCGCCTCGCCGTGGGTGGACTTGCGCAGCTTGTAGATGCCGCGACGGATACCATTCTCGATGTCCGGAATGTCCGTCGGCATTGCGGGCTGCGGATAGTTTTCGTTATAGGCCGTGATGTAGTAGAAGATGTTTTCGCGATCCTGGTACATCCGCCGGATGCCGTCCTGGATGATGACCGCGAGTTCGTAGGCGTAAGCCGGATCGTAGCACTGGCAGGTGGGGACGACGCTGAACAGCACATGCGTGTGACCGTCCTGGTGCTGCAAGCCTTCGCCGTTCAGGGTGGAGCGGCCGGCGGTGCCGCCGATCATGAAACCCTTGCCGCGAGCGTCGGCAAATGCCCAAACTTGATCGCCGACACGCTGGAACCCGAACATCGAATAGTAGATGTAGAACGGGATCATCGGCGTGTTCAGATTCGCGTAAGCCGTGCCGGCAGCGGTGAAGCTGGCCATTGAACCGGCTTCAGTGATGCCTTCTTCCAGAATCTGGCCATCGCGCGATTCCTTGTAGTACAGGAACATATCGCTGTCGACGGGCTTATAGAGCTGGCCTTGGCTGGCGTAGATGCCCACCTGGCGGAACAGCGACTCCATGCCGAAGGTACGTGCCTCGTCGGGGACGATGGGCACAATATACTTTGCGATCGCCTTCTCTTTGAGGATGCTCTTGAGGATACCGACAAAGGCTGCCGTCGTCGAAGCAGGACGGCCGGCAGAGCCACCGAGGGATTCGGCAAAGGAGTCTATGCTCGGCGCGGTGAGCGCCCAGTTCCCTTCGTTGCGGGAAGGAACGGGACCGCCCATCGCGGCGCGCTGCTTTCGGATGTACTGCGCCTCTGGAGAATTTTCGTCAGGCTTATAGAAGCTGGCCGTCATTGCGGCTTCAGCAGGAACCGGAATGCTGAAGCGCTTGCGCACATACTCCAGTTCCGTTTCGTTGAGCTTCTTCTGGTTGTGGGCGACGTTCTTGCCTTCGCCCGCTTCTCCCATGCCGTAGCCCTTGATCGACTTCATGAGGATGACTGTCGGGCCGCCGCGGTGGGCGTAGGCGCGGCGCAGGGCGTTGTAGACCTTGACCGGGTCATGGCCGCCACGCTTGAGATTGGCGATATCGTCGTCGCTCAGGTCGGCTACGAGTTCGGCGAGTTCGGGATACTTTCCAAAGAATTCGCTGCGGGCATAGGCCGGGCCGCGGACCTTGAAATTCTGATATTCACCGTCGACGCATTCGGCCATGCGCTTGGTGAGGATGCCGGTCTTGTCTTTGGCAAAGAGCGGATCCCAGTTGGAGCCCCAGAGGCACTTGATCGTGTTCCAGCCCGCGCCGCGGAAGGCGCCTTCCAGTTCCTGGATGATCGAGCCATTGCCGCGCACCGGGCCATCGAGACGCTGCAGATTGCAGTTGATGATGAAGATGAGATTGTCGAGCTTCTCGCGCGAGGCCAGCGTGAGCGCGCCGAGGCTTTCCGGCTCGTCCGTCTCGCCGTCTCCACCGATCATGATGACTTTGCGATCCGTGACCGGGATCAGACTGCGATTCTCGAGGTAGCGCAGGAAGCGGGCATGGTAGATCGAATTGATCGGACCGAGGCCCATCGAGACGGTGGGGAACTGCCAGAAGTCCGGCATCAGCCATGGATGCGGGTAGCTGGACAGGCCTGGCTTGTCACGCAGCTCGTGGCGGAAATTCATGAGGTGTTCTTCGCTGAGCCGGCCTTCGAGGAAGGCGCGGGAGTAGACACCGGGAGAGGCGTGGCCCTGGTAATAAATGAAATCGCCGGGCTGCGTCGAGCCGTCGGCTGCCTGGATTGAGCCGCGGAAGAAGTGGTTGAAGCCGACTTCGGAGATCGAGGCGAGTGAGGCAAAGGTAGAGATGTGTCCACCAATCCCGTCGTCATACTTATTGGCGCGTACCACCATCGCCATCGCATTCCAACGCACGTAGGACTTGATCCGGCGTTCGATCTCACGATCGCCTGGATACGGAACCTCCTCTGACACGGGAATCGTGTTCACATAAGGGGTGTTCTGGCGCATGGGAGCCGTCACGCCAAGTTGCGCGGCGCGAGACATCAGCTGTTGGAGCAGTTCGCTCGCTCGCTTCTGTCCCGCTTCATCAACGACCTGGTCGAGGGCCTCCAGCCATTCGGAGGTTTCTTGTCCGGCTGCGTCGACTGGAATCTCTGGCTTGGTGGTAATCATTGCTAAAGGGAATCTAGCTATTAATTTAACTTGTTGGAGGATCGGATGGGGAGTCGAATCCTGCCAGGAAGATGGATTCTTTCGATTGGGTGCATCTTTTCGGCCGGGAGCGTGTCTGCTCACGAGGTGGCATGAGTGCTTTCGGATGCCAAGGAATCAGGTTGCTGGCATCCAGGATCGATAAAACAAGAATGGAGCCAAATGTTTTAGAGGGACTGTTGACAGGCAAGGGAATCCTTTGGTGTAATTAAGAAGTCAGCGCGTTCCTCGGTAGCTCAATGGTAGAGCATTCGGCTGTTAACCGAAGGGTTGTAGGTTCGAATCCTACCCGGGGAGCCAAAGATTCTAAAGGGTTTACAGCCCAAACTACCTGCCCTTCTCCCCATCCAAAACAGCGATTGTAGGGACTTTTGTAGGGACACTCCTTCAAAACGAGTATCAACGGATCCACATGGTGGGTCCGTTTGCGTTTGATACGGACTTGCGTGGCGGCATTCGTCTTCCTCTGAAATTGCCATGCGTTCCACCACCCCGCTCCGATGTGGGCGAACGGATTGGGAACTCATCTGTCGTCGTCCTGACTTGCGGGCGGTCTCCGGACCGTTTGCTTGGCTCGAGCTTCCGGTTTATTTCGGCTCTCCCGTTGGGGCTGTTCGGTGGCTTGGGATTCGGTGCTAGCGTTCTGCTGTTTCAGCCAGATTTGTTGCACAGCATCGCGCTTGGTTTGCATGCGGATGTGGCTGTAGTGCTTCACCATTTGAGGACTGACATGGCCTGCAAGGTCCATAATCGTTTGATCGCCGACCCCGCTCTCGGCAAGCTCAGTGATGAAGGTGTGGCGCGCGTCATGCAGTCGCCCCTTAACGCCGGCGCGTTTGCGTAGGTTCGTCCATGCGGTTTTCAAGGTGGTGACCGGGCGGGTCGGGTCCAATTTATTCGAGCGGCCCCCGGGAAATAGATACCAATCCGGAAGAATGGAGCCGAATCGCGCAACAAACCATTCTCGGCGTTCCAATAGCGCATTTTGGAGATCAGGGTTGATTGGGATGGTCCGTCCCTCGCCTGCCGCCGTCTTGCTCCTCCCTACCGTCAGGTACAAGTTGTCAAAGTTGATGTCCATCCAACGAAGGTGGCGGATTTCGCCAGCCCGCATACCGGTATTCTGCGCTATCACAATGCACAGGCGAATATGCGGGGACCGAGCCTCATTTGCGGCCTGAACGAGCTTTCGCTTCTCTTCAGCAGAATATGCCTTTGCTTTGCTCTTGGATACCTTTAGTTTCAGGGTCTTTTCTTTCTTGAGACGGTTGCGGATGATCGTTCCGCGGTCGCCTAGAAGTCGGAGCAAAAAGCCGACTTCCTCGTTCACCGACTTTGGCGCGGCCTTCTCGAGGAGCCGCGTGTCTTGGTACTCGGTCACCGCTCGTTCGTCGATATCCACTACCATCCGTTCGCCGAGAAGGCGCACTACGTGTCCAACGGCGTATTTCGCGAATGTCGCGCTTTTGTGCCGGAGTCCATAGCTAGTCAGGTAGTCCGCAGCCACTTGCTGGAGCGTTTGGATCTGCAGATGACGGACGTCCTCGACGCTGTTGAACCCCTCTTCAAGCTCGCGTCGCCGCTTTACCTCAGCGAGTTTCGCCACGGACTTGCTGGTTGCCTTAGTCGATTCCTGAATTCTCCGACCTGCGAACCAGAACTCGTACCACCAGACTTTCCCACGTTTGAACAAGGACATTCGCTACACCTCAGGACGCGAACTTCTCGCGTCGTGGCCTTGCTGTTTGCGGTTCCTTCTTGCCGGAAAGTCCTCCACTGGGTAACCCAGCCAACCATTCTTCGAGATCGCGTACCGAGTAGCGAACAAGGGACCCAACCTTGACATATCGGGGTCCTCGATTCTCGACACGCCAGCGGCGCAAGGACGCCAGGCTCACTCTCAATTCCTGGGCCACTTCTCTTTCCGTAAAATAAACAGACATGTCCACCTCCGTCGATCCAGGCTCAAAGTTGGGAGCGGAAGGCCCGCTTGCCCTGGGATTCTTTTAGCCCGAAAATGCTTCACGACAAAGCGACTTGCCGAGCAGTCGTGATGCTTGAAGAGGAATCCCGGAATGGGGTCGTAACGGACGGTAGCGTGGCTAAGGTGATGTTTGTTCGAAGGACACGAATGCGGAGGATTGAAGGGCTATACCGGCCTTGTCGGTCAAATTGGTTCGCCTTTGTTCAGTTTCGTGGCTTGTCTCCACGCCCTTGCGGTCCAAACTGGATCCGCGTGAGCCCATCACCGACGACAGTGAAGGGGCCCCAGAAGTATGGCGTAGCATTGGGGCCGAGGCGACGGCGCATTTCGAGCTTGGCTAGGCGCAGGGCGTCGCTGACATCGCGTCCGGCGGCCAAGTTCGCGTAGAAGCGCTTCATCAGAGCCGCAGTGAATGTGTCGTCCACTTCCCAGAGGGTCGAGACGATGGACCGTGAGCCGGCGTACAGGAAGGCGCGAACGATATTGGCAACGCCCTCCTGGCCTTGGATGCGACCGGCACCGGTGTCGCAGGCGGACAACGTCACAAGGTCAGCGTTGAGCGGGAGCGATTCAATCTCCCGGACCTGGAGTAATCCGTCTTCATGAGCCGCGGCGTCAGAACCGAACACGAGGGCGGAACGATCTGGGAACTTGGAGTCGGCGACTCCGTGAACGGCCAGATGCAAAATCGAAAATGACCGGAGCGGCTGGGATTTGAGGGCCTTCTCAGTCGCGGCCCGTCCATCCAAGACCACCGACTTAGGGCCGGCGAGAGCAGCGATTGCTGCGATCTCATCTGCGGTCGACGGTAGGGCCGTGATACCGCTGCCGGTGGCATCGAACATCCCGCGCGTTTCCCGCGTGGTGTTTGGAGAAGGTCCACTGGCGGGGTACGCCACGTTACCAACTGCAAGCAGGCGTGCGGTTTGAGTCGTGATGGGGCGATTAGTACGAATCAGATGGAGGACGGTCGCGGAGGGCGCTACTGAAATGACCTTTTGATCTCCCAAGTAACCAGTGCGCCCGGATGGGAGGGCATCAAACGGCGTGAGGTGAAGCATTCCGTCAGGGACTAAGATCACCCGCTTACTGCCCAAGATCTCTGGGATGGGCCTGAGCAGTTCGGATGCCAGCGTCACGCCGGAAGGCGCTGCAGACGACTCCTTATTCTTCAACTCACCGTGAAATCGTTGGGCCAGCCCATCAATCGTGGCTTTGCTCGCCAGCTTCTGAATGCGAATGGCAGCCTTTGAAATGACGACGGCAAACGATGCTGGATCTGCCAGCACGTATTCGACGATCAACTCGTCCTCGCGCATGGTCTTGCGTAAGGCATCGAGCGAAACCGGATCGCCCCGAAGAAATTGGTTGAAACGATGCTGATCGAAGTGGAGTGGTGACAACGCCTCTTCGGCCAATGCCAGTTGGTTGAGAAGCTCTTTTCGAATCCGGGGCGTTGCTGCTTGCTGGAGGCGAATTTGCAGAGCGGCGATTTGGCGCTCCGCTGGCGCTTTCGTTCCCTGAGGAGTGGACTGCTGTGTTGGCAAAGATCGAAGGGCGTCTGCCGCGGCACGACCTCGGGCGCGCTCCAGGATCTCGAACGCACGCTGGTTGTCTTTCAGCCCTTCTACGGCGAGCGCGAAGTGCCCAACATAGACTTCGCTCATGGCGGCCACTAGAGTGCTGCGAAGTCTTGGGCTCGGTACGTTCACCAGCATGGCTTCGATGAGGTCGCCCGCTTCTTCGTAAAGTGAATCCGCCTCGGATATCTTGCCGCTGTTCACCTTGATCGCTGCCGCCGAAGCGAGGTGCCGTGGCAAGACGTACATGTCCACGAGCTTCCTCGCCGCGACGACTGCTTCCGAAGCAGCCTCGTCCGCCTTCTTTGAATCGCCCATTTCGCGATAAATGGCACCCAGGCTGAGCAAGGCAGCAGCTCGGGGACGAGGCATCTCGAATCGTTCAGCCGATCGGACGGCCTCCGTGAGCAACTCCACGGCTGTGGGATAGTCCTTGCTTCTGGCCGCGCTTCCAGCGAGCGCGAGTAGAATGTCCGCACGATATACGTTCATTTCCGTTTCTTCGACGAAGCGGATTGCCCGCTTCAGGAAGTCCTGCGCTTCGCGCGTTCGTCCTAATGCGTTCAGGGCGGAAGCCTTCCCCATGTGTGCCATCAACGGGAAGCGCAGGTCCGGATTCTTTTGCGAGAGGTCCAAGGCTTGGTCGAAGAAGCGGAGGGATCGATCATACTCACCCAGTTCCGACAGACCCACTCCGATGAGCGATAGAGCGCGAATCTGACCCGCAAGGTCGCCCACGGCCGCCGCAGACTGAATCACCTTGGTCATGATCCCGCGGGCCTCCGTGCTCTTGCCTTCCAGAAAAGAGATGATGCCCAGTTCGCCCTGAATTCTCGTAACCCACCGCGTCTCTCCGATAGTGTTGGCCAACTCCAGAGCAGTTCGCCATGTGCCGGCGGAAAGAAGTGGGTCGATACTCAGGTCGATGGTTGCCTTGACGATCAGGCAGCGGAGGCGGACTTGAGGATCGCTGACTACGATGGGGTTTTCGAGTTCCTTCGCCAGTTGCTGACTGACCTCGGGGTAGGAAATCCGATCTGCGTCGGCGCGCAAGCGGCTGATACGGGCAAGGGCGGCATTCCGAAGATCGCCCTTCGCTTCGAACAGAGCTTCCGCCTTTTCGTACAACGGCCGGGACTTTGCCCAGTTGTCCAGCCAGTAGAGCCGCTCCGCTTCAGCGAGCAGGGCGTTCGGATCATCCGATTGTGCGACGAGTATCGGCGGCCACACAGCGAAAACCAAGATCCCGAGACAACAAACAGCTGAGGCAGCCATGCGCCTTGGATTCAGAACGGCCATAAATGTAGTTCCTCCGAGAAAACTCTCTGTTCAGGTCAAAGACTGGCGGCGATCTTGGCCCCCTCCTCCAACTGCAAATCCCTGCCGTCCCAAGCGGCTTCGGGAGAGAATGGCACCTCGAAGTCAGGCTCGATGCCGGTGCCTTCGAAGCACCTTCCTTCCCACGTAATGTAGTTGCTTACCGGGATGGTAAGCCGGTAGTCCTGCTGGATCGGGAAGGAACTCCATCCGTAGAGCCGGCCAGCTGTGCGGGTGCCCACTAACCGTGCCAACCCGTGGTCCTTTGCGAAACCTACGACGATCTCGGCGCCGCTTACGGTGTGCTCGTTCGCCAGCAGTACGACACGGCATTGACACTTGGGAGGCTTCAAGCCCTCGGTGACGACGACGATGGACTTGTCCGCAAACTTGAAGCGAACCGCAAGCCCGATGAGGGCGAGCTTATTCGTCGGAATGCGACGGAACTGTGCCAGTTCCTCCCGGCGATAGCCACGTTCTGCACGCGGACGAGTCAAGCTGTAGCCGACCGGCCTCTTGTCCGGCGTCAAGTAGCTCATTAGCCGCAAATTCGCGGAACCGCCCCCAGGATTCCCACGAAGATCCACCACGAGCGAGCGGCATTCAGCGAGTGTTTGGACGGCGGCGTCGATGTCTCTGGCCATGTCTACCCCGACCAATCCAGGGAATCGAGTGATCTTCAGATAGCCGACGCCATTTTCGAGCAAGGCCGTGCGAACAGAGTTGCGGCGCGCCTCGTCTGGCGGGAGCGCTTGCGGCACGATGCGTTCCTCGTTGCCGTTGCGGCGCCGGATCAGAATCGACGCCGGAGCGCCTGCAGGAAATCGCACTGGCTCCGGTGGCGCTACGGGCTTGTCGTTGACGGCGAGTAGCGTGTCACCCGGCTTGATCTGTGCGGCAAAAGCTGGCCCGTCCTCCTGGACATCTTCAAAGACCCAGGCGCCGTCATGTGGATAAAGCGTGGCCCGAAGCACATGGTGTACAGGAAACTTTGCACGACTGCGATGAAAAAATCCAACCGGCTGGACTGCGAGTTGTTCGAGCAAGTTTTGGACACGTGATTCGAAATCAACCGGGTTGGTGGCTTGCAAGATGCCTTCTCTGGCCAGTTGGACAAGAGTTTGCCAATTGCGGCCATTGAACTTCGGGTCGAAAAACCTTGCCTGAACCGTGGTGGCAATCGCTTCGAGCAGTTGTTCTCGAACCGCTCGTGAGAATTCGGGAGCGTCAGTCGTCATGGGGCCTCCTTGGGGACCAAAGCAATCGGATACTCTCTCCAGGAAGATCCAACCCTTCGAATCGCGAGACTGTAGTTGCCTGGAGCCACAGAGGACAAATCAATTTCCACGCCGAGCACTTCAACATAGTTCTGCAGCGTCGCATTCCCGCTTGATGACACCACGGATTCTCCGGACTTGCGCAGCAGCGCCACATCGTAGCGACCGTCCTCGCTTCCGACGGGCAGGTGGACGGAAAGGGTGACTCTGGCGCATGGCAAAGAGCCCACTTGCGGTCGATCTCCCGCTGCCGGAGAATCGCTCCGCGCCACGCCCAACTTCGTGAGGTCCACGACGGCGGCCACCACGGGAGCTGACCGTTCCGGCAGCTTGGCGATGATCGGCACTGGAGGATTGGGCCGAGCCACATGTGGACGCATCGGCTGTAAGAGTACAACCGCAATCAACACGCCAGCGGCCATGGCTACAGCGCTGTAAAGGATTCGGACGCGCCGCTTATGCTGGGCCCGAAACTCCGAGTAGCTCTTGAAGCACCGCGGACAAACGCCGACGTGATCTACGAGGGAATCAGCATCCGCTAAGCGAATTCGGCGTCTTGCCAGATTCCTCAAATCTGTGCAGGACGGGCATTGAGTTGTGTCGAGTTGCGAGAGGTTTGCCTCAAGCAGCGCGGCGACACTTTGCAGCAGCTGTCGCTCCTCACGCGGAGTGAAGCTTTGATCTGGATCCATCATTTTCATGGTGCGGATGCCTCCTTGCGGGCCCGCTTCTTTTGGGCGGCGGATAGCTCATCCCGTGCCTGCTGAACTCCGTAATAGAACCGTGATTTCGCCTGCTTCTCTGTAACCCCGAGTTGCCCGGCAATTTCTTTCCACGAGAAATCCAGGAGTCGGTAGTTGAGAATGCGGCGAATCGGCTCAGCAGTGAACGGGAGCAGGGCTTGCAGAATCATCCGGTTCTCGAAGAGCTTGAACCAGTCAGCGGCGATCGGCTGGTGGTTGAGTTCGAGGTCGTTGGGGCTGCCTTCGTAGCGGATCCGGCCATTACGCTCAGCCAAGGCCCGGACACGATTTACATATGCAGTCTTGTAGTACGCGGCCAAGTTCGTCAGAACTGCTGGTTCGGCACGGAGGCGCTTGGAAACTTCGATTGCCACGAACTCGACGATCTCAAGAGCGCCGGCACCATCATGCAATTCATTTCTGGCAAATCGAAATGCCCAATGCCAGTTCTCGCTAGCAACCTTTACGACCCTTGCATCCAGCAGTTGCTTGCCCTCTTCATCGTCGCGAAGCCAGAAGGGTGGAATCACTTCCAAGTCGAAGCTATCAGGGCGATTATCGTGGTTTGCTGCCATGAGAACCCCTGCCGACCTTTGGCCGACGTACTAGAGGAATGCCGACTGAGTCTGCCCCTCTACTCAATAGAAGATCCGGGCAGCCCAAAAAGTCCCAAAACTTTTTTCCAGTTACTTGCTAGTCATCCGCGGACTGAATTGTCACTGTAACACTGGCCATCCAACACCGGTTGCGCATGAGAATCGGACCTTTCGCCTGAGTCAGGACTTCTAGTGTTGTGGGCAGCTTATTGGCAAAGTTTGCCGGCGTTGAGCACCACACGGCTGATGTCGCCCTGACTGAGAGGCAGTCGGAGCGCAGGAACGGCAACTGAACAATGTAAAGACTGAACAGGTGGTAGTCATGTCGAAGGGACCTCCCCCCCAGCGCCTTTCTTCCCCCGGGCACTCTGGTTTCCCGACACTCGATGTCCGCGCGCGTCTTCAGGCGCACCCGGAACGAACAGTGACGCTGCGCCAAGTACTCGGAAACGGAGTTTACGTCTCCACAGCCGGTGATCCGGCTAGTCAAGATCTGCTGAAGGGCAATTGGACAGCCGAAGACGATGATCTGTTGCGCTCACAGTACCCACTGGGGAAAAAGGCCGCTATTGCTGCCATCTCGGCAATTCAAGCGCGGCATCCAGGCTTAACCCGGCGCGAGATCGCCAAAAGAGCGCGGGCACTCGGGCTTCGGTGCACGGATGAAGTGCGGCGGCGCGATTGGGATGGCGGTACCGACCTGGTGCTACTGTCGCTGGTTCATCAGCCCAAGGAGATCATCGCCAGGCGCCTCGGGCGATCCGTGGAATCCATCGTGGCGCGGTTGCGCCGGCTGGGGAAGTCGGCTGACTTCTTTGGTGGCTTCAAGGCCAAAGACTTGGCGGGCGTACTTGAGGTATCGGAAGCCGATGTCCGTCGCTGGCAGCGGAATGGGTGGTTGCGGCGGCGGCGTGGTCGCATCACAGAGGCGTCCTTTTCGGCATTCTGCAAGGAGCATTCTGAGGAAATTCCCTTCGGCGTTTTGGCGCCGGAAACCCAGTATTGGCTGGTATCGGTGCATGGCTACCCAAAGGGTTCGCCACAAGCGATGGCGGCCGGCGCTAAGGGCTAACGACGAACTCGTCAGCCTGCTGCAGCCAGACCTGAAAGGGCGGGATCTGAACATGGTCCAGGCAGGCGTCGAAGTACGCCTTGATGCGGATGGTGCGGAGATGGTTCATCGCGGCAGCCTTCACGCGCTGCGAATCTTCGTGCCCGGCCAGAAGGTAAGCTTCCATTGCACTGCGGAACCTTGCCACAGCATCCGCGTCGTTGCTCGGTGGAATCGGATGATTCGTAAGGAAGCTCGGGCAGCGAGATTCGATTTTGTCTTGCAGGGAGCTTTCTTGGTCACCGACTGCCAAAAGCAGAACTGCCCAATAGGAGAAAGCGATTGCCTCAATGGCTTCGTCCAGAGTGGCCGGGGGAATCTCAAAGCTCGGTGCCGGAGCGGTCTTCCACCATTCGGTGAACTCGGGGTAGTGGGTTGGCCGCTTCTCAGACCACTCACTCACGGATCGCTCCATATGCAGCCAGATTTGCTCCGAACGAGGGTCCAGGCCGGAGTAATAGTGGGCCGCCTCGATCCATCCGCCAGCTTTAGACTCTGTGAACACGAACTGCTCGGACCACGCAAGAAGGTCTGTCCACAGCGAACCCAGATCGTGATTGCCCCTTTTGCGCATCCCAGATCCAGGGCAGCGTCCCTCGATGGAGGCAAGCACTGAGTCAGGAATTGAGCCTTCGATCTCAATGATTGCTCGTGTCCAAAGTGAAAACGCCCGGAATTCCAGAACGCGATTAACCTCTGCCGCCAAGCCCCTCCATGAGACTCTCAGCGACTGCTGAAGCATTCGTTCGGAAAGTTCGGTCTGGGAATCACTGCCTCGGTTGGACCGCGCTGATTCGTTCTTGCCCACTCCCATCGAGTATGCATGGCTTTGGGAAAAAGCGGCAATCCCTCGGAGAAAATCGATTCCGATATTACCCACGGACACTACAAGGGATCGACATTTTTTGACCATGGCCGCGAAGGCTGTTCCCGGCGTCAGCAGGCAAATGCGTTAGGCATTCAACTCCCGTCATTGCAGAGGTTTAGCGCCGCCACCGTATCCCTGAGCGGCGCGATGACGAACTGCCGAGCCGTCACGTTTGCCAATTGTTGAAAAAGCGAAGCGTCCCTAGGATGCCAATCAAGACCCCCATTGAGGAGCCGGTTGAGAGGCATGCGAAATTGGACGACATCAGAATCCCGATTGGTTGTTGCATGGGCCAAGGAACCGGAAGACGTGCGACGACCCATTGAAGCGTTGGCGAATGAACTGGAGCGGACTCCGGAGGCAATCAAGGAGTTCCTTCGGCGTAGACTCCCGCGCGACCAGTGGCCGTGGCAGACGAAGCCACGATGGAACCGGCACGAGCGCGATGCGATTGAGCGCGGGCAGAACCCAAATGGCCGCACCCAGGCAGCGTTTCGAAAGCACAAGCAACGAGTTGAGAAGCGAATGGATGAACTGGAGCATCAGCCGCTAACAGTGAAGCAAGTTGCGCACGATATCGGCCGCTCCCGCACGACAGTGCAGCGATTGCTGAAGAGTGGCTACCTTCGTCGGTTCAAGGGAGGAATCGCCGAGTCCTCGTTTGAGGCCTTTCTCCGGGAGCATCCCCACTTTGTACCCTATACAAAGTTGCCGCCGGCCCACAGGGAATGGCTGGTGCTGAATGGGTTCCCAGACCCATCGGCTTCGGTGAAGGTGCCCAGTGTGCGGGGATTGTTGGAGTGAACATTCATGCTTCTCCGTCAATCGACGGATCGCCGACGATCCTGGACGGGATTGGTAAAAACTATGCCGTTTCCCGTGAGTAGACTGAAAGTCATGCGAAGCCTTGGAGCGCTCCTGCTGGTGTCAATGTGCGCATCAGCGCAACCCGGCGACTACAACATCCTTTATTCAAGTGGCTCAGATGTATTCACTCGCGAACCAAACGCTTTACTGGTTGAAGCGGTTCGGAACCGCAAACCGGGACGCGCATTGGACGTCGGAATGGGACAAGGGCGCAATGCGCTCTTCCTTGCCCGGAACGGTTGGGACGTTACCGGGTTCGATTCCGCCGACGAGGGAATTCGGCAAGCCAAATTGGAAGCCGCACGCCTCGCTGTCCGACTCACTGCAGAAGTCAGTACCTTCGAAGCCTTTGATTTCGGCACGGAAAAGTGGGACCTGATCGTCTTGACGTACGAACCGACCAAAGCCATCGCGCCGAGGGTAGCCCAGGCGTTGCGGCCTGGTGGCATTGTCGTTGTGGAAGACAGGCATCTAGACACCAGACGAGTTTGGCCAACCGGAACATTCGGAAACAACGAACTGCTTTCATTATTCAGCGGGCTTCGAGTCATCAAGTACGAGGACGTCTGGGCACGGCCGGATTGGAGTGTCAAGAAACTCGAAGAGCGCCTAGTCAGGCTGGTTGCGGAGAAGCCGCCTCCGAAAGCGGCGGGCTGCATCTGGGAAGGCAGAGCGGTCGCTGCAGGTGCTAGCGTTTGTTGGGACACCGCGTTGTTGCGCTGCGGGGCTGATGGATGGAATTTCACCCGCGAGAAGTGCCCTCGGTGAATCGTGGCGGTTGTGTCATGCCGACCTTCGTTCAAATCGCGTGGTGTTGAGCTATTCATCCCGAACGTTCGATTCGTCAATTGCCGGATCGCCGGACGATAAGGGATTTACTGCTCAATCAAATCTTCGCCGTTTTTCGCGAGTTTGGATTTTCATCTGGCCGAACTACACTAGAATCATGAGCTTTGCCCACGGGTCCTGATGGCACGAGTCCGATTTGTGCTCTGCGGAATTCTGCTATCAAGTGCGATTCTCTCTTGCGACTCCTCACGGGGAACGCGAATGCGGCGCGAGCGTCTCGAGTCGGAGGCACGAGCGTTGGCTGCGTTGAAGCACTTCTCCGGTTCGGTCCTCGTAGCGGAGGGAAACAGCACCCTGCTCGATGCGTCATTTGGCCTCGCCGACTCCGTCTCGGGAGAGGCAAACACGACCAGCACAAAGTTCCGGATCGGATCCATCACCAAGCAATTCACCGCAGTACTAATCGAGCTTCTTCGCGAGGAAGGAACACTGCGGCTTACCGATCCTGTCTCGAAATACATCCAAGGGAGCCCGGTTGCTTGGGCGGGCGTTACGATTCATCAGGCTCTAAACCACACGTCGGGAATTGCCGACTTCACCGACGATCCGAGATTTGAGCAGTGGTCGTCCACCACAAGGACGCCCGCTGAGACCATTGCATTCTTCCGCGAACGACCGCTCGAGTTTCCGTCAGGGAGCAAGTTTCAATACAGCAATTCGAATTACATCCTTCTGGGTGGGGTGGTGGAAACGGCAAGTGGAAGACGATTTGGAGACCTGCTGAGAGAAAAACTCCTGATCCCCTTGCGCATGATTGACTCAGGCTTGGATGAAGGCGACCAACTTGATTTGACCCGCCGGGCAAAGGGACATGTGCTGACGAATGGAGCCCTGCGCCCCAGTCTAAGCCCGGTCTCGGCGGCTTGGGCCGCGGGCGGGATGTATTCTACGACCGGCGACCTGTTGCGGTGGGTGCAAGGCCTCTTCGGACTCCGGGTTGTCTCTGATGAGTCGCTTCGACAAATGACAGGAGCGGGACGAATCGACTACGCTTATGGCTTCGCCTTGTCTGTCTTTCAAGGCGAGCTTCTGGTTTGGCACGACGGCAGTATAGATGGATTCTCAGCGTACCTGAGCTACCTCCCGGCACGAGGCATTACCGTAATCATCCTAAGCAATGTTGAGAACGACGAGGTCGTTGATTCGATGCACTCAGGCCTTCTGGCGGTGGCGCGAGAGTAGGCTCTCCCCTTGTCGCGCAGTGTAGCGCAATGCCGGCCGGATCACGCACGATTCGTCGATTGACCGATCGCCGACGATGGGGGCAAGATCAATAAACACTACTCCGCTGATCATGGGTTGATTGATTCACGGAAACTGCGGAGAAATGGCTCCTTTACAGAGACTCCGGAGTATCTGTTCGCAACCGCATGGAGAGCCCCGGCGAATTCACACGGAGTGATATAGAATCTCTATATCGATGTCCTACAGCTATGACAGAGCCATCTCTTGAGCTCCTTAAAGGTACGCTGGATCTCCTAATCTTGCGGACACTGGAACTGCACCCGATGCACGGCTCCGCCATCGCGGAGCGTATTGCTCAGGTTACGCACGGCGCCTTTCAGGTCAAGGCTGGATCGTTGTTCCCCGCACTTCATCGCCTCGAACAGGAGGGGTCTATCACGGGCAGTTGGCAAGAGTCTGCGTTGGGTCGCCGGGTCCGGACGTATACCCTGACCCCCGACGGCATCAAGCAGTTGTCCGCAGAACAGAAGACCTGGACACGGATTGTTCAGGCAATGACCGCACTCCTGGAGTCAACCTGACATGCGAATCGCCAGAGGGTTGAACCGGCTATTTGCGAACCTGTTTCGCAGACAGGATGCCGATAATTCACTTGACGCCGAAATCAGGGACTATGTGGAGGAACAAACCAAACGGCTTGTTGATTCTGGCATGCCCGCCGACAAAGCGCGACGTCTGGTATTGGTGGAAACAGGAGGGATTGATTCCATCAAGGAAGGTGTCCGGGACGTGTGGATTGGACGAGGAATTAGGACAACGGCTGATGACGTTCGCTTTGCGTGCCGCTGTCTGATGCGAGCACGCGGGTTTGCGACGATTGTGATCGCGACCATGGCGCTCGGAATGGGCGCGACCCTGACGATGTTTAGCCTGATGCGCGGGGTAATGTGGCGCCCGTTGCCTTATCCAGAACCCGACCGAATTGTCACGATTCAAGTTGATGCAAGGAGCGTTGCCAACGCGGGTGCGGCACTTGGCGAAGTGCTCGACTTGAAGGAACGTAGCCATTCTCTCGAACAGGTTTCGATGCTTGACACGGGCACGGCGACGCTCACGTACAGAGGCGAGTCCGAGCGCGTGACGCATGCGGGTGTTTCCGATAATTTTCTTCCATTGCTGGGCGCACGACCGACCCTCGGAAGGCTTCTTGATTCGCGACTCGACAACCCTAAGTCGGCGCCGTCCGCCATTCTCATCAGCGGCGAACTTTGGCGGCGCCGCTTCTCCTCAGATCCCCGCGTCATCGGAAGAACCGTACGGGTTGATGATCAGGACGTGCAAATTGCCGGGGTCCTTGCGGCAGATTTCCGCCTCTTCCTGCCACCGGCCGCCAGCGCCGCAGAGGAAATCGACGTCTGGTTTCCCTTTGCTATGAGTCCGACCCGGCAGTACCGAGGGATCCCCATCCTCGCGCGGCTCAGGACCGGCGCTACTCTCAGTGAAGCGAACGCTGAGTTGCAAACGATCGCGTCTCAGTTTCAACAGGAACATCCGCTGTATTATGCCGGCGCTACAGGATGGCAAGCAGCTCAACTCGATCGCGAATTGAGTAACAGACTCCGGTTTACAGCGGTGCGCTCCAGGAGGCAGTCACACGCGATGCCCGGCCAAAGTTGATTCTGTTAGCGAGCGTCGTTGGATTTGTGCTTTTGTTGGCGTGCGCGAATGTCGCTAACCTTTTATTGGCCAGAGGCACGGTTCGACAGCGGGAATTTGAGATCCGCTCCGCGCTGGGTGCGGGTAGCGTCAGGATTTCCCGGCAACTGCTCACCGAAAGTCTCCTGCTCGCGGTTCGTATCTTCATGCGTTGGTCTGATTCTGGCGCGCTTTGCACTCCAAGTCATCGCCAGCGCTAGCGCTTCTCAGGTTCCCTTGCACTCAAGGATCGCACTCGATACAGAGGTGGCAATCTTCGCTGTTGCCTTGGCCGTGGTTACGAGCCTTCTTTTCGGACGCTGCCTGCGTGGCGCTCCTCATCAGTCCACTCGCCCTCGCGGCAAACCGTGCACAGACACGAAGACCAGTTCGCGGAATCTGCAACGTACGCTGTCGTGATCGAGCGCCCTGTCGATCGTGCCCCTGGCTTGCGGTGGCCTCATCCTACGGTCTTTCTGAACCTCCTGGACGCGCTCCGGATTTGACCCTACCCACGTCGTCACCCACCCAGGTACCCTTCAGCCTGCGTCTCTACCCGAAAGCCGAAGCAGCAGTGGACGTGTCAGCGCGAAGTGATGATGGAGTACGAGCTATCCTGGTGTCAAGCAGTGAGCGCTGCTGGACCTTGCCCTCTCTCCCAACCAACAGAAGCCGCCGGTCGGGCGTGTCGACCGAGCGGACGATCCGCCGATCCTGGCAACCCAACAGGGAGCCATGCCTGGATATCTTGGAGTGGTTGGACGCCTTTGCTTGCAGTCGTGACCTTTACGGAGCGACGAGTGACATCGTCATCCGTAAAGTCACGACCTGCAAGCAAAGGCGTTCCAACCACTCCAAGATATCCAGGCATGGCTCCCTGTTGGGTTGCCAGGACGGCGGATCGTCCGGTCGGTCGACACGCCCGACCGGCGCTTCTGTTGGTTGGGAGAGAGGGGCAAAGGTCCAGCAGCGCTCACTGCTTGAACACCAGGAATAGCTCGTTACTCCATCAATCACTTCGCGCAATGACCGTCCACTGCTGCTCGGCTTTCGGGTAGAGACGCAGCTGAAGGGTACCTGGTGGTGACGACGTGGGTAGGGTCAACATCCGAGAGGCGCGTCCAGGAGTTCAGAAATGACCGTAGATGAGGCCCGCAAGCCAGGGGCACGATCGACAGGGCGACTTCGATCACGACAACGGTACGCTGCAGATTCCGCGAACTGGTCTTCTGGTCTGTGGCACGGTTTGCCGCGAGCGAGTGGACTGATGAGGAGCGCCACGCAGGCAGCGTCCGAAAAGAAGGCTCGTAACCACGGCCAAGGCAACAGCGAAGATTGCCACCTCTGTATCGGTGCGATCCTTGAGTGCAAGGGAAACCTGAGAAGCGCTAGCGCTGCGATGACTTGGAGTGCAAGCGCGCAGAATCAGACCAACGCATGAAGATACGAACGCGAGCAGGAGATTTCGGTGAGCAGTTGCCGGGAAATCCTGACGCTACCCGCACACCAGCGCGGAGCGGATCTCAAATTCCCGCTGTCGAACCGTGCCTCTGGCACATAAAGGTTAGCGACATTCGCGCACGCCAACAAAAGCACAAATCCAACGACGCTCGCTAAACAGATCAACTTTGGCCGGGCATCGCGTGTGACTGCCCCTGGAGCGGCACCGCTGTAACCGGAGTCTGTACTCAATTCGCGTCGAGTTGAGCTGCTTGCCATCCTGTAGCGCCGCATAATACAGCGGATGTTCCTGCTTGAAACTGAGACGCGATCGTCTTGCAACTCAGCGTTCGCTTCACTGAGAGTAGCGCCGGTCCTGAGCCGCGCGAGGATGGGGATCCCTCGGTACTGCCGGGTCGACTTCATAGCAAAGGAAACCAGACGTCGATTTCTCTCGCGGCGCTGGCGGCCGTGGCAGGAAGAGGCGGAAATCTGCCGCAAGGACCCCGGCAATTTGCACGTCCTGATCATCCAACCGTACGGTTCTCCGATGACGCGGGATCTGAGGAGAAGCGGCGCCGCCAAAGTTCGCCGCTGATGAGAATGGCGGACGGCGCCGACTTAGGGTTGTCGAGTCGCGAATCAAGAAGCCTTCCGAGGGTCGGTCGTGCGCCCAGCATGGAAGAAGAATTATCGGAAACACCGCATGGCGTCACGCGCTCGGACTCGCTCTGTACGTGAGCGTCGCCGTGCCCGTGTCAAGCATCGAAACCTGTTCGAGAGAATGGCTACGTTTCCTTCAAGTCGAGCACTTTCGCCAAGTGCGCCCACCCGCTTCGGCAACGCTCCTTGCATCAACTTGGATCGTGCCACTCGTCGGGTTCTGGATAAGGCAACGGGCGCCACATTACCCCGCGCATCAGGCTAAACATCGTCAGGGTCGCGCCCATTCCGAGCGCCATGGTCCGCGATCACAATCGTCGCAAACCCGCGTGCTCGCATCAGACAGCGGCACGCAAAGCGAACGTCCATCAGCCGTTGTCCTAATTCCTCGTCCAATCCACACGTCCCGGACACCTTCCTTGATGGAATCAATCCCTCCTGTTTCCACCCATACCGACGTCGCGCTTTGTCGGCGGGCATGCCAGAATCAACAAGCCGTTTGTTTGTTCCTCCACATAGTCCCTGATTTCGGCGTCAAGTGAATTATCGGCATCCTGTCTGCGAAACACAGGTCGCAAATAGCCGGTTCAACCCTCTGGCGATTCGCATGTCAGGTTGACTCCAGGAGTGCGGTCATTGCCTGAACAATCCGTGTCCAGGTCTTCTGTTCTGCGACAACTGCTTGATGCCGTCGGGGTCAGGGTATACGTCCGGACCCCGGCGACCCAACGCAGACTCTTGCCAACCTGCCCGTGATAGACCCCTCCTGTTCGAGGCGATGAAGTGCGGGGAACAACGATCCAGCTTGACCTGAAAGGCGCCGTGCGTAACCTGAGCAATACGCTCCGCGATGGCGGAGCCGTGCATCGGGTGCAGTTCCAGTGTCCGCAAGATTAGGAGATCCAGCGTACCTTTAAGGAGCTCAAGAGATGGCTCGTCATAGCTGTAGGACATCGATATATGCAGATTCTATATCACTCCGTGTGAATTCCCGGGGCTCCTCCATGCGGTGCGAACAGATACTCCGGAGTCTCTGTAAAGGAGCCATTTTCCGCAGTTTCCGTGAATCAATCAACCCCATGATCAGCGGAGTAGTGTTTATTGATCTTGCCCCCATCGTCGGCGATCGGTCAAATCGACGAATCGTGCGTGATCCGGCCGGCATTGCGCTACACTGCGCGACAAGGGAGAGCCTACTCTCGCGCCACCGCCAGAAGGCCTGAGTGCCATCCGAATCAACGACCTCGTCGTTCTCAACATTGCTTAGGATCGATTACGGTAATGCCTCCGTGCCGGGAGGTAGCTCAGGTACGCTGAGAATCCATCTATACTGCCGTCGTGCCAAACGCAGAAGCTCGCCTTGAAAGAAGACAAGGCGAAGCCATAAGCGTAGTCGATTCGTCCCGCTCCTGTCATTTGTCGAAGCGACTCATCAGAGACACCCGGAGTCCGAAGACGGCCTTGCACCACCGCAACAGGTCGCCGGTCGTAGAATACATCCCGCCGCGGCCAAGCCGCCGAGACCGGGGCTTAGACTGGGGCGCAGGGCTCCATTCGTCAGCACATGTCCCTTTGCCCGGCGGTCAAAGTCAGTTGGTCGCCTTCATCCAAGCCTGAGTCAATCATGCGCAAGGGATCAGGAGTTTTTCTCTCAGCAGGTCTCCAAATCGTCTTCCACTTGCCGTTTCCACCACCCCACCCAGAAGGATGTAATTCGAATTGCTGTATTGAAACTTGCTCCCTGACGGAAACTCGAGCGGTCGTTCGCGGAAGAATGCAATGGTCTCAGCGGGCGTCCTTGTGGTGGACGACCACTGCTCAAATCTCGGATCGTCGGTGAAGTCGGCAATTCCCGACGTGTGGTTTAGAGCCTGATGAATCGTAACGCCCGCCCAAGCAACCGGGCTCCCTTGGATGTATTTCGAGACAGGATCGGTAAGCCGCAGTGTTCCTTCCTCGCGAAGAAGCTCGATTAGTACTGCGGTGAATTGCTTGGTGATGGATCCGATCCGGAACTTTGTGCTGGTCGTGTTTGCCTCTCCCGAGACGGAGTCGGCGAGGCCAAATGACGCATCGAGCAGGGTGCTGTTTCCCTCCGCTACGAGGACCGAACCGGAGAAGTGCTTCAACGCAGCCAA